>NZ_JBIRRY010000004.1:0-597116 GCF_044333935.1 Streptomyces sp. NPDC020884 | reverse complement strand
TCCGTCAACGGCAAGAAGAACGACGGCCAGGCCAAGGAATCCATCCAGGTCGTCGACGTCTCCCAACTCCTCCTGGAGTCCGTGAAGACCCCCGCCGACGAGACCCCGGTACACGACGCGGACGCGCAGCCGGAGCCCGAGCCGGCGAAGTAGCCCCCACCGACAGCGCCCGGTCCGACGGACCGGGCGCTGTCGGGCGCGGCCTGCGCGCCACGCCGGCGGAGCATGCGCTCTCCGCCCCGTCATGACGGGTGTGCCATCACGCTCCGGGAGTCCTCGGCCCCGGTCTGCCCCGGTCCGCGGGCGGGACGGGTCCGCAGCCAGTAGGAGCGGGCCGCGACGGTCAGGGCGACGCCGTAGACCGCGAAGGCCGCGATCCCGATCCAGCCGACCAGCAGCGCGTCACCCGTGCCGGGAAAATCACCGCGCCGCATCGTCACCGAGCCCGCCGTGGCCAGGGACAGATATCCGACCCCGACGACGCCGTACGGGGCCAGTGTGGCGGCGCCGAGCAGAGCCGGGGCGAGCGGGAGCCAGCGCGGCACCCGCCTCCCGCGAAGGAACAGCGTCCAGCGCGGGAAGACCTGCCCCCAGGGGCGGACCAGGCCCCAGAGCAGAAAGACGCCGAGCACGGCCAGCAGCGCGGTGGGGTCCAGGCCCCAGGACTCCAGGGTGAGGAAGACCCCCGATGCTCCGTTCCGCTCCGAGACCGCGAGCATCTCCTCGCCGGTGATCCCCGCGAACGTGCCGCCGGACGCCCAGACCAGCTTCATCGCCGTGTACGGGGCGAAGGCCAGCGTCCCTGCCCATGCCGTGAGTTGGACGCGCCGCGATGCGGAGGACGGTGCTCGTACGGCGGTGCCGGCGGGCAGACGGTCGGACCGGGCCGTGGCCGCGAGCAGGACCGCCCCGACCGCCGCCAGCGCCTTGTTCGCGGCGGCGGCCCGGTTGTCCACTCCCTGACCGACCATCAGCGTGATCACATCCATCAGCAGACTGAACGCGGTCGTCCCGGCCAGCCAGCAGGCCACCCGGAGCAGCACCCGCAGCCACGGCCGCAGCCCGTACCGCACCACCGCCCCGCTGACCGACAGGGCCAGCGCACCCAACGCCGCGACCGCCCAACCCAGCGCGAAGCCCCCCGAGTCACCCCCGTGGTGAAGCAACGAGGTCCCGCTCAGCGCGCACACCGAGCCGAAGCCGGTATACCCCGCCGCCCACAGCATCGTCGCCCGGCCCACCCAGCCGGGCCACCGTCGCCACCAAGCGCTCCAGCGCGCCGCCACCGTCCGCTCAACCCTGTTGCCCACCCTCCGAACGTCGCATCGGGTGCGGCAGGGTGGCATCAGCCGCCGGAACGATCTCGCTCCCCCTGCCGGGCGAGCGACCGGCGTGTCGAGCCGGTCAGGTGTGAGCGGTCGGTCGCGGGCCGGTCACCGGCGTACCCGCGCCGGATCGACCCGGGCCAGGGCGGCGGCTACGTCCAGTCGCCGGCCGGCGGCATACGCCGTGCTGAAGCCTGTGTCGCCGAGCGCCGTCCGCGCGCGTGTGTGCAGGGCTCCGATCTGCGGGTCGGTGAGGTCGTGCGCGCCCCGGAGGCGGGCGGCCGCGCCGAGGATGACGGCCGCGTCGTGATGGTGCTCGTACAGTTCCGCGAGACCGGCCACGGTCACGGCCACGGTCGCCGCGATCGGGAGGTCCCGGCTGTGGATCGCCGCCGCGTACGCGTGGTGCAGTGCGTGCGCGGCGGCCGGCCCGTCGGCGCGCTCGATGCAGAGTTCGCCCCGCACTGCCGCGATCAGCGCCCGCCCGTGGCCGCCCAGGTGCGGACCCTGCTCGCGCACACCCGCTTCGGCCGCGTCGATGAGCCGGCCGGCCCGGTCCGGATCGCCCGTCTGCAGGTGCAGCCGGGACTCGCGCGCGTCGAGCAGGATCGCCGGTTCGGGTAAGGCCGAGCGCAGCGCGCGCTCCCGGATCCCGGTGATCATCTCGGTGGCCTGTACGGTCCGGCCGAGGCGGACGAGAAGATCGAACTGGCGCAGGGCGAGGAAGATCTCGTCGCCGGGGCTGAGCGCTCCGAATGCGCCGGCCAGCCGTTCGGCCTCCCGCAAGTCGGCGAGCGCGTCGTCGAGTTCGCCGTCGTACTGGCGCAGGAGCGAGCGCAGCGGCAGGGCCGTGGCGACGGCCCAGTGGTCGCCGGCCCGGGTGAAGCAGTGCAGGGCCGCTGCGACGTCGTCACGTGCCCGGCCGAGATCACCCCGGTTCTCGGCGGCGTGGGCGCGTGAGATGCGGGCGTAGCCGGCCAGCCAGATGTCCGGCCCGTCGACGACGCTCCGGATGAACGCCTCGCTCTCATCGGTTCGGTGCAGGAGGGCGAGTTGGACGGTGGTCAGGGCACCGACGGGCCCGAGGAGTTCGCGGTGGCCGAGCAGACGGCCGGTCAGACGCCGCAGGTCCTGACTTCCTTCGTGGACGTGGTCGTTGAACAGTGCGCTCCGGCCGGTGCGGGCGTTGAGCTGGAGCATCGCCTGGGCGATGTCGTGCCTGACGCCCGGGTGCCCGGTCGGCAGGGCGAGGGTCTTCCCGAGCCAGTGGACGGCGTCGTCGTGGCTGCCGCGGATCTGCCAGTACCAGGTCAGGTCGACCGCCAGCGCGACCGCGGCGTCGGCGGCTCCCGTGTCGCAGAGGTGGCGCAGGGCGGCGATCACGTTGTCGTGCTCAGCGCGCAGCGTATGCAGGGCGTCGAGCTGTCGGGGACCGCGGGTCAGTGGGTCGTAGTGGGCCACCAGGTCGGCCAGGTAGCGAGCGGCCAGGTCCCGCACGCCGACCAGGGTGTGGTGTGCGGCCAGGCGCTCGCGACCGTACTCCCGGATCGTCTCCAGCATGCGGTACCGGCCGGTGTCCGGCGCGAGCTGCACCAGCGAACGGTCGACCAGATCGGCGAGAAGTCCGGGGATGCTGTGGACCGGCACCGTGGTTCCGGTGCAGACCGCGGCGGCCGACGCGGGCGTGACGCTGCCGGGCAGGACCGCGATGCGATCCGCCACCGTACGTGCGTCCTCGTCGAGGAGGTCCCAGCTCCAGGCGATGACCCCCCGCAGGGTGCGGTGGCGGGAGGAGGCGGTCCGGTGGCCGGTGGTGAGCAGTGCGAACCGGTCCGACAGCCCGTCGGCCAGGTCGGTCAGGGAGAGCGTGCGCAGGCGGGCCGCCGCCAGTTCGAGTGCGAGCGGCAGGCCGTCGAGCCCGCGCACGATGCGCAGCACATCGACGACATGGCGGTCGTCGACCTCGAACCCGGGGCGCATGGCGGCTGCCCGTTCGGTGAACAGGCGCACCGCCGGCGCGTCGCGGACTTGCTCGATGCCCGCGTCCGGGGCGGGCAGGGGCAAGGGACCGAGCGGGACCAACGCCTCCCCGTCGACGGCCAGGGGCTCGCGGCTGGTGGCCAGCACCCGTAGTCCGGCGCATCGCAGCAGCAGCGCCGAGATCAGGTGCGCCGCGACATCGATGACATGCTCGCAGTTGTCGATGACGAGCAGGCACGCACGGCCGTCCAGCTGGTCGGCCAGCGCGTCGACATCGTCGGGCGTCTCGCCGCGCCGCCCCGGGCCGTCGAAGAACGCGGAGCCGCGCAGGCCGATCGCGGCCAGCACGGCCCCGCCGACCTTGCCGGGTTCGGTGACCGGGGCGAGGTCGACCAGCCAGGCACCGTCGCGGTGGGCGGGGAGTTGCGCTCGTGCGGCCTCCAGGGCGAGGCGGGTCTTGCCCGCGCCGCCGGGCCCGAGCACGGTGACCAGTCGCCCGGCTGCGAGCAGGGTGTCGATACGGGCCAGGTCGTCCTCACGGCCGATGAAGCTGGTCAGCGGCGCGGGCAGGTTGCTCGGGCGCTGCGCGGACGCTGCGGGCTCCGCGGGGGCGGGCGGTTCGGGCTGCTGGGCGCGCAGCAGGCGCAGGTGCCGTTCGCGCAGCGCTGCACCGGGGTCGGTGCCCAGGGCGTCAGCCAGCCTTTCGCGGAACCGCGCGTACCGGGCCAGGGCCTCGGCCTGACGCCCCTGGGCCGCCAGGGCGTCCATGAGCAGGGCGACAGCCCGCTCGTGAAGCGGATCCTCGGTCAGCAGGACGTTCAGCCGAGCGGCGGCCCGGCCGGCGCTCCCGACGGCCAGCTCGGCCTCGGCCAGGTCGAGCACGGCTTCCAGGGACGCCTGGGCCAGACGGGTCGCCGATGCGGGCTCCACCGCGGCGACGGCCAGGGGCTCGGAGCCGGGATGCCCGCCCCACAGGGCCAGGGCTTCACCGAGCCGGGCTGCCGCACCGTGCGGGTCACGCTCGCGCAGCCGCTCCCGCCCGGCCGCGGCCAGGTGCTCGAAGCGCAGCACGTCCACGTCCCGTGCGTCCACGTCCAGCCGGTAGCCGCCCGCGGCCTGCACGACCGCGCCCGCTCCGCCGAACGCCCTGCGCAGCCGCGAGACGAGTGCCTGCAGGGCGTGCGTGGGACCGGCCGGGGATTGCTCGGGCCAGATCGCCTCGATGAGCGTCCGCTGCCCGACCGGGCGGCCCCCGGCGAGCGCCAACCGCACCACGAGCCGCTGGAGCCGGGCTCCGGGAACGGGCAGGACCGTCTCGCCGCGCGACGCCTCGAACGTGCCGAGCAACGTGATGCGAAGCCGCGCGTCCCCATCCATGGGCCGATCTTCGCGCGAGCGCACTCCGGCAGCCAAATCCGCACGCGGCGCTCCCGGGGCCCGTGTCAGCGCCGTGTGCGCCCCCTGTGAGCGGACCGCGCCAGTCTTTGCGTACCGCGGCGGTCACGACGATCGCCGCGGGTGACAGTGCGGATCGCGCACGCGGACAGAGGAGGTTCCCGATGAACGGGACCATCGGCACCACGGCCAACGGCACCACGACCATGGGCACCGGGGACACAGCGGACGGCGGCTGGGCGCGGACGTGGGGCACGTCGCCCCACGCACCGATCGAGGCGTTCGGTCCCCTGCCCTCGTTCGCCGACACGACCCTGCGTCAGGTGGTGCGCATCAGCGGCGGCGGCCGGCAGGTACGTCTGCGCATCACCAACGAGTACGGCACCGCGCCGTTGACCGTCGACGCGGCCCGGATCGCCCTGGCGGCCCCCGAGGGCGGGATCCGGCCCGGCAGCGAGCGGGTGCTCACCTTCGACGGCCGGCCGGCCGTGACCGTCCCGACCGGGGCGCCGATGCTCAGCGACCCGATCGAGCTGTCCCTGCCGGCGCTCTCCGATCTGTCCATCAGCCTGTACCTGCCCGAGGCGGTCAAGAGCGCCACCTGCCATGCCATGGGCGTGCAGACCGCCTGGGCCGTGCCGGGCAACAGCGTCGACGCCCTCACGCTGCCCGCCGACGCCGAGTCCCTGCCTCTGCAGGCCTTCATCTCGGCGATCGAGGTGCGCGGCGACGCCGGGGCCACGACCATCGCGATCATCGGCGACTCCAACACCGACGGCTCGGGCACCACCCCGGACACCAACCGGCGCTGGACCGACCGTCTGGCCGAGCGTCTCGCGGAACTCGACGGCCCTCCCGTCTGCGTCTCCAACCAAGGCATCAGCGGCAACCGGATGCTGAACGAGGGCCTGGGGGATTCGGTCCTGGCCCGCTTCGACCGCGACGTGCTGGCCACGCCGGGACTCGGCCACGTCGTCCTGGCCATCGGCCTCGGCGACATCGGCATCTCCTACGCGCCCCGGGACGGCAGCGGCCCGCCGGCGGACTTCCTCGCCCTGTTCCCCGGTGCGCCGGTGACGGCCGACGACCTCATCGCCGGCTACCGCCGGCTCATCACCCGGGCCCGCGCGCGGGGGGTGCGCGTCCACGCCCCCACCCTCACCCCGTACGAGGGCGACGAGATCCACACGCCGCAGGGCGAGCAAGTACGGCAGAGAGTCAACGAGTGGATCCGCACCGGCGGCGCTTTCGACGCGGTCATGGATTTCGACGCCGTCTGGCGCGACCCCGCCCACCCGAGCCGGATCAGGGACGGATTCCACGCCGGTGACCACCTGCACGGCAACGACGCGGGCTGCCGCGCGCTGGGCGACTCCATCGACCTGGCGCTGTTCCGGTGAGCCCCGCCCGCCCCACCGCTGACCACCCTGACAAAGGAACTCCGATGCATGACGTGGTGATAGCGGGCGCTGGCCCGGTCGGACTGCTCCTGGCCTGCGAACTCGGCCTCGCCGGCTGCGACGTCCTGGTCCTGGAACAGGAAGCGGAGACCACCACCGCCTGGAAGGCCATGCCGCTCGGCATGCGCGGCCTGTCCGCCGCCTCGGCCGAGGTGTTCCACCGCCGCGGCCTGCTGCGGGAACTGCTGGACGCCTCGGGCGCCGAGTGGGACGACGGCGCGGACCTGGACCCGGACGTGGCACCGGCGCCGCGCAGCGTGGCGCACTTCGCCGGCATGATGCTCGACCCGGCCGACATCGACGCCGCCGCCCTGCCCTACCGGCTCCCCGGCCCCGTACGGGAAGGCGTGATGACGAGCCTCGAAGCGGTCGAGGCCGTGCTGGCCGGGCGGGCCGCCGACGTCGGCGTCCGGATCCGCCGCGGGGCCCTGGTCACCGGCCTGCACCAGGACGCCGAGAGCGTCACCGTGCAGGCCGGGGAGCACGCGTACCAAGGGCGCTGGCTGGTCGGGTGCGACGGAGGACGCAGCACCGTACGCGGCGTCGCGGGCTTCGAATTCACCGGCACCGAACCGCAGTTCACCGGCTACACCATGCTCGCCACCGTCGCCGGTCCCGACCCGCTGCAGCCCGGCTTCACCCTCACGCCGACCGGCATGTACCTGCGGATGCCCACCCCCGGGCACATCGGCATGCTCGACTGCGACGGCGGCGCCTTCGACCGCACCCGGCAGCCGACCGTCCAGCATCTGCAGGACGTGCTGCGCCGCGTGTCCGGTACCGGCGTCACCCTCCAGGACGTCCAGCTCGTGTCGACCTTCACCGACCGGGCGATGCAGGCCACCTCCTACCGGAAGGGCCGCGTCCTGCTCGCGGGAGACGCCGCCCACATCCATTCGCCGCTGGGCGCGCAGGGACTCAACACCGGGATCGGCGACGCCGTCAACCTGGGCTGGAAGCTCGCCGCGACCGTGCACGGACACGCCCCCGACGGCCTGCTCGACACCTACACCCAGGAGCGCCATCCGGTCGGCGCCCGGATCCTGGACTGGACGCGGGCCCAGAGCGCGGTGATGAGGCCGGATCCGCACACCCAGGCCCTCCAGGCGCTGGTCCGCGACGTGCTGGGCACCCGCGACGGAACCACCTACGTCCACCACCGGACATCGGGCTCCGCCACCCGCTTCGACCTCGGGAGTACGCACCCTCTGGTCGGCCGCGACACCCCCGATTTCCACTTCACGGACGGCAGGCGGCTCAGCGACCTGATGGACCGGGGCAACGGTGTCGCCATCGACTTCACCACCGGCCGCAAGCTCGCCGGTGCGGCGGCCGGCCGCGAGGACCTGATCCGGTACGTCCGCGGACCGGCGAGGAACGAACTGGGCTGCGGCGCCCTCCTCGTCCGCCCCGACGGCATCGTCGCCTGGGCCGACGGCCCCGAGCCCGACCTCGTAGGATTCGCAGACGCCGCTGCCCGCTGGTTCGGCAGCGCCCGCGGCTCGGCGGAGCCAGATTCTGCGAGGCTCGCGGACCGCGGACCGAGGTGCGCCGAGGAGGAGGAACGTGTCCGGTGAACGGCTCGACCCCGAGTGGGTGCGAGGCTGGTGCGTACGGACCTCAGCGGCGCTCGATGCCTTGATGTCGTCGTTTCCGAGGACGCGGGGGTTCCCGCCGGACGAGAACGCCGTCACCCTCGCAACGGACGAGAGCCACGGGGCGACGGACGCACTCGTGGATCTGACGCCGATCCCCTCCGATCTGACCACCCTCTACTGGGTGGTTCGCGAGGTGTCCATGCCCGATGTCGAGCACGGATACTTCGTCCACCCGGCCTCGAAGGTCGCCGAGCACTTCCGCGCGTACGGGCCGGTCCGGATCATCGAGGACGAGCCAACCGCCATCGTGTTCGCCAGTGACGGTGGTGGCTGTCTGTTCGCCGTGGCGGGCAGCGGACGGGTCTGGAAGTCGACCACAGCCTCGTGGTTCGACGATTTCGAGGTCGTCGCGGAATCCGTCCAGGACTTCCTCGAGGAGATCGGCCGACGGGCCGCCGGCCGGAACTGACCGGCCGTCCGTCCGGTGACGGCCTACGGGATCCTGGCCACGCCGAGGCGTGCCGGTGCGGGAGCCGCCCGGCAGGCGAAGCTGTGGGACATGCAAGAGATCGCGATCATCGAGGCGCCGTCCGTACTCGGACTGTGGCCGTCCGGCGTCCAGGACCTCCCGGCGGCCCTGCTCGACGCCGGGCTGGCGGCCCACCCCGGAGCGGTCCGGGCCGGGCGGGTCGAACCGCCTGCGTACCAGCCGGGACGGGACCCCGACACGGGGATCCTCAACCCCACCGGCATCGCGCGGTACTCCGTGCGGCTGGCCGACGCGGTCGGCGCCGTCCTCGACGCCGGCCGCTTTCCCGTGGTCCTGGGCGGCGACTGCACCATCCTGCTGGGCAACCTCCTCGCCCTGCGCCGCCGAGGACGCCACGGCCTGTTGTTCCTCGACGGGCACACGGACTTCTACCAGCCGTCGGCGGATCCGGCCGGCGAGGCGGCCTCGATGGAACTCGCCCTGGCCACGGGCCGCGGCCCCCGGCTGCTCACCGACCTCGAAGGCCGTGGGCCGCTGCTCCGGGACGAGGACGTGGTCGCCTTCGGTTTCCGCGACTCCGCGGAGTCCGCCGAGGACGGGATGCAGCCGCTGCCGCCGTCGTTGCACGCGATCGGGCTCGACGCGGTGCGCGCGGCGGGCGCCCCGGCGGCGGCGCGCGACGCGGTCGACCGGCTCACCGCCGGCTCAGGTGCCGGGTACTGGGTCCACCTCGATGTCGACGTCCTGGACGACGCGGTCATGCCGGCCGTCGACTACCGCCTCCCCGGCGGGCTGACCTGGCCGGAACTGGAGGACGTCCTGCGCACGGCACTGGCCGGCGAGCGAGCCGTCGGCCTGGATGTCACGATCTTCAACCCGCGCCGCGACCCCGACGGGAGGATCGCAGCCCGCCTCACCGAGTGCCTGCGCCGAGGGCTGTCGGCGCGGACCGGCGACACGGACTGACATCAGAACCGCATCCGGCGAGCCGGCCCCGTGGGGGCCGACTCCCTTCCTCCCTCGATGCGTTCAGGGGCGCACGGTGCACAGCGCGAGCAGGCAGAGGTTGAACCCCTGGGTATTGCTGGGACCCGTGTGGCCGCCAGGTCCGGATTCACCGACCGTGCACCGGGCCAGCAGGCAGAGGTTTCCGCCCTGTATCCCCCGGTAGGAGGAGGCGAGCGGTCCGGCGGCGGCGGGCCCGGCCTCGCGCGCGGAGTGCGCCGGCCGGGGCGCCGCCTCGGGAGAGGCGGCGACGGCGGACGCCGTGGGGGCGGCCACCAGCAGCACGGAGCCGACGACGGTTCCGACGAGCCGCCACCGGAGGGCGGGCACAGGGAGCTTCATGGGGTTCTCCAGATCTGATCGAGGCATGGGCCCAGAGGTCCGAACGGACCTCCGGACGTGATTCATTCGGTGCGGAGCCCCCTCCGGATGGGTGTCCGGCGTATTCCCGCCAGGCGATTGGCTGATACGCGCCAGCGAAGTGCAAAACCTCGGCCGGATCCACGTGCCGTGCGTCACATGGGCAATCCGGGGCTGGAGTGCCTCCGAACGACTGATGTGAAAGCCCCGTTGGGGCAACGTCGACGCATCGGAGGCTGCCAGCGTGCACCGGACCATGGAAGCGGATGCTTCGCAATCGCGATTCCTCCGCGTTCCGTGCCTGTCGGACCGCCCTGCAGCACCGGCCCACGCCCCCGCAGGACTCCCCCACCGAGGTGAAAGCACGTGACCGCCGCACCGCCCACCGGCCCCCCGCCCGGCACCCTGCGCCTGACCGCCGCTCAGCAAGGAGTCTGGTTCGCCCAGCGGCTCGATCCGGCGGACCCGTCGTACAACATCGCGGAGTACGCGGACATCCGGGGCCGCATGGAACCGGACCTGCTGCGCCGTGCGGTCAGCCACACAGCGGACGAGATGGAAGCGCTCCGCAGCACCTTCGGCGAACACGACGGGGTCCCGTTCCAGCGGGTGCGAAACGGCTGGGAAGGCAGGGCTCTTCCCGTGCCGTTGGTGGACCTCTCCGACCGGGAAGACCCGCACGCCGAAGCGCTGCGGCGGATGAACCGGTGCCTCGCGGAGCCCGCCGATCTCGCCACGGGGCCGCTGGTCCGCGTCACCCTCTATCGACTCTCCGCCTCGCACCACCTCTTCCACCAGCAGGTGCACCACCTGGCGCTGGACGGTTACGCGGCCGTGCTCGCCCTGTCCCGCATCGCCGAGGTCTACACCGCCCTCGCCCTCGATCCCGACGCCACCCCCGAGCTGCGTCCCACGGGTTCCCTGGCCGCGCTCATCGAGGAGGAGGACGTCTACGCCGCCTCCGAGCAGGGCCTCCGCGACGAGCGGTTCTGGGCCGATCACCTCGTCGGGGCCCGCTCACCCGGGCCCCCCGGAGGATCCGGGGCCGGGGCGGACCCGGGGTACGGGGCGGTGTCGGTGCGGCGTGTCTACACCCCCGCGGAGACGGCCCGGCTGAAGGCGGCCGCGAAGAAGGCCGGCACCGGCTGGCCGACGTTCCTCATGGCAGCCCTGGCGGTCTGTCTGCACCGGGACAAGGGGCTCGGCGAGGTCGTCCTCGGACTGCCCGTCACCGGTCGGCGCACTCCGGCGGCGCGGTCGACCCCCGCCATGCTCAGCTCGATCCTGCCGATGCGACTGGCCGTCTCCCCCGCCGACCGGGTGGCCGATCTCGCGCGGCGGGCGTCCGGCGAAGCCCGTTCGGTGCTGCGGCACCAGCGCAGGCCCGCCGAAGCCCTGCGCCACCAGCTGGGGTTGACCGGGACGAGGACGCCGCTGAGCGGACCCTCCGTCAACATCCTCGCCTTCGACGACGCCCTGCGTTTCGGCCCGCACCCGGCGACGCTGCACAACCTGTCGATCGGCCCGGTCGAGGACCTGGCCGTGGCCGTGCACGCCTCCTACGGCGACGGCGGTATGCACGTCGACCTGCTGGGCAACGCCCGGCACTACGGCCGGCAGGACCTCGTGGGCCCGCACGAGCGGCTGTGCCGGATCCTCGACGCGTTCGTGGCGGACCCGGAGCGGACCGTCGGGGCGGTGAGCCCCGTCGGCGACGACGAACGGCTGCGGGTCCTCGGCCTGGGCGCGGCCCCGCCGTTGCGCAGCGACGTCACGGCGCCGGCCCCGCTGCCCGAGCAGTTCGCACGGCAGGCGCGGAGCACCCCTCACCGGACCGCCGTCGTCTGCGACGGCACGACGCTCACCTTCGAGGAACTCGACTGCCGGGTGGAGGCACTCGCCGGGGTTCTCGTCGCGCACGGCGCCCGCCCCGGCGCCCGTGTCGCGGTGGGGCTGCCCCGCTCCACGGACCTGGTGGTGGCGATGCTCGCGGTGATGCGGACGGGAGCCGCCTATCTGCCGCTCGATCCGTCCTACCCGCCGGACCGGCTCGCCTTCATGATCGAGGACTCCCGGCCCGTGGCCCTGGTGGCCACCGCGTCCTCCGCGGACGCGATCGACCCCGAGGGGGCCCTCCCGCGCGTCGACCCGGCCTCGACCGCACCGGCCGGCACGCCTGGGCAGCCGGCCGGACCCGGACCGCAGGACGCCGCGTACGTCATCTACACCTCCGGGTCGACCGGCCGCCCCAAGGGCGTCGTCGTCGAGCACCGTTCGCTGAGCAATCTCCTGGAGCACCACCGGCAGGAGGCCCACGCGCTGGCCGAGGAAGCTCTCGGCCGACGGCTGCGGGTGGCCCTGAGCGCCGCGACCTCGTTCGACGCGTCCTGGGACCCGGTGCTCTGGATGGTCGCCGGGCACGAACTGCACATCGTCGCGGACGACGTACGCCGGGACCCGCAGGCCCTGGTGCGGTATCTCGCCGACCGCCGCATCGACGCGATCGAGACGACCCCCACCTACCTGCGGCAGATGCTGGCGGCGGGCCTGCTCACCTCGGACGGTCACCGGCCGCGCGTCATCGCGCTGGGCGGCGAGGCCGTCGACGACGACCTCTGGGACGAACTGGCCGCCGATCCGAGCCTGTTGGTCTTCAACTTCTACGGGCCCACCGAGACCACCGTCAACGCCGTGACCGCCCGTGTCACCGGCAGCTCCCCGGTGATCGGGCGTCCCGTCGCGGGAGCCGGGGCGTATGTGCTCGACCCGTCGCTGCACCCCCTGCCCAGAGGGGTGGCCGGTGAGCTGTATCTGTCGGGCGAGGGCGTGGCACGCGGGTACGCGGGCCGGCCGGGGCTCACCGCCGAGCGCTTCATGCCCGATCCCTTCGGCGTCCCGGGCGGGCGGATGTACCGCACCGGCGACCTGGCCCGGTGGGACGCGGACGGTTCGCTGGAGTTCGTGGGGCGCAGCGACCGGCAGATCAAGGTGCGCGGTGTCCGGGTCGAGACCGGGGAGATCGAGGCGGCCCTGCGTTCCCTGCCCGGCGTCGAGGACGCCGCGGTCGCCCTGACCACCGCGCTGGACGGTCCCGAGCGGCTGGCCGCGTTCCTGGTGGCCGGAGCCGACGGGCCCACCCACGCGCAGGCGCGCGACGCGGTCGCCGCCCTGCTGCCCGGCCCGTTGGTCCCGACGGCCTGGGCGACGGTGGAGCGGCTGCCGCTGACGCCCAACGGCAAGCTCGACACGGCGGCCCTGCCCCCGGCCCTGCCCGTCGCGTCCGACGGCGGCGCCCCGCGCACCGCCCAGGAGGCCCGGATGTGCGCGGTCTTCGCCGACTGCCTGGGGGTCCCCCGGGCGGGCCGGGACGACGACTTCTTCGCGCTGGGCGGTCACTCGTTGCTGGGCATGCGGCTGATCGGCCGGATCCGCGGCGAGTTCGGCGTGGAGGTGCCGATCAGCGCCCTGTTCTCGGCGCCCACGCCGGCCGGCCTGGCGGCGGCCCTGGGCGAGGCCCCCGTGGCGCGGACCGCGGTGACGGCGGCCGACCCGAGGCCGGAGCGGCTGCCGCTCTCGTTCGGGCAGCAGCGGCTGTGGCTGCTGGAGACGCTGGGCGGCACGGGCTCCTCCTACCATCTGCCGGTGGCGCTACGGCTGCGCGGCGAGCTGGACCGCGACGCGCTGGAGCGGGCCCTCGGCGACCTCGTGGCACGGCACGAGGCGCTGCGCACGGTGGTGGCCGGGACCCCTGAGGGCCCGTGCCAGAGAATCCTGCCGGCGCCCGGACCCGGCAGTCCGCTCTTGAGGATCATGGCCGTCGGCGGGCCGGTGGCCCCGGCCCCGGCCCCCTTCGATCTGGAGCGCGAGATCCCGTTGCGGGCCCAGCTGTTCCCGGTCCGCGCCGACGAGCACGTGTTGGTGGTGACGCTGCATCACATCGCGGCGGACGGCTGGTCGATGGGGCCGCTGATGCGTGACCTGTCCGCCGCCTACGCGGCGCGGCGCTCGGGGCGGGCGCCCGGATGGGACGAACTGCCGGTGCAGTACGCCGACTACGCGCTCTGGCAGCGTGCCCTGCTCGGGGATCCGGACGTCCCCGACAGTCTCGCGGGACGCCAACTCACCTACTGGGGCCACTCATTGGCCGGCCTTCCGGAGGAGTCGACCTTCCCGGCGGACCGGCCGCGTCCGGCCCGTCCCTCGGGGCGGGGCGGGAGCGTCCCGGTGCGGATCGGGGCGCGGGACCACCAAGCGCTGGTGAAGCTGGCCGGGGAGTGCGGCGCCAGTTCCTTCATGGTGCTGCACGCGGCGCTGGCAGCCCTCATGGCACGCCTGGGCGCCGGTGAGGACCTCGCCGTGGGCACCCCGGTGGCGGGGCGTACCGACGAGGCGCTCACCGATCTGGTGGGGTTCTTCGTCAACACGCTGGTGCTGCGGGCCGACACCTCCGGTTCACCCGACTTCCGGACCCTGATGGAGCGGGTGGCCCGCACGGACCTGGCCGCCTACGCGCACCAGGACATCCCGTTCGAGCGGGTCGTCGAGGAGTTGGCGCCCCGGCGGTCGCTCGCGCGCCATCCGCTCTTCCAGGTGATGCTGAGCCTCGACAACACCCCCGCGCCGCGCCCGCACCTGGACGGACTGACGGTCAGCCACGATGCCTCCGTGGGTCGCTCGGGCGCCAAGTTCGACCTCAGCTGGGACCTGTCCGAGCAGCACGACGGCCAGGGCCACCCGGCCGGCGTCACCGGGGAGCTGGAGTTCGACGAGGACCTCTTCGACCGCGCGACGGCGGAACGATTCGCCGAGCACTTCACCCGGCTTCTGGGCGCCCTGCTCGCCGAACCCGACCGTCCGGTGACGGATGTGGGCTTTCTGGCCCCCGCCCAGCGCGCGGCGGCCCTGGACGAGCCGCCCCGCGGTGCGCTCGAGGCGACGTCGCGGCTGCCCGAGGGGGCGGACGAGGACTGGACGGTGCTGGACGTCCTGGCCACGCGTGCCGCCGTCCAGCCGGGCCGCACGGCCGTCGTGGCCGGCGACGGGCGCCTCACCTTCGGCGAACTCCGCTTCCTGGTCGACCGCCTGGCCGCCGCGCTCGCGGAATCCGGGGTCGGGGCGGGCGACCGGGTGGCGGTGGCGCTGCCCCGCACCTCGCTCGCCGTCGTGGCCGTGCTGGGCGTCCTGCGGGCCGGAGGGGTGTACGTCCCCCTCGACCCGGCGCAGCCCCCGGCCCGCACCTCGCTGATCCTGGAGACCGCGGCCCCGCGCCTGGTGCTGGCCACGGCCGCCACCCGGGCGACGCTGCCGGACTCGGCCGACGTCCTGCTGATGGACGGGGCTCAGCAGTGGCGTGCCGTTCAGCGGGCCGCGCCCGTGCCGCCGCGCGGCCAGGACGCGGCGTATGTGCTGTACACCTCCGGGTCCACCGGGCTGCCGAAGGGCGTCGTCGTGGAGCACCGGTCGCTGGCCGCGCTCCTGGCCCATCACCGCGAGCGCCTGATGGGACCCGCCGAGGCGGACAACAACGGGCTCCCGCTGCGGGTCGCGCTCACGGCCGCGATGACGTTCGACGCGTCCTTCGACCCGCTGCTCTGGATGGTCGCGGGCCATGAACTGCACCTGGTGGACGACGCGACGCGCCGGGACCCCGAAGCACTCACCGCGCTGCTGCACGACCGGGCGATCGATGTCGTCGAGACCACCCCCTCCTTCGTCGAACAGCTGCGTTCCTGCGGCCTGTTCGCTCCCGGCCGGCATCGGCCGCGGGTGCTGGCGCTGGGCGGGGAAGCCGTCGCCGTACCGCTGTGGCGGGAACTGGCGGCGCTGTCCGACGTCGCGGTGTGGAATCTGTACGGGCCCACGGAGGCCACCGTGGACAGCGTGATGGGCCGCGTCCTGCCCGGCGTGCGGCCGCACCTCGGTCACCCCGTGACCGGTACCCGGGCCCGGGTGCTCGACGGGCGACTGGGTCCGGTCGCCCCCGGGGTGACCGGAGAGCTGTATCTGTCGGGCCCCGGTGTGGCCCGGGGCTACGAGAACCGCCCCGCCGCGACGGCCGACCGCTTTCTGCCCGACCCGTACGGGGCACCCGGCGGGCGGATGTACCGCACCGGTGACCTGGTGCGCCGGGTCGAGGGGCGGCTGGAGTACACGGGCCGTGCCGACGGGCAGATCAAGGTCCGCGGATTCCGGGTCGAGACCGGGGAGGTCGCCGCCGCCCTCGACGCGCACGGTGACGTCGCGCAGTCGGCGGTCGCGGTGCGCACGGGCTCCGGCACGGGCTCCGACTCCGGCACGGGCTCCGACTCCGGCTCCGGCTCCGGCTCCGGCTCCGGCTCCGGGGAAGCGCAGCTGGTCGGCTGGATCGTGCCCGTCGGCCACCGGGAGCCCTCGCCCCGGGAGTTGCGGGCCTTCGTCGCGCAGCGGCTGCCCGCCCACATGGTGCCCTCCCGGATCATCACCGTCGCCGCTCTCCCGCTGACCCCGCACGGCAAGGTGGACTTCGCGGAGCTGCCCCTGACATCGGCCGCCGAACGTGCGGAGGGCGAGGGGCGAGCCCCGCGGTCCGCCCCGGAGGAGATCCTCTGCGCCCTGTTCGCGGAGAGTCTGGGACACGAGCAGGTGGCCCGCGACGACGACTTCTTCGAGCTGGGCGGCCATTCGCTGCTGGCGACCCGGCTGATCGGCCGGATCCGCTCCGCGTTCGGGGTGGAGCTCCCGGTGCGGGTCCTGTTCGAGTCCACGACCCCCGCCGCGCTCGCCGAGCGGCTGGAAGGAGCGGGCGCGGCGCGGCCGGCCCTGCGCCGGGTGGCCCGCACGGAACGGCCGCCGCTGTCCGCCGCCCAGCAGCGCCTGTGGTTCCTGCACCAGCTGGACCCGGAGGCGGCCGCGTACCACATGGCGTTCGCGGTGCGGCTCAACGGCAGCCTGGACCGGCCCGCGTTGCAGCGGGCGCTGGGCGATGTGCTGACCCGGCACGAGAGTCTGCGCACGGTGATCGCGCCCGGCGACGGTGATCCCCGCCAGCATGTCCTCGCGCCCGGTGACGCCCGGCCGGAGCTGCCGGTCGTGGCGGTCGAGGAGGCGGAACTGGGTGGGGCGCTGCGCGGGGCGGCGGCCGAGCCCTTCGATCTGACGCACGATGTCCCGCTGCGACCGGTCCTGTTCCGGAGCGGTGCGGACCGGCACACCCTTTTGGTGACGGTCCATCATATCGCTGCGGACGGTTGGTCGATGGGGCCTCTGGCGCAGGACCTGGCCGGTGCCTACGCGGCGCGGTGCGCCGGGCGGGCGCCGAGCTGGGCCCCCCTGCCGGTGCAGTACGCGGACTACACCCTCTGGCAGCGCGACCTGCTCGGCAGCTTCGAGGATCCCGCCTCCGCTGCCTCGGGTCAGCTCGCCTTCTGGAGGGACCGGCTGGCCGGTGCCCCGGAGGAGACCGCGCTGCCCGCCGACCGGCCCCGGCCCACCACGCCGGGCGGGCTGGGCGGCACGGTCCCCGTGCGGATACCCGAGGAGACCATGGCGGATCTGGCACGGCTGGCGCGGGCGACGGCCAGCAGCACCTTCATGGTGCTGCACGCCGCGCTGGCCGCGCTGCTGCACCGGATGGGCGCGGGCCCCGACATCACGGTCGGCACCCCGGTGGCCGGCCGGACCGACGAGGCGCTCGACCCGCTGGTGGGCTTCTTCGTCAACACCCTCGCCCTGCGCACGGACCTGGGCGGCGACCCGGACTTCGCGGAGCTGCTGGCCCGGGTGCGGGAGACGGACCTGGCCGCCTACGCCCACCAGGAGCTGCCCTTCGAGCGGCTGGTGGAGGCCGTCCGGCCGGCCCGTTCCCTCTCCCGCCACCCGCTCTTCCAGGTCATGCTGACCCTGAACAACCACCGGCCGCCGCGCCTGGACCTGCCCGGACTCAACGCCCGGCTGGAAGGGGTCGACACCGGAGGCGCCAAGTTCGACCTGTCCTTCTCCTTCACCGAACGTACGGGGGCGGGTGGCGACGGAGCCTTCCTGGACGGCACGCTGGAGTTCGGCCGGGACCTGTTCGATGCCGAGACCGCGGTGCGGATCGCCGATCGGTTCGTCCTTCTCCTCGCGCACGCGGTCCGTGACCCCGCCACGAGCGTGGCTGACCTGCCCCTGACCGGCCCCGGCGAACAGCGGCGGCTGCTGGCCCTCGGGGAGAGCGGGGGCAGCTCCCGAACCGGTGCGCCGCCGCTGACGGTGCTGGACCGGTTCGCGGCCACGGTGGCCGCCGCGCGCAGCGGTGACATCGCGGTGACCGCCGCGGACGGCAGCCTGTCGTTCGCGGAGCTCGACGCCCGCTCGGACCGGATCGCCGCGCTGCTCGGCCGGGCCGGCGCGGGCCGGGGGGATCCGGTGGCGGTGCTGCTGCCGCGCAGCACCGACTCGATCGCCGCACTGCTCGGGGTGCTCAAGGCGGGGGCGGTGTACGTCCCGGTCGACGACTCCCTCCCGCAGGGCCGGATCGACGCGGTGCTGGCAGACGCCCGCCCGTACGCCGTGCTCACGGCCGACGCCGCCCAGGCCAGGACAACGGCCGGATGGCGTCGCCTGAGCCTGGACTCCCCGGACTCGGCGGACCTCGCCGTCGCGCCGGGTGCCCCGGTGCACGCGCGGGAGCGGGTCCGGCCGGGGCCCGCCGACCCCGCCTATCTCCTGCACACCTCGGGGTCGACCGGCCGTCCCAAGGGGGTCCTGGTCGGCCACGGCTCGCTCGCCCGGCTGCTGGAGCACCATCGCCGCCATGTCTTCGGGCCGGCGGTACGGGCGGCCGGGAGGTCTCGGCTCCAGGTCGCCCTGACGGCGGCGCTCTCCTTCGACGCCGCGTGGGACCCGGTGCTCTGGATGCTCGACGGGCACCGGCTCCATGTGCTGGACGACCTGACGCGGCGGGACCCGGAGGCCCTGGTCGAGGCGGTGCGCGCCCGGCGCCTGGCGGTGCTGGAGTCCACGCCCACCCATGTCCGGCAGTTGCTGGACGCCGGCCTGTTCGCCGAGCCGGACCGGGCTCCGTCCGTGGTGGTCCTGGGCGGCGAAGCCGTCCCGGCCGCCCTGTGGAACGACCTGCGGGCCCGGCCCGGCCTGAGTGCCTGGAACTTCTACGGTCCCACCGAGGCCACGGTGGACACCCTCACCGCCGATCTGCGGGCGACCGTGCGGCCGGTGCTCGGCACTCCCGTCGACGGCACGGTCGTCCGGCTCCTCGACGACCGTCTGCGGCCGGTCCCGGTGGGGGTGACCGGCGACCTCTACCTCGCCGGGGACAGCCTGGCGCTGGGCTACCACGGACAGCCCGGGGGGACCGCGGCCCGTTTCGTGCCCGACCCCTACGGCCCGGCGGGGGCGCGGATGTACCGCACCGGTGACCGGGCCGTGCGGACGGCGGACGACGCGCTGGAGTTCTCCGGGCGCGCCGACGGCCAGGTCAAGGTGCGCGGCTTCCGGGTGGAACCTGAGGGGATCGCCGCGGTTCTGGCGGAGCACGCCGACGCCGCCCAGGCGGCGGTGGTGGCGCACGGGGAGGGCCCCGGGGGCTCTCGCCTCACGGCGTACGTGGTGCTCGCCGAACAGCCCGACGTCCGGGCGGAGGCACAGGAGCAGGCCGATGCGACTCCGGCTCCGGCTCCGGCTCCGGCTCCGGCTCCGGCTGCGGCTCCGGCTGCGGCTGCGGCTGCGGCTGCGGCTGCGGACGGCACGGACCGTACGGCGGTCACCGGCACAGCACGGCACGAGGCCGCGCGACTCGACGGCGTACGGGAGCACGCGGCGGCCCGGTTGCCCGCGTACATGGTCCCCTCCGGCTGGGTCGCCGTGGACACGATCCCCCTGACGCCCAGCGGAAAGCTGGACCGCGCGGCCCTGCCCGATCCCTCCTCGGCCACGCCGACGACCGGCGCGGGGCGCAGTCCCCGCAACCCCCGCGAGGACGTGCTGTGCACGCTGTTCGCCGAGGTGCTGGAGCGCGACCAGGTCCTCATCGACGAGGACTTCTTCGCCCTGGGCGGTCACTCGCTACTGGCGGCCGGTCTCATCGGCCGGATCCGGGACGCCCTAGGTGTGGACGTCAGCATCCGCAGCCTGTTCGAGGCGCCCACCGTCGCCGCACTCGCGGAGCGGATCCGCGCCGGCGCCCAGGACGACCCGCTGGCGACCCTGCTGCCGCTGCGCACCAGTGGCAGCCTGCCGCCGCTGTTCTGCGTCCACCCGGCCGGCGGTCTGGCCTGGTCGTACGCGGGGCTGCTCCCGCACCTCGGCAACGACCGGCCGGTCTACGGGCTCCAGACCCCGAACCTGGACGGCACCGCGCCCTTCCCCGACAGCATCGAGGCGATGGCCGCCGTGTACGCGGCCGAGCTGCGGACCGTCCAGCCGCACGGCCCCTACCACCTGTTCGGCTGGTCCTTCGGCGGCAACGTCGTCCAGGAGATCGCGGTCCAGCTCCAGGAGGCGGGCGAGGAGGTGGCCCTGCTGACGATCCTGGACGCCTTCCCGCTCGCCCCGCTGGACGACCTCGACAGCGCGAGCCGGGACACCGTCTTCCGGGCCCTGCTCTCCAACATGGGAGTCGGTCAGGAAGCCCTGGACGGCGACGGGCCGGTCGAAGCCGTGGCCGTACGCGATCAGTTCCGCGCCGGCGGGAGTCCGCTCGGGGCGCTGGAACCGGCGACGATCGACGCGATGGTGGACAACTTCGCCGGTCAGGCACGGCTGATGCGGAAGTACACCCCCCGCGTGTTCCGCGGCCCCGTGCTGTTCTTCACCGCCGCCGAGGGCCGCCCCGCGGACGCCTTCGGCCTGTCCCTGTGGGACCCGTACATCGACGGCCCCATCGAGAACCACGACGTGGCGTGCGCGCACGCCCAGATGATGCAGCCCGCCGCGCGGGAGCAGATCGGCACCACCGTCTCGGCCGCGCTCGACGCCGGCCACCGAACCGAACGCCACCCCGACCACCGCACCGACCAAGGAGACATGTCATGACGAACCCCTTCGACGACCCGCACACCCAGCACCGCGTCCTGGTCAACGACGAGGGACAGCACGCCCTGTGGCCGTCGTTCGCGGCGGTGCCCGCCGGCTGGGACGAGGCGTTCGGCCCGGCGGAGCACGCGGCCTGCCTGGAGTACGTGGAGGTCAACTGGACCGACATCACCCCCAGGAGCGCCCGCGTACGGGTGGCATGACCCGGCCACCCTCCCCGCGACCGCGCCGGGCCCGCGCGCCCGTCCCGCCCCGACCCACGCTCCACGAGAGGCACCCATGACCGCCCCGCCGACCCGTCCGGCGATACGCGCCGAAGGACTCACCAAGCGATTCGGGAAGAAGCAGGCCCTGGCCGGTGTGGACCTCGAGGCGGAACCCGGCACCGTGCTGGGGGTCCTCGGCCCGAACGGCGCGGGAAAGACCACCACGGTGCGGGTGCTGTCGACGCTGCTGCGACCGGACAGCGGCCGGGCCTGGATGGCCGGTCATGACGTCCTCGCCGACCCGGAGGCCGTACGCCGCGACCTCGGGCTGTCCGGGCAGTACGCCGCGGTCGACGAGAAGCTGACCGGGCGGGAGAACCTCTATCTGGTGGCCCGGCTCTACGGGTTCGGCCGTCATGCCGCCCGCCGCAGAGCCGGGCAGCTGCTGAGCAGCTTCGACCTGGAGGCCGCCGCGGACCTGCCGAGCAGAACCTACTCGGGAGGGATGCGCAGACGGCTGGACCTGGCCGGTGCGCTGGTGGCGCGGCCGGCCGTGGTGGTCCTGGACGAGCCCACGACGGGGCTCGACCCCCGGGGCCGGGCGGACACCTGGCAGGCCGTCAGGGACCTGGTCGCCGAGGGCACGACGGTGCTGCTGACCACCCAGTACCTGGAGGAGGCGGACCAGTTGGCCGACACCATCGTCGTCATCGAGGGCGGGAGCGTGGTCGCCCGCGGCTCCGCCGCCGAACTCAAGTCGCGGGTCGGCGGCGAGCGGCTCTCGTTGAGCGTCGCCGAGCCGCGGCACCGGGTCACCGCGGCCGAGATACTGGACTCACTGGGCGAGCACCTCCCCGACCTCGACCCGCGCACCGGCCGCCTCACCGTCGCGACCGACCACGGAGCGCACACCCTGGAGTACGCCCTGGGCTGCCTGCGGCTGGCCGGAATCGTCGTCGCGGACGTGGAGCTGGCACCGCCGACGCTGGACGACGTGTTCCTCTCCCTCACCGGCCGTCCGCTCGCCCCCGGCGAGGCGGCGGCCCCGTCGGCGGCCTCACCGGGCGTCGCGGCCGTCGGCGGGGGCGAGCGGTGACCGCCGTCCAGCGGCTGAGCCGCGATTCCTCCATCGTTGCCTGGCGCAATCTGCTGAACCTGCGCCGGACCCCGGGATCGGTCATCGCGGCCCTGGTCCAGCCGGTGATGTTCGTTCTGCTGCTCGCCTACGTCTTCGGCGGAAGCCTCGGCGGGGCCGAGTACCGCACGTTCCTGATGGGCGGCATCTTCGCCCAGGCCGTCACCTTCAACGCGGCGTTCACCGCCCTGGGCCTGGCCAACGACATGGACAAGGGCATCGTGGACCGCTTCCGCTCCCTGCCGATGCCCGCCATGGCGGTGCTTCTGGGCCGGACCCTGTCGGATCTGACGATGAGCACGGTGACCCTGTTCGTCACCTCACTGTGCGGGCTGCTGGTGGGCTGGCGGATCACCGCGTCGCCGGCCGACGCGCTGCTGGCCTACCTGCTGATCCTTCTCTTCGCCTTCGCCATGTCCTGGGTGGGAGCGGCGATCGGGCTGATGGCCCGCAGCGTCGAGGTCGCCCAGAGCGCGGGGCTGATCTGGCTCTTCCCCGTCACGTTCGTCTCCTCGGCGTTCGTGTCCACGCACACCATGCCCGGCCCGTTGCGGACGGTCGCGGAATGGAACCCGGTCTCCGCGACCGCCACCGCCGTCCGCCAGCTCTTCGGCAACCCGCCGCCGGCCGGCCTCCCGACAAGCGACACCTGGCCCGTCGTGCACGCACTCCCCTACGCCGTGGCCTGCGCCTGTCTGATCACGGGCGCGTTCATGCTGCTCGCGCTCAGGAGGTTCCGGCGCATCACCCTCGGCTAGGACGACGGCGGAGGCGCGGGGCGGAACCCGGGTGCGGTGGTTCAGCTCCCGGAGCCGACGATGGCGGTGACGCGGATCTCGACGCGCATGGCGGCGAGGCCGAGGACCGTGACGCCGGTCTCGGTCCAGATCGGCGCGCGGCCGTCGAGACGACGGCGGAACTGCTCGGCCATGACCGCGTTGTGGTCGTCGCCGATCACATCGTCCCCCGGTGCGACCTTGTGGTACGAGTTGACGTGGATGACGTCCTTCCATGTCGCGCCGACCGTGGCGAGCGTGCGCTCCACGTTGTCGAAGGCCTGGATAATCTCGTCCTCCAGCGCGTCGGGGATGACCAGGTCGTCATCCACCCCGGCCTGACCGGAGATCTCGACCCGGTCGTCGACGCGGACGGCCCCGCTGTAGCCGAGGGCCTCGTGCAGCTTCTCGCCATAGCCGGGGACGATGCCGAAGGTGACGGTGCTCATGGTGATTCCTCTTCCTGTCCAAGGGGGCGCGTTTCCCCCTATATGACTTCACGCGTAAAGTGACAGTACCAAGGAGTGACTTCATGCGTAAAGTGATGGCGGGCTTCGCCGGAAGGACGGGAAGATCCATGAGCGACACGGGAGAGCCCATGAACGGCACGGGCGGACACGAGGACGGCGAGGAGCCGCGCTGGCTCGACGAGCAGGAGAAGGCGGCGTGGACGGGGCTGATCTCCCTGGTCCTGCTGCTGCCCGGCAAGCTGGAGCCGCCGCTGCGACAGGAGCACGGCCTCACCCTGTTCGAGTACCTCGTGCTCAGCCACCTCTCCGAGGCCCCCGGGCGCAAGCTGCGGATGGGCGAGCTCGCCTTCCTCGCCAGCGGGTCGCTCTCCCGCCTGTCCAACGTCGTCAAGCGCTGCGAACAGCGCGGCTGGGTCCTGCGGACGCCCGACCCGGCCGACGGCCGTTACACCCTCGCCGAACTCACCGACGCCGGCTTCGACCTCGTGCGGCTGGCAGCACCCACCCACCTGCGCTCCGTACGCCGCACCGTCCTCGACTCGCTCAACACGGCCGACCAGAAGGCCCTCGCCCGCATCGCGGAGAAGCTCCGCATCGTCCCCGACGACTTCGGGTGACAGCCGACGGTCTCGCCGGCCCCCGGCCCCACCCGATGGGGAAGACTGGACCCATGAGAGACATCGTTTTCACGCGCAGCAGCGGCTGGATACCGAACGTGATCCGTGAGGACGGTGCGCTGAAGCTGATGCTCGGCGCCGGGGCCGACGCCAACCACTCCCCCCGTACCTTCACGTTCCCCATCGGGGATGCCCACCTTGCGGTGATCCAGGAGGATCTGGCCCGCCACCTGCTGCTGTGGAGCGCGGTCCTTCCGCTGTGCGAGGCCGCCGGAACCAGGGACCGGCTCGACGAGAGAGCCGCCGTCGCGCTCCTGGACCCGATCCTGCTCTCCTCGCCCGCCGAGGTCGACGCCCTCTTCCAGGGCATCGGGTGGGACAAGGGCCGGCTCATCGCCCATGGGGCTGACATCGCCCTGCTCGAGGGCGGAAAGGTCTGTGCGGCGATGCGCGGGGCGACGGAGACGTCCGACGCGAAACGCGCTCAGGAGCACCACGCGAACCGCCGACGCGCCGAGCGCGGAGTGACACTCGGTCCGCTCGACGCCGCGATGCTGAAGTACACGGGTCAGTACGTGCACGGCGCGACGGTGCCGAAGCGGCTGCCCGACGCGGTCGACCCGGCGCTGCTGCCCGAGGTCATGCGGGTGATCGCCACCGCCGAACAGGCGTGCGCCGGCCTGCGGATCGGCCGTGATCCGCGGCGGGGAAAGCGTGCCACGGACAAGCGCGACTGGGAACGGATGGCGACGGCGGTCGACGCGGCCGTGCGCCGCGCCCACCCCGGGCTCGTCGATGACGCGGTGCGCACCGTGAGCTTCCTGATGTGCTCGGAGGCCACGGACCGCTCCAGGAACGCGCCCATGGAGGACGACGAGGAGCCCGCCGGCGACCGCGCCGGCTTCGACGGGAGTGCGCGCAAGACGATCCTGTCGTTCACCGACGACAAGGGCACCGAGAAGAAGTGGCTCCAGGACGGTCCCCGCAGCGCCTCCGCGGAGTTCTGGGAGTTCGTCGGCGACCGTTCCGCCGCGGACAACGAAGTGTTCACCATCGAGGACGAGGAGATCGGCGAAGGGATCCAGCTCCACTTCTACGCGGACTCCATCGCCCGGGTCACGACCGTGCGCAAGGGCGAGGGCGGCTCGGATCCGGAGTACCGGGTCGAGTACGGCCTGGTGGACGGGATCGGCGGGTACCGCGCTCTGGTGAGTACGTTCGTCCGCGGCGGCTGCGCCGCACTGGAACGGCACGGCCCCTGGATGTCGGATGTCGCCGAGTTCGAGCGCGCACGCCGCAGGCGCGACGCCGCGTAGTCCCAGCGGGAGCCCGCGCACGGTGCGACGCAGCCGGCTGACGCTAACCCCTGTACGTCTCCAGCAGCCGCAGCCACACCTCGCTGATCGTCGGGTACGCCGGGACCGCGTGCCACAGCCGGTCGATGGGCACCTCCCCCGCGACCGCGATCGTCGCCGAGTGCAGCAGCTCGCCGATCCCCGGGCCGACGAAGGTGACGCCGAGCAGGATCTCGCGGTCCAGGTCCACGATCATCCGGGCCCGGCCCCGGTAGCCGTCGGCATACAGGCCCGAGCCGGCGACCGAGGCGAGGTCGTAGTCGACGGCGCGCACCCGGTGGCCGGCGCGTTCGGCCTCGGCGAGGGTGAGGCCGACGGACGCGGCCTCGGGGTCGGTGAAGACGACCTGGGGGACGGCCGCGTGGTCGGCGGTGGCCGCGTGGGCGCCCCAGCGGTCCGTCTCCAGGAGGGGGACCTTCGCGGCGCGGGCGGCGATCGCCGCGCCCGCGATGCGGGCCTGGTACTTGCCCTGGTGGGTCAGGAGGGCGCGGTGGTTGACGTCCCCGACCGCGTACAGCCAGTTGGTGCCCTCGACGCGGCAGCTGTCGTCCACGGTGAGCCAGGAGCCGGGTTCGCGGCCGATCGTCTCCAGGCCGAGGTCGTCCGTGCGCGGGGCCCTGCCGGTGGCGAAGAGGATCTCGTCGGCCTCGATCAGGTCGCCGTCGTCCAGGTCGACGGTGACCGGCCCGTCCGGCGCGGGCCTGCGGACGCCGGCGACGGAGACGCCGGTACGGATCCGGGCCCCGGCCTCGGTCAGCGCCTCGGCGATCAGCTCGCCCGCGAAGGGCTCCATCTTCGGGAGCAGGCCCTCACCGCGGATCAGCAGCGTCACCTCGGAGCCCAGCGCCTGCCAGACCGTCGCCATCTCCACGCCCACGACTCCCCCGCCGACGATCACGAGCCGGCCGGGAGCCTCCTTGGCGCTGGTGGCCTCGCGGCTCGTCCAGGGGCGGACCTCATCGATGCCGGGGAGATCGGGGACGACGGCCCGGGTGCCGGTGCAGACCACGACGGCGTGCCGGGCGGTGAGCCGGTGTTCCGTGCCGTCCGGGGCGGTGACGGAGACCTCGCGGGGGCCGGTGAGCCGGCCCGTACCGCGGTGGACGTCCGCTCCGACGCTCTCCAGCCAGGCGACCTGGCCGTCGTCCTTCCAGTGGCTCGTCTCCTCGTCCCGGTGGGCGAGGACGGCAGCCACGTCCAGCGGGCCCTGGACGGCGGCGCTCAGTCCCGGCACCCGGCGGGCGTCCGCGCGGGCGACGACGGGGCGCAGCAGCGCCTTGCTCGGCATGCAGGCCCAGTAGGAGCACTCGCCGCCGACCAGCTCCGCCTCCACCACCGCGGTGGAGAGCCCGGCGGCGCGGGCCCGGTCGGCCACGTTCTCCCCCACCGGACCTGCGCCGATGACCACTACGTCGTACGGGGAGGGCTCGGAGGTCTTCACTGCTTCAGTCATGGAAACAGTGTCCTCGCGGGTGTGCGCACCGGCCACATGGGCAGGCGGAATAGCGCAAGTGCAGTCACCGTTGTGCCGGACAGGTCCGAACGGGCAAGGAAGAGGTATGTGAAGCATGAGCACCGTAGAGCTCACCAAGGAAAACTTCGATCAGGTCGTCAGTGACAACGCCTTCGTCCTGATCGACTTCTGGGCTTCCTGGTGCGGCCCCTGCCGACAGTTCGCGCCGGTCTACGACTCGGCCTCCGAGCGCCACCCCGACCTGGTCTTCGCCAAGGTCGACACCGAGGCGCAGCAGGAGCTGGCGGCGGCCTTCGAGATCCGGTCCATCCCGACGTTGATGATCGTCCGCGACAACGTCGCGGTCTTCTCGCAGCCCGGCGCGCTGCCGGAGACGGCCCTGGAGGACGTCATCGGCCAGGCGCGGAATCTGGACATGGACGAGGTACGCAAGTCCGTCGAGGAGCAGAAGCGGGCGGCCGAGGCCGGGCAGGGACAGCCGGAGCCCCAGTAGCCGCCGGGCCGGCGCGCGGCACCGGGTGAGCGGCCCTCGTCCTCAGGACGCCGGCCGCTCTCCCTCGGACTCCGCCACCCGGACCGACATGCCGTAGTCCAGTTCCTCGCCGTCGATGAGCACGGCCTCCACCGTCCGGGTCTCCGGATCGACGTCCGCCTCCATGCCCTCGCCCGCGTACCGGGGGTAGCCCGAGGCCCCCGTCTCTCCGGTGGCGGCCACGACCGCGGAACGGATCGGCCGGCCGGGGGCTCCGGTCCGCGTCCTGCTGTGGTCGGGGATCAGGAGGAGCTCGTAGTTCTGCGGATGGCTCATGCCTCCGACGCTAGACATCCGCCGTGTGCCGCGCATGTCGTCGCGCCGGAGGCGCTCAGCTGGATTCCCGGTGCACGGCGCTGGTGCGGAGCAGGTCGTGATGGACCGGCGACCCGCCCGGGTGCTGGACCATGCGGTCGATCGTCTCGGCCAGCGGCTGGGGCATCGCGAGCTCCATGCGGACGGTGCTCAGCCGGGGGCGCAGCAGCCTGCCGATGAGGGAGTCGTCCGCGCCGATCACCGCCGTGTCGGCGGGGACGGCGACCCCCGCGTCCTGGAGGGCCCGCATCAGCAGCATGGCGTACTCGTCGTCGTACGCGAACACCGCGTCCAGTCCCAGTTCGGGCCAGCGGGCCGCCAGTTGGTGCGCGGACTCCTCCTCGTACCGGAGCGGGAGCGGGCAGACACGGGCCCCCACCGGTTCGGCGGCGCGCCGCGCCCCGGCGAGGCGGGGTTCGGAGAAGGGCGCCCGGCCCGGTTCCTGGGGCATGACCACGCCGATGTGGCGGCGGCCGCGGGCCAGCAGATGTTCCACCGCGCTGCCTCCGACCTGGCGTTGGTCCATGACCAAGCCGTGCGCTCCGGCCACCGGGTCGGGGCCCAGGGTGATCACCGCCTTGGCGCCGGAGCGGGTCAGGATGCCGGTGCCGTGCGGGGTGAGGGCGATGCCGGGCGGTACGACGACGGCGACGGGCCGCAGTTCGGCCCAGGCCGTGGCCGCCTCGTCGGCGGTGAAGCCGACGCTGCCGTACTGGACGACGGTGTAGTCCAGACGGCGCAGCCCCGACTGGAGTTCCTCGAAGAAATACTGGTGCAGCGCTCCCGCCGCTATGTGGCCGGAGGGCAGCAGGACCATGCGGCTGTGTCCGGCGCGCAGGCTGCGGGCAGCCGCGTGCGGCACGTAACCGAGCTGGAGGGCGGCCTCCCTGACCCGGCGTCGGGTGGGTTCGCTGATCCGGACGGTGGCGTTGTTGTTCAGTACGTACGACACGGTGGCCCGGGACACTCCGGCGAGGCGCGCGACATCGGCGCTGGTCGGGACGGAGACTTCGGCGGGCTGCTTGGGTAACTGGCTCATGGCGTCGGGCAGTCTTCCAGACCCGTGGGAGCGGGTTTCGGCCCGGGGCCCGCAGCTCCGGTCACGGTGGCCGGAACGCTGCCCCGCGCCCCTGGTTCGACGCCCCGCTCCCGGGATCGCGCGGTGAAGGTTCTACGGTGTTGCGATGACGTCCCACGACAGCGCATACCGTTCCGACAACCCGTTTGACGTGCCCGGCAGCAGCGGGCCGGCCGCCACCGTCCAGGCCGATCCCGACGACGTGGGTGCCGTGCGCACCTCCTACGCCCCCGACCGTGACGGCGATCCGGACCCCGGCGAGATCGTCTGGACCTGGGTGCCGTTCGAGGAGAACGACGGGCGGGGGAAGGACCGGCCGGTGCTGGTCGTGGCCCGTGAGGAGGCGGGCACGCTGCTCGCCGTCCAGCTCTCCAGCAAGCAGCACGACCGGGACCACGAGTGGGTGGCGCTGGGCGCGGGCCCCTGGGACAGCTCGGGGCGGCCGTCCTGGGTCGATCTGGACCGGGTGCTGCGGGTCCACGAGGACGGGATGCGCCGGGAGGCGTGCGCCCTGGACCGGGAGCGCTTCGACCGGGTCGCCGGGCGGCTGCGCGAGCGGTACGGCTGGAGCTGAGCGTCCCCGCCGCCGCGCGGGCCCGAGCAGGCTCCGCGCGTGCCCCGGAACGCTCCGCGCGGCCCGGCAGGCTCCGCACGGGCCCGAGCAGGCTCAGGTGAAGGCCCGCGCGAAGGCGGCCCGGACGGCGGAGTCGGGGTCCCGGTCCAGGATCCCGAAGACGATCTGCTCGAAGTGACCGCCGAACCGGCCGCCCTCGCCGAGCAGCGCCCGGAACGCCTCCGCCACCTGCGCCGGGTCATTGCGGAAGACCCCGCAGCCCCAGGCCCCCAGGACGAGCCTGCGGTAGCCGCGTACGGCCGCGACCTCCAGCACCCGTTCGGCCCGGGAGGCCAGGGCCGCCGGGATGCGGTGGGCGTCCTCGGGGGTCTGCCGCTGGATCACCCCGGCGTTGGGGGCGGGCGAGGTGAGGAATCCGGCCGCGTACGGGGCGTCCAGGAAGCGGCCCCGGTCGTCGCGGAAGACCGGCACCGCGGGCGAGTGAATCACCCGGTCGGTGTAGAAGGCGCTGCGTTCGGCACGGTGGTGCGCGTAGTACTCGGGGGCGCGCAGGAGCGTCGCGTGGAGGGCGGAGCCGCGGCACAGGGCCTCCTCCTGGGCCTGCGCGCCGTTGAGATAGCCGCCGCCGGGGTTGCGCGCCGAGGCGTAGTTGAGAACGGCGACCCGGCCGGGCCCCTCGCCGGTCATCCGGCGGGCCGCGCCGAGGCTGCTCTCCCCGGTGACCTCGATCCGCGGGACGCGGTCGGTGTCCAGGGCTGCGACGGGCACCGGATCCGGTCCGTAGAGCCGGGTGCCGGACAGTGCGGCGGTCACGGCACGTTCGATGGACACGTCCTGACCTGCTGCGTTGCGGTATGTCCCGGCCTCGACGACCGCTTCCGTCCCGCGCGCGATGCCGCGCAGCCGCGCGCTCACCGGCGCTCCCCCCTGAGGTGCATACGGGGCATGCTGGTAGGGATCCCTTCCTGGGCGCAACCGGATTTCCTTGGCTCGGGGGCACCCTTGTGCGATCTCCGGGTACGGGTTTGGCTGGTAGGTACGCAGCTGAGAAGGAGGCCCTGATGGCCCTGCACATTCCCGGCGCGACCGGCTCGCGCCCGGACGCCGCCCCCCTCGACGAGAGCGGGGCAGAGGATTTACTGCGCGGCATATGCTTCAAGACGGGCCCTCCCCGAACCGTCGGGGTGGAACTCGAATGGCTCATCCACGACCGGGAACGTCCCCACCTGCCGGTCGGCCAGGAGCGGCTGGACAGCGCCGTCGAGGCGGTCCGCGCGCTGCCCCTGAGCGCGGCGCTGACCTTCGAGCCGGGCGGGCAGCTGGAGCTCAGTTCGCAGCCGGCCGGCTCGCTCATGGAGTGCGTCGAGACGACCGCGGCCGACCTGGCGGCGGTCCGCGCCTCGCTCGGCGCGGCGGGGCTCGCGCCGGTCGGGCTCGGCGTCGACCCGTGGCAGCCGCCGCGGCGCAGGCTGCGGGAGCCCCGCTACGACGCGATGGAGGCCGCGCTGGACCGCGTGGGGCCGGCGGGCCGGGCGATGATGTGCACCTCCGCGTCGGTGCAGGTGTGCCTGGACGCGGGCGAGGAGGAGCCGGGGCCGCTCGGTTACGGGCGGCGCTGGCAGCTCGCGCACCTGCTGGGCGCGGTCCTGGTGGCGGCGTTCGCGAATTCGCCGTTCCAGCAGGGCCGCCGGACCGGCTGGCGCTCCACCCGGCAGTCGCTGTGGGCCGACCTCGACCCGGGCCGGACCCTCGCGCCGGGCTGCGGGCGCGCCCCGCGTGAGGCCTGGGCCGCGCATGTGCTGGACACGACGGTGCTGTGCATCCGGCGCGGGACGGGCCCGTGGGAGGTGCCGGAGGGGCTCACCTTCCGCGAGTGGATCCGCAGCGGTTCGCCCCGCCCGCCGGTGCAGGCCGATCTCGACTACCACCTCACCACCCTGTTCCCGCCGATCCGGCCGCGCGGCCATCTCGAGCTGCGCATGATCGACGCGCAGAGCGGGCCCGACGGGTGGCTGGTGCCGCTCGCCGTCGCAACGGCCCTGTTCGACGACCCGGAGGCCGCCGAGACCGTGTACCGCACGGTGAAGCCGCTGGCGGAGACGGCGGGCGCACCGGCCGCCCCGCGCAATCCGCTCTGGACGACGGCCGCCCGTGAGGGCCTCGCCGACCCGGAGCTGCGGGCCGCGGCCGCCGTGTGTTTCGGCGCGGCGCAGTCCGCGCTGGAGCGGATGGGCGCCAGCGAGGCGGTGCGGGACACCGTGGCCGCCTTCACCGACCGCTATGTCGCCCGGGGCCGATGTCCGGCCGACGACCTGCCCGAACCCGGCGATCTGACCGATCTGAGCCTGCTGACCGGTCCCCCCGTGCCGACGACCCCGCCGCACCCCGGAAAGGCGGCCTCCGCATGACCGAGCACCGTGCAGACTCCGAGCGCCGCGAACTGTCGGACGCCTTCGATCCCGCGCGGGCCGCCGGCCCCGCCGCCACCGGATTCCCCGTCGTGCCCGGCATCGATCCGGAGACCCTGCGGCAACGCGCCCTCGATGCGCTGGTGACCGCGCGGACGCGCACCGCCCTGCTCACCGACAGCGTGGACGACGGTGAACTGACCGCCCAGCACTCCCCGTTGATGTCGCCGCTGGTCTGGGACCTGGCGCACATCGGCAATCAGGAGGAGCAGTGGCTGCTGCGCGCCGTCGGCGGCGGAGAGGCGCTGCGCCCGGAGATCGACGGGCTGTACAACGCCTTCGAGCACTCGCGCGCCTCGCGCCCCTCGCTGCCGCTGCTGGATCCCGCCGAGGCGCGGACCTACGCATCCGACGTGCGGGGGCGGGCGCTGGACCTGCTGGAGGGCGCGCCGCTGCACGAGGGCGGACGCCCGTTGGAGCGGGCCGGGTTCGCCTTCGGGATGATCGCCCAGCACGAACAGCAGCACGACGAGACCATGTTGATCACCCATCAGCTGCGCTCGGGTCCGGCGGCGCTCACCGCGCCCGCCCCGCCCGCGCCCGCCGACGCCGGCGCGCTCCCGGACGAGGTCCTGATCCCCGGGGGCCCGTTCACGATGGGGACCTCCGCCGAGCCGTGGGCCCTGGACAACGAGCGGCCCGCGCACCGGCGCGATGTGGCGGCGTTCCATCTGGACACCTCGCCGGTCACCTGTGGCGCCTACCGCCGCTTCATCGCGGACGGCGGATACGGGGAGAAGCGCTGGTGGGCTCCCGAGGGCTGGGCCATGGTCCGCGAACACGGCCTGGTCGCACCGCTGTTCTGGCACCGGGACGCGGGGCAGTGGCTGCGCCGCCGGTTCGGGGTGACCGAGCCGGTTCCGGACGACGAGCCGGTGCTGCACGTCAGCTGGTACGAGGCGGACGCGTACGCCCGCTGGGCGGGGCGGCGGCTGCCCACGGAGAGCGAGTGGGAGAAGGCCGCCCGGCACGACCCCGTCTCCGGCCGCTCCCGCCGCTACCCGTGGGGCGACGAGGATCCGACGCCGGACCGGGCCAACCTGGGGCAGCGCCATCTGCGTCCGGCGCGGTCCGGTGCCTACCCCAAGGGCCGCTCGCCCTCCGGGGCCGGGCAGTTGATCGGCGACGTGTGGGAATGGACCTCCAGCGACTTCCTGCCCTACCCGGGGTTCGCGGCGTTTCCCTATCGCGAGTATTCGGAGGTCTTCTTCGGGCCGGGGCACAAGGTGCTGCGCGGCGGCTCGTTCGCCGTGGACCGGGTCGCCTGCCGGGGCACCTTCCGCAACTGGGACCTTCCGGTGCGGCGGCAGATCTTCTCCGGGTTCCGCACCGCGAGGGATGCCTGATGTGCCGTCATATCGCCTATGTGGGCGATCCGGTGGCGCTCGGTGACGTTCTGCTGAAGCCCGCGCACTCCTTGGTGCGCCAGTCCTGGGAGCCGCGCCGCCAGCGGTACGGCACGGTCAACGCGGACGGGTTCGGCGTCGGCTGGTACGCGGACGGCGACCCCTCGCCCGGACGCTACCGGCGGCAGGGCCCGGTGTGGGGCGACGAGACCTTCGCCGATCTGGCCCGGGTGGTGCGCAGTACCGCGCTGCTCGCCGCCGTACGGGATGCCACCGAGGCGGGTGCGGACGGGGAGGCCGCAGCCGCGCCGTACGCCGCCGGGCGGCTGCTGTTCAGCCACAACGGGGCGGTGAAGGGCTGGCCGGGCTCGCTCGCCGTACCGGCCGCCGCGCTGCCTCCGGAGCGGCTTCTGTCGCTGGCCGCCCGCAATGACTCGGCGCTGATCTGGGCGCTGATCCGGCATCGGACCGACGCCGGGGACGCCGTGTCGCAAGCCGTCGTGGAGACCGTCCGCGAGGTCGCTGCCGCCGCACCCGGGTCCCGGCTGAATCTGCTCCTCACCGACGGGGAGACGATCACGGCCACCGCCTGGGGCGACACCCTGTGGTACCTCACGACACCGGGCCGTCGCACCGCGGTCGCCTCGGAGCCGTACGACGACGACCCGCTCTGGCGCGAGGTCCCCGACCGCACCCTGCTGGTCGCGACCTCCGCAGACGTCCTGCTCACCCCGCTCAAGGAGCCCTCCGCGTGAGTCCTTTCCTGCTGACCCGCACCCTGCCGGTGGACGCGACGGACGCGGCGCTGCGCGCCGATGTCCTCAGCGGTCTGACCCGGCATCCCAAGACGCTGCCGCCGAAGTGGTTCTACGACGCCCGCGGCAGCGAGCTGTTCGAGGAGATCACCCGGCTGCCCGAGTACTATCCGACCCGCGCGGAGCGGGAGATCCTCCAGACCCGCGCCGAGGAGATCGCCGCGGCCTCGGGGGCCCGGACCGTGATCGAGCTGGGCTCTGGTTCGTCCGAGAAGACCCGCCATCTGCTGGACGTCCTGCCCGGGTTGCACAGCTACGTCCCGGTGGACGTGAGCGAGAGCGCCCTGACGGGGGCGGCCGATTCGCTGCTCGTCGAGCATCCCGGCCTGTCCGTGCACGCGCTGATCGCGGACTTCACCGGCGGCCTGGCCCTGCCGGACACGCCGGGGCCCCGGCTGGTGGTGTTCCTGGGCGGCACGATCGGCAATCTGCTGCCGGAGGAGCGGGCGGCGTTCCTGCGGTCGGTGCGCTCGATGCTCTCCCCCGGTGACGCGCTGCTCCTCGGCACGGACCTGGTGAAGGAGGAGGAGACGCTGGTGGCCGCGTACGACGACGCGGCCGGGGTGACGGCGGCCTTCAACAAGAACGTCCTGAGCGTCGTCAACCGCGAGCTGGGGGCCGATTTCCCGCTCGACGACTTCGATCACGTCGCGGTGTGGAACCCGGAGAACCGGTGGATCGAGATGCGGCTGCGTGCCAGCCGGGCGCTGAGCGTCAAGATCCCGGAGCTGGACCTCGTGGTGCCGTTCGAGGCCGGCGAGGAGCTGCGTACGGAGGTGTCGTCGAAGTTCCGGCAGGAGGACGTCCGCGGGGAGCTGGCCGCCGCCGGGCTGCGGCTGGCTCAGTGGTGGACGGACTCGGCGGGGCGCTTCGCCCTGTCGCTGGCGACGGCGGTCTGAGGGGGCCCGAGGGGGTCTCCCGGTCCGAGGACGGCCGCTCGCGCCCGGTGGGCCAGGGCGCGGCGGCCGTCCTCGCCGGCTGCGGGGATCGGCCCGAGGACGTCGACCCGGCCGGTCAGTCCGGCCGCCCGCACCACCCGCCACAGGGAGGCGGCGAGCGGGTCGTCCCCGACGAAGGCGGCGGCGCCCGCGGCCGGGCCGCAGGCGTGTGCGCCGGTGCGGTAGGCGATGCGGACCGGGCGGACCGTCACGCCCGCGTCGATCGCCGCCTGGAAGACGGCGGGCCGGAACGCGCCGCCGCCGCCCCGACCGCACCAGGTGCTGCCCTCGGGGAAGACCACGACCCGGGAGCCGGAGCGCAGGGCCGCGGCGACGGTCCGCACGGCGGCGGGCAGGGCGCGCAGCCGGTCGCGGTCGATGAACAGGGTGCCGCCGAGGGCGGCGAGGGAGCCGAGCAGGGGCCAGCGCCGGATCTCGCTCTTGGCGACCATCCGGCCGGGCAGGACGGAGGCGATCAGCGGGACGTCGAGCCAGGAGACGTGGTTGGCGACGACGAGCTCGCCGCCCGTGGCGCGGTCCGGCGCGTGCCGCCCGACCGTGACGCGTACGCCGAAGGCTTGGGCGACGGCGCGCGCCCAGCGCCGTGTCAGCTCCCTCCGCGGGGCGACGCCGAGCAGCCGGACCAGCGGGACGCAGGCCACCCCGAGCAGCACCAGCGTGCAACCGGCCAGCAGCAGGAGCGCGGCGGGCAGCGGGGCGCGGACGGCTCCGTCGTGCCGGGCGCAGTCGCCCGGGGTGCACGGGGCGACGGGCAGCCAGGCGCTCATCGCAGCGGGGCCAGGGAGAGGAAGTGGCGCAGGTAGCGCGGGTCGGTGCGGCGCAGCGACAGCAGGACGTACAGGTCGGCGACGTTGAAGTCGGGGTCGTACGCCGGGGCTCCGCAGACCTGGGCGCCGAGCCGGAGGTAGCCGCGCAGCAGGGGCGGGAGATCGGCCCGGGAGCCGGCTTCGGGGCCGTGCGCGGAGGAGTCCCAGAGGCGGTGCGGGGTGACCCAGTGCCTCTCGGGCGCGAGGTGTCCCGCGCGTACGGTGTTCCAGCTCCTGGCGGCCTGGGCGCCGCCGTCGGTCAGCGGCAGGGAGCAGCAGCCCGCGATCCAGGTGTGTCCGGTGCGCTCCATGTAGCGGGCGAGTCCGGCCCAGACGAGGGCGATGACCGCGCCGTCGCGGTGGGCGGGGTGGACGCAGGAGCGGCCGACCTCGACGAGGTCGTCGCGGATCGGGGCGAGCCGGCTGAGGTCGAACTCGCTCTCCGCGTAGAGGCGTCCGGCGATCCGGGCGCGGTCCGGCGGCAGCAGGCGGTAGGTGGCGACGACGTCGCCGGTGACGGTCTCGCGGACCAGGAGGTGGTCGCAGTACGCGTCGAAGGCGTCGCTGTCCAGGCCGGGTTCGGGGCCCTCCAGCCGGGCTCCGAGCTCCCCGGCGAACACCAGGTGGCGCAGGCGCTGGGCGGCGCGGACGTCTTCCTGGCAGGTGGCGAGAGAGACCCGGTAGGCCGGTTCCGGGGCGCCGGCGGGGGCGGGGGCCTGCGCGGGGATGTGGGCCTGCGCGGGGGCGGGAGCGGTGGGGAGCGGGGCGTGCGGGGCGGTGGGCAGCACGGTCATGGCGGTCTCCGGGGACGGAAGCGGCGAGGGGAGCTGCCGGGTCGTCGCGGGAGTGCGAAGGCCCGGCCCCCCTACTTCTTCCGTCATCGGCTGGATTCGACGTGACCGCTGTGGGGAGCGGGGATGTGCGACGGCTGAATCCCCAGGGGGCCATGCCCCCGGGGCCCCCGTCCGGGGGGATCAGCCGCTGCCGGTGAGCATGGCGGTGATGCGCTCGGATGCGGCCTTGGCCTCCCGGGCCGGGTCGCCGCCTTCCAGCACGGCCGTCATGTACGGCTTGATCGGGTTCTCCGCCTCCACCCGGGCCCACTGGGAGGAGTTGGGCGTGGCGCGGCCGCGGGTGGCGCCCTCCGCCATCGCCGCGGTGCCCTCGTCGCCTTCGATGACATGGGCCAGGCTCGGCTTGTTGGGGACGTAGCTCATGCCCCGGGCGAGCTCCGTCTGCCACTTCTCGCTCGCCAGCGCCTTGACCACGGCGATACCGGCGCTGCGCTCGTCGGCCTTCTTCGGGACGATGAGGTCGGAGCCGCCGGTGAATACCGAGCCGGGAGCTTTCGCGGACTTCCCGGGAATGGGGAAGTAGCCCAGCTTTCCCTTGAGTTCGGGATTCTTCTGCTCGATGAGCGCGGCGCTGCCCGGTACCGAGATGATCTGCGCGACGTCGCCCTCGGCGAATACGTCGGTCTGCGGGGGCTTCTCCTCGTCGGCGTCGGTCGGGCCGTCGCCGAGCGCCCGGAGTTTCTTGTAGAACTCCATGCCCGCCAGGGCCTCCGGGGTGTCCAGGGCGCCCTGCCAGTCGCCGCCGTTCTCGTCGGCGAGCTCGCCGCCCTCGTCCCAGATGAATCCGGCGAGCACGTACCAGTTCTGACCGGCCAGGTAAATGCCTTGGTTGCCCGCGCTGTTGACCTTCTCGGTGTCGGCGATCCACTCGGCACGCGTCTTCGGGACCGAGTCGATGCCCGCTGCCTCGAAGATGTCCTTGTTGTAGATCACCACCCGGTTGGCCGCGTACCAGGGGATGCCGTACTGCACGCCGTTGATGCTGCCGGGCTGGGCGAGCCCCGGCAGCCAGTCGTCGCTGCCCAGGTCGCGCATCGATTCGAGGGTCAGATCGCGCAGGCCGCCGCTCTCCGCGTACTGCGCGACCTGCGTGTTTCCGACCTCGATCACGTCGGGGGCGTCGTCGCCCTCCAGTGCGGCGATGACCTTGGGCCCGATGCCGCTCCACTCCTGGATCTTGAAGTCCAGCCGGATCGAGGGGTTCTCCTCCTCGTACGAGCGGGTGAACTTGTCCAGGAAGCCGGGCGAGACGCTGTCCTTCATCAGCCAGACCGTCACCGTGCGATCACCGCTGCCCGAGCCCGATATGTAGCCGCATCCGCCGAGTGCGACGGACGAGACAAGCGCGATGGCTCCGGCCAGTATGCGGTTCTTCACGTGGTCACCTTCTGCGAAACGGCACGACGAAATCGGGACCCGGTGTGGGGGGATTGCGGGCGGCGCTCGCACGGGTGGTTGGCCGAATTTTGGTATGGACCAATGAGTAGGTCAAGGCGGACGCCCGTTCCGATTCGCCTCACCCTCCCTCTCGCGGGACACCCCGGATTAGGGCAACGTGGTCACAGGAGAGGAGACAAACAATGGCGAACCACACCTATCGGGTCACCGAGATCGTAGGAACCTCCGAGGAGGGCATCGACGCGGCGATCCGGAACGGCGTCGCAAGAGCGGCGGAAACGTTGCACAATCTCGATTGGTTCGAGATTAATCAAGTTCGCGGCCATATCGAAGATGGCCGAATCGCGCACTACCAGGTCGGCCTGAAGGTGGGCTTCCGTCTCGACGAAAGCGCCTGATCAGGTACGCCCCTCGCGCTCCTGCGCATCCTTCAGCGCCGCCGACGGGTCGGCCCAGCGGGCCCGCACCACGGCGAATCCGGCCACCTCGGCCGCATCGCAGACGAGTTCGTCGTCGTCCACGAGCATGCGCACCCGATCCGTCCGCCCCAGCCGCCGGAGGACGTCCAGCTTCGTCCGGCGCGCGGGGCGCCGGTCGTCGTTGCGCCGCATCAACAGCGTGCCCTCGGGCAACCCCTGCCGGCTCAACCAGCGCACGGTGTCGCGACGGCAGCGCTCGGGCCGTCCGGTCAGATAGACGATGCGGCACTCCTCGGCACTCGCGAGCACCATCCGTACGCCCTCCGGGAGCGGCGGGTCGGCCGCGGCCGCGGCGAAGAATCCGGCCCAGTCCCGCCGCGGACCCTCCAGGAAGTGCTGCCGGTGGGCGGTGTCCGCGAGCGTGCCGTCCAGGTCGAATACGGCCAGCGGCCGTGCGTCGTTGTCCACTCCCCCAGCTTAGGAAGCCGGAGGCGTCGTGCGGGAATCCTGGGCGGACGGCGGTGTTGAAGAGAGCGTGAGCTCTGTGATCGCCTCGACCCGCTTCTCCTTCCTGGACCGTTCCCGCACCCGTGAGGGGCACGACGCCCCCGGGGCGCTGCGCGACACCGTGGAGCTGGCCCGGGAGGCGGAGGCGCTCGGCTTCCACCGCTTCTGGGTCTCCGAGCACCACGGCGTGCCGGGGGTCGCGGGCTCCGCGCCGACGGTCCTGGCGGCCGCCGTCGCCGCCGCGACCTCCACCATCCGGGTGGGCACCGGCGGCGTGATGCTGCCCAACCACCGGCCGCTCGTCGTCGCCGAGCAGTTCGGGGTGCTCGCCTCCCTCTTCCCCGGCCGGATCGACATGGGGCTCGGCCGCTCCGTGGGGTTCACCGACGGCGTCCGCCGGGCACTGGGCCACGGCAAGGAGGACGCCGAGGACTTCCCCGGACGCCTCGCCGAACTGCTCGGCTGGATCGACGGCACCCAGCGGACCCACCCCCGGGTGCACGCCCACCCGGCGGAGGGCCTGAGCATCCCCGCGTACGTCCTGGCGATCGGGGAGGGCGCGTCGGTCGCCGCGGCCGCCGGGCTCCCCCTCGTCATCGGCGATCTGCGCGGCCGGGAGAAGGTGCTGCGCGCCATCGAGGTCTACCGCCGCGATTTCCGCCCCTCCGCCCGCGCCGAGCGGCCCGAGGTGATCGTCGCGGGCACGGTGGCCGTCGCCGGCACCGAGGAGGCGGCCCGCCGGCTGCTCGTACCGGAGGCGTGGGCCATGGCCTACTCCCGTACGCACGGAGACTTCCCGCCGCTGGCTCCCGCCGGGCGCGTCGAGGCCCTCACCATGACGGCCAAGGAGCGGACGCTGTACGAGCGGGGGCTCGACGGCCATGTCCACGGCACCGAGGACCAGGTGGCCGCCCAGTTGGAGAAGGCGATCGAGGAGACCGGAGCCGACGAGGTGCTCGTCACCACCAGCACGTACGACCGTGCGGGACTGGTGGACTCGCTGCGGCGGCTCGCCCGGATCGCCCGCCCGGGGGGCCGGGCCGACGGGCGGGCCCCGCAGCGGGGCCTCGGCGTCCCCTAGCCGCCGGATCCCGTCCGGCCGCCGTCGAGGACCACGCCTAGAATCGGACTGTTCGTCCCTCCCGGTGTCAGCACCCCACGCGTACGGAGCCGAGCCCCATGCACTCCCCCCACGATCCGTATGTCCGGGTGCGCGGCGCCCGCGAGCACAATCTGAAGGACGTACGGGTCGACATCCCGCGCGACACCCTGACGGTCTTCACCGGCGTGTCCGGGTCGGGGAAGTCCTCGCTCGCCTTCGGGACCATCTACGCGGAGGCGCAGCGCCGCTACTTCGAGTCCGTCGCCCCCTACGCACGGCGGCTGATCCACCAGGTGGGCGCGCCGGCCGTCGGGGAGATCACCGGGCTGCCGCCCGCGGTCTCGCTGGAGCAGCGGCGCTCCGCCCCCGGGTCCCGGTCCTCGGTCGGCACGGTGACCACGCTCTCCAACTCGCTGCGCATGCTCTTCTCCCGTGCCGGGGACTATCCGCCGGGGGCCGAGCGGCTGGACTCCGACTCCTTCTCGCCCAACACGGCCATCGGCGCGTGTCCCGAGTGCCACGGTCTGGGGCGGATCCACCGGACGGACGAGGAGCTGCTCGTCCCGGACGCCTCCCTGTCGGTCCGGGAGGGGGCCATCGCCGCATGGCCGGGGGCCTGGCAGGGCAAGAACCTCCGCGATGTGCTGGACGCGCTGGGTTACGACGTCGACCGGCCGTGGCGCGAGCTGGACCCGAAGGACCGGGAATGGATCCTGTTCACCGACGAGCGACCGGTGGTCACGGTGCATCCGGTGCGGGACGCGGACCGGATCCAACGCCCGTACCAGGGCACGTACATGAGCGCGCGCCACTATGTGCTGCACACCTTCGCCGACACCAGGAGCCGGGCCCTGCGGGCGAAGGCGGAGCGTTTCCTGACCAGTGTGCCGTGCCCGGTGTGCGGTGGGAGCCGGCTGCGGGCCGAGGCGATGGCGGTGACGTTCGCCGGGCGGACCATCGCGGAGCTCGCCGGGCTGCCGCTGTCCGCGCTGGCCGAGGTGCTGGCCGGGGCCGGGGCCGGCGGCGAGGAGACGGCCCGGGTGCTGACGGGCGATCTGCTGGGGCGGATCGGGACGGTGACGGAGCTGGGACTCGGCTATCTGAGCCTGGACCGGACGGCCCCGACGCTGTCCTCGGGCGAGCTGCAACGGCTGCGGCTGGCCACGCAGTTGCGGTCGGGGCTCTTCGGCGTCGTCTATGTCCTGGACGAGCCGTCGGCCGGGCTGCACCCGGCGGACACCGAGGCGCTGCTCGGAGTGCTGGGCCGGCTGAAGGAGGCCGGGAATTCGGTCTTCGTGGTGGAGCACCAGATGGACGTGGTGCGGCGGGCGGACTGGCTGGTGGACGTGGGCCCGCTGGCCGGGGAGCATGGCGGGCGGGTGCTGCACAGCGGGCCGCCGGAGGGTCTCGCCCGGGTCCCGGAGTCGGCCACCCGCCGTTTCCTGTTCGACGAGGACCCCGCGCCGGTGCGCGAGGCGCGCGTTCCGTCCGGCTGGATCCGGCTCAGCGGGGTGGAGCGGCACAATGTGCGGGGCGTCGACGCGGCGTTCCCGCTCGGGGTGTTCACGGCGGTGACCGGCGTGTCGGGCTCGGGCAAGTCGACCCTGGTCGGCCAGGTACTCGCCGGTGCGCCGGCGGACCGGCAGGCGGACGAGGGGGCCGGGGCGGGCGGGCGGTACTGCGCGGCGGTCAGCGGCCTGGAGGCGGTGGACCGGCTCGTCCAGGTCGACCAGAAGCCCATCGGCCGGACGCCCCGGTCCAATCTGGCCACGTACACCGGTCTGTTCGACGCCGTGCGGAAGCTCTTCGCGGGGACGGAGACGGCGCGGGAGCGGGGGTACACGGCGGGGCGGTTCTCGTTCAACGTCAGCGGCGGGCGGTGCGAGACCTGTCAGGGCGAGGGCTTCGTCTCGGTGGAGCTGCTGTTCCTGCCCAGCACGTACGCGCCCTGCCCGGACTGCCACGGCGCGCGCTACAACCCGCAGACGCTCGAGGTCACCCTGGACGGCCTGACGATCGCTCAGGTGCTTGATCTCACCGTGGAGTCGGCGGCTTCGTTCTTCTCCGGGACGCCGGCGGCCGAGCGAGCGTTGTCCACCCTGCTGGACGTGGGGCTGGGCTATCTGCGCCTCGGGCAGCCCGCCACCGAGCTCTCGGGCGGTGAGGCGCAGCGGATCAAGCTGGCGGCCGAGCTCCAGCGCACCCGGCGCGGCCACACGCTGTATCTGCTGGACGAGCCGACGACGGGACTGCACCCGGCCGATGTGGAGGTGCTGATGCGGCAGTTGCACTCCCTGGTCGACGCCGGGAGCACCGTGGTCGTCGTGGAGCACGACATGGCCGTGGTGGCGGGCGCGGACCATGTCATCGACCTGGGCCCCGGGGGCGGCGACCGGGGCGGCCGGATCGTCGCGGCCGGCACCCCGGCGGAGGTGGCGCGTGCCGCCGGGAGCCGTACGGCTCCGTATCTGGCGAAGGCGATGCGGCGCTGAGCCGTGCGGGCTCCGCAGCCGGACCACCATGATCCCGTACGGCCCCGGGCTCGGGGCTCCGGGGCCGTACGGGATCGGCTTGCGTGTCAGCGGCGGACCTTGAGGGTCGCCCGCAGCCACTCCTTGTTCATGGCGGCGATCGAGGGCAGCGGAATGCCCTTGGGACAGGCCGTGGCGCATTCGCCGGCCAGGGTGCAGCCGCCGAAGCCCTCGTCGTCCATCTGGGCCACCATGTCCAGGACGCGGGTCTCGCGTTCGGGGGCGCCCTGCGGCAGGACGTTCAGGTGGTTGACCTTCGCCGAGGTGAACAGCATCGCCGAGCCGTTCGGGCAGGCGGCGACACAGGCTCCGCAGCCGATGCACTCGGCGTGCTCGAAGGCGAAGTCGGCGTCCGGCTTGGGCACCGGGGTGGCGTGGGCGTCCGGGGCGGTGCCGGTGGCCACGGAGATGTAGCCGCCGGACTGGATGATCCGGTCGAACGAGGAGCGGTCCACGACCAGGTCCTTGACGACCGGGAAGGCGGAGGCCCGCCAGGGCTCGATGTCGATCGTGTCGCCGTCGTCGAAGGACCGCATGTGGAGCTGGCAGGTGGTGGTGCGCTCCGGGCCGTGCGCGTCCCCGTTGATGACGAGGCTGCACGCGCCGCAGATGCCCTCGCGGCAGTCGTGGTCGAAGGCGACCGGCTCGTCTCCGGCGAGGGTGAGTTCCTCGTTGAGCGTGTCGAGCATCTCCAGGAACGACATGTCGGCGGAGATGTTGTCGACTTCGTAGGTGGCCATGGCGCCGGGCGTCTCGGCGTTCTGCTGGCGCCAGACGCGCAGGGTGAGCTTCATGCGTAGCTCCGCTGGGTGGGGTGGACGTACTCGAAGACGAGGTCTTCCTTGTGCAGGACGGGTGCGCCACCGGTGACGGTGAACTCCCAGGCGGCGGCGTAGGAGAACTCCTCGTCGCGCCGTTCGGCCTCGCCGTCCGGGGTCTGGGACTCGTCGCGGAAGTGGCCGCCGCAGGACTCGGCGCGGTGCAGGGCGTCGAGGCACATGAGCTCGGCGAGCTCCAGGTAGTCGACGATGCGGTTCGCCTTCTCCAGCGACTGGTTGAACTGTTCGCCGGTGCCGGGGACCTTGATGCGGCGCCAGAACTCCTCGCGGATCTCCGGGATTCTCTGCAGCGCCTTGCGCAGGCCGTCCTCGGTGCGGGCCATGCCGCAGTACTCCCACATGAGTTCACCGATCTCGCGGTGGAAGGAGTCGGGGGTGCGGTCGCCGTCGACGGAGAGCAGCAGGTTGAGCCGGTCCTCGGTCTCGGCGACGGCCTCCGCGACGGCGGGGTGGCCCCGGTCCACGGTGTCGGCGTGCGGGTTGCGGGCGAGGTAGTCGTTGATCGTGGACGGCAGGACGAAGTAGCCGTCGGCGAGGCCCTGCATCAGGGCGGAGGCCCCGAGGCGGTTGGCCCCGTGGTCGGAGAAGTTCGCCTCGCCGATGGCGAAGAGGCCCGGGACGGTGGTCTGGAGGTCGTAGTCGACCCAGAGGCCGCCCATCGTGTAGTGCACGGCGGGGTAGATCCGCATGGGGACCGTGTAGGGGTCCTCGTCGGTGATCCGCTGGTACATGTCGAAGAGGTTGCCGTACTTGGCTTCGACGGCCTTGCGGCCCATCCGGCCGATCGCCTCGGCGAAGTCCAGGTAGACCCCCTGTCCGCCGGGGCCGACGCCGCGGCCCTCGTCGCAGACGTTCTTCGCGGCGCGGGAGGCGATGTCGCGCGGCACCAGGTTCCCGAAGGCGGGGTAGATGCGCTCCAGGTAGTAGTCGCGCTCGTCCTCGGGGATCAGGTTGGCCGGGCGGTCGTCGCCCTTGGCCTGGGGGACCCAGATGCGGCCGTCGTTGCGCAGCGACTCGCTCATCAGGGTCAGCTTGGACTGGTGCTCGCCGGTGCGCGGGATGCAGGTGGGGTGGATCTGGGTGAAGCAGGGGTTGGCGAAGTGCGCGCCGCGCCGGTGGGCCCGCCAGATCGCGGTGGCGTTGGAGTTCATGGCGTTGGTCGACAGGTAGAAGACGTTGCCGTAGCCGCCGGTGGCCAGGACGACCGCGTCGGCGAAGTGGGTGTCGATCTTGCCGGTGACCAGGTCGCGGGCGACGATGCCGCGCGCCTTTCCGTCGACCACGATCAGGTCCAGCATCTCGGTGCGGGCGTGGAGTTCGACGCCGCCGGTGGCGATCTGCCGGGACAGTGCCTGGTACGCGCCGAGGAGCAGTTGCTGTCCGGTCTGGCCGCGCGCGTAGAAGGTGCGGGAGACCTGGACGCCGCCGAAGGAGCGGTTGTCGAGCAGACCGCCGTACTCGCGGGCGAAGGGGACGCCCTGGGCGACGCACTGGTCGATGATCTCGACCGAGATCTGGGCGAGGCGGTGGACGTTGGACTCCCGGGCGCGGAAGTCGCCGCCCTTGACGGTGTCGTAGAACAGCCGGTGGATGGAGTCGCCGTCGTTGCGGTAGTTCTTCGCGGCGTTGATGCCGCCCTGGGCGGCCACCGAGTGGGCGCGCCGGGGCGAGTCCTGGAAGCAGAACTGGACGACGTGGTAGCCCTGTTCGGCGAGGGTGGCGCCGGCCGCCCCGCCGGCCAGCCCGGTGCCGACGACGATGACGGTGTGTTTGCGCCGGTTGGCGGGGTTCACGAGCTTCGCTTGGAAGCGACGGGTGTCCCAGCGTTCGGCGACGGGGCCCTCGGGGGCCTTCGTGTCCACGGCGGGCTCGCCCGTGCGGTACTGCGTGTAGTCGGGCATGTCAGCTCACCACTCCGGTCATGACGGCGACGGGTACGGAGATGAAGCCCACTGTCAGCGCCGCCGCGAGGAGGGTGGCGAGGGCCTTCAGGATGCGGTCGCGGGTCGCGTTGCCGACGCCCAGGGTCTGCGCGGCGCTCCAGAAGCCGTGCTGGACGTGCAGGCCCATGGCGAGCACCGCGGTGATGTAGATGACGTTGCCGTACCAGGTCGAGAAGGTGTCGATGACGTTCTGGTACGGGTGCCCGGCCTCGAAGCTGGTGTGGACCGTGCCGGTCGTCAGGTCGAGGATGTGCCAGACGATGAAGAGCGCGAGGATGATCCCGCCCCAGCGCATGGTCCGGGTGGCGTAGCTCGCCCGGGGCCGCGTGTGGACGTACTTGGCGGGCCGCGCACCGATGTCGCGCCTGCTCAGCTGGTACGCGGAGACGCCGTGCAGCACGACGGCCACGACCAGCCCCACCCGGACGAGCCAGAGCGCCCACTCGTAGTGCAGTACCGGTTCGCCCATGGTGCGCAGCCAGTGGGCGTACCCGTCGAACTCGCCGGGTCCGAAGAAGATCTTCAGGTTGCCCACCATGTGGGCGACGAGATACCCGAGCATGACCAGACCGGTCACGGCCATGATCGTCTTCTTGCCGACGGTCGAGTCCCAGAGCGTACGCGTCATCGACGGCCGTCGGTCCGTCCGCGTTGCCAGTGCCATGGACACGACGATAGGGGCGAGGGATCGATCAGTCCAAGACATGGTCCGACTGAACTCCATAGGAAACACCTATGGAGGGGCGTTATCGTCGGCCTATGCACTTCCAGCAGCTCACCTACTTCGTGGCCGTCGCCGAGGCCCGGCATTTCACCCGGGCCGCGGAGGCGGTGCATGTGTCGCAGCCCTCGCTCTCCCAGCAGATCCGGGCGCTGGAGACGGAGTTGGGCGCGGACCTGTTCAGCCGGGCCCGGGGCAACATCGCCCTCACCGACGCGGGCGAGGCGCTGCTGCCGCTGGCCCGGCGGATTCTCGCCGACGCGGAGACGGCCCGCCACGAGGTGCAGGAGCTGGTCTCGCTGCGCAGCGGCCGGGTGCGGCTGGGGGCGACGCCGAGCCTGTGCACCGGGCTGCTGCCGGACGTGCTGCGCGCCTTCCACGACCGGCATCCGGGGGTGCGGCTGCTGCTGGAGGAGGGCGGCTCGCACGACCTCGTACGTCAGCTGGCGCGCGGCGTGCTCGACCTGGCGCTGGTGGTGCTGCCCCTGCCCGCCGGCTCCCCCGCGCTGACCACGCTGGAGCTGCTGCGGGAGGACCTCGTGGTGGTGTCCTCCGCGGCGGAGCCGCCCCCGGGGCGCGACGGCCGGATCCGGATCGCGGATCTGGAGGGGGCGCCGCTGGTGATGTTCCGGCACGGGTACAACCTGCGGGAGCTGACGCTCGCGGCCTGCCGCGCGGAGGGCTTCGAGCCCTCGTTCACCGTCGAGGGCGGCGAGATGGACGCGGTGCTCGGTTTCGTACGGGCGGGCATCGGCATCGCCGTGGTGCCGAGCATGGCGGCCGCCCGCGCCGGCCACGACCTGCGGAGGACCCCGCTGGCCGGGGACGGGCTGCGGCGCACGATCGCCCTCGCGCACCGCAGCGACGTGGCCCCGCCCCGGGCCGCGCGCGAACTCCAGCGGATGCTGCTGGAGCTCCGGCCGCTCCCCGGTTGACCGGTCGGCGGGCGGGGCCCGCGTCCTGCCGGGCGGAGGGGCCCCGCCCGGCGACGGTCAGACCGCGTCCGCCAGCAGCAGGGAGTGGATGCGGTCCGGAGCCCCGGGGCGGGCGTAGTACCAGCCCTGGGCGGTGTCGCAGCCCAGCCGGCGCAGCTGCTCGGCCTGGGCGCCCGTCTCCACGCCCTCGACCGTGACGGCCAGGTCCAGGCTGTGCGCCAGGGAGACGATGCCTTCGACGATCTTCATGTCGACCGGGTCGGCCGGGTGCTGCTGCATGCCCCGGGTGAAGGAGCGGTCCAGCTTGAGCACGCTGACCGGCAGTCGGCGCAGGTTCGCCAGATTCGAGTAGCCCGTGCCGAAGTCGTCGAGCGCGATGTCGACGCCCATCTCGGCGAGCTGCCGCAGCGGCTTGAGCAGATCGTCGTCCGCACCGATCAGCGCGGACTCGGTGACCTCCAGGCAGAGGGCGCCCGGCTCCAGACCGGAGCGCTCCAGCACGTCGACCGTCTCGGCGACCAGGCGGGGGTGGTGCAGCTGGGTCGGCGAGAGGTTGACGTTGATCCGGAGCGGCCCGCCGTCGCTGTGCCGCTCCTGCCAGAAGTTCGCCTGCCGCACGGACTCCTCCAGCACCCAGCGGCCGAGCGGCACGATGAGGCCGGTGTGCTCGGCGAGCGGGATGAACCGGTCGGGCCCGAGCACCCCGTGCTGGGGGTGGCACCAGCGCACCAGCGCCTCCGCGCCGTGCACGGTGCCGTCGCCCAGGTGCACGAGCGGCTGGTACTCGATGAAGAACTCGCCCCGGTCCAGGGCGGCCGGCAGCGCGGTGGTCAGCCCGTGCCGGGTGATGGCGCGCGCGTCGGCCTCCGCGTCGGCGAGCTGGAAGCGGTTGCCGCCCGCCGCCTTGGCCCGGTACATGGTGATGTCGGCGCTGCGCAGCACCTCGGCGGCGCTGCGCTCCCCCGAGGGGCCTTCGACGACGCCGATCGAGCCGCGGACGGTGAGCTCGCGGCCGTCGACGCTGATGGGCGAGGCGAGGGCGTTCAGGATGCGGCCGGCCAGTTCGTCCACCTCGTCGGCGGTGTCCGGCCCGGTGGTCAGCGCCACGAACTCGTCGCCGCCGAGCCGGGCGACCATCTCGCCGGGCGCGGGGGCGCAGCTCTGGAGCCGGTCGGCGACCTCGACCAGCAGACGGTCGCCGGCGGCGTGACCGAGGCTGTCGTTGATGGCCTTGAAGCCGTCGAGGTCCAGATAGCAGAGGCCGAAGCGGATTCCCTCCTGAGCGGCGAGGGCCTTCTCCAGGCGCTCGAAGAACAGGGTCCGGTTGGGCAGCCCGGTGAGCGCGTCGTGGGTGGCCTCGTAGCGCAGCCGCAGATTCAGCAGCCGCCGTTCGGTGGTGTCCTCCATCAGGGCGAGCTGGTATTCGGGACGGCCCTCGGAGTCCCGCAGCAGCGAGACGGTGAGGTTGGTCCACAGGACGGTGCCGTCGTTGCGGTAGTACGCCTTCTCGACCCGGTAGTGCTCGCGTTCGCCGCGTACCAGCTCGTCGTAGTACTTCCAGACCTGGGGCGAGTCCTCGGGGTGGGTCCACTCGTTCACCTTGTGGCTGCGGACGTGGTTCTCCAGTCCGCCGAACATCTTGGTGAGGGTGTCGTTGATCTCCAGGATGTTGCCGTCCAGGTCGGCGATGCCGATGCCGATGGCGGCGTCCTTGAAGACCGCGCGGAACCGCGCCTCGGTGGCGTGCAGGGCCTGTTCGGCGTGCGAGCGGGCGGTCAGCGCCGAGCGGGCGATGGCCTCCTGCTCGGCGAGCGTGCGCTCGCGCAGGGCCCCCGTGAAGCCGGCGGCCAGCGTGTGCTGGATCCGCGCGCAGCGGGCCCGGCCGTCCTCGGTGGACAGCGCGTCGGGTCCGTTGCCGCCGCAGTACAGGACGAGGTAGGAGTCGACGACGCCGAGCGTGGAACTGAGGGCGTCCGGGTCGGTGCAGTGCGCGTCGATCAGGGCCGCGCCGATCCGCTGGGCGGGCGAGGCGTCGAAGGGCCGGGCGTGCAGGATGCCGTTCAGCTCGCGCGCCAGGGGCAGCAGATGCTGTTCGAACTCCGGCCTGGTGAGGGAGGTGGCCGTCAGGGGGAAGATGGCCCGGCTCCAGATTCTGGCGAACCTGCGGAGCCGGCCTTCCGGACCGTCGGGTTCCGCGTCCGGCTCCCCGGACGCCTGGGCGGGAATACTCACGCCTTGCGCCCAACCCCTGCGAAGCCCGAGAAGGCGTACGGGTCTTCCTGCTCCGGCGACTGCGGGGTGTCCGGCCGCCATTCCGGCATCGACACGAGCCCCGGCTCGACGATCTCGTAGCCCTCGAAGAACTGACCGATCTCCTCGCGCGAGCGCATGATCAGCGGGTTGCGGATGTTCTGGTAGACGCCCACCGTGCCGGCCGCCTCCTCCTTGGGCAGCGGGATGCCCTCGTACGAGGCGTGGGTCAGGACGATCAGACTGCCGGGGGCCAGCGCCTCGCGCAGTTCGGCGACCGCGGCGCGCGGGTCGTCGGCGTCCTCGATGAAGTGGAGCACCGCGACGAGCAGCAGGGCCACCGGCCGGTCCAGGTCGAGCAGTCCGGTGATCTCCGGGTTGGCCAGGATCTCCTTGGGGCGGCGCAGGTCGGCGGCGGCGATGACCGCGCGGTCGTTGCCCTCCAGCACGGCCTGGCTGTGGGCGACGGCGACCGGGTCGTGGTCGACGTACGCCACCTTGGCGCCGGGATCGGCGGCCTGGGCCACCTCGTGGACGTTGCCGAAGGTCGGTATGCCGGAGCCGATGTCCAGGAACTGGTCGATGCCCGCGTCGACGGCGTAACGGACGGCCCGGCGCATAAAGGCGCGATTGGCCTGCATGATCTTGGGAAGGCCCGGGAGGAACTCCATGGCCTTGCGCGCGGCTTCCCGGTCCACCTCGAAATTGTGCGATCCGCCCAGATAGAAGTCGTACATGCGAGACACGCTCGGCACCGAAAGGTCAATGCCCTGCGGTGCCCAGGCGGGACGCTCCATCGATGTCTCCAACAAGTCGCCACGGCGATCCGGCCATGTTCATGGTCAGTGTTGACCAGAGGCTACTGATCGGCCGCCAAGAGAGCGAGTGGAAACGGAAATTCGCGATCCGTTATTGGTCACACTCCGGTGGCATCAACGACCGGCCCGTCGCTGCGCGTATGCGTGCAGCGACGGACCGGCACTCCGGACACCGTTTCCCGGTGGTTCGGGGCCACTTGGGGCTCCTGGGCGATTGTTCGCCGCCGCCCTGATCAGCGGGTGGCACCGACGAGTTCGGAATCCGGGGAAACGGCATACCAGGTGCCGCCGACTCCCTGTCCGTTGGTGTCGCCGGGCTTGCTGTCACCCGCGAAGGTGTAGATGGGCCAGCAGTCGATGGTCTGCTGCTTGACGCCGTCGGGGCGGTCGAAGGTGACGAATCCCTTCGTCGTCACACCCTCCACCGCATTTTTGGCCATGGGAGCGACTACCGGCCACTTCTTGAGGCAGTCGCCCGTGCAAGCGGTCTTCATCGGCCAGGCGGAGTCCTTGGTGAAGCGGTAAACCGTCATCCCTCGACCGTCCACCACGATGTCGCCGAGTTTCGGGTCCTTGCGGACCGAAAGCCCCGCGGGATCGGCCGGTTCCGTCACCCCCGCACTGTCGGCGTTGTTCGCCGCCTTCTTTCCGTCGGGGGCCGCGGCGAACCAGGTGCCGCCGACCCCCTGCCCGTTGACCTGGCCCGGGGCGGTGTCCTTCGCGTACCGGTACATCGGCCAGCCGTCGACGGTGAGCTGGCTCGTGCCGTCGGCGCGGGTGACCTCCCCGAGCAGTTCGGCGTCGGTGCCCGCCGCGGCGGTGGCGTTGCCCGCGGCCACCACGGGCCAGATCGCGGCGCATTCGCCCTCGCAGGTCGACTTCGGCGGGTTGGCGGTGTCCTTGTCGAAGCGGTAGAGCGTGAAGCCCTCGCTGTCGGTCAGCACCTTTCCGAGTTTCTTGCTGTCCTGGACGGCGAGTTGGCCGGCTTCCTTCGGTTGCGCCGCCTCCTTGTCGGCCCCGGAACCGTATCCCCCGCCGGCCGATCCGTACCCGCTGTCGGCGGGCTGCTGGGCCGGGGCCGCGTTGCCCACCGCCTGGCCGTTGGGCGATGCGTCTCCCTGCTCCTGACCGCACGCCGTCGTGAGCGTCAACAGAGCCGCGGCGGTGATCGCGAGCGAGGCGTTGCGCCAGGTGTTCATGTCGACTCCCGTGGTGCTTCGTCGTATCGCTTCCGGTGACGGCGCGGGACCGCGCCGTTCATGGCCCTAGGTACGGGGCGCCCACGGGGTCGCGTTCAAAGGAAGGCCGAGAAGAATTCGGTGGGCCGAACTACGGGGGCGTAAACACGAATGGCCGATTATCCGCACGATCAGGCGAATCACTCGCGGGTCCCGCGTGTCATCCGGCGCCGTGGATCATGCTCCCCGACGTGTACGGATCACGCATCGCGCGGCTCACGGCAGTCGCCGCACTCCTCTGGCTGATAGCCGTACCGCTGCCCGCGACCGCCGACAACTGCGCGGTGGCCTCGATCGGGCAGGGCGACGGCAGTTCCTCGGTCGCCGTGGCGGGCGACGGAGGCTGCGTCGCGGTCTCCGAGCCGGAGCCGCCCCCACCGCCTCCCCCGCCCCGACCACCTGCCCCACCGCCACCGCCGCCTCCCCCGCCACCGCCGCCTCCGCCGCCACCGCCCCCGGTGGTCGTGGAACCACCGCCACCGCCACCGCCACCGCCTCCTCCGCCCCCTCCGCCGCCCGCGCCGGAACCGCCGCCGAAGCCCACGCCCTCGCCGAAGCCCCCGGTGCGCGCCAAGCCACCGGAACCGCGGCCCGTCGCACTGCCGACGTACCGCAAACCGGCCCGCAAACAGCCCCGGAGCGGGCCGTCGCTGGTGTCCCTGACCTTGCTCATCACCGCCCCGGCGGTATTCGCCGTTGCCGTACTGCGGCCACGGTCATCCCGCTGACCAGGAGAGATGCATGTCCGAATGGCTCGTACTGAGCATTGCCATGGCGTCGGCCTGCGCGGTCGTCCTCACCATCGCCGTCCTGAACAACCGGCGCATCGGGGAGGATGACGACCCGTCCGAGACGCCCGACGTCATCGAGTACATGACGATGATGATCGGCGTGGTCTACGCGATCGTGCTGGGCCTCGCCATCGCCGGCGTGTGGGAGGGGCGCAGCGCCGCGCAGGAGTCCGTGCGCATCGAGGCGCAGGCCCTGCACGAGGTGCAGGCACGGGCCTCCGTCTACCCGGTCGAGGTCCGCGACCGCATCCGGGCGGACGTGGACGCCTATGTCCACCACGTCGTCAACGACGAATGGAAGGTGATGTCCGAACGGAACACGCTCACCGAGCGCGGCACCCGGCTGCTGGACCGGGTGCGGGCGGACGTCACCGACTACGAGCCGAAGACCGACCACGAGGGGCAGGCCTACCAGCCGCTGGTCGACCAGGTGGCGGCAGCGGACGACGCCCGCAGCTCACGGGGGCAGAACGCCGGGGCGACGATGCCCGGGGTGGTCTGGTTCGGCCTGATCATCGGGGCGCTGGTGACCGTGGGGCTGATCTTCACCCTGCAGATCCGCAGAACCTTCCGCGAACTGCTCCTGGCGGGCCTGTTCAGCGCGTTGATCGCCTTCCTGCTCTTTCTGATCTGGGACTTCGACGCGCCCTTCGGGCGGGGCATCTCGGCCACCGCCGAACCGTTCATCGACATGTTCCCCGGGGCCGCCCGTTAGAGGAGCGCCCCCAGGCCCCGCTCCCCCGGCCGGTGGGCCGGCCGGGGGACCCCACTGACCCATTCGCCGGACCCCGATCGCGGGCTGGGGCGACCCCTCCTAGCGTGTCGGTCATCGAGGTGCATTTTTCCTGCTATGTGGAAATTGGTTCCGCAGCTGCCCCTCGGGGAACCCGGAGGATCCACCATGCGCGCGATACGTGTCGCACCGCTCGCCCTGCTCGGTGCCACCGCCCTGACGCTGATCGCCCCGTCCACCGCCTTCGCCGCGCCGGACGGGGCCACCAGCACGTTCAATCCGACGATCTCCCCGTCGGTCATCGCACCGGGCGGCCGGGTCACCCTCGGAGCCGGCGGCTGCACGGGCGAGACGACCGTCTCCTCGGGCATCTTCGACACCACCACCATCCCGAGCGGCAGCACGACGGCCACCGCCACCGTCGACACGGACGCCCGCCGCGGCGCCGTCTACGCGGTGACGTTCGCGTGCGGCTCCACCGGCACCTCCCGGAACGTCAACCTGACCATCACCGGCGGCGCCACGAGCACCCCCACCCCGACACCCACGACGGTCCCGACCGCCAGTTCGACGGCCCTCGTGCCGGGCGGGGTGCGCGGCGGCCTCGGCGGAAGCTCCGGCACCACCGACACGGTGGAGGTCGCCGCCGGAGCGGCCCTGGTGATCGCGGCCGCTTCGGGCGCCCTCTACTTCGCGCGTCGCCGCACCGCCGACCGTCGCCACTGACCGCGCGACGTGCGCCGCACGACAGTCGCCCCGGGTCCTGATCCAGGACTCGGGGCGACGGGCGTATCGGGCCGGGCGAAAGGTGGGACGCCTTAGAACGCCGCATGGCTCGTCCGCCGACGCCGGACGAGGAAGACCGCGCCGCCGACGGCCGCAGCGGCCACCAGACCGCCGCCGACCTGCATCTCCACGGAGCTCGGACCCATCGAGCCGCCGAGCCCGCCCTGCGCGCCGTTGCCGGCGAGCACGGTGAACTTGTGCGTCTCGATCCGCTCGTTGTCGTTGCACTTCACCGAGAGGTTGTAGTGCCCCGGCGTGGCGTTGTGACGGATGTGCGCCTTCGCGTACCCGGTGCCGCCCGCGGAGAGCTCGGTCGTCGGGAACGCGTTCGACCAGACCTTGCCGCCGTGACCGCAGCCCTGCGCGGTGACCTTCATGGTCGCGCCCTGGTGGACCGAGTACGGGTTGACGGTGATGTTGCTCGGACCATTGGTGGCGGCGGCCATGGGGGCCGCGAGCCCGACGGCCGCGAAAGCGGTCGCGGTGACCGCGAGAGCGCGTGAAGCACGCATCGTGTGAACCTCCATCGGGAAACGCCCCCGGGGGCTGGTCCCCCGGGCTGGATCGACGAAGACGCCTCCCATGACGAACACTCACCAGTCGGTCCGTGACTCGCACTTCGGCATTGCTCCACCCCGGTGATGCGACACGCCGTACGAAAACCCTCGAACCTGACGGAGCCGCAGGTCACAGACCGTCAGAACTTTTATCTGCTCATTACTCCGATGGGCAGTCACCCGGGAGACCCCGGCCCCCGCCGCCACCCGTTCGCCCCTCTCTGATCGCCGCCCGGACGCCGCGCGCTTAGCGTTCAAGCGTCGCGACGAAGGGAGAACCATGGGCCGGGACTACGCTGGCGCCGAGCGGACCAGACGTGTGCCATGGGGTGCGGTCGCCCTGGTGATGCTCAGCGGCCTCGCCCTCATGCGCAACGGCACGGAGTTCGGGGAGGCGGGGCCACCACAGCCCGCTGCGGCCGCCTCGCTGGACCTGGGCAAGGACACCGCGGGGCCGCCGGTGGAGGGCGAGCCGGTGCAGCAGCTGCCGTACGCCCCGGCCTCCCGGGTGAAGATCTCGTCCATCAACGTGGACGCCCCGATCATCGACGTCAACCTGGACGCCAACGGCTGGATCGACGCCCCGCCCGCCGAGGACCCCAACCTCGCCGGCTGGTACCAGAACGGCATCGCCCCGGGCCAGCGCGGCACCGCGGTGGTCGTGGGCCATGTCGACAACAACTCCGGGCCCGCCGTCTTCTACGGTCTCGGCTCTCTCCAGAAGGGGCACCGCGTCGAAGTCACCCGCTACGACGGCCGGGTCGGGATCTTCGAGGTGTACGGGGTGGAGGTCTTCTCCAAGAACGACTTCCCCGGCCCCCGGGTCTACGGCGACACCGGCCACGCGGAGCTGCGGGTCATCACCTGCGGCGGGGGGTACTCGAAGGCGGGCGGCTACGACGGCAACGTGGTGGTCTTCGCCCGACTGGTCGACACCCGCTGACGGCGACGCACCCCACCCGGCTGTGCCCCCGGCGGACCGCCGGGGGCACAGCGCTGCGCGCGCACCGCTCGGCTCAGACGCGGTGCGGCACCGTGATGCGGTAGCCGGAGTCCAGCAGCCGGGGGAGATAGCGGCGCAGGGCCGCGACGCTCTGCGAGCGGTCACCGCCCGCGTCGTGCGAGAGGACGACCACGCCGGGGGCCGCCCCGTCCAGCACCCGGCGGACGATCGCGCCGGTGCCCGGCGTCTTCCAGTCGAGCGTGTCCACGGTCCAGGCCATGGGCTCCATGCCCAACTCGGCGCCGATCTCGAAGGAGTTGCGGTTCCACGCGCCGTAGGGGGCGCGGTACCACAGCGGCGCGGCCCCGAGCGCCCGGTCCACCACCTCGCTGGTACGCCCCAGCTCGTCGCGGATCGCGGGGCGGGAGAGCTTCGGGATCAGCGGGTGGGACCAGGAGTGGTTGCCCACCACATGCCCGTCGTCCGCCATCTCGCGCAGCAGGTCCGGGTTCCCCTCGGCCATCTCGCCGCAGACGAAGAACATCGCGCGGACCCGGTGCGCGCGCAGGGTGGCCAGGATGTCCGGGGTGTAGAGCGGGTCGGGGCCGTCGTCGAAGCTGAGGACCATCGAGTGCCCGAGGTCGGGGAGGTGCTCGAAGGGCCGGGTGCGCACGGGCGGCCGGGCCGGTCTGAACCGGGGCGGGGTGTTCGCGGTCATGGGGTCGAGCCGGTACGGGGAGGGCCGGCCCCGGACGGTGGCCGGGGGGCCCGCGGCCGCGGCGGGCGGCGGGCCGGCGGCGGGTGCGGGGCGGCTGGGGGTCGACGCCGGATCGGCGGCGATCAGGTGCACGGCGGTGGCGGCTCCGAGGCCGAGGGCGACCCTCAGCAGGGTGCGTCGCTCGGGTCCGGTGTGATCACTTCTCATGGCCAACTGCTCGCACGGCCGGACGTCCGCTCCGGCCGTCGACACCGGGCGCCGACCGTTTTGTACCCGATCGACGCAGTATGTTCATCTCCACCGGATCCCGTCGACGGCCCGGCCTCTCCCTCCCGGGACGAGCCGATAGCCTCGGAGCCGTGACAGAGCAGCAGCCTCATCAGTTCGAACGCGGCACGGACGGTCCCAAGGTGATCGTCGCGGGGCTCGACGGCTCCGACTCCTCGATGCGCGCGGCGGCCTACGCCGCCGGACTCGCCCGTCGGCAGAACGCCATGCTGGCCCTGGTGTACGTCCAGCCGGTGCTGGCCGCGGGCGCCGCGCTGGGCGTGCCGGTGGGCGACACCACGGGCGAGGTCGCCGAGGACCTGGTCACCGAGATCAGAGCGGCGACCGAGCGCTTCAGCGATGCCTGGAACATGCGCTGGGAGTTCCACACGTTCCGGGGCGACCCCTACAACGGCCTGGTCACGGCGGCCGACGAGCTGAAGGCGGACGCGGTGGTGGTCGGGGCCTCGGAGTCGGCCGGGCACCGCTTCGTCGGTTCGGTGGCGGTACGCCTGGTGAAGGCGGGGCGCTGGCCGGTCACCGTGGTGCCGTAGGGCCCGCCGTCGCACCCCCGCCTGCCGCGCGGGGGGGGCTACTTGCCCATGAGGAGGCCGTCGCCCTCCGCTCCCCGGCCGAGGACGATCGCGCGGATGCGGTCGCGGACCTCGCGGAGGTGCTCGGCCCCGTCGTCGAGGGAGGCGTTGAGGTTGACGGCTCGTCCGGAGACGGTGTCGTACCACTGCGGGACGAACTCCGCCTTCTTCACCGCCCAGCGCTCGCCGGGTTTCGCGGGCGGCGCGAAGGTGAAGCGGCCCATCGAGCTCTGGTTGCCGCGCGGGTCCTGGGCCCCCTCGTAGTTGATCATCGCTCCGGCGATCTGGTCGCCCATGCCGTAGACGACCCAGGTGCCGTTGACCTTCTCGTACGCCTGCGGCACATGGGCATGCGTGCCGATGATCAGGTCGATGTCGGGGCGGCCCCGGTCGGCGGAGGCGGTGAGCCGGCGGGCCAGCTCCAGTTGCTTCGTATCGGGCTCGTCCTGCCATTCGGTGCCCCAATGGGCGGAGAGGACGACGACGTCGGCACCGGCGCGGCGGGCCGCCCTGGCCTCTTCGATGATCTTCCGCTCGTCGGTGACGTCGACCGTCCAGGGCCGGCCGGCGGGCAGCGGGATGTCGTTGGTTCCGTAGGTGTACGCGAGGTGGGCGACCTTCGCCGCGTTCTTGCCCGGCCCGGCGGGCAGGATCGTGGGGCGGGCGGCCTCGGCGGCGGTGCGGGCGGAGCCGGCGTGCCGGATGCCCGCCTCGTCCAGCGCTCCGAGCGTGCGCGAGACCCCCTCGGCCCCGTCGTCGAGCGTGTGGTTGGAGGCGGTGGAGCAGGAGTCGAACCCGGTGGCGCGCAGAGCGGTGGCGACCTCCGGCGGCGACTTGAAGCTCGGGTATCCGGTGTAGGGGCCGCCGTCCTTGCCGTACACGGTCTCCATATGGCAGAAGGCCAGGTCGGCGGCGGAGACGACCGGGGCGACGCCGGCCAGCATCGGGGCGAAGTCGTAGCCCCCGCCGCCCGCGTCGACGGCGGCCCGGTCGATGACGGAGGAGTGCGGCAGGACGTCACCCGCGGCGAGAAGCGTGAACGGGCGGGGCCCGTCGGCGTCCTGGCCGCCCGCGCCCCGGGCGGCGGGCGGTCCGCTCGGCACGGGGTCCGGGGGCTGCTGCCCGGTGCAGCCGGTGGCCGCGGCGAGCAGGAGGGCGATGGCGGTCACGGTGCCCGGTCGGATGCGCTGCGTCATCTGCTCGACTCCATGTTCGGATGATTACGACCATCCGACTACACAGATTGTCATACCGGATAAGCAAGGAGCATTGCCGCATACCTAGCTGAACTGGTCGTACCGGCCGACCCCGACGGCCCCTCGACCGTTCACCGCACCATTCGCCGCACTGAGCGACCGCTCGTCGCACGCCTCGGCGCACCGCCTGTTCCCACGCCGCCGAATGCGTTCGTATACGCCAGTCGGCAACGAGGCCGTCAGGGGCCTCGGCGGGAGAGGACGTCCATGAAGACCACGACGACGACCGATGAGCGGGCCATCGCGGAGTTGCAGCGGGATCACGGCCCCGCGCTGTTCCACTTCCTCCTCGGGCTGACCTTCGGCGACCGGCAGCGGGCCGAGGACCTGGTGCAGGAGACCCTCGTACGCGCCTGGCAGCACCCCGAGGCCTTCGACGCGCCCTACGAGTCGATGCGGCCGTGGCTGTTCACCGTCGGCCGCCGTCTCGCCATCGACGCGCGGCGCTCCCGCCAGGCCAGGCCCCTCGAGGTCAGCGACACGGTGCTGGAGAGCACCCCGGCCGCCCTGGACACCGCGGACTCGGCCGTCCGCGCCCTGGACGTCCGCGAGGCGGTCCGCACCCTCAGCCCCGAGCACCGTGCGGTGCTGGTGCAGATCTACTTCCGCGGGCTGAGCGTCGGCGAGACCGCCACGGCGCTCGGCATCCCCGCCGGAACCGTCAAGTCCCGTTCGTACTACGCCCTGCGGGTCCTCGCCCGTACGCTGCCCGGCTACTCCCGCAGGTCCTCCGGCCGGAGCAGCGGCAGCAGGGCGGAGGCCTCGGCCACCTCCACGTAGACCCGGGCGCAGGCGTCGCAGCCCCGGAGATGGCGGGCGACCCGGCACGTCTCCTCGGCGTCCAGAGCGTCCAGCACGTACGCGCCCAGCAGCAGGCGCACATGCGGGTCGTCGCCCGGGTCGGCACTCATTCACAGCCTCGCATCTCCTGGGCGATCCTCCTCTTCTGCCCACGCGGGGCACCCGCCCCCGGTTCAATGCTGCGTGAAGCCCGGTACCGAGCAAGGAAAGAGGCGAGACGGGATGCGTCCCGAGGATATGGATGGGACCGGTGGGAACGGGCCCCAGGTACCGATGACCTGGCTGTCCACCGAGTACATCGCCGACGAGCTGTTGCGGACCGGCGATCTGATGGAGCCGACGACCCTGGAGTTCCGGGCGGGGCGCGACGCGCTCGCCCTGACGATGTTCCTCTGCGAATTCCTCCGGGACGCTCCCGCCCCCCGGGCCCTGCCCGAACCGCGGGTCGACGAACTGCGGCTGCTCACGGCGTACGGGTGCACCTGGCGCAGCTGGATCGGCGAGCGGCTGGCGGAGGCGGAGCTGCGCGCCGCCCCCCGCGACCCCGACCTGGCGCTGGCTCGGGCGGCCTGGCGCTGGCTGCGGGAGACCGAACTGCTCGCGGCGGACCTGGACGCGATCGGCCCCGCGCCCTGGGAGCCCGCGGCCGAGTCGACGGGTGACCAGGAGGTCCGCATCTGGACGCCTGCGTGGCAGTTGGGGCTGCCGCTCGGGCACCTGGCCGTTCACCTGTGCTGACGGCCGGGTTTCACCCGTGACGAGCGGGCTTGACCCGCACCGAAGGCCGGGGCTCAGGAACCGTGCACCCCGGCGCGGTACTTGGGCAGCCGGACCGTGATCCTCATGCCCGCCCCGACACCGGTCTCGATCACGAGGCCGTAGTCGTCGCCGTAGACCTGGCGCAGCCGCTCGTCCACGTTGAGCAGGCCGATGCCGGTGGACGGGCCGCCTTCGCCGCGCAGGATCTGCCGCAGTCGTTCGGGGTCCATACCGGTCCCGTCGTCCTCGATGACCACCTCGGCCTCCGAGCCGGCGTCCAGGGCGCTGATGGTGATGCGGCTGCGGGTGGCCGCCCCTTCGAGGCCGTGCTTGACGGCGTTCTCCACGAGCGGCTGGAGGCACAGGAACGGCAGCGCGACCGGCAGCACCTCCGGGGCGACCTGCAGGGTCACGGCGAGGCGTTCACCGAAGCGGGCGCGCACCAGGGCCAGATACTGGTCGATGGAGTGCAGTTCGTCCGCCAGGGTGGTGAACTCCCCGTGCCGGCGGAACGAGTAGCGGGTGAAGTCGGCGAATTCCAGGAGCAGTTCGCGGGCCTGCTCGGGATCGGTCCGGACGAACGAGGCGATGGCGGCGAGCGAGTTGAAGATGAAGTGCGGGGAGATCTGCGCCCGCAGGGCCTTGATCTCGGCCTCGATGAGCTGGGTGCGGGAGCGGTCGAGCTCGGCCAGTTCCAACTGGACGCAGACCCAGCGCGCCACCTCCCCCGCGGCACGGGCCAGCACCGCGGATTCGCGCGGGGCGTAGGCGACGAGCGCGCCCAGGACCCGGTTCTCGACGGTGAGCGGAACGGCGACGGCCCAGCGCAGCGGGCAGTCGAGGTCGGCGCAGCCGCTGTCGAAGGCGGTGCCGCGGCCGTTGTCGAGCAGCACCTTCAGGTGCTCCATCACGTTCTTGCCGTGGTGCTGCCCGGCGCCGTCCCAGGCCAGCACCCGGTCCCGGTCGGTGAGGCAGAGGGCGTCGGTGCCGAGCAGGGAGCGCAGCCGGCGGGCGGCGCGCCGGGCGCTCTCCTCGGTGAGGCCGGCCCGCAGCGGCGGGGCGGCCAGCGACGCGGTGTGCAGGGTCTCGAAGGTGGCGTGCTCGACGGGGGTGCCGACGTCGCTGGGGCGCAGCGGGCGGGCAGTGCGGCGGCCCAGCCAGAAGCCGGTGCCGAGCAGCAGCGCGATCATCACGACGAGGACGGCGATCCCGGCCCCGGTCATCGTTCCCTCCCCGCGCCGCGCGCCGACGTCAGCGTTTCGGGGAGGTGGAAGCGGCTCATGGCGGCGTTGGTGCCCGGGGGTATCCGCCCCGGTGTGGCGAGCGAGACGAGGATCATCGCGAGGAACCCCACGGGGACGGACCAGACGGCGGGCCAGGCGAGCAGGGCGTGCGGCCAGCCCGGCGGGCGCACGGCCCCGCTGACCGTGATGGCCACCGCGACCAGCGCGGAGCCGCCGCCCAGCAGGAGGCCCGCGACGGCCCCGGGCGGGGTGAGCCGCCGCCACCAGATGCCGAGGATGAGCAGCGGGCAGAAGGAGGAGGCGGAGACGGCGAAGGCCATGCCGACCGCGTCGGCGACCGGCACCCGGCTCACCAGCAGGGACCCGGCCAGCGGTACGGCGATGGCGAGGACGGTGGCGAGCCGGAAGTGGCGTACTCCGCGCGAGGGCAGGACGTCCTGGGTGATGACGCCGGCGACGGCCATGGTGAGCCCGGACGCGGTGGACAGGAACGCGGCGAAGGCCCCGCCGGCGATCAGCGCCCCGAGGAGGTCGCCGCCTAGGCCGCCGATGACCCGGGCGGGCAGCAGCAGGACGGCGGCGTCCGCGTCTCCCCCGTACCGCAGTTCGGGGGTGTAGAGCCGGCCGAGCGCCCCGTAGATCGGCGGCAGCAGGTAGAAGAGGCCGACCAGGGCGAGGACGGCGACGGTGGTGCGGCGGGCGTCGCGGCCGTTGGGGCTGGTGTAGAAGCGGACGACGACATGGGGCAGGCCCATGGTGCCGAGGAAGGTCGCCACGATCAGCCCGTAGGTGGCGTACAGCGGGTGGTCGGCGCGGAAGACGGCGAGCTGGTCGTCGAAGCTGACCCGGGGCCGGCCGTCGCCCTGCCAGGCGAGCACCAGGAAGAGGGCGGGGACCAGGAGGGCGGTGAGCTTCAGCCAGTACTGGAAGACCTGGACGAAGGTGATGGAGCGCATGCCGCCCGCGGCGACGGCCGCGGTCACGACGGTGGCGACGAGCACGTCGCCCAGCCAGCCCGGCGCGCCGGTGAGGATCTTGAGGGTGAGTCCGGCGCCCTGGAGCTGCGGTACGAGGTAGAGCCAGCCGGCCCCCACCACGAGCGCGCTGACCAGCCGGCGGACCTGGCGCGATTCGAGCCGGCCCTCGGCGAAGTCCGGCAGGGTGTACGCCCCCGAACGGCGCAGCGGTGCGGCGACGAAGACCAGGAGCACCAGGTATCCGGCGGTGTAGCCGACCGGGTACCAGAGCATGTCGGGGCCGTGGACGAGGACGAGCCCGGCGACACCGAGGAAGGAGGCCGCCGAGAGGTATTCACCGCTGATCGCGGCGGCGTTGAGGCGGGGCCGCACGGTGCGGGAGGCGACGTAGAAGTCGGAGGTCGTACGCGAGATGCGCAGGCCGAAGCCGCCGACGAGGACGGTGGCGAGGACGACGAGCGCGACCGCCACCCAGGACGCCATGTGGTCGGGGGTGCTCACGGGGTGGGGCGGCCCTCCACCAGCCGGGCGAAGTCGCGTTCGTTGCGTTCGGCCCTGCGGACGTACCACCAGGCGGCCAGGGTGAGCGGCGGGTAGGTGGCGAAGCCGAGCACCGCCCAGACCAGGGCGGAGCTGTTCAGCGCGGCGAAGAGGATCGGCAGGGTGCCCGCGACGAGCGCGAGGACGCCGAAGACGGTGAGCCCGGCGCGCAGTTGGCCGCGCATCAGCGAGCGCACATAGGCGCCGCCGAGGGCGGTCTGCTCGTCGATCTCCGACTGGGTGCGATAACGGGGCAGCGGGCGCACCCGCCGCGGCTCCCCCGTGACCACTTCGCGCCGGGGCGATGGCTCTGCGGACATGCGCCCGGAGTGTAGGCGTCGGCGGGCCGTGCTGGGAAGGGCCCCAGGTCAGCGGCCGCCCTGGCGCATCAGGAGGTCGCGCAGGGCGCGGGTGTGGCGGCGGCTGACGGCGAGCTCGGCCTCTCCGATGCGCACGCTCATGCTGCCCGCGTCCAGGCGCAGTTCGTCGATCCGGCCCAGCGCCACGAGGTGGCGGCGGTGGATCCGGACGAAGCCGCGGGAGCGCCAGCGCTCCTCGAGGGTGGTGAGCGGGATGCGGACGAGGTGGCTGCCGGTGGAGGTGTGCAGTCGCGCGTAGTCGCCCTGTGCCTCGGCGTACGCGATCTCGTCGATGGGGATGAAGCGGATGACGCCGCCGAGCTCGACCGGGATCTGGTCGCCCGCGCTGTCGTGGACGGGTGCGGACCGGTCCCCCACCTGTTCGGCGACCCGGCGGACGGCTTCGGCCAGGCGTTCGCGGCGGACCGGTTTGAGGACGTAGTCGACGGCCTTGAGGTCGAAGGCGTGGACGGCGAAGCCCTCGTGCGCGGTGACGAAGACGATGAGCGGGGGTGCGGCGAATCCGGCGAGGAGCTGGGCGACGTCGAGGCCGGTGAGGCCGGCCATGTGGATGTCGAGGAAGACCACGTCGATCGCGGACGGGTCGTCGGGGCCCGCGTCCACCGCGCCGCCGATGCGGCGCAGTGCCTCGGTCGCCCCCGTGGCGCCCTCGGCGCTGCGGACACGGGGGTCGGCGCGCAGGAGGTAGAGGAGTTCCTCCAGGGCGGGTTGTTCGTCGTCGACGGCGAGTACGCGCAGCATGAGGCCGGAGTTTAGGGCGTGTGGAGGCCGATGGCTTGAGTGATGCGTGGCTTGTTCCCGTACCGCAGTACATGCAGACGACCGAACCCCACATCCGGGTGGGGGCCTATGCCCTGGGTGTGCTCGGGAGTACCGATGCCTTCCGGTTCGAGGAGCATCTGGCGGACTGTCCCGGGTGCCGTGTGCGGGCCCGGGAGTTCGCCGGGATACGGGCCGGTCTGGCGGTGGCGGGGCCGCCGGTGGAGCCGGGGCCCGGTCTCGCCGAACGCCTGGCGGGCGCGGTGGCATCGGGGCGGCGCAGGGCGGGGCGGCGGCGGCTTGCGCTGGTGGCGGCCGCGGTCGTGCTGGCGGTGGGCGGTCCCGCGCTGGTGGCCGGATTCGCCGGTGGGCCGGTCGACGGGGCGGGTGTGCAGAGGTGGTCGGGGACGGACGGGGCGTCGGGGGTCGCCGCGGTGGTGACGGCGGCGGGGCACGAGTGGGGGACGGCGGTGGCGCTGGAGGTGGCGCGGGTTCCCGTGGAGGGGGTGTGCGCGCTGATCGCGGTGGGCCGGGACGGCAGTGAGGAGACGGTGGGCAGCTGGTCGGCCGGGGGCGCGGGGCGCGGTCCGGTGGAGGTGTCGGGCGGGGCGGCGCTGCGGCCGGAGGGGATCGACCACTTCGAGGTGCGGACGGCGGACGGGCGGCGGCTGGTGACGGTGACGCGGTGAGCAGCCGGTCCCGGGGTCCGCTTCGGGGACGCCGGTCCCCTGGTCACTTCAGGAACTTCGAGAGCCTCCGGTCGGCCAGCGGTCTGCCGCCGGTCTGGCAGGTCGGGCAGTACTGGAGCGAGGAGTCGCTGAAGGAGACCTCCAGGACGGTGTCCCCACAGACCGGGCAGGGCTCTCCGGTACGCCCGTGGACGCGCATCCCGCTCTTCTTCTCGGCCTTCAGCTTCCCGGCCGCCACCCCGCTGGAGCGGGCCACGGCGTCCTTCAGCGTGGTGCGCAGCGCGGTGTGCAGGCGGGTGACGTCGTCCTCGCCGAGGTCGGCGGTCCGTTTGAACGGGGACATCTTCGCGACGTGCAGGATCTCGTCACTGTAGGCGTTGCCGATGCCCGCTATGAGCGACTGGTCGCGCAGCGCGCCCTTGATCTGGCGGCGCTCACCGGCGAGCAGCGCGGCGAAGGCGTCGCGGTCGAAGGCGTCGGCGAGCGGGTCGGGGCCCAGGCGGGCGATGCCGGGGACGTCCATCGGGTCGTGGACGAGGTGGACCGAGAGGCGCTTCCTGGTGCCCATCTCGGTCAGGTCGAAGCCGTCGCCGTCCGCGGTCACCAGGCGCAGGGCGAGGGGCCCCTTGCCGGGGCGGGGCGGGGCGGCGGGGAAGGAGTCCTTCCAGTGGAGCCAGCCGGCCCGTGCGAGATGGGTGCACAGGTGGAGTCCGCCCGCCTCGATGTCGAGGAACTTGCCGTGCCGGGCGACCGAGGCGACGGCCTGGCCCTCCAGGGCGGTGAGCGGCGGGTCGTACGTCTTCAGGACGCTGATCGCCAGCGGGAGGACCCGGGCGATCTCCCTGCCGACCAGGTGGTCGTCGAGGAAGACCCGCAGGGCTTCGACTTCGGGCAGTTCGGGCATGGCTCAAGACTGCCGCAGCCGGTGGGCGGCTGCCTGTCAGGACACCGGCGCGCGGTCCGTGCCGGTGATGACCGCGTACACCTCCGCGAACTCCTCCCGGACCGCCGCGGCGAGCCGGTCGAGGTCGGGCAGTGCCTTGCCGTCGGCCACCAGACCCACGTGCACCCGCCCGCCGTAGGTGGACAGGGCGACGGCCAGGGACTGGCCCCGGGCGAGCGGCGCCATGGGGTAGAGGGCGGTCAGCGGGCAGCCGCCGAGCGAGAGCGCGGAGCGGGGCAGCGGCACGCTGGTGACCAGTACGTCGAACAGCATGCGGGCGGCGTTCGCCGCCAGTGGTGCGCCGAACCGGTGTGCCAGCGGCGGCAGTTGGTCGGCGAGTACGGCGACGGCCCCGGCGCCCTTCAGGGGGCCGGCCGCCTTGTTGCGGTCCATCGCCGTCCGGACCGCCCGGAGCCGCTCGCGCGGGTCGGCCGTGGTGACCGGCAGGCCGAGCAGATAGGCGGAGAGACGGTTGCCGGTGGCCGAGGGCCCACGGGGCCGGCGCCGGGAGACGGGGACCAGGGCGCGCGGGTCGGCGGCGGTCAGCGGCTCGCCGCGCTCGGCCATCCAGCGGCGCAGCGCCCCGGCGACCACGGCGAGGAGGATGTCGTTGGCGGTGCCGCCCTCGGCCCGCCGGATCCGCTGGAGGTCCCCGGCGTCGAGGTCGGCGGTGGCCAGCCGTCTGGTGCCGCTGGAGGGTGCGGCGAAGGCGGTCGTGGAGCGCAGGTCGAGGCGGCCGGCGCGGACGACGGAGGCTCCCACCCCGAGCGCCCGGCCGACCTCGCCGATCCGTCCGAGCGCCATGCCCGCCATCTCACGGGGGTCGGGCAGCCAGGAGCGGGGCGGGACGGCGGGGCGGCCCCGGACAGCGGCGCGGGCGCTGGTGACGGCGGCGATCTCGTCGAAGATCCCGGCCCCGATGGCGACCGCCCGCATGCCGTCGGCCAGGGCGTGATGCAGCTTGACCAGGACGGCGAAGGGCCCGCCGACCGCGCCGCCGATGAGGTACATCCGCCAGGGCGGCCGTCCGCGTCCGAGCGGCCGCTCCATCAGTTCGCCGGCCAGCCGGGTGGCCTCCGTCATGAAGTCGCCGTCGGCCACGACGACGCGTTCGACGTGCCGGTGCACGTCGAAGTCCTTGTCCACCGTCCAGGCCTTCCCGCCGACCGGCAGCAGGACGTCCCGCACGCACATGCGCAGCCGGGGGATCGCGGCGGCGCGGGTCCCGAGCAGCTCGAGGATCCGGGCGGGGCCGACGCCGGGAGACGGGGCGAAGACGGCGAGCGCGCCCAGGTGCATCGGGTGGGCGTCCGATTCGAGGTGCCAGAAAGCCAGATCGAGCGGGGCGAGAAGCTCGGTACCCAACGGGGACCTCATGTCGTCGAAGGCGGCGGGGCCGGGGGCGGCCGGTCCCCCGCAGTCAATCCCCGCGACCGGTCACGGTCAAGCACAGACATGTCACGTACGGTCATGTGCGGTCACGTGCGCGCCGGGATGAGGAACTCGCACCACACGCATTTGCCGCTGCCCCGGGACTCCACGCCCCAGACGTCGGCCAGCCGGTCGACCAGCATGAGGCCGCGCCCGGACACCCCGGACTCCCCGGCGTCCCGGCGGCGGGGCAGTGCGCTGGAGCGGTCCTCGACGTCGACGCGCAGGCGTCGCTCGGATCCGGCGAGCACCCGGATCGTCACGACGGCGCCGCCGTCGGTGTGCATGAGCGCGTTGGTGATCAGCTCGTCGGCGGCGAGCTCGATCTCGTCGGCCCGGTCCTTCGCCCCCCAGGCCCGGACGGCCGCCCGGATCATGTGCCGGGACGAGCTCAGCGCCTCGGGGTCGTTCTGGGCGACGTGCTGCTGGAGCCGGCCGCCCGGCTGCGGGGCGTGCGCGGCCCGGCGGCGCAGCAGCAGGACCGCGACGTCGTCCTGGCCGCCGCGCCCGTCGACGGCGTCGCAGAGCTGGTCGGCCAGTTTCTGCAGGTCCTGGGGTCCGTTGGTGACGAGCGTGGTGAGCAGCTGCATGCCTTCGTCGAGGTCGGCGCCCGGCAGCTCGACGAGGCCGTCGGTGAACAGGATCATCGTCTGGCCGGGGTCCAGCTCGGCCGTGCCGACCGGGTACTCCAGGCGGCCGAACTCCGCCGAGAGGCCCAGCGGCAGGCCGCCCTCGGCCGACATCCTGCGGCAGCTCCCGTCCACGTCCCGTACCAGCGGGTCGACGTGCCCGGCGCGGACCACCTGGACGACGCCGGTGGTGAGGTCGACCTCGGCGTAGGTGCAGGTGGCGAAGCGGTCGGTGTCCAGCTCGTGGAGGAAGACGGAGGCGCGCGCCATGACCGTGGCGGGGCTGTGCCCCTCGGCTGCGTACGCGCGCAGGACGATCCTGAGCTGCCCCATGACGGCGGCGGCGTGGGTGTCGTGTCCCTGGACGTCCCCGATGACCGCGCCGACCCGGCCGCCGGGCAGCGGGATCAGGTCGTACCAGTCGCCTCCGATGTCCCGGCCGAGGCGGGCCGAGCGGTAGCGGACGGCGACCTGCGCGCCCGGCACGGCGGGGATCCGGCGCGGCAGCATCGCCTGCTGGAGCCCCTCGGCGAGGTCGTGTTCCTGTTCGTAGAGCATCGCGCGCTGGAGGCTCTGGGCGATCGAGGTGCCGAGCGCCATCAGCAGGTTGCGCTCGTCGGCGGTGAAGCCCGCCTTGTCCCGGTAGAGGAGGCCCAGTGCGCCGATCGGGCGGGCCTGGGCGATCAGCGGCAGGTAGGCGGCCGCGGTGATCCCGAGGTGGCTGATGTCGGGCCACAGGATCGGGTAGGAGACGGCGAAGTCGTCGGCGGACTCGATGAAGCGCGGGGTCAGCGTGCGGACCACCTCGCTCATCGGGTACTGCTCGTCCACCCGGGTGTAGCGGGTGCCGGGGACGTACGCGCCCTCGGGGCCGTCGGCCACGAGGTGGATGCGGCCGGACTCCAGCAGGCCCATGACCAGGCTGGTGGCTCCGAGGTGGGCGAGCCCCTGGGAGTTCTTGAGGACGGCGATGACGTCCTTGACGGTACGGGCGTGGGCCAGCGCGGCGGTGGTGCCCTCGACCAGGCTGGTGCGCCGGCGGCGCTCCTCGTCCAGCTCGCGCCGGGCGGTGGAGTCGGCCAGTTCCTGGGTGGCGTCGCGGACGATCCCGATGATGCGGCGCGGGCGGCCGGTCCGGTCGCGGCGGACGAAGCCCTGGGTGTGGGTCCAGCGCAGGGAGCCGTCGCGCCGCTGGACGCGGAAGTACGCGCCGTAGTTGGTGCGGCCGCTCTTGAGGGCGTGCGAGACCATCCCGTCCAGGCGCTGGGCCTCGTCCGTCGGCACGCGCGGCGCCAGCGATGCGGGCCGCCCGTCGTACTCGTCGACGGTCAGGTCGAACACCGCGAGGGCGGGCTGGTCCATGTGCATGAGGCCGGTGTCCAGATCCCAGTCGAAGCTGCCCATACGGTTCAGGGCGAGGCTGAGGTCCGGGTGGGCGGGCCAGTCGTCGGGGAGTGACAGGGCACCCGCTACCCGATCATCCATACGGGCCACTCTGCCACCATTTGTCTGATTCTTCGACTGATTCACACGGCGTCCGGGGCGGTGCCGCGCGGGTTCCGCCGATGAGGCGCGGACCTCCGGCGCACGGGCGGGTCAGCCGGCGAAAACGTCGCCGACGCCCGCCTCCATGGGCTCGTCCGGCCCGTCCGGCCCGTCGGGTCCGTCGGGTCCGGCAGGCTCGTCCGGCTCGGCGGGGAGGACCTGGGTCGGCTCGGGCGCCACATCCGGGTCACCCTCCTCCTCGTACTCCCAGGGCTCCTCGGGCGGCGGGTCACCGAAGTCGTCGGACGACTCCCCGGGCCCGGGGTCCGTCGGCCCGTCCGGCTCGGCGGGGGCGGAGGGGGCCGGGTCGGACGGCGGAGAGTCCGGGGGTGCGGACTCGGAGGGGCGGCCCGGCGACGGGAAGAGCAGGTCGGCGTCGGGTTCGAAGGGCGGCGGGTCGTCCGGGGCGCGGTCGCGGCCGCCGCTGTCGCCCATGGCCCGTTCGACCCAGGTGTTGTCGTCGGCGTTCACGATGATCAGGCTGGTGGCCGCCTTGACGCCGGGCTCGACGGCCACGATGCGCGCGGGGTCGTAGCCGGGCCAGCGCTCACCGCGGTGGGCCACCTGCCCGTCCGCGACCACCGGCGGGCCCAGCGGGTTGCCGCAGGCGCAGCGGACGCGGGGCATGCCCCGGCTGTCGACCAGGACGGCGGTGCCCGCCTGGAGCACCGCCTGGAAGGCGGTGGCCGAGCCGGCGCTGTAGCCGTGGTTGGTGACCTGGGCGTCGGCGCGCAGGACGACCGGGGTGAGGGACTTCAGGTACCCCGGGATCTGCACGGCCTCGACGCCGGCCGCGTCCGCGAAGGCGCGCGCCTTGTCCTCGTCGTCGCCCAGCAGGCGGGCCTGCTGCTCCACGTCGCAGGCGGCGACGGACCGGGTGCCGCCGTAGAGCCCGGGGACGACGCCGGAGACCCGATGGACCGTCCGGGTGGCGGAGGTCGGTTCGGCGTCCGGTGCGCCGGTCGGGGACGGGGAAGCCGCCGCCCGAGCCGTGGAGGCGGTGAACGGTCCGGGACCGGGGGACGCGAGCGCCTGGAGGAGGACGTCCTTGGCCTCCGCGGTGCCCGTGGTGCCCTTCGCCGTCCGGTCGCCGCCGTCGCCGCAGCCCGCGACGGCGAGCAGCACCCCGGCGGCCAGCGCGGCGAGCGCGGTACGCCGGATACGTCTGGGTGAGCGCACAGAGCTCTCCTGCCTGTCCCGGTGGAACGGAGTGGGTGTCACCATCTGTGCCGCACCGGGCGCGGACCCGCAAGCGGACGTCCGGCCGCCACCCCGGTCTTGAACGCGTTCAAGACACCATCTACTCTCCTCCTGAGGACTTGAACACGTTCAAAGAGGAGGGGGGAGTCGTGTCCGCACTGGTCAACACCATCGTGATGCTGGGCATGCTCGTCATCGTGCCGGCGGGTCTGCGGCTGGCCGAGCAGGAGGGGCTGGACCGGATCCGCCGGCTCTGGCCCCTCTTCGCCGTACCGGGCGCGGTGGCCCTCTGGCTGCCGCGCGGCGCCACGGCCACGGCGCTCGCCTGCTGCTACGCCCTGGGCACCGTCCTGCTCGCCCTGCACGCGCCGCGCCGGGCGATCCGCGGCCGGGACCTCGACCCCGCCGGGATCGCGCTGCTCACCGCGCTGGTCACCCCGGCCGTCGCCGCGACCGCCCTGGTCGCCGAACGCTCGGGCCACGAGCTGTTCGGCTTCGACCTCGGCATCCTCGCGCTGACCGTGCCGCACTTCCACTTCGCCGGATTCGCCGCCGCCCTGATCGCCGGCCTGGTCTGCCGGGTCTCGGACGGCCCCGCAGGCCGCTTCGCCGCACTGAGCGTGCCGCTCGGCACCCTCCTCGTGCTCGCCGGCTACTTCGTCGGCGACTGGGCCGAACTGGTCGGGGCCGTCGTCCTCACCGCCGGCATGTGGACGGTCGGCCTGCTCACCTGGCGTCTGGGGCACGCCGACGGCCGGGACCGGACGACCCGGCTCCTGCTGCTCGTCTCCGCCGCCGTCCTGGTGGCGACGATGCTGCTCGCCCTGAGCTGGGCGCTCGGCGAGGCGACCGGACTGCCCCACCCCACCCTGACCTGGATGGCCGCCACCCATGGCCTCGGCAACGCCCTGGGCTTCGCGCTCTGCTCGCTGCTGGCCTGGCGGCGCCTCCGCACCCCCGACCTCATCCGTACCGCAGGCCCCACCGACACCGAAGGCAGGACCGCATGAGCACCCTCACCTACCCGGAGGTCGGCGCCACCCGGCTCGGCCCGCTCCCCCGGGGCTACCACCACCTCCACCACCGCACCCGGATCGGCCGGGGCGAGGCGGACTTCGCCGCCGCCGGCGCGGCGATCACCGAGTGGCGGATGCACCGCGCCTCGGGCGCCCGGGTGGAGGCCCCGGCACGGCGCGCGGAGCCCGGCGGCAACGTCTCGGTCTCCCTGGGGCTGGGGCCGCTGCGCTTCACGGCCCCCTGCGAGGTGATCTGGACGGCGTACGGGGAGGACAACCGCACCGGCTTCGCCTACGGCACCCTGGCCGGACATCCGGAGCGCGGCGAGGAGTGCTTCGTGGTGGACCTCGCGGACGACGGCACCGTGTGGTTCACGGTGATGGCGTTCTCGCGCCCCGCCTCCTGGTACACCCGGCTCGCCGGGCCGCTGGTGCCGCCCGTACAGCACTGGTACGCCCGCAAGCTCGGCCGCACGCTGCGCCGGATCATCGCCGCGAGCTGACTCCTGGCCGATACTGGCAGGGATGGAATGGTTCACCGCGGACGGCTACTGGCTGAGCCGGCTGATCTTCCAACGGGCTCTGGCCGTGGTCTATCTGGTCGCCTTCCTCTCCGCCGCGCTCCAGTTCCGGGCGCTCATCGGCGAGCGCGGCATGCTGCCCGTCCCCGCGCTGCTGCGGCGCACGCCTTGGCGGGCCGCTCCGGGGCTGTTCCGGCTGCACTACTCGGACCGGTTCTTCGCCACCGTCGCCTGGAGCGGCTGCGCCGTGTCCGTCGCCCTGGCCGCCGGGCTCGACGCTCTGCTGCCGCTGTGGGGCGGCATGCTGCTCTGGGGGCTGCCGTGGGTGCTGTATCTGTCGATCGTCCAGGTGGGACAGGTCTGGTACGGATTCGGCTGGGAGTCCCTGCTGCTGGAGACGGGGTTCCTGGCGGTCTTCCTCGGCACCGGGGACACCGCCGCGCCGGCGCTGGTGCTGTGGCTGCTGCGGTGGCTGCTGTTCCGGGTGGAGTTCGGCGCGGGGCTGATCAAGATGCGCGGGGACGCGTGCTGGCGAAAGCTCACGTGCCTGGACTTCCACCACGAGACGCAGCCGATGCCGGGGCCGCTGAGCTGGTTCTTCCACCATCTGCCCAGGCCCGTGCACCGGGTGGAGACCGCCGCCAACCACGTCACCCAACTGCTGGTCCCCTTCCTGCTGTTCACCCCGCAGCCGGTGGCGAGCGCGGCCGCCGGCCTGATGGTCCTGACCCAGCTCTGGCTCGTCCTGTCGGGGAATTTCGCCTGGCTGAACTGGCTGACCATCGCGCTGGCGCTCTCCGCGATCGACTGGACCCCCCTGGCCGGGCCGCCGCCCGCCCAGGTCGCGCCGCCCCTCTGGTACGAGGCGGTGGTCATCGCGGTGACCGCCCTGGTGCTGGTGCTCAGCTACCGCCCGGCACGCAATCTGCTCGCGCGACGGCAGGCGATGAACCGGTCCTACGACCCCCTGCACCTGGTCAACACCTATGGAGCGTTCGGCTCCATCAGCCGGATACGGCTGGAGGTCGTGGTGGAGGGCAGCGCCGACCCGGTGGCACACGAGGGCGCCGAGTGGCGGGAGTACGGCTTCCGCGGCAAGCCGGGCGATCCGCGCCGGCTGCCGCGCCTGTTCGCCCCGTACCATCTGCGGCTCGACTGGATGATGTGGTTCGCCGCGCTCTCCCCCGCGTACGCGCGTTCCTGGTTCGGGCCGTTCACCGAGCGGCTGCTGGCCGGCGACCGGGACACGCTCCGGCTGCTCGGTCACAACCCCTTCCCCGACGGACCGCCCCGGCACGTCCGCGCCCGGGTGTTCCGCTACCGCTTCACCGGGTTCCGGGAGCTGCGCGCCACCGGATGCTGGTGGCGCCGCACCTATGTCCGGGAATTCCTGCGGCCCGTCTCCCGGCCGCTGCCGCCGGAGCGGGAGGGCGGGGGGACGGGCCGCGGGACGCGCTAGCCGATCCTGGGGCGGTCAGTCGATGCCGGGCAGGATGTGCGGCTCGGCGAGGTCGTCCTCGTATCCGGCGAGCCGGATCGGGGCGGACCTGGCCCAGACCTCGATGTTCCGCAGCTTCTCGGGGCGGCCGGGCCGCCCCGCGCTCCGTTCGGCGGGGCGCATTTCGCGTTCGGTCAGTTCCGGTGTCGTCACCGCGCACTCCTCTGTGTCGCGTCACCCAGGGCGTCGCCGACGCTCCGGCACCGATGCCGGAGCGCGACCGCCCTGTGCGGGGCAGGGATGGTGATATGTCGGTCGCGGTGGCGCCGGTTCGGGGCGGAACAGCGGCCGGGTTAACGACCGTGTCCCAGGACGGTCGGAGAACCTTCGTGGGCCCCTCGATGACGTCCGTTCGCCTCAGCCTAACCAAATGAGCACCACCGCGCTCGATAGAATGTGTGCGGTAGGTCACTTTCGGCCACCGGGTACAGCGAAAAACCCGGTCCAGGAACCATCCTGGGCCGGGTTTTCGGTGGCCGCGCCGGGGCCGGGGGGCCGCTTGGGCCGTTCGGGTTACCAGTTCGCGGGGGCGTAGTCCTTGAGGAAGCAGCCGTAGAGGGCCTCGCCGCCCTCACCGCGCACGATCGGGTCGTAGACCCGGGCCGCGCCGTCGACCAGGTCGAGGGGGGCGTGGAAGCCCTCCTCGGCGAGGCGCATCTTGTCCGGGTGCGGACGCTCGTCGGTGATCCAGCCGGTGTCCACGGCCGTCATCAGGATGCCGTCCTTCTCGAACATCTCCTGGGCGCTGGTGCGCGTCAGCATGTTGAGCGCGGCCTTGGCCATGTTGGTGTGCGGGTGGCCCGCACCCTTGTAGCCGCGGCTGAAGACGCCCTCCATCGCCGAGACGTTGACGACGTACGCGTGCTTGGCGGCGGTCGCCGCCATCGCCGGGCGCAGCCGGCTGATCAGGATGAACGGCGCGGTGGAGTTGCAGAGCTGGACCTCGAGAAGCTCGATCGGCTCGACCTCCTCGACCGTCTGGATCCAGCTGTTGCTGTCGTGCAGGTCCGGGACGAGGCCGCCCGCGTCGATCGCGGTGCCCGCGGCGATCCGGGCCGGCGAGGCCGAGCCGGTGACCAGGGCGAGGTCCGTGACGTCCTGGGCGCTCAGGCCCTCCTTGCGGGCGGCGGGCAGCGCGGCCACCCGGTCGACCGTGCCGCTGCCGAAGGTGCCGATGACCTCGGCGGCGGGCAGCTCACCGGCCGGCAGCGGGGCCGACTCGGCGTTGACCAGCTCGCTGTAGGCCCCCGGGGAGCGGCGCACGGTCTGGGCGGCGTTGTTGATGAGGATGTCGAGCGGGCCCTCGGCCGCGACCGAGTCGGCCAGCGCGACGACCTGGGCCGGGTCGCGGAGGTCGATGCCGACGATCTTCAGCCGGTGGATCCACTCGTCGCTGTCCTCCATCGCCTTGAAGCGGCGGATCGCGTCGCTGGGGAAGCGGGTGGTGATGGTGGTGTGCGCGCCGTCGCGCAGCAGCCGCAGCGCGATGTACATGCCGATCTTCGCCCGGCCGCCGGTGAGCAGCGCCCGGCGTCCGGTCAGATCGGTACGGGCCTCGCGGCGGGAGCGGTTCTCCTTGGCGCAGGACTGGCAGAGCTGGTGGTAGAAGGCGTCGACCTCGACGTAACGCGTCTTGCAGATGTAGCAGGAGCGGGGCCGCTGGAGGATGCCCGCGATCTCGGCCTGGGCGGAGGAGGAGGGCAGCACGCCCTGCGTCTCGTCGTCGATGCGCTCGGCCGAGCCGGTCGCCGTGGCCTCGGTGACGGTCCGGTCGTGGGCGGTCTTCGCGGCGCGGCGCTCCTGGCGGCGGCGCTGCTTCACGGTGCGGTAGATCCCCGCGGTGGCCCGGCGGACCGCGATGGCGTCCGGGTGGTCGACCTCGATCCGGTCGAGTTCGTCGAGCACGCCCAGGCAGACGGCCAGCCGTTCCGGGTCGATACCGGGACCGAACTCCTCGATTCCGGGAGCGAGCTCCGGGCTGTCCTCTGTCACCGTCATTGCCGTTCCTCTGTCATCTTCTCGCCACGGATTCTCGCCGCGGATCGTGGATCACCGCAGGCAGAAACACCCCGCCCAAGTTTGCCATGCGCGGGCCACTGCTCCGTTCGAGCGGCGTACGAGCGGCCCCCGGCGGAGACGGCGCGGGAGGGGCCGGGGAAAAGAAGCGGAAGAAAGGACGCATGACTTCGCGGGGACCGGGCAGGCGACCGTCCGACACATTGGACAGCAGGGAGGGTGACACTCATGACGGCGATGTCAGTGCGAGCCACCGGGACGACGGCGCCGCTGAGCGACGACCGGACCGGTGCGCGGACAGCGGACGTCACCGGAGAGCTGCCCTGGGTCGAGGACGCCGGGAAGATCGCCCCGCAGGACGCACGGGCCCTGTCGAAGATCTTCTTCGACCGGCTCCAGGTCCTGGAGGAGGGCACCCATGACCACCAGTACGCGCGCAACACCCTGATCGAGATGAACCTCTCCCTGGTGCGCTTCGCCGCGTCCAGGTTCCGCAACCGCGGCGGCGACGACACCGAGGACATCATCCAGGTCGGCACGATCGGCCTGATCAAGGCGATCGACCGGTTCGACCTGTCCCGCGAGGTCGAGTTCGCCACCTTCGCCGTGCCCTACATCGTCGGGGAGATCAAGCGCTTCTTCCGCGACACCACCTGGTCGGTGCATGTGCCGCGGCGGCTCCAGGAGCTGCGGGTGGACCTCGCCAAGGCGAAGGAGCAGCTCTCCGCCGAGCTCGACCGCGACCCCACCGTCAAGGAGCTGGCCACCCACCTCGACCTCCCCGAGGAGGAGATCATCGAGGGGCTCGTGGCCGCCAACGGCTACTCGGCCGGTTCGCTCGACACCCCCTCCGCGGACAGTGACTCCGGCCAGGAGCAGCGGGCGTACGCCGATGTCCTCGGCGAGACGGACCCGGCCATGGAGACCGTCGAGAACCTGCACACCCTGGCTCCGCTGCTCGACCAGCTCGACGACCGGGAGCGCCGGATCGTGCAGATGCGGTTCGGGGCGGAGATGACGCAGTCGCAGATCGGCGCGGAGCTGGGCGTGTCCCAGATGCACGTGTCGCGGCTGCTCAGCCGGATCGTCCAGCAGCTGCGCAAGGGGATGAGCGTCGAGGCGTGAGTCTGCGGGGCCCGTCGCTCGCCTATGCTTCCTGACGATCAGGCCGGATCATCCGCGCCGTCGCACGAGGGGGTGGGGGGGTTGACCGAGTCGCCCCCGGTCGCGTCGCCGGGCCCTGTGGGCATATCCGGAATCCCCTCCCAGCAGGTCGGGACGTCGCAGCCCGCCGAGGCGCTGCTGTGGAACCTGAACGCGTCGATCCTGCTCGTGGAGGACGACGCGGGTGATGCGCTGCTGGTCGAGGAGATGCTCGCGGACAGTGAGCTGGACTCCGCCCTCACCTGGTGCAAGACCCTGGCCGAGGCGCGCGCCTTCCTGCACGCGTCCACCACCCCGGTGTGCGTGCTCCTCGATCTGCATCTTCCCGACGTCCACGGCCTGGACGCCGTGCGCCAGATCCTGGAGTCCGACAGCGAGGCCGCGATCGTCGTCCTCACCGGTCTGGAGGAGTCCGGCACCGGGCTCGGCGCGGTCGCCGGCGGCGCCCAGGACTACCTGGTCAAGGGCCTCCTGGACCCCGAGGTGCTGGCGCGCGCGATCCGCTACGCCCTGCAGCGCAAGGAAGTGGAACGGGCCACGGCCGCACTGCGCGCCAACCGGCTGACCGCCCAGGAGAACGCCCGGCTGGAGCGCGGGCTGCTGCCCGTCCCCCTGTTGCGGGACGACCGCTTCCGGGCGCGCGCCCGTTATGAGCCGGGGCGGGTCCACGGGCTGCTGAGCGGTGACTTCTACGACGTCGTGCAGACCTCGGACGGCACGGTGCACGCGGTGATCGGCGATGTCTCCGGGCACGGGGCCGCCGAGGCGGCGCTCGGCGTGTGTCTGCGGGTGGCCTGGCGTACCGCCGTGCTGTGCGGTACGTCCCACCCCGAGCAGATAGCCCTGCTGGAGGAGATCCTGGTCGCCGAGCGCTCGGACTCGCATGTGTTCGCCACCGTCACCTCGCTGGCGTTCCCTCCCGAGCAGCGGCACGCCCAGGTCCTGCGGGCGGGCCATCCCGGCCTGCTGCTGCGTCAGGGCACGGACGTCAGCTGGGTGGAGCCCGAAGGGGGCATGGCCCTCGGACTGCTGCCCGGCGCCGGCCGGTGGCCGACGGTGGACATCCCGCTGACGCCCGGTGCGGGGCTCGTGCTCTTCACGGACGGGCTCTTCGAGGGACGCGACGGACCGGACAGCCGCCTCGGTGAGGAAGGGCTGCTCGCGATGGCACGGGCCAACGGGCATCTGCCGGCCCGTGGATTCGTCGATGCGCTGGTGGCGGGGGCCACCGAGGGGGCCGCGCCCTACGGCGGCCTCGCGGACGACGTCGCCGTCCTGCACCTGGGTTGGGGCGCGGAATCCGATGAGCGGTGACGCGACGGGGCAACCGGTGTCCGGCGGCTTCGCGGCGCGGCTGTCGGTGCAGAACTGGGTCCATCTGCTGCTCGGCGGGTTCATCGTGGTGGTCTGCGGCTGTCTGGTGATCGGCGGGCTCGTGATGGCCCGGATCTCCGACCGGACGACCGATCTGGTGGACCGTATCCAGCCCGCCCGGTCCGCGTCCTTCCAGCTCCAGAACGCCCTGCTCGACCAGGAGACCGGGATCAGGGGGTTCGCGCTGACCGGCGACGACTCCTTCCTCGAACCCTACGAGGCGGGGAAGGCCGCCGAGCGGGAGCGCCTCACTCGGGTCCGGAGCCTGGTGGGCCCGGACAACCGGTACGCCGACGATCTCGACGCGATCGCCACGGCCGCGCAGCAGTGGCGGCGGAGCAAGGCCGAGCCGCTGATGCGGACGGTCCGGGAGCAGGGGCCGAGCGAGGCCGCCACCGGCGCGCAGTTGCAGCGCAGCAAGGCGGACTTCGACCAGCTGCGGCGGGCGTACGGCACCCAGCAGGAGCATCTGGCCGAGGCGCGCGACCAGGCGCGGGCCGACCTCGGCTCGGCGCGCACCACCCGCGACCGGGTGCTGATCGCGCTGGTCACCGTGTTCGTCCTGACCGTGGTGGCGCTGAGCCTGCTGCTCCACCGGGTGGTGGGCGTCCCGCTGAACCGGCTGCGCGGCGCGTCCGACCGGGTCAGGTCGGGGGCTTTCGGAACGCGCATCGAGATCAAGGGGCCGTCCGACGTCCAGGCCGTGGCCTGGGCGGTGGAGGACATGCGGCGGCGGCTGGCCGACGAACTGGCCGAGGCGCAGGACCGCGAGGCGCTGCTCGCGGAGCAGACGCAGGAGCTGCGCCGCTCCAACGCGGAGCTGGAGCAGTTCGCGTACGTCGCCTCGCACGACCTCCAGGAACCGCTGCGCAAGGTCGCCTCCTTCTGCCGGCTCCTGGAGCACCGGTACGGCGAGGAGATCGACGAGCGGGGCAGGCAGTACATCGGCTTCGCGGTGGACGGCGCGCAGCGGATGCAGGTGCTCATCCACGACCTGCTGACGTTCTCGCGGGTGGGCCGGGTGCAGGAGAGCTGGAAGCCGGTCGATCTGGACCGGGCGCTGGACCGCGCGCTGGCCAACCTGACCCTGGCGATCGAGGAGTCGGGGGCGGTGATCGAGCGGCCGGAGTCGCTGCCCGAACAGCTCGGGGACGCGACCGCGCTCACCATGGTCTGGCAGAACCTCGTCGGCAACGCGGTGAAGTTCCGCCGGGAGGACGTCCCGTGCCGGATCTCGCTGGACTGCGTACGCGAGGGCGAGGACTGGCACCTGAGCGTCTCGGACAACGGGATCGGGATCGCGCCCGAGTTCGCGGACAAGGTGTTCGTCATCTTCCAGCGGCTGCACGCCCGTGACGCCTACGGGGGCACGGGCATCGGCCTGGCGCTCTGCCGGAAGATCATCGAGTTCCACGGTGGCCGGATCTGGCTGAAACCCGAACCGGGCGACGGCACCCGCATCCACTTCACGCTGCCCGTGGCGCCCGAGGCGCCCACGCACACCACGGCGGAGCTGCTCGCTCCCGCGCTGCGCGCCGACCGGTCCGAAGGCCCTGCGGGGACCCCCTGATCGAGGAGTTCTCCGTGGCCGTGGTGCGGCCGCCGGGAGGTGCGTAGGATCGGTCCGGATCTCCTGGAGTGGGATCCTTCGCCAGGGGTAGACGCATGGCGGAAAAGGTCTGCGACCTCACTGCGGCGCCCTGGCTGGAGCACATGAACGAACAGGTCACCTCCCCACCCGAAGACCCGGGTCAGGGGCTGGCTGTCGCCGAGGTACTGCTCAGCGCCGAGGTCTTCGACGGCGAGCCGGGCTGCATCGCGCTGGCCCGTGCGCTCGCCGACCGGTTCCTGACGAGACTCGCGGTGGAGTGCCTCGCCCCGATCGGCGAACACACGCGCAGCGACCTGATGCTGGCCGTGAGCGAGCTGGTCACCAACGCCGACCGCTACAGCCACGGCCCCTACCTCCTGGAGCTGGAGGGCAACGCGCAGCTCATCAGCGTGACGGTGTACGACAGCAGCACCGCGATGCCCGTGCTGTACGCCCCCGACCCGACCCGCCTCGGCGGTCACGGCATGGAGATCGTCGTGGCCCTGTGCGACCGGCTCACGGCCGAGCGGGTGCCGGTGGGCAAGCGGATCCGGGCGGAGTTCCAGCTGAGCACCTGAGCCCGGCGGCGCCCGTGACCGTGCGCCGCCGAATCGCGGTCCGGGTCGCCGCTCAGGCGTCGAGCACGGCGGTCGCCTCGACCTCAACCAGGTGTTCGGGGACGTCCAGGGCTGCGACGCCCACCAGCGTGGCGGGCGGTGCGGCGGTGGTTCCCAGTCTCGCGGCGGCCCGGGAAAGGCCCTCCAGGAGCAGGGGCATCTTCTCGGGCGCCCAGTCCACGACGTACACGGTCAGCTTCGCCAGGTCGTCGAAGGTCCCCCCGACCGCGGCGAGGGCCGTGCCGACGTTGACGTAGCACTGTTCGACCTGCGCGGCGAGATCGCCGGCGCCGACGGTGGCTCCCGTCCCGTCCCAGGCGACCTGCCCGGCGATGAAGACCAGTTTCGATCCGGTCGCGACCGACACCTGCCGATAGACGCCGATCTCCGGCAGTCCGCTCGGGTCGACCAGGGTGATGGCCATGCTGTCCGCCTCCTCGTACGGGGGGCCGTGGCCCCCGCTTTCCACCGGACCGGCCGATTTCCGGTCACTTGTGGTTACTCGGAAACCGTAGGAGAGTGAACGCTGACATGGAAGAACGCACTTTTCGGTGACGGGGGAACCTGATGGTGACCAAGCAGTTCAGCGGCTCGCCCGAGGACGCGGATCTGCGGCGCGCGGACTCGCTGGCGCGGGAGATCTTCTCCGACGTGGCCAACAAGTGGGCCCTCCTGATCATCGAGTCCCTGGGCGAGGGCACCCTCCGCTTCACCGAGCTGCGGGGCGCGGTCGAGGGCATCAGCCACAAGATGCTCACCCAGAACCTGCGGATGCTGGAGCGCTACGGACTCGTCGAGCGGTGTGTGCACCCCACCGTGCCCCCGCGGGTGGAGTACACCCTCACCGAGCCGGGGCAGGGCCTGCGCCGGACGGTCCATGTGATGTGCGACTGGACCCATGAGCACATCGGTCACATCGAGGCCTCCCGCCGCGCCTTCGATGCCTGAGGGCCCCGGGGGCGGCTAGCCGTCCTGCCGGCCGAACCAGTCCAGGCACAGCACCAGCGCGTCGTCGGGCGTCTCCGTGCCCCGGTACTCCCCCAGTTCGCCGAGCATCGCGCGCGGGACGGTGGCGGCCGGCAGGAGCCGCGTCGACTGGATGGCGCGGGCCAGCATGCGTTCGCCGTACGCCTCGCCGAGCGGGGACACCGCGTCGTAGACGCCGTCGCTGAACAGCAGCAGCCGGTCGCCGGGCTCCACGTGGAACTCCTGGACCGTGTACTGCGACTCCTCGAACATGCCGAGCGGAAGCTGAGCGTCCAGCTCCACGCGGCGGACCGTGCGGCCGCGTTGCAGCCACAGCTGGGGCGATCCCGCGTCGACGACGCCGACCCGGCCGGTCGCCAGCTCGAAGCGGAGCAGCAGGGTGGAGACGTGGGAGGCCCCGCGGTGCTGGTCGTAGAGGGCCTGATCGGCCAGGGCCGCCTGGTCCGCGATGCCGATGCCGGCGCGGCGGGCGTTGCGCAGGGCGTTGACGGCGAGATTGGTGAGGAGGGAGGCCTGTATGCCCTCGCCCATGCCGTTGGTGACCGCGAGGGTCAGCTCGTCGGCGTCGGCGGCCCAGTCGAAGTTGTCGCCGTGGATGGCGTACGCGGGCTCCAGCTGGGCCCCGATCGCGAACTCGGCGGCGGTGCAGGCGCGGGCGGGCAGCAGTTGCCACTGCATCTCGGCGGCGAGGGTGAGGCGGGTGGTGCGCCGGGCGCGCTGGTACAGGTCGGTGTCCCGTTCGGCGACCAGGATCTCGTGGCCCAGCAGGTCCGCCACGTGGGTCAGCTCGCCGACCAGCTCTGGGGTCGACAGGGCCTGGGGCAGCCGGACGGTGAGGATCCCGAGCCGTTCGCCCCGTACGGTCACGGGCAGGTGATGGTCCACGGCGTCGTCGTGCCGGACCTGCTGTTCGCGGGGCTCCTGGCTGCCGAACGCCCGGCCCTCGGGGCTGTTGTGGAGGGACAGCGGCTCGCTCTCGCCGTCGGGCCGGTCCAGGGATTTGAGGACCCGCAGACCGTAGTCGGCGAGGTGGAGCTCCACCGCGAGGGCCCCGTAGACGCTGCAGAGCTTGTCCCGCAGGGTGCCCAGCAGGGCGTGCGGCGCGGCGGCCCGTACGGCGGCCTCGATGTCCGTTCTTCTGTTCACGGTCTCTCGCGCAATCTTCGTCCTGCGACGTGGTAGGGGCCGGGCTCGGGCTGACAAGCGGGCCTGACGAGTGACACAGTGGCCGAATGCCCCACCGAGGATTTCGCCCGAGCAGTCGCGAACAGGCGTCCGCCGTCGCCGTCGCCGCCTCGGAGCTGCTGGAAGTGCTGTGGGGCCGGGGCCAGGAATCCGCCGCCTCGGGAACCGTATCGCCTTCCCAGCTTCGGGCCCTGCTCGTGATCGAGAGGCAGGAAGGCACCAATCTGCGGGCGCTGGGCGAAGCCCTGGGCTCGCGTGCCCCCTCCGTCAGCAGGCTCTGCGACCGGATGGAGGCGATGGGACTCCTTCAGCGGGCGCCCAGCCCGACCAGTCGGCGAGAGGTGGAACTGCGGCTGAGTCAGCGCGGCCGTGCCCTCATCGAAGAGTACCGGGCGCTGCGCGCCGGCGAACTGAACGCCGTGCTGGAGCGGATGGATCCCGCCGCTCTCGGCGCTCTCGCCGAGGGCCTCACGGCCTTCCACGCCGCCGCTTCGGAGCGCCTTTCCCCGCAAAGGGACACGGGCGGCTCTCCACTCCGCGATGATGTCGCCGACAGCGCCTAGCCTCATCCAGCTCCTGCTTTCGCGTCCATCGGCTCTCCGCCTTGCGACAGCCCACCGGGCAACCGTCGGGGACCAGATTGTTACCCGATGGAGAATGTTGTCAAATGGCAACTGTTACTTCTATCGTTGCCCCGTACCCCGCCGCGACCAGGGACGGAACCATGCCGACCCGTCCGGCAGAACGGCTCTCCGCCCCCCTTCCGACCGCCCGAGGTGCCTTCCGTGCTTTCAACGCCCAACGAAGACAGAGCCGTCAGAATCACCACCCGACAGGAGCGGGGTGCTCTGGTCCTCACCGTGTCGGGTGACCTCGATATCGACACCGTCGCGCCGCTCGGCCTCGCTCTGAGCGCGGCGGCCGACGACGGCTCCGGCCCGGTCGTCGTGAACCTCTCCGGCGTCGGCTTCGCGGACTCGACGACAGTGAACGTGCTCCTCCAGGGACACACCGCGCTCGGCCACCGGCTGCGGTTGGCCGCCCCGTCCCCGTTCATGCGGCGGCTGATCGACATGATCGGCCTCGACAGCGCGCTGCCCGTCCTGCCGGGCGTGGACGACGCCATCGACGCGATCCTGCCTTCCTGACTCCCCCGCCCCGGCCGCGGCGGGGCGGCTACCGTTCCCCCGCGCCCGCCCCGGGCGCCCGGTCGAACACGCAGTCCCCGCACAGCCCGCCGCCCGGACAGCGCCAGTACAGGCAGCAACTGCGCCGCCGGAACGCCGGACCGTGCGGGGAGCCGGTGGCGCGCAACGCCTCGTCGTCGAAGAGCTCGGCCGCCAGTGCGCGGGCCCGTGCGGCCACGTCCGGCCGGTCGTGGGCGCGCGCGAAGGCGACGAGCTCGCGTACGGCTCCGGCGAGCGCGGACCCCGCGTTGCCCCACAGCAACTGCGCGGAGATGTTCCCCTCGCGCCGGAACGCCTCGGACAGCGGGACCAGATGCCCGTACTGGACCTCCTCGCGGATCCGGGCCGCCGTGCCGGGCAGCTCGGCCGTCTCCGCGAGCCACAGGTCGTCCGGCGAGGTGGCCGACGGGTCCCAGTGCAGGGCGCCGGGCGACAGGGCGGGGATCCGCCCGAAGAGCGCGGCCGGGCCCAGGGCGAGGGACCAGAGCCGGGCGGCCAGCCCGAGCTGGGCGATAGAGGCGGCGACCCTGCGCTCGGGGGCCGCGAGTCGCGACGCGACCTTGTCGACACGCGCGGCGAGAAGGCCGTTCTCCCCCGCGTACACCTGCTCGAGCGGCCGGTGCCCGCCACCCGGCACCGGGGTCGTCCGCAGCGCGAAGAACCCCCCGACCGACGCCAGTAGCCCCAGGTCCACGCCCTGTCCCTCCTCGGTTCCCGGCCGGTCTCCGGGCCGCCCCCGCGAGCGGCCGCACGGACACCGGCCGTGTCGTCCTCGCCGCTCACCGTATCCGCCGGGCGGCAACTTCTGACGGCTGGGGGCGGCAGGACTACCGTCGGGAGGAGGACGTCGGTCCGACGGGCGTACTCCTGGGGCAGTACGCCGAAGTGCAGTCTCAAGGACGACGACGTGGGGCCCCGGACGGGACATCGTGGTGTACATGAGCTCCCTTGCGTTGTCCGTGCTGCTGTCACTGATCTCCGCGGTCGCCTACGCGGCCGGGGCGATCATCCAGGAGCGCGTGGCCGCGACCGGTGACAACTCCTCGTACGCCCTGCTGCGCAACGGCGTGTGGTGGGTCGCCGTCCTCCTCAACGGGATCGGTGCGGTCCTGCACGTGGTGGCGCTCGCCTACGGTCCGCTCAGCCTGGTCCAGCCGCTCGGGGCGCTGACGATCGTCTTCGCCCTGCCGATGGCGGCCCTGTTCGTCGGACGCCGGGCCGGAGCCACGGCCTGGCGCGGCGCGCTCATGGCGACGGCCGGGCTCGGCGGACTGCTGGCCCTGACGGGCAACGCCGCACCGCACACGCTGAACGGTCCCGAGCAGCTGCTGCTGGCCGTGGTGACGTTCGGTGGCGTCGGCGCGCTCGTCGTCCTCTCCCGCACGCTGCGCCGCCCGGTCCTGCGCAGCATCGTCCTGGCCACGGGCGCGGGGGTGGCGTTCGGTATGGCCTCGGTGTTCACCAAGACCGTGGCCGTGGAGTGGACATCCGGTTCGCTGCGCTCGGGCGCACCGCCGCTGCTGGTGATCGCCGGGCTCGCGGCGGCGGGCCTCCTGCTGTCCCAGGCGGCCTACCGGGGCGCCGGTCTGACGGCTCCGCTCGCGACGGTGACCGTGGTCAACCCGGTGGTGGCCGCCGCGATCGGCATCACCCTGTTCGGCGAGCACTTCCGCCACGGCGTCGCGGGCACCGTCCTGGCCCTTTCCTGCGGGGCCCTGGCCGCCGGCGGGCTGATCCTCCTGACGCGGGAGCGGCTGAGCGCGGAGCACGCCGATCAGGCGCGGACGGACCCCGAGGCGGCGGGCGCGGAGGAAGAGCGCGCCGCCCCGGCCGCCGGTCCGGGGTACGCGGCCCCCGGCGCGGAGGTGCGGCCGAGCGGAAGCGCCGCGCCGTCACCGGGCGGGGCGGGCCTCGCGCCGGGGCGCAAGCCCGTGCCGCACGACCCGTCGCCGCCCCTGCCGCCGGGGCACGCGGTGCCGCAGGTGGAGTTCGGTGCGCCGGGCCCGCTCGCGGAGCAGCGGCGGCGCGGTGGAGCCACCCTGCGGCGCTCCCGCTCCGAACGGACGGTTCAGACCCTGACGCCGCCCGCCCGGAGGTAGGCGAGCGGGTCGACGTCCGACCCGTAGCCGGGGCCCGTGCGGATCTCGAAGTGCAGGTGCGGGCCCGTGCTGTTGCCCGTGGAGCCGGAGCGGGCGATGCGCTGCCCGCCGGAGACCGACTGCCCCGCGCGCACGTGGAGCGCGGAGAGATGGGCGTACTGGCTGTACTTGCCGTCGCTGTGCCGGACGACGACCTCGTAGCCGTACGCTCCGGCCCAGCCGGCCGAGACGACGCGTCCCGGGGCCACCGACTTCACCGACGTCCCGGTGGGCACGGGGAAGTCCACGCCGGTGTGGTAGCCGCTGGACCAGGAGCCGGCCTGCCGGTAGGGGGTACCGGTGCCCGCGGCCACCGGGGCGCTGAATCCGGAGTGCTTCACTGCGCGCTCCGGGGCGGGCTGCTCCTTCTTGGGAGCGGCCTTCTTCGGCGCCTCCTTCTTCGGAGCCTGCTGCTTCGGGGCTTCCTTCTTGGGAGCCTGCTGCTTCGGGGCCTCTTGCTTCGGCGGTTGCTGCTTCGGGGCTTCCTTCTTCGGCGCGGCCTGCGCGGGTGCTTCCTTCTTGGACTCGGCCTTGCGCTGATCCGCCTTCTTGGCCTCGGACGCGGCCGCCGGAGGCTTGGGGGCGGTCTGCCGCCCGGCCTTCCCGGGGCTCACCCCCGCCCGGCTCGGGTCGAGGCTCAGCCGCTGTCCGGGGAAGATCAGGTCCGGGTCGCCCCCGACGACCGTGCGGTTGGCCGCGTAAAGGCCCTGCCAGCCGCCGCGGACCCGCTGGGCGGACGCGATCCCGGAAAGGGAATCCCCGCTCGCGACCGTGTACGAGTCACGCTTGCCCGGCACATGGGTGGGCGTCGCCGCGGCGGGACGGGTCTGCGGCTGTCTGGGCGGCGCGCTCTGCGGCGCGGCCGCCTGGACGGGCCGGCTGCCCGCGCTCTGCGGCGCGGCCGCCTGGACGGGCCGGCTGCCCGCGCTCTGCGGATCGGTCCCCGCCCCCGGGTCGGTCGCGGGCGCGTCGCCGCCCCGGGTGAGCCCTGCCCGTACGGAACAAGTGGGCCAGGCGCCGGGGCCCTGGCCGTCCAGGACCTTCTCGGCGACGGCGATCTGCTGGTCCCGGGTGGCGAGGTCGGCGCGCGGCGCGTACTGCGCACCGCCGAAGGCGGCCCAGGTGGAGCCGCTGAACTGCAGCCCGCCGTAATAGCCGTTGCCCGTGTTGACGGCCCAATTGCCGCTGGACTCACAGGCGGCGACCTTCTCCCAGACCTCAACCGGCGCGGCCCCCGCCGAGGCTGCGGTGATGAGCGGGAGCGCGATGCCCGCGCCGCCCGCCGTCACCGTGAGCGAGGCACGGTTGATCCGGCTGGGCTGGTACCTGCGGTGCCGTCCGTTCGCGGCCATACTTGGCTCCCCCACTGGCTTTGGGACATGTCGCAAGGGGCAACGTAGGTCGGTGCTGTGACTGATCACAAGCAAAACGTGATACTCGGCCGCTCCGGGCCGCTCGGTGGCCGGAATCCGATGCCCGCCGATCCGACCGGGACCGCGTCCGGCCGGACCCACCTCCGGCCGAAGCCGCGAACTTCCCTCGTCCCCGGATGCGTTCAGCCCTCCCGGGACCCCTCCGGCCAGGCACGCATGGCCACCTCCGCGAGCGTCTCGAGCTCCGCACGGCTCGCGCCGTCCCGCGCCTGCTGCGACATCCCCTGGATGACAGCCGCCGTATAGCGTGCAAGCCCCGCCGCGTCGGCATCCGCGGGCAGCGCTCCCGCGTCGATGTCTGCCTGGATCCGCCGCTGGAACTCCGTCACGTTCCGCGCCCGTTGGCCGCGCAGCGCCGCCACCACCTCGTCCGACGAGCAGTTCTCGGCGGCACTGAGCACCATGCAGCCGTGCGGCCGGCCGGCCGCCGTGTACTCCGCCGCCGCCTCGTGCAGCATCCGGGCGACGCCGCGTCGCGCGGTCGGCTCCTCGGCCATGGCACGGTCGCCGAAGCCGCCGAAGAGGACCCCGTACGTCTCCACGACCTCTCCGAAGAGGGTGCGCTTGTCGCCGAACGCGGCGTACAGGCTCGGTGCCGCAATGCCCATCACGCGCGTCAGGTCAGCGATCGACGTCGCCTCGTACCCCTGCTCCCAGAAGGTCAGTGTCGCCTTCCGGAGAGCGGCCTCCCGATCGAAGGACCGTGGCCTGCCGCGCTGTTTCGTCGCCATGCGCCAATTCTATAGCGACCACTAGAGAACGTGCTACGGTCCTTTCTGTAACGACCGCTAATAAACAAGAGGGGGGCGGAGCCATGGGCTCGCTCACGGGGAAGACGGCACTGGTCACCGGCGGCAGCAGGGGCATCGGACGGGGGATCGCCGAACGGCTGGGACGAGACGGAGCGGTCGTCGGCGTGCACTACGGCAGCAATGAGTCAGCGGCCGCTCAGACCGTGGCCGCCATCGAGGCGGCGGGCGGCAGGGCGTTCGCGCTCGGCGCGGAGCTGGCGGCCCCGAAGGCCGCCGCCGCGCTCTGGGCCGCCTTCGACGCACACGCGGACGGCCTGGACATCCTCGTCAACAATGCCGGGATAGGCACGTCGCAGAAGTTCGCGGAGATCGAGGAGGAGGAGTACGACCGGCTGTTCACCGTCAACGCCAAGGCGCCGTTCTTCCTTACCCAGCTGGGGCTCGACCGACTGCGGGACGGCGGCCGCGTCATCAACATCTCGACGGGCCTCAGCCACGCGGCGATGATGCCGGACCTGATCGCGTACGCCATGTCCAAGGGCGCACTGGACGTGTTCACCCGGTATCTCTCCAAAGTGCTGGGCAGCCGGGGCATCACCGTCAACGCGGTGGCGCCGGGCATCGTGGACACCGACGTCAACGCGGACTGGCTGCACGCGAGCGACGAGGCCTGGGCCGAGGCGGCCGCCCTGTCCGCCCTGGGGAAGGTCGGCACCCCGGCCGACATCGCCGACGTGGTGGCCTTCCTGGCCTCGGACGCCGGACGGTGGGTCACGGGCCAGTGGATCGACGCGACGGGCGGTTCGCTGGCCTGAAGAGTGTCGCCCAACTGCCGCCCGCCGGGCGATGGTTCGACCCACCGCTGCGGAACAACCGGGCAGCGCCTCCATGGAGAGCGCTCTCCGTCAGTGCTATAAAGGCGCTCATGACGGATGATCTGCGGTCGGCCGGAGCACCCACCCTGGAGGACGTGGCGCGGGCGGCCGGCGTCTCACGCGCCACCGTGTCCCGGGTCATCAACGGGGTGCGCAATGTGGACCCGATGATCCAGGAGGCCGTGCGCCAGGCGGTCTCCGTGACGGGCTACACCCCCAACCGGGCGGCCAGGTCGCTGGTGACCCGGCGGGCCGATGCCGTCGCTCTGGTGGTCTCGGGCGCGGGTGTCGAGCCGGAGGCGGCTCCGGAGACGGCTCCGGAAGGCCCCGGCGGCGGGGCGTCCGGGGGCGGGAACGGGCCCAGGGACGGGAATGGGTCCGGGGGCGGGAATGGATCCGGGGGCGGGTCCGGCGACGCGGGCTCGTTCACCGCGCAGGTGTTCGCCGACCCGTTCTTCGGCCGGGTGGTGACCGGGGTGGTCAACTACCTGCGTCCGCGCGGGATGCACCCGGTGCTGATGTTCGCGGAGACCTCGCGGGCGCGCGAGGAGGTGGTGGCGTACCTGCGGCAGGGCAGCGCGGACGGGGCCCTGGTCGTCTCGACGCACGCCGAGGATCCGCTGCCCGCCCTGATCGCGGACGCCGGTCTGGCGGCCGTCCTGTACGCGCGCCCGGCGCGGCCGGTCCCGGTCAGCTATGTCGACCTGGCGCACCAGGACGGCGCACGGCTGGCGGCCGAGCACCTCCTGGGCCGGGGCTGCCGCCGGATCGCGACGATCAGCGGCCCGCTGGACGTCCCGGCGGGCCAGGCCCGCCTGACGGGCTTCCGGGACACCATGGCGCGCCACGGGCACCCGTACGTCCCCATCGTCGAGGGGCAGTTCACCCAGGAGAGCGGCGAGGCGGCGATGGAACGGCTGCTGGCGGAACATCCGGACCTGGACGGAGTCTTCGCCGCCAACGACCTGATGGCCCTGGGGGCCTGCCATGTCCTGCGGGAGCACGGCCGCTCGGTGCCGGGGGACGTGGCGGTGGTGGGCTTCGACGACAGCAGCGCGGCCCTGGCCTGCCGCCCGCCGCTGACGACGGTCCGCCAGCCGGTGGAGGGGATGGCGGCCGAGATGACGCGCCTGCTGCTGGACCGGCTGGCCCGGCCGGACGGCCCGGTGACCTCGGTGATCTTCGAACCGGAGCTGGTGATACGGGGCTCGGCCTAGGGCCTGTGCACGAGCGGCACCGGCGCTGGTCGGCGGACGGAACATCGACTGGTCGACGGCGAGCGTCGATTCGACCTCCCGCCGGGCTGACCAGCATGCCGCCGGGGCGATCTAGTAGTACCCCTTCACCTCGTCGAGCAGCTCCCGCACGATGTCCGCGTGTCCCACATGCCGCCCGGTCTCCTCGACGAGGTGGATGAGTATCCAGCGGAGGTTGGCGCCGCCGTCGCGGAAGTCGGGGTGGCGGCCGACGTCGTCCAGGGAGGCCGCGGCCACGATCTCGTTGCTGCGGGCACACTGGGCCTCGTACTCCACGAGCAGCTGCTTCAGCGGAACGCCGTCGGCCTTCCAGTCGGCGCCCTCGTCCGTCTCGTCGAAGGACGGGTTCTGGGTCTTGTCGCCGCCGAGGAAGACCACCTCCAACCAGGTGTGCTCGACCCACCGCATGTGGCTGATCAGCCCGGCCATCGTCATCGCCGGCGAGGTCGGGACGAGGGAACGCCGCGCGTCGGCCTCGCTCAGACCCTCGCACTTCCATCGCAGGATCTGCCGCTGGAGGTCCAGCCAGCCGATGAGCGCGGTGCGTTCGTCGGCCTGCAAGGGGGGACGCTCAAGTGAAGGTGCCATGCCCGCACGTTACGCGGTCACAAGATCAGCGGACAGGCCCTGGGCCCCGGCCTGGGCCCCGGCCGGGTCACGACGCTGATCGACGGGAAACGCCCCGGTGATCAACCCGCTCCCTGTGTGTCGGCCCGCCTCGTCAGGTCTGCCGCGATGTCGTCCCAGTCCGGCCCGTGCAGCCACAGGTTCTCGGCGGCCTCCCGCATCAGCGCCGGCTCGTCCGGTCGCTGCAACAGCACCAGCCGATAGGCCAGGTTGCGCACCCAGACCGGCAGGAGGCCGTCGACCGCGTGCGGGCACAGCTCGCGCAGCATGCCGAGGATCGCGTCCGCGTCCGCGAAGGTCAGCTCCTCGACGAAGAAGTGCTCCCGGTGCTCGAGGTCGCACGCAGGCGTGGGGCGGTACTCGTCTCCGTAGAGGCAACGCGCGTGCTCGGTCAGGGTGCTGTGCATGCCCCGGAGCCTATGACGCGCGGCGGGACCCGGGGGCTCGCGGGCGGTGCCGGAACGGGCGCGGCCCCCCGGCCTCAGCTCGACGGCGTGCGGTGGCGTTCCCGGACCGCCTGGACCGCCGTACGGGTCGGCGCACCGGTCGTGCCCGGCCCGGGGCGGCTGCCTCCCCGGGTCAGGAAGTCGGCGAGCGGGAGCGTCGCCGCGCCCACGGTCACCGCGTCCGGGCCGAGGCGGCCCATCTCGATGGTCGTGCGGGCCGCCGCGTGACGCAGGGCGTACTCGTTCGCGTACCGGCGGATCTCGGGCAGCAGGCGCGGGCCGATGAGCAGGCCCGCCCAGCCGCCGATCAGGATCCGCTCGGGCAGGAAGAGGTTGATCAGGTCGGCGAGGGCCGCGCCGAGGCATTCGGCCGTCTCGTCGAGGAGCGCGAGCGCCACCGGGTCCGGACGGGGGCCGCCGGGCCCCGGATAGGCGGCGGCGAGCAGCGCGGCGAGCGCGGTCTCGTCGTCGGCGTGCTCGGGCAGCGGGCCGCCCGCCTCGCGCCAGCGCTCCCGCAGGGCTTCCGCGCCCGCGTACGCCTCCAGACAGCCGATGGAGCCGCAGCGGCACCGGCGGCCGCGCAACTGGACGGTGGTGTGGCCCCATTCGAGGGCGAGGCTGGTGCGGTCCTCGTCGAGGATGTCGCCGTGGTCGACGCAGGCGCCCACGCCCGAGCCGATCAGCGCGATGGCGGCGGCGCCCGCGCCCCGGCCGCCGCCGAACCACATCTCGGCCTGGCCGAGCGTCTTGGCCCCGTTGTCGATGAAGAGCGGCACCTCGGGCGGCACGTCGACCGCCTCGCGCAGCAGCTGCTCGAAGGGGACCGCACGCCAGCCGATGGTCTGGCCGTGCACCACCGCACCGCGCCTGCCGTCGGGGCCTTCGGGGCCGTCGCGCTCGATGATGCCGGGGACCCCGATGCCGATGCCGAGCAGTCGGCGCGGGTCGGCGCCCGCGTCGCGCAGCACGTCCGCGACGCCGGTGCGGACATGGGCGACGATGCGGTCGACGTCGTAGCCGTGCTGGGCCAGCAGCCTTTCGGTGCGGGCCAGTTCGGTGAGGGAGAGGTCGAACAGCTCGACGCGGACCCGGGTCTCGCCGATGTCGATGCCGACCAGCAGCCCGCCGTCCGGGGCGACGCGCAGCAGCGTACGGGGGCGGCCGCCGTCCGAGTCGACGATGCCGGCCTCCTCCAGCAGCCCCTCGGCGGACAGTTCCGCAACGACGTTGCTGATGGAACCTGAACTCAGGCCCGTGACCGGTCCGAGCTCCTGACGGCTCAGCGGGCCGTCGAAATACAACCGTTGCAATACCCTCGCCCGGTTACCCCGTCGCAGGTCACGCACGGTCCGTCTGTTGCGCTCGGCCATGTTGCTCCTTCCCTTCCAGGAACATACCCCGGTCCCAGACCTTGACGCGACCTTCTCTCACCTCTTAAATCACGGCATAAATTAAGTCATGGAGGCCGTTCGGTTCCCGAACGCAGCCATCCCCGGAAAGGGGCCACCTCACATGCGTCATGTCAGAGCCGCCAGCGCCGCCACCCTCGCCCTCGCCATCGCCGTAGCCGCCACCGGCTGTGGCGGCGGGACGACCTCGGGCGGCAGCAACGAGTCGCCGAAGACCCTCACCTACTGGGCGTCCAACCAGGGGCCCAGCATCGAGGCCGACAAGGAGATCCTCACTCCCGAGCTGAAGAAGTTCGAGAAGGAGACCGGGATCAAGGTCAAGCTGGAGGTCGTGCCGTGGGCCGACCTGCTGAACCGGATCCTCGCCGCCACCAGCTCCGGTCAGGGCCCGGACGTGCTGAACATCGGCAACACCTGGTCGGCCTCGCTCCAGGCGACCGGCGCGCTCCTGCCGTGGGACGAGGCGAACTTCGAGGCGATCGGCGGCCGGGACCGCTTCGTCGACTCGGCGGTCGCCTCGGCCGGCAAGGCGGGCGAGCCGCCGGCCGCCGTGCCGCTGTACTCACTGGCGTACGCCCTCTACTACAACAAGAAGATGTTCGCCGACGCGGGCATCGAGAAGCCCCCGGCCACCTGGGACGAGCTCGTCGCGGCCGGACAGAAGATATCCAAGGACGGCAAGTGGGGGCTGGGCGCCGAGGGCGGCAACCTCTCCAACAACATCCACCAGACCTTCGTCCTGGGCCAGCAGCACGGCGCCGACTTCTTCGACGAGGAGGGCAAGGCGACCTTCACCTCGGACGGAGCGGTCGCGGCGGTGAAGCAGTACATCGACTTCATGGCTCAGGACAAGATCATCGCTCCGGGCAACGCGGAGTACGCCCAGAACCAGTCGCTCACCGACTTCGCCAAGGGCAAGACGGCCATGGTGCTGTGGCAGGCCGCCGCCTCCACCTTCGCCGCCCAGGGCATGAAGCCGGAGGACTGGGGCGCGGCCCCGGTGCCGGTGCCCTCGGGCACGCCGGGCGCGGACAAGCAGACCAACTCCATGGTCGCGGGCATCAACATGGCGGTGTTCAAGAACACCAAGAACATCGACGGCGCGAAGAAGTTCGTGAAGTTCATGACGAGCGACGCCGAGCAGAAGCTGCTCAACAAGACCTACGGATCGATCCCGCCGGTCAAGGCCGCGCAGGCCGACGCCGCCTTCGGGGCGCCCGACCTCAAGGTCCTCCGCGACACCCTCGCCACCAGCGCAGCCCCGCTCCCCCAGGTCCCGAACGAGTCGCAGTTCGAGACGGCCGTGGGCACAGCGGTCAAGGAACTGTGGGCGGACGCGGCGGCAGGTCGCCCCGTCACCGACGAATCCGTCAAGTCGCGCCTGGAAAAGGCCCAGCAGACGATGCAGCAGTGAGGCCCTGATCCATGACCGCCACCGTCACCACGGACCCCGAGGTCGACAAGTCGACCGGCAAGGGTACGAGCCGGGGCACCGGGGGTGCGCGCAGGAGACTGCCGCGCATCCCCGACCGGATCCGCCGCGGCGGACTGCCCTATCTCCTGCTCCTGCCCGCCGCCCTGCTCGAACTCCTCATCCACATCATCCCGATGGTCATCGGGATCGTGATGAGCTTCCGTCAGCTCACCCAGTTCTTCATCAACAACTGGGGCGCGGCGCCCTGGACCGGCCTCGACAACTACCGGATCGCCGTCGACTTCGACGCGCCGATCGGTGAGGCCCTGCTCCACTCGTTCCTCGTCACCTGTGTCTTCACGTTCTTCTCCGTCGGCCTCGCCTGGCTGTTCGGCGTCACCGCGGCGATCCTGCTCCAGGAGAACTTCCGCGGCCGGGGCTTCCTGCGGGCGGTCTTCCTCGTCCCGTACGCCCTGCCGGTCTACGCGGCCGTCATCACCTGGGCGTTCATGTTCCAGCGGGACAACGGGCTGATCAACCACGTGCTGCACGACCAGCTCGGCATCACCGACGAGCCGTCGTTCTGGCTGATCGGCGACAACAGCATCTACACCCTGATCATCGTCTCGGTGTGGAAGGGCTGGCCGTTCGCCTTCCTCATGCTGATGGCCGGGCTCCAGAACATCCCGCGCGAACTGTACGAGGCCGCCTCCATCGACGGCGCCGGCATCTGGCAGCAGATCCGCCGGATCACGCTGCCCTCGCTGCGCCCGGTCAACCAGGTCCTGGTCCTCGTGCTCTTCCTGTGGACGTTCAACGACTTCAACACGCCGTACGTCCTGTTCGGGAAATCGGCGCCGGAGAGCGCGGACCTGATCTCGATCCACATCTACCAGTCGTCGTTCGTCACCTGGAACTTCGGCACCGGATCGGCCATGTCCGTCCTGCTGCTGCTCTTCCTGCTGGTCGTGACGGCCGTCTATCTGTTCTTCACCTCGCGCGGAAGGAAGGGCGCCGATGTCTAGCCCCGCACGGCCGCCGGGCGCCACCCGGACGCGCCCGGCCCGCTCCCCGATGGCCGCGCCGCAGTCCTTCCTCTGGACCCGCCGCATCGTCCTGACGCTGCTCGCCGGCTTCGTCCTGCTGCCGGTCTACGTCATGGTCAGCAGCTCGCTGAAGCCGCTCCAGGATGTGTCGGGGAAGTTCCAGTGGATCCCCTCGACGCTGACGATCCGGCCGTACTTCGACATCTGGGAGACCGTCCCGCTCGCCAAGTACTTCGTCAACTCGCTGATCGTGGCGGGCTCGGCGACCGTGCTGTCGGTGACCATCGCGGTGTTCTCCGCCTATGCGGTGAGCCGCTACCGGTTCCGGGGCAAGCGGGTCTTCACCGTCACGGTGCTGTCCACGCAGATGTTCCCGGGGATCCTCTTCCTGCTCCCGCTGTTCCTCATCTTCGTCAACATCGGCAACAGCACCGGCGTCGCGCTGTACGGCTCGCGCGGCGGGCTCATCCTGACGTATCTGACGTTCTCGCTGCCGTTCTCCATCTGGATGCTGATCGGGTACTTCGACTCCATCCCGCGCGATCTCGACGAGGCCGCGCTGGTCGACGGCTGCGGCCCCGTCCGCGCGCTGTTCCAGGTCGTCGTACCTGCCGCCGTCCCGGGAATCGTCGCCGTGTCGGTGTACTCGTTCATGACGGCGTGGGGCGAAGTGCTCTTCGCCTCCGTCATGACCAACGACGCCACCCGGACCCTCTCCGTCGGCCTGCAGGGCTACGCCACGCAGAACGACGTGTACTGGAACCAGGTCATGGCGGCGTCCCTCGTCGTCAGCGTCCCGATCGTCGTCGGCTTCCTGCTCCTCCAGCGCTACCTGGTGGCCGGTCTCACCGCGGGAGCCGTCAAGTGACCTCCGTAGAAAGGCAGTACGTGTCGGACCTCAACTCCCTCCCGGCCGACTTCACCTGGGGCGTCGCCACCGCCGCGTACCAGATCGAGGGAGCCGTGGCCGAGGACGGCCGCTCCCCCTCGATCTGGGACACGTTCTCGCACACCCCCGGCAAGATCGACGGCGGCGACACGGGGGACGTGGCCTGCGACCACTACCACCGGGTCCCCGAGGACATCGGCCTGATCCAGCAGCTCGGCGCGGACGCCTACCGCTTCTCCGTCGCCTGGCCGCGCGTCGTGCCCGGCGGCGACGGGCCGGTCAACAAGGCGGGCCTCGACTTCTACGACCGGCTCGTGGACGGCCTCCTGGAGGCCGGCGTCACCCCGTTCGCCACCCTCTACCACTGGGACCTGCCGCAGGCGTTGCAGGACCGGGGCGGCTGGACCGTACGGGAGACCGCGGAGCACTTCGCCGCGTACGCCTCCCACGTGGTGGAGCGGCTCGGCGACCGGGTCAAGGACTGGGCGACGCTCAACGAGCCGCTCTGCTCGGCCTGGATCGGGCACCTGGAAGGCCGGATGGCGCCGGGCCTCACCGACCTCACCGCCGCCGTGCGCGCCTCCTACCACCTGCACCTGGGCCACGGCCTGGCCGTGCGGGCGATCCGGGCGGCATCCTCGGATGCCCGGGTCGGCATCGTCAACAACCTCAGCCCCATCGAGCCGGCCAGTGCGAGCGAGGCCGATGTGGCCGCCGCCCGCCGCGCCGACGGCCACATCAACCGCTGGTGGCTGGACCCGATCCTGGGGCGCGGCTACCCGCAGGACATGGTGGCGGAGTACGGAGTCGAACTCCCGGTGCGGCCGGGCGACCTGGAGACCATCGCCGCACCGCTCGACTGGCTGGGGCTGAACTACTACTTCCGCCAGATCGTCACCGCCGACCCCGACGGCGCCGCGCCCCGGGCCAGGCAGGTGTCCGTCCCCGGCGCCCGGCTCACCCACATGGACTGGGAGGTCCACGCCGAGGGCCTGGAACAGCTGTTGCTGCGGCTGACCGAGGAGTACGGGGTCGGACGCATCTACGTCACCGAGAACGGCTCGGCGTTCGAGGACGCCGTCGCGGCGGACGGCTCGGTGCACGACCCCGAGCGCGTCCGCTATCTCGAGGAGCACCTCGCCGCCTGCGCCCGCGCGGTCGGCAGGGGCGCGCCGCTGGCCGGATACTTCGCCTGGTCGCTGATGGACAACTTCGAGTGGGCCTACGGCTACGACAAGCGGTTCGGCCTGGTCCACGTGGACTACCCGACCCAGCGCCGTACGGTCAAGAGCAGCGGCCGCCGGTACGCGGAGCTGGTCCGGGAGCACGCGGAGCGACGCGGCGGCCGGACGGCCGCCTGACCCGCCGGGCCCCTGGGTCCGGTCGAACGGCCGTCTGCCATGCGCCACCCGGCAGGCGGCCGTTCGACGACCGGCCCTGGGAACGGCGTCAGGCGAGCAGGGTCTCCCGCAGCCGGGCGCCGAACGCCACCGGGTCCTCGGTGAGACCGACATGGCCCCCGGTTCTTCAGGCTCCTCCGAGTTGTCGGTTCCGCCGGACTTCGGCTTGTGCATAGGTGGTCAGTGCCCAGTCTGTAGCGGCGGTACAGCAGGGGCCAGGGGTGATGTTCAGCGTTCGAGCAGGGGCACAACGGCGCGGGCGAACTCTGCCGGCTCGGCGCTTGCGCCCACGTGGTTGCCGGGCATGTCGATCAGAGGTAGTCCCAACTGGCCGGCGAGTGCCTGGGTGGCCCGGCGTGCCATCTGGTGATGGCTCAGCGTGCCGGCGCACAGCGCCACCGAAATCCGACGGGTGGCTTCGATGTCGGGCACGTAGAAGACCGTGGGGCCGGCCATCCGCCCCAGGAAGTAGCGGTTCTTGTCGAGTTCCTCAGGCGGCAGCTCGGGTAGAGCCATGTGCGTGGGAGGCGTCTGATCCGGGCCTGTGTGGTGGCCCGCGCCGCTGAAATCGAAGAACTCTTGCACCGCCCATTGGGGGTCAGTTTCCGCCGCTGTGAACGCTGTCGCCGCGCGGTCCGTCAGGTCCGCGTCGTCAAGGAGAGATACCAGGGGTGGCTCATGCAAGACGGCCCGGTCGACCAGGTGGGGATGCTGCTTGGCCAGCTCTAGCAGTGTCACGGCACCACCACTGGTACCGACGAACAGTGCGGGCCGGCCGGTGAACCGGTCGACGAGTGCGGCAAGGTCCCCAGCCAGGACCTCGGGCGTGGGCGCAGCCATCCCCGATACCGCGCGGCTGGCACCGATGCCGCGCGGATCGTGGGTGACGACCCTGAACCGTCCTGCAAGCTCGTGCGCCAGCGCTGCAAAGCCAGCTCGTCCCGCCGGCGCGCCGACGAGGAACAGCAGTGGCCCCTCGCCCTGGACGCTGAAGGCGATCGTGCAGTCCGGCCGGTCGAGAAGTTCCAGCGAACTCGTGATCCGATCGCTGTAGTCCGCGATCTTCCGGCTGATCACTTCGAGGGCACGGTCCAGCTCCTCGCGGCGATCTTGGACGCGACGGCGGTGAGCCGTGAGCAACTCCAGCCGGAGACCGGCTGGATCTGTGACCTTGTCGTCGGCGCCTGTGAACTGCGCAATGTCGGCGAGTGGCATCCCCGTCTCACGGAGATGAACCAACATCCGGATCAGCTCGACATCGGCCGTCGTGTATTGGCGACGGCCAGCGTTGTCGCGCCGAGGAGACGGCACGATCCCCTGACGTTCGAAGTAGCGCAGCGTGTCGGGTGCCAGACCGATCCGCGCCGAGACCTCCGCGATGCTGAACAGCTCATCTGCCTTATCCATTCCACAAGCCTCAGCGTTGGACCTTGGTACAAGTCAAGCGGTCACCACCCGGCAAACTCAATCAACCTGTACGGATGGCTCGACGACCTGGGCATTCCTGATGGCACGCCGTACCTGTTGTCACCGCGCTTCGTCTACGACACGGACCTGAACTCGTACTTCCATCGGGTGAACCTCTTGGAGGGCCCGCTGAACGGGCAGAGCACATGCTCCAGGAAGACGGGTCGTCGGTCCTGCGCGGACCGTCCGACGGCCCGGAGAACGAAGCGTCAGCGGCAGCCACGGAGGTCCGTGGCTGCCGCTGACCGCCTCGCCGCGCCGCCAGCGGGGATGGGACGGCGCGGCAGGCTCCGGATCCGGTGGGATCAGCTCCGGTAGACGCCGAACTCGTAGAGCGAGTAGCCCCACGGAGTGCCGCGCTCGGTCGCGCTCACGCGGACGTAGCGGGCGTTGCCGGCGACCTCGATGTCATCGATCCCGCCGTTGCCGGCCGTCTGGGTGTGGACGGTGTTCCAGTCCTGCCCGTTGTCCGAGGTCTGGACGGTGTACGCCTTGGCATAGGCGGCCTCCCAGGCCAGTTGGACGTGATCGAAGGAGGTGGCCGACCCCAGGTCGACCTGGATCCACTGCTGGTCGGCCCAGTCGCTGGCCCAGCGGGTGTCGAAGGAACCGTCGACGGCGTTGGCCGCCGGGCAGGGGCAGCCGACGCTGTCCGGCTGGAAGGACGAGGCCTCGGCGGGCTTGCCGGAGGCCAGGTTCACCCCGCCGACCTGCGGCGGCACCACCTTGAAGGACTTCGACTCGATGCCGACGTTGCCCTTCCCGTCGGTCGACTTGAGGTAGACCTTCCAGACGCCGAGCCGGTCCGGCGCGGTCACCTCGAAGGTGCCGTCACCCCGGTCGGTGAAGACCGCGTCCGTCAACTGGCCGCTGTCGTCGATGTACTTGGAGTTGACCAGGACCTGGTGGGTCAGCGCGTCGCCGTCCGGGTCGGAGACCGACGCCTTGAGGGTGAACGGCCGCCCCGCCTCGACGGCGGAGGCGTTGTCGACGGTCATGCCGCTGATGACCGGCGGGGTGTTGTCGCCGGAGGTGTCGGCACCGTACGCCTCCTTCACCGCGTAGTAGGACAGCCGCTTCTGGCCCGCGGGCAGCAGGTTGAACCAGACGCCGCCGAAGTCGTACTCGGTGCCGTAGTGGAACAGCGTGGCCCCGAGCGCCACCCCCTGGTGCCCTTCGACGCAGTCCCAGGCCCGCTGGTAGCCCTCGGCCTTGGCGACGTCGCCCGGCTCGTCGGGTACGCCGTTGACGTCGTCCGGGACCTCCCACTCACCGGCGGGCCCGCCCTCGGTGACGATGTAGGGCTTGTCGTAGCCGCCGCTCTCCCAGGTGGCGCGGATGTCGCAGACGGCGTCGTAGGAGTTCACTGCGTACAGATCGAGGTCGGGCGCGTTCTTCTTGTAGTACGGCCAGGCCCCGGTCCAGGCGTCGGTCGAGGTGACCGGGTGGTTCGGGTCGACCGCGTGGATCTTCTTGGCGATCTCGTTGACGAAGGTGGTGTAGGCGTCGCGCTGCTGCTCCAGCTCGTCGCCGCTGTAGCAGTTCTGCAGACCGAGCACCGACTCGTTGCCGACGTTCCACATGAGGACGCCCTCATGGTCCTTGTAGGTCTCCACCCACTTCGGGAACTCGGCGAGCATGTCGTTCTTGTAGGCGGTGTCCGTCAGGTAGTTCACGCAGCCGCCGCTGCCGGGACCGCCGCCCGGCTGCAGCCAGAACCCGGCGATCACCTTGATGCCGTTCCCGGCCGCGGTGTCCAGCAGAGGCTTCGTGGTGGCGTCGGTGCCCCAGGTACGGATCGTGTTGACGCCCATCGACTTCACGTCGGGCATGTACTGACCGGCGTCCGCGACGGACGGGCCCCAGGTCAGGCCTTTCACGGTGTACGGGGCGCCGTCCACGGTCAGCTGCCAGGCCCCCTGGGAGCCGGTCACCTTCACCACACTGCCGGCGGCCTGGGCGGTGGACGCCGGAAGGGCGGCCGCCGCGGCGGCCAGGAGTGCGGCGACGGCGAGACGCGCGGTGGTACGGCCCCGGGGGCGGGGCGGCCGTCGGAATCGGGACGTGATCATGGGGGGAGGGGCTCCTCACGGGAGTGCGGGTGGAGGTGCGGAAAGCGTTGGAGAGCGCTCTCCCTCATGGGCGCACTGCGCCCATGAGGGAAACGCGACGGGCCGGGTCAGGGCAGTTCGTAGTTCTCGTCCAGGACCGCGCCCTGGTCCGGGTTGTTCTGGTCGTAGCCACGGGCGTCGCACTGGAGAGCGCCGACGACGCAGTGGTCGACCAGGGCGTCGAGCGTGGCGTCGTCCCAGGCGTTGAAGAAGTCGTAGTGGAAGGAGTGGCCGGTGCCGCTGGCCAGTCTCACCTGCGACATGTCACCGTTGACGGGCCACGCCATCTTGAACTCGATCATCGGCAGGGCGACCGGGTGGCTCGTCGGGCAGACGTCCTGGTTGGCCCCCATCACGACCGGGTAGGCCATGTGAGCCTTGTGGTCGGGGGTGTCCAGATACTTCCCGTCCCAGCAACTGGGCGCCTGCATACGCAGGTTGAGCTGGGTGTCCTGGCTCGTCGGGCAGGCGGCCGGGAAGTCGTAGTTGTGGTAGCTCTCACCGCACTCGTACCCCTCGACCATGCCGGGGTGGTCGCGGAACTCCTCGGCGGTCTGCGTGGGGCTGCCGACGACGAACCGCAGCCCCTTGGGGAAGGGCCGCACGGTCCGGTAGTCGGTGACTCCGGCCTTGTAGTAGATGGTCTGGGGTCCGACCGGGCGGATCTCCTGGTCCCCGTTGTAGAGGGTCGGCATCCAGTACGCGGACAGGTCGCCGGGCGCCAGGCAGGCGGTGCCGCCCGCGCTCAGGGACGCGGTGGTGCTGTTCGCGTTCGTGGTGTCGTTGCCCATGAACGTGTGGTCGTGCGACGCGCCGGCCTGGCCCGGGTAGACGATCGGGTCGTCCGGGGCCGTGTGGTTGACCGAGCAGTTGGCCTGGAACTCGTGGAAGTAGCGGTGCGGCGGAATCTCGTCGGACGGCTCCACTCCTGTGACCGGCGGGACCGCCGGTATGTACCCGTCGCCGTCGGGATCGTCCCCGAAGGCGACGGGCTTGGCCGCCGCCATCGTGTGACCCTGCATGGCGTGCGAGGCCGCCGCGGGCTGATCGGACACGGGCCGGGCCGCCCCCGGGGCGGCCGCCCCGGCGTTCGTGATCGCGCTCAGTCCCAGCGCGACCAGCGCCAGGGCGGTTGCCACGATCAGGACGGACACCAGGGTCGTTCTGTTGAGTCTTGTCACCATAGGGACCTCCATACCGCTCTTCATCCCTGCACATCGGGTGCACGGTGGGGGGAAAGGGTGAGCTGGACGGTGCAGCCGGGAAGAGACTCCACCCTGTCCGTCACGGGCCGGCGGACCACGGGACCCTCTGGGAGAGCGCTCTCCAAAGCGGTGCCAGTGTTGCGCCGGTGCTGAGAGGGTGTCAATAGCCTGTGAACGATGCACTGCGCAAAGGCTGTTGGGCGACGGAAGGAATACGACCGGAGGAGACGGCACAAGGAAGCGGCCCCGCGCACCGCGGGACCGCTTACTCACGCCTGCTTCGGACCGCCGGGGTGAGGCCGCCCGGGACGGCTCCCGACCCCGGCGGCCTCACCCCTCGGCGGGAGCCGCTCCGCCGGGGAGGACGGCGGGACGGCTCCCCCGGATCACGCGGTGTGCAGGGTCAGCCCGTACCGGTTGAGGATCTCGTTGACCGGCTGGTACCAGGTCTCTCCGCCGCCGGAGCAGTTGCCCCAGCCGCCGGAGGTGACGCCCTGGGCCTGGTCACCGCTGATGAACGAGCCGCCGGAGTCGCCGCCCTCGGCGCAGACGCTCGTCTTGGTCATCTGGTGCACGGCGCCCTGGCTGTAGTTGACGGTCTCGTTCTTGGCGAGGACGTTGCCGCAGTGCCAGTGCGTGGTGGAGCCGGAGCGGCAGATCGACGCACCGATCGGCGCCTCGTTCGAACCGCGGACGAGTTGGTCGGAGACGGTGCCCCAGCCGATGACGACCGGCGCGGTCCACCAGCCGTTGGCGACGTTCACCCAGGCGTAGTCGTCGCCGGGGAAGGACGAGCCCTGGAAGTGGCCGATGTCCGAGCCGTCCCAGCCGCGCACGGACTGGCCGGCGCCGCCGCAGTGCCCGGCCGTCACGAAGCCGCCGTGCACGGAGAAGCCGATGGAACAGCGGACGTTGCCCGTGTAGTACGGGTCGCCTCCGACCGTTCCGGCGGCGAAGGTCTGCGGCGCTTCGGCGGCCGTCCGCACGGTCACGGGCCCGGCCTTGCGGGCCTTGGCGACGAAGGAGCGGACATCGTTGTCAGTCTGCTCGGACGCGACCACGTTCACCACGACGCTGCTGGCGGCCGGGTCGACGTGCCAGCTGCTCACGCCGGCGGGGGCGGACAGGGCGTCGATGCGCGCCTTCGTCGCGTCGAGCTGCTTGGCCGAGTGCTCGACGAGCCGGGTCTCGGCGCCGGCGGCCCGGACGGCTCCGGCCTTTCCGGCGTCGGTGACCGCGACGGTCAGCTTGCCGGTACCGGCGTCGAACCAGGAGCCGCCGTAGGCGGAGCCCGCGGCGCGCTGCGCCTTCGGCTCCAGGGCGGTGGCGGCCTTCTCGTCGGCGAGCCTCGCGACGGCCTCGCCCTCGCTGAGGCCGAGGTCGCGCTGCATTCCGGCGAGGAGGGCCGCGGAGGCGGGGGCCTGCGCGGAGTCGGCGGGGGCGGCAGAGGCGGACGACGGGCCGGCGGCGGCCCAGGCACCGAGGAGCAGGAGTGCGGACAGACCGGTCCGCAGCACGGTTGCGTGTCTCAAGGGAGTGACCCTTCCTGTTGTTCCAGCGACGTGGGGGTGGAACGGGAGGCGTCCGGGAGCGCGCACCGATCGAGCTTTGAGAGCGCTCTCAGATGTGCCGTCCCGGACTGTAGCCGAGTTCGATAGTCAGGTCCATGCCAATGACGGAGGCGGGCCGGGAAGGTGTCGCCGAGGCCGCTCCCGTACCGGGTTGAGTAGGCGTACTCATCCGGCCCGCAGACACTGGTCCTACTGTCACAGGAACACGGAGCAGGACCAGGTGGAGGAGCAGATCATGGCCGGATCACGCCGCAGGCAGTGGAGAGTCGCCCTCACCGGCGCGCTGGCGGGTTCGCTGGTCCTGCTGATGGGGGCGTGCGGCGTGGTGGACACGAAGGACGACCGCCGGGCGGCGGAGGAACTGGCCGAGAAGCACTTCCCCGGGCAGCTGAAGGCGATCGGTGCGCGCACGCTCTTTCCGGGCTCCGGTGGCTCCGAGGTCACGTTCGCGGTGGCCGACGACCGCGACGCCGTGGTCCGGCTCCGCATCGACACGGACCGGGCGGACGAGGGACTGTGCGACCGCAAGGACTGCGCCGTTGCGCTGGCCCGAGCGGTGCAGCACGGGCGGCAACAGGCCGACGACTTCCGGACGCTCAAGAGCGCCTTCGACTCCTGCGGTTACGAGGTCATCGCGCTGGACACGACCGGTACCCCGCCCTATGTGGTCGCGGAGCTCACGAACGCCAACGTGACGAAGGTGCTCCGCGAGATCGGGGACTGCGTCCAGCGCTGGGTCACCGCGAGCGGGGCCGACAGCACGTTGGCGAAGGCCGTCGGCTCGTACGTGAACGTCGTCTCCCCGGCCGTCGCGGACCGGCGCGACCGGGGCAAGGACTCCTGGCCCACGATGATGCGGCTGACCCGGTCGAATCTGCTGGCCTCGCTCACCAAGCACGCCTACCACTCCGCCAGTTACGAGATCGAGGCGGGCCGGGTCGACACGGCGGGGAGTGCCCGGATCGTCCGCCCGTTCCGGGAGAGGCAGAAGTTCGGCGACACCGTGCAGAACGCGGTGAGGGAGCAACTGCGGGCCACCTACCCCCGGGTGGTCATGAGCAGCTACCAGTGGATCTGGCGCCTGGAGCCGGGCCGGATCGACCGGCAGACCGGCTACGTCCTGTTCTGCCCGGAGCCCGGCGCACGCGGACAGTGCGTCAACAGCGACGACGCGGCCCTGGTGACCACGGACGAGCACGGCAATCCGGTGGGGAAGATCCGTCTCGTGCACGATGTACGCGAGGGCACGGGGGCGCTGCGGCTGCCGCCGTACTAGGCCGCGTTCGCGAAGTCGCCGATGCCCCACCGAGCTGGTTCCCCCCTGCCGGGAGGTCGGAGACAGCTCACCGAGAGGATGCTGTGCCATGACCGCACCGATCAGTCAGTCGTGGACGCGCATCGAGACCTGGCTGGCCGCGTACGCGCCGGCGACCTACGCCGCGCTGGCGCCGCCCGCGGATCCGGCGGACATCGCCGCGGTCGAACGCGTCATCGACCGCCCGCTGCTGAAGCCCTTGGTGGTGTCGCTGCTGCGGCACGACGGCTTCCTCCCCCCGTGGGGCCCGCTGCTGCCAGGGGGCTACCGACCGATGAGCGCACGCGAGATGGCGGCCGCGTGGCAGCTTCTCACCGGCTTCTACGACACGTGCGAGGCAGAGGAGAAGGGAGCGGAGGCGGACGACGACTTCATGAAGCTCGGGTTCAGCAGCGTCCTGTACGGACACCCGCGGTTGATTCCCATCGCGCGGGACCCGGGCGGAGGCTACCTCGTGCTGGACCACCGTCCCGAGAGCGATCGGGGGCGTGTCCACGAAGCCGAGGCCGTGGAAGGCGTCCTGCGCGTTTCCCATGAGAAGTGGGCGTCCCTGCCGGTGCTCATGGAGGCGATCGCCACCTCGCTGGAGACCTCCCGGCCGCTCAACGGCGACACACCGGTCGTGGACGGGGAGCAGCGGCTGTGCTGGGACCGCCTACCGCCGAGCGATGGCCGGACCCTGGATCGATCATGACGCGGCAGAGCGGACGAGCCGGTGTCCCGTCTCTCACGCCCCGGCCCAGGGCCGCAGCTTCTCCGGATTGCGGACCACCCAGATCCGGGTGACGCGGCCGTCGGCGACATCGAACGAGGCCACGGTCACGACGACGCCATCGCGCCGGGCCACCAGGCCCGGCGCACCGTTGACCGACCGCTCCAGGACGTCGAGCCCCGGGGCACTGTCGGCGAGGGCGACCATGTACTGGGCGATGCGCGCGCCGCCCTCGATCGGGCGCAGGGCGGCGCCGGCCAGACCGCCGCCGTCGGCGGTCATCACCGCGGCCGGGTCGAGGAGGTCCACGAGAGCCGCGATGTCCCTGTTCTGCCACGCCTCCTTGACCTGCCGCACCGCTTCGGCCCGCCCGGCCGCCGCCACCGGAGCCCGTGCGGCGCGCACCCGCCGCCGGGCGGACGCGGCCAGCTGTTTGCAGGCGGCGGGGGTACGGCCGAGGACGCCGGCGATCTCGGCGAAGGGGTAGCGGAAGACGTCGTGCAGGACGAACGAGACCCGCTCGGCTGGGGTCATCGACTCCAGGACGACGAGGAAGGCCATGGTCACCGACTCGTCCAGGACCATCTGGTCGGCGGGATCGGCGTTCGGGCCGTGACCCCACTGGGCGTGGTCGGGCAGCGGATCGGGCAGCCAGGCGCCGACATAGCGTTCCCGCCGGACCCGCGCCGAACCGAGCTGGTCCAGGCAGATGCGGCCGGTCACCGTCGTCAGCCAGGCGCCGGGGGACTCGATCGCGTCCTGCCGACTGCGCGGCAGCGCGTACCAGCGCGTGTAGGCCTCCTGCACGGCGTCCTCGGACTCGGCCACCGAGCCGAGCAACCGGTAGGCGACGTTCATCAGTTGGCGCCGCTCGCCGGCTATGCCCCCGGCACCCGTCCCAGCCGTCCCCATGCTCGCGACCGCCCCCTCGCCTTACCTTTCGCAGGCCCGCGTCGTCGGGCTGGTGAGACCTTATCGATCTACCGCCCACGGGCGGGAAACGGGGCGTGGCATGACCACCCGAGTGACGGCACAGCACAGCGGCTTCTCGTTCCTGCGGATCGCGATCGCCCTGCAGGCCCTGACCATCTTCCTTCAGGCGGTCTCCGCCGGACTGTTGATGACCGCGTCCTACGGAGAGGTCCTGCACAGCGTCGGAGCGCGCGTGATGTACGGGGCGTCGATGCTGTACGTGCTCGCCGCGGTGCTGGCGTGGAAGCCGGGCGGCGGTTCGCCCCGGCCGATCGGGTACGCGTCCGGGTTCCTGGTCCTGGCCTCGGTCCAGGTCGCGGTCGGCATCGCGCACATTCCGTCGGTCCATCTCCCGCTGGGCGTCCTGATGTTCGGGCTGAGCGTGCTGGCCCTGGCGCGGCGCTGAGGTCCGGCGGGCCGGCCCGCGGTGTGGGGCCGCCGGAGCGGTGCCGTGTCCGCGATGCAGTCACCCACGCGGGTAAATGCCGCATACAGCTACTCTCCGTGCGGTACACACCGACGCGAAGGGGCTGACCGAAGCCATGGACGGGAACACCGGCAACAGTCACGGGCGGGTCGTCGCCACCCTCGACGACGTGAGCATGCGCCTCCACACCACCGGCCAGGTCATCCTCGACGCCGTCGACTGGACCGTCCGGGCCGGCGAGCACTGGGCGCTGCTCGGCCCCAACGGTGCGGGAAAGACCAGCGTGCTGCGGCTCGTCGGCGCCACCGCGTTCCCCACGACCGGCACGGTCGGTGTTCTCGGCCACCTGCTCGGCCGCGTCGACGTGCGGGAACTGCGCGCCCGGATCGGCCATGTCTCCACCTCCCAGCGCGTCCCGGGGGACCTGACCGGCCACACCGTCGTCCTCACCGGCCACACCGGCACGGTCCAGCCGCTGTGGAAGGCGTACGGCGACGAGGTGCGCGAGCGGGCCCACGCCCTGCTCGCCGAGCTCCAGATCAAGGACCTCGCCGACCGTGGGTACGGCGTCTGCTCGGGTGGCCAGCGGGCCCGGATCCTCATCGCCCGCGCCCTCATGGCGGACCCGGCGCTGTTGCTGCTCGACGAGCCGTTCAACGCGCTCGACCTGCCCTCGCGCGAGGACCTCATCGACACCATGCGGCACCTCGCCCTGAACCGGCCGGAGCTGTCGACCGTGACGGTCACCCATCACCTGGAGGAGCTCTCCCCGGCGATCAGCCATGCCCTGCTCCTGCGCGAGGGGCGCGTGCTGGCGTGCGGCGCGATCGAGGGCGTTCTCACGGCCGAGCGCATGACCGCCTGCTTCGGCCGCCCCATCGAGGTGACCCGGCATGCGGGCCGCTGGCTGGCGCGCGCCGACGGCCAGGCGTAGGCGCGGCCACGCGTCGGCGCGGACGCCCTTGGGCACGGACACGCGCCGGCCGGGCGGCCCCGCCCGGCCGGCGGTCTCAGGGGGCCAGCAGGGGCAGTCCGGTGACCCGCCACAGGTCGCGGAAGCCGTCCCGCGCCCCGTGCGCGCGCTCGGCCGGTCCGCCCGCCGTCCCCCGGGCCGCCTCCTCTTCCACCGCCGTACGCCAGACCCGTACCGTCGCGCCGCTCCCGGCGGGCGCGTCCAGGGGAGCCCAGCCCGGGTCGCCGTGGGCGGCGAAACCGGCCCAGGCGTCGGTCATGCGCCGGGAGAGCTCCTCGTCGGCCGCGCCGGGCGGGCCTCCGACCAGGAAGTGGACGCTCTCCTCGTGGAGGTTGCCGAAGGCGAACGGGATGTCCGCGCAGTGCCAGGCGCGGACCCGGTCCCCCGCACGGTCCCGGCGGCGGTCGAAGCGGGCGAGGAAGGCCCGGCCGCCCGCCCGCGCGTGGGCCTCGGCGAGGCGGGAGCTGTACTCGGCGAAGAGGAGGCCGGAGTGGAGGGCCAGATAGACGTCGAGAACCGGTGCGTCGGGCAGCCGCTCGCGGTGCCCCTCGACCAGTGACGCCGGGAGGCCGAAGTCTGCGGCGAAAACGGCCAGTTGCTCTTCCGTGGTGATCTTCGCACTGCTGCCGACCGCGTCCAGGAGCCAGCACTCCTCCGTGGTGTGGCAGACCAGCAGCTCCACCGCGCCGCCCGCTCCGGCCGCCAGTGCCTCCAGCGGGTCGGCGGTCAGGAGAGCGCCGTCGGCGACCGGGGCGTAGATCGCCGGGTCGTAGTGGCGCTGCCCCGAGGCGGGGTCGTGTGCGTACCGTTCGCAGACCCGGTCCGCGGCGGCCACGAGGGTCCGGGGCGGGGCGGCGAGCAGCCCGGCGCGGGTCGCGGGCACCCCGGCCGCCGCGGCGACCTCGGCGGTGGTGCGGGCCGCCTGCTCCACCGTGGCGCAGGCGCTGACGGCGCTGTGCAGGACGGCCCGGCGGAACAGGCCGCGCGCCCGGCCGGCCACCGTCAGGCAGGCCACGGAGGTCGCGCCCGAGGACTGGCCGGCCAGGGTGACCCGGTCGGGCGAGCCGCCGAACGCGGAGATGTTGTCGCGGACCCACTCCAGGGCGGCGATCTGGTCGAGCAGGCCCCGGTTGTCGGGGAAGGCCGCGCTGCCGTCGGCGTCGGGGACGTGGCCGAACCCCTCGAAGCCGAGGCGGCTGTTGAGGGTGACGACGACGAGTCCCCGGCCCGCCAGTGCGGTGCCGTCGAAGTCGGGCTGGGCCGAAGACCCGAAGACGTACGCACCGCCGTGGATCCAGACCAGCACGGGCAGGTCGCCCGGCCCCTCGGCGGGCGTCCAGATGTTCAGCGTGAGGATGTCCTCGTCACCGGGCGACCAGCGCGGCGCGCCCGGCAGTTCGGCCGACTGGGGTGCGACCGGCCCGAAGGCGGTGCAGTCGCGTACGCCGTCCCAGGGTTCCGCCGGCTGCGGCTCCCGGAACCGGTGCGCGCCGAACGGCGGTGCCGCGTAAGGGAGTCCGCGTACGGTGACGACTCCGCGGTCCCGGGCGGCGCGCCGCCCCCGTACCCGCCCGGCCTTCGTCGTGAAGACGTCCACGGCCACCGCTCCCCCGCTCCCGCCCCGTCCGGCGTTCGGCGCGGCGGGGCCAGCATCCCAGCACACCCGCCGCCACCGCCAGCGGATTGATCTTGGCCTGCGCGCCTGAACGCCCGACCGCCCGCGCTCGGGCGGCTACGCGCCGATCAGTTCGCGCACGGTGGCCATGTCGCTGAACGGCAGCAGCTCGCCCCGGACGCTCTGGTGCGGTTCGCTGCCCTTGCCCGCGATGAGCACGATGTCGTCCGGCCCCGCCTCCGCCAGTGCGGCGGCGATGGCCGGGCGGCGGTCGGTGAGCCGCTCGAACGGCGTCCCCGTCGCCGCGATGCCCACCGCGATCTGGTCGAGGATGGCCTCCGGGTCCTCGTAACGGGGGTTGTCCGAGGTGAGGACGCACAGGTCGGAGTGGGTGCCCGCGATCGTGCCCATCTCGGCGCGCTTGGTGGTGTCGCGGTCGCCGCCGCAGCCGAAGACGGTGATGACCCGGCCCCGGGCGAAGCCCCGGATCGTGGTGAGGACCTTGCTGAGGGAGTCCGGCGAGTGGGCGTAGTCCACGATCACCGAGGTGCCCTCGGGGGTCTGGAGGCGTTCGAAGCGGCCGGGGATCTGCGGCATCCGCTCCAGGGCGTCGACCAGCCCGGCCAGACCGTGGCCGAGGAGGTGGCACGCGGCGACCGTGGCCAGCGCGTTGGAGACGGAGAAGCGGCCGGGCGACGGGATCGCCGCCGGATACTTGCGGCCGTCGTGGTGCAGGGTGAACCGGGTGCCCGAGGCGTCCACGGTGAGATCGCTCGCGCGGTAGTCCGCGTCGCCGTCCAGCGCGTACGTGGTCACCGCGTCGGGCATCAGCTCCCGGATCCCGGCGCCCACCGGGTCGTCCGCGTTGATCACGGCGCGTCGGCACAGTCCCTGGAAGAGGCGGAGCTTGGCGTCCCGGTAGTTCTCCATGGTGCCGTGGTCGTCCAGGTGGTCCTGGGTGAGGTTGGTGAAGACGCCCACGTCGATGAACGTACGGTCCAGGCGGTGCGTCAGCAGACCCATCGAGGTGGCCTCCAGGACGACGCTTCCGCAGGACCGGTCGCGCATGTGCCCCAACAGATACTGCAGATCGGGCGATTCCGGGGTGGTGAGCACCGAGGGCGGCATCGGGATGAGTTCGTCCCCGATCCGGCTGCCCGCGGTGCCGATCACTCCGACCCGGGCCCGCTCGGCGAGCCGCAGCACCGACTCGGTCATGTAGGAGACGGACGTCTTGCCGTTGGTGCCGGTGATGGCGATCAGGTCCATCGCCCGGCCCGGTTCGCCGAAGTAGCGCGAGGCGACGACGGCGGCGGCCCTGCGGACGTCGGGGACGCGTACCGCGCACACGTCGCCCAAGGCCTCGGGCAGGGGTGCGGCCTGCTCGTCGACCAGGACGGCGACCGCGCCGCGTGCGACGGCCGGGGCAACGGCGTCCGGGCCGCCGGCCACATGGCCGGGCACCGCGGCGAAGACGGACCCGGGGGTGACCCGGTCCGCGTCGAACGTCGCTCCGGCGGTGACGTCCGTGCGGGCGGGGGTCCCCCGCAGCACCTGGTGGTCCTGTCCGGCCATGAGGTCGCTCAGCTTCACGATGATCCCTTCGAAGGCGGCGTCGGGCCGGCTGGTGCGGCCGTCGCCGGGAAGCGGCACGGCGGGTGCGCCGTGGGCCGCGTGGTGCTGTGGAGCCGATCGTGGAACGCGCCTCGGGCGAACGCCGGAGGCGGCGGTGAGCTCCGGCGCTCAGCGGGCCGGAGAGGTGGTGACGGGGCGGCGGGCCGGGGCGGTCATGCCGGGGGCCGGCAACGCCGGATGCCGTTGTCGGGAACGGTCGCGAAGATCGCTAGCCGTGGCCGTGCAGTGCGGTACGGCCCGTTCCGGGCGCCGCGTCGGCGGGCGCCGGGGGGAGGGCCGCGCGGGCGGCGGCCGGGGACAGTGCGAACGCGAAGGCGGCCGGGGGCAGCGCGAAGGTGGCCCGGTCCGGGCACTTCCTCGGTTCGGCCCTATGTCCCATGGATCGAGTGTACGTGGGGTGGGAAGGGCGCCGCTCCGGTGTCCGCCCAGGTCGGGGCGGGCACCGGAGCGGGGCCGGGCGTCACGGGGTGCTGTCGAGGAACCGGACGGTCCCGAGGATCTTCCGCACGGTCGACTCGGGCACCTCGTCGTCGACTCCCCGTACGCCGACGAAGGTCCAGGAGACCGTCTCGCCCGCCGGGCTCTCGAAGGCGAACGCGGTCGCCTTGCCGTCGTAGGCGCAGCGGCCCGTCCCGTCGACACCGGTCGAGGTGGCCGTCGCCACGCTCCCGGTGATGCCGGACTTCGTGGTGAACGGCTTCGCCGCCCCGGTGGTGACCTTCTCCTTCGACGGCTGGGCGTAGCTGCCGTAGACCCACAGACGGGCGTTCTCCCGGGCCGCCTCGGCGGTGCTGCGGGCGGCGGCCTCGCCCCGGGAGCCCGCGGCGGCGAGCGGGGTCTCCTCCTGGATGCCGTTGCCGTCCTCGTCGGAGCGGCACCACTTCTCCTTCAGGATCGCCGGTGCCGAGAACCCGACGAGCGGGGTCTCCTCGGGGTCGTCGTTCTCGGCGACGTAACTCACCCAGCCGGTCGGCTTGAGCGCCCAGGACACCGGTACGTCGAAGACGATGCCGCGCTTGGGGTTGACCACGGTCTTCCAGCCGGGCACGAGCGGCGCGGGCTCGTCCTCGGATCCGCCCCGGGGCGCCCCGGGGGACGCCGACGGCGAGCGGGAGTCCGCCGCGGTGGGCCCCGCCTCCGGCTTCTTGTCGTCCTTCCCGCCGAGCACCAGGTATCCGGTGATCCCGGCGGCGAGGACGACGGCGGTGGCCGCGACGACCGCGACGACCGTGCTGCTGCGGCCGCCGCCGCCGGGCGGGGTCGGTCCGGGGTGCGGGGGCAGTCCGGCGGGGACGGTCGGTGCGCTCCAGGGCCCGGCGGGGGGCTGCCCGGCGGGCTCGGTCCGGGCGTCCCACGGAGCGGGCCCGCCTCCGGTGTTCTGCTGCTGTCCGCCCGGCCCCTGCTCCCGCGGCGGCCATCCGTACGGCGGCTGCGGCTGGCCCTGCGGCGGCTGCTGCCCCTGCTGGTGGTGATCGCCCGCGGGCGGTTGCTGTCCGCTCCCCATGGGAGGTCACCCTATGCCGGGCCTTTCGGCGACCGGGACGCACGGTGCCCGGACTCTCCGGATCCGCGGCGAACGGGCCGCGACCTGCGCACGTACCGGCCCGTGCCGCCCTCCTCGGCCGCCGGGAACCGATCTTCCCTTTGCGGCCGGAGCAGGACGGGAGTGGAATTGCGTACAGGGGACAGTCGTATGCGGAACTCCCGGAGGAAAGGACGCGCCATGAGCGACACCGACTGGGGGGACGACGTCTACCAGCCCCAGGCACCCGAGGCTTCCGATCCCGGCGAACAGCTCGGCGCCGAGGACACCCTCATGGATCCGTCCGGTACCGGCGACCCCTTGGACGAGGGATATTCGCCGCCGGACCGGCCGTGGGCGGTCGACGGCCTCGGCACCACGGCCGGCGAGCGGCAGACCGGTGAGTCCCTCGAGACCCGGCTGACCAGGGAAGTGCCCGAGCCGGACGGATCCGCCGGCGACGGCGTGGGCGATCTGGTGGACGGCGACGGCGAGCTCTGGGACGACGAGGTCGGTGTCGCCCGCGCCGGACGGCTGACCCAGCAGGCCGACGGGCGGGTGCCGGCCACCCTGACGGCCAGCGACGTGGGCATCGACGGCGCGGCGGCGTCGGCCGAGGAGGCCGCGATGCATGTGATCCCCGAGCCGGGGGACGACGACGCGCTCCTGGAGGCCGGGCCGGCTCCCGGCGCCCCCGGATCCGGCCCCGCCACCGGCGCGGCCGCCCCGCCGTCGCCCTGAGCGGGCCCCCGACGAGCCCCCGCCCCTGAACGCGGCTGTCCCCCGGCCCGTACTCCCCCGGCCTGCACTCCCCCGGCCGGAGCGCGCCACCCGAAGCGCGCCTCGTACCGCAACGGCACGCACGCGCCGCACCGCGCCGGGCGACCGCACGCACCGCACGCACTCGGATCCCCAGGAGCACACAGATGAGCGGCACTGCTCAGATCGGCGTCACCGGACTCGCGGTCATGGGCCGCAACCTCGCCCGGAACTTCGCCCGCAACGGCTTCACCGTCGCCGTGCACAACCGCACCACGTCCCGGACGGACGCGCTGGTCGAGGAGTTCGGCGACGAGGGCACGTTCGTCGCCGCGCACACGCCCGAGGAGTTCGTGGCCGCCCTGGAGCGGCCCCGGCGTCTGGTGATCATGGTGAAGGCGGGAGACCCGACCGACGCGGTGATCCGGGAGTTCGCGCCGCTGCTGGAGGAGGGCGACGTCGTCATCGACGGCGGGAACGCCCACTTCGAGGACACCCGCCGCCGCGAGAAGGAGCTGCGCGAGCGCGGGATCCACTTCGTCGGAGTGGGGATCTCCGGCGGTGAGGAAGGCGCGCTGAACGGGCCCAGCATCATGCCGGGCGGCTCGGCGGAGTCCTACGCCTCGCTGGGCCCGATGCTGGAGAAGATCGCCGCGCAGGCGAAGGACGGCACGCCGTGCACCACGCACATCGGTCCCGACGGCGCGGGTCACTTCGTGAAGATGGTCCACAACGGCATCGAGTACGCGGACATGCAGCTGATCGCCGAGGCGTACGACCTGCTGCGCGCCGTCGCCGGGTACTCCCCCGCGCAGATCGCCGAGACCTTCCGCACCTGGAACACCGGACGGCTGGACTCGTACCTCATCGAGATCACGGCGGAGGTCCTGGCCCACGCGGACGCGGCGACCGGGAGGCCGTTCGTCGACATCGTGCAGGACCGGGCGGAGCAGAAGGGCACCGGGCGCTGGACCGTGCAGATCGCGCTCGACCTCGGGGTTCCGGTGTCGGGGATCGCCGAGGCGGTCTTCGCCCGGTCGCTGTCCGGCCACGCCGATCTGCGGGAGGCGGCCCGCGGTCTGCCGGGGCCCGTCCCGCGGCCGCTCGATGGGCCGGCGGCCGCGGCGTTCGCGGACCGGGTGGAGCAGGCTCTGTACGCGTCCAAGATCGTCTCGTACACGCAGGGGTTCCACCAGATCCGGGCGGGCGGCGAGGCGTACGACTGGGACATCGATCTCGGCTCCGTGGCGGCGATCTGGCGGGCGGGCTGCATCATCCGGGCGGCGTTCCTGGACCGCATCCGGGCCGCCTACGACGCCCGGCCCGAGCTGGTCAGCCTGCTGGCCGACCAGGAGTTCGGGCAGGAGATCGGCGCGGCGCAGGACGACTGGCGGGCGGTGGTGGCCGAGGCCGTGCGCCAGGGCGTGCCGACCCCGGGCTTCGCCGCCGCGCTCTCGTACTACGACGGGCTGCGCGCGGACCGGCTGCCGGCGGCCCTCACCCAGGGCCAGCGGGACTTCTTCGGGGCGCACACCTACCGGCGCACGGACCGGGAGGGTTCGTTCCACACGCTCTGGGGCGGCGACCGGTCCGAGGTCGGGGCGGGGTGACCCGGCCGGTCCACCCGGGGTGCGGGCGGGCGCGGGACATGGGTTAGTGGCTGCGAGCCCTGCTCACCGTCGCAGAAGCCCTGCCTCACCGTCGTAGTGGAGTGCGCGCATGCCCGACGCCGTCCCCCGTCCCGTCTCCGTCCAGCCCGTCGTGGCGCCGTTGACCAACGCGGCGCTGTTCCTGGTCGGCACGATCGAGCCGGGCGGCGAGGGCGCGGTGCGGGACGTGCTGCCGGATCTCGCGGCCGTGGCCCGGTCGCTGGGGTTCCGGTATCCGGAATCGGGCCTCGCCTGTGTGGCGGGCTTCGGATCCGGCGCCTGGGACCGGCTGTTCGGCGGGCCCCGTCCGGCTCACCTCCACCCGTTCCCGGAGTTGCGGGGGCCGCTGCACCACGCGCCGGCGACCCCGGGAGACGTGCTGCTGCACATCCGGGCCGAGCGGATGGACGTCTGCTTCGCGTGGGCGGCCCAGTTGCTCGACAAGCTCGGCGGAGCCCTGCGGATCGTGGACGAGACGCACGGCTTCCGCTACCTGGACCACCGGGATCTGCTCGGCTTCGTGGACGGTACGGAGAACCCGGTCGGTGACGACGCCCGTTCGGCGGCGCTCGTCGGGGCGGACGAGGACCCGGACTTCGAGGGCGGCAGTTACGTCGTCGTGCAGAAGTACCTGCACGACCTGACGGCCTGGAACGCGCTCCCCGTCGAGGAGCAGGAGCGCGTCATCGGCCGCACCAAGTTCGACGACGTGGAGTTCCCGGACGAGGACAAGCCCGCCGATTCCCACATCGCGCTCAACACCATCACCGATCCGGACGGCACGGAGCGCGACATCCTGCGGGCCAACATGCCGTTCGGGAACTTCGGACAGGGCGAGTTCGGTACGTACTTCATCGGGTACGCCGCCGATCCCGAGGTGACCGAGCGGATGCTCCGCAACATGTTCCTCGGCGATCCGCCCGGGACGCACGACCGCATCCTGGACTTCTCCACAGCGGTCACCGGCTCCCTCTTCTTCGCCCCCCGCGCCGACTTCCTCGACGCTCCGCCGCCCCCGCCCGTCCTGGCCCACCCCGGGGACCGGCCGGAACCGGTGACCGCACCGGTCCGGCAGGAGCCGGTCGCGGCCGGGTCGGACCACGGTTCGCTGCGCATCGGCAGCCTGCAAGAAAGCGCCCAGTGATGAACAATCTGCACCGCGAACTCGCGCCGGTCACCCCGTCCGCCTGGGACGAGATCGAGGAGGAGGCCCGCCGCACCTTCCGCCGCCATGTCGCCGGCCGCCGGGTCGTCGACGTGTCCGATCCGGACGGTCCGACGCTGGCGGCGGTCGGCGACGGCCATCTGAGCGACATCGATCCGCCCACCCCGGACGTGGTGGCGCGGGCCCGCACCTCGATGCCGGTCATCGAGTGGCGGGTGCCGTTCACGGTGACCCGGCAGGCCGTGGACGATGTGGAGCGCGGCTCCGCCGACAGCGACTGGCAGCCCGTCAAGGACGCGGCGCGCACCTGTGCGTTCGCCGAGGACATGGCGATCATCGACGGGTACGGGGCGGCCGGGATCACCGGTCTGCGGGACGGCTCCTCGCACGATCCGCTGCCGCTGCCCGCCGACGCGCGGGACTATCCGGTGGCGGTCAGCCAGGCGGTGACGCGGCTGCGGCTGGCCGGTGTCGACGGACCGTACCGGCTGCTGCTCGGAGCGGACGCGTTCACGGAGGCGGCCGAGACCTCGGACCACGGATATCCGGTCAAGACGCACCTGAGCCGCCTGGTGGACGACGAGATCCTGTGGGCGCCCGCGGTCAAGGGCGGGGTGCTGCTGTCCACCCGGGGCGGCGACTTCGAACTCTGTCTGGGCCAGGACCTGTCGATCGGCTACGCGGACCACGACGCCACCAGCGTCCATCTCTACTTCCAGCAGGCCTTCACCTTCCGGATGCTGACGCCGGAAGCCGTGGTCGGCCTGATCGCCTGACCCGTCGGAGGGGGCGCTCGACCGCGCGGGGCCGGGCAGCCGAGCGCCCCCGTTCCGCCGAAGACCCCGGGGGCAGTCATCAGGGACTCTGGCCGTATGACGCAGACGACTTCCGCACACCACGAGGGCGGCCCGGCCGCGCCCGCCGCCCGCTTCGACGCCGTCGTCCGGGCGGCCGTCGGGCAGGGACTGCTGGGCGAGGGCGGCCCGGTCGCCGGATTCATCGACACGGAGGGGGTGCGCGCCTCCGTCGGGACCCTGCGCGACGCGTTCACCGGCCCGCCCGAGGTGCTGCACACCTTCGCGGCCAAGGCCTGTTCCCTCATCCCGGTGCTGCGGCTGCTCGCCGACTGCGGCATGGGGTGCGAGGTGGCGAGCCCCGGTGAACTGCGCCTCGCCCTGGAGGCCGGGTTCGCCGCGTCCCGCATCGTCCTGGACTCCCCCGCCAAGACCCGCGAGGAGATCCGGCTGGCGCTCGCCCTCGGCGTGGCCGTCAACGCCGACAGCCTCGGCGAACTGCGCCGCATCGACGCCCTCCGGAACCCGGGCACCGCCTCGGTCCTCGGGCTGCGGGTCAACCCCCAGGTGGGCGGGGGCTCGATCGGGCCGATGAGCACCGCGACGGACACGTCGAAGTTCGGGGTGGCGCTCCGCGACCCGGGAGCCCGCGAGGCCATCGTCCGGGCCTTCCGTGAGCGCCCGTGGCTGACCCGGCTGCACGCCCATGTGGGCTCCCAGGGCTGCCCGTTGGAGCTGATCGCGGCCGGGGTGGCACGGACGTACGAGCTGGCCGAGGAGATCAACGCGACGCTGGGCGTCCAGCAGGTCACCGGTCTGGACATCGGCGGCGGTCTGCCGGTCAACTTCGCCGACGAGGACGTTCGCCCCACGTACGCGGACTATGTGGCGGCCCTGACGGCGGCCGCCCCCGGCCTCTTCTCCGGGCGCTACGCCCTGGTCACGGAGTTCGGCCGGTCGCTGCTGGCGAAGAACGGCTTCATCGGGGCCCGGGTGGAGTACACGAAGGACGCCGGGGGCCGCCGGATCGCGCTCACCCACGCGGGAGCGCAGACCGCGACGCGTACCGTCCTGATGCCCGACGCCTGGCCGTTGCGGATCGGGGCGTTCGGCCCGGACGGTGCTCCGAAGGCCGGGCCCGTGCTGGCGCAGGACATCGCGGGACCGTGCTGCTTCGCGGGGGACGTGGTGGCGTACGGCAGGGAGCTGCCGGAACTGGCCGAGGACGACGTGGTCGTGCTGTACGACACGGGGGCGTACTACTTCTCCACCCCGTGGGCGTACAACAGCCTGCCCCGGCCTGCGGTGTACGGATTCCGGGCGGGGCAGGACGGGGCGGTGACGTTCGCGACGGTGCGGGACGCGCAGTCGATGGACTCCATCGCGGCGGAGAGCGGTCTCGCGCACGTGGATGCGCTGATCGAGCGGGGCGACCGAAAACAATAGCCATGTACATAGTAGCCATGTACTCTATCGCCCATGATCTCAACGCGTGACGACGGCGGTGGCGGTGGCGCACCGCAGGCTCCGGCGGGCCCGACACCGGGTTTCCTGGTCTGGCGGCTGTCCATGAAATGGCGGGTCGCCGTGGACCGGGCCCTGACGCCGCTGGGTCTGACCCATGCGCAGTTCTCGCTCGTGGGCTCCCTGTACGACCTCCAGAGCTCCGGCGCCCTGCCCAGCCAGCGCCGCCTGGCCGACCACACCGGCCTCGAACCGCTCTACGTGTCCAAGCTCGCCCGGACGCTGGAAGCGGGCGGCCTGCTCACCCGCACGCCCGACCCCGCCGACAGCAGGGCGGTCAGGCTGAGCCTCACCGAGGAGGGGCGGAACGTCACCGAACGGGCGGTCGTGGTCGTCCGGAGCCTCATGGACCACCTGCTCGAGCCACTGGGCGGGCTCTCCGGCACGGAGACAGCGGCCTTCACACGCCGCCTGACCGAGCTGCTCGACGTCCCGCCCGCCGCCGCGCCCGACCCGTCATCACCACCCCCGAAGGAGCAGTCATGACCTCCGCCCCGAGCGTCGACGGACAGATCATCGGCCAGGCCCACTACGCCACCCGGGCCGTGCTCGAAAGCCTGCTGGCCACGACGGGCACGACGTTCCACCAGGCCCTGGCCCTCAACGCGCTGGCCGCCCGGGGCGGCACGGCCGACCGCTCCTGGCTGGTGGCACGCCTCACCACCGGGCTGAAGATCGACGCGGCGACGGCGGAGGAGGTCCTCGCCTCCCTGACGGCCTCGGGACTCCTCACGGCGTCGGCCGACGACGGGGCCCGCCTCGGTTTCACCGAGGCGGGCCAGGAGCGCCAGGCCGCCATCGCCGACGGCACCGCGAAGATCGTGGCCCCGCTCTACGCGGACCTGCCCGCGGAGGACCTGGCCACCACCGCTCGGATCCTGCTCACGCTGACCGAACGGGCCGACAAGGCGCTGGCGTCGGCCTGAACCGGACCCGGTCGCCGATCAGGTCCCGGCGGGCTGGGGCTCGGGCTCCGGATCCGGTACGGGGTCCGGGCCCGGCGCCGGAGGCTGCGGGATCGGGTCCGGCGCCGGGCCGGGCGGCATCGGTGCGGGCCCCGGCGGCACGGGCGGCGGACTGGGCACCGGGGTCGGCGGGCCCGGCACGGGCGGAGGCGTCGGCGAGGGCGGTACGGGGTCGGGGTACGGGTGGGTCATCGCGATCCTCCACAACGGCATGAAAAGGACAGATGGAGCTTTCCTCCACCGTCTCCCGGTGCGGCTGCCCCCGCCTGCCGAGTCCACACATGCGTCCGCCGGCAGCGGCGTCGCGCCGGCCCGCCCGCAGCGGGCGGAACCACTCCGGCGCAACGCCCGGACCGGCACCATCGATACGAAAGGCGTCCCCATGTCCCTGCCGAGCGTTCTCGCCGTCCACGCCCATCCGGACGACGAGTGTCTGTTCTCCGGCGGCGTCCTCGCCCGGCACGCGGCCGCCGGCGCCCGCACGGCGGTGGTCACCGCGACCTGGGCGGAGGGCACCCACCGGGCCGCCGAACTCACCCGGGCCCTCGCCGCCCTGGGCGCGGGCGCTCCCCGGCTGCTGGGCTACGCGGACGCCCGCGTGCCGGAGTCGGCCCCGGGCCGGCCCCGGTTCCTGGACGCGCCGCTGGACGAGGCCGTGGAGGCCGTGGTCGGCCACATCCGTGACCTCCGGCCGGAGGTCGTGATCACGGTGGACGCCTACGGAGGCATCACCGGCCACCCGGACCACGTGCACGCCCACCGGGTCACCGCGCTCGCGGTGCGGGCCGCCGGGCTTCCCGGGCTCTATCCGGAAGCCGGTGATCCCTGGCAGCCGAGCGCCCTCTACCTGGCCACGCACCCGCGCTCGGCGGCCGTTGCCGTGGGCGAAAGGCTGGGCCGGCCGGGGACCGCCGCCGCCGCGCTGTACTGCTCGGAGGACGCGTGGATCACCGCCACCGTCGACGTCGGCCCCTGGCTGCCGCAGAAGCTGGCCGCGATCCTCGCGCACCGCAGCGAGGTGGCACGGGGAGCGGCGCCCGGCCTGATCGCCGCCCTGTCTCCGGCAGTTCAGCGCGAGGTGCTCGGCACCGAGTGGTACATCCGCCAGGACCTCGCGCTCCGTGGCGGGTCCGCCACGGAGCTGAGCGCCTGACGCACGCCGGTCAGAACAACTCGGGGTGGTTCCTGAGCTGCCGCTCCGCCTCCTGGACGAGCTCGCCCGGCGCCTCGGGCGCCTCGTCGGGGTGGCGCTGCGCCCACTTCGCCGCGTACGGGCACAGGGGCACGACGGGGACGCCCTCGCGGGCGGCCATGGCATAGAACTCCCTCACGAGCGCCCCCGCGATGCCCTTGCCCTCGTGTTCGGGCCGGACGACGGTGTGGACGGCGACGAGCGCGCCGGGAGCCGGCTCCATGACGAAGTACGCGACGGTGCCGGCCGGCCTGCCGTCCTCGTACGCCACGAGGTTGCCGTGCTCCCGGTCGTCCCTGATCTCCACCGCTGCGTTCTCCGCCATGGCTCCTGCTTTCTCGTTCGTGGACGCGGACGACCGTCTCAGCCGCCCGCGACGACGGCCTGCGGGCTCCGCTGCGTACGCGTCCCGGGAACCGGCGCCGAGGCGTCGTCGCCGAGCGCCACGATCCGGTTGTCCGCGTCCACGTGCACGACCCGCGGCACGAGGGCACGGGCCTCCGCATCGTCGACCTGTGCGTAGCTGATCAGGATGACCAGGTCACCGGGGTGCACGAGGTGTGCGGCCGCGCCGTTGATCCCGATGACGCCGGAGCCGCGCTCGCCCTCGATGACGTACGTCTCCAGGCGGGCGCCGTTGTCGATGTCAACGATATGGACCAGCTCGCCGGGCAGCAGGTCGGCGGCCTCCATCAGTGCGACGTCGATCGTCACGGAGCCGACGTAGTGCAGGTCGGCCTGGGTGACGGTGGCGCGATGGATCTTGGATTTGAACATGGTACGTACCATTGAGATGCTCCCGGACGTAGGCTCCCTGCCTGCGTTCTTGCAGGTCAAGGGCTGTTCTCGCAGCCTACAACGATTCGCGGGTCCGGTCAGCTCTCGCCAGGTTTTTGAGCTACAGCTCGTAGTCCTGGGCCAGTTCCTCCCAACGAATGCTACGAAGCGCAAGGTCTGCCTTCTCACCAGTCGGCACCTCCGGTGCCGACTGGAACCAGGCGACGGCGAGGGAGGAACCATCCATGGCCGGGTCGAGCGCCGTGGAGTCGAACACACCGACGCAAGCCACGGAAGGCAGCACCTCGACGGGACCGAAGGCGCCGACGGTCTCGTCCGGGTACTCACGCGGGGGCGGAACAAGGTGGACCGGTGTGGAGGGGAACGCCAGCTCGGCCTGTCGCTGGAGCCGGCCGACCCTGCGGTCGTTGATGCGCTTGCACGGGTAGCCCTCCAGCATCCCTCCGTAGGTCGAAGACATCCGTAGCTCGGTGAGCCGGATCGCACGACCGGACACGAGGACTATGTGACCCAGTGACATGCCGACACCCTATGCACGCGATGCACTTTCGATACACGCCCCAAGCGTGTTCTTCACCTACCAGGCGAGGTCTACCGATGGTTCGACCTAGGCCGAAGGTCGGGGTGTTCGACGGTGCTTGGAAGAACCACCATGGAGGTGTGACGACCCCTCCCTTCAGCATTGACGCCTTCCTCAGTCAGCCGCTCACCGCGCGCATCGCTACCGATGGACCGAGCGTGCGGCCGGTCTGGTTTCTCTGGGAGGAGGGCACCTTCTGGGTTCTGACCGGCCCTTGGACCAAGCTGTTTCACCGTGTGCGCGAGGATCCGCAGATCGCTCTTGTAGTGGACGTATGTGACATCGCTACAGGGCTTGTCCGCCAGGTCATCGCCCGTGGCCGTGCCGAACTCGTTCCCTTCGACGTCCCGCGTGGTCGCCGCAAGTTGGTCCGATATCTGGGCACGGATGAGTCCCGCTGGGATTCACGCTTCGTCCACTACCTGCATGATGATCCTGATCAGCGCGGCACGACGTGGCTCCGGCTGACCCCTTCGTCCCTGACAGCCCACGATCTGAGCTATACGGCCACTCGCTGAGCTCGTTCTCCCACTACCAGGATCTGCCAGGTCTACCGATGACCTTGAGGGTCTCGGGGCGTTTGACGGCCTTGCCGACGTCGTAGCGAAGTGCCCGGCGTTCGTTCTTGGCACCGGGTGGCTCTCCGGGCCCGGCGCCTCGCGGTTCGGGAACACCGGTCGGCGGGCGCCGGACTTCGAGGACCACGTCCGGCCCATCCCCAGGTGAGCGACTCAGCTCGAGACACCATGCGAAACCGGCAGATAAAGAACAGGCTAAGAGTTGTCCCGTAACTGCTGGGTGCGCTGATCAGCAGAAGTCGAGCAGGACGCCCTTGTCCACGCAGTACCTCAAGACATCGATCAGCCGGCGGGCGTCGTCAAGGCGACGCTGGAGGACGGGATCGTCGGCGACTTGTGGCCGCTCGCCGATGATCGCTTCCAGCCGTGGCAGCATGGCCGCGCACTGAGCGGGAGCAAGGTCGCCGTCGTCGTCCGGATGGTTGAGCAGCGGCGCCAGCGTGGTGGTGATGCTGCTCCACGCACGCTTCCCACCGAAGCCGGCCATCTCGGGAAGATGGAATCCCTCGCTTTGGGCCAGCCACTCCCTGAACAGATGGAACCCGTAGTGCGACCACGAGATGTCCGGGCCGGCCACATCGTCGTCCGCGGGGCAGAGCATGAGTCCCATCCATCGTCCTCCTCTTCGACAGGCCGGGTCCCCAACACCTCGATCCGTCGGCGCCCGACGGCGATCCGTCCGGCCAGGCTCAGATCCGCCGACTCCGAGGTCCACAGGGCGTATCGGAGCCGACGGTCGCTTCGTCTCGTAGGTCAGCGCGCGGTGACCGAATACGCGGCGAGCGCGCGGTTGTCGCGCGGCTTGGCGATGGACCGGAGAACGTCGACCTGGCTCAGGACCAGCTGTCGTACCGCCTCGGGCAGTGCGGCCAGACGCTCCTCCGTTCCGGCCAGGTCGAGGCAAGCAGCGATCTCCCAGTCACCGTCCTGAAGCTCTTCGGTATCGACCGGCCCGCTGCCGTCCGCCGTCCAGCCGGCCTCGGGCAGAAGACGCAGCAGCCCCTCACGGGAGAGAACCGTGCGGACGTTGCCCTGACCATGCAGCCCTGCGGCCTCGATCTGCCCCTGGATCAGCACGGCGAGAAAGTGCGCCAACTGGTCACCGGACGCAGGCGTCAAGTCCCACTCGGTGAACCACAACCGCCGCGCCCACGGCCGTACCCGGGCCAGCGTGTCTCGCAGTTGTCCAAGCGATGCGAAATACCAGGAACAGTGTGCGAGCACCACGTGGTCAAAGGCACGTTCGGGGAAGTCCACCGATGGGTCAAGGACGTCGGTGCCGAAGCGGAAGTCGATGCGCGGCCCGAGGGGGCCTGCCGTGAGCCGGGCTGCCGATTCCCCCAGAGTCACCGGCGCCCCGTAGGAGGGCTCGGCCATGTCGACGGCGACCACACGCCCCTCGGGCCCGACCGCCTCCGCCAGGACAGCGGTCATATCGCCCTGGCCGCAGCCCAGTTCGAGGACGGTTGAACCTGGCGCGATCTGCCAGCCCGCCACGAGCGCGGTGCGGTGGCGAGTCTGGGACAGCTGGCTGTCCCAGCTGTGATCGGCGGCGGCCATGCCGGCCGCGAGCGAGGGGGCCTTGGCGCGAAGATCGGAGGGATGCACAGAGTCCTTGGTCATGCTCGACGGGTCGGTGGCGGCCCATGGTAGGAGACGCGGGGACAGCACGCCTCGTATTTCCTGGTCGACGCCACCTCGACGCGCTACCGCGGACCCCGCTCGGTCAGCAGTAGAGGCGACGCAGGTGGGGCCAGGTCCGCGGGCCGACCTTGCCGTCCTCGGCCAGGTCGGTGTTGCAGGCGTAGTTCACGGTGCTCTGAAACTTCTCGGCCGCTTTCTGGGAGTTGCGGCCGAAGATGCCGTCGATCGTTCCCGGATCGCGGCCGTGGTACTGGAGGAGGCACTGGGCTTCCTTGCCGGCGGAGGTCACCTGCGAAGCGGACGGAACGACCGTGGTGCCGCTGTAGTAGCCGGCGGAGAGGCGGCCGGTGGAGCTCATGCTGACGTTGCACGGGTAGGCCGCGACAGCGGTGGCGCCGGTCTCGGCCGCGGCGGCGACGCCTCCGGTGGCCGTGGTGCCCAGCAGGGTGAGGGAGGCGAGCACGAGCGGGATGCGCATGCGGGGTGCGGTGCGTGCCATGGAGGACTCCTGGAGATGAGTGTGGTCGGTCTGGACATCGGTACGTGTTCCGCCGGATGACGCGGGCGGGCCCGGTCGCAAGGACGAGGGACGTGTCCGTGAGCTGCCAGGTCACGCGCAGCGACGACCCGCCGCGCGGCTACGTCGGTTCCGTCAGCAGCTGGAGGCGGTGTCGATGCGGATCCCGGTCACCGTGAAGGTGTTGCTGAAGTGCTGGTTGTGGTTCGGATCCACGCACAGATAGGACGTCGCGCCGGTGCCGTTGTGGATGTAACGCAGGTAGACCCGGTCGTCGTTGCGCGTGTTGACGACGTAGTCGGCGCCTCGGCTCCGGGAGCCGAGATTCTGGTAGGAGGTCGTGACGTCCTGGAACGAGGCCGTGGGGTCGTCGTCGACCCAGTCGCTGGAGGTCAGATAGAAGCAGACGCGCGGCCAGTCGCACCCCCTGCGGGAATCCGCCGAAGCGGTCGGCGCCGTAGCCATCGTGGTGGCGGCGAGGGCAGCGGCCGCTGTCGTCACGATGGCCACGCGCTTGGTCGTCCTGCGGTTCGCTCGTACGCGCACAACAAATCAACTCCCGTGTTGCTCTGGTGGATACACATCCGGACTGGCACACCTGACCGTCTCCGCGGCACAGCCGCCACGGATACCGTCAGGGGACGCGGCTCAGCAGACGGTCGGGTCCAGGTCACGCGGCTTCGGCCAGCTTCTCGGGCCGATGGAGCCGTCGGCTTTCAGCCCGTTCTTCTTCTGGAAGCGGATCGTCGCGGCCCAGGTGATGTCACCGGAGATGCGGTCCGCCGCGTCTGGGCTTCACTTCACCTACTCCAGCAGCCGATACCGGTGAGCCGAGCAGCCTTCGTGGTGGTCATGGTCTCTCCCCGTCGCGGTCCATGGGCGAGGCGTTGCTTGCCTGCCCAAGTCTGGAGAAGTCGCACGACGGGCGGAACCTATGACATTGCAGGTATGCCTCGACACAGGCTCTCGGCGCGTTCGTCATCATCGACGCCGACTCCCGTGTCCAGCGCCCCGCGGGCCGTGTGAATGAGGAACGGCCCTGTTGGTCGAGGTGGCATGGGGACCTACGCACCCTGAACGTCTGCCGGCCCGGATCCCGCCGTGTCAGTGGCCGGTGACAGGATCGAGAGGTGCTGATCAAGGGATACGACGGCGGCCCGCTGGTGCCGGGCGAGTCATTGCTGGTTCACCCGGGGTTCTGGTCGAACTATCTCTTGGCGATGTGTAGCGGCGGCGGGTGTGCCGAGCGCCCGGTTCCGGAGTGGTTCGGTGAGGAGGGCGCCGATGTCGATGCCCTGTCCGAGGTCCTCTTCGATCCTGAACGCTGGCCGGTGTTCAGGGTGCCGGCAGAAGGCGGCCCCGGGGCGGTGGTGGTCTACCGCAATCTGGATGGCGACTACGGCACCGACTACCTCCTCACCCATGCGGGCAGAAGCTACGTCGAGCAGATCGCCAGTTGGGACGGCGACTTCTCCGGCACGCGGCTGACATGGGTCGAACTGATCCGGATCGCCGACAGCCCATCCCTTGCGCTCGAAGGCGCCCAGGACTCAGCCACCCGCCTCCTGTTGCTGCTTCCCCTCCTCGCGGAACCGGACATGCCCGAAGCAGCGTCGAGGCTCATCGCCGCCCTGACCGTGGTCGGCGCGCCGCAGGACACTGCGTCCATCGCGGCGGAGCATCTGCTGGCCCACCTCACGAGGAGATCCCGACACGACCCCACGTGGGCATCTCCGCTGAGCGGCAGCTGAGGAGAGACGGATCTCATCGCTGATCGCACTCGGGGAACGATCTTGTGTGGGGTCGGGCCGCGGCCGGGAACCGCAACGCCTGCAAGGCGTGGCGCTGTTCCCGTACTCCGCGGCCCGGAGCCCGCCATGGATCTCGCCCTATTCGTGGGCCCGGTCAGCTGCCACCGGGCTTCTCGTGACGCACACCGCCCCCTCCCCCGGGGGCCGTCGGCGACACCGGGAAAGCGATGGCGATCGCTACCAGGGGGCTGCCGGTCTCCACCGTCCGGTCCTGGAACGGATGGCTGACCAGGTAGACGGACAGCAAGGCCTGATCCGGACGCCGTACGGCGTTCACCGCCGAACGGGAGGGCAACGTGGGCACGCGGGTCCTGCCCTCTCCGGGCTGCTCGCCGATCACGGCGGCGCGGGTCGCGTCGAGCGCGGCGGCGTACTGGTCCTCGTCGAGGTCCGCCAGTTCGTTTCTCGGGTTGGTCAGCCGTCGGATCGCGCACGTCTCCCCGCTGAAGGGTGCGACGGGCCTGCGGACGACCAGCCCGATGCGATGGCCGGCCACCTCGGCCATGCTGGTCGCCTTCGACGGGCTCACCAACTGGACGGTCCACTGCCTCAGCTCACCCCGGGCCACACACCGGCGGATGTAGGCGCGGAGCCGGTCCATGTGCTCGGTCATCCGGGGGGAGGCCGACCGGTAGACATCGAGGAACCGCTCCAGGACCGTCTCGGGCCGCACGCCTCTCCACACCAGGTTCCCGTCGGCGTGGGCCCGCTGGGCCACAACGGGGCCCCCGAGGTGCTGGACGAAGCGCTCCAGATCCCGCAGGTTCTCGTCGAGCGCCTGTGGCTCGAGGGTGAAGCGCGATGTCTCCCATGACCTGCCGGACAGGTTCTGCGGCTCCGTCCCCACCGGCGGCAGGTCGTGGTCCGCGGGAACGCTCCGCGCGACGCGGATGAGATCGGGATTCAGCCGCAGTGCCACCTCCCGGGGGGAGATGCCGCGCTCGGCCATCCCTCCGATCTCCTGGCGCTGGTCGTCGAGCATGGCCGTCAGACGCTCCTGGGCGTCCAGGACCTCGCGGCCGGCGTAGAGGCGGCACAGGTCCGCGTAGGCGCTGCGACGTGCGAGCGACTGGGTGAACTGGCTCACTGTGTCGTAGGTGGGCGAGGATCTGAGGCAGTAGCTGATGGTGAGGCCCTCGAGGAGGGTTCCCGGGCCCAGCTTGGTGCCCCCCACGGCCACGACGCTCAGGCCGTTGCCGTCGTACTCGCGCCAACGGGGCAGGGTGAGCGAGCTGCCGTTGACCGACATGACGGTGATCTTGCTGACTGCGGCGACCAGTTGCCCGGCCACCTCGTCCCACGAGATCGGCGATGAGTCCGTGTTCGACGAGGCTGCTGCGCTCGTGGGGAGGAAGTCCGTGCGCCACAGGCTTTCGAAGCCGGACAACAGGCGGGCGGCGTGCGGACTGCCCGGCTCCCGGAGGCCGTCAGCGATGCGCCTGACGCGCTCGGCCACCTGGTCACGGACCTGTGCCTGCACGGCGACGAACCGGCTGACCGACACCAGCATGGAGTTGTGCGCCCGGGTCTGCCCGCGCGCCCTGCGCACGGCACAGGCCAGCACGAACGCGTCGATCGCGGAGTGCAGCGAGTCCGGCAGTGCGGGAGAGGGCACATGGCCAGAACGGTGTCCTGCGGGCAGCCACGCTTCCTCGTCCGTCACCGGGCGGACGAGCGGAAGTCGCTCTTCGGGTCCGGCCCGGTCCGGCGGTGGCGGAATGCTGTAGATGAAGTCCGGGACCAAGTGCGAAAGCGCCCGGATGGGCGCGATGGTGAAGCCGACATAGGCGGACCTCGGAGCGGCGCTCAGCAGCCGTTCGACCCTCGCGTCCAGCGCCGAAGGGGGCTTCCGTGCCCCCGTTCCGCCGCTCGTCGTGTCGATGACCAGCAACGGGGCGTCCGGAGGCGATGCCCCGTACTCCAGCCAGCGGTAGAGCCCGTCGACGACCCGCCGGTTCCTCTTGATCACGAAGACGCGTGGGAGGGGGTCCGGTGCGGGATTCCACCGCAGGGCCCTGACCAACGAGAAGTCGCCGTTCTCGGTGCTGTCGGTCATGGAGAGGACGGGGAGGCGGCGGGAGTTCCACAAGGCGCCCGCACCGATGGCCGCGCCCCCGTCCGCGGAGGCCGTCGACGCGCTGTCGAAGCCCAGCAGCCCCTCGTCCACCTGCCGCTGCAGCTGGGCTCGCTCGATATTGCTCGGACCGGCGATGATGACGATCTTCAGATAGCCGGCATCGACCGCCTTGGCCGCGAGACCGATCACGGACGTGAACGTGCCGGAGCCGAGGTGATCGATGGCCAGTCCCGAGCGCCTCCAGTACCCGGGACGGCACGGGTCCTCCAGCCTGGACAGGAGCGCGTCCGTGACCATGTCGAGCCGATGGACCACGTCTGCGGGGAAGAAACGCCCGCGGTTCAGAAAGGCTCGGTAGCGCTCCCAGAAGTGCCGCTCCCCCGCGAACTCGCCGTGCAGATACCACGCCGCGTGCCCCCGAGAGTCCTCCCACGCGGCGGCGGGCGCGAACTGGGCGACCGTGGCCTCCAGTTGCCGGAGCAACACGGACCGGTCGACCGCCATGCCCTGCATGGCGAGCATGCCGAGAACCACGTCCACGGCCCGGACGACTTCCTCGTGAACCACGGACCGGCCCTGGGGCAGAAGAGCGAGCGCCAGGCTCAGGGCGCGCTCGGCGGCCTGGGGTGCGGCGGAGTCGGGGACCTTCGGGGGCCCCGGGGAGCGTGGTGGCGTCGGCACTCCGAGGAGCTCCAGCGTCCGCGCCAGGGCCGTCCCGGCCGACGCCGCCTCCGCGGCGAGTTCCTCCGTACCGTCCGCTCCGCCCGCCACCGCCGTGAGCCGTTCCCCGCTGTTCCGGCCGGAGGCGATGTGACGTCCCAGCACCTGGCTCAGCAGCAGCACCTCGTGCTCGGTCAGCTCCTGTTCCAGCCGCTCGCGTACCCGTGGCGCCGGCCGCACGGCCACCCGCCCCGTGGGCCCCGTGGTCAGTTCGTACAGGCCGGAGCAGAGCAGCTCCGCGAGATCCTCCGTCGTCGCCTCCGGGACCAGTTCGCGGCGGAGTACGTGCAGGAGGTGCAGGCTCAGTCCGCCGAGGGAGCAGGAGAGCACCGCCAGTCGCGCGGCGGCGGGGGCTGCCGTGCGCAGGAATCCCTCCGTGCGTTCCTCGGGGGTTCTCGGCGTCGGGGGCCGGGAGGGGCCCAGCCGTTGCAGGCGGTCGCCGGGTGGGATCAAGGCCGCGGAGCAGCCTTCGGGCGCCGCGAGCATCACCGCCCGCGCCCACCGTCCGAGGGAGTACGGCGAGAGGGACAGGACCGGCAGGGCGAACCAGGCGTCGCGGTCGGTGACTCCCGCGCTGCGCGCCGGCAGCGGAGGCACCCGGAAGGCGAACCCCGTGTTGGAGGCGCCGGGGACGTCGAGGGAGGCCCGGACGACGGGCAGGTCGAGCCCGGTGCGGCGCCACAGTTTGGGCGGCAGCGGATTGAGCAGGGCGACGGGTTCGTGCTGCGCCCACGCCCGCAGCTGCTGCCAGATATCGGGGCGCCGCCAGGCCGGATCGGTACAGTCCGACATCACGAGGACCAGGCGTCGCCCGTCGGGGGAACGCAGCTGTCCCGCCGATGTCGGCTGCCCCCGGCGGTCGGTGAGTTCGACTCCGGAATCCGGGTCAAGGGCGAGGTCACGGACCTGGAGCGTACGGAAGGCGCCGAGCCGGTCGAGCAGGTCGGCGAGGGCGTCGGCGGTCTCCCGCCACACCTGCATCGAGGGCGAGCGGTCGACGACGAGCACCAGATCGAACCAGCGCTCGGGAGCGGGCTCGAAGGCCGGGATCAGCTCCCCGCTGCGGCCGTAGCCGTCCACGGTCGCGTCGAGGTCGAGCACGTGCTGTCGTCCCGCTCGCCACGACCGCTTCCACGGGCGCAGCGCCCGCGTCAGCTCCAGTGCGAAGGGCAGCGCTGTGGCCCCGGGGACGGCTACCGCATGGCCGGCGACGCGTCCGGAGGACTCCGGCAGCCGTTCGTGCAGCGGACGGGCCGGCTGGTCGTCGTCCGGCGCGGTGGGACGGGTGCGCGGCTCGGCCACCTCGCCGCGCGGGGCGGGAACGTCCAGTGCCGCGGGCGGCGGCTCCTCGGCGGCGGGCTCGGCAACGGCGCTGCCGACTCCGGGAGGGTCCGCCGCGGCCATGCGGGAGGCCAGCCAGAGTGCCTCGGCGAGCGCCGTCGCATCGAGCTCGGAAGCAGCGGCGCCGAGCGCCGTCACGACCCGGTCCAGACCGCCGGCCGCGAACATCGGAGACACGGGGTGTTCCGTGGGCGAGGAGTCCTCAGGCACCGGTCAGCTCACGCAGGATCAGATCCCTGACGTCCTGCGCGGCATCACTCTCCGGTGCCTGGTCGCCGGTCAGCACGTGTACGGCGTTGAGCAGCTGGTCGACGGCCAGGCTCTCGCCCGCCCTCAGCCGTGCCACGAACGACAGGACCAGCGAGTCCACCGGGCCGGCGGGCTCCACGTCCGCGCCGAAGTGGGCTGCCACGACCCGGCGCAGCGCCTCGGCGTCGGGCACCGGCATGGTGTAGCGGATGCAGCGCCTCAGGAAAGCGGCGGGGAAGTCGCGCTCGCCGTTGCTCGTCAGCACGACGAAGGGGAAGTTGCTGCACTGCACGCGCCCCCGGGCGATCGGATGGCACTCGTCGCCGTCCCATTCGCGCACCTCGACGACTTCCTGTCGGTAGCGCGCCAGCTCCGGGATCTCGAACTCGCCGTACTCCAGCACCTCCAGGAGGTCGCTGGGCAGATCGAGGTCGCTCTTGTCGATCTCGTCGATGAGCAGCGCGCGGGGCCGCTCCGACGGCAGCAGGGCGGTGCCCAGCGGCCCGAGCCGGACGAAGGGAGCGATGTCGTCGTCGGTTTCGCCCACCAGGCGCTGCGCGTGGATCCGGCCCAGGGCGTCGTAGCGGTAGAGGGCGTCCCCCAGGGTGCTGCGGGAGGTGATGTGCCAGCGCAGCGGAGCACCGAGCCCCACCTCGGCCGCGACCTGCTTGATCACGGACGACTTGCCCGAACCCGGGGCGCCGGTCAGCAGCAGCGGGCGGCGAAGGGCGAGCGCGGCGTTCACCGCTTCGACGAGCCGGGGCGGGGGCTGGAAGCGCTCGGGCTTCGCGTCCCGGGGGAAGGTGCGCCAGGGCGGCGGAGCACCGAGGTCCACATTCCGTGGGGTGCCGTCGCCCAGGTAGAAGGGGGTCCAGGTCATGATGCTTTCTCTCCGTCGAAGGTACGGGTCTCGAACCAGTCGCAGAAGTCCAGCCACTGCTCGTCGAGCCACACGGACCGCAGGCGGGCGAGGTCCGTGTGGCCGTCCGCAGGATCCGGCTGCCCGGCCTCCCGGCGCCAGGCGGCCCGGTAGGCAGCGCTGAACTCTCCGGGGAGCTGTTCCCAACACCGTTCCAAGCTGTCCCGCGAGGCCGCGGGAAGGTCTTCCGGGCCGTCCGGCCAGAGGATGATGGGGGCGGAGGCGAGCAGGAGTTCCAGGAGCTCCGCGAGCCGTTCCGGTCGGTGGCTGAGCGCCAGGGCACGCTCGTACCAGCCGTCGCCGGAGCACCCCATCAGTTCGTCGGTCTCGGTCCTGCCGAGCCAGCTCACCGGTGCTCCGCCGGATTTCATCGCGTCGAGTTGCTGCCGGGCGAACTCGTTGATCAGTCCGAGGTGAGCGGGCAGGGACAGTCTGTCGCTCCACCGCAGGACGAGGTCGTAGTGGAGGCCCAGTCGGGGGCCGAGTCTGGTCTCCTCGGGGCGCCAGGAGGCGAGCAGCGCGGCGGGCGCGGCGATGTCGATGCATCGGAGCCTGAACCCCGTGTTCCGGGCGTTCACGGTCGCCCACTTCAGCACGGCGCCCAACTGCAGCTCGACCCCGGACTGCGTCGGAGTGCAGACGAAGTCCTTGCGGTCCACCGGCGTGTCGCCGTCGAGGAGCCAGGCCAGCAGGGTCTCGGGCCACTCGTCGGCGACGGCCGCGTGCAGGCTGATCACCAGCCGCAGCCGGTGCTCGGCGGCCCGCTGCTCCTGGGCGGCGAAGGCGTCGGCGAGTTCCACGGCGGCGCCCCGGCTCCTCGCCCAGGCCACCAGCCGGGGCGTGTCGCACGCGAGACCGTCCTCCATGGCCAGCACGGCGACGAAGTCGGTCAGGGGCGCTGTGGGGCTGCCCTTGACGAGGGGGACCCGCAGGCACAGCGACTCGACGCATTCTCGCAGCAGTTCGTCGGCGTCGGAGTCGGGCGCGGGCCGGCGCGCGGCTGTCGCGTACGCACGTCGGATCCGGTCCGACTGCAAGGGTTTGCCCGGCCAGCTCGACGAGAGGAACTCGCTGGTCCGCGCGGCGTCCATGAGCCGGTCGAGGACGCGCAGGGCGTTGACCGTGTGCAGGCCGGGCGTCGCCGGGGCCGGCTCCAGGGACTCCAGCGTCCGGCGCAGGCGCCCGAGGTCTCCCACCGTGGCGATCGGGATGTCGAGGACCGCCTCGCCGAAGGGTTCGAGCGCTCGCCGCAGGTCCTCGTCGCCCAGGGCGCGGAGCAGGCCGCCCGCTCTGACGGTGTGCTGCGCGTTGCGCGCCAGCCAGGGCCGGGGCTGGTGGGACAGGCCGTCCACGATCACCAGTCGGGAGTCGGTGCCCGTCTCGTTCTCGACGGCCTCGCGCACGTCCACCGGTGTGAGGAACTCCCCGGCGTCGGGCAGGCCCTCGCCCAGGATGCGGGCGAGCGCGCGGGTGTAGGCGAGACCGTAGGAGGACTCCGTGGCGCCCGCGGACATCAGGAGCGACAGCCGGGTGGCGCCCTGTCGGACGCCTCCGGCCACCAGGTCGAGATTCGGGCCGGCCCCGCCCGCGTGGCAGGCGTCCACCACGGCCACCACCCCCTGCACGCCATGGACGTCCAGGCTCTGTCCGAGGAGATGGCCGACGTCCACCACGCTGGTCGACACGTCCTCGCGGGAGTCGCTCGCCATGAAGGAGAGCTTGGGCACCTGACCGAGGTTGGTGCCGTGTCCCAGGAAGGCGAGGATCAGCACGGCCTCCGCTTCTCCGGCCCTTTCCGCCGCCGCGCGCACCGCCTTCTCGACGTCATCACGCTGGACGTCCACCCCGCAGAGCAGCGAAGGAGCCCCGGACGGGTCCTGCTCGCAGCCGCCCAACTGCGGTTCCAGAAGAGCCCGGTGGAGGGCTTCGGCGGTGTCCTCCAGACCGGTGAGGAGGCCCAGGGCGGGGCACTGCGGCGCGATCACCAGCAGCTGACGCGCCGGCGTTGTCCGTCTCATCCGTCGATGGCCGCTTCGAGCGCTTCGACGAGCGGCCCCGCAACGGCCGGCTGCGCCAAGTACGTGGCCGCGGGGTGCACGTACAGTCCGTCGGAGTCCACCCGCCGCGATTCCGGGACGACCTGCGCGGCGTTCGGGCCGATGCACCGTTCCAGCCCGGTACCGCCCGTGACGAAGTCGTCGCGGTCCCAGAAGTTCAGCCAGCGGGCGACCCCCGCCGGAGTCCGCACCGGCTGGGGGCGCAGCCGGGGATGCACGGCCGTGCGCATGCCCAGCGGCGATCCGAGCGTGACGAGCAGCGGCACGTGGGCGGATTGCCGATGGAGGGTCTCGAACGCCACCACGGTCCCCAGGGAGTGCGCGACGACGACCGTGGGGCCGACGGGGTCGATCTCCTCGGCTATCCGGGCGCGGATGCGCTGGTCGATACTCGTTCCCGCGTCGTCGACATGCTTGCGCGCCAAATACCATCTGACCTGACGCAGGTCGCTCAGCATCGCCCCCGCGCTCACCCAGCCGCCCAGGGTCCGCAGCCCGGGAAGCGCGAAGAGCGCGTTGGCCGCGGCGGACAGCCGCCGCACGATGTCGCCGGCCCCCTGCTGCTCGCCGGTCGGGGCCAGCTTGTTCCTGGCCTGCCGGAGCAGCCGTGCCTCGCGGTCGTCCTCGGGGGCGGCCAGGCGCTCGTCGACAGCGTCGAGGAGCATCTCCTGGAGCGCCTCGTCCTCGGCGGGATCGACGGGGGCCGCCGGTCCCCGGGGAGCGGCTCCGGGGGCGGGAAAGAGGTCACCGTAGGAGGCGAACCGCAGGTCGACCGCCTTGCCGTCGAGCAGTTCGACGGCCCTTCGGGAGTGTCCGGCGGCACGCGCGCCGTCTGCGAGGGCGGGCAGCCATTCCGCCATGATGGTTTCGGCGTCGCGCGGCTTGCCAACACCGTGCACGAAGACCAGTCGCGGTCTCATCGAGCCTCCCCCGGGCCACGAACTCTGCTCGCCCACAGGTGCCGTTGGGCGAACTGTGAGGATATCAACCGGACGGGCCCGGACGGTGCCGGACGCCATTCCTTCGTCGCCGCCGTCGGCCGGCCGCCACGGGGCATCGGCCACCCGGTCCGAACGTCGGCCGGTCCTCGGCCTCGCCGCGCCGGCCGCCCCGTCGCCCGCGGCGTCGCGCCGGAGCCGCCCACCGGCCGCCGACCGGCCTGTACGCTGCGATCATGCAGCCGTCCGCCTCCTCCTCCCCGTCGGATTCCGCGCGGACGGGTCCGGTCGCGGACCCCGCCCGGCGCGGGCTTCTGACGGAGCGCATCGCCCGCGAGCTGGAGCACGACATCCGCTCGGGCGAGATCGCCGTCGGGACGAAGCTTCCCTCCGAGCGTGAGCTCGCCGCCCAGTTCGGCGCGAGCAGGAACGTCGTGCGCGAGGTGCTGCGGCGGCTGGAGGCCCAGCATCTGATCGAAGTCGCGCCGGGGCGCGGGTCCTTCGTCCGTGAGCAGTCCTCGGGGCAGGCCCGGGGGTACGACGCGCTGTACCGGGCGGGCCGGCCCACCGTCCGGCAGTTGATCGAGGCGCGGATCCCGCTGGAGGTCGAGATGGTCCGGCTGGCGACCGAGCGGGCCACGGACGAGGACATCACGGCGATGCGGGCCGCCCGGGACGGTCTGGAGTCGGCGACCGACGTCGTCGTCAAGGCCCAGGCGGACATGGCCTTCCACGACGCCATCGCCGTGGCCAGCAAGAACCCGGTGCTGCGGATCATGCTGTCCTCGATCAGCGGGATGATGTTCGAGATGATGCTCCGCTCGAACTCCGATCCGTCGATCGGCGAACCCGGCGTGCCGCACCACCCGGAGATCTTCGAGGCCGTCGAGGCGCGGGACGTGGATCTCGCCTGCGCGCGGATGCGGGAGCACCTGATGCTGGGGCTGCGGACGTACGGGGCGGATCTCGACGTCCAGGTCGACACGATGGCGCGCAATCACATCGAGACGCTGCTGGACCAGGCCGAGGGCCGCCGGACGACTCCGGGGCGTTAGCCGGTCGGGAGACCCGCGGCGGCGCGGCCGTCCGTCCGGTCCGCGGAATCTTCGCTTCAGGGTCTGGTCGGGGAGGTTTCCCTGCTGTTACGGTCCCGCGTAGACCAACTGGTCCTACCAGTTGGACCAGGCCCGTCGGGTCCGGTTCCGCAGGCACCGGCCGGCACGCGGCACGCACGCAGAGAAACGAGGACGAGGATGTCCACGAGCAGCCAGCTCCTGAGCCGGCGCGGCTTCGGCAGGCTCGCCGCAGGGGTCGCGGTGGCCGCCGGGGCGGGCGCGCTGAGCTCCTGTTCGGGCGGGGGCGGCACGCCATCGGCCGACACACCGTTGCGGATCATGGCGATCAACCACGTCTGGTCCCAGGCGGTCAAGCGCCGCACCGCCGAGTTCGAGGAGCGGATCGGGCGGCGGGTCTCCATGACCCTGCTCACCGCCGACCAGCTCGCCAGCAGCTACAACGTCAAGCTCAACGCGTCGGGCACCGACGTGGACGTGATGATGGTCCGGGCGCTCCAGGAGCAGTTGCTCTTCGCCCACAACGGCTGGCTCGCCGACCTCGGCGACCGCGTCGCGGACGACGACCGGTTCGCCTGGGACGACTTCCAGAAGGCGCCGCGCGAGGCCTCGACGACGGCCGGGAAGGTGCTGAGCGTCCCGGTGGTGACCGAGCGCCCGGCGCTCTACTACCGCAAGGACCTGGTGGAGGACCTGGGCGGGCCGCCGCGCACCCTGGAGGCGCTGATGGCGGCCGCGCAGGAGCTGACCCGGCGGGACAAGGGCTTCTACGGTTATGTGGGCCGGGGCCAGCGCAGCGGCGCGGTCTCCCAGTGGTCGAGCTTCCTCTACTCGCACGGCGGGGACTTCGTCGTGGACGGGAAGTCCGGGATCGGCAGCGCCGAGGCCGTCGCCGCCTACGAGTACTACGGCCGTCTGCTGGCCGGCTCCGGGCCGCCCGGGGCGACCAACATGAGCCTCGAACAGGCGATGCCGATCTTCGCGCAGGGCAAGGCCGCCTTCTTCATCGACGCCGACGCGATCTACAGCAGCTTCCTCGACCCCAAGGTGTCCCGGGTGCGCGAGACCGTCGGCTTCGCCCCCTTCCCCGCCGGGACGGCCGGGGCCAGGCCGCACAACATCCCGTCCTGGAGCCTCGGCATCAACACCTTCTCCCGGCTGCGCGACGACGCCTGGGAGTTCATCAGTTGGGCGGCCGGTCCCGAGATGTCGGCCGCGCTCCAGTCGGAGGGCATTCCCGGCGCCCGCTCCTCCGTGTGGGAGGACCCCAAGACGCTGGCCGCCTTCCCGCCGGAGCTCGCCGAGGCCATGCGGCTCAACGCCGAACGCGGCGTGGGGTACGACCGGCCCCGGGTCCTCCAGGTCGGCAGGGCCCGGGACATCGTCGGCCGTCCGCTGGTCGCGGGCATCCTCGGCGAGTCCGTCCGGCCGGTCGTGCGCGACGCGGACGCGGAGTTCGCCGACTTCCTCGTACGCGACAACCGCCACAAGGAGTCCTGATGTCCGCCACCGAGGTCTCGACCGCCCGCGCCACCGGCCCGGCTCCCAGGACGACGCCGCCCGGATCCGGGCGGCGGCAGCGGACCTTCGAGCAGGCCAACCGGCGGCTCAAGTGGGCGATGCTCTCCCCGGCCGTGCTCTTCGTCGGCCTGATGATCGTCTTCCCGCTGGTCTTCACCCTGAATCTCAGCCTCACCGACGCCTTCGGGGCGGTGAACGCCGACAGCGCCCACGTCGGTCTGCGCAACTTCACCGACGCGCTGGGCGACACCCGCCGGTTCTGGCCCGCCGCCCGCCGCACCCTGGTCTTCACCGTCGGCGCGGTGCTGCTGGAGACGGTGCTCGGGCTCGCCCTGGCGATGCTGATGCGCAAGCCGTTCCGGGGGATGCGCTGGGTCCGTACCGTGCTCATCATTCCGCTGCTCGCCACACCGGTCGCAATCGGCATCCTGTGGCTGCTGATCCTCGACCCCACCAACGGCATCGCCAACCATCTGCTCGAAGCGGCCGGCGTGCCCCGGCAGGAGTTCCTCGGCTCGGTCGGACAGTCGCTGCCGACGCTGATGCTCATCGACGTGTGGCAGTGGACGCCCATGATGACGCTGCTGCTGCTCGCCGGGCTCACCACACTGCCCGAGGAGCCGGAGGAAGCGGCGCTGGTCGACGGGGCGAACGCCTGGCAGCGTTTCCGGTACGTCGTCCTGCCGATGCTCGGGCCGACGCTCGCCACCGCACTGGTGCTGCGCGCCGTCGACGCGCTGAAGACCTTCGACATCCTCTACGCCACCAAGGGCGCGGGCGGCGGTTCGGACTTCGAGGTGGAGACCCTCAACGTCTACGCCTACGGGCTCACCTTCGACTACCAGGAGTACGGCCTGGCCGCCGCCGTCCTGGTCCTGTTCACGCTGTTCATCATCGGTGTCGTGGTGCTGCTGCGCCGCCGGGGCGGAAGGAAGAACGCATGAGTGCCACCCTCTCCCCCGCTCCGCCGGCCCGCGGGCGCCGGTACGGGTCGTGGCTGCGCGGGGCCGCCATCACGGTCGTGACCCTCGTCTTCGCGCTCCCGCTGGTGTGGATGTTCGCCGCGGCGTTCAAGACCAATGTGCAGGTCACGGACCCCTCGGTGGGGCTGTGGTTCACGCCCACGCTGGACAACTTCCGCGCCGTCGTCGAGGCCGGGCAGATCGTGCGCTCGATGGGCAACTCCCTGCTGGTCGGGGTGGTTTCGACGGTGCTCTCCGCCGTGATCGCCGTCCCGGCGGCCTGGGCGGTGGGCCGGTTCTCCATGCACCGCACCGGCTCGGTGATCCTCGTGGCGCGCATCGTCCCGGCGATCTCCCTGCTCGTGCCCTGGTACTACCTGTTCGCGCGGATGGGCCTGGTCGGCTCCTACACCGTGCTGATCCTCAGTCATATGTTCGTCTCGGTCCCGCTGATCATGTGGATCATGATCAGCTTCTTCGCGGGGCTGCCGGTCGAGCTGGAGGAGGCCGCCCGCACCGACGGGCTGAGCGCCTTCGGCGCGTTCTGGCGCATCTCGCTGCCGCTGGCCGCCCCCGGCACCGCCACCGCGTCGCTGCTGGCCTTCGTCTTCAGCTGGAACAACTTCATGTTCGCGCTGGTCTTCTCCGACGACCGGACCCAGACCGTGCCGGTCACCCTGTTCAACTTCATCTCCTACGCGAGCACGGACTGGGGCGGCCTGATGGCCGCCGCCTCCCTCATCACCGTGCCCGTCGTCCTCGCCGCCGTCCTCGGCCAGAAGTACCTGGTGGCCGGGCTGACCTCCGGCGCTTCCAAGGGCTGACCTCGCAAACCCCCCGACTCCGGAAAGAGCGCACACGCATGAAGATCGTCGACGCGAAGGTCGTCGTCACCAGCCCCGGCCGCAACTTCGTCACCCTGAAGCTGACGACCGACGAAGGCCTCACCGGCCTCGGGGACGCCACCTTGAACGGCAGGGAACTCGCCGTCGTCAGCTACCTCACCGACCATGTCGCCCCGCTGCTGATCGGGCTCGACCCGCACCGCGTCGAGGACACCTGGCAGTCGCTGTACCGGGGCGCGTACTGGCGGCGCGGCCCGGTGACGATGGCCGCCATCGCCGCCGTGGACGTGGCCCTGTGGGACATCAAGGCGAAGGCCGCGGGGCTGCCGCTGTACCAACTGCTGGGCGGTGCGAGCCGGGAGCGGATCGGGACGTACGGCCACGCCAACGGCCGGGACATACCCGAGCTGCTCGACTCCGTACGGGCCCGGCTCGCCGAGGGCTACCCCGCCGTCCGCATCCAGTCCGGCATCCCCGGACTCAAGGCGGTGTACGGGGTGTCGGCCACCGACGACACCGGCGCGCCGGTCCTCCACCAGCAGGCCCGCCCCCTCGTGGAGGACTGGGACACCGCGGCGTATCTGCGCCACACGCCGGCCGTGTTCGAGGCGGTGCGCGCCGAGTTCGGCGCCGAACTGCCCCTGCTCCACGACGCCCACCACCGGCTCACCCCGATCCAGGCCGCCCGCCTCGGCAAGGACCTGGAGCCCTACCGGCCGTTCTGGCTGGAGGACTGCACCCCGGCCGAGAACCAGGAGGCGCTGCGCCTGGTGCGCCGGGGCACCACCACGCCGCTGGCCGTCGGCGAGGTGTTCAACACGGTGTACGACTACCAGGCCCTGATCACCGAGCAGTTGATCGACTACGTGCGCTCGGCGGTGACCCACTTCGGCGGCGTCACCCCGCTGCGCAAGCTCTTCGACTTCGCCGCGCAGTACCAGATCAAGAGTGCCGTCCACGGCCCCGAGGACATCTCCCCGGTCGGGATGGCCGCCGCCGTCCATCTGGACCTGGCCGTGCACAACTTCGGCATCCAGGAGTACTCGGGTCACACCCCGCTCACCGATGCGGTGTTCCGGCACGCCTACACCTTCACGGACGGGTACCTGCACCCGGGCGAGGCGCCCGGCATCGGCGTGGAGCTCGACGAGGAGCTGGCCGCCGCCCACCCGTACGCGCCCGCGTATCTGCCGGTCAACCGGCTCCACGACGGGACCGTGCACGACTGGTGACCCTCGGTGCGAGGTCCGGCGACGGCCGGGCCTCGCCCCCACAGGTCCGCGCCCAACAGGCCGAAAGAAGTCTTGCGCGATCCCTTGACCCCTGCGGGACGGAGGTTCACAGTACTCACTAATGCGCATTAGTAATACGCATTAGTGATCCGGAGGAACACCGTGGAAGAACCCAGGAAGCGGTCCCGGCCGGGCCGGGCGCCCGCCCCCGCGGGACGTACGTCCCGGCCCCGCCAGGCCGAGGTCGCCCGGCTCGCCGGGGTCTCGCAGGCCACCGTCTCGCTGGTGCTCGGGGCCCGGAAGCAGGGCGCCACGATCTCCGAGGAGACCCGGCGGAAGGTCCTCGACGCGGTACGGGCGCTGGGCTATGTGCCGGATCCGGCCGCCAGCCGCCTCGCCGCCGCCCGGAACAATCTGCTCGGGGTCTTCAGCTTCACCTCCACGTTCCCCACCGACGTGCAGCACTCGTACTACCCGTTCCTGATCGGCGTCGAGCAGGAGGCCGCGGCCCGCGGCTACGACCTGGTGCTCTTCACCGGTTCCAGCTCGGGCGGCGCGGGGGCCGGCGGGCCGAACGCGCTCGCCCGGGTCCGGCTCGCCGACGGCTGCCTCTTCCTGGGACGCCACGCCCCCGCCGACGAACTGCTGCGGCTGGTCGCCGACGGCTTCCCCGTGGTCCACCTGGGCCGCCGGGACGAGCTGGAGGGGCTGGCCTGGGTCGGCGCGGACTACATCAGCGCCGCCCAGGAGGTCGTCGCGCACCTCGCCGCCCTCGGACACCGGCGCATCGTGCTCGTACGGGAGGACGACGAGGCACCCGCCTCCACCGACCGCGAGCACGGCTTCCTCAAGGGCCTGGAGGAGGCGGGGCTGCCCGGCGGTCCCGCCGCCGTCTTCCGCTCCGCCGACCCCGAGCGCGACCTGACCGCCGAGCGGCTGCGCGGCTGGCTCGACGACGGCGTGACCGCGTTCGTCGCGGAGGAGACCGACACCGGCGACGCCTGGCGCGCCCTGCACGGCGCCGCGCACTTCGTCGGCATCGACTGCCCGCGCGACGCCTCGCTCGCCCTGCTCGGCAGCCCCCCGCCGGATCTGGCGGACGGGCCCGTCCCCACCGGTTTCGACGTCCCCCGGCCCCAACTGGGCGCGGCCGCCGTGCGCATGCTCGCCGCGCTGGTGGCCGGGGAGAAGGCGACGGAACCCCTGGTGGCCTGCACCTTCCGGCCCGGCTCGACGGCCGGCCCGGCCCCCGTATCTCTCTGACCCGGCCTCCGGAGGCGGTCGCACCAGCTCCAACGCACCACGTTCACACAGCACTTCAAGGAGAACCGTGACATCCGAACCCGACATCCTCATCGTGGGCGCCGGACTCGGCGGCGTCGCCGCCGCTCTCGCCGCCTGCCGGGCGGGGCGCACCGTCGTCCTCACCGAGGAGACGGACTGGATCGGCGGCCAGCTCACCTCGCAGGCGGTCCCGCCGGACGAGCACCCGTGGGTCGAGGAGTTCGGCGCCACCGCCTCGTACCGCACCCTGCGCGATTCCATCCGGGACTACTACCGCCAGTGGTACCCGATGCGCTCCGAGGCGCTCGCGCTGCGCAACCTCAACCCGGGCGCGGGCCGCGTCAGCAAGCTGTGCCACGAGCCGCGCGTCGCCCTGACCGTGCTGGAGGCCATGATCGCGCCGTACCGCTCCTCGGGGCGGCTGACGCTCCTCACCGAGCACCGGCCGGTGGCCGCCGAGGCGGGCGACGACGACACCGTACGGTCGGTGACCCTGGCCGACCTGCGCGGCGACAACCACCGTACGATCCACGCCCGTTACGTCATCGACGCCACCGAGACCGGTGAGCTGCTCGAGCTCGCCGGGGTGGAGCATGTGATCGGGGCCGAGGCACGGAGCGAGTTCGACGAGCCGCACGCCCCCGACGAGGCGCAGCCCCTCAACCAGCAGGGCATCACGGTGTGTTTCGCGCTCTCGCACCACGAGGGCGAGGACCACACCATCGAGCGCCCGGCCGACTACGACTTCTGGCGCACCTATCAGCCGGACTTCTGGCCGGGTCCGCTGCTCGGCTTCCTCGCCCCCGACCCGCGCAGTCTGGAGGCCGTCCCGCGCACCTTCGTCCCCAATCCGGAGCTGGATCCGCTGGACGTCAACGCCGACCAGTCGGCCGACGCGGGTGACAAGGAGCTGTTCGGCTTCCGCCGGATCCTGGCCCGCAAGCTGCACCGGCCCGGCGCGTTCGACTCGGACATCACCCTGGTCAACTGGCCCTTGAACGACTACTGGTTGAAGCCGCTGATCGGCGGGGGCGAGGAGACGTCGGCCGCCGCGCTCGCCGAGGCACGCCAGCTGTCGCTGTCGGTCCTGTACTGGCTCCAGACCGAGGCCCCCCGGGCGGACGGCGGCACGGGCTTCCCGGGTCTGCGGCTGCGCCCGGACGTGACCGGCACGGCGGACGGTCTGGCCAAGGCCCCCTACGTCCGCGAGTCGCGGCGGATCAAGGCCGTCACCACGGTCACCGAGCACGACGTCTCCATCGACATCGTCGGTCCCTACGGCGGCACCCGCTACCGGGACTCGGTCGGCGTCGGCAACTACCGCATCGACCTGCACCCCTCGACCGGCGGCGACAACTACGTCGACATCGGTTCGGTGCCGTTCGAGATCCCGCTCGGCGCGCTCATCCCGCGCCGCGTCCGCAATCTGCTGCCCGCGGGCAAGAACATCGGCACCACGCACATCACCAACGGCTGCTACCGGCTCCACCCGGTGGAATGGAACATCGGCGAGGTCGCCGGCGCCCTGGCCGCGCACTGTGTCGCCGAGAGCGTCGAGCCGCACCGGGTCCAGGCCGAGGACAAGCGGTTCGAGGCGTTCGCCGCGCTGCTGGAGCGCGAGGGCGTCCAGCGCCACTGGCCCGACGTGCGCGGCTACTGACCGACCCCGTCCGCGCACGACGGACGCGGACGACGCATCACCTGCTCCACCGCACGGCCCTCAGGGTGAGCGCGGAGCGCCGGGCGGGCGCAGCTCCACCTGTACCCGCCCGGCCCCAGGCCCCGGACCTCTCGACGACGTCCGGACCTGCCGCCCTCGCCCTGCCACCCGCACAAGGAGGTGCCCAGCCATGAACACCCACCGCATCCGCGTCGGCATCGACGTGGGCGGAACCTTCACCGACGCCGTGGCCGTAGACGCCACGACCCTGAACCTGTTGGGACAGGTGAAGGTCCCGACCAGCCACCATCACGAGGACGGCGTCGCCCACGGCATCGTCGAAGCTCTCGACCGGCTGCTGGAGCAGACCGGCCATACGCCCGAGGACGTGACGTTCCTCGCCCACGGCACCACACAGGCTACCAACGCCCTGCTGGAGGGCGACGTCGCCACCGTCGGACTGATCGGCATCGGCGCAGGCCCGAGCGGAGCGCTGACCCGCCGGCTGGCCGCGTTCCGCAAGCTGGAGCTGACCCCCGGCAAGCGACTGCCGCTCGCCTACGGACATGTGGCCGACCCGGACGACGCGCCCGCCGTGCGGGCGGCGCTGGACGCCGTCGTGCGGGAGGGCGCCGAAGTCGTCGTCGCCAGCCAGCCGTTCAGCGTCGACCGCCCCGAGGGCGAGGACGCGGTGGTGGCCGCCGCCGAGGAGCGGGGTCTGCCGACGACCGCAGCGCACGACATCACCTCGCTGTACGGGCTCCACAAGCGGACCCGGACCGCCGTGGTGAACGCCGCGATCCTGCCGCGCATGCTCGCCACCGCCGACCTGGTCGACGCCTCCATCACCAAGGCGGGCGTGAGCGCTCCGCTGATGGTGATGCGCTGCGACGGCGGGGTGATGTCCCTGGACGAGATGCGGCGCAGACCGCTGCTGACGGTGTTGTCGGGACCGGCGGCGGGCGTCGCCGGGGCGCTGATGCAGGAGCGCATCAGCGAGGGCCTGTTCCTGGAGACCGGCGGCACGTCCACGGACATCAGCGTGGTGCGGCGCGGCAAGGTCGCCGTCCGGCACGCGACCATGCTGGGCCGGACGTCGTATCTCTCGGCGCTCGACGTGCGGACCGTCGGGGTCGGCGGCGGGTCCATGGTCCGGGTCGACGGCGGGAAGGTCGTCGGCGTGGGGCCGCGCAGCGCGCACATCGCGGGGCTGCCGTACGCCTGTTTCGCGGAGCTGGAGGACCTGCGCGACGCGCGGCTCACCACGATCCGGCCGATGGCGGACGACCCGGCCGACTACGCGGTGCTGGACGCCGCCGGGGGACGCTTCGCGATCACGATGACCTGCGCGGCGAACGCGCTGGGACGGGTCCCGGAGGGGGACTTCGCCCGGTGCGACCCGGCCGTGGCGAAGGCCGCGCTCGCCCCGCTGGCCGCCCGGCTCGGCACCGATGTCGCCGCGGCCGCGACGCAGCTCCTGGACGCGGGCGTCGATCAGGTGAAGTCCGTGGTCGAGACGATGATGCGCGACTACCGGCTGGACCAGGACACCGCGCTGCTGGTCGGCGGAGGCGGCGGCGCTGCCTCCGTGACCCCGCATCTGGCGGCCATGACCGGCCAGGAGGGCAGGATCGCCCAGCACAGCGAGGTGATCAGCCCCATCGGCGTGGCGCTCGCCCTCATCCGGGAGCAGGTCGAGCGGATCATCCCGGGCGCGGGCCAGGAGCAGATCCTCGCCGTGCGGGCCGAGGCCGAGGCCGCCGTCGTCGCCCAGGGGGCCGCCGCCGACGGGGTGGAGGTGGAGGTCACGGTCGACCCGCAGACCAGCACCGTACGAGCGGTGGCGACCGGCGCCACCGAACTGCGCACCCAGGACCGCGCCCACCGGGCCGACGAGGCGGACCGGCTGCGCGCCGCCGCCGACAGCCTCCGGGCCGATCCGGCCTCGGTGCGGGTGCTCGCGGGCACCCCCGCCCACACCGTGTACGGCACCGAGGTGCACCGCCGGTTCCGCGCGGACCGGCACCCGGTGCGGGTCGTGGACGCGGACGGCGTCGTACGGCTGCACGCGCCGGACGCCCGGGTGGAGACGACGACCGTGGGGCAGGCGCCCGAGGTTCTCGCGGGGCTGGTGAAGGAGGCCACGTCGTACGGGGACGGCGGCGTCCGCGCCCCGGCGCTGCGGCTCCTGCTCGGCTCGCGGATCGCCGATCTGTCCGGGGTGATCGACCCGGATCCGCTGCTGGCGCTGGCCCGCAGCGAACTGCGCTCCCGGGCCGCCGACGAACCGGTCGTCGCGGTCGTGGAGGTGCGCTCATGACGGCCGCCCTGCTCGACCGGGCCGCCCGCACGGCCATCTCGGCCCTGGAGGCCGACGACGACGTCGAGTTCGGCGCCCGGCTGCTGGCGAACACGCCCACGCACGAGGGGCGCGATCCGGAGCTGCTGCGCCGCTGGGCCCGTACGGCCGACGCGTTCGGCGCCGCGCTCCCGCCCGTCGCCGCGACGGCCCAGATCGTGGAGAGCGACGGCGGCCTGGCGCGGGGGCTCCTGGCCCGCTACACCTCCCGGCCGGTGCCCACCGTCGAGCTGTTCAGCGACACCCTGGCGCTCGCCGACGAGCTGATCGATCTGCTCGGCTGGCGCGAGCTGTATCCGGCCGGATCGGTGCGGGCCGCGGCGATCGCGCACGAGGCGGTGCACGAGCGGCTCCACCACGGTCCGGCGAAGAAGTCGCTGAAGCACGCCCTGAACCACGTGGTGCTGCGGGCCGGCCGGCACACCCTGTACGGCCATGTCGCGGGCGCCGACGAGATCGCCGCCCATGCCCATGCCCGCACGGTCTGCGGCCTGGGCCGCAGTCCGCTCCTGCTGACGGCCGCCCTGGCCACCGCGGCCGAGCCGCGGCACGGGTCCTCGCACGGATCCCCGCACGGAAGAGAGAAGTAACGCCATGGGCGTCGTCATCCTTCTTGTCATGGCGGCCGGAGTCGCCGCGATGCTCACGCGCAGGCTGCCCACCGCCTTCGCCCTCGTCATCCTCGCCGTGGTCATCGCGTTCGTCGCGGGCGCGCCGCTGACCGGCGAGAACAGCGTGCTCGACACGGTCGTCCAGGAGGGCGCTCCGGCGCTCGCCGCCACGATGATCGCGATCCTGCTCGGCTCCTGGCTGGGCAAGCTCCTGGACGAGACCGGTATCGCGGGCACCCTGGTGCGCAAGATCGTCGAGTTCGGCGGGGACCGGCCGGTGGTGGTCGCCCTCGGTGTCCTCGGCGTCTCCACCCTGGTCGGCACGGTCACCGGCTCGGCCCCCGCGGCGATGCTCGCCGGGATCATCGGCATCCCCGCCATGATCGCCGTCGGCATCCCCAAGGTCACCGCCGCCGGGACGATCCTGATGGGCATCGCCGCCGGCATGCCCTTCGAGCTGCCCCTGTGGCAGTTCTTCTCCACCGCGCTGGAACTGCCCGTCGAGACCGTGCGCGGCTTCATGTTCAAGCTGTTCCCGTTCGCGCTGGCCGCCGCCGTCCTGTTCGTCCTCATCGAGACGCGCCGGCGCGGCGTCGAGCACGCCTGGTCGCTCAAGTCCGCTTCCGCCAAGCCCGCTTCGCGTCGCAAGCAGCTGGGCGACGCCCCGTGGTACGCGCTGCTCACCCCGGTCGTCCCGCTGGTCCTCGCGCTCGGCTTCGAGGTCGCGATCCTGCCCTCGATGCTGGCCGGCATCCTGTTCGCGCTGGTCACGACCACCCGGCCGCGCGAGATGAACAAGCGGCTGCTGCGGACGCTGTACGGCTCCTTCGAGGTCGCCGCGGCCCCCATCGTGCTGTTCATCGCCATCGGCATCCTGCTCGCGGCGGTGAAGCTGCCCGGTGCGGTGGAGTCGCTGGAGCCGCTGGTCAAGGCCGTCAGCCCGCAGAATCCGGTGCTGTTCGTCCTGGTCTTCACGCTGCTCGTGCCGCTCTGCCTGTACCGGGGGCCGCTGAACGTCTTCGGTCTCGGCGCGGGCATCGCCGGTGTCCTCATCGCCGCCGGGATCTACCCGGCCGTCGCGGTGCTGGGTCTGGCCACCTCGTACAACCAGGTCTTCGGCGTCTCGGACCCCACCAGCACGCAGACGGTGTGGAGCGCGCAGTACGCGGGGGTGACACCGCAGCAGGTGATGCTGCGGACCCTGCCGTACGTCTGGGCCGTGGCGCTCGGCGGGTTCTGCGTCACCGCCGCCAGCTATCTGTGATCGCTCACCTCTTCGGGACGGAGAACGACATGACACAGCACGAGGACACTCCCCTCACGTCCGGTGCGTTCCGGCCGAGCCGCAGGATCTTCCTGCGGGGCGCGGTGGCGGGCACCGCGGCGACCGCCGGACTGATCGCGACCGGCGCCGGGGCGGGCACCGCCGCCGCGGCCCCCGGCGGATTCCCGGACTACCGCCACCTCAAGCCGCTGCTGACGCCTTCCCAGCTGAAGTACAACCCGACGGGCGAGATCATCTTCCCGTGCATCCGGGGCGTCTACGACAAGCTGGCGAACCCGCTGGGCCGTTACTACCTCTACTACGCCCCGCACGACGCGCCCGGCGGCATCTGCCTGGCCTACGGCGACTCGCTGGAGGGCCCGTTCACCGAGTACGCGGCGAATCCGCTCGTCTCCAACGACTGGCAGCCGCACTACAAGGTCAGTCATGTCTCCTCGCCCCACGTCCTGTGGAACGAGGACGCCAAGGAGCTGTGGCTCTACTTCCACGGCGAGAACCACACGACCCGGCTCGCCCGTTCCCGGGACGGCATCACCTTCACGTACGACAGGACCGTGCTGACCAAGGACATGCTGCCGGCGGGCACCAACGAGACGTCCTACGCCCGGGTGTTCCGGCACGACCTGCCCGCGCGCGGTGCGCGGTACGTGATGCTCTTCATGATCAACAATCAGTCCAACCATCGGGACATCGCCTGGGGCTGGTCGAAGGACGGCCGGGACTGGACCTTCGCCCAGCAGCCGCTGATCCGCCACTCCGACGTCGGCGTGAACAACCTCAGCGGTCCGCACCTGCTGACCCGGGGCGGCAGCACGTTCGTCGTCTACCACACCGGCAAGGAGAACGGCGGCAACATCCTGATCACCGAGGTCGGCGACGACTTCTCCCGCCGCGACCACCTCGGCGTGTTCTACGACTCCGGCAGCGCCGCGCCGGAGAACGGCCGCGCCGCCTCGCCGAGCTTCGGCACGGACCGGGGCGTGCCGTACCTGGTCTACGAGGCGGGCGACCGGCTCGGGGGCTCGATCGCCGTCGCACGCGGCTGACGGCGGCCGGGGTGCCCCGGACCGGAATCCGGCGCACCCCGGCCGTTCTCTGCCCCTTCACCGAAGCCCTTCCCTGCCCAGGAGTCGCCCAGTGACGTACGGAACGTTCCTCTCACGCCGCACCCTGCTGACCGCCGCCGGCGCCGCCGGCCTCGCCGTCGCGCTGCCCGCACCGCCCGCCCTCGCGGCCGCCGCACCGGATCTCGCGGCCCTGCCCCCGGTCTCCCCGGACCGGCGGGCCTTCGCCGCCGACGAACAGCTCTACGCCCCCTACCTGGTGAGCCTCGCCGGGATGACCGGCGACATCAGGACCGGCTCCCCGAACGCGGGCTTCCTGGGCGGCGGCTGGTGGCGCAAGCCCGCGGAGCCGTACAACGCCCGCGTGCAGGAGCACGTCTACACCCTGGCCTGGTTCCTCACCAACTCCCGCCCCTGGAACCCCTACCGGGGGAACACGGAGCTGCTGGCGGGACTGGACGCGGCGCTCGGCCACTACCTGGGCCTGCAGCACGCGGACGGTTCGTGGCCGGAGTACAACCCGGACGAGCACTCCCTCGCGGCCACCGGCTTCGCGCTGGGCTATCTGAGCAAGACCCATGTGCTGCTCAAGGACGCGAAGCTGCTGCCCACCCGGCGTACCCAGATCGCCCGCGCCCTGCACGCCGCGATGGTCTGGCTGCTCAACCCCTCCAACGGGCGGGTGTGGCAGACCCCGATCTCCTTCGCCAACCAGGTCGCGGCCGGGCTCGCCGGCTCGGCCCTGGCGCTGCGCACCAATCCCGACGCGGCTCTGCGCACCCAGCTGAACAACGCCTTCGCCCGGATCGCCCAGCACGGGCAGGGACCGGCCGGCTTCTTCTACGAGAAGGGCGGCACGGACATGAACTACAACTTCGAGGTGATGCTGCCCGAACTGGCCGACGCCTGGCGTCAGTCCAACAACACCCACCTGGTGACGATGGCCAGGAAGTACACGGGCTGGCTGGGCTACAACCTGCTGCGGGAGCCCGACGGTTCGGGGTGGTTCAGCAATGTCGCGCCCTCCACCCGGACCAGTGCCCTCGCCTACGACAACACCCGCCCGGACCCGGAACGCACCGCTCTCAACGCCCAGTTCGTGCCGGAGGTGCCGGCGCTCGGGGCGTTCGTCTCCGCCCGCGAGGATCTGGCGGCCGCGCGCGCCTCCTGGGCCTCGGCCGGTTCGCCCGTGCCGGGCCTCACCAAACAGGACACCTCCCCGCGGATCCTCGCCCACGCGCTGTACGGCGAGCGGTATCCGACCCGGCAGGGCAAGGCCGACGCGGTGCGGGACCTGCCCTACATCGCCTCGAAGAACTTCACCGAGCGCCGCACCGACCGGGGCCAGGAGTTCCTCTACATCCGGCGGCCCGACGTCTATCTGGGCGCGTACCTCGGCAACCGGGCCACCACCATGGCGCGCACCGGTCTTTCGTTCCTGTGGCATCCGATCGCCGGCACCGTCGTCCAGTCCCTCAACGACAACAACCACGGTGTGTGGGCCACCGTGCTGCCCGGCCAGGTCCCGGACTCCGACGGCCCGCAGGCCGGCCAGTTCTTCGGCGGCAGCCCGTACGCCTTCCGCTTCGCCACCCCCAGCGGCTCGGTCGTCACCGATGTACGGGTCGGCGACGGGCTGGTGCGGCGGTCGGTGCGCGCCGTCTCGTCCGCGACCGAGACGGTCCCGCTGATCCTCAAGGCCTCCGACCGGGTGGTGTTCACCAACGGGACCACGGTGCCCTGGGGCGGCTCGGCCTCGGCCACCGCCACGGGCCTCGACCTGCACCGGGGGTCCGGTGTCGTCCGGATCCGGTGGGGCGCGGCCCGGCCGGCCACCCTCGCGGCGGCCTCCATCAGGTATCTGCGGGACGGCAGCCGCAGGATGCACATCCTGAAGGTCCCGCACGGTGGTTCGATCGATGTGAGCATCACACTCGAGTACTGACCGCCCCTCGGTTCACGCTCCGCTGCCGCGCTCCGCCACCCGACGCCGGGGCGCGGCAGCGGAGACCTCAGGAAGAAGGCTCCACCCGATGTCCCACGACCCCCGTCTGGATCCCGAGATGGCCGCGGCGCTCGCCGCCGGCCCGCTGCCGCCCACCGTGCTCGAGGGCCTGACCGGCGAGGGTCTGGCCGCCCTGCGCGCCGCCCGCGCGGACATCGCCCACCCGCCGCCCGCCGAGGGCGTCCTGGTGACCGACCACCGGCTGCCGGGCCCCGACCCCGTGCGGCTGCGGGTCTACCTCCCCCGCGAGCCCGCCCCCGGGCCGCTGCCGTGCCTGGTGTGGATCCACGGCGGGGGCCTGGTGCTCGGCACGCCCGAGACGGACGACGCGCGGGTCTCCGCGTACGTCCTGGGGGCGGGCTGTGCCGTGGTGTCCGTCGACTACCGGCTCGCCCCCGAGCATCCCCATCCCGTGCCCGTCGAGGACTGCTACCGGGCGCTGCTGTGGACGGTGGACCGGGCGGATGCGCTCGGCATCGACCCGGAGCGCCTGGCGGTCGGCGGGATCAGTGCGGGCGGCGGCCTCGCCGCCGCCACCGCCCTGCTCGCCCGGGATCGCGGCGGCCCCCGCCTCGCCTTCCAGTTCCTGCTCTGCCCGATGCTGGACGACCGCAACACCACGGAGTCCAGCCGGGAGTTCACCGAGCCGGTCACCTGGCCGCGCGCCAACAACCTCTACGGCTGGGCCGCGTTGCTCGGCCCGCTCGCCGGCGGCGACGAGGTGTCCGCGTACGCGGCGCCGGCCCGCGCCACCGACCTGTCGGGGCTCCCTCCCGCCTACGTCGACGTCGGCGAGCTGGAGGTGTTCCGGGACGAGTGCGCGCAGTACGCGCTCCGGCTGATCGCGGCCGGGGTGTCGACCGAATTCCATCTGTGGCCCGGCGCGTTCCACGGTTTCGACGGGGCGCTCCCCCATCTCGCCCTCTCGCGCAGGGCCGCCGCCGAGCAGCTCGCGGTGCTGCGACGGGCGCTCGGGTCCGCTGCGCACGGGACGTCAAGGGGGCCTGGGTACACCCCCGGTTCGGGGGGCCGGACGTACTGATCCGGTGCGGGAAGCCTGGCAGGGTCGTCGGCAGGAGAACGATCCGAAAGGCCGGGGCGCCACCGCGCGACGGCCGGGCCATGTCCAGGGGGACCCATGTACCGCAAGCGCCTGACCACCGCTCTTCTGTTCACCACCACGCTCGCCGTGGCGTTCGCCCCGACGGCGTCCGCCCACCGGCCCGACCCCGTGCAGCGGCAGCTGGATTTGCTCGTCGAGCGGGACGGGGTGCCGGGCGCTCTCGCGTTCGACGGCAGGACGACCACTGCCGCCGGGGTCGCGGACCTGGAGACCGGCCGCGCGATGGTCGGCTCCGACGGCAGCTTCCGGCTGGCGAGCAACACCAAGGCCTTCACCGCGACGGCCGTCATGCGGCTGGTCGTGGACGGACGCCTCCACCTCGACGACCCGGCGGGCGACTACGTGCCGCAGCTTGCCGGACACCCCGTCACCGTACGTCAGTTGCTCAAGCAGACCAGCGGGCTGCCGGAGTACACCCCGCTGGTCGACTGGAGCCGTCCCGGCACGCCCGAGGACTATCTGGCCCTCGCCCTGGCGGAGCCGCCGGTCTTCGAGCCGGGCGACGACTGGGGCTACTCCAACACCAACTACCTGGTGCTCGGCCTGGTGATCGACGAGGTGACGGGGGTCGGCTTCCGCACGTACATCGAGCGCGAGATCCTCCGGCCGCTGCGGCTGGCCGACACCTACTGGCCGGCGCCGGGCGAGCTGGCCCTGCGCGGGCCGCATGCCCGCAACTACGGTGTCCACCCGGCCGATCCGGAGGCGGGACGGGTGGATGTGACGGAGCTGCCCGGCTACGAGTTCGGCGCGTCCGGGGGGCTCGTCTCCACCCCGAGGGACCTGAACGCCTTCTGGGACGGGCTGTTCGGCGGCCGGCTCCTGCCCGGGTGGGCGCTCCGCCTGATGACCCGGGACACCAGCGACATCGGCGGTCGCGACGTCTACCCGGCGGGGAGCAGGTACGGCTACGGAGTCGCTTCCGTCCCGCTCAGCTGCGGCGGTGTCTACTGGGGTCACGGCGGCGATCTGCCCGGCGGCTCGGTGGGCGGCGGCCGGGCCTCGGGGGGCCGCTCCACCGTGACCGTGTACACCACGACCTGGACGGCCGAGGGCGAGGGCCTGCGTCACCTCCAGGGTGCGGTGGACGCGGCCCTGTGCGCCGGGGGCCGCTGAGCGGGGGGCGCGTCGCCGCCCGGTGCGGGGCGGCGCTACCACCTCACGCCGAGCCGCCGCGGGCTCCGGGAGGTAGTTCCGGTCCGCCAGTCGACGGCGCCCAGGGGGGCGGCCAGCCGCAGGTCGGGGAAGCGGGCGGCCAGCCGGTGCAGGGCGAGCTGGAGCTCGGCGCGGGCCAGCCAGGCGCCGAGGCAGTAGTGCGGGCCGGCCCCGAAGGAGAGGGTGGGGGCCTCCAGCGGGGCGAACAGGTCGTGGAGGGTGGCGGGCGGGAAGACCTCGGGGTCGCGGTTGGCCATGCCGCAGTCGGCGAGCACGATCGCACCGGCCGGGATCAGCACCCCGCCGACCTCGACGTCCGTGGCGGCGTGGCGGGCGCTGCCCCGGTCGTCGCCGAGCGGGACGAGGTGGACGATCCGGTCGGCGACCTGCCCGGCGGCCTCCTCGTCGGCGGCGATGCGCGGCCAGGCCTCCGGGCGTTCACCGAGGAGATAGAGCAGCGCGTTGCCGAGCATGGTCATCGTGCTGTCGTGGCCGCCGACGACCAGCCCGCACACCAGGCTGACCAACTGGCTCTCGGGAACGCCCCCTTCGTCGTCGGCGGCCGCGACCAGGCCGCTGATCAGGTCCTCGCCGGGCGACCGGCGTCGCTCCGCGAGGAGGTCCGCGCCGAACGCGCTGAACTCCTTGAGCACGGCGGCCACTTGCTCGCCCTCATGGGTACCGTCGGAGAAGGCGTGTTCGCTCCAGTGCCGCATCCGGCCCCCCGCGGCCTCATCGAGCCCCATCAGCCTGCTGATCACCGCCACCGGCAGGGGGAGGGTGAACTCAGCGACCACGTCGGCCGGTTGCGGCCGCGACTCCAGCCGGTCGAGTAGTTCCTCGACGATCGCGGCGATCCACGGCCGCCAGCGGGCGACGGCCCTCGGGGTGAAGGCGCGGCGCAGAGTGCGCCGCAGCCGCAGATGGTCGGGGCCGTCCTGGTTGAACACCAGGTCGGGGTCGTTCACGAGGTCGGGCACCTCGGAGAGGGCCGGTGCGTCGGGGCCGTACAGCCGGGCCCGGCCGAAGCGCGGATCGGAGAGCACCTGACGGACGTCGGCGTACCGGCTGACCAGCCAGGCGGGGGCGCCGCCCGGCAGCTCGGCCGGGCGGGGCGGCCCGGGTTCCTCGAAGAGCAGGCGGTGCATCGGTACCGGCGCGGGGAGCGCGGGCTCGGTCGCGGTCAACATGCCTCCAGAGAGGGACGGTCGAGGTGCGGTCGGGGAGGGGCCGGAGTCAGAGTTCGACGAGCACCTTGCCGCGGTTGGCCGCCCGGTCTCCGTAGAGGCTGCCGTAGGCGGCGGGGATGCGGTCGAAGCCGTGGTGCAGGGTGTGGTCGCAGACGACCTCGCCGCGCCGGACCCGGCCCCCCAGATCGGCGTGGAGATCCTGCCAGTTCTCCTCGGTGAACCACTCCAGGGAGAAGATGCCGCGGACGGTGGCGCGCGGGAACATCAGGTACGGCAGGAGCCGGGGGCCGGTGCCCTCGTTGCCGACCTGGGTCGCCCACTGCCAGCACACCGCCACCTGGCCCCCGACGTTGAGCATCGGGAACACCGCGTCGGTGACCGTGCCGCCGAGGTTGTCGAAGTACCGGTCGACACCGTCGGGGGCGGCCCGGCGCAGTGCCTCGCGCACGGTGTCCGGGCCGTCCCCGTGGCGGTAGACGACCACCGCGTCGAATCCGAGCCCGGTGAGGTAGTCCGCCTTCTCCGGGGAGGAGGTGGTGCCGACCACCCTGGCCCCCGCGAGCAGGGCGAGCTGGCCGACCAGGGCGCCGACCGCGCCGGAGGCCCCGCTGATGACGAGCGTCTCGCCGGGGCTGATCGTCATGTACTTGGAGAGGGTCCCCCAGGCGGTCATGCCGGGGCCGCCCATCGCGCTCAGGGCGGTCGGCAGCGGCAGGGCCTCGTCGTACCACCGGGGGTCGAGCCTGCGGTAGGCGGGGAAGACCATGGGGAACGTGCCGGTCTGCCAGAGTTCGGCCGCTCCGGTGCTGACCACATGGGTGCGCCAGCCGCCGAAGCCCTGCACGAGGTCGCCGACGCGGTGGGCGGCGCGCGGTCCCGCCTCCACCACCTCCATGATCGAGTCGGCGCCCATGTGCCGGCCGATGGGGGTGTCGAGGGCGATGCCCTGGAGGTAGGGGTCGACCGAGACGTACAGGGTGCGCAGGAGCATCTCGTCGGGGGCGAGGCGCACCTCGACGTTCTCGACGACCTTCTCGTAGACGCGGCCCACGTCGGGCACGCCCTCGATGTGTTCGCGGACCACCCATTTCGCGATCTTCATGACTTCCTCTCCGTCGGTGCGCCGGGGCGAACGGGCACGGGGATGACGCGATGGGTCGGCGGTGGTGCGGTGAGGTCGAGCGATGCGGTGAAGGGGCGGCCGTCGTCGCGGCAGACGAACTGCATGACGTGGCGCCCGGCGGCGGCGGCCCGGATCAGCCCGCCGGTGGTGGCCCAGACGCCGGACTGGTAGAAGTCGCGCAGTCCGGGGAGGCCGGGGCCGTGCTTCTTGACCAGCTCTTCGAGCCGCTCGCCGCTCTCGACGAAGGGCTGCCAGCCCAGGACGGTCCCGTCGTAGTTGCCGGTGTAGCGGACCTGGGTGAGGGGGCTGGAGACGTCACGGACGACGATGGCGTCCCGCAGGCCGGGATGGCGCTGTTCCAGGAAGCCGATGAGGGCCTCGCGGGCCCGCCGTTTCGCCGCGTAGTAGCCGCGCCCGTGCCGTACGGGCAGGGTGTGCAGCTCCTGGCCGCCGCGGGCTCGGGTGACCTGTTCGGGGCCCTCGTCCAGGGCGCGCCAGGGGGCGATGTCGCAGAAGTAGGTGGCGTAGACGACGGTGGTGCCGTCCGGGGACAGTTCGGGGTAGTGACGGCTGCGGAACTGGACGTTGATGCTGGAGTGGCGGATGCCGGTCAGCTCGGCCGCCGTGGCCTCGTCGAGGAGGTACGTCGTGCAGGGGTCCCCTTCGGGGAAGGGGCGGGAGAGGCCGAGGAAGAGGGTGAAGTAGCCGGGGAAGACCATGCCGGGTTCCTGGATGGTCCGGGTGTAGAGCTTGCGGTAGTCCTCGCCCAGGTATCTGCCTCCCAGGAACTTCATGGTCGTGGTGTAGCCGTCGCACGCCGACACGACGATGTCGGCGCGCAGCTCCCGGCCGTCGCTGAGCCGGACGCCCACCGCTCGGTCGTCCTCGACGATCACCGTCTCGACCTTCGTGTTGTACGTGACCTCGCCGCCGAGCCGGCGGTAGCGGGCCTCGATGGACTCGGCGAGGCCGAGGGAGCCGCCCTCGGGGACGCCGGCGGAGAGGTTGGCGTGCGAGGCGAGCTGGAAGTGGAACGGCAGGACGGGGAAGGCCGGGTGCTTCTCGTACAGGATGAAGTTGAAGGCCTCCCGCAGCAGGGGGTCCTTGAACTTCGCCGAGAAATCGGTCATCAGGACGGTGATCGTGGTGCGGACGGCGTTGACGTACGGCAGGAACGAGGCGAGCATCCGCCAGCGCTCCCGGCGTCCCATCAGTCCCACGGGCTTGAGGAAGGGGTAGACCGCGAGCGCCTTGCGGAAGCTGCGCAGTTGCGCGCAGAACCTCCGCACCAGCCGGGTGTCGGCGGGCGAGAGGGCGATGAGGTGGGCTTCGAGCCGGTCCGGGTCGGAGTAGAAGTGGACGGCCCGGCCGTCGGTGCCGCGCACGATGTTGAAGACGTCGAAGTGGCGGATCTCCTTGCCCTGCAGGGCGCCGAGCTCCAGCCAGATCTGGTGCATCTCGTTGCCGGGGCCGCTGCCGAGGAGCCAGCTGACGCAGGCGTCCAGCAGGAAGCCGCCGCGCTCCCAGGCGGTGCAGCAGCCACCGGGCATCTCGTGCATCTCCAGGATGCGGGTGCGGTAACCGTTCATCTGCGCGTAGCAGCCGGTGGAGAGACCGCCGAGGCCGGCCCCGATGATGATCATCGTCTCCCGGGGGCTGTTCCCGCCGCCGCTCATGAGCCCTCGCTCTCTCGTGCGGACCACCGGTCGAGCTGGGGCAGGTGGCCCAGTTTCCCGGGGTGCCAGGGTTCGGCGCCCTTGCTCTCCCAGGCGCGGAACTCCAGGCCCAGTTCGCGGCAGAGGTACTGCACGGCGAAGCGGCCGGTGGAGGCGGCGCGGATCAGGCCGCCCATGCCGATCCACTGCCCGGCCATGGAGAAGCCGCTCAGGCCGGGCAGCCGCATCCGGTCCCTGCCGACCAGGCGCGCCGCGACGTCGTCAGCGTCCGAGAACGCCTTCCAGGCGAGGATGGAGCCGCCGAGATTGCCGGTGTAGCGGTGGTTGGTGGCGGGGGTGGCGACGTCGACGAGGTCGATGCGGTCGGCGATACCGGGGGTGCGGCGCTCCAGGAAGTCGCGGACGAAGTCGGCGACTTCGCGCTTGCGCCGGCGGTACTCCTTGCGGTTCCTGGTGCGCAGGTCCTTCCAGTGGGCGTAGTCGCTGAAGTAGGTGCAGTGCAGGACCGAGTGGCCCGGCGGTGCGAAGCCGCCGGAGTAGCGGGAGCGCGCCTGGACGACGAGGCTGTCCTGGAGGGCGCCGGGGAGGTGGGCCGCGTCCGCCGGGCCGAGGAGGTGCGTGGTGCTGTGCGCCTCGTCGGGGTCGAGGTCGCCGCGCAGCCCGACGAAGGCGGAGACGACGGCGGGGAAGAGCATGCCGGGGCGGTGCAGGAGGTCGGTGTACAGCTGGTCGACGCGGGGGCCGGTGTACCGGCCGCCCAGGAGTCCGTAGACGGTGGTGTGGCCGTCGCAGGCGGAGACCACGTGCTCGGCGAAGTACCTTTTCCCGCCGCGGAGTTCGATGCCGATCGCCCGGTCGTTCTCGACCAGGATCCGCTCCGCGCGGGCCCGGTAGGTGACCGTTCCGCCCAGGCTCCGGTAGCGCTCCTCGACGGAGCGGGCGAGGCCGAGCGAACCGCCCTGCGGGAAGCCCGCGTTGCCGTGGTGGGCGGCGGCCATGTTGAAGAGGTAGGGCAGCAGCGGGAAGCCCTCGGGGTCCTGGAAGAAGATGTTGCGGAACGCCTTGCGCAGCAGCGGGTCCTGGAACCGGTCGGCGAAGACGTGCATCGGGGTGGCGGCGGTCCGCCAGAACAGCCGGAACGCGGGGAGCACCGTGCGCAGGGTCCGGGCCCTCTCCCGTACGGTGCGCAGCGCGGGCGCGGTCAGGAACGGGTACAGCTCGATGTCGATGAAGCGCCGCAGGTCCCGGGTGAAGGCCCGGATGAGCGGGGCGTCGGCGGGTGAGATCTCCAGGAGGTGGGCCTCCAGGCGGTCGGGGTCGTTGTAGAACGTCACCGACCGGCCGCTCTCGTCCTCGACCTTGTTGAACAGCTCGAAGTTGGTGACGGTCTTGCCGTCGAGCGCGCCGAGTTCGCTCCACACCCGGTGGGCGTCGTTGCCCGGGGCGGTGCCGATGAGCCATTCGATGCAGTAGTCGAAGAGGTACCCGTCGCGCGACCAGGCGGTGCAGCAGCCGCCGGGCAGCACGTGCTTCTCGAAGATGCGGGTCCTGGCGCCGCTCATCTGCGCGTAGACGCCGGTGGCGAGGCCGGCCACGCCCGCGCCGACGACGATGACGCGGGGCGGAGTGCCCGGGGTGCGTTCCCTGCTGGTCCAGTCGGCGGCGTCGTCATCAGCCATGGGCCGCGTCTCCCGTCAGGGTGGAGCGCACCAGCTCGGCGTTGCGGGGCAGGTGCTTGGCGTCGAGCATGTCGGCGTGGACGCCGGAGCCGCGCAGTACGGCGGTGGCGCCGGTGGAGCTGCCGTGCCAGGTGCCGTGCTCACCGGCGGCGTACAGGCCGGCCTTCTCCTCGTCGGTGATGACGCTGACCGTCGCGGCGACGGTGCCGGTGTTGGGGGTGCGCCCGCAGAAGGCGAGGTATTCCGCGGCGTGGGCGAGGGTCTCGCGGGCGACGGCCTCGGATCCGGTGTGCTTGCGTACATGCTCGGCGAGTTCGGCCTCGAAGTCGGCGATACCGGCGGCGTCCGGTTCGTAGGCGGCGAGGATGCGGCGGGAGTCGAGGATGACGACGTGGGCGACCCGGCGGCCGCGCCGCTCCAGCTCCTTGGCCGTCTCGAAGGCGAGGTTGCCGCCGAGGGAGTAGCCCAGGAGGAGGTAGGGGCCGTCGGGCCGGGCGGCCTCGATCAGGTCGGCGTAGCGGGCGACCTTGTCGTCGCCGGGGAGGTAGTTGAAGCCGATCACGGTGTGGTCGGGGAGCTGGGCGGCCAGGCCCCGGTAGACGAGGCCGTGGCCGCCGGCGGGCGGGAAGCAGAAGAGGGCGGGGTGCTGTCCGGCGTTGAAGGTGAGGCTGGGCAGTTCGTCGGCGGTGGCGCCGAGGAGGACGTCCTGCACCGTGGCGGCCATGCCGTGCAGGGTGGTGACCTGGTAGAGCCTGCTGACGGGGACGCCGACGCCGAACTCGGTGCGCAGGTGGTGGAGGAGTTCGATGAGCTTGATCGAGCTGCCGCCGAGCTCGAAGAAGTCGTCCTCCAGGCCGACCTGTTCGCGTCCCAGGAGGGTCTTCCAGTGCCGGGCGACGCTGATCTCGTACAGGGTCACGGGCTCCTCGTGCGGGCGGTCCCCCGCCTCGGCGCGGGGGGCGGGCAGGGCGGCCGTGTCGACCTTGCCGTTGGCGGTCAGCGGCAGGGCGGGCAGTTCGGTGAAGTGGGACGGGATCATGTACGAGGGCAGCGAGCGCGCCAGGTGGCGGCGCAGGGCCCGGACGTCCAGGGCCGCGCCGGGCTCCGGCACGCAGTAGGCGCAGAGCGCCGCGTCTCCCCCGGTGTCGGTGCGCACGGTGACGACGGCACGGGCGAGCGGGGGCCACTGGGCGAGGTGCGCCTCGATCTCGCCGATCTCGATGCGGTGGCCGCGCAGTTTGACCTGTCCGTCGGTGCGGCCGAGCAGATGGACCCGGCCGTGGGCGTCCCAGCGGGCGATGTCTCCGGTGCGGTAGAGCCGTTCGGGCCGGGCTTCGGTCCCGGCGGCCCGGCCCAGCGTCCGGGTGACGAAGCGCTCCTCGGTCTGTTCGGGGTCCCCGGCGTAGCCGAGGGCGACGCCGTCGCCGCCGATCCACAGTTCGCCGGGCACGCCGGGCGGGACGGGTTCGCCGTGGGCGTCGAGGACATGGAGGGTGCTGCCCGGCAGGGGCCGGCCGATGGGGACCATCGCGCCGGGCTCCAGGTCGTCCACGGGGCCTTCGAAGAACGCGCTGTCGATGGTGGCCTCGGTGAGGCCGTAGGAGTTGACGAGCCGGGTGCCGGGTCCGCAGAGCCCGGCCAGTCGGCGGTACTCCCCCACGCTCCAGGCGTCCGAGCCGACCACCAGCAGGCGCAGGAAGTCCAGCCGCAGCCCTTCCCGGGCACAGTGGTCCATCAGGCCGCGGACGACGGCGGGGACGAACTCCGCGCAGTCGACGCGTTCCTGACGCATCGTGCGGTAGAGCCGGGTGGTGTCGAAGAGGAGGTCGCGGTCGACCAGGACGAGGGTGCCGCCCGAGCACAGGGCGCGGACCAGGTCGCCGGTGAACACGTCGAAGGAGGGTTCGGCCATCTGAAGGTGCACCCGGACGTCGCTCTGAAGCCGGTACTCCTGCCGCCATGCGGCGTGGGCGGCGGCGAGGTTGCGGTGGCTGACGCGGACGGCCTTGGGGCGGCCGGTGGATCCGGAGGTGGTGATGACGTACGCCGGTGAGTCCGGGCCGACCTCGGCCGCCGGTGCGTCCGGGTGCGGTGCGGTGCCGCCGAGCTGGGTGAGGGTGAGCGTCGGGACGGCCAGCGCCCCGGTCTGCTCGGGCCCGGCGTCGTCCGCCACGAGGACGAGTGCCGCGCCGGTGGCCGATACGAGGTGGGCGAGCCGGTCGGCGGGCTGGTCGGGCCGGAGCGGGAAGTAGGCGGCGCCGGCCTTGAGCACGGCGAGCAGGGCGACGATCAGCTCGGGCGACTTGTCCAGGCACAGGACGACCACCGAGCCCTCGCCGACGCCGAGGGTGCGCAGCCGCGCCGCGGTGTCGTCCGCCCGCCGGTCCAGCTCCGCGTAGGTCAGACGGCGCGCCCCGCCGTGCGCCGAGGGCATCGTCACCGCGACGGCGGTGGGGTGCTCGGCGGCCGCGCGGCCGATCAGCGTCTGGACCGGGGTGAAGGGCTCGTCCCGGTGTCCGGTGGGCGGCGGGGCCGGGCGGCTCCACTCCTCGACGAGCCGCTCCCGCTCCCGGGCGCCGAGCATCTCCAGCCGGGAGGCGGGCCGTTCGCCCGGGGCACGGGTCATCCGGTCCAGGAGGCGGGTGTAGTGGCCGGCCATCCGGCGCATGGTCTCCGGGAGGAAGAGGTCGGTGTTGTACTTGAAGACGCAGTGGAACCGGCCCTCGGCCTCGTCCTCGTAGGCGGACAGCGTTATGTCGAACTGCCCCTCTTCCTCCGGTAGTTCGATGTACTCCAGGCGGTAGCCGTACTGCTCGGCGGCCACTTGGTGGGTCAGGAGGATGAACATCGCCTGGAACACGGCGGACCGGCTCGGGTCGTGCGGGAGGCCCAGCTCCTCGACGAGCAGGACGAAGGGGTACTCCTGGTTGTCCAGGCCGCCGAGCACGGTCTGGCGGACCTGTTGCAGCAGTTCGGCGACGGTCGGGTCGTCGGACAGGTCGGCGTGCAGCGGAAGCGGGTTGACGAAGTAGCCGTAGACGGAGGAGAAGTCCTGGCGGGTGCGGCCGGTCACGGGGCTGCCGACGACGATGTGGTCCTGTCCGGAGTAGCGGTGCAGCAGGAGGTAGTAGGCGCTCAGCAGCACCATGAACGGAGTGACGCCGTGCGCGCGGGCCAGGGTGTGGACGCGGGCGCTGAGCGCCGCGTCCAGGACGAAGAACTCGGAGGCCCCGTTGTGGGTCTGGACCGCCGGGCGCGGCTTGTCGACGGGGAGGTCCAGGAGCGGCACCTCGGCGGGCAGGTGGGCGCGCCAGTGCTCGAGCATGCCGGTGGCCCCGGGCCCGGCCAGGAAGGCGTTCTGCTGGTTGAGGAAGTCCAGGTAGCGGGCCTCGACCGGCGGCAGCTGCGGTTCCTGGTTGCGGCGCAACGCTTCGTAGACGGCGAGGAGTTCGTCGATGAAGGTGAAGGTGGAGATGGCGTCGGAGACGATGTGGTGGACGGCCTTCATGATGATCCAGCGGTCCGGTCCCCGCTTGAAGAGACGGAAGCGGACCAGTGGGTCGTGGGCGAGGTCGTAGGGCTTGCGGTACTCCTGGACGATCGTCGCGTGGATGGACTCCCAGTCCTCTCCCTGGACGTCGAAGAGGGCGAGGTCGGTCGGGGCGTCCTCGGAGACCCGCTGCACGGCCTGCCCGTCCACCAGCAGGAAGTTGGTGCGCAGCGCGGGGTGGCGGGCGATGAGGCGGCGGACGGCCTCGAACATCAGGTCCGGTTCGAGGGCGACGTTGACCTCGACGGCTCCGCCGATGTTGTACGCGTGACCGTCGGGGTCGAGGTGTTCGAGGAACCAGAGCGCCTTCTGGTTCTGCGTCAGCGGGTACTGCCGCGCGTCCCGGTGGAGCTCGACCGCGCCCGCGGACCCGTCGGGGGCGTCGGCGGAGGCGAGGGCGGTGAGGCCGTCGTGGAGCTGGGCGGCGAGCTCGCCGGCCGGGGTGCCGCTGAGCAGGGCGACCACGGGGAGGGCGACGCCGAGCTCGGCGTGGATCCGGGCCCGTAGCTCCATGGCGAGCAGCGAGTCGAGTCCGAGCTCGCCGAGGCCGGTGGCGGGGTCGATGCGGTCCGTTCCGGTGCGCAGCACGGTGGCGGCCAGGGCGGCGAACCGCTCGGCGACCAGGGTGCGGCGGGTCTCTTCGCCGGCGGCGCGGAAGGTGTCGAGGAATCCGTTGCCGGATGCGGCGTCCGGGGGTGGGGCGGCGGCTGCCGCGAGGTCGGCGACCAGCGGCGGCGGGGACGGGTACCAGGCGAGGAAGACGGGCCAGTCGACGACGGTGGCGACGACCAGTTGGGCGTGGTCCTGGCCGATGACGCGTTCCAGCACGGCCATGCCCGCCTCCGGGGACAGTGAGCTCATGCCGCGGCTGTGCAGGTAGTGGTCGACCAGGCCGAGTTCCTCGATCATTCCGGTGGCCCAGGGTCCCCAGTCCAGGCTCAGCGCGGGCAGCCCCTGGGCGCGGCGGTGGTGGGCGAGGGCGTCCAGGAAGGCGTTCCCGGCGGCGTAGTTGGTCTGGCCGGCGGTGGTCAGCAGGGAGGCGATCGAGGCGAAGAGCACGAAGTGTTCGAGGGGTTCGTCCCGCAGGTGCCGGTGCAGGAGGTGGGCGCCGACGGTCTTGGGGTCGTGGACGGCGTCGAAGGCGGCCCGGTCCAGGTCGGCGACGAGGGTGTCACGGACCTGGCCGGCCAGGTGGAACACCCCGCGTACGGGCGGCGCTCCGCTGTGCCGGTGGGCGTCGAGCCAGCCGGTCAGGGCGTCCTCGTCGGTGATGTCGAGGGTCGCCAGGACGGGTTGCGCGCCGAGCGCCTCCAGCTCGCGGAGCAGGGCCACGGCCCTGCCCTCGGCGGTGGCGGGGTCGGCGCCGGCCCACTTCTCCCGGGCCGGGACGGGGGTGCGCCCCACCAGGACGAGCCTGCGGGCCCCGCGTCGTACGAGGGTGCGGCACAGCAGTCGGCCGAGCGCGCCGAACGCACCGGTGACCAGGTAGCTTCCGTCGGCCCGCAGCCGCAGCGGCAGCGGCCGGGTCAGGCCGTCGGCGGGGCGCAGGCGGCTGGTGCGGCGGCGGCCGTCCCGCAGGGCGATCTCCTCCTCGTCCTCGCTCAGCGCCTCGCGCAGGAGCGCTTCGGCCTCGGCGCGGTCCCCGTCCGGTCCCGGCCGCCGCCGGGGGTCGAGGTCGATGAGCTTGCCGGGGTGCCCGATCAGCTCCTGGTGGCGCAGTACGCGGCCGATGCCCCAGGCGGGTGCCCCGAGGGGTTCGGGTCCTTCGCCGGGCAGGGCGGGCTGGGCGCCGCGGGTGACGATGTGCAGGCGTCCTCCGTCGCCCCTGGCCGACAGGAGGCGGGCGAGGGCGATGAGCGCGTACGCGCCCGCGCCGGTGTGGTCGCGCAGTGCGGACCGGTCGCAGGTGGCGAGGGCGGGCGCGTCGAGGTTCCACAGGTGCAGGACGGTCCCCCGGAACGGGCCGCCGTCGCGGTCCAGGTCGGCGAGGAGACGGCGCAGATCGGCGTCGGACCCGGGGGCGACGCCGAACGTGGCGCCGTCGCCGGACGCGGTGTAGGCCGTACCCCGGCGCACCAGGCGGCAGCGTTCGCCCCGGGTCGCGGCGAGGGCGGCGAAGGCGTCCGCGACGCCCCCGGTGTCGGCGAAGATCAGCCAGTCCCGGTCCGGTGCGACGGTCGCCCGCGCCGGCTGCGGATCGCCGTCGTTCCTCGTCGGCTCGCCGCGTACGCCACCGTCGCTCGGGTCCTGCGGTCCGGCGGCGGTGTCCTCGACGGGCAGCGGTGGGCAGTCGGTCCAGACGGGTTCGGCGAGCCAGGAGTCGATGGTGGTCCGGGCGACGGCGGTGGCCGCCTTCTCCACGTCGGCGGCGCGGAAGCCGTGGACGCGGCCGAGCGGTGCGCCGTCGTCGGCGTACAGGGCGATGTTCCCGAGGGTCGTGTCCGCGTCGCCGGGGAGCAGGGTGGCGTGGGCCCAGAACGGCTGGTCGCCGATGGGTTCGAGGGCGATCTCGTCGAGGGCGAGGGGCAGTCTGATCCCGCCCTCCGCCGCGGGTCCTTCGAGGATCAGCGGGGTGAGCAGGGTCTGGAAGCAGGCGTCGAGGAGGGCGGGGTGGAGGTGGTGGCCGGCGGCGTCGTCGCCGATCGCCCGGGGCGGGCGGATCCGGGCGAGGGCCTCTCCGGAGCCGATCCAGACCTCCTCGACGGCCTGGAAGGCGGGGCCGTAGTGGTAGCCGAGGGCGGCGAGCGCGGTGTAGCAGTCGGGGCCGTCCAGGCGTCGAAGGCTGCGGTCCCGGATCGCGGGGGCGTCGAGCGGCGGGGCGGTGCGGCGACGCTGTCCGGTGCGGACGATCCCGCTCGCGTGCACGGCGCGCTCCCCGTCGTCCCCGGTCGGGGAGGCGATGGTGAAGGCGGCGTTCTCCAGGGAGAGCGACACCTCCACGGTCCGGTCCTCGCCGTCGGGCAGGAAGAGCGCCTTGCGCAGATCGATGTCGGCGAGGACGGCGGTGGTGCCGCCGGTGAGCCGCAGGACGGCCTGCGCGGCCATCTCCAGATAGCCGGCGGCGGGGAAGACCACGGTGTCCTGGATGCGGTGGTCGGCGAGGTAGGGCAGGTCCTCGGTGTCCAGGGTTGCCTGCCAGGTGGGTTCGGTGGCGTCGGTGCGGCGGCCCAGCAGCGGGTGGTCGCGGTGGCCCAGCCTGACCTGGGCGACCGGGCGGGGTTCGGTCCAGTGGCGGTCGCGCCGGAAGGGGTGGCGGGGCAGAGTGACGGGCCGGCCGGCGGGCTGGAGCGCCTTCCAGTCGAGGGCGACGCCCAGGTTGTGGAGCGAGCCGAGGGAGGCGGCGAAACGCTCGCTCTCGTTCTCCCGGCGGCGGATCGAGGGCAGCGTGAGCCCGGTCGTCCCGCCCGCGTCGAGGCATTCGCGGATCGCGTGGCCGAGGACCGGGTGGGGGCCGATCTCCAGGAACACCTGATGGCCGTCGCCGGCGATCCGGTCGACCGCCGCGCGGAAGCGGACCCGGTCGCGGACGTTCCGCCACCAGTACGCGGCGTCCAGCTCCTCGCCCCGGGCGGTGCCCTCCGCCCCGGTGAGGTACAGCGGAACCCGGGCCGCACGCGGCTCCAACGGGGCCAGTTCCGCCAGTAGTTCGTCCTTGATCCGTTCCATGCCGACGCTGTGGTAGGGCACTTCGACGGTGAGGAACTTCGCGAACTGCTGCTCGGCCCGCAGCTCCTCGGCCAGCCGGGTCAGCGCCGCCTCGTCTCCGGCCAGGGTGATCGCGGTGGGGCTGTTGACGGCGGCGATGGAGACCCGGTCGCTGTAGGGGCGCACCCGGCGCTCCGCCTCGTCCTCGGACAGGCTCACGGCGAGCATGGCGCCCGTGCCGGCCAGGGTCTGCTGGAGACGGCTGCGGTGCACGACGATCCTGGCCGCGTCCCGCAGGGAGTAGACGCCCGCCGTGTGGAAGGCGGCGATCTCGCCGGTGCTGTGGCCGACCACGGCGTCCGGGCGTACCCCGTGGGAGCGCCACAGGGCCGCCAGGGCGACCTGCACGGCGAAGTTCGCGGGCTGGGCGAGCCAGGTCTGCGCCATCCGGGAGACGGACTCGTCGGCGGTCATCTCCTCGAGCAGGGACCAGTCGGCGAACTCCCGCAGCGCCCGGTCGCACGCGGTGACGGCGTCGCGGAAGACCGGTTCCTCCTCCAGCAGTTGGCGGCCCATGCCCCACCACTGGGGGCCCATGCCGGTGAAGACCCACACCAGCCGCCGGTCGGCGGCGTCCCGGGCGCGGCCGTGGACGACCCGGGGGTGGGCCTCGCCGCGCTCGTGGGCGGCGAGGGCCTCGTCGAGGGAGGCGCGCGAGGAGTAGACGACGGAGAGCCGCTCGGGGAGGTGCTGGCGGCGGTGGGCCAGGGTATGGCCGAGGTCGTCGAGGGAGACGGCCGGGCCGTCGGCGCCCGCCAGTTCACCGCGGATCCCGGCTGCCAGGTCCACCAGGGCGTCCGGATGCCGCGCGCTGAGCGGCAGGATGCTCCAGCGCCGCTCGGCGGACGCGCCGGGACGGAGGTCCGGCGGGGGCGGCGGGGCCGCCTCCAGGACGACATGGGCGTTGGTGCCGCCGAAGCCGAAGGAGTTCACCCCCGCGCGGGCGGGCCCCTCGTGGTCCGGCCAGGCGGTGGGCCGGGTGGGGATCTCGTAGGGCAGGGTCGCCGGGTCGATGGCGGGGTTGAGGTTCTCCAGGTTGATGTGGGGCGGGATGGTCCGGTGCCCGATGCTCAGGACGGTCTTGATCAGCCCGGCGATCCCGGCGGCGGATTCGGTGTGGCCGATGTTCGTCTTGACCGAGCCGACGTAGGCGCGGGCGCCCGGGGCCCGTCCGACGGCCAGCGCGCGGGCCAGGGCGTTCGCCTCGATCGGGTCGCCGACCGGGGTCGAGGTGCCGTGCGCCTCCATGTACTGGAGGTCGCCGGGGGTGATGCCGGCCTCGGCGCAGACCCGGCGGATGAGGTCGACCTGGGCGTCGGGGTTGGGGACGGTGATGCCGTTGGTGTGGCCGTCCTGGTTGACGCCGCTGCCGACGATCACCGCGTGGATCCGGTCCCCGTCCCGTACGGCGTCGTCCAGCCGCTTCAGCGCGACCAGACCGACGCCTTCGGCCCGTACGTAACCGTCGGCGGCCGCGTCGAACGTACGGGAGCGGCCCTCGGGCGACAGGAACCCGCCCTTCGTCTCGGCGACGGTGTACTGCGGGGCCATGTGCAGCAGGGTGCCGCCGGCCAGCGCGAGGTCGCTCTCCCCGTTGTTCAGGGCCTGGCAGGCCAGGTGCACGGCGACCAGGGAGGAGCTGCACGCGGTGTCGATGGACAGGCTGGGGCCGCGGAAGTCGAAGCAGTACGAGATGCGGTTCGACACCATCGTCATCATGGTGCCGGTCGCGGTGTGGGCGGCCAGCGAGGTGAAGCCCAGGTCGGCGAATTGCAGGATCTTGTAGTCCAGGGTGAACGCGCCGACGTAGACGGCGACGTTGCCGCCGGCCAGGTCGGCGGGGCGCTGGCCACCGTCCTCCAGTGCCTCCCACGCCACTTCGAGGAGCTTTCGCTGCTGCGGGTCCATGTGGTCGGCCTCGCGCGGGCTGATGCCGAAGAAGGCGGGGTCGAACTCGTCGAAGCCGTCGATGTATCCGCCGCGGCCGCCGACGAGGCGTCCGGGCTTGTCCCGGAAGCGGCTGCCGAGCGTACGGACGTCGTACCGGTCGGGCGGTGTGGGCGTGATGCAGTCCTTGCCCGCCACCAGGTTCCGCCAGAACGTGCGGTGGTCCGAGGCGCCGCCGGGCAGGCGGCAGCCCATCCCGATGATCGCCACCTTGTCGCGTAACGCCCGGTTGTTCGCGTCGGCCATTCGAACTCCTCAAGTCGTGGTGGAGCGTCAGGGGGCGGCGGTCACTCCGGCCGGGGACCCGGGTCCGGACGGCTTCGCCAGGGGTGCAGGAGGGCGGCGAGGATCTCGCCGGTGCCGGGGAAGGACGTGGGGTCGTGCAGGCCGACGGCGGCGGGTTCGCGGCCGGGGCGCCAGGTGAAACTGCCGAAGAGGTGGTCCCAGCACGACAGGTCGGAGCCGTAGTGGCCGGCTTCGGACAGATCGGTGCTGTGGTGCAGACGGTGCTGTTCGGGGCTGGCCAGCAGGTGGTTGAGGGGTCCGATGCGGACGTCGATGTTGGCGTGGACGAAGTAGCCCTGGGCGGCGACGAAGAGTCCGACCACCAGCACGGCCGGCCGGGAGAATCCGATGAGGGCCAGGGTCAGTTGGACGAGGCTCTGTGCCAGGACGATGTCCAGCACGTGGTTGACGCCGTTGTTGGCGACGTTGACCTTTTCCGGCACGTGATGCACTCCGTGCAGCCGCCAGAGCAGGGCGCTCCGGTGGCCCAGCCGGTGCACCGAGAAGCTGACGAGCGATCCGGCGAGGAGGGCGCCCGGGATCTCGGCCCCGAGGTGCCGGGTCGGCTCCTCCGGCGAGATCAGGCCGACGGCCAGGGCGACCAGCAGTTGCGCCAGTCCGCTGCCGACCATGGTGAGCAGGAAGTAGATCCCGTACCAGCGCCATTCGTCCTTTCCCGGGTGCCAGTTCCGGTCGTAGGGAATCAGCCGTTCCAGGAGCGTCAGATAGGTGATGACCCCGACCAGAAAGAGCGGACTCACCCATGCCGGGTCCCATCCGAGACGTAATGCCGACGCGCCCACGAGAACGACGGCGAGGAGAAGAAACGGATAGGCGACGACACGAAGGGACCGAGCAGGAGAATTACCGGTCCTGCCGTTCCTGTCGATCGAGGAGTCGGCCGAGGAGTCGGCCGAATAGATTTCGCCATCGGCGGAGTGCTCGCGCTCGTCCATCCGTGACCCTCCACAAGAGACAGTAACCGGGAGAGAGACCGCCGCATTACATCAGCGCAGGTCACGGCAGCCTTGAAAGGAGTGGGAATCCCCGACTGGCAGCCATGCCCCCGCACTGGCGACTTTCAGACACCCGACCTCGACGGTGTGCGGTCGTGGCGTGAACTGATGCCCCCGATCTCATCAGCCCAGATCATCTATTTCCCGTTCCCACGGCTTTAACCACCGTCGACTCACAGAAATTGCTCGGCGCATTCATTTATGGGCGGGAATACGGGAGGGGTCGCACAGCCGAGGCGAGTTCATTTGTGCGAGCAATTCTTTCGTAGGATCATCGCGACGCCGAAAGACGGCGCATTCCGGTGCGCCGGGACATCTGGTTCCACGCCCTGGCGCGTGTTCGATCGAGGAGCGGTGCGCCCGCGCGGAGCCGGCACCTCGAAAGCGCCCCCGTCCGGTCCCACTCCTTCCGCCCGAGGACACCGCCCTGCGATGATCACGGCGAAATCCGACCGCGCTGTCCGGCAGCGCGGTCCGGCAGCGAATCGAGGAGTCTCCTTGTCGTACGACGTCAGCGCGGTGCGCGAGCGGTTCCCCGCCCTTCGGTCCGGTACGGCGCACTTCGACGGACCCGGCGGCACCCAGACCCCGGCCTGTGTCGTCGCCGCGATCGGCGAGGCGATGAGCCGCCCGCTGTCCAACCGGGGCGCCGCTCTGCCCGGAGAGGTCAACGCGGAGGAGATCGTCCACGGGTTCCGGCAGGCGATGGCGGATCTGCTGGGCGCCGATCCGGCCGGGATCGTGTTCGGCCGCAGCGCCACCCAGCTCACGTACGACTTCGCACGCACCCTGGCCAGGACCTGGGATCCGGGCGACGAGGTGGTGGTCAGCCGGCTGGATCACGATGCCAACATCCGCCCGTGGGTGCGCGCGGCCGAGCGGGCGGGGGCGGTGGTGCGGTGGGCCGACTTCGACCCGGCGACCGGCGAGCTGTCCCCGGAGGCCGTCGCCGCACAGATCACCGGGCGGACCCGGCTGGTCGCGGTGACCGGGGCGTCCAACCTCATCGGCACCCGGCCCGACATCCCGGCCATCGCCGGACTCGTCCACCGGGCCGGCGCGATGCTGTACGTGGACGGGGTCCATCTCGCCGCTCACCGGGCCGTGGACGTGGAGCGGCTCGGGGCGGACTTCTTCGTCTGCTCCCCGTACAAGTTCTTCGGACCCCATCACGGGGTGCTCGCCGCCCGGCCCGAGCTGCTCGGCGCGCTGCGCCCCGACAAGCTGGCGCCGTCCACCGACGCCGTACCGGAGCGCTTCGAACTCGGCACTCTCCCCTACGAGTTGCTGGCGGGGACCCGGGCGGCGGTGGACTTCGTCGCGAGTCTGGGCACCGGCTCCGATGTGGCGGGCGGGCGCCGCGAGCACCTGCTGTCGGCCTACGCGGCGATCGACGCCCACGAGACGGCGCTGCGGGAGCGCGTCGAGCAGGCGGTGCGCGAACTGGACGGGGTGACGGTGCGCTCCCGGGCCGCCGAACGCACCCCCACCCTGCTGCTCACCTTCGAGGGCCGCGACGCGTCGGACGCCTACCGCTCCCTCGCCCGCTCCGGGGTGCACGCACCCGCCGGATCCTTCTACGCCCTGGAGGCCTCCCGCCACCTGGGGCTCGGCGACAGCGGCGGCCTGCGCGTCGGACTGTCCGCGTACAACGACACCCACGACGTGGAGCGGCTGCTGACCGGACTGTCGGACTTCCTGCGCTGACGGCGCCGACGGCAAGGGCTGCGGGGGCGGCGCGTGCCGTCACCGCGCACCGAGCGTGGCCAGCGCGTCCACCGCGTCGGCCAGTCCGGCCGGGTGCCGGGCTCCCGGGGGCCGGCACCCGGCCCAGCCCGGTCCGGCCACGAAGACGACGGGACGCCTGCGCGCGCCCCTCACGCCCCACTCGATCGCCTGCACCCGGGTCGCGAGCGAGGGGCTCGCCGTCCCGCGCGACTGCGCCCAGAGCACCACCGCGTCGGGTCCGGTGCGCCTGACCGCCTCCTCCAGCGCCTCGACGGGCAGGGCGGCCCCGAACATGCGGACCGGCAGCGCGTGCCGGGTCAGGGTGGCGGCGAGCGCCTCCAGGGCCAGCGTGTGGGTCTCACCGGGCACGCAGGCCAGCAGGGCGAGGCCCGCGCCGGGGGTGGGGGGCCGCTCGGCCGCGACGCCGCGCAGCGCGCCGGAGACATGCCAGGACAGCAGGTGCTCGACCTCGACGTACCGCTCCCCCGCGGTCTCCCACTTGCGGCCCACCGCGTTCAGCGCCGGCATCATCACCTCGTCCCAGGCGGCCGGCAGCCCGTAGCGGTCGAGCGCCTCCGTGAGCAGCTCCTCCATGGCGGGCGCGTCCAGCCGGAGCGCCGCGCGGGCCAGCCCCCGGCACTCCCGGCGGGCCCGGTCGGCCGGAAGCGCCCCGGGGGCCCTCGCCGCGCGCCCGGACCGCGGCGCGGCGGCGCGGGACGTTCCGGCCAGGACGGCGCGAGCCGCCTCGGCCGGCGGCAGGCCCGCGCCCGTCAGACGGCACATGGTCCGCAGAGCGGCGATGTCGGCCCCGGTCCAGCGGCGGTGCCGGCCGTCCTCCCGCGCGGCCGGGCCGAGGCCGTAGCGGCGGTCCCACGAGCGCAGCGTCGTCGGCGCGACCCCCAGGAGGCGGGCCACCGCGCCGGTGGTCAGCCCCCCGTCGGCCGGAGCCCGCGGGGGCCGCCCTCCCGCCGGGCCCGGCACGGATTCCGCCAGGGGGTCCATCGCGGGGCGCATCACGGGGTCCATGAATCCCACCATACGACGCAAAATCGATGCATATGGCCCGGTGTATCGCCGTGCGGTTCGCTGAAGGCACCGGAGTCCGCGCCGGGCCCGCACCCTCGGGTTCCCCGCGCGACCGCGCCGGGCCCCGCCCCGCCCCGCCCCGCAGCAGGAGTGACAGGAGACGGCCATGAAACTGAGCGACGAACTCCCCGTCGATCACCGGCTGGCGAAGGTGTACCGGATCGGGGCGGGCCTCTGCGGCGCGATCCTGCTGGCCTTCGGCGTCCTGGGCTTCACGAGCCGGCTGAGCTTCTTCGACACCAGCGGCGATCACATCGCCGGGCTGTCGACCAACGGGCTGCTGAGTCTGATCTCGGTGGTCGTCGGCGGGCTGCTGATCGCCGGGGCCGCCGTGGGCGGGAACGTCGCGTCCACGCTGAACATGGCGATCGGGTCGCTCTTCCTGCTGAGCGGCTTCGGCCATCTCTTCATCCTGGACCGGCCCGCGAACATCCTGGACTTCGGCATGCCCAACGTCGTCTTCAGCTTCGTGATGGGGCTGCTGATCCTCACGTTCGGGATGTACGGGCGGGTGACCGGCGGCCTGCCGCACGACAACCCGTACTGGCGCCGCCGCCACCCGGCCCAGGCCGACCGCGAGGCCGCCGCCGCCCGCAGGAGTGCGGCGGCGGGCGGACAGCTCGGCCGGGGAGGCGCTCAGACCTTGCGGTAGCGGCCGTTGGCCCAGGAGAACACGCCGAAGGCGACCAGTCCGAGGGCGATGACCACCAGGAGCCACGGGCCGACCGGGGTGTCGGTGAAGGAGCGCAGGGTGTCGTCCATGCCCTTGGACTCGTCCGGCTGGTGCTTGATCGCGGCGGCCACGGCGAATCCGCCCGCGGTGGCGAACACGATGCCGCGCGCCGTACCGCCGAACACTCCGGTGAAGTCGACCGCCTGGCGGACCCGCTTGGACATCTCGGACATCTTCAGGTGCTTGTGGTACTTCCGCAGGAGCGCCCGGACCGCGATCCAGACACCGGCGCAGGCCACCCCCGCACCCGCGATCCCGACGATCCACTGGCCGCCGGGCCAGCCGAGCGCCTTGGCGGTGATGTCCTTGGACTGCTGGTCCGACGATCCGCCGCCGCTGCCCGCGTCGCCGGCGGCGAAGGCCAGGACGGAGTAGGCGACGAATCCGTAGAAGACGGCCCGGCCCGCCGCCATGGCCCGCTTGGCGGGCTTGCGGCCGTCGGGCCCGGCCGAGCCGAACAGGGCCTCGGACAGCCGCCAGAGCGCCATCCCCACCAGGGCGATGCCCAGCACCCACAACAGGATCTTCCCGAAGGGCTTCTCGGCTATCTCGCCGATCGCACCGCCCCGGTCCGCCTGCTTCCCGCCGCCTCCGGACAGGGCGATCCGCAGGGCGAGGACGCCCACGAGGACGTAGATCACCCCACGGGCGACGAAGCCCGCGCGGGCTCCCGCCTCCATCGCGGTGCTGTTCGCGGCTCTCTTGGCCTGGCCTCGTCCCTGCGCTGCTACTGAACGGTTATTCATGGATCCCGGTTGCCCCCGTCCGGCGGATCAATGTCATGAGCGTGCCGGGAGGTGACTTTCGACGCAGAAACGACGCGGCGGGCGGTCGGCGAGGACGCGGGTCAGCGTGGAGATGAAGGAGAAGGTCCCCCGCTCTCCGGAGGAGACATCATGACGATCACCCGTCTGCAGCGCACCGCGGCGGCCGCCGCGGCACTGGCCTTTCCCGCCTCCCTGGCGTTCTTCGCCCCGCAGGCCCAGGCCGAGGCGCCCGCCGAACCGTACGGCCCCGCCTGCTCCTCCGTACCCGAGGAGGGCGCGGGCAGCCTGGAGGGGATGGCGAAGGACCCGGTCGCCACGGCCGCCTCCAACAACCCCGAACTCTCCACCCTCGTCAGCGCGGTGAAGAAGGCGGGCCTGGTCGACACCCTCAACAACGCGAAGAACATCACGGTGTTCGCGCCGACCAACGCCGCCTTCGAGAAGATCCCGCAGGCGGATCTGGAGGCACTCCTCAACGACAAGGCCGAGCTCACCAAGGTGTTGACGTACCACGTGGTGGGCGAGAAGGTCACGACCCAGCAGATGGAGGACGGCACCTTCAAGACGCTGGAGGGCGGCGACCTGACGACGAAGGGCTCGGGCACCGAGTTCACGGTGAACGACTCCTCGAAGATCGTCTGCGGCGATGTGCCGACGGCCAACGCCACGGTGAACCTGGTCGACACGGTGCTCATGCCGCCGTCGTAGCCAAGGCCGTGGCACCGCCTCCCCCGCGCACGGGGATCCCGCGCCCGGACCCCTCGGGACGGTCCGGGCGCGTCCCCGATGACGCCCGTTCTATACGCTGAGGGCGTGACCAGCGCCGACGACCGACCGACCCGGAGCGGCGCCTCGGAACCCGAGGCGCCGCTCGCCGACCTTCAGGCGTTCGCGGTCGAGCTGCGCCGGATGAACGGCGAGATCAACCGGATGACCCACGGTTTCGCGGCGAACCAGCGGCTGCACCCCACGGACGTGAGCGCGCTCGCGGCCATCCTCGACGCCCCCTCGCCCCTCACTCCGGGCGCGCTGCGCGAGCATCTGGGCCTCACCTCCGGCGCGGTGACCGCCTGTCTGGACCGCCTCGAGCGGGCCGGGCACATCCGCCGGGCCCGGGAGAGCGCCGACCGCCGGGTGGTGCACGTGTACTACGAGGCGAGCGCCCGCACGGCCGCCCGCGACTACTTCATGCCGCTCGCCGAGGCCACGGCACGGGCCAGGGCACGCTTCAGCGAGACGGAGCTGACGACCGTCCTGCGCTTCCTCGCCGCCATGAACGAGGAGCTGGCCGGGCTTCCCCCGGCGCGCCGCTGAGTTCCCCCGGCCGGGTGCGTTCCTGCGGGGACGGGCCGCCGCACCCACCCCCCTGCGGTTCTCCGCACGAGCAGTCCCGTAATGTATTTCAATGATTGAGATTGTTCACTGCTGAGATATCTCCACCCCCGGGAGACGCATGTCCACCGCCGCACGGCCCATTCGCTGGCTCATCCCCGTCGTCCTGCTGATCGCCTGGCTCGGCATCGGCGGCGGACTCGGCCCGTACGCCGGGAAGCTCGGCGAGGTCGCCACCAACGACCAGGCCGCCTTCCTGCCGCAGAACGCCGAGTCCACCCAAGTCATCGACGCCCAGAAGGCGTTCCAGCAGAACGAGACGCTGCCGGCCATCCTGCTGTGGACGTCGGCGGAGCAGGACGCGCCGGTCAACGACGAGCAGCGGAAGGCCGCCACCGACGCCCTCGCCTCGCTCGCCGGGAGCGACGGCGTCGTCGGAGAACCCTCCCCCGCGCTGCCCTCCGAGGACGGCCTCGCGCTCCAGGGCATCGTGCAGCTGAGCCCGGATCTCGGCGACGAGCTGCCGACGGCGCTGGAGAGCATCGAGGAAGCGGGCGCGTCCGTGCCCGGCACGACCGTCCAGCTCGCGGGGCCGGCCGCGAGTCAGGCCGATCTGTCCGACGCCTTCGCCGGCATCGACGGGCTGCTGCTCGGAGTCGCGCTGATCACGGTCCTCGTCATTCTGCTGCTGGTCTACCGCAGCGTACTGCTGCCCTTCGTCATCATCCTGGGGGCCGTGTTCGCCCTCGCCCTGTCCTGTGCGATCGTCTACGTCCTCGCCGACCACGACATCGTGCGGGTGGACGGTCAGGTGCAGGGCATCCTCTCGATCCTGGTGATCGGCGCGGCGACGGACTACGCGCTGTTGCTCACCGCCCGGTTCCGGGAGGAACTCGCCGTCCACGGTGACCGGATGGCCGCGATGCGGGCCGCGCTGCGCGAGTCCTTCGGCCCGATCACGGCCAGCGCCGCGACGGTGGCGCTGGGGCTGCTCGCCCTGCTGCTCAGCGACCTCACCAACAACCGGGCCCTCGGTCCGGTGGGCGCGATCGGCATCGTCTGCTCGGTCCTGAGCGCGCTCACCTTCCTGCCCGCCGTCCTGGTGCTGCTGGGCCGGACCGCGTACTGGCCGGCGAAGCCGAAGCCCGCCCGGAGCGACGCGGCCGGCGGCCACGGCATCTGGCACCGGGTCGCGGCCCTGGTCGACCGGGCGCCCCGCAAGGTCTGGGCGGTGACCCTGGCCGCCCTGATCGCCTGCGCCGCGTTCGCCCCCACGCTCACCTCCAAGGGGGTGCCGCTGGACGAGATCTTCGTCAACGACGCCCCGTCCGTGGCCGCCCAGAAGACGCTGAGCGAGCACTTCCCCGGCGGTTCGGGCAATCCCGTGGTGATCATCGCGGCGGCCGACCGGCTGGACGAGGTGAGCGCGGCCGCGAGCCGTACCGACGGGGTGGCCTCGGCCGCGCCGGTGAGCGCGAGCGGCCGGCCGGGCGGCGGCGGCGAACCGCTCGTCGTCGACGGCAGGGGCCGGATCGACGCGACCCTCGATGACGCGGCCGACAGCGACGGTGCGAAGGAGACCGTGGCCGCGCTGCGCACCGCGGTCCACGCGGTGCCCGGGTCGGACGCCCTGGTCGGCGGCTACACCGCTCAGAGTTACGACACCCAGCGAACGGCGGAGGACGACCGCATGCTGATCGTGCCGGTGGTGCTGGCGATCATCCTGGTGATCCTGGTCTTCCTGCTGCGGTCGCTGCTGATGCCGGTGCTGCTCGTGGTGACGGTGGCGCTGAACTTCCTGGCCACGCTGGGCATTTCCTCGCTGGTCTTCACCCATGTGTTCGGCTTCAGCGGCACGGACTCGTCGGTGCCGCTGTACGGGTTCGTGTTCCTGGTCGCCCTGGGCGTCGACTACAACATCTTCCTGATGTCCCGGGTCCGGGAGGAGTCGCTGCGGCACGGGACCAGGGAGGGCATCCTGCGCGGGCTGACCGCGACCGGCGGGGTCATCACGTCGGCGGGCGTCGTCCTGGCGGCCACCTTCGCCGCGCTGGGTGTGATCCCGCTGGCGTTCCTGCTCCAGATCGCGTTCATCGTGGCCTTCGGCGTCCTGCTGGACACCCTGGTGGTCCGGTCGCTCCTCGTCCCGGCGCTGGTGCGGGACATCGGGCCGAGGGCGTGGTGGCCCGGGGCGCTGAGCCGCGAGACGTCCGGCGGTCAGCCCGGTGCGGAGTCCCGGGCCGGGTCCCGGTAGGCGGCGAGCGCCCAGATGACGAAGATGTCCAGGGCGATGACGACCACCGACCAGAGGGGCGCGTACGGCAGGAAGAGGAAGTGCGCGAAGAGGTTCAGGGAGGCGAAGAGGATGCCGGTCACCCGCGCCCAGCCCGCCCCCTTGAGCACTCCGGCCCCGGTGACGGCGACACAGACGCCGAGCGCCAGGTGGATCCAGCCCCAGCCGGTGAGACTGATCCGGTAGAGGTACTGGCCGACGTCGCCGTAGACGTCGCCGCCGGCCAGTGCCGCGATGCCCTCCAGGACCGCGATGATCCCCTGGCCGAGCATCAGCACCCCGGCGAAGAGCACACCGCCGGTCACCCAGGGACTGTCCGGGTCGGGCGCGGGGGCGCGCCCGGCCGGACCGTCGCCGCGCTGCCACGGCGCGTCCCCCTGGCCGGGTCCCGGCCGGGGTCCCTGGCCGGAGCCGGGCGGCACGGTCGCGTCGGGGCGGGAGAGGCCCTCGCTCATGAGAACTCCTGCTGCTTCTGGTCGGCCTGCCCCTTCGCGCGCTTGCCGACCACGGTGGCGGCCGCGACCGCACTGCCCGCGAAGGCCAGCGCGACCATCCAGGGGCGGTCGAAGACATGACAGGTGGCGTGGTCCACGGAGTAGCGCCCGGGGCCGGTCAGACCGATGGCCGCGGCGGTGAAGCCGAGGAACGCCGGATACTCGTAGCCGCCGCCCTGGGCGAAGAAGCCCGCCGGGGCGTGCACGGCCACCGCACCCGCCATCGCCCCGGCCGCCGCCGCGCCCGCCGCCGGGGTCGCGAGACCCAGCGCCAGCAGCACCCCGCCGCCCGCCTCGCCGAGCCCGGCGGCCACCGCGCTGTGCTTGGGCGGGTGGAATCCCATCGCCTCCATCGCGGCCGTGGTGCCCTGGATGCCTCCGCCGCCGAACCAGCCGGCCAGCTTCTGGCTGCCGTGGGCGGCGAGCACCGCGCCGGTGCCGACGCGCAGGACGAGCAGACCGAGATCACGCCGGTTGACGCAGACCATGAGGACTCCCGGGGTGAGGGGCTTGGGGTACGGATCCCACTCTCGTCGGCGCGCGGCGGGCGGGCGCGATCGAATACGCCGTACGGGACACGGGCCTGACGCCGCACGGCCCGGGGTGCGACGCAGATCATTGTGCAACTTGTTGCATAAGCGTCGCGCGGTGGTTTACAACTGAACGCGACGACCCCGTGCGGAGGAGACCCCCGATGAGCCCCTACCCGACCCTGCTGAGCCCGTTGGACCTCGGGTTCACCACCCTTCCCAACCGGGTGCTCATGGGATCGATGCACATCGGTCTGGAGGAGGCCGAGCGCGGCTTCGAGCGGATGGCGGCCTTCTACGCCGAGCGCGCCCGGGGCGGCGTCGGCCTCATGGTCACCGGCGGCATCGCCCCCAGCGAGCGGGCCTGTTCCTTCCCCGGCGGGGCCAAGATGACGACCGAGGCCGAGGCCGAGCAGCACCGCGAGATCACCTCGGCGGTGCACGCGGCGGGCGGCCTGATCGCGATGCAGATCCTGCACTTCGGGCGGTACGCGCACCACCCGGACCTGGTGGCGCCGAGCGCGCTCAAGGCCCCGATCAGCGGGTTCACCCCGAACGCGCTCACCGACGACCAGGTCGAGGAGACCATCGAGGAGTTCGTCCGGGCGGCCGAGCTGGCGCGCCTCGCGGGCTATGACGGCGTCGAGATCATGGGCTCCGAGGGCTATCTGATCAACGAGTTCATCGTCTCCGCGACCAATCACCGCACCGACCGCTGGGGCGGCTCGTACGAGAACCGCATCCGGTTCCCCGTGGAGATCGTGCGCCGGGTCCGCGAGCGGGTCGGCAGCGACTTCATCCTGATCTACCGGCTCTCGATGCTGGACCTGGTGCCGGGCGGCTCGACGCTGGAGGAGGTCGTGACGCTCGCGAAGGAGATCGAGGCGGCGGGCGCGACGATCATCAACACCGGCATCGGCTGGCACGAGGCGCGGATCCCCACCATCGCCACCTCCGTGCCGCGCGGCGCGTTCACCTGGGTGACCGAGAGGGTGCGCGGCGCGGTCTCCGTACCGCTGGTGACGAGCAACCGCATCAACACCCCGGAGGTCGCCGAGGAGATCCTCGCCTCGGGCCGGGCGGACATGGTCTCCATGGCCAGGCCCTTCCTGGCCGACCCGGACTTCGTCGCGAAGGCGGCGGCGGGCCGGGCGGACGCGATCAACACCTGCATCGGCTGCAACCAGGCGTGCCTGGACCACATCTTCAGCCTCCAGATCACCTCCTGCCTGGTCAATCCGCGCGCCTGCCACGAGACCGAGCTGGTCCTGAGCCCGACCCGGACCCGTAAGCGCGTCGCCGTGGTCGGCGCGGGACCCGCGGGCCTCGCGTGCTCGGTGACGGCGGCCGAGCGGGGGCACGCGGTGACCCTGTTCGACACGGCGGACGAGATCGGCGGACAGCTGAACGTGGCGCGCCGGGTGCCGGGCAAGGAGGAGTTCGACGAGACGCTGCGCTACTTCCGTACGCGGCTGGCCGAACTGGAGGTCGATGTCCGGCTGGGCACCCGGGCGGACGCCGGATCGCTGGACGGCTTCGACGAGATCGTGCTCGCCACCGGCGTCGAGCCGCGTACCCCGGCGATCCCCGGCACGGACCACCCGAACGTCGTCAGCTACCTGGACGTGCTGCGCGACGGGGCCCCGGTCGGCGACCGGGTCGCGATCGTCGGCGCGGGCGGCATCGGCTTCGACGTCGCGGAGTTCCTCACCGACGGCGGCGAGGCGGCGAGCCTGGACGCGGACACGTTCTTCCGGCAGTGGGGGGTGGACACCTCCTACGCGGACCGCGGCGGCCTGCGCGCCCCCGAGCGGCCCAAGCCGCCGCGCACCGTGCACCTGATCCAGCGCAAGACCACCAAGGTCGGCGCGGGACTCGGCAAGACCACGGGCTGGATCCACCGCACCGAACTGCGTCACCGGGGCGTCGAGATGATCGCCGGCGCCTCCTACGACCTCATCGACGACGAGGGCCTCCACCTCACCGTCGACGGTGAGCGGCGGGTGCTGCCGGTCGACACGGTGGTGCTGTGCGCGGGTCAGGAACCGCGCCGCGAGCTGTACGAGGAGCTGCGCGCCGCGGGCGGCCCGGTCCATCTGATCGGCGGCGCGGACCTGGCGGCCGAGCTGGACGCCAAGCGGGCCATCCGCCAGGGCACGGAACTCGCCGCCGCCCTGTGAACGTCGGGGAGCGGTCCCGTACGGCGGTGAGGGAGCGGGCGCTGCCCGGCCTCCGCGCGTCCTTAGGATGCACCCCATGTCACTGCCGCACGCGATTCTCACCGCTCTGCTGGAGAAGCCGTCCTCGGGTCTCGAACTGACCCGCAGGTTCGACCGGTCGATCGGCTACTTCTGGCCCTCGACGCACCAGCAGATCTATCGCGAGCTGGGGAAACTGGAGCAGGCGGGGCGGATCAGGGCCCTGCCCACGGCGGCGCCCGCCCGGGGGCGGAAGAAGGAGTACGAGGTGCTGCCCGCGGGCCGCGAGGAGCTGGCGGTCTGGGTGGCGCTGCCCGAGGATCCGCGGCCGGTCCGCGATCCGCTGCTGCTGCGGATGCGGGCGGCGGCAGTCGTCGGGGCGGACGGCCTGGGCGCGGAACTGCGCCGGCACCTCACGCTGCACGAACGCCGACTGGCGGAGTACCGGGAGATCGAGGAGCGGAACTTCACCCCCGCGCCGACGACGGACGAGGACCGGCTGCGGTATCTGGTGCTGCGGGCCGGCATCGACCTGGAGACGTTCTGGATCGGCTGGCTGACCCGGGCCATCGCCGACATGGACGGTTGAGCAGGGGCCCCGTCGGCCGTCCTCACGCGCCCCGCGACCGGTCAGCCGCTCGCGTGGGCGGGGAGGGGTTCCGGGGCCAGGGGCGCGGTGTCCGCGCGCCGCGGGCTGCCGATGACGACCCTGGCCGGCACCGGATCCGCCGGGGCGGGAGCCTGTTCCTCGGGCGCGTCGTCCCGGTCGGGCAGCCGCGCCTGGGCCCGGCTGAGGAGGATCACCCCGCGCACGGCCGCCGCCGTGCCGAGGAGGGCGAGCACCAGGCTGAGCGGCCCGCCCTGGAGGCGCTCGCCGAGCAGGGCCAGGCCGATCGCGGCGGCGGCGACCGGGTTGGCGAGGGTGACCACGGCGAGCGGTGCGCCGAGCCCGCCCCGGTACGCGGTCTGGGACAGCAGCAGGCCGCCCATCGCGAAGGCGGAGACGAGCAACGCCACCGTCAGCAGCCGCCAGCTGAACAGCGGGCCGCCGGAGTGGTCGGTGACGGCGACGGTGAGGGTCTGGGTGAGCGCGGAGGCGACACCGGAGGTGATCCCGGAGGCCGCCGCGTGCCGCAGCCCGGGGCGGGCCCCGGGCCGGCTGAGCCCGGCGACGACCGCCATGGTGGCCGCGCCCACGCCGAGCGCCTCGGGGAGGCTGAGGGTCTCGCGCTGGGCGGAGCCGCCCGCGGTCAGGAGCAGCGCGCCGAGGCCGAGCAGCGTGAGGACCGTGCCCCGCCACTCGACGCGGCCGACCCGGCGTCCGGCGGCCCGCGCCCCGAGCGGGACCGCGGCGACGAGGGTGAGTGCGCCGAGCGGCTGGACCAGGGTGAGCGGGCCGTAGTTGAGCGCGGCGACGTGCAGCAGCGCGCCGCCGGCGTTGAGACCGACCGCCGACCACCAGGCGCCCCGGCCCAGCAGCCGCAGCACTCCGGTGGAGGGGTCGGTGCGGCCGGCGAGCCGGGCCTGGGCCACGGCGGCGGCCGCGTAGGCGCCGGCGGAGACGAGGGAGAGCGCGACGGCAAGCAGGGTGGCGTTCATCGCGCCGCTCCGGCCCGGGTACGCGTCCGTGCTCCGGCACCGGCATCGGGTGCGGAGGACCGAGGCGGGACGGTCCTCGCACCGGCGGCCGGCCGGAACGACCGGGGCGCGGGGGCACCCGCTCCGGCGGCGGGCCCGTGGGCCCCCGGCGGGACGGCCGCCGCGAAGGCCGCGGGACCGGCCGCGCCACCCGCGTACGCCGGTACGGCAGTCCCCTCACCGCTCCCCCATCCGCCCGGCCGGGGCAGGCGCGCGGGGACGGTGCGCGCGGACAGCGGCGGCCGGAACACGGCGAGCGCGACGGCGAGCAGCGCCACCACGACGATCGCGTCGAGCCAGTAGTGGTTCGCCGTGCCCACCACGACGAGCAGGGTGAGCGCCGGGTGCAGCAGCCACAGCCCGCGCCACCGGGAACGGGTGGCGGCGATCAGCCCGACGGCGACCATCACGGCCCAGCCGACGTGCAGCGAGGGCATCGCGGCGAACTGGTTCGCCATCGAGTCGGTCGCGGGCGTCTGCCCGTAGACGGTCGGCCCGTACACCTGGCCGGTGTCGACGAGCCCGGCGACCGGGAGCAGCCGAGGCGGGGCCAGCGGGAAGAGCAGGTGCAGCGCCAGGGAGGCGGCGGTGAGTGCGGCGAGAACCCGGCGCGACCAGACGTAGTGGCGGGGGCGGCGCCAGTAGAGCCAGACCAGGAAGAGTGCCGTGGCCGGGAAGTGGACGGCGGCGTAGTAGGTGTTCGCCGCGTGGATCAGGGGCTGGCCGTGCAGCAGCAGCCCCTGGACCGCGCCCTCGCCGGGGAGGTGCAGGGCCCGTTCGAGGTCCCACACGTTCCCCGCGTTGCGGAACGCTTCCTCGACATGGCCGTTGGCGGCCTGGCGGCCGAACTTGTAGGCCAGGAAGAGTCCGGCCACGAGAAGGAACTCGCGAACGAGGGGCGGTCGGGCACGTATGTCCGGCTCCTGGTCCGTGGGCTCGGTGCGGGCGTACGTCACCCGGTGCCCCCTTGGATGCGAAGCGGTGTCAGGACGGCCTGGTCAGATCCCTGCCGTATCGATACGCCAGTGTACCGATACGGCGGCGTATCGGTACACGCGCGTATCGGTACACTGGCGTATCGAGAACCTCACCGCACCGCCGCAGGAGGTACAGCCCATGCCGTCGCCCGATTCCGTACCGGAGTCAGCCCTTGCCTCCCCCCGGTCGAAGATCACACCGGAGCGGGCGCAGGAGCTCTATGCGGCGGTGCTGGAGCTGTTGCGGGAGAGCGGTTACGAGTCGTTGACGATGGAGGGCGTCGCCTCCCGCACCCGGTGCGGGAAGTCGACGCTGTACCGGCAGTGGGGCTCCAAGCCGGAGCTGGTCGTGGCGGCCCTGCACGGCACCCGCCGGATGCGGCTCCCCCACATCGACACCGGGACGCTGGCCGGGGACCTGCTGGCGGCCGCGCGGGCGATCGGCGAGGCCTCGGGGCGCGACACCCCGCTGATGCACGCCCTCAGCCATGCCGCGCTCCAGAGCCCGGAGCTGCTGTGCGCACTGCGCGAGGCGCTGATCCTGCCGGAGATCGCGGCGATCGACGCGATGGTCCGGCGGGGGCAGGCGCGCGGCGAGATCGCCCGGGACCTCCCGGGGGCCGAGTTCGTGGCGGCCCAGCTGCTCGGCGTGATGCGTGCCCGGCCGCTGCTGGAGGGGCGTTACGCGGACGCGGCGTATCTGACCCGCTTCGTGGAGATGGCGATCCTCCCGGGCCTCGGACTCACGGCGGGAGCGCCGGAGTCCTGACAGACGTGGACCGCCCGTCCCAGCGGATGGGGACGGTCCACCCGCGCCGCACCGTGGGGACGGGGGCGGCGCACCGCCCGGCCGGCCGGTGACCTCAGGGGAGGTCACCGGCCGCCCGTGTGTCCGCGCCTCCGCACGGCCCGCACCCTAGCTCCCCTAACAAACGCTTGGTAGATTCGAGCGGCGCGGGCACGCGGCTACAGCACCGGGCGAGCCCCGGAACCACGGGCGAAGGGCGGACCATGGACCTGTCCCAGGCGATGGACTTCACCGGGCGGGCGGTGCTCGTCACCGGCGGCACCAGAGGCCTGGGGGCCGCGACGGCGCGGGCCTTCCTCGCGAGCGGGGCGGACGTCATGGTGTGCGGGCGCGACACACCGGCCACCCTGCCGTCGGCGGACGGACGGGAGGCCGCGTTCCGGGCCACGGACCTACGGGACCCGGTGGCGGCGGCCGATCTCGTCGCCGCCACCGCCGAGCGCTTCGGGCGGCTCGACGTGCTCGTGAACAACGCGGGCGGCTCCCCGGACGCCGACGCGGCGACGGTCTCGCCGCGCTTCGTCGAGAAGGTGGTCGCCCTCAACCTCCTCGCACCCTTCTATACGGCCCAGGCGGCCAATCTGGTGATGCGGGAGCAGCCCGGGGGCGGCTGCGTGATCAACATCGGCAGCGTCTCCGCCCACCACCCGCAGCCGGGCACCGCCGCCTACTCCGCGGCCAAGGCTGGCCTGCTCGGGCTCACCCGGGCACTGGCCCTGGAGTGGGCGCCGAGGGTCCGGGTCAACCACATCACGGCGGGCCTCATCCGCACCGGGAACGCGGCGGCGCTGTACGGCGACGACGACGGGGCCGCGGTGGCCGGCGTCGTGCCGATGGGGCGGCTGGCGGAGCCGGACGAGGTGGCACGGGCCTGCCTCTGGCTGGCCTGCGGCCTCTCCTCGTACGTCAACGGCGCCGATCTCGCGGTGCACGGGGGCGGGGAGGTCCCGGCCAGGCATACGGCCCTCCGGACCCGCCCTCCTTTTTCGTCGTCTTGACGGTATCGACCATCACCCCTTATCGTCATCATGACGACATCAAAGGGGGGCCCTCATGGCCGACATCACCCGGCGGTTCGGCTGGCGCCACCTGCGCTCCGCACCCACCGCCCACATCCGCCACCACAAGCGCGGCCGGCTCGCCCACGACGGCCAGGGACTGAGCTTCTGGTACCGGTCGCTGTCGGCGGCGCTCTCCGAAGTGCCGGTCGACGACCGGGAGCTGGCCATGGCGTTCCACGCCCGTACGGCCGACTTCCAGGACGTCACCGTGCAGGCCACCGTCACCTACCGGATCAGCGATCCGGCCGAGGCGGCGAACCGGCTCGACTTCTCCGTGGACCCGGACACCGGAAGCTGGCGCGGCGCACCGCTGGAGCAGATCGCGACCCTACTCACCGAGACGGCGCAGCAGCACACGCTGGACGTCCTGGCCCGCACCCCGCTCGCCGCGGCCCTGGTGGACGGTGTCGCCTCCGTACGCGAACGGGTCGCCACGGGTCTCGCCGCCGAGCCCCGGCTCCCGGCCACCGGCATCGACGTGGTGGCCGTGCGCGTCGTCGCGATCCGCCCCGAGGCCGAGGTCGAGCGGGCCCTGCGCACCCCGGCCCGCGAGCAGATCCAGCAGGAGGCGGACCGGGCGACCTACGAACGGCGGGCCGTGGCCGTCGAGCGCGAGCGCACCATCGCCGAGAACGAGCTGGCCAGCCAGATCGAGCTGGCCCGACGCGAGGAGCAGCTGGTCGACCAGCGCGGCACCAACGCCCGCCGCGAGGCCGAGGAGAAGGCCGCGGCCGACGGCGTACGGACCGAGGCGGAGGCGGCCCGCAAGGTGCGGCTGGCCCGCGCGGACGCCGAGGCGGCGCGCGAGACGGGCGCGGCACGGGCCGAGGCCCAGGCCGCCTGGCTGCGGGTGCACGGCGAGGTCGCCCCGGCCACACTGCACGCCCTGGCGGCGACCCGGCTCGCGGAGAACCTGCCGCGGATCGAGAGCATCACGCTCTCCCCCGACATCGTCACCGGCCTGCTCACCAAGCTCGGGCGGCCGGCGGGCGGTGCGGACGCGTGAGCCTGGCCCCCCGGGCGGTGCTCGTCCACCGGCGCACCGAGTACGAGGAGCTGCTCGCCCGGCACGGGACGCACGGGCAGGCCGCGTTCTTCCTCTCCAGCCGGGGCCGCTCGATCGACGAGGTGGCCCGCCGCCACGAACACACCCGGGTGGCGCTGCGCGAGGTGGCGGCGGCGGTGCCGCTCACCTGGCGCAGCTCCCGGGTGGAGCGGGCGGACCTGGACCGCTTCCTGTTCGCCCCGGAGGACGTGGTGGTCGTGGTCGGCCAGGACGGACTGGTCGCCAACACCGCGAAGTACCTGTCCGGACAGCCGGTGGTGGGCATCGACACCGACCCGGGGCGCAACCCCGGCGTCCTGGTGCGCCACCGCCACGCCGACGCGGCCACCCTGCTGCGCGCCGCGACCGCCGCAGGGGGCGGCGCGGAGGAGCTGACCATGGTCGAAGCCGTCGCCGACGACACCCAGCGTCTCCTCGCCCTGAACGAGATCTATCTCGGGCCGCCCGGCCACCAGACGGCCCGCTACCGCCTGGGCGACGCCGGCGAAACGGCCCCCGGCGAGGCCCAGGCCTCCTCCGGGGTGCTGGTCGGCACCGGCACGGGCGCCACCGGCTGGCTCCGCTCGCTGTGGCTGGAGCGGGGCGGCACGGTCCCCCTGCCCGCCCCGTGCGACCCACGGCTCCTGTGGTTCGTCCGCGAGGCCTGGCCCTCCCCGGCGACCGGGACCTCGCGCGTGGCGGGCGAGCTGGGACGCGGACAGGGGCTGCGGCTGACCGTGGAGTCGGACCGCATCGTGGTCTTCGGGGACGGGATGGAGTCCGACGCCCTGGAGCTGACCTGGGGTCAGAGCGTACGGCTCGGGATCGCGGAGAGGTCGCTGCGCCTGGTCACCTGAGCGCGCCCGCCCGGACACGGACAGGCCGGCGGCTTCGCTACGGTGGTCCGCACCTGCACCCTGCACCGGCACCGAAGAGCGGAGAGCCAGCACCATGTCAGCCGACCCTGTCACCGAGCCCGCCCGCAACACCCGCCCGCCCACGGCACAGGCGGCCCTCGGGGTCGGAGTGATCGTCGAGGACGACCGGGGACGCGTCCTGCTCGGCCGGCACCACAGCGGTACGTGGGAGCTGCCGGGAGGCAAGGTCGACGCGACGCACGAGTCGATCGCCGCGGCGGGCGCCCGGGAGCTGCGCGAGGAGACGGGACTCGTGGTCGACGAGGCGTCCGTGGAGGTCATCGCGATGGTCCACGACGTGATCGGCGGGATCAACCGGATCAGCATGGCGGCCGTCGTACGGCTCGCCTCCGGCGTCCCGGAGGTGACCGAACCGCACCTGATCAGCGCCTGGCGGTGGATCGCGCCCGAGGAACTGCCGGCCCCGCTGTTCGATCCGTCGGCCCAGATCCTGGCGGCCTGGCGGCCGGAGCTGGGCATCGCCCACCCGCCCGCGCACGTGCTGCGGATCGCCTCTGACGCCTACGGATGCGGACCTATCGCACCAGCTGTATGAATAAGGGACCATCCGTGCGATCGGAGTAGGCCCATGGACGATTACCCGCTCCTGAACCTCTTCCTGACCATGCTGTATCTGTTCCTGTGGGTCATGTGGTTCTTCCTGCTGTTCAAGGTGATCACCGACCTCTTCCGGGACCACTCGCTGAACGGCTGGGCCAAGGCGGGCTGGCTGGTCTTCGTCATTCTGCTGCCCTATCTGGGCGTGCTCATCTACCTCATCGTCCGCGGCCGCAGCATGCACGAACGCGACGCCAAACTGGCCAAGGACTCGGAGAGTGCCTTCCGCGACTATGTGCGCGAGGCCGCGGGGAGCCGGAGCGGATCCGGTGGCAGCGACCATGTGAACGATCTGGCGAAACTCGCCGAACTCAAGGACAAGGGCGCGCTCAACGCCGAGGAGTACGAGCGGGCGAAGGCGAAGCTGCTCGCCTGAGTCCGAGCGGCGGGACCCCCGAACGCTGCCGCTCCCCGGGGAGACCCGTTGACGGCGCTCTCCGGGCCGAACTGCGGGACCGGGGGGCGCGGATGACCGTCCGGCAGCTCCCACAACGAGCAAGGGCCGGTCTCGGATTTCTCCGAAACCGGCCCTGAACTGCGACTGTCTCCAGTCGGGACGACAGGATTTGAACCTGCGACCCCTTGACCCCCAGTCAAGTGCGCTACCAAGCTGCGCCACGTCCCGCTACGATTCCTCCCGGTTGTCCCGGGTGGCCGCGCAGGACAAACATTACCTCACTCCGAGGTCCGTATCGACGCCCGCGCCTGTCGGGCCCGAGCGGCCAGCCCCTCGGCTCCGCAGGCCATCGCCTGCTTCTGGGCGCGGGCCAGCTCCCGGTGCGAACTGATCGCGATGCCGTAGTCGACCCGGGCGAGGGCGTGCTCGTAGGCGGACGAGGACTTCTCCAGGTGGCCCACCGCCTCGGCGAGCAGTTCGGCGGCCCGCTCCGGGGGTGCGAAGAGGGCGACGCAGCGCAGCGCCTCGCCCAGGGCGGTCGGCGTGCCGAACCGTTCGGCGTGCACCCGGTTGCGGGCGGCGAGATGGGCCGCGCGGGCCGGATCGCTCGCGGCCAGGGCTCGGGCCAGGTCGCCGGCCCAGGGCGCCCAGATGCCGTTGAAGCGCTCGCGCGGCTCCAGAGCGGCGCCCGCCGCTTCGAGCTCGGCGATCGCCTCCTCGGTTCGGCCCTCCGCCAGCAGCAGGCGGCCCCGGACGCACGGTCCGTCGGGCAGCACCATGGCGCTGGGGTAGGGCGAGCCGAAGTCGTAGCGGTCGGCGACGCGGCGGGCCTCGTCGGTGCGCCCGCGGGCCAGCAGTGTGTCGATGAGCAGGCAGGCCGCGTCCCAGTGCACGGGCAGTCCGGAGCCGACGCGGTCGGCGAGCCGGAGTCCTTCGCGCAGGAAGCCCTCGGCCTCGGCGAGGCGGCCGCGACGACGGTGGACCATGCCGAGCAGGGTGTGGGCGAACGCCAGGTGGGCGCCGCTCCAGCCGGAGATCTCGAAGGCCCGGACCGCTTCGCCGAAGAGGCTCTCGGCGCGGTCCAGCTGGTCGACGAAGGTGTAGGTGATGCCGACCATGGTGGGGAGTTCGAAGCCCCACTCGGAGTCGGTCCAGCCGAGGCCCCGGGCGGGGCTGCCGTCGATCAGGGCGCGTTCGCAGAGGTCGACGATGAGCTGGGCGTTCTCACCGCGCAGCATGGCGTCGAAGGCCCGCAGCGTGAGCAGCGCCCGCTCCGCGTTGTCGCGGCCCTTGAGATGGTCGGCGTTGCGGGTGAGCCGCCGGGAGCGGGCCGGGCCGTCGTCCTCGGCCGCCTGCATTCCCTCCCACATGAAGTGTGCGGCCTGCAGCCGCATCAGCCCGGGGCCGGGCGCGGTGCGTGCGGCCTCGGCGGCCAGCGAGAGCGCCGCGTCCTTGAGCTGGTTGTTGTGGGCGAGCGCGGCGGCGAGCCGGAAGGTCGCGTCGACCCGCAGTCCGTCGCCGAGCCCCGGCATGTCCAGGGCGGCGCGCAGGTGCTGCACCGTGGTGGGCGGGGAGCTCAGCAGCGTCGCGCAGCCCAGCTCGTACAGCAGGACGGCCCGGTCCTTGGGGCGCGGCGGCTCCTCCAGCGCCCGTTCCAGACAGCGCCTGGCCGCTTCGGGGGCACCGACGGCGAGGTGCTGGCCGGCGGCTTCCCGCAGCTGGGCGACCAGCTCCTGGTCGTCGTCCGGGTGGACCTCCAGCAGGTGCCGGGAGGCCACGGCGGCGCCGAGACCGGCCCGGGTGATCGCCCAGGCGGCGCGCCCGTGCATGGCGGTGCGGGTGGCCGGCGGGATCGAGCGGTAGACCGCGGTCGCGATCAGCGGGTGGACGAACTCCAGCGGGTCGAAGCCGCTGACGATACGGGCGTCGCGCAGCCGGGCCGTGCAGTCGGCGGCCTCCGCCGAGCTCATTCCGGCGAGTGTGGCGGCCAGTTCCTGGGAGATGTCGGTGCCGAGGACGGCGGCGGCCCAGGCGAACCGGTTGGCGTTGGTGCCGAGCCGCTCCAGCCGGGCGACGAGGCCGCTGCCCCGGGCGGAGGCGCCGAGCTCGCGCAGCTCGCCCGCCGACTCCTCCACCGGCGGCAGCTCGCGGTCCTGGACCTTGGCGACCAGCTCGACCGCCTCGTACGGGTTGCCGCCGGTGACGGCCCACACCTCGCGGCAGAACGGGTCGTCCGCGTGGTCGCCGAGGCCCGCGCGGACCAGCACGGCGGTGGCGTCCGGTGTCAGGGCCCGCAGGGCGACCCGGGCCACCGTGCCCTGGCCGTCGGCACTGCGCTCGGCCTCGCGGTCGGCGATGTAGTTGGCATCGCGCTCGGCCAGCTCCTGCGGCCGGTGCGCCTGAACCACCAGGACCGGGAGTTCACCGAGGCGGGCGGTGAACGAGGCCAGCCAGGCGAGGGATTCGCCGTCCGCCCAGTGGGCGTCGTCCACGATGAGCAGCAACGGCCGGTGGCTGAGCCGGGACGCGAGCCGCCCGACGACGAAGTCCAGGCCGTCGCGCACACCCTGCGGGTCGGGCTGCGGTCCGCTCGGCTCGGCCAGTCCCAGGGCCGGTGCGGTGGTCTCGTACCAGTCGCCGAAGAGGGCCCGGGTCTCGTCGGGCGGGAACCGGTCGAGGGCGGGCTGCAACAACTGCCGTACGACATGGAACGGTACGGAGGTGACGGTCTCGCCGCCCCGGGCGGACCAGACGGTGCAGCGGTCGGCGGCCATCGCCCGGATCTCCGCGAGCAGCGCTGTCTTGCCGATCCCCGCCTCTCCGCTGAAGACCAGGAGCCCGCCGACGGCCTGCGCGCTGCACAGGGCGTCCACCGCCTCGGCAGCGGCGGCGAGTTCCGGTTCACGCTCGTACAACGGCCGGGACGGCTTCATGCCCACCCTTCCCACAGAGGCAGTCTTCTCGACGGTCGAGCCTAGTCGTGCGCGGGTGCTCGCCGAAGGGGTTCAGCCGATTCCCCGCAGGTGCGGGGCACAATCGAGGGGTGAACGAGACGCGCAGAGACCGTGATGCCGAGGGCCGGGCGCGCAACGCGCGCCCCCGTGACGGACTGGGACGCCCCCTGCCGTACGGGACGCCCGGTGTCGAACGACAGCCGGAGGGCGTCGTCCGCACGCCCCCGGAGACGCTCCGGGAGGCGCAGCGGCTGCTGGACGCGGGGATGCCCTTCCACGCGCACGAGGTCTTCGAGGACGCCTGGAAGTCGGGGCCGGCGGACGAACGCGAGCTCTGGCGGGGGTTGGCCCAGCTCGCGGTGGGGCTGACCCATTCCGCTCGGGGCAACACCGCGGGCGGGGCGCGGCTGCTGCGCCGGGGCGCGGGAGCGCTCGCCCCGTTCGCCGGGCCGGGGCCGCACGGGATCGCGGTGACCGGATTGTCCGACTGGGCGCGGGAGCTGGCGGACCGGGTGGAGTCGGGCCCGACGGTGGACGCGGCGGCCGAGGCGCCCCGGCTGCTGGGGTAGTCCGCAGGGCGGCTCCTGGGGCCGGGGCAGGAGCCGGGCCCGGGGCCAGGTGCGCGGGCGGAAGGTCCGGGTCCGCGGACCGGGGCTCGCGACAGCTACTACGATCCGGCTCCATGAGCACTTCTGACCAGGACCAGCACCGGGACCAACGCGAGGACGGGCCGAACGACGAACAGTCCGACCAGGACCGGGGCGCCGACGCCCCGATAGCCGACGCCGCCGCGGGGACGGGGGTCCGGACGGAGACGACGGCGGAGACGGAGACAGCGACGGAGACGGATGGACTCGACGCCCCGGCCGGTCAGGACGGGAAGAGGCTCACTCCGCGCCAGGCCCGGCGGCTGCGGATCGTCCTCTCCTCGGCTGGCATGGCGGCGATGGCGATCGTGCTCGGACTGCGCATCGCGAGCCGCTCGTCGGTGCTCGTCGTCGGTGTCTACGGGCTCGCGCTCATCCTGTGCGGCGTGGTGATCGAGCTGAGCAGGAACGGCCGCACCCGGCTGGCCAGCTGGCTGCTGGGCGCGGGGCTGCTGGCCGCCGTGGGCGCGGACTGGCTGCTGCTTCCCTGAGCCTGCGGCTCGGCGGCTCGGCGGCTCGGCGGCCTCAGATCAGCAGCAGTTGGAGTCCGCCGACCACCGTGGCACCGATGACGATCCGGTCGAAGACCTTCTGGTTGATCCGGTCGACGCACGCGCGGCCCAGGTAGGCGCCGGGCAGGACGAAGAGCAGCAGACAGGCGTCGAGCAGCAGGGATCGGGCGTCGATCAGGCCGAGACCCACGCTGAACGGCACCTTGGACACGTTCACGATCAGGAAGAACCAGGCCGAGGTGCCGAGGAAGCCGAGCTTGCGGAAGCCGGCCGAGAGCAGATAGAGCGACATCACCGGCCCCCCGGCGTTGGCGACCATCGTGGTGAACCCGCCGAGGACGCCGTATCCGCGAGCGGCCCTCCGGCCGGCGCCGGCCCCGCTCCCGCTCCCGTCGTCCTCCCGCTTGTCCGCGGCCCTCTCCACGACCCGGCGACGCCACAGCGTGACGCCCGTCATGAACAGCAGGATCGCGCCGATGGAGGTGCGGACCGCCGCGTCGTCGGCCCACAGCATGAACAGCGTGCCCGCCACGACGCCCACGGCGACGGCGGGGAACAGCCGCAGCAGCGTGGGCCAGTGGGCGTGACGGCGGTAGACGCGTACGGCGAGGAGGTCGCCCGCGATGAGGATCGGGAGCAGCACTCCGGTCGATTCGCGGGCCGGGAGAACGGCCGCGAACACCGCGAGGCTGATCGTGTTGGCACCGCTGACGGCCGTCTTGGAGAAGCCGACGAGGGTGGATGCCGCCGCGAGTGCGGCCAGTTGCCAGAGGGTGATGGTGTCCATGTCGGGAAGGATGGTAAGCACACCGGCTTTTCGGCTCGCGCCCCGAGACCCTCACCTCACCACCGCCCCCTCGGTGATCGTTTGATCGAATCAGCCCGCTTCCGATCGATCTCTTGACCCACTTCGATCAGTCGATCAGGATTCCGGCATGACTCCTGCCGCTCCGGCTCCCTTCGGGCTGCCCCCGGATGACCGTGCGTCGAGCCCGTACACCGGATACACCCGCGCCCACTGGGAGGCCGCCGCGGACGGGATGCTGGACGCCGCCTGGAAGTGGGCCACCCCGGGCGGCGCGAGGCTCGACCTGCCCGGTCCCCCGTCGCACTCGGGTGTCCGCTCCGACGGTCTGGAGGGGTACGCGCGCACGTTCCTGGCGGCCGGTTTCCGGGTCGCGGGGGCGGCGGGTGAGGACCCCAACCGCCTTCTGGAGCGGTACGCGGCCGGGCTCGACGCCGGTACGCGGACGCCGGGCCGGGACGACGCGGAGTCCTGGCCGCTGATCCTGGACCATCAGGTGCAGGGGCAGCCCATGGTGGAGTCCGCCTCGGTGGCCCTGGGCCTGCGGCTCACCCGGCCCTGGCTCTGGGACCGGCTGACGCCGGACGTGCGGGACCGGGCGGAACACTGGCTGCGGGGCGCGCTGCGGCACGTTCCGGCGGGCAACAACTGGTACCTCTTCCCGTACACCGTCGCCGGGTTCCTGGAGTCGGTGGGCCGGGGCGACGCGGAGACGGCGCGGGCCCGGGAGCGCGCGCTGGAGCTCTTGGAGCACTGGTACCGGGGCGACGGCTGGTACGCGGACGGGGACGGGCGCGCCTTCGACCACTACAACGGCTGGGCGCTGCACCTGTATCCGCTGCTCGACGCCCATCTGGCCGGTGACGAGCGGGAGTCGGCGCGGCACGGGGCGCGGTTGCGCGAGCATCTGGAGAGCTTCTCGCTGATGTTCGGGGGCGACGGGGCCCCGCTGCACTTCGGACGTTCGCTGACCTACCGCTTCGCCGCGAGCGCGGGCGTGGGCCTGGGCGCGGTGACCGGGCACACCCCGCTCGCCCCGGGGGCGTCCCGGCGGGTGGTCAGCGGGTCGCTGCGGTACTTCCTGGAGCGCGGTGCGGTCGGGGCCGACGGACTCCTGAGTCTCGGCTGGCACGGCCCCAACCCGGCGACCCTGCAGACCTATTCGGGCCCCGCGTCCCCTTATTGGGCGTCGAAGGCGTTCGTGGCCCTCCTGGCCCCCGCCGAGCACCCTTTGTGGGCGTCGACGGAGGAAGCGGCCCCGAGCGAGGGCCCCGACCGGGTGCTGTCGGTGCCGGCGGCGGGCTTTCTGGTGCAGTCGACGCGGGCGGACGGCGTGGTGCGGCTGCACAACCACGGCAGCGACCATGTCCGGCCGGACGAGGGCGAGTCGGCGGCGGACGAGGACCCGCACTACGCGCGGCTCGCGTACTCCACCGTGACCGGACCGACCTCGGCCGCGAACACGGCGGACAACCATCTGTCGGTGACGGTCGGCGGGGCGCGCAGCGCACGGCGGCGCATCCATCCGCTCGGGTCCGGGCACGGCGTCGGCTGGGGCTGGGCGGCCTCCTGGCATCTGCCGGTGTTCCCGGCGGGCCCGTCCACCGTCCCCGGGCTGCGGGTGGAGAGCGTGACCGTGGCGCGGGGCGGCCACGAGCTGCGGCTGCACCGGGTGCTGGGCGCGCCGGACGGGGCGCGGGCCGAGCTCACGGGCTGGGCGACCGACCCCGGCGGCCCGGTGCGCTCGCAGCTGCACGGGCTGCACGGCTGGGACGCCCCCGAGGACGTACGGGCCCCGCAGGGAACGGCGTTCACCTCCTGGGCGACCGTTCCCCGGCTCGCCGCCGAGGTGACCGGCACGGTGGTCCTGGCGGCCCTGGCCTCCCTCACCGCCGACCCGGAAGCCGCCCCGCTCGAGGGACTGGTGGACCGGGTGGCGGTGGCGGGTGACACGGTCGAGGTGCGCTGGGCGGCGGACGGGACGCTGACCCGGGTCACCTTCGGCGGTGCGGCGGTGACGGTGGATCACGGGCAGCCGTACGCCCTCTGACGGCTAGGCGTCGGTGCGGATCACCACCACCAGCGTGCGGGGCCCGTGGACGCCCTCCACTCGCTCCAGCTCGATGTCGGAGGTGGCGGACGGTCCGCTGATCAGCGTCGTCGGCCGTTCGGGCACCAGGCGCGCCACCGCCTCGGGCACGCCCGCCTCGACGGTGGAGAGGTCGACGACGCACACATGCAGGTCGGGGACGAGGGACAGCGCCCGGCGGCCCTGGCCGGGCGAACCGTCCAGGAAGATCGTGCCGGTCTCGGCGCAGCCGGCGGCCGATCCCGTCACCACCGCGTCCAGCGCGTCGAGCTGCGTGGGCGCGACGTCCTCGTCGTCCTGCCGCACCTCGCCGTCGTACCCGGCGATCCAGTCCGCCTCCAGCCCGGCCGGCACGCCGATGCGGCGGGCGCCGTGCTCCCGCAGGACGTCGAGGACGACCTCGGCGGTACGGTCGGCCGTGCAGGGGTGCACCCGTGCCTGGTAGTCGAGGAGCCGGTCGGTGAACAGGGCGAGGCGTTCCTCGTCGGGCAGGACCCGGCCGGTGCGGTAGTCGCGCGGGACCACGACGGGGGGCGCCGGGGCCAACGCGAGGGCGTCGCGGATCCGGCCCAGCACGGTGTCGCGGGCACTGGTCATGTCGCGTCCTCCTCGTCGTGCTCGCCGCCGGTGATCGCGGCGTCGTGTTCGGCGGCCGCGGCGCGCAGGGCGTCGGCGCCCCCCTCGGAGGCGAACCAGGAGCGGAACGTCTGCCGGGGCGGGGCCGGGGTGTCGCGGCTGTCGCTCCAGCCGCTGAGCGGTGGGGGCAGCCGCGAGATCGTCCCGTCGCGTCCCGCGATGGCGCGGCCGAGGACGGACGCCTTCTGCGCGGCGGTGAAAAGGGCCGGGCGGCGCATCACGGCGGCCGCCGCCTTCATCGCCACCTTCTCCGGTGTGACGCCGGTCTGTTCGGTGTGCTGGTGGCGCAGTTCCACCAGCAGCGACGGAATGTCGATCTTGACCGGGCAGGCGTCGAAGCAGGCCCCGCAGAGGCTGGAGGCGTACGGCAGGGAACTGTTCGGGTCGCCCTTCGCCGCGTGCATCCCCGCCAGCTGCGGGGTGAGGACGGCGCCGATGGGCCCGGGGTAGGTCGATCCGTAGGCGTGGCCGCCGGTCCGCTCGTACACCGGGCAGACGTTGAGGCAGGCGGAGCAGCGGATGCAGTTGAGGGCCGCGCGCCCGATCGCGTCGGCGAGGGCGGCGGTGCGCCCGTTGTCGAGGAGGACCAGGTGGAAGTCGCGCGGACCGTCGCCGGGCGTCACTCCGGTCCACAGCGAGGTGTAGGGGTTCATCCGCTCGCCCGTCGAGGAGCGGGGCAGGAGCTGAAGGAAGACCTCCAGGTCCTGGAAGCGCGGGAGTACCTTCTCGATGCCCATCACGGTGATGAGGGTGTCGGGCAGGGTCAGGCACATGCGGCCGTTGCCCTCGGACTCGACGACGGCCAGCGTGCCGGTCTCCGCGACACCGAAGTTGGCGCCGGAGACGGCGACCTTCGTCGTGAGGAACTTCTCCCGGAGGTAGCCGCGCGCGGCGGCGGCGAGGTGGGCGGGGACGTTGTCCAGGTCCGGGTCGACGCCGGGGATCCGGTCGAGGAAGATCTGCCGGATCTCGTCCCGGTTGCGGTGGATGGCGGGCACCAGGATGTGTGAGGGCTTGTCGTGGGCGAGCTGCACGATGAGTTCGGCGAGGTCGGTCTCGTGCGGGGTGATGCCCACGGACTCCAGGTGCTCGTTGAGGCCGATCTCCTGGGTGGCCATGGACTTGACCTTGATGACCTCGTCGCTGCCTGCGGCCTTCACGAGCCGGGCGACGATCTCGTTGGCCTCGGCGGCGTCGCGCGCCCAGTGCACGGTGCCGCCGCGCGCGGTGACCTGACGCTCCAGCTGTTCGAGGAGTTCGGGCAGCCGGTTCATGGCGTCGGTCTTGATGGCGGAGCCGGTGTCCCGCAGGGCTTCCCAGTCGGGCAGTTCGCCGGTGACGTCCAGCCGTTTGGCGCGGATGGTGCCGGTGGCGCGGCCGAGGTTGCGGCGGAGCTGGTCGTTGCCCAGTTCGTCGTGGGCGGCGCGGGGGAAGGACCTGTCGCCCCGCAGGTTGCCGGTGCCGTACGGGGAGCGGGGCGGCGGGGCGGGCATGCCGAGGAACGTGCTCATACGGAGGCCTCCGTCAGGACGTCGGGCGTGGTGCGGGTCGCGGCGAGGATCCGGGCGAGGTGCAGCGTGCGGGTCCCGGACCGGATCCGGGAGAGCCCGCCGCCGATGTGCATCAGGCAGGAGGAGTCCCCGGCGGTGCAGACCTCCGCCCCGGTGGCCTTGATGCTGTCCATCTTGTCGTGGAGCATCGCGGTGGACGTCTCGGCGTTCTTGAGCGCGAAGGTTCCGCCGAAGCCGCAGCAGGAGTCGGCTCCCGGCAGTTCGACGAGGTCGATGTCCTCGACGGCCCGCAGCAGCCGGAGCGGTTTGTCGCCGACCCGGAGCATCCGCAGCGAGTGGCAGGTGGGGTGGTACGTCACCCGGTGCGGGAAGTACGCGCCGACCCGGGTGACGCCGAGGACGTCCACGAGGAGTTCGGAGAGTTCGTACGTCTTCGCGGCGACGGCGTCCACTCCGGCGCGGAGCGCGGCGTCCCCGTAGCGGTCGGCGACGATCTTGTGCTGGTGCCGGACGGAACCGGCGCACGAGCCCGAGGGCATCACGACCGCCTCCATCGAGGCGTCGCCGAACCCGTCCGCGAAGTTGCGTACCAGGGAGACGGGTTCGCGCTGGTAGCCGGTGTTGATGTGCATCTGCCCGCAGCAGGTCTGGCCCGGCGGGAACACCACTTCGTGACCCAGGCGCGTGAGCAGGATCGCGGTGGCCTTCACCGCGTCGGGGAAGAGCGTGTCTCCCAGACAGGTGGCGAAGAGTCCGATGCGCATGGAGCCTCCCCGGTCGGGTTCGCCGCGGCGGTCGGGTGTCCGTCGCGTTTCACTATGAGGTTTCTATGGTCGGACCATACTAGGCGCAGGCCGTTGAAGGGAACGCCGGCGCACCGTGCGTGTCGTGGCGAGCCGGCCCGACCCCTACGGCGCGCCGGGCCCCTCCCGCGGTGCGACGGGTCCCTCGACCAGCGTCCCGTGCAGTCCTCGGATGTGCCGTTCGACCAGGTCCGCGGCCTCTGCGCCCCGCCCCTCCCGCACCAGCGCGAGGAGGTCCCGGTGCTCGGCGTTGAGGGCGCGCGCGGTGGCCGGCCAGTCCTCGGCGGCTTCCAGGGCGCGCAGGATCAGCGGCCGCACGGACTCGCGTACGGCGGAGGTGAGCGTGGACGTCAGGGCGTTGCCGGAGCTGCGGGCGATGAGCACGTGGAAGCGGGTGTCCAGATCGTTGAAGCCGCTCACCCCGATTCCCGGCTCCGCCATGCCCGCCACCAGCTCCTGCGCCTCGTCGAGATCCTCCGGCGGTGCGTGACAGGCCGCGGCCTCGACGCTGGACCGCTCCAGGACCACCCGGGCCTCCAGCACGTCCTGGAGGCTGTAGCTGCCGAGGGCGAAGTGCAGGCGGAGCAGCCGGCCCAGGGCATCGTCCGGGTTGCGCACGATCCGGGCCCCCGCGTCGGGCCCCCGGCCGGGCTGGGCCACCAGGACGCCGATGGTCTCCAGCACCCGGAGCGCCTCGCGCAGGGCGGAGCGGCTGACGCCGAGCACCGGAGCCAGTTCCCGTTCGGGGGGCAGCCGGTCGCCGGCCCGGAGCTCTCCGGCGACGACCCGTTCCTCGATGCTGCGGAGCACGAGCTCATGGGTACGGGACTGCCGCACGGGCTGCCATTCGACGGGCATCCGTCACTCCCTGCTTCGTCCGGATCCGGACATGCAGCCTATGTCACACCGAGCATGTGGTCGGACCTCACACAGGTCGGTTCCTCCCCAGTACGCGCGAAGGCCCCGTCCGAAGGTGCGGACGGGGCCTTGCGCCGGCCGGAAGGGGGCCGGTGGGGCGGGTGCATGCGGGCACCGCCGGGAACGGACGGCGGGGGTCAGCGGGCGCTGGGAATGTCCCGCCCGTGCAGGCGTCCGCGCTGCGGATCGAAGAGCTGCGCCGCCGCTCCGGACACGACCAGGCCCGCCGCGATGAGGAGACCGTGGCCCACGGCGATGCCGATGCCCAGTGCGGCGAGCCCGACGGCGAGCCAGAGCCAGGCGTTGCGGCGGCGGTACTCGCGCGGAGTGCGCGGGGTCCCGCCGGACATCGCCTCGGCGAACCCGGGATCGTCGTGGCGCAGCTGCTCCTCGAGGTCACGCAGCCGCTCGTCGTACGTGGGCATGATGTCTCCCTCCCGGTACGGAAACCCTCTCGGCTCCTGAAGCCCCGGCTCCCCGCGGTGCGGCACGGGGCAGGGCCCCCCGGGGCCCTGGACCTCATGGTCGTCGGCGAGGGCCTCCGGGGGCCATCGGGGGCAGCACCCATATCCGGGGGTGCGCACCATGCAGACGGGGCGTGCGTGCGCAGCGGCGATAGTGGAGGCTGGCACCGCGCCCGCACGACCCGATCCCCGAAGGAGCCGTTCGCCCTTGTCCCTGTTCTGGCGGATCTTCCTGCTCAACGCGGCCGTGCTGGTCGCGGCCGGCGCCCTGCTGCTGCTCGGGCCGATCACCATCTCCACCCCGGTCCTGCTGACCGAGGCCATGATCCTGACCGGCGGCATCGCCTTCATGCTCGCGGCCAACGCGGCCCTGCTCCGGCTCGGCCTCTTCCCGCTCCAGCGGGTCACCCGCGCGATGACGACCACCGATCTGCTGCGTCCGAGCCCGCGCCCCGAGGTGGCGGGGCACGGTGAGATCGCCGCGCTGATCGAGACGTTCAACACGATGCTGGACCGGCTGGAGGCCGAGCGCGCCACCAGCAGCGCCCGCGCGCTCTCCGCCCAGGAGGCCGAGCGCCGCCGCGTGGCCCAGGAGCTGCACGACGAGGTCGGGCAGACCCTGACCGCGGTTCTGCTGGAGCTCAAACGGGTCGCCGACCACGCCCCGGAGCCGCTGCGCGGAGAGTTGCGGCAGGTCCAGGAGATCACCCGGGGGTCGCTCGACGAGATCCGCCGGATCGCGCGCCGGCTGCGGCCCGGGGTGCTGGAGGAACTGGGACTGGTGAGCGCGTTGGCGGCGCTGATCACCGAGACCCCGACGCCGGACGGCCTGACGATCCGCCGCCGGACGGAAAAGGACCTGCCGGAGCTGGGCGCCGAGGCCGAGCTGGTCGTCTACCGGATCGCGCAGGAAGCCCTCACGAACACGGTCCGGCACGCCCGCGCCACCCGGCTCGAACTCTCCCTGCGCCGCGGCCCCGGTGGGGTGGAGCTGCTCATCCGCGACGACGGCCGCGGTCTCGGGGACGCCCCCGAGGGGGCCGGCCTGCGCGGGATGCGCGAGCGCGCTCTGCTGATCGGCGCCGAGGTGTTCTTCGGTCCCGGCCCGTGGGGCGGCACCGAAGTCCGTCTCGATGTGCCCGTCCCGAACGGAAGCAAGTGACCATGCCCACCTCACCCTCCATCGCCACGCCCGCCCCGGGTCCCGCCGCTCCGACCCGCATCCTGCTGGCGGACGACCACGCCCTCGTGCGGCGCGGCGTCCGGCTGATTCTCGACGGGGAACCGGACCTGACGGTCGTCGCCGAGGCCGGCGACGGCGCCGAGGCCATCGAGATGGCCCGCAGCGAACGCCCCGACCTGGCCATTCTCGACATCGCGATGCCCCGCCTGACCGGCCTCCAGGCGGCGCGCGAGCTGTCCCGGGTCCTGCCGGGTCTGCGCATCCTGATGCTCACGATGTACGACAACGAGCAGTATTTCTTCGAGGCGTTGAAGGCGGGGGCGGCCGGGTACGTCCTCAAGTCGGTCGCGGACCGGGACCTCGTCGAGGCCTGCCGGGCGGCGATGCGCGACGAGCCGTTCCTCTACCCGGGCGCGGTGACCGCGCTCATCCGCAACTTCCTCGACCGGGCCAAGGACGGCGAGGACCTGCCGGCGCGGGCCATCACCGAGCGCGAGGAGGAGATCCTCAAGCTGGTCGCCGAGGGCCACTCCTCGAAGGAGATCGCCGAGCTGCTCGTCATCAGCGTCAAGACAGTGGAGCGGCACCGGGCCAACCTGCTCCAGAAGCTCGGCCTGCGCGACCGTCTGGAGCTGACCCGCTACGCGATCCGCGCCGGGCTGATCGAGCCCTGAGCCCAGGCGAGGCGGACGGGCGGGCGTTCACCGGCCCGCGGGCGCGGGCAGTTCATGTGATTCTCACCCGGTCCGCATAAGGTGCCTCCGTGACCCAGATGACCCCGCCCGGCTGGCATCCAGACCCCGGGCACTCAGGCAATGGCCCCGCTCAGGAACGCTGGTGGGACGGAGCGCAGTGGACCGGCCATGTCCGCGCGTCGCCCGGCGCGGCGCGCCGTCGCGGCATCCGTATCGGCGTCGGCGTGACGGTCGGCGTGGTGGTGCTCGCCGCTATCGGGGGTGGCGTGTATCTGCTGGGCGAGGACGGCGACGGCCGGCCGGACACCGCGGCCTCCTCGCCCTCCGCCGTCCCCGACCCGCCGGGCGCGCCGGGGGGCGACGGGAAGGACGGCGAGAAGCGCGGCGAGGGCGACGGCGGGGAGAACGGCGACGGCCAGGGGCCCGACCAGCAGCTCCCGCCGACCGAGCCGGGCTTCGCCACGGACCTGGCCTCCGGGATCAGCCTTCCGGTGCCCAAGGAGTGGAAGGGAACGTCCGGGGCGGTCGGTGCCGGACTGACGACGGGTGAGCACCCCTGCCCCGGCGACACCGCCGAGACCTGTGTGCGCGGCGGGGTGTTCTCGGCCCCTGCTGCTGCCATGAAGCTCACCGCGGGGACGGCGGAGGAAGCGGCGAAGAAGGACATCTCCCTCAACGCCACGGAGTCCTACGGGGGAAAGAGCTACGGGAAGGTCACCTCGCACGAGGAGCTGAAGTCCGAGGCCGTCACGGTGGCGGGCGGCAAGGGCTATGTCGTGCGCTGGAAGGTGGTGACGGAGAAGGGCGACGACGGCTACGTCGAATCGCTGGTGTTCCCCTCCCCCGCCTCCAAGGACATGCTCGTCGTGGTCCGGTCCGGGTTCGACATCAACAAGGACGCGCCGAAGCTGTCCGTCCTGGACGAGATCACCCGCGGGATCAAGGCCGCGTCCGGCGCCGGAGGGGGCGCCGGCGGCGCGGTCTGAGCCGCACAACACAGCTCAGCACAGCACAGCACAGCACAGCACAGCACCAGGCAGCACAGCACGAACGTCGGGCCCGGACCGGAGTCGGTCCGGGCCCGACGCTCAGCCCGTGATCGTTGCCGGGTCGCTGACCCCGACGGCCCCCGTCTCGACATGGCCGGCGAAGCGGCGCAGGAAGACCGGGTCGCCCTCGGCCGTGACGGACACGTCGTACCAGCGCTTGCCCGCCCGCAGGTCCACGGTGCGCGACACCGTGGCGCCGGGCCGGACGGTGACCGTCTGCTCCGCTCCCCCGTAGGCGTCGGCGCTGGCGAGCGTGAGGCGGGCCTCGGTGTCACCGGGGTTGGTGAGGGTCAGGTCGAGTTGGCCGCTCCCGTCGTTGTGGCGGGCGGTGACCTCGGGGCCGACCGTGGAACCCGGGCTCCGGAACGTACGCAGGAAGCCGTTGGGGCCGTGAACGGTGAGGTCGTGGGCGCCGCCGGAGTAGGCGGAGTTCCAGGCGTCGGCGATCGTCCTGCCCGCCTCGGCGGTGTACGTCCACGGGGCGTCGGTCCGGTTCGCCGAGGTCACGTAGAACTGCGCGCCGACCGCCGTCCCCGGGCTGAAGGTGAGCGCGATCTTCCCGGTGCCCGCGTCGACGGCGCCGTCGACGTACGGGGCGTACGGGAGCGGCCGGGCGGGGCGGCTGCCCGGTTCCTGCTTCGGCAGCGATCCGACGGCGGGCGGGGTGGGCCGGTAGTCGGGGTGCCGCTCGCGGTCCGGGGGCTCGTAGGCGGAGGTGTCCGGCAGGTCGCCGGGGGCCGGCTCGGTCCGGGCGAAGTCGAAGGCGGAGGTCAGGTCGCCGCAGACGGCCCGCCGCCAGGGCGAGATGTTCGGCTCGCGCACCCCGAAGCGCTGTTCCATGAACCGGAGCACCGAGGTGTGGTCGAAGGTTTCGGAGCAGACATAGCCGCCGGTGCTCCAGGGCGAGACGACCAGCATTGGGACGCGCGGCCCGAGTCCGTAGACACCGGGGCCGTACGAGGAGCCGCCCGCGTACACCTCGGTCGAGGTGTCGGCCGTGGACAGGCCCCGGTCGGCGGAGGTCGGCGGGTGGGGCGGCACGACGTGGTCGAAGAAGCCGTCGTTCTCGTCGTAGGTGATGAACAGGGCGGTCCGGCTCCACACCTCGGGGTCGGACGTCAGCGCGTCCAGCAGCCGCGCGATGTACCAGGCGCCGTAGTTCGAGGGGAAGTTGGAGTGCTCGGTGAAGGCCTCCGGCGCGGCCACCCAGGAGATCTGCGGCAGTGTTCCGGCCCGGACGTCGGCGGCGATCCCGTCGAAGTAGCCGTCGCCGCCGGCCACGTTCGTACCGGTGCGCGCCTTGTCGTACAGCGGGTCCCCGGGCTGGGCGTTGCGGTACTTGTCGAAGTAGAGCAGCGAGTTGTCGCCGTAGTTCCCCCGGTAGGCGTCGTCGATCCAGCCCCAGCCGCCGGGGCCGTCCAGGCCGTCGCCGATGTCCTGGTAGATCTTCCAGGAGACCCCGGACTCCTCCAGCCGTTCGGGGTACGTCGTCCAGCCGTAGCCGCGCTCCTCGTTGCCGAGGACGGGCCCGCCGCCGGTGCCGTCGTTGCCGGTGTGCCCCGACCAGAGGTAGTAGCGGTTGGGGTCGGTGGCCCCGATGAACGAGCAGTGATAGGCGTCGCACACGGTGAAGCGGTCGGCGAGCGCGTAGTGGAAGGGGATGTCGTCCCGCGTCAGATGGGCCATCGTCGTCGGCGTCTTGGCCGGGATCCAACGGTCGTAACGCCCGTCGTTGTACGCCTGGTGGCCGCCCGCCCAGTCGTGGTTGAGGCCCTGGAGGAACTGCATCCCCAGGTCGTCGGCGGTCGGGTGGAAGGGCAGGGTCTCCTTGCCCGCCGCATCGGCCTGGTGCCAGACGGGCTTCCCGCTCGGCAGCGTCACGGGCCGCGGGTCCCCGAACCCCCGCACGCCCTTCAGCGCGCCGAAGTAGTGGTCGAAGGAACGGTTCTCCTGCATCAGGACGACGATGTGCTCGACATCCTGGATCGTCCCGGAGACGCGATGGGCGGGGATGGCGGCGGCGCGGTCGATGCTGCCCGACAGAGCGGCGAATCCCGCGGTGGCACCGGCGATCTGGAAGAAGCGGCGCCGATTCATATCAGCCATGAGTGAGGGGCCTCTTGGAGAGTCGGAAACAGAAGCGAACAGGATGTTCCAAGAGAATCGAACAGAACGGAAGAGGTCGTGACGGATCGGTTAACGCCGGACGTACGCCGGGCACGGGCGCGCCGGCCGCGGTGGAGCTCGGGCCGGTCGCACAGGCCGTGACCGAGCATCACGGCGGTTCAGGGCAGCGCCACGACGCACCCGGCGTAGGACAGGCCCGCGCCGTAGCCGAGCAGCAGCGCCGTGTCGCCGCTCCTGGCATCACCGGAACCGAGCACCGCCTCCATGGCCAGCGGAATCGACGCACCCGAGGTGTTCCCGTTGTGGACGATATCCTTGCTGACGGTCACCTCCGGAGGGAAACCGATGCGGGACGCCATGGCGTCGATGACGCGGACATTGGCCTGGTGGGGGATGAAGACATCCAGGTCCTCGACCCCGAGGCCGGCCGCACGGACCGCTCGCAGCGCCACCTCGGGCATCTCGTAGACGGCCCACCGGAAGACGCTCCGGCCCTCCTGGCGCAGCGAGGGGAACGCGGCGTCGGAGGCGCCCCTGAGGGCGGTCCACGGTTCCGTCTGGCTGATGACGTCCGCCTGGGAGCCGTCCGCGCCCCAGACCACCGGGCCGATTCCGGGAGTCTCCGAAGGGCCGACGACCACGGCCCCCGCGCCGTCGCCGAAGATGAAGGCGGTCGAGCGGTCGTGGAGGTTCAGCAGGTCGGTCATGCGTTCCGCGCCCACCACCAGGACGTGGCCACCGCGGGCCCGGACGGCGTCGGCGGCGAGCGCCACGCCGTGCACGAAGCCCGCGCACCCCGCCGAGACGTCGAACGCCGCCGCGCGGGTGGCGCCCGTGCGGTGAGCGATCCGCGCGGCGACGGCCGGGGTCTGCATCAGATGGGTGAACGTGGCCACGATGACGCAGTCGATCTGCGCGGGGTCGGTCCCGGCCGCTGCCATGGCCTTGTCCGCCGCCTCGCTGCCCATCGCCTCCAGGGTCTCGTCCGGCTCGGCCCACCGGCGGGTCACGATGCCGGTCCGCCGGCGTATCCATTCGTCCGTGGAGTCGATGAACCGGCAGACCTCGTCATTGCCCACAACGCGCCGGGGCCGGTAGGCGCCCACCCCGAGAATGCGAGCGTGGCGTACCCCGACCGGGGTGGCGATCTCTGGTTTCACGGCACCTTCCAAAGGATCGGTGTACGGGACCGGCGCTGCGGCGCGGCGTGATCAGACTCTCCGCCACTCCGGCACCCAGGCCCCCTCCTGTACCTCGTAGTCGCTGAACAGTGCCGGGGCCTCCGCGCGCATCAGTTCCCCGACCTTGTGGAAGACCAGGCGGATCTCCTCCTCGGCGCCCGGTGCGGTCCGCGACTCGATCGTGTGCCGCAGCGTCCGGATGTTCGCGGTCCAGACGAGGCTCGTCCCCACCCCCTCCGGGGCGAAGCGCCTCATGAACGAGGTCTTGTGCTTCTTCTCCCCGAAGGCGACGCCCTCGTCGTCCAGCCCGAAATGGTCGGCCATCCAGGACTGGAACCGTTCGAGCTCCGTGAGCACCTCGCTCGCCCGCTCCATGAGCTCCGCGTCCTCCTGGGCCCAGTCGGGCAGCCAGAACGGGATCTCCTGGAGCCGGACGAAGCGCAGCGACTCCTGGGAGACCGCGGTGCCGACCCGGTGCCGGACCAGCTCATGGGTGAGGACCCGGCTCACGTCCTTGAGGACGAACGTGAAGTTGACGTGCTCCAGGACCGAGCCGTGGGCGCTCGACAGGATGTTGCGCAGATAGACCGCCTGGTCGGTGCGGACGCGCTTCACGTTGGGGTTGAGTCCGGGTTCCCACGACCGATAGCACATGCGGCCCGCGACCTCGGCCAGGGTCTGCGCGTCGTTGAGATCGCCGTCGAGCCGGCCCTGGTCGAGCCGGGCCAGCCACTCCTCACCTCCGATCTCCTGGAGGTAGGAGGAGATCTCCTCGAGGTCGAGGGCGGGCCTGGCGATCACGGAGACCTCGGGTTCCACCGATTTCATGGTGCTGTGCTGCCTTTCGCCGCGTACGGATGTCCCTGGGCACGGGAGAGGGTCCGCGTCACCTCCAGACGCGTGGGGGCGCGGAACGAGACCAGTTCGAGGAAGGGCGGGCGCTCCGGCGTGGCGAGCCGCAGGTCCGGGAAGCGCGCCGCCGCCGCGCTCAGCACCACCCGGCCTTCGACCCGTGCGAGCTCCGCGCCCGGACAGCGGTGCCGGCCGAGGCCGAACCCGAGGTGCCCGCGTCCGTCCTTGCGCATCGGGCAGATCTGCTCCGGCTCCTCGTAGGCCTCGGGGTCGGTGCCCGCGCTGGTGAACATGAGGAGGAGTTCGGCCCCCTCCGGGAGTTCGACGCCGCCCAGTGCGGTGGCCCGGCTCGTGACCCGACGCCAGGCCGTCAGGGACGGCTCCCGGCGCAGGGTCTCCTCGGTCCACCCCTCGGCCAGGCCGGGGTCCTCGCCCAGCGCGCGCCACCGGCCGTCGCGCTCCAGGGCGCGGTAGGCCGCCGTGCTGATCATCTGGGAGGTCGTCACATGACCGGCGACCATCAGGTTGGAACAGACGGCGACGGCGACCTCCGGGGACACCGGGGACCCGTCGGGCATCCGGACCCGTGCGAGGGCGCCGGCCAGGGAGTCGTCCGTGTCGCGGCGCGTGGCCAGGTCGCGGAGCCAGGTGTAGAAATCGGCTACCTGGAGGGCCAGTTCCCGCTGCCGGTCCTTGTCCGTACGTCCCCAGAACAGGGTGATGAACGCGTCCGTCCAGTCGGCGACCGTCTCGATGTCCACGCGCGCGTCCCCGGGGACGCCCAGCATCTCGAGCATGACCCGGACCGGGATCCTGCGCGCCGGGCCCTGGGCGAAGTCGTGGCGCCCGGTGGTGGCGAGCTCGGCCGCCATGAGGTCGAGTTCCTCATGGGTGACCCGCTCGATCATCGGCAGGGCGGCGCGCACCTGCTGGGCGCTGAACAGTTTGAGCACGGCCCCGCGCAGCACCGGGTGGGTGTCCCCGCTGTTGTTGAACAGCGCGGGCGGCAGGGTCTTGAACCCCGCCCTGTCCAGGATCCGCAGCGCCGGCAGCCGCAGCGGCACAACCGAGCCGAGCGCGTTGTCGTTGCGGTAGGTGGCCGGTTCCAGGAGCACCTGGCGGATGTCCTCGTCCCGGCTGACCAGCCACAGTTTCGTGGCCGGGTCGTAGTGGACCGGCGCCGAGCGGCGCAGGTGGGCGTAGGCCGGGAACGGGTCGGCGGTGAACTCCTGCGAGAAGAGGTCGACTTCGGGTACGGCGTGCGCGGCCGCGGGAGCGGCGGCGGACGTTTCGATGGTCATCTCGGCGCCTCTGGTCAGACCTTGGCCGCGGCGCCCACGAGGGGCAGCGCGCCATCGGTCACCAGGGTGCTCAGGGCCTGCCGCCGGACCTTCCACGTGGAGGTCATGGGGATCGCGTTCCAGCGGCAGTGCAGCGGTGCGGCCATCGTGGGCAGATCGGCCACCGCGCGCTCCCAGGCCCTGAGGTCGAGGGGCTCGTCGTCGTGGGTCGAGACGACCGGGATGGGACGCCCCTTCTCGTCGCCCACCAGGACCATCTCCGTCAGCTGCGGCAGCCGCTCCATCAGCGTGTCCTCGACCCGCAGGCTGCTGGCCACGCCGTCGATGTGGTCGATCTCCCGGTCCAGCAGGTGCACACAGCCCCACTTGCTGCGGTAGCCCAGGTCGCCCATGCGCCACCAGCCACCGGCGAAGCGCTCGGCGAACTGCTCGGCCCCGCCGATGATGCCCAGGCTGTGGCCCTGGGTGCGGACGAGGATGGGGCCGATCTTCTGGGGCCCCGGGGCGTCCGCCAGCGGTTCGCCGATCTTCACCTCGGTGATGCCCCGGAAGGTGTGCCCCAGGCAGCGGCCGTCGGCGGTCTCGACCAGCTTGCGGGTGTAGGGGCGCAGACAGATCGGGCCGGTCTCGGACTGCCCGTACCCCTGGATGTACACCGGCATTCTGCGCTTGCTCGCGCCGAGCAGGATGCGCATCGTCCGCGGGTGCATGGCGTCGAAGGTGTTGATGAAGTAGCGGATGCTGGAGAGCGGGCCGCGCGGGTCGTCGGCCAGCTTCTCCCACTGGATGAAGCAGTTGGGGTGCGCCTCCAGCAGGCCGGGCCGGGTCTCGCTGAAGAGGTCGGCGACCTTCTTGGGATCCGGGTCGGTGAGCACCACGGTGTGCTGACCGCGGGAGATGACGATGTAGAGCAGGGGCCACATCCGGGCGTGCACCAGGGAGACGCAGACGGCGCGGGTCTCCTTGGCTCGCATGATCTTGGCGGTCTTCAGCTGGGGCTTGAGGTGCCACCACAGGCTGCTGGCGGACTGCTGCACGAGCTTGGGCAGGCCCGTGGTGCCGGAGGTGTGGGTCACCAGGCTCGGGGCGTCGGCCTCCGCGCGCACCGGCGCCCGCAGCGGCGCACCGGCGAACTCCTCCAGGCGGGTGTGGCCCTCGGCCGCACCGCTGATCAGCAGCACCCGGCTCGCCGCCCCGGACAGGTCGACGCCCTCCAGGGCGCCGCCCAGGGTGTCGGCGTCGGTGAGGAGCAGCGGCGGCTCGTCGAACTTGGCGAGCAGCTGCGCCACCACGTCACCGTCCAGCCGCGGCGAGAGCAGCACGGGCACCGCTCCGGACCGTGCCAGCGCGCAGGCGGTGAGCACCAGGTCGAAGGTGTTGGAGGCGAAGAGCACGACGTGTTCGCCGGCCCGGACGTCCGCCGCGGTGAGGCGCGCGGATATCTCGGCCACGTGGTCGGCGAGCCGACGGAAGGTGATCCTGGTCCCGGACTCGGGGAACATGCGCAGCGTGTGGTCGAGGGTCATGTGGCTGTTCGGGTGCTGCTCGGCACCCATGTCGAACAGCTCGCCGATGCGAAGGGCCTCACTGGATCGTACGGACATGGCGGCGTCTCCAAACGGTACGGTCGGGCGGGATGATCGGGGATGGCGGGCCGGGCAGGCGGCAGTTTGACGACAGGTCCTAGGGCAGCGCTCGGGCCGGGAGGGGCGCCGACGGCCGAGCCTCATCGACGGGCTTCTTCGCGGGTATGACGACCTGGACCGCCTGCGCCGTGCAGACCTTCAGGCCGTCGTCGGTGGTGAACACCGTGTCCACCCAGACGCGCCGGCCCTCGCTCCGTACGACGGCCGACTCGGTACGGACGCGGCCGCCGGTCACCGGCAGCAGGAAACGCAGGGTCAGTTCCCGGGTGGCCAGCCACTGGCCTTCTTCGAGAACGGTATACATGCAGATCCCGGAGAAGCTGTCCGCGACGGCTGCCAGGTACCCGCCGAACACTCCGCCGGGTCCCACCACGACCGGGTCCACGTCCCAGCTGCCCCAGACCCGGCCGTCCGCCCATCCATCGGGGCGGGGCAGCCGAAGGGCCTCGGCGAAGGCAGGGGGGCCGGCTTCGCCGGCGACGATCCTGTCCAGGAGCCGGTGGTAGCTGCGCATGAGACGTCCTTACATCAGGTGCGGGCAACTGCCCAGGTCAGTACGGATCGTGAGGAGCGCACGCCACCGGATTCGAAGCGGACTCCGCGCACGGTGAAGCGCCCTGTGAGCGGGAACCCCTCAAGGAGGCCCACCGGGCACTCGACCTCCTTCAGGCCACGGACGCCCACCCCCAGCGCGCAGAGCGCCTTGTACAGCGACTCCTTCAGGGAGAACAGCGCGCCCAGCCGGTGGACGGCGTCGCCCGGCCCGCACTCCAGCCAGCCGCGCTCGCCCTCCGTGCAGACGAGCCGGGCCGCGGCCAGCGGCAGTGCGTCCACGCGTTCGATGTCCACCCCGACCGCGCGGATCCGCGGGCCCGCGGCGGCGAGGCACACCGCCGTGCCGTCACGATGGCTGATCGAGCCGGTGACGCCGTCGGGGAACCGCGGCAGCCTGCCGTCGGCGAGTACGGGGCCCGGTGCACCCAGCCGGGTCAGGCAGCGTGCGGCCGCCACCCTGCCCAGCCGGAAGTCGTCCCGGCGCGCGGCGGGCAGGGCCGTCATCAACCGGTGCTCCGCCGCATGGAGGGCAGGGGGTGCGCCCTCGTCGTCCCGGACCAACCCGATGACCGTTCCCTCGGGCGGTCCGCCACCTGCCGCGACGGCCGCCGCCATGACCGTCCCCGCCACCACCGTCGCGTTCCCGGAGGCTACGCCGCGTCCTGCGCGGAACCGGCCGACGGGCCGGCCGCACGCAGGAGGGCGTCGATGCTCGCGATCGTGGTGACCGAGGCGATCTCGTGGTCGTCGAGCGCCCTGCCGATGCTCTCCTCCAGGCGCATCACCGCCAGGACGATCTCACCCGAGTTCAACCCCGCTTCCCGCAGGTCCTCGTCGTCCGCCAGGGAGTCGAGGATCGCGGGCGCGGATATGCACTGGGCCAGGAATTCGCGGCCGTTCATGAAGGGATCTCCTTGAGTGGGTTGACCAGCACCACGTTGCGCGTCGGGGCCGGTGACTGCCGGTGGGTGTGACGTACGGTCTCCAGATCCGCGGGGCAGTCGCAGGGGACCAGGCGGTTGGGCACCGAGCCGAGGCAGAACTCGACGAACTCCTCCGAGGCCCCCTGCCGGAGGCCGAGCAGCGCGAAGACCGGGTCGATGACCTTCCACTCCCCGTCCTCGCGGACCTCCACCCAGGAGTGGTCGCTGCCGAGGATGCCCATCAGGTAGCCCTTGCGGCTGCGGGCCTCCAGACCGGCGTCGGTGAAGACCCGCTCCAGGTGGAGGCTGACGCTGATGCAGTTCGCCGTGCCGTTCGCACGGGCCGCCGCCGGGTCGTTGCGCAGGGCCGGCGGCATCGCCTGGTAGTACATGCGGCCGGTGCGCATCTCGTCGAGCGAGGCGTGGAAGGCGTCGCGCACCAGCTGGTCGCGGACCTTCCGTACGGCGCCGACGGTCCGCACGGTGGCGCTGAACTCCGCCAGCGGCGGGTACCCGTCGACGCTGGCGCCACGGGAGTCCACGGCGCCGTCGGTCACGGTCCGCTCGTCCCAGGAGCGCCCCGCGAAGTCCTCGGCGGCCAGTGGCGCGAACTCCCAGGGCTCTTGGCAGTCCGTGACGTCGGGGCAAGCGCCCAGGTTCCGTATCGCCCAGGCCCGATCGTCGATCCACTCAGCCGGTCGGGACACCGCGAAGCGGAAGAGATAGCGCTGCACCAGCTCCAGCACCGAGCCGCCCGATCCGGAGGCCGCGGCCACGTTCCGGATGTCGCTGTCGTCGAACAGCACCCGGTCGCCCTCGGTACGGTGCCGCAGTCCCGCCCGCATCAGCTGATCGAGGACGTCCGGCGAACACCGCATGACGGCCAGGGCGCTGTCGCGCTCGGTGTCGTAGCGCACATAGCGGTCGGGGGTGGGCACGATCCGGTGCAGTGCGTCGATCCACCCGGCCGTGCCCCGTGGCCCGGCGACGACCGGGGCCCCCGTTCTTCGGGTCACGGCCCGGACTCCGCCGCGGTCTCGTCCGCGGCCCGCCCGCCCCGCAGGACCTGGACCAGATCGTCCACGGTATCGATGGAGAACAGCGCGTCATCGTCGAGGGAGACGCCGTGGACCTCCTCCAGCGCGCTGACGATCCGCAGAAGCTTCACGGACTCCATGCCGGGCAGCAGGGAGAGTTCGTCATCCCCCGCCACGGAGTCGGCCTCGATGCCCAGTTCGGCCACGAGAGCCTGACGGACCGACGCCTCGACGTCGACCGGAACAGTCGTCCCCACCTTCGTGCTCCTTTCGGTTCTTCGTTCCGCGGATGTGGTCACGCCTGGCCCCCGGCCCCCGTGGCACCGTCGCCGACGAGCTCGCCGAGAGACGAACGCAGCCTGTTGCGCTGGACCTTGCCACTGCTCGTCTGGGGCAGGAAACGTGCCGGGGCGAGGTAGACCGTGACCTGGTGGAGCCCCATCCGGGAGCGGATCTGCCGGTGGCACTCGGCCACGAGCGCGGCACACTCCTCCTCGGTCTCCAGGGCGGTCTCCACCACGAGCGCCATATGGTCCTCTTCGGGCACGGCGGCGCACCGCTTGCGGAACACTCCGGGGAGGTCACGGATGACCGCCTCGGTGTCCTCCGCGTAGTAGTTGACGCCCCGGACGATGATCATGTCCTTCTTGCGCCCGAAGATGAACAGGTCGCCGTCCGCGATCACGCCCATGTCGCCGGTGCGGCACCAGCCGTCCGCCGAGCGCTCCTCCCCGGGCTCCCTGCGGTAGTACCCCTGCATCACGGGAGGGCCCGAGATCTCGATCTCGCCCGGCCGGCCCTCGGGCAGCGGTCCCTCGTCCCCGCAGATCCGGACGTCGACGCCGGGCACCGGACGGCCCACCGCGACGAGTGCGCGGGCACCCGGCCCCTCGGCCGTGGGGACGAAGTGCCCGTCGGCGAGGGCCTCGCGGTCGACCCAGCGCACCACGGGCTCGCGGCCCAGCGGCGGGAAGGTCACCGTGAGCGTCGCCTCCGCCATGCCGTACACCGGGCACATGGACTGGGGCCGGAAGCCCCAGGGGCGGAAGATCTTCTCGAACTCCGCGAGGGAGTGCGCGTTCACCGGCTCGGCGCCGTTGCACCAGACCCGCCACTTCGACAGGTCGGCCTGCTCCGGGGGTGTCTCGTCCTCCTTGACGGCCTCGACCAGCGCGTCGACGAAGAAGTTGGGCGCGGCCGTGTGGGTGCACCCCTCGGCGGCGAACCGGCGCAGCCAGTCCAGGGGGCGCCTGATGCCGCCCCGCGGCCGCCACAACACCACGTCGGCTCCCGCGGACAGCGCGGTCAACAGGCAGAACATGCCCATGTCGTGGAAGAGCGGCACCCACAGGCCCCAGCGGTCCTCGCTGGTCGTGCCGGAGGGGGTGGCCAGGGCGTACAACCCGGCGATGATGTTGGCCTGGGTGAGCGCCACTCCCTTCGGCCGGGACGTGCTGCCGGAGGTGTACTGGATGTACGCCAGCTGTTCGGGAGCACCGGCCCCGGGGGGTACCGCGCCGGTGTCCGGCGTCGCGTGCAGGGTGTCGGCCGACACGACGGCGACCTCGGGCAGTGCGGCGTCCAGGGCGCGCCGTACCCGCGCCAGGTCCGGGTCCACCACGAGGATGCGGACGTCCGCGTCCTCGAGGATGGCGCGGACGTACTCGACGTACCCGTCCACACCTCGGTACCCGAAGGGCAGGGCGATGGACAGGGGCACCGTGTGGGCGTACTGGGCGCCGAAGAGCACCCTGAGGAAGCCGCTGCCGTTCTGCATGATGAAGGCGATGCGGTCTCCCGGGGCGGCGCCCTGGGCTATCAGGCCGCCCGCGGTCACCCGGGATTCAGCCAGCAGGTCGGCGAGGGAGAGTCTGCGGTCCTCCTCCACGAAGGTGAGCGAGGAGAGCTCGCCTCTGCTCTCCATTAACTGCAGTACCGTTTCGGTCATGTCGAGAAGTCCGTTCTGGCCGCAGGGGTCCGCGGCTCGGGTTCACGGCTTGGGTTCACGGCTTGGATTCACTGCTCGGGTTCACGGCTTGGGGGCGGGCGCGGGGCGCGGCAGGAACTTGACGCCGAGCGCGACCAGGGCGACGGCTGCCGCGAGCACGAAGGTGCTGAGCGCGTAGGCCATCCGGTAGTCGTGGCGCTTGGCTTCCACGACCTGCGTCTTCACGGTGGTGTCGGATCCGGTGACCAGCGCGTGGCACGGTCCGGCCGAGGTCTCGCCGCCGTCGCCCTGAGCGACCACGCAGGCCGAGAACGCCTCGGTCAGCCGATCCGCCTGGTCGGCGCCGGCGCTCGCCGAGACGGCGGCGCGCACCGTGTCGGACCGCTGCTCCGCCGAGTTCTCGCCGGCGCTCGCGAGAGTGCCGAAGAACACGGCGCCCACCAGCGCCACGCCCAGGACCGCGCCGACCTGTTGGCCGGTGCTCAGCGTGCCGGACGCGGAACCGGCGTCCGAGCTGCGCACCGAACCCAGAACCACTCCGAGGAGGGGGGCGAGGGCGATGCCGAGGCCGAAGCCGGCGACCGTGAAGGAGGGCACGAAGTGCCAGCCCTGGAGTCCGTTTCCGACCAGCAGCGTGGTGGCGCCCACCACGGCGACTCCGGTCGCCCAGATCAGTGCGCCCACGGTGACGGCCACGCGCCCACTCGTCTTCTTGGCGAAGGGAGCTGAGGAGTAGTAGCCGATCATCGAGCCGATCGCGAAGGGGCTCATGATCGCCGCGACGGCCAACGCGCTGTACCCATAGGCGAACTGGAGCATCAGCGACTGGTAGAGGAAGAACGACGCGATGGCGGAGTAGGCCAGGACGTACATCACCAGGCCCACGGTGAAGGCCCGGTCACGCCACAGGGACGGAGGCACCAGAGCCGACTGCGTCTCCCGGTGCACCTTGGAGCAGCGGAGGTGGAAGGCGCCGAACAGCGGGATGGAGAGGACCATCAGGGCGAAGGACCACCAGGGCCAGTCGCGCTCGTGGCCCTCGATCAGCGGGTAGATGAGGCAGGCGAGCGCGGCGGTGACCAGCAGGACCGACGGAAGGTCGAGCTTGCGGGCCTGTTCCGAACGCGACTCGGGCAGATACCGCATCGCGGCCAGCACGCCGAGCAGCCCGATGGGGAGGTTCAGCAGGAACGCCGGCCGCCAGCTGCTGCCGAAGAGGTCCAGTTCGATGAGGACGCCGGAGATCATCGGGCCGGCGATGGTGGCACCGCTGATGACCATGCCCAGGGCGGCGAACGCCTTGGGGCGGCGCTCGAGGGGAACCACGACCTGGATGACGGCGAGGGTCTGCGGGTACATGAGGGCGGCCGTCGCGCCCTGGAGCGCCCGCGCCGCGATGAGCATGGGGGCGGTGGTCGCGAATCCGCACGCGGCCGAGGTGATCACGAAGCCGACGAGGCCGATCACGAACAGCCGCCTGCGGCCGTACAGGTCGCCGAGCCGGCCTCCGGTGACCAGCAGCACCGCGTAGGTGAGCTGGTAGACGGCGACCACCCACTGGGTCTGGGCGAAGCTGGCGCCCAGATCGCTCTGCAGGACGGGTGCCGCCACATTCACGATGGATGTGTCAGCGAGGACGAGGAACGCCGCTACCAGAACGATGGCAACAGCGAGACCCGGAGATCGGGGCTTGATTGAATCTGTATTCAGCGGGGCGGTCGCACTGCTGGCCATGGCACCCTTCTGCCTGTATTTCGAATAGTGCATGCCGAAGGTGCCCACTTGCGAGGGGCGCGCGATTATGCGACGAAGCGCCCAACGCCGGAGACACCCCGGGGAAGAGAGAGTTGAGAAATGAAGGTATCTGGGTTCAGTTCGCTGCGATCCACTTGCGGGTGACGTCCACCACGTGCGGCGCACCATTTTCCAGACGCTTGGCCAGATCCTCAATGGTCTGTGCGGCCAAGGTCTTTCGCCAGGCCATTTCGGCCTTCGACATCTCGATCTGAACGATGCACGGAAGATTCATGTTGCTCAGGCCGGAATCGGCGATCACACCGCTTTTCCGGATCTCTGCGCACTGGAAGAGCTCGGCTCGGCCCTCCACAGCCGCGACGATGTCCATCAGCGTGATCTCGGCGCTGGGGCGCGCCAGCGAGAAGCCGCCTCGCACCCCTGGAGCGGAACGCAGAATTCCGTACCTCACGAGAGCCTGGAGCTGCTTCGTGAGGTAGGGCTTCGGCAGTCCGTGGAACTCCGCCAGCGCGCCGGACTGCATCGATACCCCGGGGGGTGCGCACGCAAGCGTGAGGCACACATGGACTGTCCACTCAACCGTCGACGACATCTTCACGACACTCAAGATAGCAGTTGTCCTGGTTCCCGCCCAGGGTCGCCCGGTCGCCAACTGCCCCCGGACCGGGGGATCCTCGCACCACTTCGCCGACCAGAACGCCACATATAGCCATTCGCGCGACCCCGGCAAGCGAGCGCGGAAGCACCAGAATTGGCCAGAACGGAGCCGTTCATCACCCCGGCGTGATCCGGTCACCAACGGCGCGTGAAGCGACGGATCCTCAAGCCACCGCGAGGCCGGAACGCGGCCTGAAGTCATTCGCACTGCCCCGGCAAAGGCGCGTTGAAGCATCAGAATTAGCCAAAACCGAGCCGCGATCCAAATCTATCTTCGATCACCAGAAGATCTGGACGTGAAGGATTCCGCTTAGCGTGCGACACATTTACCCAAAGGGCAATAGCCCGGTCGGCGGTTCAACACGATGCGGCCACTGAACTCTTGACTCGAGAAAATTGCGTCCCGTAGGGTCCGGATCTGCGCTGCGGTTACTCCAGGAGATATGGCCAACACCCCTACTCCACCGCAGAGTTATGTACCCCACCCCATCCAAAGTGCACCCACGGCGCCGACGTCGTTCCAGGGTTCACCAGGCATGACTGGAGTTCATCTCGCATGGCAACCGAGGGAGTTACGCAAGGCCCCCGCGCATACCGCGCGATGACCGAGGAGGAGCGGCGCGCCCAGTCCGAGCAGACCGACGGCGAGCCGGTCCTGGACTTCAGCGTGGGCCGTGTCAACGAGAACAGCACCCCGTACATCGACTACCACAGCGTGGACGTACTGCTGAGCCTGCAGCACCCGCGCACCGAAGAGCCGGCGGAGCTGACCTTCTACATCACGGGCCAGGTCCAGGAACTGCTGTTCAAGCTGCTGTTCACCGAGATCAACCGGGTCCGTGACCTGCTGTTCGACGACAGGATCGACGATGCCCTGCGCTACCTCCGCAGGATCGAGCGCGTCCAGCACGTGCTCATCTCCTGCTGGGAACCGGTCAGCACCCTGACTCCCAAGGAGTTCGCCAACTTCAGGGACGAGCTGGGGGCCGCGTCGGGCTTCCAGTCGTACATGTACCGGCAGTTGGAGTTCTCCCTCGGCAACAAGACCCGTCGCCTGGCCGAGGCGTACCGGGCCGTTCCATGGCTGTACGAGCAGGTCACATCGGTTCTGGAAGCGCCGAGCCTGTACGACGCGACGCTGTCCCTGCTGCACCGCAGGGGACGCGTTCCCGAGAAGTGCGTCCCCGTGGAGTACGCCGAACCGTACGAGCCGAACCTGCTCGTGGAAGAGGCGTGGGGCGCCATCTACCGGTCCCCCGAGGAGGACCCCCAGCTCCACGCGCTCGCCGAGGCCCTCTCCGAGCTGAACTACCAGTACTCCCGCTGGCGCACCACGCACCTGCTGACCGTCGAACGGATCATGGGCCACAAACCCGGAACGGGCGGCACGCTGGGCGTGGAATGGCTCCGTCGGGTGGCCGAGCACCGCTTCTTCCCCGAACTGTGGTCCGTACGAACGGAGTTCTGATGCCGAAGGAAGGCAGAACGGACACGCTCGTCTACGGGGCCTACGACCAGGAGTCGCTGGACCGGCAGTACTCCCCCAGCTCCCGCGTCGCCGACATCACGGTGTTCCTGGACGCGTACGCGGCGCTCAGCAAGCGGACCAGGGACGAGCTCACGGTCCGTACGGGAATCCCGTACGGCGCCGAGGCGTGCGAGACGCTGGACTTCTTCCCCGCCGCCGAGCCCGATGCTCCCCTGCTCGTGTTCGTCCACGGTGGCTACTGGCAGGAGCTGAGCAAGGACGAGTCGTCCTTCCCGGCGCGCGGGACCGTGCCGGCGGGCGCCGCCTTCGCCGCCCTCGACTACGGTCTGGCGCCCGCGTACCGGCTTCCGGACATCGTCGCCCAGGTGCGCCGTGGGCTGGAGTGGCTGGTCGTGCACGCCGCCGAACTGGGCGTGGACAAGCGGCGCATCATCCTGAGCGGCAGCTCCGCGGGCGCCCATCTGGTGCTCATGGCCCTGCTGGACGACTGGCGACCGGGCGGCGCTCACCCTGCCGACGCCTTCGCCGGCGCCGTCCTGCTGAGCGGGGTCTACGACCTGGAACCGCTCAGACTCACCTACGTCAACGAACCGCTCGGTCTCACTGCGCGGACCGCGCGTCCGATGAGCCCGCTCCACCGGCTGCCCGACCGCCTCCCGCCGCTCGTGGTGGCCCGCGGCGGAGCCGAGACCGACGAGTTCCGCCGTCAGCACGACGACCTGGTGTCGGCGGTGGCCGCGCGCTCGCCCGAGGTCCGGGACCTGGTCGTCTCCCACCGCAACCACTTCGACATCACCTTCGATCTCGACGATCCCGCCACGGCTCTCGGTGCGGCCGTATTCCGTCGGCTGGGCCTGACGGCTGCGTGATCACGCGCCTTCTTCCGCACCACTCCCTGCAACCGATCATTTTGGGGTTCACACAGTCATGACCACTGACAACCGGATCAAGAGCATTGTCGTGCTCGGAGGCGGCACCGCGGGATGGATGTCCGCCGCCTACCTGGGGCGCGCGCTGGGCGATACCGTGAAGATCACGGTGCTGGAGGCGCCGGCGATTCCCAGAATCGGCGTCGGCGAGGCCACCATCGCCAACCTCCAGAAGGTGTTCTTCGACTTCCTCGGACTGAGCGAGGAGGAGTGGATGCCGGAGTGCAACGCCAGCTTCAAGATGGGCATCCGCTTCGTCAACTGGCGGACGCCCGGCGCGGGTGAGTCCGAGAGCCGCCCGTTCGGCAAGGACAAGGACCGCTTCGACCACCTCTTCGGACTCCTGCCGGAGCACGACAACCTGCCGCTCTCGCACTACTGGACGCACAAGCGGCTCAACGGGCTGACCGATGAGCCCTTCGACCGCGCCTGCTACCCGCAGCCGGCGGTCTTCGACCAGAAGCTCTCCCCGCGCTACCTCGACGGGACCAAGTGGGCCAGCTACGCCTGGCACTTCGACGCCAACCTGGTCGCCAACTTCCTGCGGCGCTTCTCCACCGAGCAGCAGGGCGCCGTCCACATCGAGGACAAGTTCGTCAGCGCGGAGATCGACCAGCGCGGCCACATCACCTCCATCAGGACCGAGGGCGGTCTCACCCTGGAGGCCGACCTCTTCGTCGACTGCTCCGGCTTCCGCAGCCTGCTCATCAACCAGACGATGAAGGAACCGTTCCTGGACATGAGCGACCACCTGCTCAACGACCGCGCGGTCGCCACGCAGGTGCCCCACGACGACGAGGCCAACGGCATCGAGCCGTTCACCTCGTCGATCGCGATGTCGTCCGGCTGGACCTGGAAGATCCCCATGCTCGGCCGCTTCGGCACCGGCTACGTCTACTCCAGCCGGTTCGCCACACAGGACGAGGCCACCGAGGAGTTCTGCCGCATGTGGGGCCTCGACCCCGAGAAGCAGCCCCTCAACCACGTCAAGTTCCGTGTCGGCCGCAACCGCCGCGCCTGGGTCAAGAACTGCGTCGGCATCGGTCTGGCCTCGTGCTTCCTGGAGCCGCTCGAGTCCACCGGCATCTACTTCGTCTACGCGGCCCTCTTCCAGCTGGTGAAGAACTTCCCCGACAAGCGCTTCGACCCCGCCCTGACCAACCGGTTCAACGGCGAGATCGAGACGATGTTCGACGACACGCGGGACTTCGTCCAGGCCCACTTCAGCTTCGCCCCGCGCAACGACACGCCGTTCTGGCGCGCCTGCAAGGAACTGGAGCTCGCCGAGGGCTTCAAGGAGAAGGTCGCGCTCTACAAGTCCGGCCTCGGGGTGAACCTGCCGATCACGGACGAGAGCAACTACTACGGCAACTTCGAGGCGGAGTTCCGCAACTTCTGGAGCAACGCGAACTACTACTGCATGTTCTCGGGCCTCGACTTCCTGCCCGATCACTCCCTGCCCGCGCTGGCCCACCGCCCCGAGTCGATCGCCACCGTCGAGGCCGCGTTCGCCGAGGTCAAGAAGCGCGAGGGTGAGCTGTTGCGGACCCTGCCCAGCACCTACGACTACCTGCGTCAGCTGCACGGCAAGTAGTCCACCGCCCGTCCGGGCCCTCCACGGCCCGGACGGGCGGCCCCTCTCCCGACACCGACAGGAACCCCGTGACAGCCCCAGAACTACTGCTTCGAGCCGCCCATCTGCTCGCGGTCCTCTGTGCTGCGGTGCTGGTCGTGCGCGCGGGCCGGCTGGCGGCTCGCACCACGCGTCAGCCCGAGGTGATCGGCGAGATCGTGGCGGGCCTGCTGATCGGCCCCGCCCTCATCCGGCTGCTCGGACCCGAGACCTTCGAGACCCTCCTGCCCGACGCCGTCCTCGACCACCTCAAGACGATCGCCGAGGTCGGCCTCGTCCTGTTCATGGTCGGGCTGGCCGGCCATCTCCGCCTGGGCCCCGCCGGGGCCAGGTCCAAGCGCACCTGGTGGCTCATCGCCGGATCGTTCCTGCCCGCGCTCGCGGCAGGGCTGCTGCTGGCGGGCTGGGTGCTGCTCACCGACGACCAGGCCGCCCGCGGCAGCGCCCCGCTGGCCTCCTTCCTGCTCGTGGTCGCGGTGTCCATGTCCATCACCGCGGTTCCCGTGCTGGCCCGGATCCTCGACGACCGGGGGCTCGCGGACACCGACACGGGCCGCACCGCGCTCCTCGCCGCGATCGTGATCGACTGCGTGGCGTGGCTGCTGCTGCCCGTGGCGGTCGGCCTGCGCTCCGGCGACATCAGCGGCTTCCTGCGGGCGGCCGGGGTCCTCGCCGCGGGCACGCTCGTGGCGTTGGCGGTGCGCGCCCTGCTCGCGACCCGCTTCAGCACCCGTGCGTGCACCCGGTTCCCCAGGGCGGCCGCGCTCCTGGTCGCGCTGTTCGCCGTCGCCCTGGCCTTCACGATGAAGGAGCACGGCATGACGGCGATCGTGGGAGCCGTGCTCGCCGGGCTGGCCGTCCCCACCCGGTCCGGTCAGGCGTGGCAGCGCCCGGTGGCGAGCGTGACCAAGGTCGGGCACGCGCTGGTGCCCGTCTTCTTCGTGGTCAGCGGCGTCACCGTGCTGACCGAGGCGCTGGGATCCGCGTCGGTCGTCCTGATCGCGCTCACCGTCCTGCTCGGCACCGCAGGCAAGGCGCTGGGCGGGTACGCCGGTGCGCGCCTGGGCCGGTACGGGCGCTTCGACTCCCTGCGGATCGGGACGCTGATGAACACCCGCGGACTCACCGAGCTGATCGTGCTCCAGATCGGCTACAGCACCGGGATTCTGACCAGCACCCTCTACCTCGCCCTCCTCGTCATGGCGCTGGCCACCACCGCCATGACCGGGCCCGCCCTGCTGGCCATCGACCGCGCCGAACACCGCCGCCTGCCGGACACGGTTGCGGCCCCCGGGCTCGCACCAGCGAGAGGAAACGTTCCGTGACCGACCTGTCGACCATCTCCCCCAAGCCCGTGGCGGCCGAGGACTTCCGCACCCTGATGTCCGAGTTCCCCACCGGGGTCTCCGTCGTCACCACGCGCGACCGCCAGGGGCGGCCGTGGGGCATGACCTGTTCCTCGCTGTGCAGCCTCAGCGTGTCACCGCCGACGGTCCTGGCCTGCCTGCGCGCGGAGAGTCCCACGCTCGCCGCCCTGCTGGAGAGCGGGGCCTTCGCCGTGAACCTGCTGCACGGACAGGCGGAGTCCGCCGCCGCCCTGTTCAGCTCCGGGGACTCCGACCGGTTCGACCGGGTGCCGTGGTCGCCCGGCGGGGGCGGGCCCCACCTCGTCCAGCAGGCGCACGCCGTCGCGGACTGCCGGGTCACCAGGACCGCCGACGGAGGCACCCACGTCATCGTGTTCGGCGAGGTCTTCGGCGTCACCACCGCGCCGGACCTCCGGCCCCTGCTCTACGGACGGCGGCGCTACTGCAGCTGGCCCGAGGACTGACCCCTCACCGCGTTCCCGGCGCGGGCGTCCACGGACGCCCGCGCGACACGACCGCCCCGCACCAGATCGGAGATCCCCGTACATGACGAGCCGAGCAGCCGCCGAGCGGCTGGACCGTGCCGACCCCCTAGCACCCGCTCGTGACCGCTTCGAGCTTCCGCCCGGCGTCGTGTACCTGGACGGCAACTCCCTCGGCGCCATGCCCACCGGCGTACCGGACGCGCTGGACCACACCGTGCAGCGGCAGTGGCGCAACCACCTGATCAAGGGCTGGACCGACGACGGCTGGCTGGACTCACCCCTGCGGACGGGCGACCGCATCGGCCGGCTGATCGGCGCGGCGGCAGGGCAGACCGTGACCGGCGACTCCACCTCCGTACAGCTGTTCAACGCGCTGACGACGGCCGCCCGGCTCAGGCCGGAGCGCAAGGTCATCCTCTCCGACGGCGACGGCTTCCCCACGGACCGCTACCTCGCCTCCTCCGTCGCCAGGCTCCTCGGGCTGGAGGTCCGACCCGTCCCCATGGGCGGCATGGGCGCCGCCCTGGACGCGTACGGCCACGAGGTCGCCGTCGTCCTGGGCAGTCCGGTCGACTTCCGCACGGGCGAGGCGTTCGACGTCGGGGAGCTGACCGCGCGGGCCCACCGGGCGGGCGCGGTCACCGTGTGGGACCTGTGCCACGCCGCGGGGGCCCTGCCGTTGTCGCTGGACGCGGACGGCGTCGACCTCGCGGTCGGCTGCAGCTACAAGTTCCTGTCCGGGGGCCCCGGCGCCCCCGCGTACCTCTACGTCGCCGAGCGGCACCGCGCCGCCACCGACCCGCCCCTGACCGGATGGCTCAGCCACGCCGCGCCCTTCGCGATGACGCCCGACTACCGTCCGGCCGACGACATGTCGCGGTTCCGCGTCGGCGCGCCGCACATCCTCTCGCTGTCGGCGCTCGACGCGGCCCTGGACGTGTTCGACCACGTGTCCGTCGAGGACATCCGGGCCAAGAACGTCCGGCTCGGCCGGTTCTTCATCGAGTGCTTCGACGATCACCTGGCCGACCTCGGATTCGACCTGGTCACGCCCCGCGAGGACGAACGGCGCGGCAGCCAGGTCACGTTGAGCCACCCCGACGCCTCCCGTCTCATGGACCAGCTGGCCGAGCGCGGCGTGATCGGCGACGTACGGCCACCCACCCTGCTGCGCTTCGGCTTCAACAGCCTCTACGTCTCGTACCGGGACATCCACGATGCCGTCACGGCCCTCGGCGAGCTGGCGGAGTCGAACCGCACGCCGCGCGGACAAACGGACGCGACGCACAGACTCATCGGAGAGACCCATGTGGCTCAGTGACATCCTCGACCAGCACTGCCAGCAACGCGGGGACGCGCCCGCCGTGGTGGAGGGCGACCGCAGCCTCACCTGGCTCGAACTCAGGGGCGCCGCGCACTCGATCGCGGCGTACCTGAGCGAGCACGGCATCCGGCACGGCGACCGCGTCGCCGTGTACTCGCGCAACAGGCTGGAAGTCATCGCGAGTTACTTCGCGCTGGCGCATCTGGGGGCGCCCTTCGTCCCCGTCAACCACGCCATGTCGCCCACGGAGTTCGCCGACGCCGCCGAGCGGATGGACATCCGGCACGTCCTGGGCGAACAGCGCCCGGTGGAGAGGCTCGGCCTCGCCGGGGACCGGACGACCGTGTTCGACTCGGAGGAGTTCCAGAAGCTGCTGGTCGCCGGGCGGACCCCGCCGCCGCTCGCCGCGACGCTGGACGACCCGCTCGCGGTGCTCCTGACGTCCGGCACGACCGGCGCGCCCAAGGGCGTGCTCCAGACGGCGGGCGCGCTGCGGCAGATGACGCTGTCCTGGCTGGCCCAGGCCCGCGTGGACGACAGCGTCCGGCTGCTCAACCTCAACTCGCTGTCGCACGGCAGCATCACCGCCACGCTCCACTACGTCGCGGCCGGCGCCACCCTGCACATCATGCGTGAGTTCCAGCCCCGGGCGGTCCTGCGGCAGATCACCGAAGGCGGCATCACGCACATCTGGATGGTGCCGCAGATGCTGCGGTTCCTGATGATGGCGGTCGGCAAGGACACCAAGGTCCCCAACACGCTGCGCGAGATCATGTTCGGCGCCTCGCCGATGAGCCCCGAGCTGCTCCGGGACGCCCGGCACGCCTTCGGCTGCGCCTTCCGCAACGTCTACGGCATGACGGAGGCCGGCGGCACCTTCTGCACCTGGCTGTCCGACGCGTCCACGGAGCAGGACGGCAGCATCCCGCTGGAGTCCAGCGGGCGGAGCGTGCCCGGCATCCGCGTCGGGATCCACGACGAGCAGAACCTTCCGCTGCCCGCCGGCGAGGTCGGCGAGGTGTGCGTGCTGGCCGAGGGGCGCATGTCGCACTACGTCGGCGACGCGGCCGAGACGAGCCGCACCATCGTCGACGGCTGGGTCCGCACCGGCGATCTGGGCTGGATGGACGCGAACGGCTACATCCATCTCAAGGACCGCAAGAAGGACGTGATCAAGCGGGGCGGCCAGAACGTCTTCCCCGCCGAGATCGAGAACGCCATCGCCGGTTTCGACGGGGTGGCCGACGCCGCGGTGATCGGCGTCCCCGACGACGTGTGGGGCGAGGTCCCCCTCGCGTTCGTCGTCGTCGAGGAGGGCGCGGAGTTCTCCTCCGACGCCCTGCTCGTCTTCCTGCACGGGCGGCTCTCCTCGTACAAGCTCCCGAAGGAGGCGCGGACCGTGTCCGAGATCCCCCGCAACCCCGCAGGGAAGATCCTGCGCCGGGTGCTCGCGGAACAGGTTGGCCCGGCCCGATGACCGCTCCCCGCACCGGCAGCGCGCACAGGACGGTCGCCTGCGTGGGGGCGGGCCCCGCCGGTCTGCTGGCCGCCACCCAGATCAAGAGGGCCCGTCCCGACTGGCATGTCGTCGTCCACGAGCGGTCGCCGAAGGACGTGACGTACGGGTACGGCGTGGTCTTCTCCGACGTCGCGGTGCGCACGATCGAGTTCATGACGCCGTCGCTCGGCGCCGTCCTCTCCTCCCAGGTGACCTGGCAGGACGTCGAGGTCCGGGCGCACGGCCGACGGCACCGCAGCTCGGGCCATGGGTATGTGGCCCTGTCCCGGCAGCAGTTGCTCTCCGAGCTCGCCGGGCAGGCCCTCCACGCCGGGGTCGAGCTGCGCTACGAGTCGCCCGCCGAGATCGACGGTCTGCGCTCCCGCTACGACCTCGTGGTCGCTGCGGACGGCGCGCACAGCCGGACCCGGACAGCCTTCGCGACCGACCTGGGGGCGCGCATCGGATACGGCAGGTCGCGCTTCGCGTGGCTCGGCACCACCGCCGCGTTCGACGCCATGACGTTCATCTTCGAGGAGACCGCCGCGGGCCCCGTCGTCGCCCACGGCTATCCGCACGGCGACGGCATCAGCACGTTCGTGGTCGAGGTGCCGTGCGGAGGCGGCGGGCCGCGGGAGGACCTGGAGCAGGACCTCGGCCACTGGTCACGGGTCTTCGCGGAGCACCTGGACCACCGGCCCCTACAGGCCAAGGAGTTGCGCTGGGCGCACTTCCCCACCGTCCACCTCGACCGGTGCGTGCACGAGAACGTGGTGCTCATCGGCGACGCGGCGCACACCGCGCACTACTCGGTGGGTTCCGGGACGCGTCTGGCGCTGGAGGACGCGTTCCTCCTCGGGCAGGCCCTGGGGCGCGACGACGACATCGGGACCGCTCTGGCGGAGTACGAGCGGCGGCGGCTGCCCGGCGTCCGGGAGCTGAGGGCGGCGGGCGAGCGCAGCATGCGCTGGTTCGAGCGCGCCCCGGAGTACCTGGCCAGGCCCACGCCACAGTTCGCCGTGCACCTGCTCAGCCGCACCTCGCCGACCGGGCTGGAGCGGGTCGAGGCCGACGCCCCCGACCTGGTGGAGCAGGCGACACGGCTGCTGGCCGGGGACGCGCCGCCGTCCGCCGGTGTGCTCTCGCTGCCCCTGGAGGTGGGGGCCACCCGGCTGCCCGGACGCCTCGTGCTGGACCTCACCGCCGGGCCCCCCGGGCCCGAGGAGCAGGAGGAACGGACGTACGGGTGCGTGCTGGGCGCCGCGGACGACCCGGCGGACCCCGGCCCCGCGTCGCGGGACCTGCCGCGGGGAGTGGTGGTCGCCGCCGAGGACGTGATCCTCGGGGGACGTCCCCACGCCTCGGCTCCGCTCGTCGTGATCGACATGGGGCCGTGCCCGCGGGACCCGGAGCGGGCCGCGGCGGAGGCCGGCGCGTTCGCCGAGGCCGCGCGGGCCGCCGGGTGGCCGGCCGGTCCGGCCGTGGCCGTGCGCACCGGGTTCGCCGACGCGGCGGAGGCGGCGCTGGCCCGGCTGCGTGTGCTGCGCGCGGCGGGCCTCTGCGACCTGGCCGACCTCGCGGCGCCGTTCGGCGGCGCCGCCGAGCCGGACACGGTGCTCGACGCCCTCGAAGCGGCCGACACGGTGCGTACGGCCCTGGGTGTGCCGGTCATGCTCAGCGGCTTCCGGGCCCGCCCCGACCAGGTAGCGACGCAGGTCCTGGCGGGTCGGATCGATGCGTGGTGCGTTCCGGGACCGCAGTAGCCCGGCACGCGTTCCCGCCGGTGCGGGGGCCGCTCCTCTGCGGTACCGCCCCGTCGCCGGCATGCACATGAACCGAGCAACAAAGGGAGATGGACAGATGATCAGCCGCAGAACCCTCCTGGGAGCAGGCGTCGGCCTCACCGCCGCCGCCGGCGGAATCGTCACGGCCTCCGTGGCCGCGGCCCGCTCCGCCACGAGCGCGGACACGAAGTGGGACGCGCTGCGCGCGTCGCTCACCGGCGATGTGGTCCTTCCCGCCGACGCGGGCTACGAGGGCGCCAGGCAGCTGGCCAGCGCCCAGTTCGACTCCATATATCCGCAGGCGGTCGCCCTCTGCGAGACGCCTCAGGACGTCAGCACGTGCATCCTCTTCGCCCAGGACCACGGCATCCACTCCTCGGTGCGCAGCGGCGGCCACAACTACGGGGGCTGGTCGACCACCGAGGGCCTCGTCATCAGTCTGACCCGGATGAACCAGGTCGTGCCCGGCGCCGACGAGGTCCGGCTCGGCCCCGGTGTCCAGACGGTGGACGTCGTGGACAAGCTCAGCTCGAGCGGACTGACGGTGCCCTCCGGTTTCTGTCCGACAGTCTGCCCCGGCGGATTCATCACGGGCGGCGGCACCGGCTGGCAGTACCGCAAGTACGGCCCCGCGTCCGACCGGCTGCTCTCGGCCGAGGTGGTCCTGGCGGACGGGCGCGTCGTCACCGCGTCGAAGTCCCAGAACGCCGACCTCTTCTGGGCCCTGCGCGGCGGTGGCGGCGGCAACTTCGGTGTGATCACCGACTACCGGGTGAAGCCGACCTCCATCGCCCGGGTCGGGCACTACACCCTGACCTGGTCCTGGGACAAGGCGCAGGCCGCGATCGCCGGCTATCTGGAGTGGGTGGCGCAGGGCTCCGCCGACCTGGCCTGCGGCGGCGTCCTGCGGATGCCCGACGCGCGCCCGGGGGCCGTCCCCGTGTTCGTCGTCTCCGGTGTGCACCTCGGCTCGATGGAGGCGCTCGACGCCGAGCTGCGGATGCTGTCGGCCCTCATCGGCAGTGAGCCCGCGACACGCGCGGTCCAGGACCTCACCTACGAGAAGGCGATGATGCGTGTCTTCGGCTGCGAGGACAAGACCGTGGACGCGTGCCACACCACGGGCAGCAGCCCCGAGGCGTCCATCCCGCGAACCGCCTACATCAAGAACCGCGGCCGGATGTTCAGCCGGGTCCTGCCCGGGGCCGGGGTGGACGAGATGCTCGCCGCGTTCGACGCCGACCGCAGGGCGGGCCAGCTCCGCGTCATCAGTCTGCTCGGTCTGGGCAAGGACGCCAATCTCCCGGCCACCGACTCCACGGCCTGGGTGCACCGCGACGCGCTGTACAGCGCGACCGTCACGACCAGCCTCAACGGTGCGTACCTCACCGACGAGGACAAGGCGGCCGCGGGACAGTGGCTGGACGGCATGTTCGAAGCTGTGGATCCCTACTCCAACAGCCGTTCGTACGTGAACTTCCCCGACCCCGACCTCACGAACTGGGCTGACGCCTACTACGGTTCGAACCTCCCCGAGCTCAGCCGGGTCAAGCGCGCCTACGACCCGAACGGGTTCTTCCGTTTCCCGCAGGCCATTCCTGCCTCTGCGTAACCTGCGTACACCGTCCTTCGCGGGTTCCGAAGGTCCGTAGGGTCCGGTGCCGACGAACGGTCGGCACCGGCTCCCGGCCCAGCGCGGCGACTCCCTGGCCACCGGGCGGCCGTCTCACCTCGGGGTGTCCTCGCCGTAGCAGCGGCCGCATCTCGAAGAGCTCCCCTTCGCCGTATCGGCGACCCACCGGCGGCGGTGGGACGTCAGCGCCGACGGCGTGCGCCGCTCCGGCTCGACGACCACGGGGAACAGGCCTCCGTCGCCGGTCTCGGGCTGCTCGCATTCGGCCTTGTCGAGGGACGTACGTACGGCTGGATCATCGGCGTCCACCTGCTGGAGGTCCTCGGCCTCACCTGGTCCGGCGGCCCCTCGCCCGACCTGGTGGACGAGGGTGACGCGGACCGTGTCCTGATGGATGTGAGCCTGTTCTCCATCGCGTCGTTCCGGAGCGGCAATATCGCCACGCTGATCATCGGAATCGGCGAGTTCGGCGTCATCGCGATCCTGCCGCTGTGGCTGCAGTTCACTCTCGGCTACAGCACCCTGCAGGCCCGTCTGGCCCTCGTTCCCGTTGCCATCGGCTCCCTCGTCGCCAGCGGGGCGAGCTTCGGCACGGCCGCCAGGGTCGCCCCACTGGGCCAGCTGCGCGCCCGGAGCGCGGCCGTGGTCGTCCACGAGGGCGGGGTCAACCTTCGGTTCGGTCACCCTGGGGCCTGGCGAGCCGGCCCCATCGCCGGTCCTCGGAGGTTCGCTCCGGGACCTGTCCGTCCGCGGCGGGGACAGGCGGACCATCGGACGGCCACCCGCACCGGGCTACGGCGCTTCCGTGAGGATCTCCGTCGCGGTGCTCATGTGCAGGCGGCGGGTGTGGTCGACCGTTCGTACCGGCCCGGTCACCGTGACCCGGGCCGTGAGGCGCGTGTCCGTGCTCGACGCGCTCAGCCACAGTTCGAGATCGCCCGGCTCGACGATCCGGTCGCCGTCACGGCCCGTGAAGGAGGCGAGGTCCGCCGGGACCGTCATCCGCACCCTGGCCGCCCGCCCCGGATCCAGATCGAGGCGTACGTACCCTATGAGGCGCCGCACGGGCTGGACCACGGAGGCGACCGGGTCGTGCAGATACACCTGGATCACTTCGGTCCCCTCCCGCGCACCGGTGTTGCGGACGGTGCAGGAGAGCGCGAACTCCCCTTCCGTGGAGGCCATTCCGTGCTCCACAACGAGGTCGCTCCACTCGAAGGCGGTATACGTCAGCCCGTGGCCGAACCCGTACGCGGGGGTCGGGTCGACACTGGACACCTCGCTCAAGTGGCCGAGCCGCGCCGCCAGGTACGTGGAGGGCTGGGAGCCCGGGTGGCGCGGCACGCTGACGGGCAGCCGGCCGGACGGTGCGGTGCGACCGCTGAGCACCGAGGCGATGGCCCTCGTTCCTTCCTCGCCGGGGAAGAACGACTGCACGACCGCGGCTGCCTCGTCCGCCGCCTGCCCGAGGGCGTAGGGGCGCCCGGCGAGCAGGGTGACGACTACGGGGGTGCCCGTGTCGAGGAGGGTGTCGAGCAGGTGCTGCTGGACGCCGGGGAGCGCCAGGTTCTCCGCGTCGCAGCCCTCCCCGCTCGTGCCGCGCCCGAAGAGACCGGCCCGGTCGCCGAGCGCGACGATCACGAGGTCGGCGCTCCTGGCCAGTTCGGCCGCCTCATCGATCCCGCCGGTGTCCGGGCCGTCGATGTCCGCGCCGCGCGCGGTGACGATCTCGCTGTGGGGGAACTCCGCCGCGCACGCCTCGCGCAGGGTGGGCAGTTCGATGCCGAGCGGGGTCCCCGGGTGCCGTCCTCCGACGTGGACGGGAAAGGCGTAGCAGCCGAGGACGGCGGTCGGGGCCTCGGCGTTGGGTCCGATGAGCGCGATGCGGGCAGGGGCTCCGCCGGCCGCGTCCGCCGCGAGAGGCAGGGTGCCGTCGTTGCGCAGGAGTACGACGGCCTGTTCGGCGACGCGGCGGGCGAGCGCGCGGTTCTCGTCGGTGTCGAGACGGACGGTCCCGCGCAGCGCCTCCGAGTTCCCGGCCGCGGAGCCGTCCGCCCCCGTGGCTGCGGCGAGCACCGGCGGCACCGGCTTCCAGTCCGCGTCGAGCAGACCCAACCAGGCCTTCTGGACCAGGACTCGGCGTACCGCACGATTTACCAGCGCCTCAGGCACGAGGCCCTCGGCGATAGCGTCGGTGAGCGGGCTGCCGAACGCCTTGACGGTCGGCAGCTCCACGTCCACGCCCGCGCCGAGTGCGGCGCCGGCCGCTTCGCCGAAGGTCCCCGCCACCCCGTGCAGCGTCTTGAGGAACGCGATGCCGAAATAGTCAGCGACGACGGTCCCCTCGAAGCCCCAGGTGTCGCGGAGCAGACCGGTCAGCAGCGGTCCGTCGGCCGCGGAGGGGATGCCGTCGGTGTCGGTGTAGGCGTGCATGACGGACCGTACGCCGCTTTCGCGTACGGCCATCTCGAACGGGGGCAGGATGATGTCGGCGCGTTCCCGGGCGCCCATGCCGACGGGGGCGAGGTTGCGGCCCGCCCGTGAGGCGGAGTACCCGGCGAAGTGCTTGAGCGTGGCGACGACCCCGGCCGACTCCAGCCCCCGTACGTAGGCGGTGGCGACGGTCCCCACCAGGTACGGGTCCTCCCCGATCGTCTCCTCGACTCGGCCCCAGCGTGCGTCGCGTACGACGTCGAGGACGGGGGCGAGCCCCTGGTGCACGCCGACGGAGCGCATGTCGCGGCCGATCGCGGCGGCCATCTCACGGATCAGCTCCGGATCGAAGGTGGCGCCCCAGGACAGTGGCACCGGATAGGCGGTCGCGCCCCAGGTGGCGAAGCCCGCAAGGCATTCCTCATGGGCGAGCGCCGGTATGCCGAATCGGTTCGCCCCGACGATGCGCTCCTGGGTGCGCGACAGCGAGAGGGCACCAACGGCCGGGTCGACCGGGGCCGTCCCGAACGGGCGGGTCAGCTGGCCGAGGCCGTGCGGAAGAAGATCGTCGAGGGCGACGACCTCCTCCATGTCGTGCTGGAACGGCGCGACTTCGCCGCCCTTGTCGGACGCGCCCACCCAGACGCCGAAGAGCTGGGAGACCTTCTCCTGGAGGGTCATGGCGGCGATCAGGGCGTCGGCCCTGGCCTCGGGAGCGAGGGCGGGATCCTGCCAGGGCCCGGCGAGGCGGGCCGGGGGGCCGGACACCGGCGCCCCCGGGTCGGTGGCCTCGGCGGGTGTCCGCATCCCGGCGTTCTCGATGTTGGCGGTCACTTTCCTCCCACTCCCATCAGCCCTTGCACCAGGGCACGACGTGCGAACAGATAGACGATCAGGATGGGGAGCATGGACAGGACGACCGCGGCGAGCAGGCCCGGAGTGTCGACTCCGTGTTCCGTCTGGAAGTCGTAGAGCCCCAGGGTGATCACCTTGGTCTCCGCCGACTGCGTCAGTACGAGGGGGAAAAGGAAGCCGTTCCACGCCTGGAGCGCGGAGAAGACGACGATCGTCGAGACCCCGCTCCGGGACAGCGGCAGCACCAGCTGGAAGAAGACTCTCCGGGACGAGGCGCCGTCCATCGTCATGGCCTCGTACAGATCGGGGGTGATGTCCCGCATCACACCGGTCAGGATCAGGGCGCACACCGGCATGGCGAAGGCCGCCGTCGGCAGGATGACGCCGATGAGGTTGTCGTAGAGACCGGCCTCGCTGATGACGAAGAACATCGGGACGATGACCGCCTGCGAGGGGATCGCCAGGCCCAGGAGGAACAGCCGGAAGACCGTGGTGGTGGCGCGGCCCCGGCTCCTGACGATGGTGTACGCCAGCGGCGGGACGAGGAGGACGACGATGCCCACCACGCACACGGTGACGATGACGGTGTTGAGGAAGTACTGCGCGAAGCCGCTGTTGAGGTCGTCGACGTAGTTGTCGAGCGTGAAGTGCTCGGGGAAGGACAGCGGGCCGTTCGCCGCGTAGTCGGAGCGCGATTGGAAGGTGGCGACGAGCATCACGTACAGCGGCAGCCCCACCACGAGGAGCCAGACCAGCGAGCCGAAGCCGGCGAAGTAGTTGGGACAGCTCTTCCTCACAGTCCCTCCATGGTGCTGCGCATCTTGTCGTAACCCGAGAGCCGCACCACGATCAGCGAGATGACCGTGGAGACGAGGACCAGGAGGAGGGCGATGGTGGACGCCGCTCCGTAGTCGAAGCTCTTGAACGCCTTCTGGTACATGTAGTACGCGCTGATGGTGGTGTCGCTCCCCGGTCCACCCTGGGTCAGGATGAGCACGGTGTCGAAGGTCGTGAGTCCGCCGACCACCATCAGGATCATCGAGGTGATGATCGAGTTGCGCAGCTGCGGCAGCGTGATGTGGAAGAACTGCCGCACCGTGCCCGCGCCGTCGATCTGCGCCGCCTGGTAGAGAACCTGCGGCACCGCGCGCGCCGCGCCCTGGTAGATCAGCGTGTGCAGGGGGGTGAACTGCCAGGTGCTGACGAAGACCAGGACGCCGATCGCGGTGGCCTGCGTCCCGAACAGGTTGCCGTCGCCGAACAGCCAGGTGGCTTGCGCGGGGACACCGAGGTTGGGGTCGAGGACGGCGCGCCACAGCACGGACACGGCCGCCACGGACAGCAGCATGGGCACGAAGTAGATGGCGGACAGGACGGCCCGGTTGCGCTGGTGCCCCGCCGCCCAGACCCCGAGGAGGATGCTCAGCGGGGTCTGGACGGCGACGCCGAGCACGGTGAGCAGGACGCTCAGCCAGAGGCTCTTGATCATGACGGGGTCGTCGAGGAGAGTCTTCCAGTTGTCGAGGCCGGCGAATTCCGGATCGCTCAGGCCGTCCCAGCTGGCGAAGGAGAGTACGGCGACCATGATGAGCGGGACGATGGCGAAGAGGCCGAAGAAGACGGCGGCGGGGGCCGCCCAGAGGAATCCCGGGCGGCCCGCTCCGATGCCGGACGAGCCGGCCCTCCTGACCGTGTCGCCGTCCGCGGAGGGGGCTGGGGTTGTGGTCATGTCATGTGTCCCGGGTCCGGATTTCCGTGGGCTCACGAGGTCGGCAACGCCTGCATGGCCTTGATGAAAGCGTCCTCGTCCATCGAGCCGTTGAAGAACTGCTGGAGGGACTGGTACATCGTGACGGCGGCCGACTGGGGGTACGCCTGGTCCCAGGAGAGCTGGAACGCCGGGGCCGCCTTGACCATGTCGTACTGGAACTTCGCGAACCTGGGGCTGGCGGCGGTGTCCAGGAGGCCTTCGGTGTTCGTCGTGGTCGGCAGGTTGCCGATGGCGAGCTGCGCCTTGACGAATCGCTCCGAGTACATGAGCTTCAGGAACTCGGCGACGGCCTGCGGGTGCTTCGTCTTCTTCACCACGGAGTAGAAGTTGTTGGTGTTGCCGACGACGTTCGCCTGCTCACCCTTGCCGCCCGCGACGGAGGGGAAGGCACTGTATGCGAGGTCGCTCTTCGCGAACTCGGGGTGGGCGTCCTGGTGCGTCGAGTACGCCCACGAGCCCATCAGTTCGAAGCCCGCTCTGCCGGTCGCCAGGAGCGTGGGGGAACCCTGGTCGGTGAACTTCACCGAGTCGTAGTTGGTGCCGAAGGCTCCGGCGTCCACCAGTTCCCTGATCCTGCTCAGCGCCTTCCGGCTGTCCGGACTCGCCCAGGCTTCCCGGTCGCCGTCCAGGGCCTTCTGGAAGAGCTCCGGGCCGGCGATGCGGTCGTACAGGTACTCGAACCACATCAGCGTCGGCCACCGGTCGCCGCCGCCCAGCGCGATCGGGGTGACGCCGTCGGCCTTCAGCGCCCCGACCGCCGCCAGCAGGTCGTCCCACGTCTTCGGTGGTTCGACGCCCGCCTTCTTGAGGACCTTGCCGTTGTTGAACAACAGCACGGGCTGCGTACCGCGCATGGGGATCCCGTAGGACGTGCCGTCGACGACCGCGCTGTTGAACACGGACGGCAGGAACTTCGCCTTGAGGTCCGGGTCCTTGGCGATGAAGGGGTCCAGCGGGAGCAGCAGGTCTGCGTCGACGAACGGCTTGATACTGCCGCCGCCCCAGTTGAAGAAGACGTCCGGCGCCTGCTTGCTGTTGATGATCGTCTGCAGTTTCGCCTGGTAGTCGGCGCCAGGGATCGTGTCCAGGACGGCCTTCACCTTCGACGTCTTGTTGAAGGTGGCGACGACCTCCTTCTCCACCTTGTTCGCCGCGTCCCCGTAGACCAGGACGTGGATGGTGTCGTCGCCGGCCGCGTCGGAGTCCTCGCCGCATCCGGACAGGGACAGCACCAGGGCGAGCACGGCACCACCGACGACAAGGGTCCGCGAGGACCGTGCGCGTCGCTTCATCGGCACACCTTTCGAAACTTTTTCGGAACAGTTACCGAAACTTCCTGAGTCGGGACGCTAGAACTCCTCATCTGGAGGGTCAACCCTCGGTCGCGGCGTTATCAAAGCGTTACGCCTGGGCGGCAGTTGTCCCGTGCTTTATGCTCCTCGCCATGCACGATGACGAGAAGACGGGCCGCATCACCCTGGCTCAAGTGGCCGAACGGGCCGGCGTCTCCATTTCGACAGTTTCGAAGGTCCTCAACGGACGGCAGGACGTGGCGACCTCCACGAGGGTCAAGGTGGAACGCCTGCTGGAGGCCCATGCGTACCGACGAACGACCCGGTCGGCCAGCGAGGCGCGCCTCATCGAGATCGTGTTCCACGAGCTGGAGAGCATCTGGGCGATGGAGCTGATCCGGGGAGTGGAGAACGTCGCCAAGGCCTACGGCGCCGGTGTCGTCCTCACCGAAAGCGGAACCCGTCACTCGCCCGGCCCCGACTGGATGGAGGCCATGCTCCAGCGGCGGCCGCTCGGTGTCGTCCTCGTCTTCTCCACTCTGCCCAGCGAAGTGAAGCAGCAGCTCAGGGCGCGTTCCATCCCGTTCGTCATCATCGACCCCGCGGGCGACCCCGACCCCGACGTTCCCTCGGTCGGCTCGGCCAACTGGAATGGCGGACTGGCCGCCACCCGCCATCTCATCGAGTACGGCCACCGGCGCATCGGGGTCATCACCGGACCCGAGGACATGCTCTGCTCCCGCGCCCGGCTGGACGGCTACCGGTCGGCGATGACCATGGCCGGGCTGGAGGTGGACCCCGGACTCATCCTGTTCGGCGACTTCCACGTGGAGGGCGGATACGACCGCGCCACCGAGATGCTGTCCCGCCCCGGGCAGCCCACCGCGATCTTCGCGGGCAGCGACCTCCAGGCGCTCGGCGTACTCGAAGCAGCCCGGGTGCACGGCCTGCGCGTCCCCCACGACCTGTCGGTGGTCGGCTACGACGACGTGTCGATCGCCCGCTGGGCCAGCCCGGCCCTGACCACGGTCCACCAGCCGCTGCTCCAGATGGCGGAGGAGGCAGCGCAGATGCTCATGCGGCTACGGGCCCAGGAACCGGTGTCCACGCGGCTGGAGCTGGCCACGAGCCTGGTCGTACGCAAGAGCACGGCGCCGCCCCGCCCATGAGGTCGCGGGTGGGGCTCCGGTCGGCCGGAGCCCCACCCCCTGTTCGGCCGGTCAGCCAGACGGGTCAGTCTGTGGGGAAGAGTCGGGGGTGCTGATGCGGCTCTTGAGGAGCGCCCCCGACTCGGTCAGCACACCGCTGCTGCTGTAGTCGCCGCCGTCGCAGGTGCCCGGCCTGAAGGCCGCGCTGCTCTCGGCCACGACGACGAGGCCGTTCACCCGGCTGGTGAAGCCCGCCGGGTCGGTCTCGCAGCCGCCTTCCTGGACGTACATGGCCACGCGCAGCAGGTCGGACTTCCAGTCCTGCGCCAGCGCGTCCACGGACGCGGCGTTGCAGCACTTGCTGAACCACTGGATGCCGTGGGTGCTCGTGCCCCGCAGCTGTACCGGGCGGTCGTACTGGTTGCACAGGTGCACGCCGCGGACCTGGAGCCTGCCGTTGACGTCCACGGGGGTGCCGGTGCCCGGGACGGGCGGGTCGACGGGCGGGGGGCCGTCCACGGATCCCGTACAGGCGACGCCGTTCAGTGTGAAGGCCGTGGGTTTCGGGTTGGCGCCCGTGAAGGACCCCACCATCCCCAGATCGGCCGACGCACCGGTGGCCAGGGTGCCGTTCCAGCCGATGGGGACGGCGGAGACCGCGGAACCGGACTGCGACCAGGTGGCGTTCCAGCCCTGGACGAGCTTCTGACCCGCGTCGGGCATCGTGAACTTCAGGGTCCAGCCGGTGACGGGCTCACCCAGGTTGGTGACCTTCACTCCGGCCTGGAAACCACCCTGCCACTGGCTGGTGACCGTGTAGGCGACCTTGCATCCGGCGGCAGCCGCCGCCTGGGGACTGAACAGGGCGGTGAGGCCCAGGGTCATGGCACAGGCGGCCAGCAGAGCGAGTAGGCGTTTCACAGCGATTCTCCTCCTACACGGTAGGAGCAGGCCGGCCGCTCATCGTCGTGATGCCGTCCCGCAGGCCATGCCGTTCAGCCTGAAGACCTGGGGGTCGTGCACGAGGCCGGTGGGCAGGCCGTTGAAGCCGAACCGCACGGTGCCGCCGGGCGCGAGAGCGGCGTTCCAGTCCAGGGCCTCGGCGGTGACCCGGGGCCCGGCCTGCCCGATGTCGGCGCCCCAGGCGTCCGTCACCCGCTGCTCGTCGGCGAACGTCCAGTCGAGCCGCCAGGGCTGGACGGGGCGGTCGCCGGTGTTCTTCAGCGCGACGTGGGTGGTGAACCCATTGCTCCAGCGCTGCGAGGTGAAGGTCACCTCGCACTGCGTCCGCACGGGCTCACCGCCGCCCAGATCGTCCGCGTAGGACGCGACCCACGCGAGCGGGGCGTTCCAGTTGATGGTGATCTCGTTCGTGGCCCAGGACTCGATGTCGTCGATGTAACACATCGCCGGTGCGCAGCCCTTCAACTTGGCCTGCGCGACCGGGTCCTCGATGGACGCGTTCGGACCGCCGGCCAGGGATCCCGGTGCGGGATTCGGCAGGGCCGGGTCGAGCTGGTTCGCCCAGAACCGGTGGTGCTGGTTACGCGAGTCCCGCTCGCCGTACCCGGTGACATAGGACTGGTTCAGCGCGTTGCGGCCCAGCAGGTAGTCGAGTCCGCGCAGTACGGCGTCACGGTAGGCGGTCCTGCCGGTCAGGTCGTGCGCGGAGCCCAGGACGACCATATTGTTGGCGACCTGACTGTTCGAGCCCCATACGTAGTGCCCGTCGTCGGGGGCGTACGGAAGGCCGTAGGCGGCCCCGGCCGAGTCTGCCGCGTAGCCGTCGGCGGCTTCGGTCACCATGCCGCGCACCGCGGCCAGTTGCTCGGCGGACAGCTTGCCCGGCACACTCGCGAGGTTCAGGGCTCCGAGCCCGGCGACCGAGCCCCACGACATGCCGCCGCGCGGGAAGACCGCGTCGGTGTCACCGTGCAACGGGGAGCGGAGGAGTTCCTGGCGGTAGCCGTCGTCACCGGTGGTGAGAAAGAGCTCCGCCGCCGCCCAGTAGAACTCGTCCCGTACGTCGTCGTCGTTGTAGGCGCCGCCGCCCGTGGCGTCCTGCGGATCGGCGAGGATGTCCGGATGGGCCTTGGCCGCTGTCCACGCGGACCGCGCGGCCGACCGGCACCGCGCGGCGAAGTCCGCGTCGTAGACCTGGAAGAGGCGGGCGCACTGGGCTGCGGTGGCCGCCAGGTTGAGGGTGGCCGCCGTGGTCGGCGGATGCAGCTCCCGGGGCTGGGGGTCCCGGTCCGGCCGGAGCGGCAGTCCGGTCCACGCCTTGTCGTGCAGCTTGTGGTGGGCCATACCGGCGAGCGGCTCCCCTGCGGGCACCTGCATCCGCATGAGGAACTCCAGCTCCCAGCGCGCCTCGTCGAGGATGTCCGGAGTAGCGTTCCCGTGCTCGGGCAGCCGGAGTGCGCCGTCACCGAGCGGCCCGGGTTCGGCGGTCTCCTCGTACAGGGTCCGTTCGAACGTGGACATCAGCTGGGCGACCGATATACCGCCGTTGACCACGTACTTGCCGTGGTCACCGGCGTCGTACCAGCCACCCGCCGCGTCGAGGCGGTAATCGCACACGCCCGGCTGGCAGGGGACGTCGTTGTCGCCCTGGTTGGGACTCACCCCGACATGGCCGGCGGACCGTGCGTACTGCTCGCCCACGATGCCCGCGTCGATCTCGATGCCGCTGCGGTTGTGGTAGAAGTACGCGAGCGCGTCGGTTCGCAGTGACGCGTAGAGGTCGTCGCCGATGGCGAACGGCTCGCTCTTCTCCCCCGCGACCGTGACGGTGTACCCCTCCCCCGCGGTCGTCACCGCGCTGAAGTCGAAGGTGTGGACGTTCCGTCGCGATGCGGTGTCCACGCCCGCCGGAGTGGTGGTGCCCTCGGCCACGCGTGTCCCGGCGGCCGAGTCGAGTATCCAGGGCAGCGGGCCGGTCCCGTCGGTGACGACGGTGCCGGCCTTGGGGCCGTGCGTGAGGTATCCGACCTGGTTGACCCGGACCGGGGATCCAGTGTCCGGTTCGTACGGCGGCGGCGCGGTCCCGCCGCGCAGCGATACGTCGTCGACGCAGAAGGTGAGGGCCTCGGCACTGCCCCCGATCTGGAAGGCGAGCTGCGCCGCGTCATGGTCGGCTCCGGCCGTGAAGGTCTCCGTGACGCGTTCGACTGTCGCCCCGACCGGCTGCGCGGTGGAGAGCTCCGTGGACCACGGCTCGGTCGCCATCTGCACGTTGGTGCGGATGGTGACCGGCACGGTGGACGTCGCCGTGTAGCTCAGGGTGTATCCCTCGCCGGCGGTGAGGGCGAGCCCGTTCTGCCCGACGATGGCGTCCCACGCGTTGACCGTGCCCCCGGGGACGTCGGCACAGAGGCGTCCGTCCGAGACGGCGACGGGGCTATTGGCCGTCGACCACCAGGGGGCGGTGCCCGCGGAGAAATCCCCGTTGACGATGAGCTCGGGGGCCTCGGATGCCTCGTTGACGGATTGGGCCGCACCGGCGGGTGCGGCGAGGGTGCCGGCCAGCAGCCCGGCGGTGGCTGCGAGGCCGGCCAACAGGCTGACGCGTCTGGTGCGGTTCGGTCGGCGGAGCCTACGGGACGGGCGGGGGACGAGTGGTTGGTGTTGCGGCACGCCGAAGTCCTTCCGGGAGGGGGCAGAGCACGCGGTGATGGGGCACCCGATTACGTCCGGCGGGGTACGACCAGGAGTGGGAGCGCTCCCAACAACTTCGGGGGCGAGAGCCGCGCCGTCAAGCGGTTGCACAGAATTCACTTCTCGCTCCAGCCGACTCGCTTCAGCGGACTCATGGGAGGCAGCCGTCCGGACGGACGACACCATTCGATTCCGGCCCGACAGGCCCCCCTACCCCGCACCCTCGTCGATCCGAGCGAGACATCTTCCACGATGGGTTGTCAGGAGCACGGCAACGCTCCTACAGTCCGAAGTGTCAGCAAGTGGGAGCGCTCCCAGAGCCGAACCGCCGGGCGCTGCCGATTCCGCGATCGCTCATCCGGTCGTTCCTCCCAGAGAGGCCCGCATGCGAGCGTCACCGCACTCCCTCAGCGCTCCGCGCAACCTGCCCATCACTCCTGCCCACTTCGACCCGAAGCGGCCCGGTCGCCGCCGGATCCCGGCCGTGCGGGACCGGCCTCACCGGCACGGCCGTATCTGAACCGATCCGCACATCCGCACACGGGCCGGCCCGGCCTCCATCACCTCCCGGCAACAGGGTGGAGGCACCGGCGATATGCGCAGCGCAGCGCTTTTCGGTCCGCACATCGTCGACCCCTGCGGTGCGACAGCCGGTCCGCGCTCGGCGACCGCCGACCGGGTTCGACCGGTTCACCTCCAACGGGACCGATGGCTGCGGCTTGCACCGGCCACAGCGATCACGCCTACCTCGCGGCGGCGCTCGCCCGCGCCGGCGCCCCGCTGATCCAGGTGCCTCCCCCCAGACTCCTCGGCCGACGGTTGCCGCAGGAGAGAAGTACAGACGGAAGTCCATCCCCACACAGCACAGGAGATCTCATGGCCCGACGCAAGAAGCTGTTCGCCTCCCTGGCGGCGGTGCTCGCGACCCTGCTCGGCACCATCGGCCTGACGTTAATGGGCCAGGGCGACGCGCAGGCGCACGGCGTCACGATGACACCGGGTTCGCGCACCTACCTCTGCATGCTGGACGCCAGGACCGGCACCGGCGCTCTGGATCCGACGAACCCGGCGTGCAGGGCCGCGCTCGACGAGAGCGGCTCGAACGCGCTGTACAACTGGTTCGCCGTGCTCGACTCCAACGCGGGCGGACGGGGGGCGGGTTACGTCCCGGACGGAAAGCTGTGCAGCGCCGGTGACCGGTCGCCGTACAACTTCACCGGTTACAACGCCCCACGTTCCGACTGGCCCCGGACGCACCTGACGTCCGGGAAGACGATCCAGGTCAAACACAGCAACTGGGCGGCGCACCCGGGCTCCTTCCGGGTGTACCTGTCCAAGCCCGGCTACTCGCCCAGCGCCGAGCTGGGCTGGGACGACCTGGAACTGATCGAGACCGTTTCCGACCCGCCGCAGGCGGGCGGGCCCGGCACGGACGGCGGCCACTACTACTGGGACCTGGACTTGCCCTCGGGTCGCTCGGGTGACGCGGTCATGTTCATCCAGTGGGTGCGCTCGGACAGCCAGGAGAACTTCTTCTCCTGCTCCGACATCGTCTTCGACGGGGGCAACGGCGAAGTGACCGGCATCCGCGGCTCGGGGGGCACTCCGACCCCGACGCCCACTCCGCCCCCGACACCCACCGACCCGCACACCGGGTGCATGGCCGTCTACAGCGTGACCAACTCCTGGGGCGGCGGCTTCCAGGGTTCCGTCGAAGTCATGAACCACGGCACGACGGCGCGTGAGGGCTGGGCCGTGCAGTGGAAGCCCGGCGTGGGCGCCAACGTCAGCAGCGTGTGGAACGGTGCGTTGACCACAGCACTCGATGGCACGCTCACGGTCAGAAACCTCGATCACAACCGCACGATCGCACCTGAGGACAGTGTCACCTTCGGGTTCACCGCGACATCGACCGGCAACGACTTCCCTGTCGGCTCGATCGGCTGCGTCACCCCGTAGCGACTGACGCGCGCGGCGCCGGTTCCCGCGCCCTGCGGGAACCGGCTCTGTCGTGCGGTGAGGGCGACGGCTGGGCCATGGAGAGGCCACGGCACCCACATCGCCACGCCCTCTCGGGCGACAACGCCTTTCGCCTGTGTCGCTGTCCACGCCGAAATATTTACGGGATCCAGCACAACGCGCCCCACGCCGCATCAGCCAGCCCGTCGATGGGCGCGGCCGACACACCCCCTGCGCTGTCAGCCCTTCCGTGATTTCTACCTTGGAGGCACAGTCATGGGCTCGTATGCCCTTCCCAGAACCTCTGTCCGACTGAAGATCCGCAGCTTGCTGTTGGCGCTGGTCGTCGGCGTCCTCGGCGTGGTCACCCCACTGGTGGCCCCGCCGACCTCGCACGCCGCGGAGAACACGCTCGGCGCGGCGGCGGCGCAGAACGGCCGGTACTTCGGCACCGCCATCGCCTCGGGCAAGTTGAGCGACGCGGCGTACACGACGATCGCCGGCCGTGAGTTCAACTCGGTGACGGCCGAGAACGAGATGAAGATCGACGCCACCGAACCGCAGCGGGGCCAGTTCAACTTCACCGCCGCCGACCGCGTCTACAACTGGGCGGTGCAGAACGGCAAGCAGGTGCGCGGCCACACGCTGGCCTGGCACTCCCAGCAACCCGGCTGGATGCAGAGCCTCAGCGGCAGCACCCTGCGCCAGGCGATGAATGACCACATCAACGGCGTGATGGCCCACTACAAGGGCAAGATAGCCCAGTGGGACGTCGTGAACGAGGCCTTCGCCGACGGCGGCTCGGGCGCCCGGCGGGACTCCAACCTGCAGCGCACCGGCAACGACTGGATCGAGGTCGCCTTCCGCACCGCGCGCGCCGCCGACCCGGCGGCCAAGCTCTGCTACAACGACTACAACGTCGAGGACTGGACCTGGGCCAAGACCCAGGCCATGTACGCCATGGTCCGGGACTTCAAGCAGCGCGGCGTGCCGATCGACTGCGTCGGCTTCCAGTCGCACTTCAACAGCGGCAGTCCCTACAACAGCAACTTCCGCACCACCCTCCAGAACTTCGCCGCCCTCGGCGTGGACGTGGCCATCACCGAACTCGACATCCAGGGCGCCCCGGCCTCGACCTACGCCGGCGTGACCAACGACTGCCTGGCCGTTCCGCGCTGTCTCGGCATCACCGTCTGGGGCGTGCGCGACAGCGACTCCTGGCGGCCGGATCACACGCCGCTGCTGTTCAACAACGACGGCAGCAAGAAGGCCGCCTACACCTCCGTTCTCGACTCGCTCAACGGCGGCTCGTCCACACCCCCGACCGGTTCCGGAGAGATCAGGGGCGTCGGTTCAGGCCGGTGCCTGGACGTGCCGAACGCCAGCACCACCGATGGCACGCAGCTACAGCTGTGGGACTGCAACAGCAGCACCAGCCAACAGTGGACTTCCACCGCCGCGGGCGAGCTCCGGGTCTACGGCAACAAGTGTCTGGACGCCGCCGGGACCGGCAACGGAGCCAAAGTCCAGATCCACAGTTGCTGGGGCGGCGACAACCAGAAATGGCGCCTCGACTCCAACGGCTCCATCGTCGGCGTGCAGTCCGGCCTCTGCCTCGACGCCGTCGGCAACGGAACTGGCAACGGAACCCTGATCCAGCTCTACTCCTGCTCGAACGGCAGCAACCAACGCTGGACCCGCACCTGATGGGAGCTGTCGTCGACGAGCGGGTGACACCGTGCGGGCCAACAGTGCGGATTCTCCCGCCCACTCCAGGGAGACAACATTGATGGTCCTGGGGGTCGCCGCCGTGGTGGCGGCGACCGTCGGGAACGGGAATCGGCCCCGCGCCGAATCCGGCGCCCGCCGAACCTGCGACGGTGGACTCCGGCAAGGGGCCGACCACGACGGGTCCAACCAGCGGTTCCGCTCGGCCGAACCCGACATCGGCTTGGGGCCCGAAGCCGTCTGGACTCCTCCGCGAGCGAAGTCCGCCGCCCAGACCTCCGCCGGTCAGTGTTTTTCGCCGGTCGGTGGCTTTCGCCGGTCGGCTTCGGAGCTGTGGTGAGGCATGCAGCGGTCGCGGTGCCTCCTGTGCCGTACGAGGTAGAGCGACAGGGCCGGTACCGCGGCGCCTGCGCCGACGAACCCCCGGCTGAAGCACTCATGTCGCTCTCCTCCTTCTCCGTCTCTGAACCTGAGCTGAGATGCGACTCGAGCATGCCCCCCCCAGTCCCTGTACCGGTCGTCCCGCAGACGCAGGCACTTCCCCTGCCGTCGCTGCGGCATCCGGGTACCGCGGGTGCGGCAGTTGCGACGCGTGTACCGCGCCCGCGGTAGTCGGCTGCTTGTCCGCGAGCCGGATCCGCCCGCCACCGTGTCCGGCTGCGGTGCCCCCCATGGATATCGGACGGTTCGCGATTCCGGCCAAGGTCACCGACTGTTCGATCTCCGTGGGGTGGCGGCGCTGCAGCTGGGCACCGGGCTGTCCGGGCCCCACCCCTCCGAAGGCCGCGAGCTGTGGGCGTGGCGCTGCTGACGGCCGGCGCGCTGGCGCTGGCCGCGCGACACCGGGCACCGCTCGTGGTACTGCCGGACGACCGTGCTGAAGGCCGCGCTGACGGTCGAAGGGGATCCGCACCCAGTGCCGGCCGCGGTAGGCCGCACCACGTACCGGATCGTTCGGGAGTCGCTCACCAACATTTCCCGGCACGCCGCCACCACCGCCTCGGTACTGATCGACCACCGGCCAGGCACCCTCGCCGTCCACGTCGACGACGACGGAGAGACCACGCAGGACACCCCGCCGACGCCGGGCCTCGGGCTACTCGGCATGCGCGAACGTGTCACCGCCCTGGGCGGGTCACCTGAGCACCGAGCCGCGTCGCGGGCGGCTTCTCCGTCCAGGCCGAACTGCCCCTGAGCGGTGCCTCGTGATCGGGGTCATCGACATCCAGATGCCTCTCATGGACGGCATCGAAACAACCCGGCGCATCGCCCCAGACCCGGCCCTGGCCGACGTCCATGTCGTCATGCTGACCAACTACGGCATGGACGAGTACGTCCTCGACGCGCTGCGCGCCGGTGCCACCGGGTTCCTCGTCAAGGACATCCTCCCGGAAGACTTTGCTGCACGCAGTGCGCGGCGCCGCCCGCGGCGACGCCACAAGATCACGGCTGCCGGGGCGGCGCTCTCTGCCCACTTCAACGTGCTGCGCACGCCACGCTCACTGCCGTGCCCCATCATCATGACCCGCTGACCCGGTCAAGGACGCCGGACCCCACCTGGTCCCCAAGAACGACCAAGGGCCGGTTTCGGATTTCTCCGAAACCGGCCCTGATCCACGACTCTCACGAGTCGGGACGACAGGATTTGAACCTGCGACCCCTTGACCCCCAGTCAAGTGCGCTACCAAGCTGCGCCACGTCCCGCTGCCCGTCTGACCTGGGGATTCCCCTGGCTGAACGCGCATGAGAACAATACCGCACTCCAGCAGGTGGTCACCAACACCATTCCGCGCTTGACCTCAAGCATGGTTGATGCTGAACGCTCGGTGTCATGACCGAAACGATCGCAGCACCGGACCTCGCCCACCTGGAAGCACCCGCCCCCGACTACCGGGATCTCACCCGCCTGATCGCCCTGATGACCGGGGACGAGAAGCACGCCCCCGCCGCCCATTCGACGCTCGACGCCCTGTGGGTTCTCTACAACAGGGTCCTGCGGGTCGCACCGGCCACGGTCGACGCCCCCGGGCGGGACCGTTTCCTGCTCTCCAAGGGGCACGGGCCGATGGCGTACTACGCCGTCCTCGCCGCGCACGGCTTCTTCGGCGAGGAGCTGCTGCCCGGCTTCGGAACGTACGACTCACCGCTCGGGCACCACCCGGACCGGCTGCTGGTGCCGGGGGCGGAGATCGGCAGCGGGTCCCTGGGTCACGGGCTGCCGCTCGCCGTCGGAACCGTGCTCGGCCTGCGCGCCCAGGGCCTCACGGAGCCCCGGGTCTGGGTCCTGATCGGCGACGCCGAACTGGACGAGGGCAGCAATCACGAAGCCATCGCCCACGCGGGCCCGGCCGGGCTCGGCCAGCTGCACACCCTGGTGATCGACAACGCGTCCGCCACCCACGGCTGGCCCGGCGGCATCGCCTCCCGGTTCGCGTCCGCAGGGTGGGCGACGGCGACCGTGGACGGCCGCGACCACGAGGCCCTGCACTCGGCGTTCACCGCGCCCCACCCGGGCAGGCCGCTGGCCGTCGTCGCCCGCGTCGAACCCAAGAACTGACCCCGGCCGGCGCGTAGGCCCCGTCGCGCGCCCGCCGCTTCTCGCACACCGGAGCCCCCGGGAGGGACCCCTTCATGGACACCATGCGTGACCGATTCATCAGCACCGCCTCGCAGCTCCTGGACGAGGAACCCCGGCTGGCCGTCGTGCTCGCCGACATCAGCGCCGCCGGCTTCGACCCGGCCCGGCGCGCCCACCCGGACCGGGTCGTGAACGTCGGCATCCGGGAGCAGCTGCTGGTCGGGGCCGGGGCGGGGATGGCGCTGACAGGCCTGCGGCCGATCGTGCACACCTTCGCCAGCTTCCTGATCGAGCGCCCGTTCGAACAGGTCAAGCTGGACTTCGGGCACCAGGGGGTCGGCGGGATCCTGGTGAGCGCCGGTGGCTCGTACGACTCGCCCGCCGGAGGCTTCACGCACATGGCGCCCGGTGACGTCGCCCTCCTGGACACGCTCGACGGCTGGACCGTGCATGTGCCGGGCCATCCGGACGAGGCCGAGGCGCTGCTGCGGGAGTCGGTCCCCGGCGACGACCGGGTGTACGTACGCCTCTCGCACCAGGCGAACCGGGAGGCACGGCCGGTGGGCGGCGCGGCAGGGTTCACCGTGGTGCGCGAGGGAGGGCGCGGGACCGTGGTCGCGGTCGGCCCGATGCTCGACAACGTCCTCGCGGCCACCGAGGGGCTGGACGTGAACGTGCTGTACGCGACGACCGTGCGGCCGTTCGACGCGGCGGCGGTACGCCGGGCCGCCGGTGCGGCCACGACCGCGGACGTGGTGATCGTGGAGCCGTATCTGGCGGGCACCTCGGCCGCTGCCGCGGGCGAAGCGCTCATCGACCTGCCCCACCGGGTGCTCGGGCTGGGGGTGGGCCGCGCCGAGCTGCGCCGGTACGGGCAGATGGAGGAGCACATTGCCGCGCACGGCCTGGACCCGCGGGGCCTGCGGAAGCGGATCGCCGAATTCCTGCGCCCCTGACCCACGCCGTCAGTCGTCGCCCCCTCACGGCGCCCCTGGCCGCACGCCGTCAGTCCTCGCTCTCTTCCGGAATCCCTGACCCCACGCCGTCAGTCGTCGCCCTCCCCCGGCGCACCCAGCTCCGGATGCGCCGCCCCCAGCCGGCGCGGGGCGACCTGCCGCCAGGAGTCGGCGAGGACGGCGGCCAGCTCACCCGCGTCCTCCAGCGCGGCCAGCCGGACGCGCATCAACGCGTAGTGGTCGTCGTGCCCCTCACGGATGAAGAACTTCTCCGGCTCGGCGGCGATCAGCTCGGCACGGTCCTCCCGGGGGCACTTCACGCCCATCGTGGTCTCGTCGTCCCCGAGCGAGGCGAAGATCTTGCCCGCCACCCGGAAGGTCGGCTGGCCCCAGGCGAGCTTCTCGGTGGTGTCGGGCAGGGACAGCGCGGCCGACCGGACATCGGCGGCGGTGATCGTGGCGTCGGCGGTCATCCCGGTCTCCGTTTCGACGGCTCCGGCGGCCTGTCGCCGGGATTCGACCGTAACGCCCGGCACTGACATCCACCCGCGACCGGGCCACGCGTCGCGCCCGGCCCGGTGGGCCCTGCAGACCCATTGACCCCGCCGGAGGGCTGAACCTACTCTGAACGGCGTACTACAGAAAGCGCTTTCTATCACCCCACAGTCGGCTTCTACCGCACAGGGAGCGCCCCATGAAACGCCGTTCGTTACGCAGAGCCACCCGCACCGGCCACTCCCCCGGTGGCCCGTCCCCCCTCATCGCTCTGACCTCTCTGCTGGCCCTGGTCCTCGCCCTGTTGGTGGCGGCGCCGCCCAGCGCGCAGGCGGCGGCGTCCTTCCGGGTGCTGGTCTACTCCGAGGTCACCAACTCCGATCACCCCTCGATCCCGGCCGGGATCGAGGCGGTGAAGAAGCTCGGGGCCGAGCACGACTTCGAGGTGGAGGCCACCGCCGACTCCTCGGTCTTCAACGACGAGGACCTCGGCCGGTTCCAGGCCGTCGTCTTCAACAACACCAACTCCACCCCGGAGACCGGCGACCTGCTCAACGCCGAGGAGCGGGCCGCGCTCCAGCGGTACGTCCGGGCGGGCGGCGGCTGGGTCGGACTGCACTCCGCGTCCGCCAGCGAGCGGGACTGGGAGTGGTACGAGGGCCTGGTCGGCGCGATCTTCGACCAGCACCCCGTCCCCCAGACCGGCCGGATCAAGGTCCTCGACCATGCGCACCCCTCGACCAAGCACCTGCCCGACCTCTGGGAACGCCAGGAGGAGTGGTACAACTGGCGCGCCAACCCCACGTCCAAGGTGCACACCCTCGCCCAGATCAAGGTGCGTGACGGTGTCGACGGGCTCGACGAGGGCGTGGACCACCCGTTCTCCTGGTGCCAGAACTACGACGGCGGCCGCTCCTGGTTCACGGCGGGCGGGCACGACAAGGCGTCCTTCCAGGAGGAGGGGTTCGTCAAGCACCTCCTCGGCGGCATCCAGTGGGCGGCCGGCGCGGCGGAGGGCGACTGCACCGCGACGCGCACCGGTTCGTTCCAGCGGACCCCGCTGGCCACGAGCGATCTGGCCGACCCGTTCGAACTGGCCGTCGCCCCCGACCGCCGGGTGTTCTTCGCCCAGCGGACCGGGAAGCTGAAGGTGATCGACCAGGAGACGATGAAGGTCTCCACCGCACTGGACTTCGCGTACACCCCGGAGATGACGAGTCAGTCGGACGGGCTGCTGGGCCTGACGCTCGACCCCGGGTTCGCGGAGAACAACTGGCTGTACCTGCTCTACTCCGACAAGGTCGAGAAGCGGCTGAACCTGTCCCGCTTCACCGCTGACGGCAATACCGTCGACCCGGCCTCCGAGAAAAGGCTGTTGACCGTTCCGACGCTGCGGGGCGAGGGCCGGGCCAACTCGCACATGGCCGGTTCGCTCGCCTTCGACAAGGACGGCCACCTGTACGCGGCGACCGGCGACAACACCGACCCGTTCGCCTCGGACGGATTCACGCCGATCGACGAGGGCGAGGGCCGACGCGCCTGGGACGCACAGGGCACCGCGGGCAACACCAACGACCTGCGGGGCAAGGTCCTCCGGATCACCCCCGAGGACGACGGGACATACTCCGTACCCGAGGGGAACCTCTTCGCCCCGGGTACGGAGAAGACGCGGTCCGAGATCTACGCGATGGGCATGCGCAATCCGTTCCGGATCACCACCGATCCGCTGAGCGGGGCCCTGATGGTCGCTGACTACGGCCCCGACGCCCGCGAGGCGGTGGCGGACCGGGGTCCGGAGGGCACCGTCGAGTACACCCGTATCACGGAGGCGGGCAACTTCGGCTGGCCGTACTGCGTCGGGAACAACACCCCGTTCAACGACTACGACTTCGCGGCCAAGAAGTCCGGCCCGAAGTTCGACTGCGGGGCCCTGGTGAACGACTCGCCGAACAACACCGGCCTGCGGGAGCTGCCGCCGGCCCAGCCCGCCACGGTCTGGTACGCCTACTCCGCCTCGGCCGAGTTCCCCGAGGTGGGCACCGGCGGCGGTGGCCCGATGGGCGGCCCGGTCTACGACTACGACCCGGACAACACCTATCGCACCAAGTTCCCGGAGTACTTCGAGGGGAAGTCGTTCAGCTACGAACTGACGCGGCGCTGGTTCAAGACGTTCTCGTTCCAGAGAGAGGACCAGACCTTCACCGATCCCCGCTTCGACCCCGTGAAAGCGGGGGACCTCCAGTCGATCAACGGCATCTTCGAGGACATGGAGTGGAACCAGCCCTTCGACGCGGACTTCGGCCCTGACGGAGCGATGTACGTCATCGACTTCGGCCTCGGCAGCGGCACCGGCCGGGGCGGCAGCAACGAGGGCGCGGGCATCTACCGGATCGACTACGTCGGCGACGGCCGGCTGCCCGACGCCAAGATCTCCGTCGACCGGGACAGCGGCGAGGCTCCGCTCGCGGTCACCTTCTCCAGCGAGGGATCGGGGCTGCCCGGCGACCAACCGGTCAGCTATGCCTGGGACTTCGACGGCGACGGCACCACGGACTCGACCGAGGCCAACCCCTCGCACACGTACACGGCCAAGGGGCTGCACACCGCACGGCTCACCGTGACCGGCCCCGACGAGCTGACGGCGCTCGCGGTGCAGGACATCACCGTGGGCAATACCCGGCCCGAGGTGACCATCCAACAACCCCCGGACGGAGGGATGTTCAGCTTCGGGGACACGATCCCCTTCACGGTGAAGGTGACCGACGCGGAGGACGACCAGAGCGGACCGATCGACTGCTCGCGGGTCGTGGTGCAGTCGCAGCTCGGCCACGACACCCATCTGCACCCGCTGGACAACTACACCGGCTGCGCGGGCGAGATCGTCACGGACGCCGGGGACAGTCACGGACCGGGGCAGAACCTCTACTACGGAATCACCGCCCAGTACGAGGACAAGGGCGCACCGGACGCACCCGCGTTGACCGGCTCCACCTCGCTGACCCTGCGCACCTCCTTCCGTGAGGCGGAGCACCGGACGACGACGGGCGGCGCGAACGGCGGTGCGGAGACCGGCAGTCGGGACGACGCGTCCGGCGGAAAGCGGCTGATCGAGATCGAGGACGGCGACTGGGTCGCCTTCGACCCGGTCAACCTCCAGAACGTCGACTCGGTGACGGTCGGCGCGTCGTCCGGCGGGCTCGGCGGCACGGTGGAATTCCGGTCCGGCTCCCCCACCGGCGAACTGCTGGGCTCGGTGAAGATCCCCAACACCGGCGGCTACGACAAGCTGGTCTCCCCGACGACGAACCTCAAGGATCCGGGCGGAACGACCACGCTGTACGCCGTCTTCACCAACCCGGACTGGAGTCCCGAGAAGGCCGATCTGCTCTCGGTCGACTGGCTGCACTTCAACGGTCCGGGCGTCGAGAAGAAGGCCGGGACCACGGTGGCCGTGAAGGCCCGACCCGGGTCCGGCACCGCGCCCCTCGCCGTGTCGCTGAGCAGCACGGTCAAGCCCGCGGAGGGCCGCACGATCGCCTCGTACCACTGGGACTTCGGCGACAACGTGAAGCCGTCCGGGCCCGAGGGCGCGACGGCGACGCACACCTACGACCGCAAGGGCGCCTACACCGCGCATCTGACGGTCACCGACGACAAGGGCGACACGAGCACCGGTGCCGTCCGTATCGATGTGAAGTGAGGAGTCCTGTGAGAACGCATCAGGTGAACGGAGCCCGAAGGGCCTTTCTCGGTACGGCGTTGGGGGCGGTGGCCGCCGTCGGGCTGGGCGCGGTCCCGGCCGCCGCGGCCGGGCGGCCGGGTTGCCGGCGTATCCCGCCGTCGGGGATCGGGATGCACCTCTACACCATGCGGACACCGCTCGCGGCGGACTTCGCGGGGACGCTGGAGCAGCTCGCGGAGATCGGGTACGCGACGGTCGGCGTCAGCGGCCGGCACGGCAACTCCCCTGCCGCGATACGGCAGATGCTGGACCGGACCCGGCTCAAGGCGGTGCTGGAGCACGTCGGCTACGACCTCGTGACCGGCTCGGGACTGCCGCAGGCGCTGGAGGACGTCCACACGCTGGGCGGCAAGTGGATCGTGGTGCCGAGCCTGCCGGGCTCGCTGCACTCACCGGACGGATACCGGGAGGTGGCACGGCAGTTCAACCGGGCGGGGCTGGCTGCCCGGGAGTCCGGGCTGAAGCTGCTCTACCACAATCACGGCAGCGACCATGAGGTGGTGGACGGCGTCAGTCTGTACGACATCCTGCTGAACGAGACCGATCCGGAGCTGGTCGGTTTCGAGCTGGACCTGTACTGGGCGGCCGACGGCGGTTCCTCCGACCCGGGCGAACTGTTCGTCCGGCACCGGAACCGCTTCCCCGCGCTCCATGTGAAGGACATGGCGCCGAACGGTGACTTCGCGGACGTCGGGTCGGGAATCCTGGACTTCCCGGCGATGTTCGACACCGCGCGGCAGGGCGGGGTGAAGCAGTGGCTGGTGGAGCACGACGCCCCGGCCGATCCGTTCGCCTCGGCGCGAGCCAGCTACCGCTATCTGTCCCGGCTGCGCTACTGAGCGACGGCAGGGAGGTCCGGCCCCGGGTGCGCGGTACGGCGCCCGGGGCCGGACCGCGTTCGGTGCCGGGCGGTAAAGGGCTCCCCCGCTCCGGGCGGTGAGCGTGTCGAGGACGACCAGCCGCGCGCCCTCCGACTCCCCGACTGCCCCGGCTCCCCCGGATCCTCCGGCTCCTCCGGCTCCCGTGAACGCGAGCGTGCCGGGCAGGAGGCCTGCCCGGCACGTACCCCTTCCTTCTCGCCCCTCAATCCCCTCAGTCCTGCGCGGACACCGCCCCCAGCAGGTCGCGGATGTGCGCCGCCGCGGCCCGGAACTCCGGGCGGCCCAGCGTTTCGCTGTAGTCGCGCTCCGCGGGCAGGCCCACCTCGATGATCTCCGTGACGGTGCCGGGACGCGGGCTCATCACCACGACCCGGTCCGCCAGGTAGACGGCCTCCGAGATGGAGTGGGTGACGAGCAGGACCGTGGTGCCGGTGCTCCGCCAGATCCGGTTCAGCTCGGTGTTCATCTGCTCGCGGGTGAGGGCGTCGAGCGCGCCGAACGGCTCGTCCATCAGGAGGACCGGCGGCTCGTGCAGCAACGCACGGCAGAGCGCGACGCGTTGCTGCATGCCGCCGGAGAGCTCGTGCGGGTAGGCGTCCTCGAATCCGGTCAGTCCTGTCATCCGGATCAGCTCGTCGGCCCGGCCGCGCGCCTGGGCCGGCTCCATACGGCGGATCTCGGCCTGGAGCAGGATGTTGCGCAGCGCCGACCGCCATTCCAGCAGGGCCGCACGCTGGAAGACGTAACCGATGTCGTGCCGGGGCCCGGTGACGCGCTCGCCGCCGAGCAGGACGTCCCCCGAGGAGGCGGTGAGCAGACCGGCCACCAGTTTGAGGAGGGTGGACTTGCCGCACCCCGACGGTCCGACGATGGCGACGAACTCGCCCGGCGCCACGTCCAGGGACACATCGCTGAGCGCGGTGACATCGCGCTTCTTGCTGCGGAACCGGACCGCCACGTCCGCGAGCCGGACCCCGGCCGCCGGGCCTGCCCCGGTGGCGGACGGGGCGCGCGGCGTCGTCTGCTGTTCCGGCATCGTCATCCCTTCAGCGCCGTGTCGGTGTCCCAGTACTCGCCCACGGCCTTCGGCGAGGTGACCATGCCGGCCTCGGCGAACACGTCGATGGTCTGCTGCCAGTCCGCCTCGGTGTTGACGCCGGGCGCCTTGCCCTCGGTCGCCGCCGTGTGCAGCAGGGTCAGCGTCGTCGCGAACTGCTCGGACAGCACGGTCTTCGGCGGCAGCTGCTCGGATGCCCCCTCCATCGCCGCGACGGCCGGCTCGGGCGCCTTAGCGGCGGCCGCCCAGGCCTCGCTGACCGCCTTCACCATGCGCTGCGACACCTCCGGCTTCGAGCTGAGGATCTTCTGTCCGGCGAGCAGCCCGTTGGAGTAGAAGTTCAGGCCGTGCTCGGAGAAGCGGAGGTAGGAGACCGGCTTCTTGGCCTTGTCCTGCATGGTGGGACCCTGGTCGCTCGCGTAGCCGAGCAGCCCGTCGGTCTTCCCCGAGATCACCGCGGCGATCTTGCCCGCCGGGTCGGTGTTCTGGACGGTGACGTCCGATTCGCCGAGGCCGTTCTTCTTCAGGAAGATCGGGAAGGTCTTGGACAGCGCGTCCCCGGCCGTCCCGGCGATCGTCCGCCCCTTCAGGTCGGCGGGCCCTTCGATGCCCTTCGCGTCGAAGGACTGCACGGAGGCCGGAGTGGTCTGGAGGAAGACGCCGAGGCTCTTCACCTTCACACCCTGGTCGACGCCCGCGAGCAGGGCCGGGGTGTCGGCCCAGCCGAAGTCGGTCTGCCCGGCGGCCGTCGCCTGGACCGTCTTCTGGGAGCCCTGGCCCGCCCGGATGTCCAGGTCGATGCCGTGCTTCTCGAAGATCTTCTGCTGTTTGCCGTAGTAGAACGGCGCGTGTTCGCCGTACGGATACCAGTTGAGCGTCAGCGTGACCTTGTCCAGCTTCTTGCCGGAGTCACTGGTGCTGGTCGACGCGTCCTCGCCGCCGCAGGCGGTGGCGGCCACCAGGGCGAGGGGTACGACACCGATCAGGAGTCTGCGCGCATGCATGGGCTGGCCCTTCTCGCAACGGGGATTCAGAACGTGGTGGTAGCCGAGGACTCCCGGCGGCTGGCGTGCCACGGCAGGAGCAGCTTCTCGGCGATCTCGACGACGACGAAGAGCACGACGCCGATCAGCGACATCACCAGAAGCCCCGCGAAGAGCATCGGGGTGTCGAGGTTGCCGTTGGCCTGGAGGATGACGTAGCCGAGCCCCTCGTTCGCCCCGACGAACTCCCCGACGACCGCGCCGGTCACCGCGAGGGTGACGGCCACCTTCAGTCCGGAGAACAGGTGCGGAAGAGACGCGGGGAACCGGATCTTCACGAAGGTCTGCCAGGGCTTCGCCCCCATGGTGGCGGACAGTTGGAGCATCTCCGGGTCCACGGCCTTGAGCCCGGTGACCATCGAGATCACCACCGGGAAGAAGGCGATGAGCACGGCGATCAGGATCTTGGGGGCGATGCCGAACCCGAGCCACACCACGAACAGCGGGGCGATGGCGATCTTCGGCACGACCTGGGCGAAGAGCAGGATCGGGTAGAGCGTGCGCTCCACCGTCGAGGAGTAGACCATCACGACCGCGGCGAGCACACCGACGGCGACCGCGATGACGAAGCCGAGAAGCGTCTCGTACGTCGTCACCCAGGTGTGCTGCCAGAGGTACCCGGTCTTCGAGGTCAGGACGTCGAGCGTCGCACCGGGCGACGGCACGAGATAGGGCTCGATCAGCTCGGCGGCCGCGATCGCCCACCAGACCACCAGGGCGACCAGCAGCAGGGCGACGGGCCGCCAGCTCTGCTCCGCCGCGCGGGCGAGCCGCTCCCCGGTCGTGGGGCCGTCCCTGCGAGCGACCCCTGCCACATCGGCGGGGCGCTTGGCCAAAGCGCTCTGGCTCACGGTGAACTCCCTGGTACTTCGCGGGTAGTTGTGGAGAGCTGGGCAATGCTGCGATGCTGCGGACCCGTACCGTGAAGGCGCTTTCAGAAAGCGCTTTCTGGTAAGGTGCCGCCACGCTAATGACTGCTCCCTCGCACGGTCAAGAGGTCGTCCCGAAGTTTCGGGGCCCTGCCACCACCGCACCCCTGGGGGTCGAGTTGAGTGAACGGGAAACACCGGTCCACCCCGATACGCGACGACGGGCCCCCGCCGCCCATGTGACGCTGGACGCGGTGGCGCGCGAGGCGGGCGTCTCGCTCGCCACCGCGTCCCGTGCGCTCAACGGCACCACCCGGGTCCGCGACGATCTGCGCGGCCGGGTCCGCGCGGCCGCCGACCTCCTCGGCTACATCCCCAACGCCCACGCCCAGGCCCTCGCGAGCCCCGAGGGCAACCGTACGGTGGGTCTGATCTGCCACGACGTCGGCGACCCCTATTTCGCGGGCATCGCCGGCGGGGTGATGCGCGCGGCCGCCGAGCAGGACCTGCTGGTGATGCTCGCCTCCACCTTCCGCGAACCGGCCCGGGAGATCGCGTACGTCTCGATGCTGCGGGCCCAGCGGGCGCGGGCGATCCTGCTGATCGGCTCCGGCTTCCAGGACCGGGCCTGGGAGCGGGCGATGGACGCGGAGCTGGATCCGTACGTCCGGGCGGGCGGGCGGGTCGCGGTGGTCAGCCGGCACCGGAGCATGCGGGTGGACACCGTGCAGCCGGAGAACCGGGCCGGGGCGGCGGCGCTCGCGGCCTCGCTGGTGGCGCTGGGGCACCGGGACTTCGCGGTGCTCAGCGGGCCCCCCGAACTGACCACGGTGGCCGACCGGTTGGCGGGGTTCCGCGAGGGGCTCGCCGGGGCGGGGATCACCCTGGAGCGGGTGGTGCGGGGCGCGTTCACCCGCGAGGGCGGGCACGCGGCGACACGGCAGCTGCTGGCCGCCGGGGGGCCACGGCCGACCTGTCTGTTCGCGGTGACCGATGTGATGGCCGTCGGCGCGCTCGCCGCGCTGCGGGAGGCCGGCGTTCGCGTCCCCGAGGACATGTCGCTGGCGGGGTTCGACGACATCCCCGTCGTACGGGAGGTGTCACCGCCGCTGACCACGGTGGCGCTGCCGCTCACGGAGATGGGCGAGCAGGTGATCGCCCTCGCCCTGCGGACACCGTCGGGGGCGGGGCGCTCCCGGGTGCTGCGGATCGAGGGGAATGTGGTCCTGCGGGGCAGCACCGGCGCCCCGCCCGGGAGTTGAGAAACGCACCGCCGGCGCAGGGGCGCGTCAGAGGGGGTGGGGGTCCTCCCGGTGGTCGATCTGGCGGACGAGTTCATGGGCGAGCGACTTGATGGTGTCGAGCCCGGCCCGCCCCCAGGGGCGCGGCACGGTGTCGACGGCGCAGACGGTGCCCAGCGCGACGCCGGTGCGGTCGATCAGCGGCGCCCCGAGGTAGGAGCGGATGCCTATGTCGTCCACCACCGGATTGCCCGCGAAGCGCGGGTAGTCGCACACGTCGTCCAGGACGAGGGCCTTGCGCCGTACGAGGACGTGCGGGCAGTAGCCGTGGTCGCGGGCCATGTACCGGCTGCTGCGATGGCTGCCCGCCGCGGCCGAACCGAGGTCCTGGCCACCGCGGTTGCCCGTCGGAGTGTGCAGCCCCGCGAAGAACTGCCGGTTCTCGTCGATGAAGTTGACCATCGAGAAGGGGGTGGCGGTGACTTCGGCCACCTTGTCGGCGAAGGCGTCGAAGTCGTCGAAGGAGGCGTCGGGGCGTTCGCCGAGATCCAGCTTGCGCAGCCGCTGTGCGCGGGCCGGGCCGTGCCGGTCGGTGGGCGTCAGGAGCATCCGGCCGGTGGCGAAGGATGTCACGGGTGGGCTCCGAAGGTCTGCAGTGGGGCGGGCGCCGTGGTGGCGTTGATGAGGTGTTGTACGAGCGTGACGAGGGCGCCGGTGCCGGAGCTGGCGATCCGGGCGTCGCACAGGACGACGGGCACCTCGGGTCCGAGGTCGAGCGCGGCGCGGACCTCGTCCGGCTCGTAGCGGTAGGCGCCGTCGAACTCGTTGACGGCGACGATGAATCCGATGCCGCGGCGTTCGAAGAAGTCGACCGCGCCGAAGCACTCGGCGAGGCGGCGGGTGTCGGCCAGCACGACGGCTCCGAGCGCGCCCTGGGAGAGCTCGTCCCACATGAACCAGAAGCGCTCCTGGCCCGGCGTGCCGAACAGATAGAGCACGTGCTGCTCGGAGAGGGTGATGCGGCCGAAGTCCATGGCGACCGTGGTGGCCGTCTTGGACTCGACGCCCTCCAGGTTGTCCGTCCCCACACTGACCTGGGTGAGCAGTTCCTCCGTGCTCAGCGGGGCGATCTCGCTGACGGCGCCCACGAACGTCGTCTTGCCGACGCCGAATCCGCCGGCGACCAGGACCTTGAGGGCGACGGGAAAGAACTCGGAGGTTCCGGTGCGGTCAGAGCTGTCGTCGTAAACCATCGAGCACTGCCTCCAGCAGGGATCGGTCGGTGGGCATGTCTTGGAAGGCGGGAGCGTGCGCGGTGACCGCGCCGCAGGCGACCAGGTCGGAGAGGATGACCTTGGCGACGACCGCGGGCAGCCGGAGGTGTGCGGCGATCTCGGCGACGGACATCGGCCCTTCGCACATTCCGAGGGCCACGGTGTGTTCCGGACCGAGCGGGATGTCCGGCTCGATGCCCGTGGCCATGATCAGGGAGAGCAGGTCGAACGCGGTGGACGGCCGGGTGCGGCCGTTGCTGATCGTGTACGGGCGGATCAGCCGGCCGGCCGCGTCGTCGAGCAGGGGCCCGTCCTGCGGGGCCGGCATGCTCAGAGCCCCGGAGTGAACGGCGCCCCGGCCGGCTGCCGCAGCGGGGTCGTCAGATAGGGGCGGACGCTCTTGACCAGCATCGCCATCTCGTAGCCGAGCACCGCGGCGTCCGCCTCGCGCCCGGAGAGGACGGCGAGACAGGTGCCGGATCCGGCGGTGGAGACGAACAGGAGCGTGGAGTCCAGTTCGACGACCACCTGCCGGACGTCCCCGTTGTCCCCGAAGCGGGCCCCGGCGCTGCGGCCCAGCGAGTACAGGCCGGCGGCCAGGGCGGCCATGTGGTCGGCGCTGTCGGGATCCATGCCGTGCACGGATTTCACCAGCCCGTCGGCGGAGAGCAGGACCGCGCTGCGCGTGTACGGCACGCGTTGGACCAGTCCGCTCAGCAGCCAGTCCAGGTCCGAGACCTGACCGGACGGCATGTCGCTCGTCATGGTGTCTACTCCTTGAAGGTGGTGTCTTTTCGGGGTTCCGGGACGGCCTGACCCGGCAGGAAGAGATCGGGCGGATACGCGTCGGGCGGGTAGCTGTCCGGTACGGGCAGGCCGCCCGCGGGCAGGGCGTGGTCCGGCCGCGGCTCCCGGGCCGGGGCGGGACGGTCGGGCGGGGCGGTGGCTCCTCCGCGTACCGGAAGGGGCGAGAGGGACTCCAGGGGGGCGTCCAGCGCGGTCTGCCCGCCGGGGACCGGGCCACCGGGGACCGCGTATCCGCCGTCGGGGCCCTCCTCCTGGGCGGTCCGGGCCTCGGCGAGGTCGACGCCGCGCCGGAAGGCCGCCATGAGACCCGGGTCGTGCAGGGCGTGCTCGTCCTCGACGCGCGGGACGGGTGCTTCCCGCAGCTGCGGTACGAGGTGCTCCTGGTTCGTCCGCTTGGGCAGGACGGGACGGGAGGGGGGCGGGGCCGGGCTCTCCTCGCGCTCGCGGGCGGCCGGTGCGGGCAGGTCGACGCGCTCGGGAGAGGAGGCGGGCGGTGTGGGGCGGTCGATGCGCTCGGCGCGCAGCGGAAGGGGCGGGGCCCCGTCCGCCGGCGGCTGCGGGCGGCCGTTCCGCGGGTGGCCGGGCATCGGGTGCGCGCCGCCCGTGGACGCCTGGGCCTGAACCGCCGGCCCGGTCGTTCCGCTCTGCTGCGCGGGGGCGGGGGTCCCGGCCTCGACGGGGGGCCGGTGCACGGCGCCGGGGGGCGGCACGGGCACGGCGTCGGACGACGGCGGGGCGTCGGGGTCGGTGCCGAGCAGCGACTGCGGGAGGACCAGCACCGCCTGCGTACCGCCGTAGATGTTGCTCTGGAGGCGGACGGCGATGCCGTGGCGGCGGGCCAGGGCCGAGACGACGAACAGGCCGATCCGGCCGTCCTGGAGCAGGTGGGCGACGTTGACCTGGTCGGGGTCGGAGAGCAGGGCGTTCATCCGCTTCTGCTCGTGGTCGGGCATCCCCAGGCCGCGGTCCTCGACCTCCAGGGCGAGCCCGGCGGTGACGTGCTGGACGCGCAGCAGCACCTGGGTGTGCGGGGCGGAGAACACCGTGGCGTTCTCGACCAGCTCGGCCAGCAGGTGGATCACGTCGGCGACGGCGTGGCCGCGCAGGGTGCCGTCCATCGGCGGGACCAGCTTGACCCGGGGGTACTGCTCGACCTCGGCGATGGCCGAGCGGAGCACCTCGGTCATGGTGACCGGGTTGCTCCACTGCCGCCTGGACACGGCCCCGCCGAGGACGGCGAGGTTCTCCGCGTGGCGGCGGATCCGGGTGGCGAGGTGGTCGACGTGGAAGAGGCCCTTGAGGAGGTCGGGGTCCTCGACCTCGTGCTCCAGCTCGTCGAGGATCTGGATCTCGCGGTGGACGAGGGATTGCAGCCGTCGCGCGAGGTTGACGAAGACCTCGACCTTCTGTTCGTTGCCGGTGCTGCTGAAGAGCTGGGACGCCTGGACGACGGCGGCGACGGCGGCTTCCTGGGCCCGCGCCATCTCCTGCCCGAGCAGGTCGAAGGCGTCGGCCCCGGGCGGGGGTGGCTGCGCGGGCCGCCGCTCGGCGACGGCTTCCCCGCCGCGGAGCTGTTCCACCACCCGTTGCAGTTCGGCCTGGCCCTGGGCGCTGGCGCGGCGGAGCGCGAGGGCCCGGTCGAGCACCTGGCCGGCGACGCGGTTGGCGCCGAGGTAGGCGGCGGCGACGGCGGCGACGGCCAGGGCGCCGGATCCACCGAGCGCGGCCCAGAGGCTGGGCGAGGAGCCGACGGCTCCGGCGCGGACGGTGAAGATGACGGCCGCGGCGCCGCTGAGCACAGCGGCGACGGCCGGGAGCAGCGCGGTCCGCAGCAGCTGGGGGCGGATGCGGGCGTCGAGGGAAGGCTGTGCGGCGCGCGGCCTGCTCGTGGCCGAGTGGGCGCGCGTGCCGGGGCGGCCGTGCCGCCCGCCCTCACGGCGGTCCGGTCGCGCGTCGGGTGCGCGAAGTTGAGACATCAGCGTCCTCGGTACAGGGGGCACCGGGGATCGGCGGTCGTGCCGGCGTCCATGAGGTGGCCCCTACGGTGGTCGGTCAGGCTCGGGTCATCGGTCGGGCAGGCCCGAAAGTTATGAGCCCACCGTTGATCACCGGGCACACACGGTAGTCGTCAATGACGTATGCGCGACGGGCAGTTGTCGAACTTGCCCGCCATCCGTCCCACTCTGGTATGACCTCTCGCACGCGCGCCCGATTACACCGCCTTGACCCCGAATCGTTCCCCGCCATCGGCGGCTGCCCGCATGCTGGACACTTCGCGCGCGCCGGGCCCGCCCAACCGGTGTCGAATCCGGGTTTACCCGCAGGTAGGGCACCGCCCGAAGGGGCACGAAGGCGGCCGGTTACCATATGAGCGCCGCCTAGCTCGAAAGATAAACTTGTGACTGTCAATGACGACTCGTTCACCAACTGGATGCACCGCGAGGAGATCGCGGAGTCGATGATCCCGATCATCGGGAAGCTGCACCGCGAGCAGGACGTCAACGTCCTGCTGCACAGCCGCTCCCTGGTGAACAAGTCGGTGGTCAGCATCCTCAAGACCCACCGCTTCGCCCGGCAGATCGCCGGTGAGGAACTCTCGGTCACCGAGACGATGCCGTTCCTGCGGGCCCTGACGACGCTCGACCTCGGCCCCTCCCAGATCGACATAGGCATGCTGGCCGCGACGTACCGGGCCGGCGGGCACGGACTCTCGGTCGAGGAGTTCACCGCCGAGGCCGTCGCCGGGGCGACGGGCGCCAACAAGATCGAGCGCCGCGAATCGCGTGACGTCGTGCTGTACGGCTTCGGCCGCATCGGCCGGCTCCTGGCCCGGCTGCTCATCGAGAAGGCCGGCTCGGGCAACGGCCTGCGCCTGCGGGCCATCGTCGTCCGCAAGGGCTCCGGCCAGGACATCGTCAAGCGCGCCTCGCTGCTGCGGCGCGACTCCATCCATGGCCAGTTCCAGGGCACGATCACCGTCGACGAGGCGAACAGCAAGATCATCGCCAACGGCAACGAGATCAAGGTGATCTACTCCGACGACCCGACGACGGTCGACTACACGGCGTACGGCATCAAGGACGCCATCCTGATCGACAACACCGGCCGGTGGCGCGACCGCGAGGGCCTCTCCAAGCACCTCCAAGCGGGCATCGCCAAGGTCGTGCTCACCGCGCCGGGCAAGGGCGACGTCCCGAACATCGTGCACGGCGTCAACCACGACACGGTCAAGCCGGACGAGCGGATCCTGTCCTGCGCGTCCTGCACGACCAACGCGATCGTGCCGCCGCTGAAGGCGATGGCGGACGAGTACGGCGTTCTGCGCGGGCATGTGGAGACGGTCCACTCCTACACCAACGACCAGAACCTGCTGGACAATTACCACGACTCGGACCGTCGCGGCCGTTCGGCGGCGCTCAACATGGTCATCACCGAGACCGGGGCCGCCTCGGCCGTGGCGAAGGCGCTGCCCGAGCTCGACGCGCCGATCACCGGCAGTTCGATCCGCGTCCCGGTGCCGGACGTCTCGATCGCGATCCTCAGCCTGCGGCTGGAGCGCGAGACCACCCGCGAGGAGGTCCTCGACTACCTCCGCAACGTGTCGCTGGCCTCGCCGCTCAAGCGGCAGATCGACTTCATCAGCGCGCCCGACGCGGTCTCCAGCGACTTCATCGGCTCGCGCCACGCCTCGATCGTCGACGCGGGCGCCACCAAGGTCGACGGCGACAACGCGATCCTCTACCTCTGGTACGACAACGAGTTCGGCTACTCGTGCCAGGTGATCCGGGTCGTCCAGCACGTTTCCGGGGTGGAGTACCCGACCTACCCGGCCCCGGCGGTCTGACCCCGGCGCGCTCGTCCGGTACGTCGCCCGGTGCCCGGCAGGTCCTCCTGCCGGGCACCGGGCGTCTCTCCTGACCTACATCCGGCGCGGAACGTCCGCCGGTTCCAGCCGTTCGGTCGGGCCGCCGAAGTCGAGGAACAGGGCCCGCGCGGCGAGGAGCCACCGGCCCTCGACCACCCGGAACGTGTCCTCGTAGTGCCCGACCTGCGTGGGAGGGCGCGGCGGCACCATGCCGCCGGTGTGACCGTCGACGCGGTACGTCGTGAAGTACGTGCTCGCGGTCGCCGTCGAGGCGGACGTCGGGGTCACCAGGATGTTGGTGCACAGCCGGCGCGAGAGCCGGTCGGCGGGGCGGCCCCCGAAGTAGGCGCGCAGGGCGTCCCGGCCCTCGATCCTCCGGTCCCCCTCGGCCCACTCCCAGATCCCGTCGGGGGTGAACAGCTCGGCCACCGTGCCCGGTTCACCGAGGTCGAGCCTGTGGACGAACTCGACGACCAGCCGCTCGCAGGCTCGCTCGGCGATCAGACGGTCCAGGGGATCCAGCGCGTCGGTGTCCATCGCCCCTTCCTACCAACCCGCCCCAAGGCCGAACGACTTGTTTTCCGACGCCCCCGAACGACGCGTCACACGGCGTCGGCGTCCAGCCCCGTCAGGAGGGCCGAGGCGTCCCACAGCGCCCGCGCCATGGTGGCGTCCTGGGCTCGCCGCGACTTCCGGGCGGGTGCGGGGGCGCCCCGGGTCTCGCCCAGGCGGGCGGGGCCGTAGTAGGAGCCGCCCGGGGCGTCCGGCAGCGTCGCCGCGTACAGAACGGGCAGCGCCCCCACGGAGGCGGGCTGGGTGTACAGGCGCGAGGTCCGCTCCAGCTTCGCGGCCCAGTTCCGCCCGGCCAGACGCGGCCCCGCCTGCCCCAACTCCGTTGCGGACAGGCCGGGATGGGCCGCCACCGCGACCAGGTCCCGGCCGGCGGCGCGGGCCCGCCGGTCCAGCTCTCCGGTGAACAGCAGGTTGGCGAGCTTGGACTGGCCGTAGGCCCGCCACTTGCTGTACGCGCGCTCGGCATTGAGGTCGTCGAGGTCGATGTGGCCGATGCGGTGTCCGATTGAGGAGAGGGTCACCACGCGCGCCGGGCCCCGGACTCCGAGGACGGGCAGCAGTCCGATCGTCAGGGCGAAATGGCCCAGGTGGTTGGTGCCGAACTGCATCTCGAACCCGTCCGCCGTACGGAGTGGGGGCAGGGCCATCACTCCGGCGTTGTTCACCAGGAGGTCGAGCCGCCCGTCGACCTCCTTCGCGATGGCCTCCGCCGCCTCGGCCACACTGCTCAGATCGGCCAGATCCAGGCGGACGAGCCGCGCGTCCGCGCCGGGGGCGGCGCGGCGGACGGCGTCCACGGCGCGCCGGCCGCGCTCCGGGTCCCGGCAGGCGAGGACGGTACGGGCCCCCGAACGGGCCAGGACAAGAGCGGTCACCGCGCCGATGCCGCTGTTGGCACCGGTGACCACGGCGGTGGTGCCGCTGAGGTCGGGCATGTCGTGAAGATTCCAGGAGTGCATGGGACACGCCTCCCCCGTGCGGACGCCGCCACACGCGGAAAGCCCGCCGGGACGGCCCCGCGCAGGCGGACGCCACGGCGTGGGCCGGACGACCGGGGCTCAGACCTGGCCGAGGTCCGAGCTGACCCAGCGCTCGGGCCGCAGGGTGATCACCACCTGCTCGCCGTGGTTCTCCCAGGCGAAGTCCACGTAACCGGCGACCTTCTCGGCCGGGAGGTAGCGCGCCGAGACCTCCTCCAGATCCGCGCGCGTGGCGGGCCGGGTGTCGACGACGGGCCCCTCGACGGACACGTACCGGATGGTCGGCTCCAGCCGGTCGACCAGCAGCGTGAACCGGCCCGCGGCCTCGATCAGTCCGGCTTTGCGCGAGGTGCGGCCGGTGAGGATGCGCACCTCGCCGCCCGGCGCGTACTGGTACCAGATGGGCACGCTGAGCGGGGCCCGGTCGCTGCCCGGCGACGCGACGGCCAGGGCGGCGACATGGGGTTCGGCGAGGAACTGTTCGCGCTCTTCACGGGTGAGTGCCACGGCATGCTCCTTCGTACGGGGTTCGGGGGAGGCTGCCCCAGTGTGCCCCGCGGGCCGGGCGTGTCTCCCGGCACCGACGCCGGAGCGGGCGGCGTGTCGTACGAGGTTCCCTCGGCCCACCGCAGGGGGACCTGAGGGCCGTCCCCTCCCCGTCGGGCCCGGCGGGGAGGGGACGGCCCTCAGGTCAGGCGGCGCTCGATGCGTTCTCGGCCCGTCGTACGACCGCCGCTCCGCGCAGGGCGACGACGCACCAGAGGGCCACCACCAGCAGTCCGACCGCTGCCAGGCCCCCGACTTCCAGGGGCTCCGGACGCCAGCCGAGGGAGAGACGCGTGCCGATCAGGATGAGACCGATGGCGGCCTTCTCCGGGGAGTAGACCGGAACCCTGGCCGCCACGCACCGCAGCACGGCGGCCAGCACCAGGCCGATCACGGCCCAGGCGGTCAGATAGGGCCACAGCGCTCCCGGAGCGGCGGGCGGCATGCCGTACTCCTCGGGGCCGATCCGGAACAGGGCACCCACCCATCCCAGCGCCACCCCGGCGGCGGTGACGGCCGCCACCCACAGCGCATGGCGCCACAGCGGGCCGGGACGCACGCTCTCGTCCTCGTCAGAGGGGTCGACAGGGTTCGAGGACTCAGGAAGATCCATCACGCCCGATGAGACGCGCGCCGGGCGCCGATCGTTGCGTCCCGGGCGGGGTCGGAAGCACATCGCGGGCCCGCAGCCACCGCGGGACAGCCCTTAGGCTCCCGGGCATGAGCAAGGGTCATGACGACGAGCCGATATTCATCCGCTCTAAATGGGGAACGAATCGCTATGTCTACAACTCGAACAATCCGATCGGCGTAGGCCTCATCATCGGATCGCTGCTGTTCGCCGCCGGAGGTCTCTACTACCTCTTCGCGAGTTCCGCCTGGAGCGAGGGCGAGTTGCGCGACGCGGTCCACGCGGCTGTCCGGGACATCGAGTCGGAGCCGCACACCTTCAGCTCGTGGACCGGCGGTTACGACAGCCTGATCCGCGACGCGGTGGAGGAGAGCGGCGAAGGCCCCTCGTCCGGCGGCGGGGTGTACGTGGACGACGCGAACGATCCCTACGACAAGGACGCGGACCGCTCCGTCGACCGGTTCGAGGTCACCGCGAAGGACGTCGACGCCACGTTCTGTCTGAGCGTGTCGCCGCCGGAGCCCGAGGCGGCGACGGAGAGCGTCACGGTCACCCTCTCCGTCACCGTCGAGGAGGGCCGCTGCTGAGCCCGGCCGACGGGCCGCCGCCGCCATGAGCCCGGACGCGATCGTGTGCTCCGCGGTGTCCCGGCCGGGCCGAGCCGCGATGCGGCCGCCGCCGGGCGGACCGGCGGCGGCCCCGTGCCGTGGGTCCCGCTCGCGGTCAGCGCTCCCCGGCGAGGTCGAGATCGCCCCGTGCCGCCGGTGCGGGGCCGGGACCGGGGGCGGTCGGCTCCTCCGTGAGGCGCCACGGGCGGGCGAGCGACGTGGACAGCGGCCGCCACCACGGCTCCACGGGCAGGGCTCCGGCCGGCTCGAACGGTTCGCCCGGCCGGGGGAACGCCACCGACTGCCCGGCCGCCTCGCCCGCGTCCTTGGTCCACTCGCCCGGCTCGGCCCAGGCGTGGGGCGCCAGGTTGAAGGTGCCCCAGTGGATCGGCAGGAGCACACCGTGCGGGCGGCCGCCCTGGAGGTCCAGGTGCGCGCGCATGCCCTCGGCGGGGGTCATGTGGATGTCCGGCCAGTACTCCGAGTACGCACCGATCTGGATCATGGTGGCGTCGAAGGGGCCGTGCTCGGCCCCGATGTCGCGGAAGCCGGGGAAATAGCCGGTGTCCCCGCTGTGGTAGATCCGGTGCTCCGGGCCCACGACGGCCCACGACGCCCAGAGGGTGTGCTGCTGGTTGCGCAGCCCGCGACCGCAGAAGTGACGGGCGGGAGTGGCCGTGAGGCTGATGCCGGCGACGGTCGCGGTCTCGTTCCAGTCGAGCTCGTGCATCCGGTCGGCGGGGACGCCCCAGCGCTCCAGATGGGCCCCGACGCCGAGCGGCACGGCGAAGACGGTGTCGGTGCCGGCCAGGGCGCGGATCGTCGGCAGGTCGAGGTGGTCGTAGTGGTCGTGGGAGATCACGACCACGTCGACGGGTCCGAGCGCGGCCAGCGACAGCGGAGTGGGGTGCAGGCGCTTGGGCCCGGCGAACGGGAACGGGGAACAGCGCTCGCCCCAGACCGGGTCGAACAGGATCCGTCGGCCGTCGATCTCCGCCAGCACGCTGGAATGGCCCATCCAGGTCAGCCGGAGACCGGAGGCGGGCGGTGCGGCCAGATCGGCGAGGGTCGTCGGGTGGACCGGGATGGTGCCCCGCGGCGTCCGGCGGGCCCGCTGTTCCTTCTGGAAGTAGATCTTGGCGAACTCGACGGTGGACCCGGAGGGCCTGGTCCGGGCGCCCACCGGGTTCTGGAACACCCCGTCGACGAAATGGGGCGAGCGGCGGATGCGCTCCATCCGCGCTCCGGCCGGATCGGCCCCGAAGGACTCGGTGCGCATCGAGCGCAGTTTCGTACGGAGCGGAAGCAAGTAGTCAGCGCCGGTCACAACATCTCCTGAGGGAGTCGGTGTCGTCTCATTATGGTCGTGCTGTACGACAGGGCGACCAGTGGATGCTGAACGGGGCAGCCGATCGGGCCAGTGGCGGCGTCAGCCACGCCGCTGCCCGTAGACGTGGTCGATGCGCAGGGTGAGGAGCACCCTGCGGTCCTCGACCATGGCCCGCCGGTAGTCGTCCCAGTCGGGGTGCTCGCCCTTGACGTCCCGGTAGAGGGTGATGAGGGCTTCCACGGTGGCGTCGTCGGGCGCCGCGGCGGGCGGGGTGAGCTCGGCGGTCGCGTCGACGACGGTCCAGGCCCAGCGGTCGTCGCTGGTGACGTGGTAGCTCGCCCGGGGGTCGCGGCGCAGGTTGCGGGTCTTGGCCCGGCCCTCGGTGATCGAGACGCGGATCGCCCGTTCCTCGGGGTAGTAGGCGTGATTGACGTTGGACAGCTGGGGCCGTCCGTCCTGCTTCAGAGTGACCAGAACACCGCCGTCGTGCTCGCCGACGAGGCGGAGCAGCGCTTCCTGTGCCGGTTCGATTCGCGTCATGCAGAATCCAACGTCCGGGCCGGTCCGAGGATTCCGGATCATCGCGCCCGCCCGGTCACGGCGGGCGGCCGCCCGCCATCGCTGACCTGGCGTGTTGGTTAAGGTGGCTCGGTGGCAAGAGTCCGGTTGAACGTTGCGGAGCGGCGTGAGGAGCTGCTGCGCGCGGCGGTGGAGCAGATCGAGGTCCGCGGGGTCTCCTCCGTGCGGATCGCCGATGTGGCCTCGGTGCTGGGCGTGAGCAACGCACTCGTGCTCTACCACTTCTCGACCAAGGAGAAGCTGGTCGCGGCGGCGTTCGCGTACGCGGCGGAGGCCGACCTCGCCCATCTCCGCAGGCTGCTGGCCCGGCGCACCACCGCCGTGCGCCGGCTGCGGGCGGCCGTGCGGTGGTATGCGCCGACCGGACAGGCCAAGGGCTGGCGGCTGTGGATCGAGGGCTGGGCGGTCTCCCTGCGCGACCCCGTCCTGCGTGAGGTCGCGGGCGATCTGGACCAGCGGTGGAAGGCGGAGTTGGCCCAGGTCATCGAGGAGGGCGCCGCCGCCGGGGAGTTCCGGTGCGAGGATCCCCGGTCGGCGGCCTGGCGGCTGACGGCCCTGCTGGACGGGATGGCGGTGCAGACGACCTCGTACGCGGGTCCGCTCTCCCGGTCCACCATGCTGCGGTGGACCGACGAGGCGCTCGCCCGCGAGCTGGGCATCGGCCTCGCGGCCCTGACCGGCTCGTCGGCCGTGGACTGACCGGCCGACGACTGACCGCCCGGCCCTCAGGTCTGGCGCACCGGTGCGTAGGCCGTCCCCTCCAGTCCGAACGTCCAGGCGACCCCGTCCTTCGCGGTCCGGGTGGCGGGCGGCACCCGCAGCCAGTAGGTACGGTGCGTGCCGTCCGGCTCGGGGGTGGAGTTGACCACCTCGACCATCACCACGTCCTCGTCGCCGTCGAGCGCGATGCGCCAGAGGATGCCCGTCTCGTCGCGGTGGACGGGCTCGGCTCCCGACTCGGTGAGATACCGGTCGTAGCCGTAGTACTCCAGCATCACGCGGCGCAGCTCCGCGTTCTCCTCGGCGCGGATCCGCTCGGGCGTGAGGGAGGCCAGCTCGGCCAGGAACGCGCCGGGAACCGGCATGCCGCGCCAGGCGTGCAGGGCGAACCCGTCCCCGTAGGCAAGGGCCGGTCCCTCGCCGTGGTCGAGCCGGCCCGCCTCGTCGCGGTGGAGGACGTCGGGCCGCTCGCTGATGACCACGGCGTTCTCGTAGGGCCACCACCAGCCGGCGTTGCGGGCCACCTCCGCGAGACCCGTCAGCCGGTCGCCCCGCCCGTCGAAGGCGGCGAGCCAGGCGGCGTCGTGCTGGCCGAGGACGGCGTCCAGGAGCACCAGCCGCACGCTCCCCTCGTCCTCGGGCCGGGGCGCCAGGTCGGCGACGACGCCGGTCCGTATCCGCTCGGCGAGCGCGGCCGTCGTCTCCCAGAGCTGGGCTCCGGTGGCGGACCAGAGCGCCGACCAGCCCGCCGGGCCCAGCTCGTCGTACATCCGGCGGCGTTCCTCGGCCCACGGGCGGGTGCGGACCTCCTCGCGCACCGACCGTCCGGCGTCGGCCAGCTTCTCCACCGTCTCGACGGCGGCCCGGGGCGATGCGGCCCAGATGATCCGGTCCGGCTCGGCCAGGCCTGCGGTGCGGTAGGCGCGCCGCACACCGGCCTCGGCCGCCGCCCGGTCCGCCCGGCCGGTCGCCGCCGCCACGCTCCGCCAGGATGTCGCGTCACTCATCGATTGTCCCCGTCCCCTGCTCTGCTCTGATCTGCTCTGCTCGGTCTGCATGTCCGTGTTCGATCTGGCCGGCTGCGGTCAGTCCGCGACGATGCGGATCGCGCCGGGGGCGTACTCCCGCTGGCGCACGACGCGGAACCAGCCCTTGGGGAGCGGGATCACCGCGTGCTCCTCGTGCACCACCCGCCCGCCCTCGGGGAGATGGAGCAGCATCGGGCCGAACGGACCCGCTTCCCGGATCAGCCGGCCGGGGCCCTGCACGGCGTGCGCGTGGCCGGTGACCTCACCCAGGGCGAGCACCAGCCGCCCCCGCCCGTCGCGCAGTTCGCCCGGAGCCTCCAGGAAGGGGGCGGGCACCGCCGACTCCTCCAGCTCCATGATCAGTACATCGCCCTGCCGGTACACAGATGTCTCCCCTCGTCGCGGCACCCGCTGTGCCGACCCTGCGAAAAACGCTACGGGCAGGGTCTGACAACGGCCCCCGGCGGCGGCCGTGGAGGGGTCCCGGCCGCGGCGTTGTCAGTGCGGCTTGATAAACCTTGCGGACATCAGCAGTCCCCAGGATCAGGAGCTCAGGGCCATGTACGGTGCGCAGCATCTGCACGAGTTCGGCGGCCTTCCGGCCGTCGACTTCCAGAACACGACCGACGAGGGCTCCCGGCCCGCCGCGGACGCCGTGGCCTGGCGCGTCTCCGTCGATCCGTACGGAGGCGACGACGGCCGGGAGCGGCCCTGGGAAGAGGAGTTCGCCGACTTCCTGGGCACGGTCGACCCGGCCGGGGTCCGCGCCCTGATCATCGGCCAGTGGGGCGAGGCGTACGAGGAGAACTCCTCCGTGCCGATCGGCCTGGTGATCGCCGCAGCCGACCGGCTGACCTCGCTGGAGGCGGTGTTCATCGGGGACCTGGAGGCGGAGCAGGCCGAGATCACCTGGATCGAACAGTCGGATGTGACGGCGCTGCTGGGAGCCTTCCCCGCGCTGACGGAGTTGGGGGTGCGCGGCGGCACGGACCTGCTGTTCCCGCCGACGAAGCACGAGCGGCTGCGGTCGCTGACGATCCAGGCGGGCGGACTGCCCGTCGAGGTGGTGCGCGGTGTGCTGGACAGTGAACTGCCCGCGCTGGAGCGGCTGGACCTCTGGCTCGGGGTGTCCGCCTACGAGGGGAACACCGACGTCACCGACCTCGCTCCGCTGCTCTCCGGCACCCGTTTCCCCCGGCTGTACCACCTGGGCCTGCGCAACAGCGAGGTGCAGAACGAGATCGCCGCGGCCATAGCCTCGGCTCCGGTCGTCGCCCAGCTGCGGGTTCTCGACCTGTCGAACGGGACGCTGGGGGACGAGGGGGCGGCCGCGCTGCTCGAAGGCCAGCCGCTGACCCATCTGGAGGCCCTCGACCTCCACCATCACTTCCTCACCGGGGCGATGGAGGAGCGGGTGCGTTCCGCCCTGGAGCCGCACGGGGTGCGGGTCGACCTCTCCGAGAAGAGCGAGCCCTGGGGCGACGGGGGCGCCGAGGGCCGTTACACCGCCGTCTCGGAGTAGGGCGTCATGACGTACATCGACATCGAGCATTTCGACGACTTCCACGGGCTGCCGGTCCACACCGGGGCATTGTCGTCCGGGGCCCTGCCGGCCGCCGACAGCGTGGCCTGGCGGCTGGAGTGCGACTCCGACGAGGAGAGGGACTTCGCCGCCCTGTGGCGGCAGTTCCTGGACACGGTCGACACGGCCGGGGTCCGGGCTCTCGTCATTGGGCCCTGGTGGCATGAGGACTACACGCCGTTCGGCCCGGTGATGGACCTGATCGTCGCCGATGCGGACCGCTTCCCGGCGCTGCGCGCGCTGTTCCTCGCCGATGTGGTGAGCGAGGAATGCGAGGTGTCCTGGCTGCGCATGTGCGACATCACCCCGGTGCTCGAAGCGCTCCCGCTGCTGGAGGAGTTCGGCGTGCGCGGCTGCGGCCACGAGGGGCTGGGGCTGCGCCCGCTGCGCCATCCGGCGCTGAAGTCGCTGCGCCTGGAGTCCGGCGGTCTGCCCGGCGAGGTGGTGCGGGCGGTCGCCGCGAGCGAACTGCCCGCGCTGGAGCGGCTGGACCTGTGGTTCGGCAGCTCGTGGTACGGGGGCGATGCCACCGTCGAGGACATCCGGCCGGTCCTGTCGGGCGGCGTGTTCCCCCGGCTGCGCCATCTGGGTCTGCAGAACAGCGAGCTGCAGGACGAGATCGCCACCGCCGTGGCCTCCGCCCCCGTCGTCGCCCAGCTGGAGACCCTGGCGCTGTCGATGGGCACCCTGAGCGACCCGGGCGGCGAGGCCCTGCTCAACGGGCAGCCCCTGAACCACCTGTCCACGCTCGACCTGCGCCACCACTACCTCTCCGATCCGATGCTGGACCGCATCAGGACCGCCTGCGCCCCGGCCCGGGTCGAGGGCGGCGAGGCCGAGGAGGACTACGCGGACCCGGACGACGAACCGGAGCGCTATGTCGCGGTCAGTGAGTAGCCCCGGGAGCGGCCCGGTGCCGCGTTTCGCGGTCGTCGGCAATCCGGAGAACCGCCGGGTCGCCTTCTTCCAGGAGGCCGTGCGCTCCGCCGGTCTGCCGGCGGCCCGGGTCGTGCCCTGGCTCCAGGTGCTGCGCGGCGAGGCAGCGTTCGGTTCCGGCGAGAGCGTGCGGATCGATTCGCCCGGCGAGGACGCCGAGGTGGAGCGGCTGCTGCGCGGGGTCGACGACCCGACCCGGGTGGAGGGCTCCGCCCGGTGGTACGCGGGCTTCACCGCGGCGGTGGCCGCGGTGGCGGACGCGGCGTCGGCCGCCGGAGCCGAGGTGCTGGGCTCCCCCGGTGACATCGCCGTGCTCTTCGACAAGCGGCTGTGCCACGGGCTTCTCGACGGCGCGGGGGTTCCCGTGCCCGCCTCGCCGACGTCCGGCCCGGGGGCGGCCCCGGTGCGCGGCTGGTCCGACGTGCGGGAGTTGCTGCGCGAGCACCGGATGCCCCGGGCGTTCGTGAAGCTCGCGCACGGCTCCTCCGCCTCCGGGGTGCTGGCGGTGGAGACGGCCGGTCCCGGCCGGGTCCGGGCGAGCACCTCGGTGGAACGGGACGCGCAGGGGCGGCTGTTCAACTCGCTGCGGGTCCGGCGCTACACCTCGGAACGGGAGGTCGGCGCGGTCGTGGACGCGCTGGCCCCGGACGGGCTGCACATCGAGCGCTGGCTGCCGAAGGCGTCCCAGCGGGGGCGGGCGGCGGATCTGCGGATCGTGGTGGTCGGCGGCCGGGCGACGCACGCCGTGGTGCGGACGAGCACGAGCCCCATGACCAATCTGCATCTCGGCGGCGCGCGCGGAGACCTCGACGAGGTCCGGGCCGCCGTGGCGGCGGCGGGCGGCTGCTGGCGCGAGGCGCTGGCGATGTGCGAGCGGACCGCGGCCTGCTTCCCCGGGACGCCCTGTGTGGGCGTCGATCTGCTGCCCACGGCCGGCTGGCGGCGTTTCGCCGTCGGCGAGGTCAACGCCTTCGGCGACCTGCTGCCCGGACTGACCGGTCTGTCGGGCAGCGGCGCCGAGGGCCTGGACACCTATGCGGCGCAGGTCGCCGCCGTACTGGACCGAGCAAGGAACCACCGTGCCGTCACCGCTTCCTGACCCTCCCGCGCCCCCCGAGTCCTCGGGGTCCGGCAGGCCCGATATGGGCGAGGTCGTGGGCAGCCACGATCTGCTGCTCGTCACCCTGGACACCCTGCGCCACGACGTCGCCGTCGAGCTGGCGGCCGCCGGGCGCATCCCGAACCTGGCCCGGCATCTGGCCGGCGGCCGCTGGGAGGAGCGGCATGCTCCGGGCAGCTTCACCTACGCCTCCCACCAGGCGATGTTCGCCGGGTTCCTGCCGACCCCCGCCGCCCCGGGGCCGCATCCGCGGCTGTTCGCGGCGCGGTTCGCGGGCAGTGAGACGACGGCGGACGGCACGTTCGTGTTCGACACCCCCGATCTGGTGTCGGGACTGGCCGCCGAGGGGTATCGCACGGTGTGCGTCGGCGGGGTCGGCTTCTTCAACGGTCGGGGGCCGTTGGGTTCGGTGCTGCCGGGGATGTTCCAGGAGAGCCACTGGGAGCCCGGCTTCGGCGTCGCCTCGCCCACCTCGTTCGAGGAGCAGGTCGCCCGCGCGGAGGACGTCGTCGCGGCGCTCCCCCGGGAACAGCGGCTGTTCCTCTTCGTCAACGTGTCCGCACTGCATCAGCCGAACTGGTTCCATCTGCCAGGGGCGACCCCCGAGGCGGGCGACTCCCGCGCCACGCACGCGGCGGCCCTGGAGTACGTCGACCGGCACATCGGCCGGCTCTTCGCCGCGGCGAGCAGCCGGCGCCGGTGCTTCGCCATCGTCTGTTCCGACCACGGCACCGCCTACGGCGACGACGGCTACACCGGGCACCGGCTCGGCCACCCGGCCGTCTGGACCGTCCCGTACACCCACTTCTTCCTCGACCCGCTCGATCCGGGGGACGCCCGATGACCAGCAGCACCGCGGCAACGGCCACGGCCGTCCGGCCCTACGAGAGTTACGTCTACGCCTATCCGCACAAGACGGCCTACCGGCCGCTGCCGGACCGCCCGTCACTGCGGGCGCTGTGGGCGGCGGAGCCGAAGGACGCGCTGTCCCTCTACCTCCACATACCGTTCTGCGAGGTCCGCTGCGGCTTCTGCAACCTCTTCACCCGGATCGGCGCGCCCGAGGAGCTGACGACGCGCTATCTGGACGCTCTGGAGAGGCAGGCCACAGCCGTCCGGGAGGCGCTGGGCGACGAGGGGCCGGTGCGGTTCGCCGCGGCGGCGTTCGGGGGCGGCACGCCGACGTTCCTGACCGCCGGGGAGCTGGAGCGGCTCTGTGACATAGCGGAGAAGCGGATGGGTGCCGACCTGCGCTCGGTGCCGCTGTCGGTGGAGACCTCCCCGTCCACGGCGACGGCGGACCGGCTGGCGGTGCTGGCCGAACGGGGCACCACCAGGATCAGCATCGGTGTGCAGAGCTTCGTGGACGAGGAGGCGCGGGCGGCGGTCCGCCCGCAGCGCCGCGCCGATGTGGAGGCGGCGCTCGGCCGGATCCGCGAGGCCCGGATCCCGGTGCTGAACGTCGACCTGATCTACGGCATCGACGGGCAGACCGAGCGCAGCTGGCTCGTCTCGCTGGACGCGGCGCTGGCCTGGCGGCCGGAGGAGCTGTATCTGTATCCGCTGTACGTCCGCCCGCTCACCGGCCTGCACCGCCTGGGCGCGGCGGCCGGGGGCCGGGCGGAGGCCCTGGAGCAGGCGGCCTGGGACGAGCAGCGGCTGCGGCTGTACGCGGTGGGCCGGGATCATCTGCTGGCGCACGGCTACGAGCAGGTGTCGATGCGGATGTTCCGGCGCGCCGACGCCCCGCGGGAGTCGCAGGACGGGCCGGAGGACTACGCCTGCCAGACCGACGGCATGATCGGCCTGGGCTGCGGGGCCCGGTCGTACACGGCGGCCCTGCACTATTCCTTCGACTACGCGGTGGACATGCGGGAGATCCGGTCGATCATCGACCGCTTCACCTCGACCGAGGACTTCTCCCGCGCCGAGGTCGGCCGGTACGTCGACGCCGAGGAGGCGCGTCGTCGGCATCTGCTGCAGTCGCTGCTCCAGGCGGCGGGGCTGCCGGTGGCGGACTACCGGGCCCGGTTCGGCACGGATCCGCGCGCGGACTTCCCCGCCGAGCTGGCGGGGTTCGCGGACCGGGGCTGGCTGGACCCGGCGGCGCCGGACGGCCTGCTGCGGCTGTCCCCGGCGGGTCTGGCCCACTCCGACGCGCTGGGTCCGGCGCTGTTCTCCCACGGGGTGCGGGCCGCGATGTCCGCGTACGAGCGGAAGTGAGGCGGACATGGACCTGACGATTCTCTACCGCGGCCCGCTCGCCTCCTGCGACTACGACTGTCCGTACTGCCCGTTCGCCAAGCGGCGGGACAGCCGCGCGCAGCTCACGGCTGACCGGGAGGCCCTGGAGCGGTTCACGCTCTGGGCGGCGGCGCAGACCGGCGACCGGCTGTCCGTGCTGTTCACTCCCTGGGGCGAGGGACTGGTGCGCTCCTGGTACCGGCGGGCGCTGACCGAGCTGTCGCGGCTGCCGCACATCGGCCGGGTGGCGATCCAGACGAACCTGAGCTGCCGCACCGACTGGCTGGCGGACGCCCATCCGGAGCGGATCGCGCTCTGGTGCACGTACCACCCGGGGCAGACGCCCTACGAGCGGTTCCTCGGCCGGTGCCGGGAGCTGTCCGGGCTCGGGATCCGCTACAGCGTGGGGGTGGTGGGTTTCGAGGCCCATCTGGCGGAGGCGCGGCGGCTGCGGGCGGCGCTGCCGCAGGAGGTCTATCTCTGGGTGAACGCCGCCGAGGGCCACACGTACACCGACGAGGAGGCGGCCCGGTGGACGGAGCTGGATCCGCTCTTCCCCTACAGCCGTGATCCGCACCGCTCGGCGGGGCTGCCCTGTCGCACGGGCGAGTCGGTGATCTCGGTGGACGGGGACGGCACGGTGCGGCGCTGTCACTTCGTCAAGGCCGAGCTGGGCAATCTCTACGACGGCAGCTACCGCCGGGCGCTCGGCCCGCGGGCCTGTCCGCTCGCCGTGTGCGACTGCCACATCGGCTATGTGCATCTGGAGTCGCTGCCGCTGTACGACGTGTTCGCGGGCGGTGTCCTGGAGCGGATACCGGCCGGGCCCGGTGCGGGCACGCCGCCGGACGGGCTCGTCGCGTCGAGCCCGTCCCGGCGTGCGCTTCCCCTGCTGGAGCCGTGACCGCGACGACGGCTACAGCGGCAGCAGGTCCGGGCGCTTCGCCTCGACGTGGTCGCCGGAGGACTCGCCGCGCAGCCGTCGGCCGATCCAGGGCACGAGGTATTCGCGGGCCCACTGGATGTTGTCGCGCCGTTCGTCGAAGGGGGTGCGCTGGGCCTGCGGCGGCCAGGGCTGGTCGGGCTCGGCGGGCACGTCGTGGCCGAGGACCTGGGCGGCGCGCAGGGCGACGCGGGTGTGGCCCTCGGGCGACAGGTGGAGTCGGTCGTTGTCCCAGGCCCGGCGGTCCTGGACCGAACGGAGCGACCACAGGTCCAGCACGGGGCACCGGTAGCGGTCGGCGATGGCCCGCAGATGGACGTTGTACGTGGCGATCTTGCCGCGCATGTGGCGCAGCACCGGAACGCCCCGGGTGTCGAAGCCGGTGGTGACCATGACCGTGCCGACGGCGTTGCTCAGGTCGGCGACCGCCCGCTCGAAACGCTCGGCGAGGTCGTCGGGGTCGGTGCCGGGCCGGATGATGTCGTTGCCGCCCGCGCAGAAGCTGACCAGGTCGGGGGCCAGTTCCTTGGCGCGGGGGATCTGCTCCTCGACGATCTGGTCGAGGAGACGTCCGCGTACGGCGAGATTGGCGTAGCGGAAGTCACCGTGCGGGGAGTCCTCGGGGCCGGCCGCCGCGTCGGGGGCGGGGAGCCGGTCGGCGAGGAGGACCGCGAAGCGGTCCGCCCAGCCGACGAAGGTCCCGTCGGGGCCGGGGTCGCCGACGCCTTCGGTGAAACTGTCGCCAATCGCCGCGTACGACCCGATGGTGTGCTGCTGGTTGTTTCTCGAATCGTCTGCCACAAGGACTTATCCTGCATCGTCCGATGTGACCTACGCGACCGTAATACGGGGTTGACGGGTGGTGAGATAGACCACCCGGTCAGTTTTTGGTAAAGCCGGAATAAAGAGAGGGGCGGTGCGCCGCCGCGCACCGCCCTTCTCCCTGCTTCTCGCCGCACTCGGTCAGACGGAGACGCCGTGCTGACGCAGGTACGCGATCGGGTCGACGTCCGAGCCGTAGCTCGGGCCGGTGCGGACCTCGAAGTGCAGGTGCGGGCCGGTGGAGTTGCCGGTGGAGCCGGAGAGGCCGATCTGCTGGCCGCCGGTGACGGTCTGACCGACCGAGACGTCGAGCGAGGACTGGTGGGCGTACTGGGAGTACATGCCGTCCTCGTGCTGGATGACGACCTCGTTGCCGTACGAGCCGCTGTTGCCGGCCGAGACCACGGTGCCCGGTCCGATGGCGAGGACGGGGGTGCCGGAGGCGGCCTGGAAGTCCGAGCCGGTGTGGTAGCCGCTGGACCAACTGGCGCCGGAAGCGCGGTACTGGGTGGTGACGTTGGCGCTGGCGAGCGGGGCCGACCAGCCGGAGCCGGTGGCCTCGGAGGAACCGGTCTGCGCGGAGCTGCCGGAGCCCTCGGAGTCGTCGGCGGAGATCGTGTCGCCCTTGGGGGCTTCCTTCGGCGCGGCCTTCGGGGCCGGTTCGGCCTTCTTCGGGGCGGCCTTGGGAGCGGCGGACTTCTCGGCCGGGGCGGAGCCCTTGGCGCCGAGGGTCAGCTTCATGCCCGGGTGGATCAGGCTGGGGTTCTCGCCGACGGTGGAGCGGTTGTCCTGGTACAGCTTCTCCCACCCGCCCTTGAGCCGGTGCTCGGCCGCGATCTTCGACAGGTAGTCGCCGGAGACGACGGCGTACGTCTTCGGGGCGGTCTTCGGCGCGGCGGGGGCGGCCGGTGCGGTGTGCGCGGCGGCGACCGAGGCGGCGGCGGGCTTCGCCGCCGGAGCGGCCTGGTCCGCGGCGCTCGCGACGGTGGCGCCGATGAGCGGGAGGGCGAGTGCGGCGCCGCCGGTCCCTGCGGCGAGGACGCCGCGGGAGATCGGGCCGGACTTCGGACGACGGTGCTTACCCTGTGCGGGCATGGGGAAGTTCCTCTCCGGCGCCTGCGAGGTGAGCTGTCGGGTTCGGGCTGGAGATGCCCGGTCGCACGTGCGGCGACTTCACCCCGAGCCGGTCCGGATCGCTCCGGATCGGCGGCTTACCTGGTTCCCCCGCTCCTGCCACGCGTGAGTGGGTGGGTGCGAATTCCGGGCGGCGGCAGGATTAGGCGGTCCGTCCGGATTGCGGCGACCGTAAGCGAGCCAGGACGAGCGGAACAAGCCATCGGTTGCGTACCGGAATCATCTATTCAATATCGTTTCGCATTTCCCGTCACACTCCGTGGATTACGGATCTTGTATTTCCGTACGGGGAACGGGATAACGCGGGGGCGCGCTCACCACGGTCCGTCACGGATATGATCCCGCTCACCTTCGCAATCCCATCTCCCCCATTAGCGGGGCATGTTCTGCGAAATGCACCAATACGGACATGGTGTGGGCGACTGTTCTGACGCCCGGTCAGCCCAGCCCCGGAGGCTTTCCGCACCGGGGCGTGCGGCCATCATGATTTTCCGCCGAATCGATGTCGTATCGTCACGGGAGCGCCCTCGCCGGCGAGCCGCGCCGACGCCAGAGATCCCAGGAGCCACCGTGACGCAACAGGTGCCGCAGGTCCCGCCGACCGAGACCGCGCTGGCCGGAGTCCGCAACTTCCGCGACGTGGGCGGGCTCCCCACCACGGACGGGCGACGCACCGCTTTCGGCCGGCTCTACCGCAGCGGACATCTGGCGAACGCCACCGCCGAGGACGCGGCCTTCCTCGGCGGGCTCGGACTGCACACGATCTTCGACTTCCGCAATTCCGCCGACCACCGGCTCGACGGGTACGACATCGAGCTGACCGGTGTCCGCAATGTCAGCATTCCACTCTCGGACCCGGCCGACGGCGCGGAGTTCTGGCGGCTGGTGCGCGACGGGAACATCGAGCAGCTGCGCTCGATCCTCGCGCACGGCAAGGGCACCGAGCGCATGATCCGGATGTACCGCTCGACGATCGAGGACCGCACCGCCGAACACAGCCGGGTGCTGCACGCCCTGGCCGAGGACAGCGTCCCGGCCCTGATGCACTGCGCCGCGGGCAAGGACCGGGCCGGTCTCTCGATAGCGATCGCGCTGCTGGCGGTCGGCGTCGGGCCGGAGGCGATCGAGGCGGACTACCTCAAGTCCAACGATCCCCACCGCCGGTACAAGGTGAAGCGCACCGATATGTCCGAGGTCGGGATGTCTCCCGAGGTGACGGAGCTGCTGAACCCGCTCTTCGGGGCGGAGGCCGCCTACCTCGCGGCGGCGTTCGCGGCCATCGAGGAGAACTGGGGAACGACCGACCGCTATCTGGCCCAGGGGCTGAAGGTCTCCCCCGAGACCCGGGAGCGGCTGCGCGAGCGCCTGCTCGACCCGAGCTGATCCGGCCGGCGACAGCGCGCCGGGTGACGGGCCCTCACTTGCTTCCGGCCACCACGAAGAGCAGGTAGAGGAAGCCCGCGATGACGTGGCCCGCCACCAGATAGGCGAACAGCCGGATCACGACGCCGCGCGGCATCCGCTTCTCCTGCGTGTCCTCGTTCTCACGACGCCCGGGACCCAGCGGGTCGTAATACTCGGAATCGGTCATGACGGTCCTCTCTGCCGGACTCACGGCCGGTCAGCGCGGGTGCAGGGCGTTGCCGAGGCAGAGCTCGGCGGCGGGGCTCTGCAGCAGGGTGTGGACGAAGAGCAGCTCCGCGCCGCCGCGGTCGACGGCCGCGATCCGGTGCGGGGTGAGCGAGTCGAAGTGGGCGCTGTCGCCGGGTTCGAGGTCGTGGACGGTGTCGCCGAGCCCGACCCGCAGCCGTCCCTCCAGGACGTACAGCCACTCCTCGCCGGGATGGACCCGGACCAGGTCGCCCTGGGCCCCGTAGGGAACGCGCACCCGCAGCGCCTGCATCGCACGGCCGGAGCCGCCGACCTGCCGGTACATCCAGCCGTCCGCCTCCGCCCCCTCGAAGCCGCCGCCGCGGACGATCGCGTCCCGTTCGGGCGGCTGCTCGCCGAGGAGCTCGGAGACCGTCGTACCGTAGATGCGGGCGAGCCCCAGCAGCATGGGCAGCGAGGGCTGCCGGCGGCCGGTCTCCAGCCGGGAGAGATGGGCCGGGGAGAGTCCGGCCCGGCGGGCGGCGGTCTCCAGGGTGAGGCCGCGGTCGCGGCGCAGGTCACGCAGTCGGGGTGCGACGCCGGGGAGCTCGTCCGGCACCCCTTCGTCCGGGGGGTTCATGGCTCCATTGGGCCAGGATCTTTCCTTTGAGGCAAATAACTTGCCTCAGAGGCAAAGCCCTCCCGGGGGCCGGTCAGCGGTTGGCCACGGCCTGCTTGACCAGCGTCCGGCCGAAGTCCCACATCAGTCCGCCGCCGCTGTGCGCGTCGTCCATGACGGACGTGAACGCCGCCACGAACCGGTCCACCTCCGCGTCCCCGATGATCAGCGGCGGGATCAGCTTGATCACTTCCAGGTGGTCGCCGGAGACCTGGGTGAGGATGCGGTGCTTCTGGAGCAGCGGTACCACGACCATCTGGGCGAAGAGCCCCTTGCGGGCGGCCTGGAGCATGGTCCAGCGGCTGCGCAGCTTCAGCGAGGCGGGCCGGCCGAACTCGATGCCGATCATCAGCCCGCGCCCGCGGACCTCGTGCAGCAGTTCGTAGCGGTCCACCAGGGCCGCCAGCCGCTCGCGCAGCAGATCGCCGGTGCGCCGGGCGTTCGCGACGGTCTCCTCGTCCTCCATCACCGTCAGGACGGCCAGGCCGGCCGCCATCGCCTGGGCGTTGGAACCGAAGCTCGCGGAGTGGACGAGGACCCGGTCCATCGAGGAGAAGACCTTGCGGAAGATCCAGTCCTTGCCGAGGGTCGCGCCGACGGGCACATAGCCGCCGGAGAGCGCCTTTGCCACGCACACCAGATCGGGCTCCACGCCCTCCTCGTGCTGGTAGGCGTAGAAGTCCCCGGTCCGGCCGAGGCCCGTCTGCACCTCGTCGACAATCAGGAGCGCCTTGTACCGGTGCAGCAGCTCCTGCGCCTCGCGCAGATGGCCGGGCGGCGCGGCGAGCACCCCCTTGCCCTGGATCGGCTCGACGACCAGGGCCGCCACATCGCCCCGCTTCAGCTCCCGGCGCAGCGCGTCCAGGTCGCCGAGCGGGATCGCCGTGTCCGGCAGCAGGGGGCCGAAGCCGTCGCGGAAGCCGCTCTCCCCGTTGACCGAGAGGGAGCCGGCGGTGAGCCCGTGGAAGGCGTGGTCGCAGTAGAGGATCCGGGGCTTCCCGGTGGCGTGGCGGGCGAACTTCAGCGCCGTCTCGACCGCTTCCGTGCCGCTGTTCCCGAAGAAGACGCGGTCCAGGTGCGGGCTGTGGGTCAGCAGCTTCTCGGCGAGCAGTCCGGGCAGCGGCTGGCAGTCGAAGCGGGTGAGGTCGGCGAGCTGGGCGTCCAGGACGTCGTGCAGGGCCCGGCGGACGACGGGGTGGTGGCGGCCGAGGCCCATGACGCCGAACCCGGCGAGCATGTCGAGGTAGTCGTTGCCCTCCGCGTCCCAGAAGTACGCGCCCTCGGCCCGCTCGTAGACCTTGTCGAAGCCGATGGTGTGCAGCATGCGCGGCAGCTGGTGGTTGAGGTGGCGCGCGTGCAGGTCGTACCGCTCGGCCCCGCGCTCGGCGAGGAGCCGCGCCAGGTCGAAGCCCTGGGATCCGCCGTCCGTCATCGCCCGCTCTTCTCCTTCGGGTGTGCTGTCGCGGGGCCGGCCGCCCCGGGTGACCCGTGACGGCCGGCCGTGCCTCGTCGGTCGGCGCGCCTCAGCGGTTGCCGCTGATGGTCTCCCGTGCCGCGCGCAGGGATTCCTTCAGGGACCCCATGGTGGCGAGCACCGCCGTGGGTTCGTAGCCGCAGTGCGCCATGCAGTTGGCGCAGCGCGGGTCCTTGCCGCGGCCGTACTTGTCCCAGTCGGTCTCCTCGATGAGCTGACGGTACGTCGGTACGTAGCCGTCGCTCATCAGGTAGCAGGGGCGCTGCCAGCCGAAGAGGGAGTAGTTCGGAATCGCCCAGGCGGTGCAGGGGAAGTCCGCCTTGCCCTCCAGGAAGTCCAGGAAGAGCGGCGAGTGGTTGAGCCGCCAGCGGGCCCGGTTGCCGCCCGCGAAGGCCTTCTTGAACAGCTCGCGGGTCTGCTCGACGCCGAGGAAGTGCTCCTGGTCGGGGGCCTTCTCGTAGGCGTAGGCGGGCGAGATCATCATCTCGTCGACGTGCAGGTCGTCGTTGAGGTAGTTGAGGACCTCGATGATGGTCTGCGGGGTGTCGGTGTTGAAGAAGGTGGAGTTGGTGGTGACCCGGAAGCCGCGCCGCTTGGCCTCCTTCATCGCGGCGACGGCCTCGTCGAAGACGCCTTCCTTGGCGACCGATTCGTCGTGCCGCTCGCGCAGCCCGTCGATGTGCACGGCGAAGGCGAAGTACGGGGACGGGGTGAACTTGTCGAGCTTCTTGCGCATCAGCATCGCGTTGGTGCAGAGGAAGACGTACTTCTTCTTCGCGACGAGCTGGCGCACGATCTCGTCGATCTGCGGATGCATCAGGGGTTCGCCGCCGGCGATGGACACCATGGGGGCGCCGGATTCGAGCACCGCGCCCACCGCCTGGGCGACCGGCATGCGCTGCTTCAGGACGCCGGCCGGGTGCTGGATCTTCCCGCAGCCCTCGCAGGCGAGGTTGCAGGCGAACAACGGCTCCAGCTCGACGATCAGCGGGAACTTCTCACGCTTGCGGAGCTTCTGTTCGAAGAGATACGTCGCAACCTTGATGGACTGACGGAGCGGCATGGCCATCTGGCTCACCTCCTGGGGAGCAGTAAAGATCGGTGCCATTCGTAGAAAGCCGGAAGGACGGCACGAAGAACGCGGAAGGCTGATATTCCACCGCGGACCGTGCCGATGCGGACGAGCTCATGCTCTGGAGCGTCCACGACCACCCGGACGGCCGCAACCGGGCGTGGTCCGTGGCACAGGGCGGTACGCAGCGTCGCGGCGGACTCCATGTCCACCGCGATGGCCCCGCCCGCCCGCAGCGCGGCCCGCTCGGGGCCCCGTACGACGTGGTCGGAGCCGGTCAGCGGGCCGGTGTGGACCGTGCGACCCGGAACGGCCCTGGCGAGCGCGGCGACCAGGACACCGGTGCCCGCGCAGGGGGTGAATCCGTCCGTGTCCCGGGTCTCCTCGGCGACGACCAGGTCCCCGGGGTGCATTCCCGGCGCGAGGCCGGCGCAGAAGCCGGAGGCGATCACGGCGGCGTCGGGGGCCCCGCCGGGGCCCAGGAAGCGCGCCACGGCCGCCTCCGCGGCCCGGGGGCCCATGCCGGTGCGCAGGACCCGCACCGGGCCGGGAGCGGGCCTGCCGCTGCGCAGGGCCACCTGCTCGATGCCGAGCGCGCAGGCGACCAGCAGCGGTGGCTCGGGGCTCCCGGACCCTCGCGGATCGCCCATCAGGCCCCCTCGGCGGCGTCCGCGCGGTCGGCGAACGGGTCGCCGTACACATAACGCCCGAGTGCGGTGAGGGGGAAGACCTGGCGGTAGAGGTGATAGTTGATGGAGAAGTCCCAGGGGAAGCCGGTGCCGGTGAAATGCGGCTCGTCCCAGGAGCCGTCGGCCTGCTGCGCCTCGGTCAGCCAGGTGACGCCGCGGGCGACCGAGCGGGTGTCCCGGCGGCCCGCGGCGAGGAGGGCCAGGAGCGCCCAGGCGGTCTGGGAGGCCGTGGACTCACCGTGCCCGATCCACTTCTCCTCCTGGTAGGAGCGCAGGTCCTCGCCCCAGCCGCCGTCGTCGTTCTGGACGGACTCCAGCCAGGAGACGGCCCGGCGGATCGCGGGATGTCCGGCCGGCAGTCCGGCGGCGATCAGAGCGGGCACCACGGACCCGGTGCCGTAGACGTAGTTGACGCCCCAGCGGCCGAACCAGGCCCCGCACGGCTCCTGTTCGGCGAGCAGCCACTCGATGCCCTCGCGGGTACGGGGGTGCTTGGCGAGGCCCTCGACGGCGAGCATCTCCACCACATGGCCGGTGACGTCGGCCGACGGGGGGTCGATGACCTCGCCGAAGTCGCAGAAGGGCAGACGGTTGGGGAAGGAGCTGGTGTTGTCGGCGTCGAACGCGCCCCAGGCGCCGTTGCGGGACTGCATCCCGAGGTTCCAGCGGACCCCGCGGTCGATGGCGGCTTCCAGGCGGGCGGGGTCGGGGTGGCGCACCCGGCGCAGTGCCAGGACGACTTCGGCGGTGTCGTCGATGTCCGGGTAGTTGTCGTTGTGGAACTCGAACGCCCAGCCTCCGGGGGCGAGTTCGGGCTTGCGCACGGACCAGTCGCCGGGTCTGGTGATCTCCTCGGCCAGCATCCAGTCGGCGGCCTTCACCAGGGCGGGGTGGTCGGGTCTGAGTCCGCCGTCGACCAGGGCGATGGTGGCCAGGCAGGTGTCCCAGACGGGCGACTGGCAGGCCTCGATCATGCGGGCGCCGTCCTCGCGCCGGACGGCGAACCGGTCGAGCGAGGCCAGGCCGGCCTTCATCACCGGGTGGTCGAGGTCGTAGCCGAGCAGATGCAGGGCGATGACGGAGTAGACGGCGGGCGGCTGGATCCCGCCCCAGCAGCCGTCGTTCTCCTGGCGCTCGATGATCCACCGGGCCGCCAGGTTCATCGCGATGCGGCGCAGCGGGCGCGGGGCGACCTTGTGGTAGAGGTGCAGCCCCTTGTCGAGGCGCTGGAAGAGTCCGTCCCAACTGGCGGGCGGGGCAAGCTTCCTGGCCGGGTTGGGGTGGTCCGGGTCGGTGTGCAGCTCGTCCAGCGCGAAGGGCGCGGCGCGCACCGGGCGCTTCGCGGAGACGACGGTGAGCGGCACGATGGTCTGGCGGGCCCAGCAGCCGAAGTCGTAGATATTGAGCGGGACCCACTTGGGGAAGAACATGAGCTCGGGCGGCAGTTCGGGGAGGTCGTCCCATTTCCACCAGCCGAACAGGGCGAGCCAGATGCGGGTGAACACGCGGGCTGCCGCGATGCCGCCCTGCTCCCTGATCCAGCCGGAGGCGCGCGCCATGTGCGGTTCGTCGGGGCGGTCCCCGGCCAGCCGCAGGGCGAGGTAGGCCTCGATCGTGGCGGAGAGGTCGCCCGGTCCGCCGTAGAAGGTGTTCCAGGTGCCGTCGCCGAGCTGTTCGCCGCGGATGAAGAGGGCGGCCGCCCGGGTGGTCTCGGGGTCCTGGATGCCGAGGAACTGACGCAGGAGCAGGTCCTCGGCGTCCATCGTGACGTTGGTGGCCAGGTCGCCCTTCCACCAGCCCTGCTCGTCCTGCCTGCCGAGGAGGTGCTCCACCGAGCGTTCCGCGGCCCGTCGCGCGGCGACGGTCACGTCGTCCGCGGCGGTGGTCGATTCGGTCGGATCGTCCGCCGAGGCTGCGGAGAGGTGCACAGCCCCGGTGGATCCGTCGGTCGTCGCTGTCATGAGCTTCCCCTTCGTGCAGTCGGTTCTCTGCTGTGCTGGGGTCTCCGTCGGCCGGCGCCCGGTAGAGGGGCGCCGGCCGGCGACTGCGAGTCATATGCGAAGAGTGGTCATCTCTTTCGTACCACCACGAAGTCGGCGAGCTCGGTGAGCTGCTCCCGCACCCGGTGGGGCATGTCGACGGCGTGCAGCGCCTCGATGGCGACCGCGTGCTGACGACGGGCTTCCTCAGCGGTCCACTCGCGGCCGCCCGCCTCCTCGATGAGTGCCGCGCGGGCGGCGAACTCCTCTTCGGAGAAGCTGTCGAAGTCGTTGCTCTTCGCGTCGGCGGCGAGCAGTTCGCCCAGCCGCTCGGAAGCCTCGCCGCCCGCGGCGAGCGCCGCGACGACGGGCAGGGACTTCTTGCGCTGGCGCAGGTCGCTCCAGGTCTGCTTGCCGGTGGCCTCCGGGTCGCCCCAGATGCCGAGGAGGTCGTCGACGGCCTGGAAGGCGAGGCCGAGGTGGTAGCCGTACGCCTCCAGGGTGTCGGCGGTGCGGTCGTCGGCGCCGCCGAGCACCGCGCCGATGGAGACGGCGCAGGCGAGCAGGGCGCCGGTCTTGTTGCCCTCCATCTCCAGGCACTCCTCGACGGTGACCCGCTCGCGGTGCTCGTAGGAGATGTCCTGGGCCTGACCGTCGATGAGCTTGCGGGTGGCGGTGGTCAGCCGGCGGGCCGCGCGGCCCGCCTCGACCGTGCCGAGCTCCAGCAGCAGGTCGTAGGCCAGGGCGAAGAGCGCGTCGCCGACCAGGATCGCCTGGGCGGGGCCGTGCGCCTTCCAGACGGTGTCGCGGTGGCGGCGCTGCTCGTCGCCGTCCATCAGGTCGTCATGCAGCAGCGAGAAGTTGTGCACGAGTTCGACGGCCACCGCGCCGGGGATGCCGGCCTCGGCGGGGGCGCCCGCCGCCTCGGCGGACAGCAGGGCGAGCGCGGGGCGCACGGCCTTGCCGCCGTCGCCGTCCGCGGGCCGCCCCTCGGCGTCGATCCAGCCGAAGTGGTAGGCGGCGACGGTGTCCATGGGCGGCGCGAGCCGGGCCACGGCAGCCCGCAGGACCGGCGCTGACAGGGCTCGTCCGCGCTCCAGAAGCGCGGTGACGTCCGCGGTGTCCGCCACGGTGTCGAAAGCCGGATTCGCCGGGGTCACAGACTCTCCTCTTGTTCCGGTGGTACTGCTCATGCCGCCTCCTGCAGCGGATGTCCATGGGGGCGGCCGAGGTCGTGCAGGGCCGCGTCGGCGGCGCCGGCGCCGCTGCGCACGGCACCCTCCATCGTCGCGGGCCAGCCGGTGGCGGTCCAGGCCCCTGCCAGCTGGAGACCGGGCAGCCGGGTGCGGGGGCCGGGGCGCAGCCGCCCGACGCCCGGGGCGGGCGCGAAGGTGGCGGTGCGCTCCCTGGTGACGAAGAAGTCCCGGATGCCCGCGCCGCGGGCGGCCGGGAGCAGCCGCTCCAGCTCGGGCAGATAGCGCTCCCGCAGTTCGGCGACGGGGAGGTCGATCTCGTCCTGGGCGGCCGACTGCGAGACGGCCAGATACTGCCCGGGGCCCTTGAGCCCCGAGGAGTGCGTACGGTCGAAGACCCACTGGACCGGGGAGCCGATCGCGGCGAAGAACGGCCTGCGCAGGACCTTGCGGTCGTAGACGACGTGCACGTTCAGAATGGGCGTGCAGGCGATGTCGAGCAGCAGGTCCGGTTCGTCCAGCGCGCCCGCGGGCAGCAGGTCGTGGGTCTCGGTCTGCGGCACGGCCAGCACGACGGTGTCGGCCGTGATCCGCTCCCCCGCCGTCTCGACGCTCCAGCGGCCGTCCTCGGTGCGGGTCAGGGAGCCGACCTTGGCGCGCAGCTCGGTGCGGACGCCCGCGGTGTCCAGGGCCTTGCGGGCGAGGGTGTCGTGCAGCTCGCCGAGCGGCACGGTGGCCCAGCCGATGTCGGCGGCGCCGGGCTCGGAGAGCAGTCCGGTCTTGAAGACCTTCGCCGCCAGCGCCATGGAGGCGTGGGGGGCGGTGGCGTTCAGCGTGGCGACGCCGACGAGGTCCCAGAGCGCCTCGATGGTGCGCTCGGACTGGCCGTGCCGCCGGAGCCAGGTGGCGAAGTCGATCCGGTCGAGCTCCGGGTCGGCGGGGTCGAGGCGGGCGAGCGCGAGAGCGGCCCGGCCCACCCCGGCCTTCTCGGCGAGCGAGAGGTGCGGGTAGGCCGCGAGTCCGCCGGCCAGGTGCAGCGGTACGGGCAGGCCGGTGCGGCGCAGCCGTCCCAGGCGCGGGCCCGCGGCCCGGCCGACGTCCAGCACGGGCACGTCGAGGCGGTCCTGGAGCGGGGCCAGGTGGGCGGCGTCGATCCGGTCGAGGAACCAGCGGTAGCCGGTGCAGCAGCGCAGGTAGACGTGCTGGCCGTTGTCGACGGTGAGGTCGCCGCGCTGGAAGGAGAAGGCGAGGCCGCCGAGGCGGGGCCGTCCCTCCAGGAGGGTCACGTCCAGTCCGGCGTCGGCGAGACGGAGCGCTGCCGTGACGCCGGCGAGGCCGCCGCCGACGACGACCGCGACGGGGCGCGGGCTCTCGTCGCTCATGCCTGCCCCTCTCGCCGGACCGTGGCCGTCTGCCGGGTCCTCACCCTGGAGATCGTCGCAGTCGGTGACGCGTCGGGCGACCGGAGGGTTGCCCGGGAGCCGGAGCTGCCGCACGGCATCAGGCTCGCCCCCTGGCGGTGAGCCGCGAGATGTGGCGGGCGTCCAGTCCGGACAGGCCGCGCACCGCGACGTAGGCCTTCTCGTGGCCGGGCAGCGAGACCCGGCCGCGCAGTACGGCCTCGGGGTCGCGCTCGATGCGGTCGAGGAGGCGGCGGTAGATTCCGGCCATCGCCGCGACGCAGGCGCCGCTGCGGCGGTCGAGCATCGGCAGCAGGCGGTAGCCCTCGGCGAACAGCGCGCGGGCGCGGCGGACCTCGAAGTGGATCAGGCCCTCGAAGTCGGAGCCGGGGGGCGGCGTGGTCCGGTGGAAGCCGGCCGAGCAGCCGAATTTGGCCAGGTCGTCGGCGGGCAGGTAGGTGCGCCCGTTGCCGGCGTCCTCGCGGACGTCGCGCAGGATGTTGGTGAGCTGGAGGGCGAGGCCGAGGGTGTCGGCGTACTCCGCGGCGCGCTCCGCCCCGCGGGCGCCCGGCGCGGTGCCGAAGACGCCGAGGCTGAGGCGGCCGATGGCTCCGGCGACGCACCGGCAGTAGGCCTTGAGGTCGTCCCAGGTCTCGTAGGTCGCACCCCGGACGTCCATCAGGACGCCGTCGATCAGCTCGTCGAGCCCGCCGAGCGGGAGCGCGAAGCGTCGGGCGGCGTCGGAGAGCGCGACGGCCACCGGGTCGGTGTCGTCCTCGTCGACCGCGTCCTTGCGGATCCGCTCCAGCAGTTCGCGGGTGCTTTCCAGCCGGGTCCGCTTGGTCTCCGGGTCCAGCTCCCCGTCGCCGATGTCGTCGACCCGACGGGAGAAGGCGTACAGCGCCGACATGGCCTGCCGCTTCTCGTACGGCAGCAGCCTGATGCCGTAAGCGAAGTTACGGGCCTGCTGTCCGGTGACGGCCTCGCAGTAACTGTATGCGGCCTGCACCGGCGGCGACAGGTACGTCGTCTGTCCCTCCACGGTCCGGCTCACCTCTCTCCACGCGCTCTTCGAAGGACGATTCCCACCTCGCGCAGCAGGCTGGGCTTGGTGGGTCTGGGCGGTCCGGGCAGTACGTCGAATCCCGCGGCCGAGATCGCCGTCAGCGCGCTGCGCCCGCCCCCGACGAATCCGGCGAGGAGCAGTTTGAGCCTGCCGTCGACGCTGCCCACCAGCGGGGGGCCTTCGTTCAGCAGCTCGCCCGCGCGCTGGGCCTCGTACGCGATCAGGGCGCGCACCGAGGCTCCGGCGGAGGGCACGGCCAGGTCGGATTCGGTGACCCGGAAGCGTTGCATGTCCTCGGCGGGCAGATAGATCCGGTCGCGTTCCAGGTCCTCGGCCACGTCCTGCAGGTGTTCGACGATCTGGAGCGCGGTGCAGACCGCGTCGGAGCGGCGGACGCGTTCCGGGCTCGCGGTGCCGGTGAGGGCGAGGACCAGGCGGCCGACCGGGTTCGCCGAGAGCTCGCAGTAGGCGGCGAGCTCGGCGTAGGTGCCGTAGCGGCGGATCTTCTGGTCCTGGCGGTTGGCCTCGATCAGTCCGATGAAGGGCTCGGGGGTGAGCGTCCGGCGCCGGACGGTGGGGCGCAGCTTGCGCAGCAGCGGGTGGTGCGGCTCCCGGCCGGTGGTGGCGAAGACCCGGTGCAGGTCGGCCTCGAGCGCGTCGAGCATGGCGAGGCGGTCGTCGCTCTGCGCCGGCTCCAGGCCGAGGTGGCGGGCGTCCGCGCCGCCGGGGGCGAGATCTCCGTCGCCGATGTCGTCGACGAGCCGGGCGAATCCGTAGACCGCCATCAGGTCGTCGCGCCAGGCGCGGGGCAGGAAGAAGGGCGCCACGGGGAAGTTCTCGTCCGCGGCCTTGCCGAGGGTGGCGTCACCGATGCGCGCCTCGGGGGTCGAGGTCACGGCGACCCGCCCGGCGCGGGGACGGCGAAACCACGTCGGAGCTGGAGATCTTCCGTCATTGCCGTCACATCTCCCGTTCTACACTGCTGACCCAAAACAACCCTTTTCGGACACGCCGCTCAATCTTCCGAGTGCACCGCGGCAGAGCGGGCGGTGCCGGGGCGTATCGCCCTACTTGCCATGAATCAGCACCGCTACAGCTTACGTTGCACAGCTCACAGGGGACCGGCGGGGTGGAACGCCTGCCGCCGCTTCCCGGCCGTTCCCGTCAACCTTCCCCGCGCACGGCTGAATTGACGTCATCCGCCGGGAGGAGATCGCCCCCGGGCCCTGCTGCGGGCGGAGGGCTCCTCCCGGCGCCGGGTAGCGCACGGCCCCCGCCGGACCGGTCCGGCGGGGGCCACGGGGAGGGCTCGGGCTACTTGCCCGTTTCGCGCTCGTACGCCTTGAGGACTTCCTCGGTCGGGCCGTCCATCAGGAGCTCTCCCTTCTCCAGCCAGAGCGCGCGGTCGCAGGTGTCCCTGATCGACTTGTTGTTGTGGCTGACCAGGAAGACGGTGCCGGCCTCCTTGCGCAGCTCGCGGATCCGTTCCTCGGAGCGGACCCGGAACTTGCGGTCACCGGTGGCCAGCGCCTCGTCGATCATGAGGACGTCGTGGTTCTTGGCGGCGGCGATCGAGAAGCGCAGCCGCGCGGCCATGCCGGAGGAGTACGTCCGCATCGGCAGGGTGATGAAGTCGCCCTTCTCGTTGATGCCGGAGAACTCCACGATCTCGTCGTAGCGCTCGCGGATCTCGTCCCGGCTCATGCCCATCGCCAGACCGCCGAGGACGACGTTGCGCTCACCGGTCAGATCGCTCATCAGGGCCGCGTTCACCCCCAGCAGCGAGGGCTGACCGTCCGTGTACACCTGGCCGGACTCGGTCGGCAGCAGCCCGGCGATGGCCCGCAGCAGCGTCGACTTGCCGGATCCGTTGGTGCCGATGAGACCGATGGCCTCGCCGCGGTAGGCGGTGAAGGAGACGCCGCGCACGGCGTGCACCTTGCGGACGCCGCGCGGCTCGCCCTTGCCCCGCCGCACCATGCGGCTCAGCGCGGCGGTGGCGCTGCCCCGGCCGCCGCCGGTGCCGTTGACCCGGTACACGATGTGCACGTCTTCGGCGATCACCGTGGGGATGCGCCCCTGTGCGTTGTCCTCAGCCACGGCCGTACCGTTCCTCTGCTTTCCAGAAGTACACGAATCCCACGACGCCCAGCAGCACGGCCCAGCCCAGACCCGCGGCCCAGACGTGGTCCGGCAGGTTCTCCGAGCCGTACCCGTCGATCAGGGCGAAGCGGACCAGGTCCATGTAGATCGCCGCCGGGTTGTACTGCAGTACGTCGGCGATCCAGGCCGGTTTGTCCTTGAGCATCACCGGGATGGAGAACATGACGCCCGAGGCGTACATCCAGGTGCGCATGACGAACGGCATCAGCTGCGCGAGGTCGGGGGTCTTGGAGCCGAGCCGGGCCATGACGAGGGCCAGGCCCGTGTTGAAGAAGAACTGGAGAATCAGGGCGGGAATCACCAGGAGCCACGACAGCGAGGGGTAGCTGCCGAAGATGACGGCGACCGCGACCAGCACGATCATCGAGAACAGCAGCTGTTGGAGCTGCTGGAGCGAGAAGGAGATGGGCAGCGAGGCCCGGGGGAAGTGGAGGGCCCGGACCAGTCCGAGGTTGCCGGAGATCGCGCGGACCCCCGCCATCACCGAGCTCTGGGTGAAGGTGAAGACGAAGACGCCGGTGACCAGGAACGGCACGAAGACGTCGTGGGGAATCCCCTCCCTGGTCCCCAGGATCAGCCCGAAGATCAGGTAATAGACACAGGCGTTCAGCAAAGGTGTGACCACTTGCCACAGCTGGCCCAGCTTGGCCTGGCTGTACTGCGCGGTCAGCTTCGCCCGGGAGAAGGCCAGGATGAAGTGGCGTCGTCCCCAGAGCTGTCGCATGTAGGCGAGCAGCCCCGGCCGGGCGCCGCTCACGGTCAGGCCGTATTTGGCGGCCAGCTGGGCCGCGTCGAGGCCCTCGTCGGCGGACGGGGGGGTCCCGAGGGCTACCCCACCGTCGTGGGTCGTGTCACTCACAAGTTGAAACTCTCGTCTTCACGCGCAGCCAGTCGCGGGCGCGGCTCAGGCGGACAGGTTCCGGAAAGAAAATACGCCTCATGCTCTCAGAGGAAAGCCTCTCAGATGACCGGAGGTCGGCCCAGCCTCGTCAGCCGCCACACCGTACGCCACTTCATCGGGCGTCGAGGCCCGCAGGAGGTCGACCAGCCTTCCCGGAATCCGCCGAACCATGCCTTCAGCGCCGGCGGGGAAGGACGCCTGACCAGGGTCAGCAGGACCCAGACCCCCAGATAGAGGGGGATCAGCGGGGCGGGCAGGTTCCGGCGGGCGAGCCAGACCCGGTTGCGGGCGACCATCCGGTGGTAGACCGCGTGCCGGGACGGGGCGGTGGTGGGGTGGTTCAGCACCATGTCCGCGCGGTAGTCGATCAGCCAGCCCGCGTCCAGCGCCCGCCAGGCCAGGTCCGTCTCCTCGTGGGCGTAGAAGAAGTCCTCCGGCAGCGGGCCGACCTCGGCGATGACCCGGGTGCGTACGGCGTTGGCGCCGCCCAGGAACGTCGTCACGCGCGAGGAGCGCATCGGGTCGGCGGCCCGCAGCCGGGGCACGTGCCGCCGCTGGGTGGCGCCGGTGTCCGGGTCGGCGATCCGGAAGGTGACGATGCCCAGCTTCGGGTCGGCCGCGAACGCCTGCCGGCACAGCTCGGCGGTGTCCCGGTTCGGCAGCAGGCCGTCGTCGTCCAGGAAGAGCAGGGCGTCCACGTCCACACCGCACGGGCCGAAGGCCTCGATGCCGACGTTGCGGCCGCCGGGGATGCCCAGGTTCTCGGGCAGTTCCACCGTGCGCACCCCGGCGGGCACGTCGGGGACCGGGGCGCCGTTGCCGACCACCACGACCTCGATCCGGTCACCGTGCTGGGCGGTGACCGAATCGAGGAGGGCGCGGAGCTCGTCCGGGCGGTTGCCCATGGTGATGATCACCGCGCCCAGTTTCATGGGAAAGGTCACTTCAGCCTGCTGGACGCCAGGACGGACACCAGGTGCAGCAGGGTCTGCAGCAGCGCGATGCCGGCCATGACCGCCACGGTCAGACGGGTGTAGAAGAGGTCGCCGCCGATCGCGTCGACGACGGCCACCAGGAGGATCACCAGCGAGGCCTCGATCCCGAGGATCAGCCGGTGGAACTTGAGCGCCCCGGCGGCCCGGCGGGCCAGCGCCATGCCCGAGGAGCGCGGTTCGGACGCCGCCTCCTGCACCGGCGGCTTCCCGCCCTGGTGACGGGCCACGCCCACCAGGTCCGTCTCGGCCTTGATGAGAATCGCGCCGAGCGCGGCGAGGGTCCCCAGGAAGGCCCAGAGCCAGTCGATCCGGCCCTCGCCCCAGATGTCGGCGGCCCGCAGGCCGAGGCCGACGAGCACCGCCGCGTCGCACAGGTAGGCGGCGACCCGGTCCAGATAGACCCCGCTGAGCGAGTACTGCTTCTTCCAGCGGGCGAGCTCGCCGTCCACACAGTCGAACAGCAGATAGAGCTGGACCATCAGCACACCGAGCACGGCACCCCACACGCCCGGCACCAGCAGTGCCGGGGCGGCCAGGGCACCGGCCAGCGTCATCACGTACGTGACCTGGTTCGGCGTGACCCGGGTGTTGACCAGGTAGCGGTCCACGCGCAGCGAGACCTCGCGCATATACATGCGCCCGGCCCAGTGCTCGCCGCTGCGCCGGTCCTTCACCCCCGGAGGGTGAACGACCGGACGGAGTTCAGCTACTGATGGTCGTCGCATAGTCGGCGTACGCGTCCCTGATCTGGTCGATGGACAGGTTGAGGTGCTCCAGGACCGTGAAGCGTCCCGGCCGCGTCTGCGGCGCGTAGTCGACGGCCTTGACGAACTCGTCGACGCTGAACCCGATCTCCTCCGGCAGGACCGGCAGACCGTGGCGGCGCAGGACCGATGCCATCAGGAGGGACTCCTGGCGGGCACCGCGCAGATGCATGGCGAAGCAGGCGCCGAGGCCGACCTGCTCGCCGTGGCTGGCCGCGCGCTGGGGGTACAGCAGGTCGAAGGCGTGGTTGATCTCGTGGCAGGCGCCGGACGCCGGACGCGAGTCGCCCGCGACCGACATCGAGATGCCGGTCAGCACGAGCCCCTCGGCCAGCACCTTCAGGAAGGCGTCGTCGCCGACCCCGCCCGGGTGGCGCAGCACGGCCTCGCCCGCCTGGCGGGCCATCGCGGCCGCGAGACCGTCGATCTCCTCGCCGTTGACCTCGTGGGCCAGCTCCCAGTCGGCGACGCAGGAGATGTTCGAGATCGCGTCGCCGACGCCGGAGCGGACGTAGCGGGCGGGCGCCTCACGGATCACGTCGAGGTCGATGACCACGGCGATCGGGGTGGGGACTCCGTAGGAGCCGCGCCCGTTGTCGTTGTCCAGCGTGGCGACCGGCGAGCACAGGCCGTCGTGCGAGAGGTTCGTCGCGACGGCGACCATGGGCAGCCCGACCCGCGCCGCGGCGTACTTCGCCACGTCGATGATCTTCCCGCCGCCGAGACCGACGACGGCGTCGTACCGGTTGCCCTTGATGCCGTCGGCGAGCTTCACCGCGGAGTCGATCGTGCCGTCGGAGACCGGATACCAGTCGGCCCCCGGCAGGACCGGGGCGAGCCTCTCCCGCAGGGCGCGCCCGGAGCCGTCGCTGATCGCGATGGCGAGCTTGCCCGAGGAGGAGATCCGCTGATCGGCCAGGAGACCCGCCAGATCGTCCATGGCGCCGCGCCGGATATCGACGACGACCGGGGACGGAATGAGCCGGGTCAGTACTGGCACGCGATCTCACGGCCCTTCTTGAGGTCGTCGTGGTTGTCGATCTCGACCCAGGTCACGGTGCCGATGGGGGCCACGTCGACGGTGAAACCGCGGCCCACGAGCTCCTGGTAGCCGTCCTCGTAGTAGAGGTCGGGGTCGCGCTCGAACGTGGTCTTCAGCGCGTCCGCGAGCTCCTCGGCGGCCTCGGCCTCGATGAGGGTGACGCCGATGTACTCACCGGTGGCGGTGGCCGGGTCCATCAGCTTGGTGATGCGCTGGACGCCCTTGCCCTCCTCGGTGATGACCTTCATCTCCTCGTCGGCGAGGACCTTCTCGGTGTCCAGGGCGAGGATGATCTTCTGGCCCTTGCCGCGGGCGTCCAGGAGGGTCTTCTCGACGGAGACCGGGTGCACGGTGTCGCCGTTGGCGAGGATCACGCCGCGCTTGATGACGTCACGGGCGCACCACAGGGAGTAGGCGTTGTTCCACTCCTCGGCCTTGTCGTTGTCGATCAGCGTGAGGGTGACGCCGTACGTCTCCTCCAGCTCGGCCTTGCGGGCGTAGACGGCCTCCTTGCGGTAGCCGACGACGATCGCGACCTCGGTCAGTCCGACCTCGGCGAAGTTGGCGAGCGTGAGGTCGAGGACCGTCTTGTCGCCGTCGACAGGGACGAGCGCCTTGGGCAGCGTGTCCGTGTAGGGGCGCAGACGTCGTCCTGCACCGGCTGCCAGTACGAGGCCGATCATGCGAGTTCTCCTTCGTCGTGTACGGCGGGGGCCGAGGAGGACACCCAGAAGCGGATGGACTCCACGAGCACCACCAGAGCCACGGCGACCGCGAGCGCGGTCAGGGCCGTGGTGAAACCTGAGGCATGGGTGAGTACGGCGGCGAGGACGGCCACCAGCGCGGTGCGGCCCTCGTGTCCACCGATCGTCCGCACCAGCCACTGGGGCGGCGCGCCGGTGCCGCCGCGGATGCGGTACACCGTGTCGTAGTGATGGTAGGCGACGGCCGAGACGAGCCCGAAGGCCGCCGGAACGGCGTGCGGTACGTCGCTGCGGGCCGCCAGGACCAGGATCGTGACGTACTCCGCGGCCCGGAAGAACGGCGGCACCAGCCAGTCGAGCGCGCCCTTGAGGGGGCGGGCGACGGCGAGACCGGAGAGGACCACGTACACCGCGGCGGCGGCGACGGTGAGCAGGCTGCCGTACGGGAGGAAGAGAGCGCCGCCGATCATGACCAGCGTCCCGAGCAGGGCGACGGCCGGGGCCGTGTACGTGCCCCGGAGGCCCGGCGCGAGCGCCGCGACGCCCTGGGCGAGCGGCCCCGAGTCGGCGAGGTCTGCGAGCGCGCGGGCGGCGCGGTCGGTGCGGCCGGCCCTGCGGGTCAGCGAGCGCAGGAGGCGGCCGGCGGTGGTGTAGCAGGCGGCCAGGGAGCAGCCGACGAGCAGGGCGTAGAAGACGATGCGCGGGGTGGTGAGCGCGGTGAGCACCGCGATCATGGCCCAGCGCTCGCCGATCGGCAGCACGATCATCCGGCGCACCCAGACCGTCCAGCCGACGCTGTCGAGCCTGTCGGAGAGGGCGGCGGTGGGGCTGGTGTTGGCGACCGCGTCGTGGTTGGCCTCGTTGAACGAGAAGTCCACGACATGGCGGCAGGCCTGGAGGACCATCGCGCCGAGTGCGAGGGTCCACACGTCGTCGCCGCCGCGTACGGCGCCGATGGCGAGCCCGGCGTAGTACGCGTACTCCTTGGCCCGGTCGAAGGTGGCGTCCAGCCAGGCGCCCATCGTGGAGTACTGCAGCGAGTAGCGGGCGAGCTGCCCGTCGGTGCAGTCCAGCACGAAGGAGACCAGGAGCAGGATCCCGGCGGCGACGTAGCCGCCCCGGGTGCCGGTGGCCGCGCTGCCGGCCGCGATGAGCGCGGTGATCAGCGAGGCGGTGGTGACCTGGTTCGGAGTGAGGTTGCGGCGGGCGCACCAGCGGGCGATGTAGCGGGAGTAGGGGCTGATGCAGTACGTGGTGAAGAAGCCGTCGTGGGCCTTCACCGCGTTGCGCAGCCGTACCGCCTCGTCGTCGACCGAGGCGAGGCCCGCCTCGGCGGCGGCCTGCTGCTCCGGGTCCGTGGGGACGACCGCGACGAGCGAGCCGAGGGCGGGGCGCTGTACGGCGGTGCCCTCGGCCTCCAGTGCCACGGCGATCCGGCCGGGGACGGTGCGGTCCTCGGGCGCGGGGTCGGCCTCCGGCTCGACGACAGGGGCGCCCACGCCGACCGCCGCGGTGGTGCGGTGCAGCGCGCGCAGCAGGGCACCGCGCGCCTCGGGCTGGGCGGTGAGCGCGCCGGGGACGGTGGCGGCGGGGAAGCGCGGGTCGGTCAGCCCGAGCCGCAGCGCGTGGACGTGACCCACGAAACGCGGGTCGACGAGGGCGACCCGGCGGCCGGCCGGGACGGCGGCGAGGAGGGCTGCGGCGTCACCGGCGTCGACGGCGGTCTGCACGTCGAAGCCCAGGGACCGCAGATCGTCCGCGAGCGACGACCCGGGTACCGGCGTACCGGTGAGGATGGCGGTCGACAGACGAACTCACTCCTTGGCACTGACGTGGACGACACACGGCGGCACGGCCACGAGGCGGGCCGGGCGGCGTGTCGGCTGAGGCTATCGGATGAACGGAAGGCCGAGTTCACCACCCGTTTGTGCGCTGTTCGGGTGGACCTGCGAACGCGGGCGCCGTTCGCGATCATCATGATCGATCGGGGGCCCGGCCCACAAACCGCGAGGAGGGGCCCCGTCCGCCGGGCCCTTAGGCTGGCGGTCATGACATGGCTGATCACAGGCGGGGCGGGTTACATCGGGGCACACGTGGCGCGGGCCATGGTCGCGGAGGGCGAGCGGGTCGTGGTGCTCGACGACCGTTCCAGCGGCATCGTGGACCGGCTGCCGGAGACCGTCACGCTGGTGGAGGGCTCGGCCTCCGACCGGGCGCTGCTGGACCGGGTGCTGGTCGAGCACGCGGTGAGCGGTGTGGTGCATCTCGCGGCGAAGAAGCAGGTCGGCGAGTCCGTGGAGAAGCCGCTGCTGTACTACCGGGAGAACGTCGCGGGGCTGGCCGTCCTGCTGGAGGCCGTGGTCGCGGCGGGGGTTTCGCGCTTCCTCTTCTCGTCGTCGGCGGCCGTCTACGGCGTACCGGACGTGGACCTCATCACGGAGGAGACGCCCTGCCTGCCGATCAACCCGTACGGCGAGACCAAGCTCACCGGGGAGTGGCTGGTGCGGGCCGCCGGGAAGGCCCACGGGCTCTCGACCGCCTGCCTGCGGTACTTCAACGTGGCGGGCGCCTCCGCGCCGGATCTCGCGGACACCGGGGTCTTCAACATCGTCCCGATGATGTTCGAGCGGCTCACCCGCGGCGAGGCCCCGCGGATCTTCGGCGACGACTATCCGACGCCGGACGGCACCTGCGTCCGTGACTACATCCATGTCGCCGATCTGGCGGAGGCGCATCTCGCCGTGGCCCGGCGGCTGGACGGGACGGGCGGCGACCTCACGCTGAACGTCGGCCGGGGCGAGGGCGTCTCGGTACGGGAGCTGGCCGGAGTGATCGGCGAGGTGACGGGCCACGACCTGAAGCCGGTGGTCGAGCCGCGCCGGGCCGGTGACGCGCCGAAGGCGGTGGCGTCGGCCGCGCGGATCTCCGAGGAGCTGGGCTGGACGGCCCGGCGGAGCATGCGCGAGATGGTGGAGTCGGCCTGGGAAGGCTGGTGCCTGCGTCACCCCGAGGCACGGGTCGAGCGACGTCCGTGACCGGTCCCGGGCGGCGTCCTCCCCTCGTCTCCGAGCGGCCTCCCCGATCGTGTCAGCGCTCTGACCTGCGGAACGTTTCCGCAGGTCAGAGCATATGACAACGGTGTTCAGTCCCGTGTTGCCCCATACCCCCCACCCGTAGTTCACTGGCCACGTCGGGCGGTTTAGCCGGGCGCCGTCGCACGGACCTGGAGGCGTTTCGCATGGGGGCTGGCCACGATCACGGGCATACGCACGGCGGGCCGCCTCCGACCGGCACGGCGGCCGCCGCGTACCGGGGCAGGCTCCGGGTCGCCCTGGGGATCACGCTGAGCGTGATGGTCATGGAGATCGTCGGCGGGGTGCTCTCGGACTCGCTGGCCCTGATCGCGGACGCCGCCCATATGGCCACCGACGCCCTGGGGCTCGGGATGGCGCTGCTCGCCATCCACTTCGCCAACCGTCCTTCCGGGCCGAACCGCACCTTCGGCTTCGCCCGCGCGGAGATCCTGGCGGCGCTCGCCAACTGTCTGCTGCTGCTGGGGGTCGGCGGCTATCTGGTCTTCGAGGCGGTCGAGCGGTTCATCACCCCGGCCGAGACGAAGGGCGGCGTGGCCATCGCGTTCGCCGCCGTCGGCCTGGTGGCCAACATCGTCTCCCTCTCCCTGCTGACCCGTGGACAGCAGGAGAGCCTGAATGTGCGGGGCGCCTATCTGGAGGTGCTGGCCGACACCCTGGGCTCGCTCGCCGTGATCATCTCGGCGGGCGTCATCATGGCGACCGGCTGGCAGGCCGCCGACCCGATCGCCTCCCTGGTGATCGGCCTGATGATCGTCCCCCGGACCGTGAAGCTGCTGCGCGAGACGCTCAACGTGCTGCTGGAGGCGGCGCCCAAGGGCGTCGACATGGCAGAGGTACGGGAGCACATCACCGCCCTGCCCGGCGTCATCGACGTCCACGATCTGCACGCCTGGACGATCACCTCGGGCATGCCGGTGCTCTCCGCGCATGTGGTGGTCCGCCAGGAGATGCTCGACTCGATAGGGCACGAGAAGCTCCTGCACGAGTTGCAGGGCTGCCTCGGCGACCACTTCGACGTGGAGCACTGCACGTTCCAGCTGGAGCCGAGCGGCCACGCGGAGCACGAGGCGCGTCTCTGCCACTGAGGCGGGCGCCGGGGCGATGCTAAGGTGGTTTCGCTGAGACGTTCGAGTCTCACGGTGGAGTGGTCTCCCGGAGCACCGGGACCCCTTTCGAGAGGAGCTGAGGTTGATGACGGTCGCGACGACGCCTTCCCGGCGCAGCAATCGGTCCTTCCTCATCTCCAGGGTTTCCGGCTAGAGCCCAACTGTTCGGCCGGAGCCCTCACACTCAAGGGTTCCCACGTTGACCGACCACATCGACGCCTCGCGCACCGAGGCGTTCTTCACCCTGCACCACCGTCTCCCCCGGCAGAGCCCCGGCTCCGACGCCACCACGCGTCGGCTGCTCGCTCTGGCCGGTCCGCAGCCCGCCCGTCCGCGCGTCCTCGACCTGGGCTGCGGTCCGGGCCGTGCCGCTCTGCTGCTCGCCGCCGAGGCGGGCGCCGAGGTGACCGCGGTCGACCTGCATCAGCCGTTCCTGGACGAACTGGACGAGGCGGCCGGGGCCCGTGGCCTCGGCGACCGCGTCCGTACCGTCCGGGCGGACATGGCCGACCTCACCGGCCCCGCGTTCCCGGCGGGGTCCTTCGACCTGATCTGGGCCGAGGGGTCGGCGTACTGCATCGGGTTCGACGCCGCCGTCCGCGACTGGCAGCGGCTGCTCGCCCCGGGCGGCACGATGATGATCTCCGAGTGCGTCTGGACCACGGACGCGCCGTCCGCCGGGGCGCGCGACTTCTGGGACCGCAACGGCTCCCTGCGCACCCTGCCGGAGACCACCGCGGCGGCCGTCGCCGCGGGCTGCACGGTCTCCGCGGTGCTGGTCCAGCCCGACAGCGACTGGGACGAGTACTACGTCCCGCTCGCCGACCGGGTCGAGGGCGCCGATCCGTCGGCTCCCGCCATGGAGTGGGCGCTCGCGGCCACCCGTGAGGAGCTGGCCGTGCGGCGGGAGCACGGCACGGAGTACGGCTACGCCGCGTATGTGCTGCGTCCGGCCGATCCCCGGTGGACCACCCGTCCGGAGACACCGGCGGACCGTGCGGCCGTGCACGCGGTCAACGCGGCCGCGTTCCCGACCCGCGACGAGGCGGACCTCGTGGACGCCCTGCGGGCCGACGCGGATGCCTGGCTGCCGGAGCTCGGCCGGGTCGCCGAGGCTCCGGACGGCTCCCTCGCGGCGTACGCGCTGCTGACCCGCTGCCGGGTCGGCGACGCCCCGGCGCTCGCCCTGGCCCCGGTGGCCACCTCTCCCGCGTACCAGCGGCAGGGGGCGGGGCAGGCCGTGGTGCGGGCGGTGCTGGACGCCGCCCGGGTGCGGGGGGAGGCGCTGGTGCTGGTGCTCGGTCATCCCGAGTACTACCCGCGCTTCGGTTTCGGGCCGGCCTCGCACTATGGGATCCGGCCAGGTTTCGAGGTGCCGGACGAGGCGATGATGGCCCTGGTGCTGGATGATTCCGTCCCTGTTCCGGCAGGCGTGATCCGTTATCCGGCGGCCTTCGGCGTCTGACGGCCCGTCCGTCCCGCCGCGCCCGGCGAGCGCGGCGGGACGGACATGCCCGGCCCCGAAGTGCGGGCAAGCGGCTTTTGTACGGCAGACTTGACCGGACTCCAGGGGCCCGGCGCACGAGGCCGGGGACCAAAGCGAAGGATGGGTATGCCGACCACACCAGCCACCGCGACGCACAGCTCGTCGAACGGCACCGCAGAAGCGATCATGCTCGAACTGGTCGACGAGAACGGCGCCACCATCGGCACCGCGGAGAAGCTGGCGGCCCATCAGGCCCCCGGGCAGCTGCACCGCGCGTTCTCCGTCTTCCTCTTCGACGAGCAGGGGCGGCTCCTGCTCCAGCGCCGGGCGCTCGGCAAGTACCACTCCCCCGGCGTCTGGTCGAACACGTGCTGCGGTCACCCCTATCCGGGCGAGGCCCCGTTCGCGGCCGCCGCCCGGCGTACGTACGAGGAGCTGGGGCTCTCGCCCTCGCTGCTGGCCGAGGCGGGCACCGTTCGCTACAACCACCCGGACCCCGCTTCGGGTCTGGTGGAGCAGGAGTTCAACCACCTGTTCGTGGGAATGGCCCAGAAGGCGCTGAAGCCGGACCCCGAGGAGGTCGGGGAGACGGCCTTCGTGACGGCGGCGGAGCTGGCGGAGCGGCACGCGCAGGCGCCGTTCTCGGCGTGGTTCATGACGGTGCTGGACGCGGCACGGCCGGCGATCCGCGAGCTGACGGGGCCCTCGGCGGGCTGGTGACCCGCGCTCGCACCGCGTACGGGGCGGTCAGAGCTGCGTCTTCAACGGCAGCGCCGCCCAGATGATCTTGCCGCCGCTCGCGGTGTGCTCGACGTCGCAGGTGCCGCCCGCCTCCGCGGTGATCACCTTGACCAGCAGCAGTCCCCGGCCGCCGGTCTGCGCGTAGTCCGTCTCCAGGGCGGTGGGGCGGTAGGGGTGGTTGTCCTCGACCGACACTCTGACCCAGTCGACGGCGATGGCCACCTCGACGGCCAGCTCGGGCGACAGGAGCGCGGCGTGCTTGACGGCGTTGGTGACCAGTTCCGAGACGATCAGCAGGAGCCCCTGGAGGACGTCGTCCTCGATCGGCACGCCCTGCCGGCCGAGGAGATCGCGCACCGCGTGCCGGGCGCTGGGCACGGACGCGTCCACGGCGGGGGCGGTGAAGCGCCACACCCCCTCGTACGACACGGGGTCGGCGGGGGCACTCCCGAGGCTCTCCATCGTCCGGCACCAGCTCTCACTCGCACTGCACTGACCGTCGAGTAAAGAGTGTTAGGAATGGCCTGGTCCGGACCGTGCCACTGATGGGAAGTAGCCAGGTATCGGCGCTATTTGACCGGACGTGACCGCCGTTGCCACCCCAGGGACTACTTCTGTTCTTCTTCTGGTGACTGGCTCAGCTCGTCCGGGGCCGGGGCACTTTCATCGAGCCGCTCCGAGACCATGCTGACGATGCGCCGGCCGCCGACGCCGATGGCGACCAGGCCGAGCCCGTCGAACAGCAGGGCCAGCGAGAAGAAGCAGCCCAGGACATACAGACTGCTGTGCGGCCAGTCGAAGAGCACCAGCAGCCCCAGCAGCAGGCCGAAGGCGCCCTGAAGCAGCGTCCAGCCCATCTGCGGGCCGCGCACCACGACGCTGCCGACCAGCCGGAAGACCCCGCCGGTGAGGAAGAGCAGGGCGGCGAACATGGTCAGCGCCTCGGCCGTGCCCTCGGGGTGCTTGATGACGACGACGCCCGCGGCGATGTTGAGGGCCGCGACCACGACGCCCAGCCAGAAGTAGTTCGTGCCGCGCGACTCGATCGCGTGCAGCAGCCCGACCAGACCGCCGACGAGCAGCAGCCAGCCGAAGAGCAGCATCGAGGTGAGCGTGGCGACCCCGGTGTAGACCAGGCCGATGATGCCCGCGATCACCAGCAGCGTGCCGAGCAGGGCGAGCCAGCCGAAACTGCGGCTGAGCTTCCTGCCCTCGGCGGTGGGTCCGTTCATCGACAGCTCCTTACGGTGCGTGTCCGTCTCGCGACCCCTTCTTGATCATAGGTTCGAACCCCCCGGATAGCATCCGGCGCATGGACCGTACGGAACCCCGCCTGATCCCGTCCGTCGACCGCGGCGTCGCCACCGTCGTGATCGCGAACCCCGCCAAGCGCAACGCGATGACCGCCGCGATGTGGCGGAGCCTGCCGGAGCTGCTGGAGCGGCTGGCGGCCGATCCGGCGGTCCGGGCACTGGTGCTGACCGGGGCCGGGGACACCTTCTGCGCCGGGGCCGACATCTCCACGCTGCGCGGGAGCGCGGACACCGCGCAGGGCCTGGCGGTGGCAGCCGAGGAGGCGCTCGCCGCGTTCCCCCGGCCGACCCTGGCAGCGGTGCGCGGCTACTGCGTGGGGGGCGGCAGCCAGCTGGCCGCCGCCTGCGATCTGCGGTTCGCGGAGGCGGGTGCCTCCTTCGGGGTCACCCCGGCCAAGCTCGGCATCGTCTATCCCGCCTCATCGACCCGGCGGCTGGTCGCCCTGGTCGGCCCGGCCACGGCCAAGCACCTGCTGTTCTCCGGCGAGCTGATCGACACGGAGCGGGCGCTGCGCACCGGCCTGGCCGACGAGGTGCTGCCGGCGGGCGGCCTGGACGAGCGGGTCGAGGAGTACGCACGGGTCCTGGCGTCCCGGTCCCAGCTCACCCAGGCCGCGGCGAAGGAGTTCGCCGCGGGCCTGACGGACCGGGACGGGTACTGGGCCGAAGAGGCACGGGGCAGCGGCGACACGGCGGAGGGCGTCGCCGCCTTCCTGGAGCGGCGCGCGCCCCGGTTCACCTACACCACCGGGCCCTACCGGGTGGTGTGACGGCTCTTGGCCCGCCACTCCTCCACGAGGGCCGCCGGGGCCTTCTGCGGCGAGCCGCAGTCGTAGGGCGGCTGCGGGTCGTACTCCGTGAGCAGCTGCACCGAACGCGCCACGTCGTCGCCCGCGATCCGGCCGAGCAGGGTCAGCCCCATGTCGATGCCGGAGGAGACCCCGGCGGCGGTGACGTACTTGCCGTCGGACACGACCCGCTCCCCGGTGGGCTCGACGCCGAACTCCTTCAGCACCTCCAGCGCCAGCCAGTGCGAGGTGGCCCGCCGGCCCCGCAGCAGTCCGGCCGCCGCCAGCAGCAGCGAGCCGGTGCAGACCGAGGTGGTCCAGCCACTGGTGGCGTCGACCGCGCGCAGCCAGCCGAGCAGGGCCTCGTTCTCCATCTGGTCGCTCTGGCCGGGGCCGCCCGGCACGATCACCAGGTCGGGGGACGGCACCTCGGCCAGCGTCTTCTCCGCGACGAGCGCGAGGCTCCCGCTGTCGTTGCGGACGGGGCCGGTCCGCTCGGCGACGAAGACGGTCTCGGCGTCGGGCGCGCGGCTGAGGATCTCGTAGGGGCCCACCGCGTCCAGGGCGGTGAAACGGTCGAAGAGCAGGATGGCGATCTGCACGGGAGCTGCCTCTCGGTCGGGTCGGTTTTGGTGCTGTCGGCGGTCAGGTGCTGGACGCGGGGGTGCGGAAGCGGCGGCGGTATTCGGCGGGCGCCGTCGCGAGGGTCTTCACGAAGGCGCGGCGCATGGCTTCCGGGGTGCCGTAGCCACTGGCGCGGGCGACCTGTTCGATGCCGTCGGCGGTGTCCTCCAGGAGCCGGCGGGCGTGCTCCAGGCGGACGCGCTCGACGTACCGCCCGGGGGTCGTTCCGGTTTCCGTCCGGAACGCACGGGCGAAGTGCCGGGGCGAGAGCCGGGCGCGGGCCGCGAGGGCGTCCACCCCCAGATCCGCGTCCGGGTGCTCGGTGATCCAGTGCTGGACCTCGCGCAGCGGTTCGCGCTGTGCGGTCTGGGTGCTGAGCTGCGCGCTGAACTGGGCCTGGTTGCCGGGACGGCGCAGGAACACCACGAGGTGCCGGGCGATGTTCAGCGCGAGGTCGCGCCCGTGGTCCTCCTCGACGAGTGCGAGGGCGAGGTCGATGCCCGCGGTGACACCCGCGGAGGTGGACAGTCTCCCGTCCCGTACGAAGATCGGTTCGGGTTCGACGCGAACCGCCGGGTGATCGCGGGCCAGCCGCTCGCAGTAGTTCCAGTGGGTGGTGACCCGGTGTCCGTCCAGCAGGCCCGCCTCGGCCAGCAGCAGCGCCCCGGTGCACACGGAGACCAGCCGCTCGGCCCGCGGCGCGTGCTCCCGCAGCCAGCCGGCCAGCTCGGGGTGGGAGCCCCGGGTGACGTTCCCGCCGGGCACCAGCAGGGTGTGCGGGGCGGGCGCGTCGGCCAGGCTGCTGTCCGGCAGCAGGGTCAGGCCGGCGTCGGCCCGGACGGGGCCGCCGTCGAGCGAGGCGGTCCGCAGTTCGTAGCAGACGCCCGGAGCCCGGCCGGCTCCGGCGAAGACCTCCATCGGGCCGGAGACGTCGAGACTCTGGACGCCGTCGAAGAGGACGACGAGGACGGTTCGCTGCTTCACGTCCACCATCCTGGGCGCTGGGCGGCGATGGCCGCAATGGCGAATATCCCACCTTTCCTGCCATCGCCCCGTCCTGGAGGATCTCCCCGCTCCCCGGGGTTCCACGTCGTACCGACCAGTCGGTAACGTGCAGGTATGAGTTCTCTCCCGGCCCGCGCGGAGCGCCGCTGCCACAACGCCGTCAACCCGCTGCACTCGTGCCTCTTCTTCTCCCCCGACCTCGGTGCGGAGATGGGGAAGATCGGCATCGAGGACCCCAGCGCCGCCTACTTCGCGACCCGGGCCGCCGCGCTCGGCGCGGTGGGTGCGGGGACCGTCACCGCCACCTTCTACAACTTCAACCCCGCCCTGGTCGCCCGCCATGTGCCCGCCGTCTGGGAGACCGCGTCGCCCGAGCAGGTCCTCGGGGCCCGGCTGCGGGCGGCGGACACGACGCTGCGCCGGCTGCTCGGCGAGGAGATCATCGCCTCCGACGAGATGGCGGAGGCGGCGCGGCTCGCGCTGCGCGCCACCGAGGCCTGCACCCCGCACGCCCGGCCGCTGTACGCCGCGCACGCGGATCTGCCGGTGCCCGATGAGCCGCACCTGGCGTTCTGGCACGCCGCGACCCTGCTCCGCGAGCACCGGGGCGACGCGCATCTGGCCGCGCTGCTCGCGGCCGGCCTGGACCCGCTGGAGTCGCTCGTCAGCCACACCGCGACCGGCAAGGGCATGGCCATTCGCTGGATCCTGTCCAGCCGCGGCTGGCGCCGCGCCGACTGGGAGGCCGCGTCCGGCCGGCTGCGGGAGCGCGGGCTGCTCGACACCGCGCAGGAGCTGTCGCTGACCGAGGCGGGCACGGCGCTGCGCGCGGAGGTCGAGGAGGCCACGGACCGGATGGACACCGCGCCGTACGAGCACCTGGGCGCGGCAGGCGTGGAGCGGCTCACCGAACTCGGACGCGGCTTCCTGTTCACGGCCGCCGCCGCGGGCGCGTTCCCGGACTCGGCGACCGGCCGGGCCTGACACCGCACCGCCCGGGAGCCCCGCACACGGTGCCGGGGCTCCCGGGCGTGTTGCCCGAGGTCACGCGACACGACGCCCGGCCACCCGGCACAATGCAGGCCCGGGGGATGCCCCCGGCAAGCAAGAACGTGCTCATCACGACGCGAGCACGGCCAGCACAGCCAGTACGAGAAGGCGAGTCGGGAAAACCGTGACGACGTCCATCGAAGGCAGGATCGCCGAGGAGCTCGGCGTACGTGAGCGACAGGTCAGGGCGGCCGTCGAGTTGCTCGACGGCGGATCGACCGTGCCGTTCATCGCGCGCTACCGCAAGGAGGCGACCGAATCCCTCGACGATGCGCAGCTGCGCACCCTGGAGGAGCGGCTGCGCTATCTGCGGGAGCTGGAGGAACGGCGTACGGCGATCCTCGAGTCGGTACGCGAGCAGGGCAAGCTCGACGAGGCGCTGGAGGCGAGCATCCGGGCCGCCGAGACCAAGGCGCGCCTGGAGGACATCTATCTGCCGTTCAAGCCGAAGCGGCGGACGAAGGCGCAGATCGCCCGGGAGGCGGGGCTCGAACCGCTGGCGGACGGGCTGCTCGGCGACCAGTCGGTCGATCCGCTCGCGGCGGCCGCCGCGTTCGTGGACGGCGACAAGGGCGTCGCGGACGCGGCCGCCGCCCTGGACGGGGCCCGGTCGATCCTCACCGAGCGGTTCTCCGAGGACGCCGACCTCACCGGCGAGCTGCGCGAGCGCATGTGGACCCGCGGCCGGCTGGCGGCGGCGGTGCGCGAGGGCCAGGAGGAGGCCGGCGCGAAGTTCGCCGACTACTTCTCCTTCGCCGAGCCGTTCACCGCGCTGCCCTCGCACCGGGTGCTCGCGATGCTGCGCGGCGAGAAGGAGAACGTGCTCGATCTGGTCCTGGAACCGGAGGAGCCGGAGACCGCCGAGCGGCCGGGCCCCTCCGCGTACGAGAACATGATCGCCCGCCGCTTCGAGATCGCCGACCGGGGCCGCCCCGGCGACAAGTGGCTCGGCGACACCGTGCGTTGGGCCTGGCGGACCCGGATCCAGGTGCACCTGGGCATCGACCTGCGGCTGCGGCTGCGCACCGCCGCGGAGGACGAGGCGGTGCGGGTCTTCGCCTCGAACCTGCGCGATCTGCTGCTGGCCGCCCCGGCCGGGACGCGGGCCACGCTGGGCCTGGACCCCGGTTTCCGTACGGGGGTGAAGGTCGCGGTCGTCGACGCCACCGGCAAGGTGGTGGCCACCGACGTGATCCACCCGCACGTGCCCGCGAACAAGTGGGACCAGGCGCTGGCGAAGCTGGCGCAGCTCGCCAAGGAGCACGCGGTCGACCTGATCGCGATCGGCAACGGCACGGCCTCCCGCGAGACGGACAAGCTAGCCGGTGAACTGATCGACAAGCACCCGGAGTTGAACCTCACCAAGGTGATGGTCTCGGAGGCGGGCGCCTCGGTGTACTCCGCGTCCGCGTTCGCCTCGCAGGAACTGCCCGACATGGACGTGACGTTGCGCGGAGCCGTCTCGATCGCGCGGCGGCTCCAGGACCCGCTGGCCGAGCTGGTGAAGATCGACCCGAAGTCGATCGGTGTCGGGCAGTACCAGCACGACCTGTCCGAGGTGAAGCTGTCGCGGTCGCTGGACGCGGTCGTCGAGGACTGTGTGAACGGCGTCGGTGTGGACGTCAACACCGCGTCCGCTCCCCTGCTTTCCCGGGTCTCGGGGATCAGCTCGGGGCTCGCCGAGAACATCGTGGCGCACCGGGACTCCCACGGCCCCTTCCAGTCCCGCAAGTCGCTCAAGGACGTGGCGCGGCTCGGCCCGAAGGCGTACGAGCAGTGCGCGGGCTTCCTGCGGATCCGGGGCGGCGACGACCCGCTGGACGGCTCCAGCGTGCACCCCGAGGCCTACCCGGTGGTGCGGGCGATGGGCAGGACGGCGGGCGGCGAGGTGGCCTCGCTGATCGGTAACGCGGAGGCGCTGCGGGCGCTGCGCGCGGCGGACTTCGTCGACGACATGTTCGGCCTGCCGACCGTGACCGACATCCTCAAGGAGCTCGAGAAGCCCGGACGCGACCCGCGTCCGGCGTTCCGCACGGCGACCTTCAAGGAGGGCGTCGAGAAGCTCGGCGACCTGGAGCCCGGCATGGTGCTGGAGGGCGTCGTGACCAACGTGGCCGCGTTCGGCGCGTTCGTCGACGTCGGCGTCCACCAGGACGGTCTGGTGCACGTCTCGGCGCTGTCGAAGACCTTCGTGAAGGACCCGCGCGACGTCGTGAAGCCCGGCGACATCGTGAAGGTCAAGGTCATGGACGTCGATGTGCCGCGCAAGCGGATCTCGCTGACGCTGCGGCTGGACGACGAGCCCGGTGCGGGCGGCGGTTCCGGCGGCGGGCAGCAGGGCCGCGGCGAGCGGGGCGGCCGTCCCCCGAAGCAGCGCCAGGGGCAGGGCCAGGGCCAGGCGCAGGGCCAGCCGTCCGGTGGCGGCCAGGGCAGGCAGGGCGGCGGCCGGGACCGGCGCGGCGGCGGCGCGTCCCGGCAGGGCCAGGGCGCTCCGGCTCCGGCCAACAGCGCCATGGCGGACGCGCTGCGGCGGGCCGGGCTGACCGATCCGCAGCAGGGCGGCCGGGGACGCTGAACGACGGCGGTGGGGGCGGGCCGCCGGGTGCGGCCCGCCCCCACCGCCGTAACCGTGCTCAGACTTCCTTGACCTGGCCGTCCGCCACTTCGATGCGGCGCGTCGTCCTGACCGCCGCCAGCATCCGCCGGTCGTGGGTGACCAGCAGCAGGGTGCCCGTGTACGTCTCCAGGGCCGCCTCCAACTGCTCGATGGCGGGCAGGTCCAGGTGGTTCGTCGGCTCGTCGAGCACCAGGAGGTTGACGCCCCGGCCCTGGAGCAGGGCCAGGGCCGCACGGGTGCGTTCGCCCGGGGACAGGCTGGTCGCCGGACGCATCACATGGTCGGCGCGGAGGCCGAACTTGGCGAGCAGGGTGCGGACTTCGGCCGGTTCCGTGTCGGGCACGGCCGCGCAGAACGCGTCCAGCAGCGACTGCGCTCCGAGGAACAGCCTGCGGGCCTGGTCCACTTCGCCGACGACGACGCCCGAACCGAGCACGGCGTTGCCGGAGTCCAGCGGAAGCCGCTCCAGCAGGGCGGCCAGCAGGGTGGACTTGCCCGCGCCGTTGGCCCCGGTGATGGCGACCCGGTCCGCCCAGTCGATCTGGAGCGAGGCGGGCCCGAAGGAGAAGTCGCCGCGCGCCACGCGGGCGTCGCGCAGGGTCGCGACGACGGATCCGGAGCGCGGGGCGGAGGCGATCTCCATCCGCAGCTCCCACTCCTTGCGCGGCTCCTCGACGGCGTCGAGACGTTCGATCATGCGCTGGGTCTGCCGGGCCTTCGCGGCCTGCTTCTCGCTGGCCTCGCTGCGGGCGTTGCGGCCGAGCTTGTCGCCGTCGGTGGCCTTGCGGCGGGCGTTCTTGACGCCCTTGTCCATCCAGGAGCGCTGCATATGGCCGCGCGCCTCGAGGGAGGCCTTCTTGTCGGCGTACTCCTCGTAGCCCTCGCGGGCGTGCCGGCGGGCGGTCTCCCGCTCCTCCAGGTAGGCCGCGTAGCCACCGCCGTACAGGTTGATCTGCTGCTGGGCGAGGTCCAGCTCCAGCACCTTGGTGACCGTGCGCATCAGGAACTCGCGGTCGTGGCTGATGACGACGGTGCCCGCGCGCAGGCCGGACACGAAGCGCTCCAGGCGCTCGAGGCCGTCCAGGTCGAGGTCGTTGGTGGGCTCGTCGAGCAGGAAGACGTCGTAGCGGGAGAGGAGCAGCGAGGCGAGCCCGGCGCGGGCCGCCTGTCCGCCGGAGAGGGCGGTCATGGGCCGGTCCAGGCCCACGGTCAGGCCCAGCTCGGCGGCGACCTGCTCGGCCCGCTCCTCCAGGTCCGCGCCGCCGAGGGCGAGCCAGCGCTCCAGGGACTCGGAGTACGCGTCGTCCGCGCCCGGGGCTCCCGCGACCAGGGCCTCGGTCGCCTCGTCCATGGTGCGCTGGGCGTCGGCGACGCCGGTGCGGCGGGCCAGGAACGCGGCCACCGTCTCGCCGTCGCGGCGCTCGGGCTCCTGCGGGAGGTGGCCGACGGTGGCGGTGGGCGGGGAGAGCCGCAGCTCGCCCTCCTCCGGGCGGTCGAGCCCGGCGAGCAGGCGGAGCAGGGAGGATTTACCGGCGCCGTTGACTCCGACGAGACCGATCACGTCACCGGGGGCGACGACGAGGTCGAGCCCGGCGAAGAGCGTGCGGTCGCCGTGTCCGGCGGCGAGGTCCTTGGCGACGAGAGTGGCAGTCATCAGGGTGCCGATCCTAATCGCCGCCGGGCCGTCCCCGGTCTCCGGTGTCCTGCGCCCCGGCCGTGCCCGGTGCCCCCGCCGCCGGATTCCCCTACCGTCCGTACAGCGAGAGGCGCGGACCGAGGGACAGGAGTGACCGTGAGGGCGGATGTGATCGTGGTGGGCGGTGGGGTCGTCGGTCTCACCACCGCCGTGACGCTGGCGGAGCGCGGACTGCGGGTGCGGGTCTGGTCGCGCGATCCGGCCGGGGCGACGACGTCGGCGGTGGCCGGGGCGCTGTGGTGGCCGTACCGGATCGAGCCGGCGGAGCGGGTGGGCGACTGGTCGCTGGAGACGCTGGCGGTCTACGAGGAGCTGGCCGCCGTACCGCAGGAGACCGGTGTACGGCGGGTGGCGGGGCTGCACGGCGGGGAGCGGTTCGCGGCGCTGGGCCCGTGGGCGGCGGAGCTGTCGGATGCGGTGGAGACGCCCGAGGGGCTGCGGGTGACGCTGCCGCTGCTGGACATGCCGGTCCATCTGGCGTGGCTGGAGCGGCGGCTCGCGGCGGCGGGCGGTGCGGTGGAGCGGCGGGCCGTGACCGGGTTCGGCGAGGCGGCGGCGCAGTGCCCGGCGGTGGTGAACTGCACGGGTCTCGGGGCGCGCGAGCTGGTGCCCGACGCCGGGGTCCGGCCGGTGCGGGGGCAGCTGGTCGCGGTGGCGAACCCGGGGATCGAGGAGTGGTACACCGAGGCGGATCCGGCGTCGGCCGCGACGACGTATTTCTTCCCGCAGCCGGGCCGTCTGGTGCTGGGCGGGACGGCCGAGGCGGATGATCCGCGCACGGAGCCCGACCCGGACACGGCGCGGGAGATCGTGGCGCGGTGCGCCCGGATCAGGCCGGAGATCGCCGGCGCCCGGGTGCTGGGCCACCGGGTGGGGCTGCGGCCGGCCCGGGAGGCCGGGGTGCGGATCGAGGCGGAGGCACTGCCGGGCGGCGGTCTGCTGGTGCACAACTACGGGCACGGCGGCGCGGGCGTCACCGTGGCCTGGGGATGCGCGCGGGCGGCGGCGGCGCTGGTTCGCTGACCCGGGAGCTGCCGGGAGGCGGCCCCCGGGCCCGGCACACCGGGCCGGAGCCCGCGACCGGCCGGAGCCCGCGACCGGTCGGCGGTCGCGGGCTCCAGGTCGGTCGTGCGGCACGGCGGTCAGTCGGAGGGGCGCTTCTCCGTGACCGTGGAGCCCGATCCGGTGGCGTCGGGCTTGTGGCGCTCGTCCGTGATCGTCGTGGTGCCGGGGCCGATACGGATCTCGAAGTCGCCGTCGTACTTGGCGTGCCCCTCGATCACCGCGGACTCGACCGCCTCCACGCCGAACTCCTGGCGGACGATCTGCGGGTCCCTGCGCAGGTCCCGCATCAGGGCCACGCACATCCCGATCATCACCAGCGTGAACGGGGCGGCGACCAGGATGGTGAGGTTCTGGAGCCCTGCGAGCGCGTTGTCCTTGCCGTCGCCGATGAGCAGCATGATCGCGGCCACGGCCCCGGTCACGACGCCCCAGAAGATGACGACCCACTTGCTCGGTTCGAGGACGCCCTTCTGCGAGAGGGTGCCCATGACGATCGAGGCGGCGTCCGCGCCGGAGACGAAGAAGATGCCGACCAGGATCATCACCAGGAGGCTCGTCAGGGTGGCGATCGGGAACTCCTGGAGGACGCCGAACAGCTGCGCCTCCGGGGTGTCTGCGCCGGTGAGCTTTCCGGCCTGCTCCAGCTTCATGGCCGAGCCGCCGAAGATGGCGAACCAGATCAGGCTGACCGTGCTCGGGACCAGGATGACGCCGCCGACGAACTGACGGATCGTCCGGCCCCGGCTGATCCTGGCGATGAACATCCCGACGAAGGGCGTCCACGAGATCCACCAGGCCCAGTAGAAGACGGTCCAGCTGCCGAGCCAGTCGGCCACGTCACCGCCGCCGGTCGCCTCGGTGCGTCCGACGAGCTGCCCCAGGTCGGTCACGTACGCACCGAGGGACGTGGGCACCAGGTCGAGCACGAAGATCGTGGGACCGGCGATGAAGACGAACAGGACGAGGAGCAGGGCCAACACCATGTTGATGTTGGACAGCCACTGGATGCCCTTCTCGACACCGGAGACCGCGGAGGCGACGAACGCGACGGTCAGCACGGCGATGATGGCGACGAGAAGCCCGGTGCCGGCCTTCTCCATCCAGTCCAGTTCCTGGATACCGCTCCCGATCTGGAGGGCGCCGAGGCCCAGGGAGGCGGCGGAGCCGAACAGGGTGGCGAAGATGGCCAGGATGTCGATGACACGGCCGACGCCGCCGTAGGCATGACGCTTGCCGATCAGCGGCTCGAAGACCGCGCTGATCGTCTGACGCCTGCGCATCCGGTAGGCGCTGTAGGCGATGGCGAGCCCGACCACGGCGTAGATGGCCCAGGGGTGCAGCGTCCAGTGGAAGAGCGTGGTCGCCATCGCCGTCTGCATGGCCTCGGCCGAGTCGGCGGGGTCGGTGCCGGGCGGCGGGGTCTTGAAGTGGGCGAGGGGTTCGCTCACGCCCCAGAACATCAGCCCGATGCCCATACCGGCGCTGAACATCATCGCGATCCAGGAGATGGTCCGGAACTCCGGCTGCTCGCCCTCCTGGCCGAGGCAGATCTTCCCGTACCGGCTGATGGCCAGCCACAGGGCGAAGATGACGAAGGCCGACGCGGCCAGCATGAAGGCCCAGCCACCGTTGTGGATCAGCCCCTTGAGCAGCTTGCCGGACACGCTCTCCAGGGAGTCGGTGGCGGTCGCACCCCAGACGACGAAGGCGAGCGTGAGGACCGCCGTGACACCGAACACCACCCGGTCGGTGGTGGGAGTCCTGGTACTGACCGGTTCGGGGGGAAGATCCGCCGTGACCGACAGCCCTTCCCGCCCGTCCGTTGTCTGGTCGTCCTGGGACACAAATGGCACCTTTCACTGAATCTGGAAAACGCTCTCCGTAGGCAGTACCACACCTGCCCCGGATCTCGAAGGATCAACAAGCAGTTCTTGCTTGACCCTTTGTGAGGGGATATGTCGCCCGCTGATCGAGAAGCAGCGGGATCAGACTACGAGCTGACTGGCGAAGAGACACAAACACGCCATCGCCCTCCGGCCTGACCTCGACGCCGTGCAGAGCCAGCTCGTCCTTCACCGCCGCGTACCGGGGAGCGTCCAGCCGGTAGCCGCACGGCGGGTCGGCGAGGATCTCGGCGGGCTCGGCCGGGTCGTTGTCCGCGCCGCCGAGATACACGGGCCCGCGGTCGGCGAGGCCGGTCAGGCGCGAGAGGGCGGTGGCCGTACGGAGCCGGGCGCGCTGCTCGTCGGTGAAGTCGAAGAGGCCGCCGAGCGCGGTCCGCTGGGAGTGGACCCTGCGCCGGTGGTTGAGCGCCGGATCGGCCTTCTCCGCGTCGCTCAGCGCGTCGACCCGGGACTCGATGAGCAGGCCGACCGCGTGCTTGAGGCCGGAGGTGTTGCGCAGGATCCGTTCCTGGCCGTCGCCCGCGACCTGCTTGACGGGCTCCCCGGTGGCCGGGTCGGTCCAGATGCCGTAGTGGCCGCTGCTGTAGCCGCCCGCCGTCGCGGCGGGGCGGACATAGCGCTCGGAGAGGGTGCGCGAGGCGTCGTGGACCCGGTCGTCGACGTTGAGGTTGCGCGGCCACAGGGCGAACAGGTCCTTGTCGTAGTACGGCGGCGTCGCGCCGTACTCGTGCAAGTCGTAGATCACCTGCGGTCGTTCGTCGCGCACGACGGCGGCGATCGTCCGCGCCTCGGCGGTCTCCAGGGCGATGTGGTCCCGGTTGATGTCGACCCCGTCGGCGTTGCCGCGGGTGTCGGCGGCGCGCCCGTCGGGGTTGGCCGTGGGCAGCACCAGCAGGGTCGTACGGGACAGGAAGGCGCGGGTGGCCCGGTCCTCGGCGAACGCCAGGTCGCGGACCGTGGTCAGACAGGCCTCGCGCCCGGCGGGCTCGTCCCCGTGCTGACTGCAGATCAGCAGCACCGTGGTGGCGCCGGGGTGTTCCCGGCCCACGCGTACGAGCCTCAGCGGGCGGCCCTGGCCGGTCGTGCCGACCCGGTCCACGGAGACCCGGTCGCTCCCCCGCTCCACCGCGGCGAGGAAGGTCCGCTCCTCCGCCTCACCGGTCCAGCGGGCCCCCTCGCTCGTCTCGAACCCGGTGCGCGGCGGGCGGGGCGCGGCCTCGGCGGGCGCGATGGCGAACGGGAGGGCCAGCGCGGCGAGCGTCGCCGCCACGCCCGTCCGGCGCAGCGCCCTCGCACCCCGGCGCCGGGGCTCGGACTCCGGCCGCGCGGGCCCGGCGACCGGGGCGAGCCACGGGTGCGGGCTGAGCATGCGGAGTGCGCGAGCGACGCGATGGGTCATCGGCGGCTGCCTCCCGGGACATGTGGGGCGGGCACCGTGACGCCCGTCGGCCCCTCGGCGATGTGCGGACGTTACACCGGTCAACTCCTGTGCGACAGGGGGCGATCACCGCGGTCCGCCCGGCCTCCGTGACGACGGAATGGCGATCGTGTGACGGGAGTGCCCGGAATGGCCCGTCCTGCTCCGGCGCGCGCATAGCCTCGTGACGACCGGTCGGAAGATCATCCGTCCCGACTCATTGGAGCATGCTGTGCACCGCAGACTCATCGTCCCCAGCGCACTGGCGGCCACCCTTCTGCTGGCGATCCCGGCAGCGGCCGCACCGGGCACCGTGGGCGCCCCGGGTATCGGCGACCCCTATTACCCGGCCAGCGGCAACGGCGGCTACGACGTCTCCCACTACGACCTGCGGCTGAAGTACCAGCCGGCGACCGACCTGCTGGAGGGCACGGCGACGATCCTCGCCACCGCCACGCAGGAGCTGTCCCGCTTCAACCTCGACTTCGGACTCGAGGTCTCCGAGGTGCGGGTGAACGGCAGGAAGGCCCGATTCGCCACGAGCGGGGACCACGAGCTGGAGGTCACTCCGACCGCCCCCCTGGCCAAGGGCAAGGACGTCTCGGTGGTGGTCCGGTACGCCGGGAAGCCGTCCGAGCTGAAGATCAACGACTGGACCGCCTGGGCCAGGACCCCGGACGGCGGTGTCGCCGCGCAGGAGCCGGAGTCGGCGGTGTGGTGGTACCCGAGCAACGACCACCCGCTGGACAAGGCCACCTACGACGTGTCGGTCTCGGTGCCCGACGGCACCCAGGCGATCAGCAACGGGGTGCTCCGGTCACAGAGTTCGAAGCTCGGCTGGACCCGCTTCAACTGGCGCTCCGACAAGCCGCAGGCGACCTATCTGACGACGCTCGCCATCGGCAGGTTCGACATCACGACCGACACGACCGCGGACGGTCTGCCGGTCCTCAACGCCTACAGCAAGGACCTGGGCGCCAACGCCGGCGCGGCCCGCGCGAGCATCGAGCGGACCACCGAGGTCGCCGAGTGGCTGACCGAGGTGTTCGGCCCCTACCCGTTCAACGCACTGGGCGGATACGTGCCCAACGTGACGAGCGGCTTCGCCCTGGAGACCCAGACCAGGCCCTTCTACAGCCCCAAGCAGTTCGCGAACGGCGCCAACGTCTCGGTCGTCGTCCACGAACTGGCCCACCAGTGGTACGGCGACAGCGTCTCGGTCGACGGCTGGAAGGACATCTGGATCAACGAGGGCTTCGCCCGCTACAGCCAGTGGCTCTGGTCGGAGAAGGAGGGCGAGGGCACCGCGCGGGAGCTGGCGGACTACACCTACGCCCAGCACCCGGCCGACGACCCGTTCTGGAAGGTGAAGCCCGGCGACCCGGGCCCGGACAACCAGTTCGACATCGCCGTCTACGACCGGGGTGCGCTGGCCCTCCAGGCGCTGCGCGACGAGGTCGGCGACGACACCTTCTTCGAGCTGCTCAAGGGCTGGCCGGCCGAGCACGCGTACGGGAACGCGAACGTGGGCGACTTCGTCCGGTACGCGGAGCGGGTCTCGGGCAAGCCGCTCGCCGCGCTCTTCGACACCTGGCTCTTCCGGCCGTCGCGACCGGCGCTCCCGGCCGCAGCCGATGCGGGTCTCGCCGATGCGGCCCTGTCGGCACGCTCGGCGGCGCGGGTCGAGCGGCCCGCGTCCTGGAAGAAGATCGCGGCGACGAACACCGTGCACGACCATGGTGACCACGGCGATCACGCGGCATCCGCGGGCCGGGGCGGCGCGGGCGGGCACGAGCATCGCTGACGGTCGCGCCCCGGGGCGCCGGGGCCGTCGGAGCGGCGGGAGTTCAGCCGCCCCGACGGCCCCTCGGCGCTTGCGGACGCCCCCGGGCCGGGGGCGCGGGCCCGCTCAGCCGCCGGAGACGGCCCTGCGCCCGGCGGCGCGCGCCGCCCGCGCCCGGGGCAGGTAGCGCAGCCGCTCCGGAAGGACGGGGACCACGACCCGCAGGACCGCGCACATCCGGCGCAGCCGCTTCTCCTGGCCGGCGGTCCACGGCAGGCCGACGGCGGCGCGGGCGTCGGGCGGCATGAGCCCGATGGTGACGAACCGCCGGAGGCGGGCCAGCGGCGGCATCAGCACCGGCCACAGGGCCCGCAGGACCATCCGCAACGGCCACGGACCCCGGTCCGGCGGCGGCACCGGCTGGTCGACGTCGATCAGTTCACGCACCACGGGCGTCGCCTCGACCTCCTCGGCGAGCATCTTCTTCCAGTACGGCCAGAACTCCTCGATGCTCTGGGGCATGTCCCGGTCGTGCAGGCCGAGGATCCGGCCGACCTGGAGCCACTCCCGGTACAGGGCGCGCTCCTGGGCGGGGCTCATGGGCCGGATCAGATAGCGGGCCGCGTGCTGGTAGACGGGGAAGCCGGTGGCGTGTACCCAGGCGTAGTTGGCAGGTGTGAGGGCGTGGTAGGCGCGGCCCCGGGTGTCGGTGCCCCGGATGGTGCGGTGGAGCCGGCGCAGCCTGCGGCCCTCCTCGGCGGCCTCCGCACCGCCGTAGACCCAGAGCTGGAGCGAGCGCAGCGAGCGTTCGCCGCGCCCCCACGGGTCGGTGCGGAAGACGGAGTGCTCGTCGACGCCCGCGCCGACGGCCGGGTGGGCGACCTGGAGGGTGAGGGCGGCGGGCAGCATCAGCAGGGCGCGGATGTCGCCGGACAGGCTCCAGAGCACTCCGCCGGGCGGGGGCGGCTCGGGGTCCCTCGCGTCGGTCACGCTGCTCATCCGGTGCTCCCGCGGTCCCGGCGGGCCTGCCGTGCGCTGCCCGTCCCCTTCCCCTCCATGATCCCTCGCACCGGGGAGGACCGTGGAAGCGGGGTCCGGGGCCGCCGGCGGTCCGGTCAGTCGTGGTCGTACACCGTCACCGGCAGGCCGGCGGATATCAGGCGTCGCTCGATCAGCGGCTCGATCCTGGACCACCTGCCGCCCGCGAGCCCGCAGCCGATCCGGGGCATGTGCACCGAGGCCCCGAGCTCGCCCGCCCTGACGGCCACCGCGCCGAGCGCCGCGTCGATGGCCTCGTACCGCACGGGCACTCCCTTGCTGCCCGTGCGCATGCCCCGCTGGCCGATCGTGTTGGCCACCCAGAGAAGGGGCCCCACCTGCACGAACTGCGCGGCTCCCAGGGCGAAGTCGTTGCCGGCGCGCTCCCGGTGCCAGCGGCGGTAGGCGGCCTCGGGCTCGGGCCAGCGGCGGGAGAGGGCCAGGACGAAGCCCTTGCCCCAGCCGCCGAGGTCGTTGCAGACGTGGACGATCAGCTTGACGCCCTTGCCCTGCGGGGCGGTGGCGTCCCCCCGTACATAGACGATCTCCGACATGACCTCACCGTACGGGCCGCCACTGACAACGGGCCGGGGTGGACGGGGAGGCCCCGGTGCCGGAGACTTTTACAGTAGTGGTGAGACAGCGGCACTGTCCGATACGAGGGTTCGACTGCGGGGAGCAGAGATGGCGACGGGGACCGACGAGCCCACGCTCACGGTGGACGAGCTGGCGGCCCGCGCCGGAGTCACCGTGCGCACCGTGCGCTTCTACAGCACCCGGGGTCTGCTGCCGCCCCCGGTCATCGGCCCCCGCCGGGTCGGGCACTACGGGCCGGACCATCTCTCGCGGCTCGCGCTGATCGAGGAGCTCCAGCAGCAGGGCATGACGCTGGCCGCCATCGAGCGCTATCTGGAGCAGCTGCCGCCCGACCTGAGCGCCCACGATCTGGCGATCCACCGGGCCCTCGTCGCGTCCTGGGCGCCGGACAAGACCGAGAGCCTCTCCCGGTCCGAGCTGGAGCGGCGGGCCGGGCGGGCGCTGGCGGAGGCGGATGTGGAGCGGCTGGCGGCGATGGGGGTGCTGGTGCGGCCGCAGGAGCCCGGTGAGGAGTACCGGGTGGATCTGGGGCTGCTGCGGCTCGGGGTGGAGCTGCTGGACGTGCCGATCGCGCACGAGACGATCCTGGCGGCCCGGACCGTTCTGCTGGAGCACACCCGCTCGGCCGCCCAGGAGATGACGCGGCTGTTCCGGGACGAGGTGTGGAACCCCTACCGGGAGCGCGAGGGCGACCCGGAGCATGTGGCGGCGATGAAGTCGCTGTCCGCCGATATGCAACCGATCGTGGTGCAGGCGCTGGTGACGGCCTTTCAGCGGTCGCTGAAGGAGGAGCTGCGGGCCGCGTTCACCGCCGAGTGACGGTGAACGCGGCCCGCGAGCTGCTCGCTCGGCGCGCTAGTCGTGGAAGGTCTCGCCCCGGTCCGCCTTCTCCACCAGCAGTGCGGGCGGCAGGAAGCGGTCGCCGTAGCGCTCGGCGAGTTCCCGGGCGCGGGCCACGAAGCCGGGCAGGCCGCCTTCGTACCCGTTGATGTACTGCAGGACGCCGCCGGTCCACGGCGGGAAGCCGATGCCCATGATGGAGCCGATGTTGGCGTCGGCGACGGAGATGAGGACGTTCTCCTCCAGGCAGCGGACGCTGTCCAGGGCCTCGGAGAAGAGCATCCGCTCCTTCATGTCCTCGAACGGCACGTCGACGTCCGGCTTGGCGAAGTGCTCGCGCAGTCCGGGCCACAGACCGGCGCGCTTGCCGGTCTCGTCGTAGTCGTAGAAGCCCGCGCCGCCGCTGCGTCCGGTGCGGCCGAACTCGTCGACCATGCGGTCGATGACCTCGTCGGAGGGGTGTCCGGGCCAGCTGCCGCCGGCCTCCTCCACCGCGCGCCTGGTCTCGTTGCGGATCTTGCGCGGCAGGGTCAGGGTCAGCTCGTCCATCAGGGAGAGCACCTTGGCCGGGTAGCCGGACTGGGCGGCGGCCTGCTCGACCGACGCGGGCTCGACGCCCTCGCCGACCATGGCGACGCCCTCGTTGATGAACTGGCCGATGACCCGGGAGGTGAAGAAGCCGCGCGAGTCGTTGACGACGATCGGCGTCTTCCTGATCCGGCGCACCAGGTCGAAGGCGCGGGCCAGCGCCTCGTCGCCGGTCCGCTCGCCCTTGATGATCTCGACCAGCGGCATCTTGTCGACGGGCGAGAAGAAGTGCAGCCCGATGAAGTCGACGGGGCGCGAGACGCCTTCGGCGAGGACCGTGATCGGGAGGGTGGAGGTGTTGGAGCAGAGCAGCGCGTCCGGCTCGATGACGTCCTGGATCTCCTGGAACACCTTGTGCTTGAGCGCGGTGTCCTCGAAGACGGCCTCGATCACCGCGTCGCAGCCCGCGAGGTCGGCCGGGTCGCCGGTCGGGGTGATCCGGGCCAGCAGTTCGTCGCGCTGCGCCTCGGTCGTGCGGCCCCGGGAGAGCGCCTTGGCGAGCAGCTTCTCGCTGTACGCCTTGCCCTTGGCGGCCGCCTCGGTGGAGACGTCCTTGAGGACGACCTCGATGCCGGCCTTGGCGCAGGAGTAGGCGATGCCCGCGCCCATCATCCCGGCGCCGAGGACGGCGACCTTCTCGACGGGACGCTCGGGGATGTTCTTGGGGCGGTTGGCGCCGGAGTTGACGGCCTGGAGGTCGAAGAAGAAGGCCTGGATCATGTTCTTGGAGACCTGGCCGGTGACCAGCTCGGTGAAGTACCGGGCCTCGATGGTCAGGGCGGTCTCGAAGTCGACCTGGGAGCCCTCGACGGCCGCCGCCAGGATGTTGCGCGGTGCGGGCATGGGCGCGCCCGCCAGCTGCTTCCTCAGGTTGGCGGGGAAGGCGGGCAGGTTGGCGGCGAACTTCGGGTTCGACGGGGTGCCGCCGGGGATCCGGTAGCCCTTGACGTCCCAGGGCTGCTGCGACTCGGGGTGGGCGTCGATGAAGGCGTGGGCCTTCTCGAGCATCTCCTCGCGGGTGGCGGCGACTTCGTGGACGAGGCCGTTCTCCAGGGCGCGCCGCGGGGTGTACTGGGTGCCCTGGAGGAGCACCTTGAGCAGCGCGTCGGCGATGCCCATGAGGCGTACGGTCCGGGTGACGCCGCCGCCGGCCGGGAGCAGGCCGAGGGTGACCTCGGGCAGGCCGATGCGGGAGCCGGGCGCGTCGAGGGCGACGCGGTGGTGGGAGGCGAGGGCGATCTCGTAACCGCCGCCGAGGGCCGCCCCGTTGACGGCGGCGACGACGGGCTTGCCGAGGGTCTCGATACGGCGGAGCGAGTTCTTGATCTCGGTGCCGGTGTCGAAGGCGGCCTGGGCGTTCTCGGGGCCGACCTTGATCATGTCCTTGAGGTCGCCGCCCGCGAAGAAGGTCTTCTTGGCGGAGGTGTAGATGATGCCGCGGATGGAGTCCTTCTCGGCCTCGGCGCGCTCCGCGACGGCCGCGATGGAGTCCTTGAAGGCCTGGTTCATCGTGTTGGCCGACTGGTTGGGGTCGTCCAGTACGAGGGTGACGACGCCGGTCTCGTCCTGTTCCCAGCGGATGGTCGTGCTCTCGGTCATGTCGGTGTCTTCTCCGTAAGCAGGTAGGGCCGGGGACGGGTCAGATGCGTTCGACGACGGTGGCGACACCCATGCCGCCGCCGACGCAGAGGGTGACCAGGCCGAACTGCTGGTCGCGGCGCTCCAGTTCGTCGATGACCGTGCCGAGGATCATCGCGCCGGTCGCGCCGAGGGGGTGGCCGAGCGCGATGGCGCCGCCGTTGACGTTGACCTTGTCCAGGCTCAGGCCCATGTCCTTGACGAAGCGCAGGACGACTCCGGCGAAGGCCTCGTTGATCTCGACGAGGTCGATGTCGTCGATGGTCAGCCCGGCCTTGGCGAGCGCCTTGCGGGTGGCGGGGGCGGGGCCGGTGAGCATGATGGTGGGCTCGGAGCCGGAGACGGCGGCGGAGACGATGCGGGCGCGCGGGGTCATGCCGTAGCGCTCGCCGACCTCCCGGGAGCCGATGGCGACGAGCGACGCGCCGTCCACGATGCCGGAGGAGTTGCCGGCGTGGTGGACGTGGTCGATCTTCTCGACCCAGTGGTACTTCTGGAGGGCCACCGCGTCGAAGCCGCCCATCTCGCCGATGCCCGCGAAGGACGGCTTGAGACCGGCGAGGGAGTCGGCGGTGGTGCCGGGGCGCAGGTGCTCGTCGTGGTCGAGGACGAGGAGGCCGTTGCGGTCCTTGACCGGGACGACGGAGCGGGCGAAGCGGCCGTCCTTCCAGGCGGCGGCGGCGCGCTCCTGGGAGAGCGCGGCGTACTCGTCGACGTCGCGGCGGCTGAAGCCCTCGATGGTGGCGATGAGGTCGGCCCCGATGCCCTGCGGGGCGAAGCCGGTCTCGAAGCTGGTCATCGGGTCCATCGCCCAGGCCCCGCCGTCGGAGCCCATCGGCACCCGGGACATCGACTCGACGCCGCCGGCCAGGACGAGGTCCTCCCAGCCCGAACGGACCTTGGCGGCGGCCAGGTTGACCGCCTCCAGGCCCGAGGCACAGAAGCGGTTCTCCTGGACCCCGGCGACGGAGTCGGGCAGGCCCGCCGCGATGGCGGCGATGCGGGCGATGTCGGAGCCCTGGTCGCCGAGCGGGCTGACCACGCCGAGGACGATGTCGTCGATGGCGGCCGGGTCGAGGTCCGGGAAGCGGTCCCGGATCTCGTGGATGAGGCCGACGACCAGGTCGATCGGCTTGGTGCCGTGCAGGGCCCCGTTGGCCTTGCCACGACCGCGCGGGGTGCGGATCGCGTCGTAGACGAATGCTTCGGTACTCAAGACAGCTGCCTTTCGAGGGTGGTTGTCGGCCCGGTACGGGGGCTCAGGCGAGCAGCGAGCGACCGATGATCTCCTTCATGATCTCGGTCGTGCCGCCGTAGATGGTCTGGACGCGGCCGTCGGTGAAGGCTTTGGCGACCTTGTACTCGCTCATGTAGCCGTAGCCTCCGTGGAGTTGGAGGCAGCGGTCGGCGACGCGCTTCTGCAGCTCGGTGGCCCACCACTTCGCCATGGAGGCGTGGACGGCGTCCAGGACGCCATCGGAATGGTCGACGATGCACCGGTCCAGGAAGGTCCGGGTGACCGCGCACTCGGTGGCCATCTCGGCGATCTCGAAGCGGATGTGCTGGAGCTTGGAGAGCGGGCGGCCGAACGCCTCGCGCTCCTTGACGTACTGGGTGGTGATCTCCAGCAGGTATTCGGCGCCGGCGATCCCGGCGACCGCTATGCCCATGCGCTCCTGGGCCAGGTTGGTCATCAGGTGGATGAACGCGCCGTCGAGCTCACCGAGGAGGTTCTCCTTGGGGACCCGGACGTCGTTGAAGAACAACTCGGCGGTGTCCTGGGACTTCTGGCCGATCTTGTCGAGGTTGCGGCCGCGCTCGAAGCCCTCCGCCCCGCGTTCGACGACGATCAGCGAGAGGCCCTTGGCCCCGCCCTCGGGGGTGGTCTTCGCGACGACGACCACCAGGTCGGCGAGGATGCCGTTGGAGATGAAGGTCTTGGAGCCGTTGAGCAGCCAGTGGTCGCCCTTGTCCTCGGCGGTCGTGCGGATGCCCTGGAGATCGGAGCCCGCGCCCGGCTCGGTCATCGCGATGGCGGTGATGGTCGCGCCGGAGCAGAAGCCGGGAAGCCAGCGCCGCTTCTGCTCGTCGGTGGCCAGGCCGGTGAGGTAGGGGCCGATGATGTCGTTGTGCAGGCCGATCGCCAGCCCGGGGGCCCCGGCCCGGGTGAACTCCTCGGCGAGGACGGCGCTGTAGCGGAAGTCGTCGCTGCCGCCGCCCCCGTACTCCTCCGGGACGGCGAGGCCCAGCAGCCCCGCGCGCCCGGCGGCGAGCCAGGCCTCGCGGGAGACGATCCCGTCCTGCTCCCACTGCTCGTAGTACGGGAGGACCTCCTTGGCCAGGAAGGCCCGGACGGTCTCGCGGAACGCGTCGTGCTCCTCGGTGAAGATCTGCCGTTGCACGGGGTCTCCTAGTCGTGAGAGGTGGGCCTGAGCCCCGGTACGTCCCAGTCGGCGGCAACGGCGGCCGTGTCGGCGCCGGGGCGCGCGGGCCCGCTGCGTACGGAGACGGGGGTGGCCGAGAAGCGCGGCGCGGGGGCGGGCTGGGTGAGGCCGCCGTGCTCGACGAAGGTGGAGCGGGCGGCGAGATGCGGGTGGTGCGGCGCTTCGCGGAGCGAGAGCACCGGGGCCACGCAGGCGTCGGTGCCGTCGAAGACCTCGGTCCACTCGGCACGCGTGCGGGTGCGGAAGCGGTCGGCGACGGCGGTGCGCAGCTCGTCCCACTGACCGATGTCGCCCCGGTCGGGGGCGTTGTCCGCGAGGCCGAGGAGCTCGGTGAACTCGGCGTAGAAGCGCTGTTCCAGCGGGCCGACGGCCATGTACTGCCCGTCGGAGGTCTCGTAGGAGCCGTAGAACGGGCAGCCGCCGTCCAGGAGGTTCGCCCCGCGCCGGTCCTGCCAGCCGCCGGCGGCCAGCATTCCGTGGATCATCGTGGCGAGGTGGGCGGCGCCGTCGACGATGGCGGCGTCGACGACCTGCCCCTCGCCGTGGGCGCGGGCGTGCTGGAGGGCGGCGAGGACGCCGACGACGAGGTAGAGCGAGCCGCCCGCGTAGTCGCCGACCAGGTTGGCGGGGACGGTGGGCGGTTCGTCCGGCTTGCCGATCATGGACAGGGTGCCAGTGAGCGCGATGTAGGAGATGTCGTGCCCGGCCCGGTCGGCGAGCGGCCCGTCCTGGCCCCAGCCGGTCATCCGGCCGTAGACGAGCTTCGCGTTGCGCGCGAGGCAGGCTTCGGGTCCGACGCCGAGGCGTTCGGCGACGCCGGGGCGGTAGCCCTCGATCAGGATGTCGGCGCGTTCGACCAGGTCGAGGACGCGAGCCGGGCCCTCGTCGCTCTTGAGGTCGAGGAGGACGGAGCGCTTGTTGCGGTTGGTGAGGTCGTACGCGGGATCGATGCCGAGCCCGGCGCCGCCGGGGCGGTCGACGCGCACGACGTCGGCCCCGAGGTCCGCCAGCAGCATCGCGGCGAACGGTCCGGGACCGATGCCCGCCAGCTCGACGACCCGGACACCGGTCAGGGGACCGTGCCCGGACCTTGGGCCTTTCGCCATCTGTGAGCCCCCAGGGGTATGACACAACCGATGTAACATCAACGATGCTAAGAACCCGCCCGGCTCCGCACAACCCCTGGGGCCGAGCAAGCGCTTAGCTCTTCGCCCCGATCCTCCCGCATCCACCCCGCCCGGCCGCACGCCGCCACGTCGCTCTCCGCTACCCTCTGCCTGCCACGTCGGCACCCGTCCCCCTGCGGAGGTACTCGTGAACAGGCAGAACGACGCGTCACGCCCCTTGGACGTCGTCCTCTTCGGTGCCACCGGCTTCGTGGGGACGCTCACGGCCGCCTATCTGGCGGCCCACGCCCCCGCCGGCCTCCGCTGGGCGCTGGCCGGACGCAGCCGGGCCAAGCTGGAGGGGCTGCGCGAGCGGCTCACCGCGATCGCACCGGGCTGCGCGGATCTGCCGCTGCTGGAGACGGACGCGGACGACGCGTCGGCGCTGGCCGAACTGGCCGCCTCCACACGGGTGGTGGCCACGACGGTGGGACCGTACATCCGTTACGGGGAGAAGCTCGTCGCCGCCTGCGCCGAGGCCGGGACGGACTACGCGGACCTCACGGGCGAGGCCGAGTTCATCGACCGGACCTACCTCGACCACGACGCGCGGGCCCGCGAGACGGGGGCGCGCATCGTGCACGCCTGCGGCTTCGACTCCGTTCCGCACGACCTCGGGGCCTACTTCACCGTCAAGCAGCTGCCCGAGGACGTCCCCCTGAGCGTCGACGGCTTCGTCCGCACGAACGCGGTGTTCTCCGGCGGGACGTTCGCCTCGGCGCTGACCGCGATGGGCCGGGGCCCGCAGATGTTCGCCGCCGCCCGGGAGCGCCGGCTCCACGAACCGCGCCTGGTGAGCCGCCGCGTCCGCACTCCGGCGGGCTCCCCGCACTTCAGCGGGGCCACCGGCTCCTGGGCGCTGCCGCTGCCGACGGTGGACCCGACGATCGTGGGCCGCTCCGCACGCGCCCTGGAGCGGTACGGCCCCGACTTCCGCTACCGGCACTTCGCCTCGGTGAAGACGCTGCCGATGGCCCTCGGCGCCCCGGTGGCGATCGGCGCCCTGGTGGCCGCCGCGCAGGTCGAGGGCGTACGGGAGTGGCTGATGGGGCGCTACGAGCCGGGCCGGGGGCCGGACGAGGAGCGCCGCGAACGGAGCTGGTTCACCATCCGCTTCGTCGGCGCGGGCGGCGGGCGGCGGGTCTTCACCGAGGTGTCCGGCGGCGACCCGGGCTACGGCGAGACGGCGAAGATCCTCGCCGAGTCGGCGCTCTGCCTGGCCCTGGACGAGCTGCCGCAGACCTCCGGGCAGGTCACCACGGCGGTGGCCATGGGGGACGCGCTGCTGGAGCGGCTGACGACGGCGGGGCTGCGGTTCCGGGTGGCGGCGGTGCGGTAGCCCCCGGGCCCTCGCGCCGCCTAGAGGATCCAGCCGACCAGCGTGTGGAGCATCGCTCCCAGCCAGACGAGGCCGACAGCGCTGCCGAGGAGCATGCCGAGGGCCATGCGGCGCTGAGCGGGGTCGAAAGGCGCGGTGCGGACGGCTGTGCGAGATGCGTTCATACGTGTCAGCCTGCCCAGCCAGGCGGATCCATGCCATCCGTGCGGCTACTCAGTTGCAGGACTGTTCCACGCCCGGGACCGTCACGCGGGGGAAGACGGCCTCTCGCGTGACCGGTTCGGCGTGCGGCCGGCCGACCACGACGACGGCCGGCACCGTCGCGTCACCGCCGACGGCCGCCGCTCCCCCGGATCGGGGCGGTCCGCGTCAGGCCGTCGCTTCGCGCAGGGTCTGCCGGCACAGCGCGTCCGCCCGGCGGGTGCTCTCCGGCTGGCGGTAGCGGCCGGCGAGCCGCAGCGTGTGGGCGCAGGCGTTGTCGAGACTGATGCGGTGGCCCACCGAGACGAACACCGGGTTGGTGTTCTCCTGGGTGCGCAGCGCCCGGCCCACCACTTCCTCGCCGTCCAGCAGCGGGGAGAAGTCGCCGCGCCGGGGGCCGGGGGCCTCGTAGGTGAACGTGAACGGGTTCTTGCCGACGCCGATCACCGGCAGCCCGGTGAGCACGCCCAGGTGGCTCGCGAGTCCGAAGCGGCGGGGGTGCGCCAGACCGTAGCCGTCGCAGACGACGAGGCCGGGGTCGACGGTCAGGGTGTCCAGCGCCTCCAGCACGGTGGGGATCTCCCGGAAGGCCAGCAGTCCGGGTACGTACGGGAAGGTGATCCGGCCGACGGCGGTGGCCTCGTCGACCGTCTCCAGCGTCACGGCGTCCAGCACCACGGCCGCCGCGACGACGACGTCCTTCTCGTCGTCGTAGGCCACGTCCACCCCGGTGACCAGCCCCGTTCCGGCCTCCGGCCCCGCCTCGTCCAGGATCACCCGGCCGCGCAGGCGGTCCTGGATCGCCCGGCCCTCGGCTTCGTCGACAGGGGTCTCATGGGCGGGAGTGGAGGAGGTCGTCATGTCCGGAAGCTTATGCGGTGGCGGGCTCCCGCCCGTCACCCGATGGGCGTCGAAGGCCGCAGGTCCGGCGGTCGCCCGGGGCTCCCCGTCGTGGGCCCGGCTCCTCGTCCCGATCCTCCTCCCGACGCGGCCGGAATCCCGTAGCCTGGCGATCATGTTCGTACTCGAATTGACCTACACGGCTCCGGTCGAGCGCGTCGACGCGCTGCTGGAGGAGCACATCGTCTGGCTCGACGAGCAGTACGCGGCGGGCGTCTTCATCGCCTCGGGCCGCAAGAGCCCCCGGGACGGCGGAGTGATCCTGGCGGTCGGGGAGGACCGGGCGGCGATCGAGGAGATCGCGGCAACCGATCCCTTCGCCACGCACGGGGTGTGCACGTACCGGATCATGGAGTTCATCGCGACGAAGACGGCGCCCGGCCTCGCCCCCTACCGGCAGCAGCTGCCCGGCTGACATCTCGCCGGGCCCACTTGACGGCTTTGTATACCAAGACGTCACGGACGGGCCCTGTGCGCCACTACGTCAGCGGATGCGGCGGAGCGCGCAGTTGATGCCGCATCGACGGCATACCTCCCGCATACCGGGCCACCGAGCCGTTTCCCCTGCGTAAACAGGTTCCCGACATACGCCTTGTGCGGGTTCAATCTGCCGCACGCCTCTTGCTCCAGCCCCCTTCGCTCTGAATACTGCCCGGCGCAGGTCAACTCGCGGTATACAACCGCGCGTCCCCGTTCCGACCACCAGAGGATTCACGTGCGAAGTACGGCAGGAAGACCCTTCGTCATAGCCGCGGCCGTCACCACGGTCATGGCGATGAGCGCGGGGTTCAGCCCGGCGGCGACCCCCGCGTCGGCCGCTCCGGCGAAGGCCGGGAAGAACCCCGTCCCACATCGGGTGCAGCTCATCACCGGTGACGTGGTGGAGGTGACCTCCGGCCGCGTGACCGGTTTCCGAGCGGCCCCGGGCCGCGAGAACATCCCCGTCCACATCCGCAGCGAGGGCGACCGCTCCCTGGTCGTGCCGCTCGACGCCCAGCGCCTGGTCTCCAGCGGCACGGTCGACCGCCGCCTGTTCGACGTAACGGGTCTGGACACGGCCGCCGCCCGCAAGGCGTACAAGAACGGCCTCAAGGTCATCGTCGGCTACCGGGGCAGCGCCTCCGCCGCCCGCGCCGAGGTCCGGAGCGCCGGGTCCACCCAGGTCCGCCGGACCCTGAAGTCGCTGAACGCGCAGGCCCTCACCACCGCGCAGGCCGACCTTCCGGCGCTCTGGAAGGCCCTCACCCGGGAGGGCGCCGGTCAGGCCCTCGCCCCCGCCTCCGGCGTCGACAAGGTCTGGCTGGACGGCACCGTCACGGCGCGGCTCGACGTCAGCGTCCCGCAGATCGGCGCCGACAAGGCCTGGGCCGCCGGATACGACGGCACCGGCGTGAAGGTCGCCGTCCTGGACACCGGCGTGGACGAGACCCACCCCGAACTCGTCGGTCAACAGCTGGTGGAGAAGAACTTCTCCGGCGCCCCCGACGCCAAGGACCGCCAGGGCCACGGCACCCATGTCGCCTCCACCGTCGCGGGCAAGGGCGTCCGGTACAAGGGCGTCGCGCCCGGCGCCTCGATCATCGACGGCAAGGTGCTCGACGACTCCGGCAGCGGCGAGGAGTCCGGGATCATCGAGGCCATCGAGTGGGCCGTCGGCGAAGGCGCCGACATCGTCAACATGAGCCTCGGCGGGCCGGACAGCCCCGGCGTCGAGCCCCTCGAAGAGGCGGTCAACACCTACACCGAGAACAACGGCATCCTGTTCGCCGTCGCCGCGGGCAACGAGGGCCGCGACGGCGAGAGCACCATCGGCACCCCGGGCGCCGCGGACGGCGCGCTCACCGTGGGCGCGGTCGACGACAACGATGCCATGGCCGACTTCTCCAGCCGCGGCCCCCGCGTGGGCGACGGGGCGATCAAGCCCGATGTCACGGCGCCCGGCGTCGACATCACCGCCGCCTCCGCCCCCGGCAACGCCATCGCCGAGGAGTACGGCGAGAACCCGCCCGGGTACATGACCATCTCCGGCACCTCGATGGCGACGCCGCATGTCGCGGGCGCCGCGGCGCTGTTGAAGCAGCAGCACCCGAGCTGGAAGGCCGCCGAGCTCAAGGGCGTACTGACGGCCTCCACGAAGGACACCGGCTTCACCGCGTTCGAGCAGGGCGCGGGCCGGGTCCAGTCGGACCGGGCGGTCGCTCAGAGCGTGTACGCCACCCCCGTCTCGCTCAGTCTCGGCAAGGCCGCCTGGCCGCACGAGGACGACGAGCCGATCACCCGCACGCTCACCTACCGCAACACCGGCGCCACCGAGGTGACCCTGGACCTGGCCGCAGCCGGGAAGGGCCCCGAGGGCGCGGCCGCCCCGGACGGGATGTTCGAGGTCAGCCCCGCGCAGATCACCGTGCCCGCGGGCGCGACCGCCGAGGCGGCCTTCACCGCGGACACCTCCCTCGAGGCGCCCGACGGCCACTACAGCGGGGCCGTCACCGCGACCGGCACGGACCAGAGCGTGCGCACCGCGTTCGCCGTGGAGCGGGAGGGCGCCTCGTACGAGGTGCGGCTCCAGCACCTGGACCGCGCGGGCGGGCCCGCCGCGCACTTCCAGTCCTATGTGAACGGTCTGACCGGCGAAGCCGCGGGCAAGGAGTTCGCCCTCGACGAGGCGAGCGACTCCACCACCCTGCGCCTGCCGGCCGGCGAGTACAGCGTGCACGGCCTGGTCCTGGCCGACCGCGCCGACACCACCAAGGGCACCGACTGGATCGCCCAGCCCAAGCTGGTCGTCGACGGCGCCACGCAGGTGACCCTGGACGCCCGCACGGCCAAGCCGGTCGACATCACCCTCCCGGACGCGGAGGCCGTCGGGTATCAGGCGTACACCAAGGTCGGGGTCAAGGTGGGTGCGTCCACCATGGGCTTCGGGTGGAACCTGCAGACGTACGAGAACTTCCGCTCCGCCCACCTGGGCCCCGAGCTCCCCGAGGGCGAGCTGACGCAGATCTGGGACGCCGACTTCACCGTCGGCGAGGACACCCAGTACGCGCTGCTCTACGGCGGCCCCGTCACGCGGCTGTCGGACGGCCTGACCCGGCACGTCCGGCGCGGCGACCTGGCCCGCCTCGACATCGGTCTCGGCGAACCGGTCCCGGGCAAGGACGCCTGGCTGGCGCCCATCGGACACCTGCCGGGCGGACTCATGGGCTACCCCGCGGGCCGGACCCTGGCCGCGCCGGGCGAGCAGCGGCTGTACGTCGGCGGGGCGGCGGGGACGAAGTGGACCGTGGGATTCGAGCAGCTCGGCGACTTCCTGCCGAACGGCTGGCAGCTCACGGACTCCCGGTACGGCATCGACCCCACCTCCTTCGAGGCCGGCCGGACGTACCGCACCGTCTTCAACACCGGGGTCTTCGGCCCGGCGCTGGGCACGTACGACGGGATCAGCCGCTCGGGCAACACGCTCTACGCCTTCCTCGACATGTTCGCCGACGGCGAGGGCCACGGCGGTTCCACGACGCTCGAATCGGTGGCCACCACGCTGTACCGCGACGGCGAGAAGATCGGGGAGAGCGACAACCCGCTGTCCTCGACGTCGTTCCCGGTGCCCGACGAGGACGGCGCGTACCGGCTCACCACCTCGATCACCCGCAGCCCGAAGATCGCCCTCGCGAGCACCCGGATCGACGCCGGTTTCACGTTCCGCTCCGAGGCCGGCGCCGACGGGGACCTGCCGGTCTCCGTCGTCCGCTTCCGTCCGGAGCTCGACCTCCAGTCCCGCGCCAAGGCCTACCGGCCCGTGCTGATGCCGGTCGAGGTCCAGGGCTCCGCGGCCGGTGACAACCTCAGGTCACTGACCGTGCGGGCCAGCTACGACGGCGGCCGGACCTGGATCAAGCTGCCCAGGGTTCTCGGCAGGTACGCCCTGCTCTCCCCGGCGAAGGACGCGTCGGTCTCGCTGCGGGCCGAGGTGGTGGACAAGCAGGACAACACGTCCACCATCACCGTGCACGACGCCTTCCTCGGACGCTGACGCCGGCCGGCCCGGACCGGGACGCCACGCGCGCCCGGTCCGGGCCGGCCGCAGCCGGTGACGCAGCTCACGCGGCGCGCCGGTGCACGAATCGAGGCGTTCCGTCGTCTACTCCAATGCCGGGAACCGTTCACCCAGCCGCGTGAGGGAGTAGGTCTTGTCCAGCGTCATCGAACAGTCCGTGCAGGCTCGCATGGTCGCGTCCGCACCGCGGATGGAGACCCTGCCCGCCACTTTGAGCTACGACCGGCAGTACCCCTTCGCCGTACGCATGGCGTTCCCGGCCCCGGCGACCCTGGAAGGCACCGAGGTGTCCTGGGAGTTCTCCCGCGAGCTGCTGGCCACCGGGGTGGACTCCCCGGCCGGGCAGGGAGACGTACGCGTACGACCGTTCGGATACGAGCGGACCGTGCTGGAGTTCCACGCCGCCGAGGGCATCGCCATGGTCCATGTGCGCACCGAGGAGCTGCGGCGTTTCCTCCAGCGGGCGCAGGAGCTGGTTCCGGCGGGCGACGAGCACCGGTATCTGGACCTGGACCGGGGGCTGACCGACCTGCTCGGCGGTCCCTGCTGACCTCGGGCCCCTCGTTCGGAGCGGCGAGAGACCCCCGCCGCAAATCCGGTTGCCGGGGCGAGGTCCCGGCTCTACCTTCGTGGTGTCCCTGTCGTCGTCGATCGGAGTAGGACGTTGCTGATCTGAGGTCCTGTGCACACCGTGCAGCGCCCGCCGCGCCCTGTCGTGGCCGGAGCGCCCGTGTGCGATCTCGGTTCGCTCAGCCGTCCTTGTCCTTCCCCGACGTCCGCGGGAGATCCGTATGTCTGCTACCGACACCCACATTCGCTGTACCTCGCTCTGTTTCTCCTGGCCCGACGGCGGTGAGGTCTTCACCGGCCTCGATCTGGCCGTGGGACCCGGCCGCACGGGGCTGATCGGCCTCAACGGCTGCGGAAAGTCCACCCTGCTGCGACTGATCGCCGGTGAACTCGCTCCGCTGTCCGGGGTGGTCAGGACCCGCGGCGAAATCGGCTACCTGCCCCAGACCCTGGTCCTGGACACCGCGCTGCGGGTCGACGAGGTGCTCGGCATCGCGGACCGGCGCGCGGCGCTCGACGCCGTCGAGTCGGGCGACGTCCGGGCGGAGCTCTTCACGGTGATCGGCGACGACTGGGACATCGAGGAACGCTCCCTCGCCACGCTGGACGGGCTCGGCCTCGGGCACATCGGGCTCGACCGCACCATCGGGGAGATGTCCGGCGGCGAGTGCGTCCTGCTGCGGCTGGCCGCGCTGCTGCTGGACCGGCCCGGGGTGCTGCTGCTGGACGAGCCGACGAACAACCTGGACGCGTACGCCCGTCGGCGGCTGTACGACGCGGTCGACGGCTGGACGGGCGCGCTGGTCGTCGTCAGCCACGACCGGGAACTGCTGGAGCGGGTCGACCGGATCGCGGATCTGCGCGAGGGCGCGGTCACCTGGTACGGAGGGAATCTGTCGGCGTACGAGGAGGCGCTCGCGGTCGAACAGGAGGCGGCGCAGCGCATGGTGCGGGCCGCCGAATCGGATGTGCAGCGGCAGAAGCGCGAACTGTCCGACGCACACGTCAAGTTGGCCCGGCGCAAGCGCTACGGGCAGAAGATGTGGGACACCAAGCGCGAGCCCAAGGTCGTGATGGGCCAGCGCAAGCGCTCCGCCCAGGAGTCGGCCGGCAAGCACCGCATCCTGCACACCGAGCGGCTGGCCGCGGCCAGGGAGCGTCTCGACGAGGCGGAGCTCGCGGTGCGGGAGGACGAGGAGATCCGCGTCGAGCTGCCGGGGACCCGGGTCCACCCGGGCAGCGAGGTGCTGCTGCTGCGCGACCCGGTGCCGCCCTACGGCCCGCCGCTGGCGGGCGAGCTGATGGTGCGGGGTCCCGAGCGGATCGCGCTGACCGGGCGCAACGGGGCGGGCAAGACGGCGCTGCTCCGGACCATCGCGGGTGAGCTGACGCCCCTCTCGGGCGAGGCGAGCGCGCTGGTCGCGACGGGGTTCCTGCCGCAGCGGCTGAATGTGCTGGACGACGCGTCGTCGGTGGCGCGGAACGTGGCGCGGTCGGCCCCCGGCACCACGGACAACGCCGTCCGGGCGCGGCTGGCGCACTTCCTGTTCAAGGGGGCGGCGGCGGACCGGCCCGCGGGGGTCCTGTCGGGCGGGGAGAGGTTCCGGGCGACGCTGGCGATGCTGTTGCTGGCCGACCCGGCGCCCCGGCTGCTGCTGCTCGACGAGCCGACGAACAGCCTCGACCTGGCGAGCGTACGGCGGCTGACCGAGGCGCTGGAGGCGTACCAGGGCGCGCTGATCGTGGCGAGCCACGACGTGCCGTTCCTGGAGTCGATCGGGATCACCCGCTGGCTGCGGCTCGACGGCGGGCTGCGGGACACGACGGCGGAGGCGGTGCGCGCGGGCGGGTGAGGGGCGCGGCGGACTCGCCCGGAAAAGGGGACAGAAGCTGTCGGGTATCCCGCCTAGCGTCGCGGTCATGGACCACTTTCCCGAGCGCGGCGCGGAGCCGTACGCCCCCGGCTCCGCGCACCGCGACATCGTCATCACCGGCGCACGCGAGAACAATCTGCGCGACGTCTCCCTCAGGATCCCCAAGGGCCGGATCACCGTCTTCACCGGGGTGTCCGGTTCGGGCAAGTCGTCGGTCGTCTTCGACACGATCGCCGTGGAGTCGCAGCGGCAGCTGAACGAGACCTTCACCTCGTTCCTGCGCAACCGGCTGCCGAAGTACGAGCGGCCGCACGTCGAGTCCGTCGAGGACCTGTCGGTGGCGATCGTGATCGACCAGAAGCCGCTGGGCGGCAACGTCCGCTCCACGGTGGGCACGGCGACGGACATCTGGTCGGTCGTCCGGGTGCTGTTCTCCCGGTGCGGGGCCCCGAGCGCGGGCGGGGCGAGCGCGTACTCGTTCAACGACCCCGCCGGGATGTGTCCGGAGTGCGACGGGGTGGGGCGCACGGTGCACCTGGATCTCGACCGGGCGGTTGACTGGTCGAAGTCGCTGAACGAGGGGGCGCTGCTGCTGCCCGGCCTCTCGGTGGGCGGTTGGGAGTGGAGTCTGTACGGGGGTTCCGGCCTCTTCGACAACGATGTTCCCCTCGCCGAGCTCGGCGAGCGGGAGCGCCGGCTCCTGTTGCACGGTTCGGGGTTCACGGTCCGCGTCGACCTGCGGACCTCCTCGGCGGACCTGCGGTTCGAGGGGGTCGCGACGCGCTTCGAGCGGCTGTACCTCAAGCGCGACACCGCAGCCCTGTCCGAGAAGCGGCGCGCGGCCGCCGCCCGGTTCACGGTGGAGCGGCTGTGCGGGGCCTGCGGCGGGGCGCGACTGAACGCGGCGGCGCTCGCCACCCGGATCGACGGGCTCTCGCCCGCCGACTACGGGCGGATGGAGGTCGCCGAGCTCGTCGGCGTACTGGAGCGGATCGACGATCCGGTGGGCGGGCCCATCGCCGCCGCCGCCCGGGACCGGCTGGAGCGGCTGACCGGCATCGGGCTCGGGTACCTGAGCCTGGACCGGGAGACCACGACGCTGTCGGGAGGCGAGGGCCAGCGGCTCAAGATGGTCCGGCACCTGGGCAGTTCGCTCACCGGGCTGACGTTCGTCTTCGACGAGCCCAGCGTCGGTCTCCATCCGCGCGACGTCGGGCGGCTGGGCGATCTGCTGGTGCGGCTGCGCGACAAGGGCAACACGGTGCTGGTCGTCGAGCACGACCCGGATGTGATGGCCGTCGCCGACCATGTCGTCGACATGGGGCCGCGGGCCGGATCGGACGGCGGTCACATCGTCTTCGAGGGCACCTTCGAGCGGCTGCGCGAGGCCGACACCCTGACCGGCCGGTCGCTGCGCCGCCGCACCCCGCTCAAGGAGACGGTCCGCTCCCCCAGCGGCCGGCTCCCGGTGCGCGGGGCGGATCTGCACAATCTCAAGGGCCTGGACGTGGCGTTCCCCACCGGGGTGCTGACCGTGGTGACGGGGGTGGCGGGTTCCGGGAAGTCGACGCTGGTGTCGCGGGTGTTCACGGCCGCGTACCCGGAGGCGGTCGTCGTCGACCAGAGCGCGATCACCGCCTCGTCGCGCTCCACCCCGGCCTCGTACATCGGGGCACTGGACATCATCCGGAAGGCGTTCGCCCGGGAGAACGGCGTCGACGCGGGGCTGTTCAGCTTCAACTCCGCCGGAGCCTGCTCGGGTTGCTCGGGGCGCGGGGTGATCTCGACGGACCTGGCGTTCATGGACCCGGTCACCACGCCCTGCCCGGAGTGCGAGGGCCGCCGGTTCCACGACGACGTGCTGAAGCACCGGGTCGGCGGCCGGTCGATCGTGGACGTCCTGGACATGACGGCGGCGCGGGCGGCCGGGCTGTTCCAGGATCCGGCGCTGCTGCGGAAACTGCGGACCCTGGACGCGGTCGGTCTCACCTACCTGACGCTCGGGCAGCCGCTCGCCTCGCTGTCGGGCGGTGAGCGCCAACGGATCAAGCTCGCCACCCAGTTGCACCGCACCTCCAGCGTGTACGTGCTGGACGAGCCGACGACCGGACTGCATCTGGCCGACACGGCCGCGCTGGTGGATCTGCTGGACCGGCTGGTCGACGCGGGGAACACGGTGATCTGCGTGGAGCACAACCTGGATGTGGTCCGGCGGGCGGACTGGGTGATCGACCTCGGCCCGGACGGCGGGAAGGGCGGCGGGGAGCTGGTGTTCGAGGGGACGCCGGCCGATCTGCTCGCGCATCCGACGTCCGTCACCGGCCGCTATCTGCGCCGCGATCCGGAGTGGGAACGACCGATTCCGGGGCGGTGAAATCGACCCGTCCCCGGGGCGGCGGGATGGGGCTCGAAAGGGGCCGGAGGAGGCCTTCGCGCCCCGCCCCACCTGGCTTCATGACCCTGGGTAGCCGACTGCTGCCGGGGGCGGGCTTGGCTTTGGCCTTACCGTCGCCTTAACCTACGGTCACGTAACCTACGAAGCCGTAGGTAATTCTCCCGTCCCCAGGAGCTCCCCGTGACGATCACCTCTCCCCACCTCGGCAGTTCGAAGGCGTGGACCGACGCCCAGCTGCTGTACGCGTTGGAAGAGGTGGTGGAGAAGGAACTCAACCGCCATCTCAAGGTCGCCAAGGACTGGATGCCGCACGAGTACGTGCCGTTCTCCGACGGGCGCAACTTCCCCGGGATCTTCGAGGACGGCGACGCCTGGTCGCCGGACCAGTCCAAGGTCACCGACATCGGCAAGATCGCCCTCGTGGTGAACCTGCTGACCGAGGACAACCTCCCCAGCTACCACCACGAGATCGCCTCGCTGTTCGGCCGTGACGGCGCGTGGGGCACCTGGGTGCACCGCTGGACCGCCGAGGAGGGCCGTCACGGCATCGTGATGCGCGACTATCTGCTCACCTCGCGCGCCGTGGACCCGGACAAGCTGGAGCAGTTCCGCATGACGCACATGGCGGAGGGCTTCGAGTCGGACAACCGGCACTCGATGCTGCACTCCGTCGCGTACGTCGCCTTCCAGGAGCTGGCCACCCGCGTCTCGCACCGCAACACCGGCCACCAGTCCGGCGACCCGGTCTGCGACCGGATGCTGGCCCGGATCGCGACCGACGAGAACCTCCACATGGTCTTCTACCGCAACCTCCTGGGCGCCGCCTTCGAGCTGGCCCCGGACCTGACGATGCAGTCCGTGCGTGACGTCGTCGTCGACTTCCGGATGCCCGGACACGGCATGCCCGGCTTCGAGCGGGCCGCCGCGCAGATGGCGATCGGCGAGATCTACAACATGCGCATCCACCACGACGACGTGATCCAGCCCGTGCTGCGCTACCTGAAGGTCATGGACATCGACGGGCTCGGCCCGGAGGGTGCGAAGGCCCAGGAGGAGCTCGGTCTCTACATGAGCGGGCTGGACAGCGAGGCGTCGAAGTTCGACGAGAAGCTCGCCGCCCGCAAGGCCCGCATGGTGGCGCGCGGCCGCGCCTGATCCGCCCCGGGCCCGCTCGCCCGGTCCTCACTCCTCGGCGGTGGCCTCCGCGTACGCCACGTCGCGGACATCGCCCGAGGAGTGCTGGCGGAGCATGCGCAGCTGGGTGCGCCAGGGCCCCGTCCACCGGGTGCGCCGGCCGCACGCCACGGCCAGTTCGGCGGCGAACAGGCCCTGCGCCGGGTCCGCCGTCCCCGCCAGGCGCGCGACGACGACCAGCAGGGTGTCCGGGTCGCCCGCCTCCGCCCCCCGGTAGCCGGCGACCCGCCTGCCGACGGTCTGCGCGGTCCTGGCGGCGAGCGCCGGGCGGCCGGTGTGCAGGGCGGCGAGCTCCACCAGCTCGGTGTGCAGCGCGTCCGGGTCCGCCCCCAGGTCGAGGGAGCGCGCGAGCAGGGCGACGGCGTCCGGCACGAGGTCGCGGTGGGCGGCCAGGGTCCGGCCCGCCCCGGCGAGCACCGCAGCGCCCTGCCGATGGTCGGCGCCGGACCGCAGCGCCAGCGTCCTGGCCAGCTGGCCGAGCCGCCGGCGGGCGGGCCGGTCCCGCTCCGCCCCCGCGTCGTCCGCCGTCTCGCCGGTGGCCAGCAGGGTCAGGGCCCGGTTCAGGGCCCCGATCGCGTCCGGGGTGGTCCGGGCGGCGTCCACGAGGGCGTCGGCGGCCGAACGCCACCTCCCCCGCCGGTCCAGATCGGTGACCGCCTCGACCAACACCGCCGCCGCGTGCGGGGCCCACGGCAGCCAGGGGACCAGCGCCGCGTGGGCGAGGGCGGCCAGCGAGTCGTCGTCCGTGTCGCAAACGTCCTGGATCAGCCGGGCGTAGCGCGGCCGCAGGGCCGGGTCCAGCTCCGTCGGGTGCGCTCGCAGCACTGCCACCCGCAGGGCGCGTTCGCCGCCCGCCGCGCTCTCCATCACCTCCCACAGGGACGCCTCGCCGAGCAGCGGCGTACCGGCGGCCACGCAGACCGCCCGCACGTCGGGGTGCTGCTCCGGCTGCCCGTACGCCTCGACGAGGAGGGCGGCCGCCGCCACCCGGGGCAGCAGGTCGGCGGCGAGCCGGACCATCTCCTTGCGGCTCGTCACCTTGCCGGTCCCGGGGGCCGTGCGGGCGGCGAGCAGCGGGGCCAGTTGGGAGGGCCGGGTGTACGCGGCGGCCCGGCGCGCCACGTAGGCCGCGACGCGCGCCCGGTCGTCACCGGCGCGGGCGAGCAGGTCGGGCAGCGCGTCGGCGGGCCGGTCGGTGTGCGCGAGGGCGGTGAGCGCGGTCTCGGCGAGCCCCACCTCCCGGTCATCGGTCCAGGCGCGTACGGCGTCGGCGCCCCGCCCGGGGATACGGGCGAGCCGCCAGAGCGCCGAGGTGCGCAGATACAGCGGCAGCTTCTCGTTCGCCACGGTGCGGTCCAACGTGCGCTGTGCGGCACGGTGCTGACGAGGGGTCCAGCGCTCGGCCCCGGCGACGTCGAAGGTCCAGTGTGCGCCGGGTCCCAGGAACCGGCCGCGGGGCGGTGTCCCGTCGAGATACGCCTCCAGCAGGTCCGTCCGTCGGCTGGTCACGACCCGGTGGACGTCGGGGAGCGCGATGGCGGAGGGGTGCCGGGCGAGCAGCCGTTCGGCCCGCTCGTCCCGGTCGGCCGGGGCGCGGAGCCAGAGGGCGGCGGCGCCCCGGGCCACGTGGGGCTCGCCGTAGTTCGCGGCCTGCCACAGCAGCTCCTGGAGGCCGGGCATCGCGTCGGCGCGCCGGCCGACGGCGCGGGCCAGGGCCAGGACGAGGCCGTAGTCGGATCGCTCCGCACCCGCTTCCAGCCAGGGCCGCAGGGCGTCGAAGACCGTGTGCTCCTGGCCCCGGCGCAGGGTCCGGTCGAGGCGGCCGAGGTCGGCGCTGCCGCTGGTGCCGGTGATCCGGACCAGGGTGCGCAGCGCCCAGTTGAGGAGGTCGCGCTGTCCGGTCACCGCGTGCTCGCGCAGCACGCCGACGGCCAGGGAGCTGAGGGCGGAGCGGGTGGCCGGGGAGGAGTCGCGCGCCTCGACGGCGTCGGCGGCCAGGCGGTCGAGCAGCGGTTCCACCGCGTCGGTGAAGAGGGCGGGCTTCACGCCCTTCAGGGCGGTGAGCGCGGCGGAGCGCACGGGGTCCTGCTCGTTGCGCAGACGCAGCAGGTCCTCCAGCACGGTGGCGACGGAGGCCGGATCGCCGGAGCGGCCCGCGCTGCCGACGAGCAGCGACCAGGCCGTGGCGCGGTCGTCGGCCGTGGATCCGCGGGTGGCGGCCAGGAGCTGTTCGCGCCCCTCGTCGAAGGGGAGGTAGGCCGTGGCGACGAGGACGGCGGAGTCGGCTCCGCGCAGGCGGGCCCGCTCGGCGAGCCGGCGCGCCACGGCCGCCACCCGGTTACGGGGCAGCGCGTCCAGCAGCCGGGTGTCGACGGTGACGCCCGACGCGCCCTCGCCCCGGCCCTCGGCGAGCGCCTCGTGGAGTGCGGCGCGGCGGCCGGGCGGCAGGGCGCGGAGGAGGAGGTGTCCCGGCCCCCCGGGGTCCGGCGCGCTGCGTCCCAGTTCGACGAGCACGGCGTCGGGCAGGGTCCGCACGAGACGGTGCAGCTGGGTCGCGCTGAACGCGTGGTGGAGCTCCACGCAGACGTCCGGCCTGATGACGAGGCGGGCGACCCGGACCGGGTCTGCGGCCACCAGGGAGCCGAGCCGGCGGTGCAGCGCCACCGGGAGCCGGGTGGGACCCACCTGTTCGAGGAGGTCGAGCACCCGGTGCGGGAGGGCCGGCGCGGCGGCGGCGATGCCGCGGTGGTGTCCGTACCACTGCCACCAGGCGTCCCGCCGCGCCACGGGAAGGCCGGACAGCTCCTCCTCCGCAGAGTCCAGGACGGGTCCGGGGTGGTGGTGCCCGAGCGAGGACCAGCAGGCCGTCGAGCGGCGCAGTCCGGGCAGCAGCGCCCGGACCGTCGCGGCCGAGCAGCCGGGCAGCAGCAGGGCCGCCTCGATATCGCCCCAGGTGTCGCGGACCACGGTGACCAGGCGGTCGGCGAGCGCGGTGCGGCGGTCCGCGAGGATCGCCCGCACAAGCTGTCGGCGTACGGCGGCGGGCGCGTCGGCGAAGGCGCTCTCGTACGCCGTGTCCGGCACCCTGAGCGTCCGCGCCGCGCGCAGAGCGTGACCGCGTACGAAGGCGTCCTCGTCGGCGAGGTGCGCGCCGATCCACTCGGCGTCCCGGCCGACCGCGGCGGCGATCACCGCGATCCGGCGCTCGTAGGGGTCGCCGTCCTCCAGTTCGTCGAGGACCGCGCGCAGGGACCCCTGGTCGGCCAGTCGGCCTGCCCGCAGGGCCAGTTCGGCCATGCGCCGCGTGTGCGGCAGCGGTTCGAGCGCGTCGAGGAGAGTGGCGGCGAGGACGAGCGGCGGTGCGTCGGTCATGGGCCCGATTGTGCCGGGCCGGGACCCGATCGCCCCAGGGGTTTCCGGCCCCGATCACGCCACGCGGGCACGGCGCGTGGGGGCGGCGGGGCCCTCAGCCCCGATCGCGTCCTTCTCGGCGCAGCCGCTCGCGCTCCTTTTCGGACAGCCCGCCCCAGACGCCGAACCGCTCGTCGTTGGTGAGGGCGTACTCCAGGCAGGCCAGCCGTCCTTCGCAGGCGTTGCACAGTTGTTTGGCCTCACGGGTCGAACTGCCCGGGGCCGGGAAGAAGAACTCGGGCCCGGCCTGCGCGCACAGCGCGGTCTCCTGCCAGGCGAGCGCGTCATCGGTCACGGTGTTGATCAGCATGGGCCACACGGTGCCCGGTGGCGATAAACAACTGATCAACGATTCATCAATCCGCTCCGGGAGCACCCCCGGAGCGTGCGTCGGAACGGCCGGTTCGCCGCCCGCGCCTACTGCCGCGGCTCGGGCCTCATCACCGCGAAGACCGCCCCGTAGGGATCGGCGACGTTGGCCATCTTGCCGACGCCGGGCACCTCCATCGCGGCCAGGGTCTCCCGGCCGCCGAGCCGCTTCACCTCGGCCACCGTGGCATCGACGTCGGCCACGTCGAAATACGGCAGCCAGTGCGGACCGCGGGCGGCCTCGGACGGGACGTCGCCCATCCGGACCAGACCGCCGAACGACGCCTCCGGGCCGGCGCCGGCCGGGTGGACCGTGGTGTAGGCGTAGTCGGTGCCCTCCACCTTCAGCTCGTCGGTCCCCCAGCCCAGGACGCTCTTGAAGAACGCGGCCGCCGCCGGGACGTCGGGGGTGTACAGCTCGGCCCAGAGGAACGAGCCGGGCTCCTGGACGACGCCGAAGCCGGGGTGCTCCTTCGGCTGCCACACCCCGAAATACGCTCCGGCCGGGTCCGTGAAGCCGCCCATGCTGCCGAAGTCCAGGACGTCCATCGGCTCGAACGCGGCGCTGCCGCCCGCCCGCGCCACCGCCGCCGCGGTGGCGGCGACGTCGGGCGACTGGAAGGAGACCGACCAGGCGCTCGGCGACTCCTCCTCGGACACCGTCATCACACCGCCGACGTACCGGCCGTCCAGGGTGAGCATCCCGTAGCCGCCGACCTCGGGGCCGCCGGGGATCAGGCCCCAGCCGAACAGGTCCCGGTAGAAGGCGGTGGCCCCGTCGAGGTCGGGGGTGCCGAGATCGACCCAGCTGGGCGCGCCGTCGAGGAAGGTCGGGCTGATCATGGCGTGTTCCTCCGTCGGTCCGGGTGGTCCTGCGCGTCGTGTGCTGCCGGGTGATGCCTCTCTCCGCCGAGTCTCGCACCGGGCGCCGACGGCCGCAGTCCGCACGGGGCCGACCGGGCGGCGATGCACCGGCGGCGCCGTGCGGCCACGGCGGCGGCCGGCCCGCGGGGGCCGGGTCCGGCGGTGATCGCGTCTGCCATGCGGCCCAGGTTAGACACCGTGTACGCGCCGGGGCCAAGCGTTGCAGCGGCGCGCCGCCCCCGTGTCGGGCGGAGTCGGCCCATGCCGGGCCGCCCGTCGGGCGGTGCGGGTCACGCCTGCGGCGGCGGGCCCGCGCTGTCGGTGACGCGTGGCACGATGGCGGCCGGGTTCGGGAGAGCGGGGTCCCCGGGCCGTGAGGCGCTCGGGAACAGAAGGACGCACATGGAGCAGAGCGGGGAGGCGGGCGGGACGCTCGCGCGCGGGGCCGCCGAAGGCCCGGTGCCCACGGGCGGCGCGGCCCGTGAGCTGCTCGCGCGGGCGGAGCGGCTCCTGGAGAGCGCCCGTGCCGTGCCGGCGGACCGGGCGAACGCCGTGGACGCCGTGCGCTCCGTGCTCGATCCGCTCCTGGACTCCCTGGTGGGCCGGGAGCTCGCCGTGATCCCCGTCTCGCGGCTCAAGGACGTCACGGAGGGGCGGCTGCGCCTCGGGGCGCTGGAGCAGGCCGGGTTCGGCACGGTCGGGCAGGTCCACGGCACGAACCGCTACGAGCTGCGGCAGATCCCCGGGGTCGGGGCGCACACCGCCGACCAGGCGCTGGCGGCCGCCGGACAGATCGCCCACGCCGTGCGGGACACCGTCTCGGTGCGGATCGACGTGGACGCCCCGGACGACACGAGCACCGCGCTGGTCGTGGCGCTGCACCGGCTGGTCGAGGCCGGGGCGGACGTGCGGCGGGCGGTGGACGCGGCGCGGCGGCTCGTCGAGCGGCTCGGACCCCCGGCGGCGGCGGCCGCGCCGGCCGGGAGCCGGCTGCGGATGCTGCTGGCCGGGCGGAAGGCGCGGGCGCGGGTGCGGGAGGCGCTCGGCTCGGTGCGGTCGGCCGTGGCGGACGCCGTGGAGCGGGACCTGCCGGTGCTCCTCGCCCAGGCGTCGGCCGACCTGCTGCGGTCGCCGGCGTCGCCGGCCGAGGCCTGGGTCGACTTCGAGCTGCGGTCCGCCGAGTACTACAGCCTGCTCGCCGAGCTGTCCGGCAGCGGGCCGGACCGGGACGCCGCCGAGGGTTTCCTGCCCGCCGGGATCGCGGACCGGGTGCGGGCGCTCCGGCTCGACGACACGCATCTGCGGGTGTCCCTGCGCGGCTACCAGGCCTTCGGGGCGCGCTTCGCGCTGGCGCAGAAGCGGGTCGTCATCGGGGACGAGATGGGGCTCGGCAAGACCGTGCAGGCCATCGCGGCCCTCGCCCATCTCGCCGCCCACGGCGAGACCCACTTCCTGGTGGTGTGCCCGGCGAGCGTCCTGATCAACTGGACCCGGGAGATCCGGGCCCGCTCCACCCTGCGCGGCATCCCGGTGCACGGGCCCGAGCGCGCCGAGGCGTTCGCGGACTGGCGCGGGACCGGCGGGGTGGCGGTGACCACCTTCGACGCGCTGCACCTCCTGCCCGAAGGGGCGGCCGCCCAGGTGCGGCCCGGGATGCTGGTGGTGGACGAGGCCCACTTCGTGAAGAACCCCGCCGCCCGAAGGTCCCGGGCGGTCGCCGGCTGGGCGGAGCAGGTGGAGCGGGTGCTGTTCCTCACGGGCACCCCGATGGAGAACCGGGTGGAGGAGTTCCGCAGCCTGGTGCGCCAACTGCGCCCCGAGCTAGCGCCATCGGTCAGCACCACGCACGGCGCGGCCGGTTCGCGGGCCTTCCGCCGGGCCGTCGCCCCCGCCTATCTGCGCCGCAACCAGGTGGACGTGCTGGCCGAACTCCCGGCGCTGGTGCACGTGGACGAGTGGGAGGCGTTCGGCCCCGAGGACCGGGACGCGTACCGCGAGGGGGTCGCCTCGGGGCGGTTCATGCGGATGCGCCGGGCCGCGTACGCCGTGCCGGCCGCCTCCGCCAAGCTGGAGCGGCTGCGCGAACTGGTCGGCGAGGCACAGGAGAACGGCCTGAAGGTGGTCGTCTTCTCCTACTTCAGGGAGGTCCTCGCGACGGTCGGCGACGCTCTGGGTCCGGCCGCCTTCGGGCCGCTCTCCGGGAGCGTTCCGCCGGCCCGGCGGCAGGAGCTGGTCGACGCCTTCTCCGCGGTGGACGGGCACGCGGTGCTGCTGAGCCAGATCCAGGCCGGCGGCACCGGACTGAACATGCAGGCCGCCTCCGTGGTCATCCTGTGCGAGCCGCAGATCAAGCCCACCCTCGAGCACCAGGCCGTCGCGCGCGCCCACCGGATGGGGCAGGTGCGCACGGTCCAGGTGCACCGGCTGCTGGCCGCCGACAGCGTCGACCAGCGCCTGGTGGAACTGCTGGCCCGCAAGGACCGGCTCTTCGACGCGTACGCCCGGCGCAGCGACCTCGCGGAGAGCACCCCGGACGCGGTGGACGTCTCCGGCGCGGATCTGGCCCGGCGCATCGTCGAGGAGGAGCAGCAGCGGCTGGCGGCGGACCCCGGCCGGCCGTGACGGGGCCCGCCCCCTCCGCGGGCCCCGTCACATCGGGCGTCAGTGCTGGTGCTCCCCGCCGCTCTTCTCGGCGCCCTTGTCCGCGCCCTTGTCCGCGCTCTTCTTCTCCGCCGCGCCGCCCGCCGCGTGGTGGGGGTCGTAGCCCGGGATCGTGCCGTCGGCCTTCTTGATCAGCAGCAGGCCCGCCATTCCCATGTCGGAGTGGCTCTGGACGTGGCAGTGGTACATCCACGCGCCCGCGCCGACGCGTTCACCCGCGATGAACTGGAGGCCGAAGGAGTCGGCGGGCCCGCAGATCTTGTTGTCGATGACCCGGCTGGGGTCGTCGGGTCCGGTCAGGAGGCCGGTGCGGTTGTCGGCCCAGCGATGACCGTGGATATGGAAGGTGTGGTAGTACTCGCCGTGCGTGATCATCACGACTTCGAGCCGGTCTCCCACCGTGGCCTCGAAGTTGGTGCTGTTGTGCTCCGCCTTGTTGTTGATCGTCATGTCGTTGAAGACGATCGTGAACGTCTTGTCGGGCAGGATGTCGCCCTTGCGCCGCACGATGACCGGCCCGTAGAGCCCCTTGCGGATGCCGCCGGTGCCGTGGTCCGTGCCGACGACGTGGTCGTGGTAGTGCCAGTAGCCCGCGCTGCCCGGCTCCCACGTGCCGTCCTTGCGGCGGCCCGGGGCGTGGGTGCGCCAGGTGTAGGTCCGGGTGCCGCCGGGTTCGACGTGGCTCTTGTTCATCCGGGTGCCGTCGTTGGCGATGTCGTAGTCGACGCCGTGGACGTGGAGGCTGGCGTCGACATCGGTGAGGTTCTCGAACTCGATGTGCAGCGTGTCGCCCTCGTTGACCTCGATGAGGGGGCCGGGGATCGAGGCCTTGCCCTTCTCGAAGCCGTAGCCGAGCTGGCCGTCGGCCAGCTTCTCCGCGTACATCTTCAGTCGGCGCACCACGCCGCCGGCCGGGGCCGTACGCGGCGGGTTCTCGGCCGAGCTTGCCTCCACGGCCCCGAGCGACAACGATGTCACCCCGGTCGCGGCGGCGGCCGCTCCACCGACCAGCATCCGCCGGCTGAAGGTCCTTCGGTCCATGTCGAACTCCCCACTGCGATAAGGAAACTGGCGGAACCGCCGATACGGAGCGACGCTCGCGGCATCCCGGAACGGGCCACACCGTAGCCGGGGCCCTCCCGTTTATCCACACCCAGGACAAAGTTCGTTCGATTGCTGCCATACCTATTGGCGGACCACGAAAAGAGGTCTAGCTTCGTGCGCTGTCGCAGTGAATCAAGAGCTGGTACATCAAGAGCTGCTGAATCCGGAGCTCCTGACGAACAGTGAGTAAGCCACAGTCACCGAGAGGTGCAGTGACCACAGAGGGGTGGGTGACCACATGCAGCGCGCATCACATCACCGGTCCAGATCACGACGCGGCCTCGCGGCGGCCGTGGCGGCCGGCGCTCTGACCGTGTCCATGCTGGGCAGCGGCGGCCCGGCCAGCGCGGATCCGTCGCCGGACCGGGCCTTGGTGGAGAAGATGGCGACAACGTTGTCCCTGCCGTCTCCGCCCGGGGCCGCGAACCAGGTCAAGGTGCTCGTCTTCCACGCATCGGCGGGCGACGAGGCACCGTACACGGACGCCGGCATCGCGGCGATCGAGAAGATCGGGCTGTCCGGCCCGGAGGCCGGGCGGTTCACCACGGTGGCCACGAACGACCCCAAGGTCTTCACCAACGGCAAGCGGCTCGGCTCCTTCCACGCCGTCGTCTTCCTGACCGGCGGGGGCGACGTCCTCGACCCGGAGCAGGAGGCGGGCCTGGAGGCGTACATGGAGGCCGGCGGCGGCTTCCTCGGCATCCATGACGCGGCACGCACCGAGCCGTACTCGGACTGGTTCACCGGCCTGGTCGGAGCCCGGCCGGCGGCGAACAGTCCCACGTCCGTGCAGCGGGCGACGGTCGAGATCGGCGACCGGGTCCACCCGGCCACCAAGAACCTGCCGCTGGAGTGGAAGCGCCCCGACACCTGGCTGAACTGGACGAAGAACCCGTCCGGTGACGTGCACACCGTGGCGCGCGTACGGGAGTTGACGTACAAGCCCGGCGCGAGCGCCAACGGCTGGGACCACCCGGTCTCCTGGTGCCGCGACTACGACGGCGGCCGCTCCTTCTACACGGCGATGGGCGGCACGGCGGACAGCTTCGCCGAGACCGACTTCCGCGACCATCTGCGCGGCGCCCTCGCCTGGACCAACCGGACCTCGCAGGCCGACTGCAAGGCCACGATCACCTCCAACTACACCGCCGAGCGCGTCACCCAGCCCAACCAGCCGGGCCAGAACGACCAGATCGGCGAGCCGCACGGGCTGGTGACCGCGTCGGACGGCCGGGTCTTCTACATCGGACGCGGCGGGGCCGACAGCTCCGTCCCGGTCGTCATCGACTGGGCCGACCCGAACATCGGCAAGGGCAAGGGCGAGATCCACGTCTACGACCCGAAGACCAAGAAGGTCACGCTGGCCGGCGCGCTGGACGTCTTCGGCAACAAGGGCGGCGGCGACGAACTGGTCAAGGTCGAGGAGGGGTTGCTCGGCATCGAGCTGGACCCCGACTTCGCGTCCAACGGGTGGGTGTACCTGCACTACACCCCGCACGCGAAGATCGACCGCGACAAGCGCATGGCGACCCGGCAGGTCTCCCGCTTCACCTTCGACTCCGCGACCAACAAGCTGGACCTGGCCTCGGAGAAGGTGCTGCTCGACTGGCCGGTGCAGATCAACAGCTGCTGCCATGCGGGCGGCGGCCTGGCCTGGGACTCGAAGGACAACCTGTACATCGCGACCGGTGACAACAACTCCTCCGGTTTCAGTGACGGTTACTCCGGCAACAACCCGCAGCCGAACTACAAGGGCGTCTCGTTCGCCGACGCGCGGCGCACGGCCGGCAACACCAACAACCTCAACGGGAAGATCCTGCGGATCCACCCGGAGGACGACGGCACGTACACCCTGCCCGACGGCAACCTCTTCACCGGCGACGAGCCGGACGAGGGCGGCGGGAAGACCCGGGGCGAGATCTATGTGATGGGCGTGCGCAACCCGGCCCGGATCTCGATCGACACCTCGACGGACACCCTGTACGCCGGCTGGGTCGGCCCCGACGCGGGCTCGCCCTCCACCACCTGGGGTCCGGCGAAGTACGACACGTTCGCCGCGATCACCAAGGCGGGCAACCACGGCTGGCCGTACTGCATGGGCAACAACCAGCCCTACCGGGACCGCAATCTGCCCGACCCGACGAAGCCGCTGGGCTGGTACGACTGCGACGCCCCGAAGAACGAGTCGCCGAACAACGACGGGCTGGTCAAGCTGCCGCCGGTGACCCCGAACACCATCTGGTACTCGCCGCAGGGCGGCGGGGTCGACTACCCGCGCGACGAGAACGGCGTACCGAGCTACAAGGCCGAGGAGGGCAAGGAGCTCCTGCCCTGGCTCAAGGGCGGCGGGCAGGCCACGATGAACGGCCCCGTCTACCGCTACGACGCGCAGAGCGAGTCCACCGCCAAGTGGCCCGCCTACTGGGACGGCAAGTGGTTCGTCGGCGACTTCTACGACGACACCCAGCCCCGGCACGCCGTGCTGACCGACCCGAAGACGGTCGGCAAGGGCGGACTGCCCACGCACGCCGAGTCGTTGAAGAAGATCATCCCGGTCGGAGCCGACGGCATCCGCAACCTGATGGACTGGAAGTTCGCGCCGGACGGTTCGCTGTACGTCCTGGACTACGGGCGCGGCTTCTTCACCTCCGACTCCAAGTCGGCGCTGTGGCGCGTGACGTACAAGGGCGGCGGCGCGACGCCGGCCGCCGCGGACCTCGTCGGAAAGGCGGCGGCCAAGTGAGACACCACCGGCTCCTCGCACGCGGGCGGCAACGTCCGCCGAGTTTCTGGGTGGCCCTGCTGGCCTCCCTCCTGATGGTCCTCGGGCTGACCTCGACGGCCGCGTACGGCAAGGGCGACGACGCTCCCGCGGCCAAGGCCGCCGACCAGGTGCTCAACTGGACCGCGGGCGACCCGATCGACCACTATCTGTCCGCGCCGAAGACGGCGGTGGCCGGCAAGGCGACCATCGTCTTCGAGAACAGCGCGGCCACCGGGAACACGACGAGCATGCCGCACACGCTGACGTTCAGCGTGTCGGACCCGGAGTTCAACAACGACGTCCAGCTGAACATCCTGGCCAACCCGGGTGACGCCGAGGGCGGCAAGCACAGCGTGGAGGTCACGCTGTCGCCCGGCCGGTACTTCTACCACTGCACGATCCCCGGCCACGGCATGATGCAGGGCATCCTGACCGTCACCGAGGACGGCGGCGGCGACGACACCGAGGCCCCCGCGACCTCGGCGAAGGTCGACGGCGACCAGAACGGCGACGGCGCGTACATCGGCCAGGCCACGGTCACCGTCGAGGCCACCGACGCGGGCTCCGGCGTCGACACCGTCGAATACGCCCTGGGGGCGGACGGCGCGTGGCAGCCCTACACCGCGCCCGTCGTGGTGAACGAGGTCGGCGACCACACGGTCCGCTACCGGGCCACCGACAAGGCCGGGAACGCGGCGGCGGAGAAATCCGTCGACTTCGCGGTCGCCGCGCCGCCGACCGACGACGAGACCCCGCCGGAGACCTCGGCGACCGTCTCGGGCGAGAAGGACGAGGCGGGCGCGTACCTGGGGATGGCCACGGTCACCGTGACCGCGTCCGACACCGGGTCCGGCGTCAACACCATCGAGTACGCGACCGGCGCGGACGGCGCGTGGCAGCCGTACACCGAACCGGTGATGGTCCACGAGGTGGGCGAGCACACGGTCCGCTACCGGGCCACCGACCGGTCGGGCAACGTCGCGGACGAGAAGTCCGTCGACTTCACCGTGGTCGAGCCGCCGTCGCAGGACCAGACGGCTCCGGAGACCTCGGTGAAGGTGGAGGGCGAGAAGAACTCCGACGGCGCGTTCATCACGAGCGCCAGGGCGACCGTCTCCGCGACCGACGACGACTCGGGCGTGGACAAGGTCGAGTACTCCCTCGACGGCGGCCCCTACCTCGCCTACACCGCCCCGGTGATCGTCGACCGGGTCGGCCACCACTCCGTCGCCCACCGGGCGACGGACAAGGCCGGCAACACCTCCGAGGCGAAGAAGGTGTCGTTCACCATCGCCCAGGGCGGCGGGGTCCCCGCGCCGAACTGCGCGGAGTTCGACGAGCGGCACACCGTCTTCGTGGGCACGATCGACACGGGCGTCCCGAACCGGATCACCCGCAACCGCTGCACGATCAACGAGCTGATCGAGGACGAGAAGGACTGGTCCTCCAACGCGCTGTTCCTCAAGCACGTCACGTCGGTCCTCGACCGGCTGCGGACCGACGGCGTCATCGACCAGCGTGAGCGCAGGGCGATCAACCAGGCCGCCAAGCAGTCGGGCATCGGGAAGCCGGGCCAGTCCGAGGGCTACACCAAGCTCTTCGACGGCACCGCGGCCTCGCTCGCCAAGTGGCAGCAGGTGGGCGGCGGCGCGTTCGCGCTGAACGAGGAGGAGGGCTCGATCACCAGCTCCACCACGGTGGACGGCATGGGCATGCTCTGGTTCCCCTCCCGCGCGTACGGGGACTTCTCGCTGAAGCTCCAGTGGCGGGACGACGCCCCGGGCTCGGGCAACGCCAACGGCGGGGTCTTCGTCCGCTTCCCGCAGGTCCACGACCACCCGGAGGAGTCGCGTCCGGAGTGGGTCGCCATCAAGTACGGCCATGAGATCCAGGCCAACGACCGGCCGGACGGCGACATGTACAAGACCGGCTCGGTGTACGGCTTCGACCGGGTGGGTCTCGGCGGCGCCGGGGTCACGCCCAAGGGCACCTGGAACGACTACGAGATCAAGGTGGTGGACCAGCACTACGAGATCTACCGCAACGGTGTCCTGATCAACGAGTTCGACAACACCGGCGGTCAGCTCTTCGAGCCGCCGCGCGGCGACGACCCGGGCACCGACGGCCGGCGGTTCGCCTCCGGTTACATCGGACTGCAGGTGCACGGCGTCACCGACGTCATCTCGTACCGCGACGTCCGGATCAAGGAGCTGTAAGGCGCACGACCCGCTCCCTCAGGTGGCCGCGGCCGCATGCTCCGGCGTGCGGTCGCGGCCACCGGGGTGTCGGTGCCGCCACACCCAGAAGACCGTGCAGGAGACCAGCGCCCAGGCGGTGAGCACCAGGTACGGGAAGACGAACTGGTGGCCCTGGTAGTAGACGGCGGTGTGCTGGGCGTTGACGGAGGCGCCCGGTGGCAGCCAGCGGCCGATGTGACCGAGCAGCGACGGCAGCAGCGGCCAGGACACCGCCCCGCCGGAGGACGGGTTGCCCAGGAGCACCATCACGCCCCAGGTCGGGATCATCGCCCAGCGGCCCATCAGGGTGTTGAACATGGTGAAGACCATGCCGGAGGTGAACATCGTGAACGCCAGGATCAGCCAGGACTGCGCGAACGGCAGGTCCACCGCCCCGAGCCACCAGTCCACGGCCGCCGCGATGGCGAAGCCGCCGAGCAGGGCGTACGCGCCGGTGAAGGCGATCCGCTCGGCCGGGTCGAGGCCGTGGGCGTGCACGCTGAGCTGGATCGCGCCGAGGAAGCCCATGATCACCGCAGCCAGCGAGATGTAGAACAGGGCGAGCCCGCGCGGGTCCCCCTTCTGGAGCGGCTTGACGTTCCGGACCGTGACCTCGGTGCCGGTGGCCTCGCCCACCTTCAGCCCCGCCTCGCCCAGCAGTTCGGCCACCGACGCCCCCGAGGCCGCGGCCACGTCGAGCGCCACCCCCGCGCCGGACGCGCGCACGATGGCGAAGACCTTCTGCTCGTCCAGGGCGCGGCGGGCGTCGGCGACGTCCGGGTAGTCACGCAGTTCCAGCGAGGCGTCGAGCTCCTTCTCCATGCCCGCGACGAACGCCTCACCGCGCTCCACCGGCGGCCGGGTGACCAGCGCGGCCGGGATGCGGTGCGGGGTGGGGTCGGCCATCGCGTACGTGTAGGAGCCGGCGAAGAGGCCGGCCGCCGCGGCGACGATCAGCACGAGGACGGTCGCGGGCAGGAACGGGCTGTTCTTGTACGCCTCCCAGCGCTCGCGGAGGCCGAGCGGCCGCCCGTGCGCGCCGTGCCGGTCACCGCCCTCGCTCACGCCATCTCGCCGTCGTCGTCGTGCCGGGCGCGGCTGGGCTGGACGCGCTTGGGCTCGCCGGGCATCTTCGGGTACTCCGGCGGATAGGGCAGGTCGCCCAGCCCGCGATCCTTCTCGTCCCGGTCGGCCAGCTCCAGCAGCCGGTCGAGCCGGAACGCCTCCTGGTCCATGTCGGCGTGGACGTCGCCGAGTTCGGCGTAGCGCACCGGGAGCGTGACGATGTCGAAGTCGCGCGGTTCGGCGTCGTCGATCTCCTCCCAGCGCAGCGGCGCGGAGACCGGGGCGTGCGGGAAGGGGCGTACGGAGTAGGCGGAGGCGATCGTGCGGTCGCGGGCGGTCTGGTTGAAGTCGACGAAGATCCGCTCCCCGCGCTCCTCCTTCCACCAGGCGGTCGTGACCCGCTCGGGCATCCGCCGCTCCAGCTCGCGGCCGGCGGCGATGGTGGCGCGCCGCACCTCGGTGAAGGTCCAGGCGGGCTCGATGGGGACGAAGACGTGGATGCCGCGGCCGCCGGAGGTCTTGGGCCAGCCGCGCAGCCCGTGGTCCTCCAGGACGGAGCGCAGCTCGTGGGCGGCGGTGACGGCGTCGGCGTACGCGGTGCCGGGCTGCGGGTCCAGGTCGATGCGCAGTTCGTCCGGGTGGTCGGTGTCCCCGGCCCGGACCGGCCAGGGGTGGAAGGTGAGGGTGCCGAGGTTGGCGGCCCAGAGGACCGCGGCGAGCTCGGTGGGGCAGATCTCGTCGGCGGGACGGCCGCTCGGGAAGGCGATACGGGCGGTGGGGATCCACTCGGGGAGGTTCTTCGGGGCGCGCTTCTGGTAGAAGAAGTCGCCCTCGACCCCGTCCACGAAACGCTGGAGCGTGGTCGGCCGGTGGTTCAGGGCACGCGTGATCCCCGGCCCCACGGCCAGGAAGTACTCGGCCACATCCCTCTTGGTGTAGCCCTTCTCCGGGAAGTACACCTTGTCGGGGTTGGACAGCCTCACGGCCCGTCCGCCCGCGTCCAGCTCCACCGCTGCTCCCATGACGGCCACCGTAGGCCGGTCGCACATATGCCGCACATCGGGAGACAGCGGTGGGCCGGCGGTCCAGAATCGGGCCATGGACCTGCCGGTGATGCCGCCCGTGAAGCCGATGCTCGCCAAGTCGGTGTCCACGATCCCGCCGGGCATGAGCTACGAGGCGAAGTGGGACGGCTTCCGGGCGATCGTCTACCGGGACGGCGACGAGGTCGAGATCGGCAGCCGCACCGGAAAGCCGCTCACCCGCTACTTCCCCGATCTGGTCGACGCCGTGCGGGACAACCTCCCGCCGCGCTGCGTGATCGACGGGGAGATCGTCATCGCCCACGGGGGACGGCTCGACTTCGAACGGCTCAGCGAGCGCATCCACCCGGCGGACTCCCGGGTGCGGCTGCTCGCCGAGCAGACCCCGGCGAGCCTGATCGCCTTCGACCTCCTCGCCGTCGACGACACCTCTCTGCTCTCCGCGCCCCACACGGACCGGCGGGCGGTGCTGAAGGCCGCGCTCTCCGGCGCTTCGGCGCCCGTCCTGCTCGCCCCCTCCACCACGGACATCGAGCTCGCCCGGGAGTGGTTCGACCGGTACGAGGGGGCCGGGCTGGACGGGATCGTGGCCAAGCCGCCGGATCTGCCGTACCGGCCCGACACCCGGGTGATGTACAAGATCAAGCACGAGCGGACCGCCGATGTGGTGGTGGCGGGCTACCGCGAGCACAAGAGCGGCCCGGTCGTCGGCTCGCTGCTGCTCGGCCTGTACGACGCCGAGGGCGTGCTCCAGCACGTCGGGGTCTGCGCGGCCTTCCCGATGAAGCGGCGCGCCGAGCTCGCCGAGGAACTCACCCCGCTGCGCACCGAGTTCGCCGACCATCCGTGGGGAGCCTGGGCGGACGCGGCGGCGCACGAGCGGTCCCGGCTGCCGGGGACGCAGAACCGCTGGTCGGGCAGGAAGGACCAGTCCTGGGTGCCGCTGCGCCCCGAGCGGGTCTGCGAGGTGGCCTACGACCACATGGAGGGCGACCGGTTCCGGCACACCACCCAGTTCCGTCGGTGGCGGCCGGACCGGTCCCCCGCCGGCTGTACGTACGCGCAGTTGGAGGAGGTCGTCTCCTACGACCTGTCCGAGGTGTTGTCAGGCGGCTGACTCCGGCTCACCGGTCGGCGTGGCGCAGGGCTCCTCGGATGCGCCCGGGTCCGCGGACGGCGACGGCGACGGGGTGTCGCCGGGGCAGCCCGGGTCGGTCTCGCCGGGGTCGGGCGGTGTGGTGGGCCCGGTCGGGTCGGGGCTGGGGCTCGGGCCCGGATCGGTGGGGCCCGGGTCGGTCGGGCCGGTCGGGTCGGGGCTCGGGCCGGGGTCGGTCGGGCCGGGGTCCGTCGGGTCGGGGCTCGGACTCGGCGAGCCGGGGCCCGTGGGGCGGGGCGTCGGAGAGGGGCTCGGCGGCCGGGTGGGCTGCGGGCCGACGACGACGCCTCCGCCGCCCTGGCCCGGACGGTCCGGCGCACCGGGGCCGCCGACCGGGGCCTTGGGCGGGGTCTTCCCTCCCGGGCCGGGGCTGCTGGGCACGACGCCCTTGCCGTCGGCGACCGGGTGGCTGCCCTTGCGGTAGAAGTCCAGCCAGGACAGCACCGTCCGCAGATAGGTGTCGGAGCGGTTGTAGCTGAGGATCGCCCGGTCCAGGTCGGCGCGGCGGGTCAGATCGCGGGGCCCGGCGCAGAGGTAGTGCCCGGCGGCGAGCGCCGCGTCGTGGATGTTGTGGGGGTCCTTGCGGCCGTCGCCGTTCCCGTCCGCGCCCCAGGCCGCCCAGGTCGAGGGGATGAACTGCATCGGCCCGACGGCCCGGTCGTAGGTCCGGTCGCCGTCGTACGCCCCGTCGTCGGTGTCCCGGATCAGGGCGAAGCCCCGCCCGTCCAGCACCGGGCCGAGGATCGGGGTGAGCGTCGTCCCCCGCGCGTCGACCCGCCCGCCGGACGCCTGGCCGGACTCGACCTTGCCGATCGCCGCGAGCAGCTGCCACGGCAGCCGGCAGCCCGGGTCGCTGCGGCCCACCGCGCTCGCCGCCTCGCGGTAGGCGGCCAGCACGGTGGCCGGGATGCCCGCCTCGGACCAGGCGCGGACCACGACGGGGTCGGGCCGCGTCCCGGGCTTCAGCGGTGCGGGCGGCTTCGGGGACCGCAGCGGAGGCAACTCGGTGTGGTAGACGTCGTCGCCCGGCACCTCGGTCCACACGACGTCGTCCGAGGCCGCCGCCCTCTCCTTCCGGGGCTCGGGCAGGGTGAACCCCGGGGCCTGGGACGCGGTGAGCGCGGTCATCGCGGCGACGGCGGTGGCCGTGGTGCCGAGCCTGCGGCGCACCGTGCGGTTGAAGCTCATGCGGGCTCCCTCTCCCCCGGCGTCCGGGGTTCTCTCCAGCGGTCCCGGCGCACCGGGCTCCCGGGCTCAGCGAGTGAACGTGTCGATGGCGGCGATCAGCCAGGCGTCGCCGCGGCGCACGGCGTCCACGGCGAACATCGCCGCCGCGTAGGTCGTCTCCTCGTCCTTGCCGGTACGGGTGTTGCTCTGGTCGGCGAAGATCAGCAGCCGGGCCCGGTCGCCGTCGAGGAACTCCACCCCGCTCCCGGTGACGGTGGTGGTCAGGACGAGCTTCTGCCGCGGGGCCTGCTCCCGTACGTCGGCGAGCATGTCCTTGTGCTGCTGCACGGCCCGGCCGGTCAGATAGGTGCTCGCCGCGCGGTCCGACCGGGCGGGCGAGGCGTAGTCGTACGAGAACACCGCGCCGACCGCCTCACTGATCCGGCCCTTCACCTCACTGGTCCGGCCGATGTCCGTGAGCGCGGTGTTCTGCCGGGCCGGCTCGTCGCCGAGGCGGTCGGCCGAGACGAACGCCCAGGTGGCGAAGGCCCCGAGGAGGACGGTGAGGGCGCACAGCACGACGGGCAGCCCGACGCGGAGGCGGGACGTCCCGGTGCGGCGGACTTCGGCCGTGCCCTCCGAAGCGGATGCCGCATCGGGCGGGGATTCGGCATCGGTATCGGTTTCCGGGTCGGCTTCGGCGCTCGCTTCGGCTTCGGTGTCCGGTGCGACCGGTGGATCGGGCTCGGTCGCGGTGTCCGGGCCGGCGGTGGGCTCGGACGCCGGTTCCGTCTCGGCTCCCGCCGTACGCGGCGGTGCCGTGGCCAGCCGGCGGCGGCGGTTGACGAGGTGACGGGTCGTCGACATGGGCGGGGTCCTCTCGGGGACGTGCGGGCGGGCGGGTGCGGGGCGGGCGGGAGTCAGCCGGCCGTGCCGCCGACGGGCGCCTGGCCCAGCGCGCTGAGCTTCCACCCCTCGGAGGTCCGGGTGAGGCTGCCGAGCAACCGGCTCTCCTTCACCGCCGGTTCACCCTTCGGCGCGGTCACGGTGACCCGCAGCGCCACCATCACCCCCGCACGACCGGCTCGTTGATCCAGTTCGGTCACCGCACCGGAGAGGACCTTCGCCGTGCTCACCGTCTTCGCCGCTGCGATCTGCTGCGCGAACGCGTCGCGTCCGTCGACGAGTTGGCTGTGGAGATCACCGGTGGTGGACTGCTCCCAGCTGTCGAGCCCCTTCTCCAGCGACCGGTGGTCCAGCGTGTTCATGTTCTGCACCGCCTGTTCGCCCGCCGCCAGCGCGTCGTCCCGCGCCTGTGCGAAGGACGCCGCGTCGTCGTGCGTGGCCTCGTAGCGCAGCCAGCCGCCCCAGCCCGCCGCTCCGGCCGCGCAGACCGCAAGGGCCAGTGCGGCGATCACCAGGGGGTTCCTGGTTCCCGCCCGTGCCGCCGTCCCGGCCGTTCCGGGACGTTCCGTGTCCTGAGCCGTCCTGCGCTCCCGTGCCATGTGGTGCCTCTCCCCTGCCTGCCGAACCGGACCGGTGCGCCATCGCCTCCGGCCCGCCGTCATGTGGAGCCGATCTCGACGATCCACCAGCGCCCGTCGCGCAGTTCGGCGGTCACCGTGAGCTGCGCGGAGGCGGTGGTGGGGGCGCGGCCCCGGCGCTCGTAGACCTGGTCGAGGAAGACCAGGAGGTGGGCGCTGCTGTCGGTCAGCCGGGTCACTCCGGCCTTGACGACCTCGGTGGTGAGCGTCAGTTTCTGGTCGGTGGACTGTCGCTCGACCTGGCCGAACAGGGCCGCGTACTGCTGGAGCGCCTTGCCCGCCAGGACGTCCTTCGCCGCCGCCCTGGTGACGGCGGTGGCCCCGGGACCGTACGAGAAGATCTTGGCGAGCGCGCTGCTGACGTCGCCGGTGACGCGGGCGGTCGCCTCCGCGTCGGTGAGCGCGAGGTTCGCGGTGGCCGGGGTGTCGCGCACGTGGCGTCCCTCGGCGTACAGGGCGCCGCCCGTGGCGATCAGGGCGACCGTCAGAAGGACGCCGAGGACGCGTGGCCACCGGCGGCGGGGCGCCTCCAGGTCATCCGTCACATCCGCCGTGTCCGTCACATCCACCGTGTCCGTCACGTCCGTGTCGTCGGTCGAGTCCACCGCGACCGTCTCCGCCGCTGTGTCCATCGCGTCCGTCGCCGTGCTGTCCACCGTCGCCGTTCCTCCCCGCAGTCTCATCGGCCGCCGCCCGTCCCGATCGCCGTGAGCGCCTTGACCTTCCAGCCGTCCGCCGTACGGGCGAGGGTGGCCCCGAACCGCTTGCGCTGGGTGCCGGCCGCGCCGGCGCGCGGGGTGACCTCGACGTCCACGGTGGCGATCAGCTCCGCCGTGCCCGTGCGCTCGTCCAGTGCGGTCAGCGCCGCCGCTGTGACCTTGCCGCGGGCCGTGTCGCCCGCTGTCGTCAGGGACCTCGCGTCGGCCTTCCTGGTCCGCTTCAGCTCGTCGTGCAGCGGTCCGGTGGAGGAGTCCAGCCAGGCCCGCACCCCCGCCTCCACCCGCTTGGCGTCCTTGCCGTCCAGGCTGTTCAGCGTGGCGAGGTGCCGCTTGCCCTCGGCCAGGGCCGTGTCGCGGGCCTTCGCGTAGGACAGCGAGCGGTCGCCGCGCGCCTGCCCGTACGACCAGGCCCCCAGGCCGCAGACCAGAGCGGCGACGAGGAGCACGGCCCAGCCGACCCGGTGTCGGGTTCGGAGCGTCATGAGTCATCGCCTCCCAGACCCAGCAGTCCGGCCATGCCCTCGGCCCGGGGCGCGGCTCCGGTTCCGCCGTCCAGGGCTCCGGGCAGCTTCATCGAGCCCGGAACGGCGGGCTTCGGCACCGGACCGCCCCGGGGGGCGTTGGCGCTGCCCCGGACGTTGATGCCGGTGCCGGGTGAGGACGTGCAGCGGGCACCGGTGTTCACGGCGGGCCCGGCCGAGGTGTCGAGACCGTTGCGGTAGACCGTGCCGCCGTAGCCGGCGGTGCAGGGCAGCGGTTCGAAGAAGGTGACGGACATGCCGAACCGGGCGCCGTCGTCGTCGACCGCGCTCGCTCCGGCGGCGGCGACGGCGGGCAGCTTCACGAGGAGTTCCTCCAGGCCGCGTTGGCGGGTGACGGCGACCTCCGATGTGGTGAGGAGGTTGGCGACGACGACGCCGAAGGCCGGGTCGAGGTCGCGCAGCAGTCCGCTGATCTGGACGGCGGCGTCCGGGGTGGTGGCGATGAGGCGGCGCAGGTCGCCGTCGGAGCCCTTGAGTTCGGCGGCCAGTTCCTTGGCTCCCGAGGCGAAGCCCCGCAGGGCCTGCCCCTGTTCGGCCTGGGTGCGCAGAACCCGCTCGCCGTCGGCCATCAGCCGGGTGGTGACCGGCAGGGCCCGGTCGGCGGCCTCGATGAAGTCGCCCCCGGTGTCCAGCAGGACCTGGAGGTCCTCGCCGCGCCCCTCGAAGGCGGCCCCGAACTCCTCGACCACGGTCCGCAGGCTCTCCAGGTCCACCGAGCTCGCCAGGTCGTCGACGCTGGTGAGGACGTCGGTGGGGGGCGCGGGGATGGTGGTGTCGGCCTCGTCGATGACGGAGCCGTTGCCGAGGAAGGGCCCGTCCTTGCGGGTCGGCCGCAGATCGACGTACTGCTCGCCGACCGCCGAGAGGTTCGCGACGACGGCCGTGAGGCTGTCCGGGATCGGCGGGGCGTCCTTCTCGATCCGCAGCTCGGCCTCGACGCCCTCCTCGGTCAGCTCGATGGGGCCGACGGTGCCCACGGAGACGCCCCGATAGGTGACGTTGGAGTGGGTGTACAGGCCGCCCGTCTGCGGGAGTCGGACCGTGACGGTGTAGTAGCTGCGCAGTCCGACGTAGTGGCCGAGATCGGCGTACCGCACGCCCAGATAGCCGAGAACCAGAACGGCGATGACGAGGAAGGCGATGTTCTTCAGCCGGATGGCGAGGGTGATCACGATGTCGCCCCCTTCGCGGTCCCGGGCGTGCCGGACCCGTCCGTCTTCGGTGTTCCCGGCGCGCCGGTCCTCGGCGTGCCGGACACGGCGGGCAGCGGCAGCGGGAGCGCGCCGCGGGCCGCCGCGCCCTCGGCCGGGGGCAGCGGGATGCCGGGCTCGTCCGGGGTGAGCGGCGGGATGATCTGCGTGCCGGGCAGGGCCGTCACGTCCAGGTAGACGTTGAGGTAGTCGCCCTTGACGCCGCGCAGCACCTCGTCCGTGAACGGGTAGGTCAGCAGCACCTGGAGGGAGTCCGGGAGGTCCTGCCCGGAGTCGGCGAGCGCCTTGAGGGTCGGGGCGAGCGCCTTGAGGTCGGCGATCATGTCGGCTTTGCTCCGGTTGATCGTGTCGACGGCCACGGTGGAGAGGGTGTCGAGGGAGCGCAGCATGGTCAGCAGGGAGCCGCGCTGCTTCTCCAAAACCTTGAGTCCGGGGCTGAGCCCGGTCAGGACCGTTCCGACGTCCTGCTTGCGGGTGGCGAGGGTGGCGGCGAGCCGGTTGACGCCGTCGAGGGCCCGGGTGATGTCGCCCTTGTTCGCGTCCAGGTTGGTCACGAGCGTGTCGACCCGGTTGAGCAGGGAGCGGATCTGCGGTTCCCGCCCGGCGAGCGCCTTGTTGAGCTCGGTGGTGATCGTCTTGAGCTGGTTGACGCCGCCCCCGTTGAGGAGCATCGACAGGGCTCCGAAGACCTCTTCGACCTCCGGGTTCCGGTTGGTGCGGGAGAGCGGGATGCGGCCGTCGGCGGCGAGCGTTCCGCGGGCGGTGCCTTCGGGGGGCGGGGCGAGCTGGATGAACTTCTCGCCGAGCAGGCTGGACTGTTCGAGGCGGGCGTAGGCGTTCGCGGGGAGTTCGATCTTCCCGTTGACCTGCATGGTGACCCGGGCCCGCCAGCCGTTCCGGGCGAGGGCGATCTTCGTGACGCGCCCCACCGAGACGTCGTTGACCTTGACCGAGGACTGCGGGGCGAGGCTGAGCACGTCGTCGAACTCGGCGGTGACCTCGTACGGCCGGTCGCCGAGGTCCGCGCCGCCGGGCAGCGGGATCTGTTCGATGCCGGTGAAGACGGGGCCGTCGGGGCGGACCACGACCAGGGCGATCAGCGCGCCGGTGGCGAGCAGGGCCACGGCTGCGACGGCCGCCCGTACGACGGGTCTGCGCTGGGCGTCGTCGTTCATCCTTGTGCCCCCTTCTGCTTGCCGGGCTGCTTCTCGGGGGTGCCGTAGACCGTGCCGACCTCCGGCAGTGGCAGGACGGGCAGGGCCTTGCGGCGGGTGGCGTCGACGGGGGCGAGGCCGGTGAGGCGGCCGGCGGCGGATGCGGCCCCGGGGTCGACGAGCGGTCCGCCCATGGACAGTTCGTTGAGGTTGGTCCGCCCGTTGAGGGTGCGGTTGGCCGGGTCGTAGGCGTTCAGGACGTTGCCCGCGGCGAGCGGCAGGGTGTCCATCGCCTCGGCGAGCGAGGCCCGCTGGTCGACGAGTGCCTGGGTGACGGGCACCAGGGCCTCGACGTTCTTCTTGAGCGCGCCGCGGTTCTTGGCGATGAAGCCCTTGACCTGGCCGAGGGCGGTGCCGAGTTCCTTGAGGGCCGCGCTGAGGTTCTTCTTGTCGTCGGCGAGGAAGGAGGTGACCGTGTTCAGCTGCTGCTCGGCGCTGCGGACGTTGCCGTCGTTCTCCTTGAGCATGGTGGTGAAGGTCTGGAGATGGCTCAGGGTGTCGAAGAGGTCGCCGCTGCTCCGGTCGAGCGTCTTGGTGGCCTTGCCGAACTGCTCGATGGACTCCCCGATGGCCTTTCCGTTGCCGTCGAGGTTCTTCGCGCCGGTGTCCAGGAGCCGGGCGAGCGCCCCGTCGGCGTTGGCCCCGTTCGGGCCGAGCGCGGTGGAGAGCTCGGTGATGGAGGCGTACAGCTCGTCGACCTCGACGGGGGTGGCGTTGCGGGCGGCGGGCAGCACCGCGTCGTCGGCGAGCCGGGGGCCGCCGTCGTAGGCCGGAGCGAGCTGGATGTAGCGGTCGGCGACGAGGCTGGGCGCGACGACGACCGCGTGGGCGTCCCGGGGGACGTCGATGCCCCGGTCGAGCCGCAGGACGACTTTCACCTCCTCGCCGCGGGGTTCGACGGATGCGACGGTGCCGACCTTGACGCCGAGGATCCGCAGGTCGGATCCGGCGTAGACGCCGGTGGCCTGTTCGAAGTAGGCGGTGACGGTGGTCTTCCCGTCCTCCTCCAGGGCGCTCACGCCGGTGGCGGCCGCGACGGCGACGAGGGCGAGTCCGGCGCCGATGCCGATGATGCGGGTGCGTCTCATGTCAGCGGCCCCCTTGCTGCCGGGGTGGCATGCATCCGGTCGCCGGGGGTGTGCCGGCGGGAAGGTAGTTCTTGGGCACGACGCCGCAGACGTAGTTGTCGAACCAGCGTCCGCTGCCGAGGGTGTTGCCGACGAGCCGGCTGTACGAGCCGGTCATGGCGAGGACCTTGTCCAGGCTCTTGCGGTTCTTCACCAGCACGGCGGTGACCCGGCCGAGGGACTCCAGGGTCGGACCGAGCTGCTTGTCGTTGTCCTTGACGAGTCCGGTGAGCTGGGTGCCGAGGTCGCGGGTGCCGGTGAGCAGCAGATGGATGGAGTCGCGGCGGGCCTGGATCTCGCCGAGCAGCAGGTTCCCGTCCTCCAGGAGCGTTTCGAAGCTGCTCTTCTTCCCGGCGAGGGTCTTGGTGAGCTGCTTGCTGCTCCGGAGCAGGGTGGCGAGCTGGGCGTCGCGCGCGGAGACCGTACGGGAGAGGGCGGAGAGCCCGTCGGCGGCGCTGCGGACGTGGGGCGGGGAGTCCTTGAAGGTGGCGGAGATCGTCTCGAAGCTCTTGGCGAGCTGTGCGGTGTCGATCTCCCCGATGGTCTCCCCCAGCCCGTTGAACGCCTGGGTGACGTCGTACGGGGAGGTGGTGCGGCTCGCGGTGATGCGGGAGCCGGGGTTCTGCGGGGCGTCGCCCAGGGGGTCGACGGCGAGGTACTTGTCGCCGAGCAGGGTCTTGACGGCGATGCCCACGGTGGAGGAGTCGCCGATCCAGGCGTCTCGCACCCGGAAGTCGACCCGGACCTTCGCACCGTCGAGGGAGACGCCGGTGACCTCGCCGACCTTCACGCCGGCGATCCGCACCTCGTCGCCGTCGGTGAGTCCGGCCGATTCGGTGAAGTCGGCGCTGTAGGAAGTGCCACCGTCGAGGAAGGGCAGGGCGTCGGAGCGCCAGGCGGCGAGGCCGATCAGGGCCAGGACGAGGAGCCCGACGACGGCGACGGCGACCGGGTTGCGTTCCCGGATGGGGGTGATGCTCATGCCAGGCACCTCGGTTGGGTGATCGCGATGCCGGTGGGCGGCTTGCTGCCGTCGTCGTGGGTGACCCCGCTGACCTTCGCTTCGCAGAGGTAGAGGTTGAGCCACGATCCGTAGGACGTCAGCCGGCTGATGGCCGCCATCTTGGCCGGGGTCTTCTGGAGGAAGTTCTCGATCTGCGGGGTGCCCTTCTCCAACTGTCCGCTGAGTCGCCCGAGTTGACGGATGTCGTCCTTGAGCGGCTGCCGGCCGTCCTGGAAGAGGTCGGCGGTGACGGTACTGAGCGCGCCCATCGCGGTGATGGCCTGGCCGAGCGGTTTGCGGTCGCCGGAGAAGCCGGTGACGAGCTTCTGGAGGGTGACGACGAGATCGTCGAAACCCGCTTCCCGGTCGTTGACCGTCTTCAGGACCGTGTTGAGGTTCTCGATCACCTCGCCGATCACCTTGTCCTTCGCGGCGACGGTGGTGGTGAGCGAGCCGACGTGGCGCAGGATGCTGTCGACGGTGCCGCCCTCGCCCTGGAGGACCTGGACGATGGAGCCGGCGAGCTGGTTGACGTCGGGCGGGGACAGCCCTTCGAAGAGGGGCTGGAAGCCGTTGAAGAGCTGGGTGAGGTCGAGCGCCGGGGTGGTGCGGGAGAGCGGGATGGTGTCCCCGGGGGCGAAGCTCCGGCCCACGGGTCCGGCGCCCCGGTCGAGGTCGACGTACCGCTGGCCGACCATGTTGAGGTATTTGATGGACGCCGTCACCGAGGCGGGGAGGCTGCGCCCCTTGCGTACGGCGAAGGCGACTTCGGCGACCCGCCGGTCGGCGACCTTCACGGATTCGACCTGGCCGACCTTCACCCCGGCGATCCGGACGCTGTCGCCGGGGATGAGCCCGGTGGCGTCGGTGAACCGCGCCTTGTACGTGGCGGTGTCCCCCACGCCCGTGTTGGCGATGGAGAGCCCGAGGACCGTGGTGGCCAGCACGGTGACCACGATGAAGACGAGGGACTTGGCGATCGGTCCCGCGAGCGAGCGGCGTTTCACTTGAGCTTCACCTCCGCGCCGCGGAAGGCCGGGCCGATGAGGACGCTGCTCCAGTCGGGCAGCGCCTCCGGCCGGACCTTCAGCGAGGGTGCGACCAGTTCGTTGACGAGCTGGGACTCCTGGGGCGAGTTGGGCAGGCCGAGGGCGGTGTCCGTGTCGCCGGCGTCGTCCGGGGTGCGCGGCGGAGCGGTGACGTCGGCGGCCCGGCGGGTGTCGGCGGTCGGGGCGTGCTTGCCGACGTAGGGCACCGCGTAGCAGTGCGGCCCGCCGGAGGCGTTGTAGACGGGGGTGTCCCTGCCGGGGACGTACTTGCCCCGGGAGGGCACGGACTTGATGGACACATGCAGTCCCGGCTGGTCGGTCCCCTTGCCGAGCGCCTTGTCCATGGCGGGCACGAAACCGGCCATGGTGCGCAGGGTGCAGGGGAAGGACTCGGCGTATTCGGCGAGGAGTTCGAGGGAGGGCCTGCTGGAGGCGGAGAGCCGGATGAGATTGTCCTTGTTCTCCCGCAGGAAGGAGGTGATGTCCTGCGCGGCGGCCGTGGCGGAGCCGTAGAGGCCGGCGAGCCGCGCCTCCTGGTCGGCGAGGGTGGAGCTGGTGACCGTGGCGTCGGTCAGTGCGTCGAGGACGTCCGGTGCGGCGTCCGCGTACAGCGTGCTCACCTTGACGAGTTCCCTGATGTCGGCGTTGAGGGTGGGGAGTTGGGGGTTGAACTTCTTCAGGTGACCGTCCAGCGTGGTCAGCGTCTCGCCGAGCCGTTCACCCCGTCCCTCCAGTGCCTGGGAGACGGCGTTGAGGGTGGCGGAGAGCTTCTCGGGCTTCACTGCGGTGAGCAGCGGCAGGAGGTTGTCCAGGACCTGTTCCAGTTCGATCGCGTTCTTGGAGCGGTCCTGCGGGATGACCGCCCCGGCCCGCAGCATGGAGCCCGTGGGGACGCGGGGCGGGACGAGGGCGACGAACCGTGCGCCGAACAGTGTGGTGGGCAGCATCTGCGCGGTGACGTCGGCCGGAACCTGTCCGAGCTTGTCCCGGTCGATGGCCAGGGTGAGGCGGGCGCCCTCGCCGTCGGTGGCGATGGAACGGACCTGTCCGATGACGACGCCGCGCAGCTTCACGTCGGCGTTGTCGTGCATCTCGTTGCCGACCGATCCGGTGCGGACGGTGACGGTCGCGTCGTCGGTGAAGTCCTTCTCGTAGACCGAGATCGAGACCCACACCAGGAGGGCGGGCACCAGCAGGAAGGTGACTCCGGCCAGGCGTCGGCGGACGGTGCGGGTGCTGGAGGTACGCATCAGCCGGCCACCTTCACCGTCGTCGTGGCGCCCCAGATGGCGAGCGAGAGGAAGAAGTCGGTGACGCTGATGATGACGATGGCGTTGCGCACCGACCGGCCGACCGCCACGCCCACGCCGGCCGGTCCGCCGGTGGCGTGGAAGCCGTAGTAGCAGTGGGCGAGGATCACCAGCACGCTGAAGATCAGCACCTTGAGCACCGACAGCACCACGTCCTGGGGCGAGAGGAAGAGGTCGAAGTAGTGGTCGTACGTCCCGGCCGACTGCCCGTTGAACAGGATGGTGATGTAGCGGGACGCGACGTACGAGGAGAGCAGCCCGATCGCGTACAGCGGCATGATCGCGACGACTCCGGCGATGACCCGGGTGGTGACGAGGTAGGGCATGGACCGCACGCCCATCGCCTCGAGGGCGTCGACCTCCTCGTTGATCCGCATCGCGCCGAGCTGGGCGGTGAAGCCCGCGCCGACCGTGGCGGAGAGGGCGAGGCCGGCGACCAGGGGGGCGATCTCCCGGGTGTTGAAGTAGGCGGAGATGAACCCGGTGAACGCCGAGGTGCCGATCTGGTTGAGGGCCGCGTAGCCCTGGAGTCCGACGACCGTGCCGGTGAACAGGGTCATGGCCACCATCACCCCGATGGTGCCGCCGATGACACCGAGTCCGCCGCTGCCGAAGGCGACCTCGGCCAGCAGCCGCTGCACCTCCCGCAGATAGCGGCGCAGGGTGCGCGGGATCCAGACGAGCACCTTGACGTAGAAGGTGAGTTGGTCGCCCGATCGGTCGAGCCAGCTGAGCATCGCCATCGGTCAGCTCCCCTTCGCGGGGACGATCTGGAGATAGATCGCCGTGAGGACCATGTTCACGAAGAACAGCAGCATGAAGGTGATGACGACGGACTGGTTGACCGCGTCGCCGACGCCCTTGGGGCCGCCGCGCGGGTTGAGGCCCCGGTAGGCGGCGACGATGCCCGCGATGAAACCGAAGATCAGGGCCTTGAACTCGCTGATGTAGAGGTCGGGCAGCTGGGCGAGGGCGGAGAAGCTCGCGAGGTAGGCGCCCGGGGTGCCGTCCTGCATGATCACGTTGAAGAAGTAGCCGCCGAGCGTGCCGACCACCGAGATCAGCCCGTTGAGCAGGACGGCGACGAGCATGGTGGCCAGCACCCGCGGCACGACGAGGCGCTGGATCGGCGAGACGCCCATGACCTCCATCGCGTCGAGCTCCTCGCGGATCTTGCGTGATCCGAGGTCGGCGCAGATCGCGGATCCGGCGGCCCCGGAGATCAGCAGCGCCACGATGATCGGGCTCGCCTGCTGGATCACCGCGAGGACGCTGGCGCCGCCGGTGAAGGACTGGGCGCCGAGCTGCTGGGTGAGGGAGCCCACCTGGAGGGCGATGACCGCGCCGAACGGGATGGAGACGAGGGCGGCGGGCAGGATCGTGACGCTCGCGACGAACCAGAACTGCTCGATGAACTCGCGCACCTGGAAGGGCCTGCGGAAGATGGCGCGGGCCACCGCCAGGGCGAGCGCGAACAGCTGCCCGGTCTCGCGGAGCGGGGCGAGCAGCCGGGAGGGCCGCCGCTGCTCGGGCGCGGGACCGGTGGCGGGACCGGTCGCGGGCGGGGGTTTCTCGGGCGGCTCGGGCGGCCGCACCGGCATCGGGGCGGTCACGCGCGCGCACCTCCCGCCGCCGGGGCGTAGCTGTTGAGGATCGCCGTACGGGCGGCCTCCGGCAGCTGGCCCATCATCGACATGACCCGCTCCCGGCGGCGCAGCGCGCCCTGGCGTACCGGCATCCCGGGCGAGGGCTCCAGCTGGGGGACGACGGTGCGCGGCCCGGTGCGGTGCAGGGCGGACTCGTCCCGCTGCTCGGCGGCGAGGGTGGCGGCGTCCTTCTCCTCGGACATGCCGATGGGTCCTTCGCGGCGTCCGGCGAGGAACTGGGAGACGACCGGGGTGTCGCTGGTGAGCAGCACCTCGCGCGGGCCGAAGGTGACGAGGTTGCGGCAGAACAGCATGCCCATGTTGTCGGGGACGGTGGCCGCGATGTCGAGGTTGTGGGTGACGATGAGCATCGTCGCGTCGATCTGCGCGTTGAGGTCGATGAGGAGCTGGGAGAGGTAGGCGGTGCGGACCGGGTCCAGCCCGGAGTCCGGCTCGTCGCAGAGGATGATCTGCGGGTCCAGGACCAGTGCGCGGGCGAGGCCGGCCCGTTTGCGCATACCGCCGGATATCTCGCCGGGCAGTTTGCCCTCGGCGCCGAGGAGCCCGACGATGTCGATGCGCTCCATGACGATGCGGCGGATCTCGGATTCCTTCTTGCGGGTGTGCTCGCGCAGCGGGAAGGCGATGTTGTCGAAGAGCGACATCGAGCCGAAAAGGGCCCCGTCCTGGAACATGAGGCCGAAGAGCTTCCGGGTTTCCATGATGTCGCGCTCGGAGCTGTTCACCATGTCGACGCCGTTGATGAGGACGCGTCCCTGTTCGGGCTTCAGAAGTCCGATGATGGATTTCAGGAAAACGGTCTTCCCGGTTCCGGAAGGACCGAGCATGACGCTCACTTCACCGGCGGGCAGGGTGAGGCTGACGTCCTGCCAGATGTTCTGCTTGCCGAAGGACTTCGTCAGGCCCTCGACGACTACTTCGATTCCCATCGGCCCTCCCTCGAAGTGGCGGTGAACGTGTTCATCGTTAAGCGCTCCGGCTCTGAGAAAAGGCGATGGCGGCTCGTCACACATGCACCAGGGGGCGCACGTTATGTCCGCCGAAACCGCGAGGGCAAGCCGTTGAACAGCGGAGTTCGACGAACGCGGGGCCGAGAATGGATCACTTGTCATTCGGTGACAAGGCCGGTCCCCGTCCTTGTCGAAATCTGCGCAAACACCTGGACGCTCACCCCGGGGCGCCCCCGGACCGGAGCGGAGCGAACGGGGCCCGAGCATGCCGAACGGGCTGGCTGGCAGGCGTTTTCGATCGGCACGTCTGGGACGCTACGGGCCGGTAACCTGACTTCGCAATACTGGGTACAGATTTTCCTCGGCGAGAATTCATGCGCCGCGCGGGGATTGTTCACGGGTGAGTAATTCCCGAGCCAAACCTGTCGGATGATGAGGAGTCAGACGACCGCCGGACCGTCCCGGGATCACTCCCGGGGACCGGTTCAAGGGACCAGGAAAGGAGCCCTCCCGGTCCTGGCGGACCGGAAGGGCTCGGGGCTGTCCACGCTGCGGCGGCCGGCCCGCCGCCCGGGGCTCACCGCTCCGGATCGGGCACCCTCGGCGGGCAGTCCGGCCCCTCCGGGTTGGTGGCCACGCACAGGGGCGCCTGGGTCATCTTGGTGTAGTTGTCGGCCTTCTTGCCCGGACTGGAGATGGCCGAGGTGAAGATCGGGTCGAGGTCCTCGGCCGCACCGCAGCCCTCGAACGGCGGGATGTGCGCGTATCCGGTCAGGGTGCCGCCGTACGCCACGAGGTAGCCGGCCGGCGGATAGCTCTGGCCGTACCCCCTCAGCACCTGCTCGAAGGGCCGTGCGGTGCGGCAGTCCGGGCCCACGTCCAGGGGCACCCCGTTCACCTGGACGTCGGAGAGCCGCATGACGAGCTGGGCCGTGACCGTCGTCTCCTCCGGATAGGTCGGCGTGTTGGTGACCGTGTGGGTGTGGATCGCCGCCGGGGGGCCGACCTGCTCCAGCGTCATGGTCGCGGTCGTCGGCATGAACCCGTAGGTGAGGAACGTGGCCTTCGTCGGGGGGAGTTGACGGCGGCCCTCGTAGTCGAAGTCGACCTCGGACGAGACGTCGACGGTCGAGGCGCAGGAGTCGTTGATGTAGCGCTTGTTGAGCACCACCTTCATGAACGCGGGCCCCAGCGCCGCCGCGCCGTCCAGCTTGGCGGCGTTGGCGTAGCCGGCCGCGTAGGTCTCGGCGGTGGTCATCACCCACTCGGGCGGGATCTCGATCGGGCAGCTGCCCGGGTCCTCGCCGTCGAGGGCTTCGAGCCGTTCGTCGGTGAGGGCGTCGATCTTCTCCCGCGCGGTGGGCGGCAGACCCTCGGCCGGGCGGGTGGGGGTCGGCTCCGGTGCCGGGTCGCTCTCCCCGGGCCGGGGGGCGGGGGCCGTGGGGTCGCTGCCGCCCCGGATCATGATCGCGGCCAGTTCGGCGTCCTGGCCCGGGGCCGGCTCGCAGGCGACGTCGAGCCCCGGGGGCGTGGTCGGCTCGCCGTTCTCGGTGTGCGAGGACAGCGAGAGGGCGAGCGCGGCGGGGGCCAGCGTCGCGCGCCCGGGGCTCCCGAAGGTGACGGTCGGCACGTCCCCGGTCGCGGTCAGGGCGAGGGCGCCTTCGGCGGGGAGGGCGACGGGAGGGGCGGTCAGGTCCTGCCAGGAGGCGTCGGCGGACCGGTCGCCGACGGTGTTGCGGACGGTGAGCCGCGCGACGGCCGACAGGGTGGCGGCGTCCAGATCGCCGAACCGGGCGAGCGCCGTGGGCTCCAGGTTCACCTGGACCGAGACCTGATCGGGGCGGATCTCCTCGCCCGTGCGGGCCGCGGTGGGGAGCACCGCCGAGACGAGGACGTCCACCTCTTCGGGCCCGGAGGGAAACGGGCAGGCGTAGCGGAGGGCGACCTCCGACTTCTGTTCCGCGGCGGCCGATTCGGCGCTGGGGACGAGCGCGGTGGCGACGACGAGCGCCCCGCCCACGGCCCAGTGGATCGGTCGTCTCGCTGCGGCGCGTGCATCGACGGTCATACGGATGTGTCCTTCCGGCGCGCGTGGGCCCAGAGATGGCCGGGATGGCGGGTCCACTCGGCAACGGCCCCTGCGGGCGGACGTCGAGCGGACGTCGAACGGACGTCGGGTGGCCTCGGCCGTGCTCCCACCTGCCGGGCACGGCCCTACCGACGGGTACGGTACGCACGCCGACGACGCCTGGGAAGGGCCGGGTTGCCGGTCGGATCACCGGCGCGCGGACTTTGGCAGACGGTGACAACCGGCCGCCGCGCCCTTGTCGTCGGGTGCGTGAAAAAGAGGTGCGTCCGGCCGGGTCCTTCGGTGTCCCGAGCGTCGCCGTGCCCGGCCGCCGGGTGCGCACGGCCGGGCACGACGTTCAGGTGCGGTACCTCATCGGCGGTGGGTCGTCACCCGCTGATGACCGGGGACTGGCCCGCTGCCGCGTTCACGATGGTGTACAGGCCCTGGAAGCTGGCGGTGGTGCCGACGATGCCGCAGCCGCCGCCGACCTTGTTGGCGATGGAGAGGGTGAGTCCGCCGCCCGAGGTGTCCAGGGTGCCGTTGCTTCCGCCCGCGCTCGGGTTGTTGTACTTGGCCGCGACCTTGCCGGTCACGTCGAAGGTGCAGGGGCCGAGGATGCTGCTCCCGGACACCTTCGCCGTGATCGACCGGATCTCACCGGTCGTCTGCCCGGTGGAGTTGGTCCCGGCGCCCGCCGCGTAGTCCAGGCCCCAGATCTCCCACGGCGGCGTGGTGGCCACCGTCCACGTCGAGCTGAACGGGCCGGTGCACGGCGAGTTGAACGAGATCGCCGAGATGGAGGCGAGCTTGGCCGGGCTCCCGGCGACCGGGGAGGTCGGGGCCGAGCCCGAGGCGGCGGAGGTCGCGCACTGGATCTTGTTGCCGTTGTTGTCGGTCAGGACGGTCACTCCGGCGCTGCCGTTGAAGGCGCCGGTCGGGCTGATCGTCCAGCTGGTCGGCGCGGCGACGGCCGACGGGGCGGCCAGGACGACGGATGCCGCGGCGGCACCGATCGCGGTCAGGACTCGGGTTCGCTTCAACATGGGGGTACTCCCTTTTCTCGTTCGGTCGGGGATTTCGCTGAACGTGACTGGAGAGGCGCTTGCACCGTGGTTCGCCGTGCCGGACGGTGCGGCACACGCGGCGGGGTTCACGGGGTCGGACGTGCGGGCTGGCTTCGCGTCACCTCCTCGTACCGGGGGGTGAGCGGCCCTACCGCTTCGCGGAGTGCCAGAATTCCGACAGCTTCCTGCCCTCGTCCGGCGCGAGGCCGGCCGGATCATAGGGGCTGCCGAAGTACGTCGAGGTGGCGTCCAGCGTCACGCTGTTCTTTCCGGCGGCGGACGGGAGGCCGGTCTTGAGGTTCACCGCCCAGTCAAGGAGCCCGGCTCCGCAGCCGCTGGCCCCCGGAACGGCGAACCCGGCATCGCCCTGGTCGGCGCCGTCGAAGGTGTAGCGCCCCATCTCCCCCTCGTCGTCCCGGGTTCCGTCGGCCGCGAACCGCTGGAGCGAAAGGCTCGGAGCCGTCACGTTCTGCGGCTTCAGGAGCACCGGATCGGCCGTGGTCCCGATGTAGCACTTGTCACCCAGGAACGGATTCTTGAGGTGGATGCGGACCGGGATGGTGAGAATGGGCTCACCGGCGGAGAAAGCGGCGCTCATATTGAAGTCGCGCGGCGTTCCCGCCGGTTCGATGGTGGCCGTCACACGGTTGAGATTGTTGTCCGTCAGCTGCCGGCAGATTGCTGATACGAAGGGAATTCCGCTGGGGCACATCAGCCCGATCAGCCCGCCCGGGATCTGGGCCGGGTCCGCGGTCAGCGCGCCCTCGGGCGGGGCCACCAGCGAGGCGTTGCCGTCGGCGCGCTGGACGACTCCGAGTTGCAGATCGGTGTGCCCGGTGGCGACCTCCGTCTTGCCCAGGGTGATGGATCCGGTGGCCGAGCTCGACGCTATGCAGGTGGCGATGGTGTTGACACCGTCCGCTGCCAGCATGGCGGGCGCGTCGACCGGGCAGCGGTCGAAGGGCGCCCAGTCGCCGTTGAGCTGGGTGGCGGCGGCTGCTGATCCGGTGGAGAGCAGCGCGCCGAATGCCGTGAATGCCGCGAGCATGCCTACGCGGGTTCGCTTGGAAACGGATCTCATGTCGTCCCCTCTGTCGGCCGCCGTGGCGCGGCCTCGTGCACGAAGTTGACCGGTTCTGCAACGCATGCCCGCACCGCGACGACCGTCGACGGTGATGGAGCCTCGGGTGGGCCCGGGGGCGGAGGATCGGAGCATCAAATTTCGGGCAGATTTCGTGACCGAATTGATCGAGGCGTGATGTTACTCGCGGGAAACAGGGCGACACAATCCGTCCGCCTAAGATTCTTTGCACCGCACTCTTTTTGATCCGGAAATGAGCATCGCAGCGGCGCTTCCTTATCAAGGAATGCGCACAGCGGGGCAGGGAATTGTGCACCGGCGGCCGGAACCCCGCGCGCCGTGCGTACGCGGTGCGGCCGGAGCGGGCGAGCGCGGAAGTCTCGTCGCCGCACGCTCACCGGTGGCGCGGAAATCGGCCACTCGGCCGGAAACATTCGCTGAAGAAGGGCCGCCCGCTCGCGTTCTCCATGGTGAGCCGCCCCTTCGCCCGGTCTCCGCCAGGGTCCGCCGACGCGACGCGCACCCTGCCGCGAACAACTCGGACGCGAGGGAACAGCTTTGTTGTCATCACCGGAGCATGCGGCCGAAATTCATTGTCCGAAAGCGCGTAGTGCCGCCCGACCTGCACAGAGGTCGCACCGTACGGTCGAGATGTGTGCCCCCTGCACTTCGATCTTGTCCAAGTGGTGTGCAGTGCCTGTTCCTTGGTCTATCTTCGTCGCGAACTTGGTACGCACCTGTCGGTTCGTGGGAGCGCTTTCCCCCACCGCCTCACCCCACCATCGGGCGCCGAGAGCAAGGGGACCTGTCATGCCACATCTCATACAGCCGTTGGATACCGACGACCCGCTGGGGCCGCTCCCGCAGGAATTCGCGGCGATCATGCGGCCCGAACTGCCCAGCCTCATCAAGGAAATCGGCGTCGAGGTCACCCGGGCCTATCCGGAATACGCCCGACTGCTCGACGGTCCGAACGGGCAGGCCATCCGGGTGGGCGTGGAACAGAGCCTCGCGTCCTTCGTCGACCTGGTGGCCGAGCCCTCCTCGCCCACCACGCTCCGGGACGACATGTGCCGGCGCTTCGGGCGGTTCGAGGCGTACGAGGGCCGGACCATGGACACCCTTCAGGGGGCCTACCGGCTGGGCGCACGCGTGGCGCTGCGGCGGGCGAAGAAGGTCGGGCAGAGCTACCACCTGTCCCCCACCCTGATGCTGAGCTTCGCCGACGCGCTCTTCGCCTACGTCGACGAACTGGAATCGCTTTCCCGGGAAGGCTTCCTCGAAGTGCAGTCCCAGTCCGGCGAGCACAGCGAGGCGCTGCGCCGCCGTCTGCTCCACCTCATCCTCGCCGGACGCCCGGTCCCCGGCAGCGCCATCGCCGATCTGTGCGAGCAGGTCGGCTGGCCGCTGCCGGAGGAGGTCACGCTGATCGCCGTACGCGCACCGGCGGAGCTGGACCGGCTCAGCGCGGACCGTGACCTGCTCGTCGATCTCAGCGCCCCGCAGCCGCACCTGCTGATCCCCGGAGCACTGGACGACGCACGAAGATCCATGCTGGCCCAGGCCCTGCCCACCACCCGTGCGGCGATCGGGCTGACCGTCCCCACGGCGCTCGCCTGCGAGTCGATCCGCTGGGCCCGCCGGGTGCTGGAGCTCGTCGACTCCGGCGTGATCGACGACGCCCCGCTGGTCCGCTGCGAGGACCACCTCACCACCCTGTGGCTGCTGTCCGATCCCGCCCTGCTGGACCAGCTCGCCAGGCGGGAACTGGCCGCCGTCGCCGGGATCAGCGCCACCCGCCGTGACCGGCTGGTCGAGACGCTGCGGATCTGGCTCGACACCCGGGGCACCGCGGCGCAGATGGGCGCACTGCTGGATGTCCACCCGCAGACCGTGCGCTACCGCATGCGCAGCCTGGAGACCATCTTCGGTGACCAACTCGTCGATCCCGAAAGCCGTTTCGCCACCGAGGCGGTGCTGCGCGCGCTGCGTCTGCGCTCCCGCTCCACCGGCACATCCCCCTGATCCGCAGCACGTTCGGCGCGCCGGGTCAACTTACCGGCGCGTAAGGCGAAATAGACGGTCAGTCCCAAACGGTTGCGACACGGAGACGTATCCGACGAGAAACCCGGAACCGCGTCCCGTACACAGGAAGGTATCTGCCGCCCACCAGGCGGCAGGACCCGTGCACCGCCTCCTGGCCAACCATCCGAGAGGGAAAGCCCCATGACCGCCTCGCACCTCCTCGTCCCCGTGCCGATCCCGGACCGGGTCGCCGCGCTGATCGGTTCGTGCATTCCGCCGCACATCCTCCAGGCGGAGTTCGACGCCGACTGCGCGGCCCGCGAGGTCCGCCGGTTCCGCGGTCCCCGGCTCGGCGTCGAGGACCAGGCCGACCGCGAGCAGGCCCTGTCCGACCTGGCCCGCGCCAACAAGGTGCTGTCCGCACACCACCCCCTGCTCGCGGTGGTGCCCGGCTCGCCCTTCTGACCCGGCGGCCCTTGCGAGGCGTCGCCGCTCCCCTTACCTTACTCTGAAGTAAGTTTACTCTGGAGTAAGGAACTGGCGTGGACGGAACCACCAGCGGCGGCCTCACCGACGACCTGTCCGGGCTCGACTTCGGGGCGATCGGGCCCGAGGAGTTCGCACGGATCGTCAAGAGCCTGTCCGCCAAGCAGCTCGCCGAGGTCCTGCACGGCGAGCTGCGCACCCGGATACTCGGCGAGGTCTTCGGCCGGATGAAGCAGCGGTTCCGGCCCGAAGCGGCCGGCGGCCTCACCGCGCTGATCCGCTGGAAGATCACCGGCGAGAGCGACGTGGTCTACGAGACCGCGATAGCCGACGGCGCCTGTCAGGTCACCCCGGGCCGCTCCGACGCCGAACCCCGCACCACGCTGGTGATGGGCGACGCCGAGTTCCTCAAGCTCGTCTCCGGCAACGGCAATCCGGTCACCATGTTCATGACGCGCAAGCTCAAGGTCGCCGGCGACGTCGGCCTGGCCTCCGGCCTCACCCGCTACTTCGACATCCCGAAGGCCTGAGCCCATGAGCTTCTTCTCCCTGGCCCTGACCGAGGAGCAGCAGGACCTGCGCAACTGGGTGCACGGCTTCGCCGCCCAGGTGGTCCGCCCGGCCGCCGCCGAGTGGGACGCCCGCGAGGAAACCCCCTGGCCCGTGATCCAGGAGGCCGCCCGGATCGGTCTGTACGGCTTCGAGTCGCTCGCCGACCTGTACGGGGACCCCACCGGGCTCTCGCTCCAGATCGCAAACGAGGAACTGTTCTGGGGCGACGCGGGCATCGGCATGGCCCTGTTCGGCACCTCGCTCGCGGTCGCCGGAATCTTCGCGTCCGGCACCCCGGACCAGCTCGCCGAGTGGGTGCCGCAGTGCTACGGCGACGAGGCCGACCCGAAGGTTGCCGCCTTCTGCGTCTCCGAACCGGGCGCCGGGTCGGACGTCTCCGCGATGACGACGAAGGCCCGCTATGTCGAGGCGAGCGACGAGTGGGTGATCTCCGGTCAGAAGGCGTGGATCACCAACGGCGGCATCGCCGAGGTGCACGTCGTCATCGCCTCGGTCGACCCGGCGCTCGGGGCCCGCGGCCAGGCCGCGTTCATCGTGCCGCCCGGCACGAAGGGCCTGACGGCGGGCCGTACGGTCAAGAAGCTCGGGCTCCGCGCCTCGCACACCGCGGATCTCTTCCTCGACGACGTCACCGTCCCCGGCCACTGTCTGCTCGGCGGGAAGGAGAAGCTGGACGCCCGCCTCGCACGGGCCCGGGAGGGCGGCACCGCCAAGGGCCAGGCGGCGATGGCGACTTTCGAGGTCAGCCGCCCGACCGTGGCCGCGCAGGCCCTGGGCATCGCGCGGGCCGCCTACGAATACGCCCTGGAATACGCGGGTGAGCGCGAGGCGTTCGGCAGGCCGATCATCGAGAACCAGTCGATCGCCTTCGCCCTGGCCGATATCCGTACGGAGATCGAGGCCGTGCGTCTGCTGATCTGGCAGGCCTCCTGGATGGCCCGCAACGACCGCACCTTCGACGCGGCCCAGGGCTCCATGTCGAAGCTGCGGGCCGGTGAACTCGCGGTCGCGGCAACGGAGAAGGCGGTCCAGATCCTCGGCGGCGCGGGCTACAGCCGGGAGCACCCCGTAGAGCGGATGTACCGCGACGCCAAGATCTACACGATCTTCGAGGGGACCAGCGAGATCCAGCGCCTCGTCATCGCTCGGGCGATCTCGGGGCGGCACATTCGCTGAGCGGGCGGGCGGGCTGCCCCGCGCCGGGCGGCCCGCCGGTCCGTCTGACGCCGGGTCGGCCGCCCGTCCCGGCCGGTCGGTGACGGTCGGCACATGTGATCCTCGTCGCCCCGGACGCGTACGAAGACGCCTGGGCGGAGGCGTGGAAGCCGCCTTCCGGGCCGGGCCACCGGAGGCCCTCACCGGGCGCGGCGGGCAGCGCGCATCCGGCGTCGACGCCCCGCCGCACGCCTGCGACGTGCGACAACGCCCCTCGGACCGCCTGGTCGTGGCGATACGTGGCGACGATGTGGAGAGGTCCGCGGCATGCCGAAGCCGGCGCGCCGGCGCCGCTTCGAGGCCGGGACGGCGGCTGCCCGTGGCGGGTCCCACACGCCCCATCGGTGCCTCGCGCGCCTCCGTGCCACTAGCCTCTTCACATGACCTCCACTTCGACCGAGCCGACCCCTGCCCGCCCGATGGTTGAACTGAACGCGGAGATCCGCGCTCTGGTCGCCGACGGCGGTGTGGTGTCGCCGGAGGGCCGCCGGGAGTACGAGCGGCTTCTCGTCGAGTGGGTGGCGGCCGTACGGGGCGGATCCGCGGGCGCTGTCTGATCCGTACGGCGGCGGGTGTCCGCCCGGAGCGGCGAGGGCCTCGGCACCACGGAAGCACCCCCTCCGCATGGCCCGGCCGGGATGTCGGCGATAGTGATCGTCCGTCCGCCTCCGCACCCCGGGAGAACCCCCATGACCGCCGCGTCACCCGTCGGCGCACGCCGCCCCTCCCTCCTGCTCGTCACCGATCTCGCCTACGAGGCGCGCGGCCGCCGCTACGGCGACGAGGACGTCTTTCTGGCTTCCCGGCTGCGCGAGGCGTTCGACGTCGCGCTGTGCCATCCCCGTGACGCGGCCGCGCTGCTGGAGGGGTTCGACACCGTGCTGGTCCGCAACAGCGGACCCGTGCTGCACTACCGGGACGCGTACGACGCCTTCTGCGCGCGGGCCCGGGAGCTGCGGACACCGGTCTACAACCCGCTGGGCGGGCGCGGCGACATGGCCGGCAAGGAGTATCTGGTCGAGATGAGCGGGGCCGGCTTCCCGGTCATTCCCACGGTGGACCGGGCGGCGGATCTGCCGGAGCTGCCCGACGTCCCGCAGTACGCGGTCAAGCCGAAGCGGGGGGCGGACTCGGTCGGGCTGCGGTTCGTCACGGCGGCGGAGGCCGGGGCCGAGCTGGAGCGGGCGGCCGAGGGCTCCCTGCTCGTGCAGCCGCGGATCGACTTCCGCCACGAGGTGTCCTTCTACTTCGTCGACGACGACTTCCAGTACGCGCTGTACGCCCCGGACCCGGAGCGGCGCTGGGTGCTGGAGCCGTACGCGGCGAGCGCGCGGGATCTGGCGTTCGCCCGGCGCTTCATCCTCTGGAACTCGCTCACGCACGGGATCCAGCGGGTCGACGCCTGCCGGACGGCGGAGGGGGAGCTGCTGCTCGTGGAGCTGGAGGACCTCAACCCCTATCTGTCGCTCGACCGGGTCGGCGAGGACGTCCGCGAGGCGTTCGTGGCGCGGCTGAAGACGTCGATCGCCTCGCTCTGACCCCGTCCGGCCCGCCCCCGCATGCGGGGGCGGAGGGCCGGTGTGAGGGTGCAGGGGTGACCACTGCCAGCGAGCAAGCCCCCGCCGCGCAGAGTGCCGCCGCGCCGCCGCCCGTCCTCGACCGGCGGCGGCGCAACATCGTCTTCGCGACGATCGTGCTCGGCATGCTGCTCGCGGCGCTGGACCAGACGATCGTGGGCACGGCCCTGCCGACGATCGTCTCGGACCTGGGCGGCGCAGCGCACATGTCGTGGGTGGTCACCGCCTATCTGCTCGCCGAGACGGTCGCCACCGTCCTGGTCGGCAAGTTCGGCGACCTGTTCGGACGGAAGCTGGTCTTCCAGGTCTCGGCGATCATCTTCATCACGGGATCGTTCCTGTGCGGCCTGGCGTCGGACATGCTGCTGCTGATCATCTGGCGCGGTATGCAGGGCATCGGCGCGGGCGGCCTCATGGTCACGTCGATGGCGTTGATCGCGGATGTGATCCCGCTGCGCGAACGGGGCAAGTACCAGGGCGCGATCGGGGCGGTCTTCGGCATCTCGACCGTGATCGGGCCGCTGCTCGGCGGGCTGTTCACCGACCATCTGACCTGGCGTTGGGCGTTCTACGTCAATGTGCCGATCGCCATCGTGGTGGTCATCGCCGCCGCCCGGAACATTCCGTCGGTGAAGGCCGCGGGGCGGCCGGTCATCGACTACCGGGGCATCGCGCTGGTCACCGTCGGGGCGAGCGCGCTGATCCTGGCGACGAGCTGGGGCGGGAACGAGTACGCCTGGGGCTCGGCCGTGATCATCGGCCTCTTCGTCTGCGGACTGATCGCCCTGGCCCTGTTCTGCCTGGTGGAGACGCGGGCCGAGGAACCGATGCTGCCGATGCGGCTGTTCCGGAACCCGGTGTTCACCGTCTGCTCGATCCTCAGCTTCATCGTGGGTTTCGCGATGCTGGGCTCGATGATCTTCCTGCCGACCTATCTCCAGTACGTGGACGGGGACTCGGCGACGCTCTCGGGGGTGCGGACGCTGCCGCTGGTCGTCGGTCTGCTGGCCGCCTCGATCTTCAGCGGCAACGTGGTGAGCAAGACGGGCCGCTACCGGGTGTTCCCGATCGTCGGGACCCTGGTCATGGCGGCGGGGCTGTTCCTGCTGTCCCGGATGGGGCCGGGCACCGGCGTGTGGCTGGAGTCGCTCTACATGGTGGTGCTCGGCCTCGGCATCGGCCTGGCCATGCAGGTGCTGACGATCGCCGTGCAGAACACCGTCGACTACGAGGACCTGGGCACGGCCACCTCGGGCGTGACGTTCTTCCGTACGCTGGGCAGCGCCTTCGGCACGGCGGTGTTCGGCACGATCTACGCCAACGCGCTGAAGCCCAACCTCACCGACGGCGTCGCGCGGGCGGTGGCAGCGGGCGGTGACCCGGCGGTGCTGGCCGGCGCCTCGCAGAGCCCGCAGGCCCTGCACGCACTGCCCGCCGCCCAGTCGGAACCGCTGGCGCTGGCGTACGCGGACACGCTGCACACCGTGTTCCTGTGGACGGTGCCCATCGCGCTGATCGGCTTCGTCGTGGCCCTGTTCCTGAAGGAGGTGAAGCTGCGGGACTCGGCGCGGCTCGGGTCGACGGACATGGGCGAGGGCTTCGCCCAGCCGGGCAGCGGGGATTCCGCGAAGGTCCTCGAATTCTCGGTGGCCGCGATCCTGCACGGCGCGGGCCCGGACACCGCCCGGCGGATCACCGCCGGGTCCGACACCCGCCTCGACACCGCGGGGGCCTGGGCGGTGATGCAGGTGGACCTCTTCACCCGGATGGTCGGCCACGCGGGCCTCGGGCTGATCGCGGCCCGGCACCGCATCCCGCCGGAGGTGCTGGTGCCGGTCTTCGACCGGATGATCGAGGAGGGTTTCCTGACGGGCGACGGCCGGATCTTCTCGCACACGGCGGCGGGGCGGCGCGAAGCGGCGGTGATCTCCGACGCCTGGGGCAGCTGGCTGAACGAGCGGCTGGCCGAGGACGGCGCACGCCCCGACGACCGTCAGCTCCGGGCCACCGTGGACGTGATCGCCAAGCGGCTGCTGGCGGAGGACCTGGCCCAGGAGCTGTCCCCCGCGGCCGGCCCCGGGGGCTCGACGCGGGTGGGGGCTCCGGCCTGACGCGGCAGCCCGGGGCGGTGCGGGCCGGGGTCAGAACTCCCAGGACCGGGGGCGGACGAGCGCCTCCCACTCCTCGCGGAGCAGGCCGAGGACGGCGTTGTCGTGGCGGCGGCCGCGGTGCAGGCAGGAGGACCGGCGCACGCCCTCCGGCACGAAGCCCGCTCCTCTCAAGGTGGCCAGGGCAGCCACGTTGTCGGTGTGGGTGACGGCCTCGATCCGGTGCAGGGGCAGCTCGCCGAAGGCCAGGTCGGTGAGGGCGGCGAGCGCGTCGGAGCCGAGGCCCCGGCGCCGGTGTCCGGGAGCGAGCAGGAGGCAGGCCTCGGCCGTGCCGTCGACGAAGTCCTCCTCGATGAGGGCGATGTGACCGACCGGGGTGCCGTCCGCCAGAAGGACGAGGAAGTCGTCGCGGTGGCGGTCCTCGACGTGGGACGCGATGCGCTCGCGGAGTTCCTGGAGGGAGCCGGGCCAGACGCCCGTCTCGTGGGCGGCCACCGGGTCGGCGCGCCAGTGGTGGATCAGAGCGGCGTCGTCGGGCTCGACGGGGGTGAAGGCGACGTCACGGCCCCGCCAGAATCGTTCCCGCGCGGCGTACGGCGTCGCTGCCTCGTCCTCGTCCATGCGCGGATCGTACGGTCGCGCGCGGGCCGCCGGGAAACCGATTTCGCGCGTCGGCCGAGCACCGCCCCGGACGCCGCTCAGTCGACGAAGACCGCCGTCGTGTAGACCCAGGCACCCTCGTGCCGGAGGAAGCGGCTCTGCTCGTGGAGGGAGTCGGGACGCCCGTCGTCGGTGTAATGGGCGCGGAAGGTGACCGTTCCGGTGGAGTGGAAGGCGGTGCCGTCCGTGGTGTCCAGGATCTCCAGGCGTACCCAGCGCATCGAGGGGTCGAAGTCGACGCCGGGCGGCCGGGTCTCGGGGTGCCAGGTGCGCAGCAGGTACGCCGCGTCCTGGACGACGAAGGCCGCGTACCGGGAGCGCATCAGCGCCTCGCAGGTCGGGGCGGCGGCGGTGCCGGCGTGGAAGCGGCCGCAGCACTGCCCGTAGGCGGCGGGCAGTCCGCAGGGGCACGGGGAGGCGGAGGTGATCCGCGCGGCGGCGGACACCCGCGGCCGGGAGGTGCGTCGTGACATGGGTCCATTGTGACGCGGGACGGCGGGCTCAGCGGGCCGGGGCTCAGCGGGCCGGGGCGAAGCGGCGGCGGTATTCGGTGGGCGTCAGCCCGGTACGGCGGCGGAGCTGGGTCCGCAGGCTGGTCGCCGTGCCGAGTCCGCTGACGCGGGCGATCACGTCGAGGCGTTCCTCGCCGCGCTCGATGAGACGGCGGGCGAGGGTGACGCGCTGCTCGGTGAGCCAGGCCAGCGGGGTGGTGCCGAGCTGGGCGCGGAAGCGGCGGTGGAGGGTGGCGGGGCTGACCGCGGCGCGGGCGGCGAGCGCCGCCACGTCCAGGCCGTCGGCCAGGTGCTCGGTGGCCCACTCGAGGAGCGGCCCGAGCGAGGCGTCGGCGGTCATGGGCACGGGATGCTCGACGAACTGGCGCTGGCCACCGTCCCGGTGGGCCGGGTGGACGAGCCGTCTGCTGACGGCCGCCGCGGTCTCGGCCCCGTGGTCGGCGCGGACGAGATGGAGCGCGGCGTCCAGGGCCGCGGCGCTGCCGGCCGCCGTGATCACCTGCCCGTCGTCGACGAAGAGGACGTCCGGGTCGAGGTCGACCCGCGGGTACCGGACGGTGAAGGCATCCGCCCATCTCCAGTGCGTGGTGGCCCGTCGGCCGTCCAGCACCCCGGCGGCGGCGAGCGTGAAGGCGCCGGTGCAGAAGCTGACGAGGCGCGCGCCGCGGGCGTGGGCACGCCGGATCGCCGCCAGGACGTCCGGGTCGGCCTCCTCCAGCGGGTCGGGCCGGTTGGGCACGATGACGGTGTCCGCGCGGTCCACGGCCGTCAGCCCGGGGACGCCGGAGAGCTGGAAGAAGCCGTCGTGCATGCGGACCGTCGGAGTGGGCGAGCAGAGGGTGAAGTCGTACCAGTCGAAGGGCAGCTCGGGCCGGCGCAGGCCGAAGAGCTCGGTCGCCACACCCATCTCGAAGGGATTGGAGCCGGCCGAGACGATCATGACCACCCGGTGCGAGGATTCTTTCGCCATCCGCGATTCGTAGCACTCACGGGCGGTGGGGTCCACCGCCCAGGATGGATCCATGAGCGACAGGAACGCGGCACGGCCCGCCACCGAACCGATCGCGCTGAGCACCGCGCTGGCCTCCTTCGAGGCGCTGTGGAGTCCGCGCATCGTGACCCGGGTCAACGACTACGACGTACGCGTGGCCAAGGTGGCCGGCGAGCACGTCTGGCATGTCCACGAGCAGACGGACGAGTTCTTCCTCGTGCTGGACGGAACGCTGGACATCGCTCTGCGCGACGGCGACAGCGGTGGCGAGCGGTCCGTGACCCTGGAGAAGGGTGCGGTCTTCGTCGTCCCGCGCGGCGTCTGGCACCTGCCCCGGTCCGGTGGCGGCGCCTCGATCCTGCTCCTCGAGCCCTCGGGCACCTCGACGGTGGGCGATGCGCACGACGAGGTACCCGGGCATGTGGACGTCACCACGGGACACGCTCTCGGCGCCGCGTCGGGCGCGGGCGGGCCGGCCCGCTGAGGTCAGGGTTTGCGGGCGACGCCCGCGTATCCGGGGATCGGCTCGTCGCCCGGGACGTCGATGACCTCGCCCAGCTCCGGATGCCAGGCGGCGGAGAGCGAGACACCCGGCTCGACCAGTTCGAGGCCGTCGAAGAACGCCGCGAGCTCGGCGCGGCTGCGGGGCCGCAGCGTCATCCCGCGCGCCCTGTACATGGCCCGTGCCTGCGCGGCGCCCTGCGGATCGAAGTCGCCGGTGGTGTGCGAGAGCACCAGATAGCTGCCGGAGGGAAGCTGCTCGACCAGCTGGTCGACCAGTTCGGCCGCGCCGTCCTCGTCGTCGATGAAGTGCAGCAGGGCCAGCAGCGACAGGGCGATCGGCCGGTCGAAGTCCAGGACCTTGCCGGCCTCGGCCAGGATGGTCCCGGGCCTGCGGGCGTCGGCCTGGATGTACTCGGTGGCGCCCTCGGGCGTGGAGCGGAGCAGGGCCGCCGCGTGGGCGAGCACGATCGGGTCGTTGTCGCAGTAGACGATGCGCGCGTCGGGGGCCGCCTGCTGGGCGATCTGGTGGAGGTTGGGCTCGGTGGGGATGCCGGTGCCGATGTCCAGGAACTGACGCACACCGCTCTCCGCGAGCCAGCGGGTGGCCCGGTGCATGAACGCCCGGTTGACCCGCGCCATGTCACGGCCCCGTGCGTCCAGGGCGAGCAGCTGCCGCGCCATCTGTTCGTCGACCGGGTAGTTGTCCTTGCCGCCGAGGAACCAGTCGTACATCCGGGCCGGATGCGGCTTGCTGGTGTCGATCTCGGTGGAGTGCTGTTCTTGGCCGGTCATGGCACGCTCCGTGGTCAGGGGTCCGTACGTCGGCGTGGACTCAGGTGAGAAGGAAGTCGGCCTGTCCGGCCTTGGCGCCCTGGATGAACGCGGCGATCTCGCCGTTGGAGTAGATGAGAGCGGGGCCGTCCGGATCCGCGGACTGGCGTACGGCGACCCGCCCGTCGGCGAGCTTCATGGCCTCGATGCAGTTGCCGCCGTTCCCTCCGCTCCACGGCTTGAACCAGCCTTCGGAGCCGAGGTCACCGGCCGGCATGCCGTTGTATATGTGATTCATCACAGCTCCTTGCGGAAGTCCCGGAGGATTTCCTTCGTGCGTTGTGCAGTTGCGGCCTGAGCCGCCATGCGGTCCATGACTTCGAGGTAGGAGGCCACCTCGGGGCGCGCGTCGAAGTAGACGGCTCCGGTCAGGTACTCGCTGTAGACCATGTCGGGGAGTTCGGGGACGGCGAACCGGAAGAGGACGAACGGCCCGTAGGTTCCCGGGTGGTGGCCGGTGGCGAACTCCGCGATCTGTAGCGTGACGTGGGGAAGCTCCGTGGCCTCGAGCAGCTTGTCGACCTGCCCGCGCATCGCCTGCGCGCTGCCGACGGGCCGTCGCAGGACGGTCTCGTCCATGATCGCCCACAGTCGGGGGGCGTCGTCCTTGGCCAGCAGAGACTGGCGTTCCATCCGCAGCGCGACATGGCGCTCGATGTCCTCGGGTCTGGCCTGGCCGACCGCTCCGGTCCGCATCACGGAGCGCGCGTAGTCCTCGGTCTGCAGCAGTCCGGGCACGAAGTGCGGCTCGTACATGCGCAGCAGGCTCGCGGCGCCCTCCAGGCTGACGTACATGCTGAACCAGTCGGGCAGGACGTCGTGGAAACGCTGCCACCAGCCCGGCTTGTTCGCCTCCTCCGCCAGCTCGACGAAGGCGTCGGCCTCCTGGTCGGCGACGCCGTACGCCCTCAGCAGCAGCTGGACGTAGGGGATCTTCAGCCCGACCTCGGCCGTTTCCATCCTGCGTATCGTCGCTGGGGCGACCCTGAGCACCTTCGCCGCCTGGTCACGGGTCAGACCGACCCGCTCGCGCAGATCCTGCAGGCGCTTGCCGAGAACGACCTGGCCCACAGTCGGGGCGGACCGCGGTTCGCTCACTTCAGACCTCCCCATGCGCTGTTTTGCGAGCAGTGTGCCATGCGTGCGCCCCCAACGACACAGTCACTCTGGAAATTTCAGAGTGCCTCTTGCCAAGTGTCATCGTCAGGGGGAGAGTTGACTCCCGAACCAGTTCGCTCAGTCATGCCCGCTCCCGAGCACCCGGGGAACGAAGCGTGACGCAGCCCCCACTGTGAGGAATCGGTCGTGGCACCTGGCAGTGCGCTCATCCCCCGGCTCATGGACCTCAGTCCCGGGACGGAGGCGCTCCGGTACTGCTTCGCGCTGCCGGCGCACCCCGAGTCGGTGGCGGGTGCGCGCGAGCTGGCGCGAGCCCGCCTGGACGCCTGGAAGCTGAGCCGGGACGCCTGTGACGCGACGGTGCTCATCGTCTCCGAGCTGGTGACCAACGCCGTGGTGCACACCGCGAGCACCCGGGTGGTCTGCGAGCTGAGCCGCCTCGGCAGACGCCTGCGGATAGCCGTGCAGGACCAGGGACACCAGCCCTGCGGCCCGCGGCTGCGCCGCTCCTCCGACGACGAGCACGGCCGCGGGCTGCTCCTCGTCGACGCGATGAGCAGCGCCTGGGGATCGCACGACGCCGGGGACGCCTCCGGGCGCATCGTCTGGGCGGAGCTGGCGGACGACGCGGAGCAGCAGTCCGGCACGGAGCAGCCATGCTGAAGAACGCGCTGTCCCGGCTGCGTGCGGCGCACCGGGCCCGGACGCCCGAACAGGACCGCGGCGGCCGGGTGCGGCTGGCTCTGCCGGCCTCGATGTCCGCCAGTCTGGGTTGCGACGCGGTCGGGGTGCCCGCTCGGCACGGCTTTCGCCTCATGTCCCATCTGCCGCGCACCGGCTGCGTCTTCGCCGACGCGGACCGCTGGTGGTGGATCGTCCCGGCCGGCTCCGACCTGGATCTCGACTGGCCCGAGCAGGTGACGTACGCGCGGGACGCGGACGTGCCCGGCGGCCGGCCCCGGCTGATCCACTCGCCGGACAGCCTCACCCCGTACACCCCGCCCATCCCGCTCTTCCTGATGGTCTGCCAGGTGACCGGGGTGGCCCCGCGGTGGGTCGCCGCGGGTGCGCCGAGCATCGTGTCCGCGCCTTAGGGCCCGTCGACGAAGGCGAGCCCCGGATGCACCTCGGTGTACCGGTCGAGCAGCCGCCGGGCCACCGCCACCGAATCGACCAGCGGGTGCAGTGCGAAAGCCTGGACGGCCGCCGCGCGGGACCCGCTCTCCGCCGCCTCCAGCACCGCCCGCTCCACCGCCTTCACCGCGGTGACCAGGCCGACCGCGTGGTACGGGAGGGGCGAGACGGCCACCGGGTGGGCCCCGTTGGCGTCGACGAGGCAGGGCACCTCGACGACGGCGTCCGCGTCCAGGGCCGAAAGGGTCGTGCGGTTGCGGACGTTGAGGATCAGCGAGGTGCGTTCGTTGCGGGCGACGGCTCGCATCAGGGCGAGCGCGACCTGTTCGTAGCCGCCGGACTCCAGGTCGCTCTCCGCCCGCTCCCCCGCCCCGGCGACCTCGCGGTTCTCGGCCATGTACGTCGCCTCGCGCTCGGCGCGGGTGCGGTCCCAGGTGGCCAGGGCGGGGGTGCCGGGCTCGCGCATGCGGGCGTAGAAGCCCTCCTGCTGGTCGCGGAGGAAGGCGCCCCGGGTCTGTTCGGCCTCCTGGTAGGCGCGCACGGCCTCGCGGTTGAAGTAGTAGTAGTGCAGGTATTCGTTGGGGATCGCGCCCAGCGTCCGGAGCAGTTCGGCGCCGAAGAGACGGCCCTCCTCGAAGGAGCCGAGCAGCTGGGGGTCGGCGAGCAGCCGGGGCAGTTCGTCCCGCCCGTCCACGTACAGACCGCGGACCCAGCCGAGGTGGTTGAGTCCGGCGTAGTCGACCCAGGCCCGGTCCGGGTCGGCGCCCAGGACCCGGGCGATGCGCCGCCCGAGACCGACCGGCGAGTCGCAGATCCCGATGACCCGGTCGCCCAGGTGCCGGGACATGGCCTCGGTGACGAGGCCCGCCGGGTTGGTGAAGTTGATGACCCAGGCCTGCGGGGCGAGGCGGGCGATGCGCCGGGCGAGGTCCAGGGCGACGGGGACGGTGCGCAGCCCGTACGCGATGCCTCCGGCGCCGACGGTCTCCTGCCCGAGCACGCCCTCGTCCAGGGCCACCCGTTCGTCGGCGGCGCGACCGGCCAGTCCGCCGACGCGGATGGCGGAGAAGACGAAGTCGGCGCCGCGCAGCGCCTCGTCGAGTTCCGTGGTGGCGACGACGGCGGGGGCGTCCGCGATGCCCCGGCCCTGTTCCTCCAGGACGCGGGCGACGGCGGTGAGCCGGTCGGCGTCGGTGTCGTACAGCGTGACCCGGGAGACGCGGCCCTCGGCGTGATCGCCGAGGAGGGCCCCGTACACCAGAGGCACCCGGAATCCGCCACCGCCAAGAATTGTCAGCTTCACGCTGCTCGATGGTACGGGCAGGTCCGGGCCGGCCGGCGTTGCCCACGCCCGCCCGCCGGGGCGCGCGCCGCAACGGCCCCGGGCCCGGGGCGTGATCCGGGGCCGGGGCCGTTGCGGTGCACGGTCGACGGTGGGTCAGTAGCCGCTCCACCAGCGGGCGACCGCCTGCCAGAGCCGGGCCGGGGCGGCCGGGCGGCGCTGTCGCGGGATCGTCGCCCCCGGAGCGGGGTGGGAGGGGGCCGGTTCGGCCGCGGGGGGTCCGGGCGGCGCCGGCCGGGGGGCGGGGGGCATGCCCGCCGCCTCGTGCCGGGGCTCGGGGACGGGCCTGGCCGGGGAGGAGATCTCCCAGTCTCCGGCCGGGCGGGTGGCGCGGGCCATCACCGAGAGCGGGTCGGCGTCCAGCTTCTGCTGCGGGCTGGGGGCGAACTTGACCGGCAGCTCGACCAGGTGGCGGGACATGATGTTGCCGACCCAGCGCAGGTCGCTCTCGCCGACGCCGAGCTCCAGGTCCGGCAGGCGCATGAGGAGGGCGTCGACGCCGACGTCGGCGATGGCGCGGCCGATGTCCTGTCCCGGGCACTCGTGGGGGCCGCCGCTGAACGCGAGGTGGGCGCGGTTGCCGCCCATGTCGGCGGCCAGGTCCGGGCGGACGACGGGGTCGGTGTTGGCCGGGGCGATCCCGACGAGCAGGGCGTCGCCCTCCTTGATCTGCTGGCCGCCCAGCTCGGTGTCCCCGACCGCCCAGCGGCCGAAGACTGCGGTGAACGGCGGCTCGTCCCAGAGGGTCTGCTCGACCGCCTCCGGCACCGTCATGTGCCCGCCGCTGAGCCGGGCGCGGAAGCGCGGGTCGATCAGGACCATGCGCAGCACGTTGGCGATGAGGTTGGCGGTGGACTCGTAGGCGGCGATGAGGATGAGCCGCAGATGCTCGACGACCTCGATGTCGGTCATCGTGGCCGGGTGCTCGATGAGCCAGCTGGCGAAGTCCGGCGCCGGATCGGCGCGGCGCCGCTCCACCAGGCGGGTCAGCACGGACACGATGTGGGCGTTGCTGGCCACGGCCGTCTCGGTGCCGCGGGTCATGTCCCGGGCCGCCTGGACGAGGCGCTCGTCGTAGTCCTCCGGCATGCCGAAGATCGCGCACATCACCATCATCGGCAGATGCTCGGCGAACTGGCCGACCAGGTCGGCGGTGCCCTTCTCGCAGAAGTCGTTGACGAGGCGGTTACTGAAGCGGTTGATGTGCCGGCGCACCCCGCGGGTGTCGATGCGCTCCATGCTGTCGGTGACCGCGCCGCGCTGCCGCTCGTGCTTGGCGCCGTCGGCGAACACGCAGACCGGCTGCCAGGTGAAGATCGGGGCGAGCGGGTGGTCCGGGGCGACGCTGCCGTCCTGGAGGGCCCGCCAGCGCCGCGAGTCCCGGGAGAACTGGGACGGCGTACGGGTGAGGTGGAGGTTCTCGCTGTGGCCGAGCACGAGCCAGGCGGGTACGTCGCCGTGGAGCAGGACCGGGGCGACGGTGCCGTGTTCGGCGCGGAGTTTGTCGTAGAGGCCCGAGGGGTTGTTCTCCGCCTCGGGGCCGTAGAGCCGGCGCAGTCCGCCGGGGCCGATGTCGAGGTTGTGGGCGGGGCACTGCGGCGGCGGGACGGCGCCGGGTTCGTGGTGGAAGGGGGTTGTCACAGGGGCTCCAGGGATCAGGATTCCAGGGCTGGTGCACAAGCGGGCGGGACGGGGCGTCCGGGCGCGGACCGGGCCGGGGACGTACGCCGGGGGATGGCGCGCGCCCCCGGTGCGGGTCCCGTCGCCGGGGCCCGGGGTGCGGGGGCGTCAGGCGAGGGGGACGGCCAGGCTGTGCAGATAGCGCATCAGGGTCATCAGCACATCGCGGCTGGACCCCCGCAGCCGGGCGTCGCAGTCGATCATCGGGACCTCGTCCGGCAGGTCGAGGGCCCTGCGCAGGGCCTCGACCGGGTGGTGCGGCGCGTCGGGGAAGGTGTTCACGGCCACCACGAACGGCACTCCGCGCTCCTCCAGCCGGCCGATGACGTCGAAGCTGACTTCGAGCCGTCTCGTGTCGATGAGGACGACCGCGCCGAGGGCTCCTTCGAAGAGGCCGTTCCACAGGAACCAGAAGCGCTCCTGGCCGGGGGTGCCGAACAGATAGAGGATCAGTTCCTCGCTGAGGCTGATCCGTCCGAAGTCCATGGCGACCGTGGTGGCGGTCTTCGTCTCCACCCCGGCGTTGTCGTCCACGCCGACGCCGGCCTGGGTCATGGTCTCTTCGGTCGTCAGAGGCCGGATCTCGCTCACCGAGCCGACCATCGTCGTCTTGCCGACGCCGAACCCGCCGACGATCACGACCTTCACCGCGGCGGTGGCCGTGGTGGGGAGGACGTCCTCACTGCGGGGTCCGGTGATCGTGTCAGAGCTTCTGAAGTCCATGCATCACCGCTTCGAGAAGGGACCTGTCGGGGAGAGTGGCGCGGACGATCGGCGCGCGCGACTCGATGAGCTCGGTCGCCAGGAGATCACTCAGGAGCGAGGTGACCACGCTGAACGGCAGGCTGAGGTAGGCGGAGATCTCGGCGACGGACAACGGGGCCTGGCAGAGCCGCAGGATGGCCGCCTGCTCGGGCTGGAACGTCGGCGAGGGCTCCGCCTGCGCGACGACCATCGTGACCAGGTCGAGCGCGGCCCGTTCGCTGTCGTCGAGATCGCCGGTGATCACGTACAGCCGTTCCGGATCGTGGAGATCCGGATCGGTCTTGCGGCGTTCTCGTCGAGGACCACTCATCCGGACTGCCCGCCGTGGCGGGGCGGACTGGTCAGGTGGGCTCCGATCCGCACGACCATGTCCCGCATCCGGGCACCGACCAGTCCGGCGTCGACGGTCTCGCCGGCCAGGACCGCGAGATACGCACCGGTCCCGGCCGCCATCAGGTAGAAGAAGCCGCCGGTCACTTCGATGACCACGAGCTTCATGAGGCCGTCGCTGTACGGGATCTCGGTGGCCACCGCGGCGGCCAGGCTCTGCAGTCCGGCGCAGGCCGCCGCCAGCCGGTCGGCGACGTCGGGGTCGCCGCCGTGCATGGCGATGCGCAGGCCGTCCGAGGAGAGCACCACGATCTGGTGGATGCTCGGCACGTCGTCGGCCAGTTCCTTGAGCATCCAGTCCATGTTTCCCCGCTGCTGGATCACTTCAGGTCTCCCTTGTCCCACGCGTCATCGGAGTCTTCGCCGTGCTGTCGTTCCTGCGGTACGCCGTTGACGGCCTTGGTGAAGGCGTCCAGCCAGAGGCCGGGCGGCTTCTCCTCGCCGCGTCCGCCGCCGGCGCCCTCGTCCCGGCCGGGCTGGGACCCGTTGGCGGGCGCGGGGGGCGGCGGGGGCTGCTGGGGGAGGTTGTGCGAGCCGAGCGGGGCGCGGCCCCGGCTGCGGCGCTGCGGCAGCCCGTTCTCGGTCCACTCGGTGACCACGGGAAGGTCGTCCTCCACGGCCGCCGCGGGAACCGCGGGGCGCGACGCGGCCGCGGGGGCGCCGGTGGCGACCGGTGCGGCCACGGACGGCACGGGGCCGGTGGCGGCGGGCTTGGGCTTGCGCTTGCCGGGCGGCGGGACCACGTGCTGGAGCTGCGACATGTCCAGCGAGCTGGTGGGCCGCGAGGTGGCGCCGATGCCGTGGGCGATGCCCGGGGCGGGGCCGGTGGTGATCATGTCGCGCGGCACGATGAGGACGGCGCGGACGCCGCCGTACGCCGACTGACGCAATGACACCTGGAGCTGGTACATCCGGGAGAGCCGGCCGACGACGGCCATGCCCAGGCGCGGGGACTCCCCGAGGTCGTTCATGTTGATGCCGGCCTGGGCCTGCGCGAGCATGTTCTCGGCGCGGGCGCGGGCCTCCTCGCTGAGGCTGACGCCGCCGTCCTCGATCTCGATGGCGATGCCGGTCTGCACCTCGACCGCGGTGACGTGCACCCGGGTCTGGGGCGGCGAGTAGCGGGTCGCGTTGTCGAGGAGTTCGGCGCAGGCGTGGATGAGCGGCTCGACCGAGGTGCCGACGATGGCGACCTTGGCGATCGAGTGCAGTTCGACGCGCTGGTACTCCAGGATGCGGGACATCGCGCCGCGCAGCACGCTGAACAGCGGTACGGGCTTGGGCCACTGGCGGCTGGGGCGGGCGCCGCCGAGCACGGCGATGGAGTCGGCGAGCCGGCCGATCAGCGCGGTGCCGTGGTCGATGCGCAGCAGGTCGTCGAAGACCTCGGGGTTGCGCCCGTAGTGGTCCTCCATCTCCCGCAGTTCACTGGCCTGGCGGTGCACGATCGCCTGGACCCGGCGGGCGACGCTGACGAAGGCGCGCTGGGCGGAGTCACGCCGTGCCTCCTCGTTGTCGATGACTTCGAGGACCTGGTAGATCTGCTCGCGCAGCGCCTTGGGCAGATGGCGGTTGGCCACGTCCGCGTCGACGATGTCGCGCATCACTTCTTCGGGCGAATTGCCCACCCGCAGACGCCGGATGGCGGCGGGCATGACCTCCTTGGTCAGCCGTACCGTCTCGGCGTCGTGCGAGAGGATGCGGTGCTCCAGGTAGGCGATGCGCTGTTCGTACTCGGCACGCTGGACGCGCATGGCGCGTCGTCGGCGGTGCAGCGCCACGGTGAGTACGGCGACCACGAGCGTGGTGATCGCGCCGCACACGGCGACCGGTATCCGGGCGGCCGGTGCGACCAGGGCCGCTCCGGCGACGGTGGCGCCGGCGAGCAGGGCCACGGGCAGCAGGACTACGCGGACGACGGGAACTTCTCTGTCGGTCGGCGGTGATTCAACACGAACCATCTAAAACCCTCTGGCGGTTGATTCCGGGATGTATGCGCACGTGAGCGGAGACTCGGGAACAAGTGCTCGAATTCGTCTCAACTCGACTTCACTGCGCGTGAGCTTAGCCAGATCAGAACAGTGCTTCGGCATATTCACCCAACCCTCTGCGGAAGCTCGCCGAGAGGAATACACTCACCAGTTTTTGCACGCAGCGCTGTGGACCGTGCGCGGTGAGTGAGCGAGGCCGAAAATGAACTGCCCTGGACTCCTCCCGTACCGACACACGGAATAAGTCACATGCCACACGCGGGCGTTACGGGGCAAATGGGCATGCCCTCAGCGCCTTGCACCCCACAGAACAGGCCAAGGCACAGGTGATCGAACCAGATCGAAAGGGACAGATTCCTGGTCGCCGGGCGGGTGGTACGAAAAGGCGCCGTGCTGACGCGCGCCCGAAAGCCCCCCTCGCCGGCGGGGTCAGCGCCGGGCCCCGCCGAGCCGCCCTTCCAACTGCACGAGCAACTCGCCCAGCCGAGAGGCGAGTTCGTCGCGGCCTCCCTGGTCGAGTCCGGCGAGCACCGCGCGTTCGTAGGCGAGCTGTTCGGGCAGCAGCCGGTCGACCAGGGCCCGGCCCTCGTCGGTGAGACGGACGTGGGCGACCCTCCGGTCGCGGTCGTCGCCCCGGCGGTCGACCAGGGCGCGGTCCTGGAGGGCGCGCAGCCGCTTGGTGACGGCGGCTCCCGAGGAGAAGGTCTCGCGGGCCAGCTCACCGGGGGTCAGCTCCCGGTCCGTCCGGCGTACGGCGCCGAGGAGGTCGAACTCGGCGCGGGTCAGTCCGGCGGAGCGCAGCGGGGCGTCCTCCGCCTGCTGGAGCAGGGCGGCGCAGCGGTTGATCCGGCCGATGATCTCCATCGGCCCGGTGTCGAGCCCGGGGTTGACGGCCTGCCACTGCCGCACCACCGAGGCAACGATGTCGTCGGTCACTCCGCTCCGATCGAAGGGGCGTGGACCGTAGGGGGTGTCTCGGGTCCCCGCCGTTGTGCTGTCGTGGCGAGCGTACGGTGTCCGGCCTGCTCCGCCGCGAGAAGACGCTGCTCGGGCAGGGCGCGCTGCCACCATTCACCCGCGGCGGTGTCGCCCGCCTCGCGCAGTTCGACGAGGCTCGCGGTGAGGGTCCGGCGCGCCCGGTCCCGTGCGGCGGGCGCGGCCCCGGGGTCGGCGAGGGCCCGCTCGGCGGCGGCGCGGGCCCGGCGGGTGGCGTCGAGCGCCCGCTCGACCCTCCCGGCCGCCCGCCGGTTGGTGACGAGCGCCGCGGCCAGGAAGCCGGCTGCCGCGCCGAGGACGGTGTCCAGGACCCGGTCGCCGATCAGCTCCCCGGCGGGGTGGGCGCCGCCGAACTCCAGGACCAGCAGGGCCATCGGGGTCACCGCGACGGAGCCGAGCCAGTAGTTGCGGGTGATGAGGGCCTCGGCGGCGAAGCTGAAGAAGAGGCAGCAGCAGACGAGGGCGAGCGGGCTGATCCGGGAGACCGGCAGGACGGCCGCGAAGACCAGGACGCCCAGGACGTTGCCGAGGGTCCGTTGCAGCGCCCGGTTCCACGACAGGGTGATATTGGCCTGGCAGAGCGAGGCGGCGGTGACGATCGCCCAGTAGGGGCGGCCGACGCCGAGCGCGGCGCAGAGGTATCCGGCGAGCGCGCAGCCGGCCAGGGTGCGGACGGCGACGGGCAGCAGCGGCGATCCGGGGCCGAGGCGGCGCAGCAGGGCGCGGCGGGCCGCGCGGCGGCTGTCGGGGGCCCGCAGGGCGGCGCGTTCGGCGTCGATCCCGAAGGGTTCGCCGGCGGTGCCGGACGGCGGCGGCGCGGGCACGGGCCCTCGCGCCCGGGTCAGGGCGGCCCAGGCCCGCAGCCGGTCCGGATCCACCGCTCCGGCCCCGGGGCGCGGGGCCGTGAAGGCCGCTTCGGCGTGCACCACGAGCCCCTCCAGGGACCGGCGTACGGGGGTGGGGCGGCCGGAGACGAGCAGGCACTGCCGGCCGGCGTGCACGGCGGCGGCCGCGGCGTGCCGGGTGCCGGGGCCGGGGGCGGCGGCGCACCCGGCCGCGGCCTCCAGGGCACGGGCGACGGCCCGGCGTTCGGGCCCTTCCCGGCGGACCAGGGCGGGCGCGACGGCGACCAGCCAGGCGAACGCGCCCGCGCCGAGGGTCAGGGCGAGGTGGCCGGGGATCTGCTCCGGGCGCTGCGGGGCGAAGAGGGCGGCGGAGCTGACGAAGGTGAAGATCACGGGGCCGGGCGGTCCGATCCGGGTGGCGTCGCACAGCGCCTTCTGGGCGGCGGCGAGCAGCGCGCCGACCGCGATGAGCACGGCGGTCGACCCGGTGAGCGACGCGGTGACCAGACCGACGGCGAGCCCGGCCGCCATGCCGAGCACCACGCCCGCGACGGCCACGGCCCGCCGGGCGTACGGCAGGCCGTGGCCGTAGAGCGCGCAGAGCGAACCGGCCATGGTGTAGATCACGAGGTCCAGCCGGCCGACCGCCAGGAGCGTCAGGTGGGGCACGGCGGAGGCGACGACCACGCTGAGGGCGGGCTTGAACCAGGTGTCCGAGGGCCGCGAGAGCCGGAGGGCCGAGGCCAGCGGGATGCTCCGGACCGAGGGCCGCCGGGGCCGTATGGATGTATCACTCACCCATACACGTTAACAAGTATTACACCTGTAAACAATCGACGCCGACCGGTCAGCCGAGACCCCGGGCGTCCTGCTTGAGGGCGGTGTCCACCGTCAGGGCCGTGGCGACGACCAGGCTGAGCAGCGGTTCGGGCAGCCGCTGGTGGATCTGGAGCACATAGTTGTCGGCCGTCGTGAACATGGTCTTCGCGAGGCCTTCCCAGGTCTTGGTGATCCGGGCGATCTCGGTGCCGTTGTGGTCGACGATGGAGAAGTTCCAGGCGCGCCAGTTCTCCGCCCTGATCGCACCGACCTGCGCACCGCCCGCCGTCATGGCGAAATTGATCTTGCCGATGGCGTTCTGCTGGACGATCTCGCCGACCGGCTGCCCGTCGGGGCGCTGGACGACGACACGCGACTTGATGAACTTCGCGGGGCGGGTCAGCAGCAGCTGCGGCCGGCCGTGCGCGTCGCGGATCTCCAGGCGGTGCGTCAGGTACTGGTCGATGCTGGAGACGAACCGGAGCACCTTGCGCAACGCGCTCTGGCCGACCTGGACGACCGAGCCGACGGTGGCGCCGTGCTGGTCGAACACCCGGTACTCGTTCGTGACCTCGATCAGCTTGGCCTTCTGGTTCACCACCAGGACCGGCTGGTCGAAGAGCGACCCTACGGACACGGCCTGCTGGGCGGGGATCCCGGCAGCGCCCGGGGCCTGCTGGGCCGCGGCGGCGGCGGGGGCCTGCTGCCCCTCGGCGGGATGGGTGTGCTCGGTCCAGCGGGTCCCGTCCCAGTAGCGCAGCAGCTGGGGCGCGCCATGGGGATCGGGGAACCAGCCCGCGGCTATGTTCGATTGCGTGGTCACTCGGGCACACTATCCCGCTAGCAGCGCGACCCATATTCTTTGAAACTTCATACACCCACTACGATGACGGGCGATGACCAGGGTGAGCACGCGGACCGACCGGCAGCGGCGCCGCTCCCGCACGCCCCTCGCCCTGGGCTGGGTGTTCTTCCTGCTGGCCATGCTCTTCTGCTGCTCGGTCACCACCTCGTCCGCCGCCGTGCCGGTCGCGGCGGGCCCGGCCGGCGTCGGCGCCGTCCGGGCGTTCACCCCGGCGCCCGACGCGGCCTTCGAGCCGGTCGTGCTGGCCTCCCCGTCGGACCGGGGTCTCGGGACCTCGTGCCACGGCGGCTCGACGCACTCGGTGGCCGTCGTGCTTCCCGCGTCGTCCGCCCCCGTGGCCCTTCCCTCGCCCGTGGCCTTCGTCCCCGCCGCCCCGCTCACCGGCGCGGCGGCCATCCGAGGTCCCGCGCACGACGGTGTGCGCTCCGTCGATCAACTGCGTCTCCAGGTCCAACGGATCTAGAAGCCGGGTCCGCTCTCCCGCCGCGCCCCGGCGCCGGTTCACCGGGAGCGGCCTTTCGTATGCCCTGCATCCCTTCCCCCTTCATGCATCGCCCCCGTATGCATCGGTTGAACGACGAGGACATCCCATGGCTTCCGCCAAGAACCAGAACAACCCCGCATCCGCACGTCGCGCCAAGCTCGAAGAGGCCCGCCGCAAGGAGCGCGCCCGCGAGCGCCGGGTCCGCATCATCACCATCAGCGCGGCGGTGGCCGTGGTCGCCGCCCTGGTCGCCGGAGGCGGCTACCTGATGTCCCAGGCGAACGAGAAGGACAAGAAGGAGGAGCAGGCCAAGACCTCGCCGGTCACCGGCGAGCGCAGCTGGGACAAGCTGACGCAGGAGCACGTGGCGAACAAGGTCGACTACCCGATGAACCCGCCCGTCGGCGGTGACCACAACCAGGTCTGGATGAACTGCAACGCGGACGTCTACGCCGACGAGATACCGAAGGAGAACGCCGTGCACTCGCTGGAGCACGGCGCGGTCTGGGTCACGTACAACGACAAGGCCTCGGACGCCGACATCGAGGCCCTCACCAAGAAGGTCAAGTCGACCCCGTACTCCCTGATGAGCCCGGTGAAGGACCAGAAGGACCCGCTGATGCTCAGTGCGTGGGGCAAGCAGGTCACGGTCAAGAGCGCGACGGACGCCCGCGTCGGGCAGTTCTTCACCAAGTACGTGCAGGGCCCGCAGACCCCCGAGCCGGGGGCCGCCTGCACCGGCGGGCTGGACAAGTGACCGCCCTCGCCCCCTCCGGTTCCCCCCGTCGGATGGTCCTCGCGGGAGCCTGCGTGCTGCTGCTGGCCCTGGGGCTGGTGGCGCTGATGGTCCAGCGTCCCTCCGCGGCCTCCCCGTCCGGGGCGTCCTCGGCGGCACGGTCCGCTCCGGCGGAGGACTCCGTGGACGCGGGCTTCGCCCGGGACATGGCGATCCACCACCAGCAGGCGGTCGAGATGTCGTTCATCGTGCGGGACCGCACCGACGACGAGGACGTGCGGCGGCTGGCGTACGACATCATCAACACCCAGGCCAATCAGCGCGGCATGATGCTGGGCTGGCTGGAGGTCTGGGGGCTGCCGAAGAGCGCGGCCGGGCCGCCGATGGCGTGGATGGGGCACACCCTCCCGCCGACGGACGACGGTTCGCTGATGCCGGGCATGGCCACCGACGCGGAGCTGGCGGCCCTCACGGCCGCGAAGGGCACGAAGGCCGAGGTGCTGTTCCTGCGGCTGATGACCGTGCACCACCGCGCGGGTGCCGACATGGCGCGGGCGGCCGCCGGTGCGGCGGAGACGGACGCCGTCAAGAACCTGGCGGCGGGCATGGTCCGCGGTCAGCAGTCGGAGATCGGTCTGATGGCGGACCTGCTGAAGGCCCGGGGGGCCAAGCCCTGAGCGCGGAGGGGGCGGTTCCGGCCGGACGGCCGGGGCCGCCCCCTCCCGCACCCCCGCCGGGAGCCCCGCATCGCATAGGCTCGGCGACGATATGAAGAGCATCCTCACTCCGCTGGGGCCCAAGGCCGACAAGGACACCGTGCGACGGCACAATCTGAGCCTGGTACTGCGCGCCGTGCGGGACGAGGGCGAGCGAGGCGAGGCGACCCGCGCCGGGGTGGCCGCCCGGGTCGGGCTGACCCGGGCCGCGGTGTCCTCGCTCGTCGAGCAGCTGATGGACAGCGGGTTCCTCACCGAGTCGGGCAAGACGTTCAGCGGGCAGGCGGGCCGCCCCGGCACCGCGCTCAAGGTGGCCCGCATCGGTCCGGCCGGGCTCGGTGTGGAGATCAACATCGACTTCGTGTCGGTCTGCGTGGTGGATCTGGCGGGCACCGGCCGGGTCCGGCGGACCGAACACCTCGACAACCGGGGCGCGCCCGCCGAAGAGGCCCTCTCAAGGGCGGCCCGGATCGCCGCCCGGACCCTGGAATCGGCGTACGAGCAGGAGTTGCGCCCGGTGGGTGCGGCGCTGGCGCTGCCGGGTCTGGTCTCCGGCGGCTCGGTGCGGCAGGCCCCCAACCTCGGCTGGAACGAGGTCCCGGCGCAGGAGCTGTTCGCGGACGCGCTCGCCGCCCTGCGTCCCGGGCATCCCGAGCTGCCGGTCACCTCGGAGAACGAGGCCAATCTCGCGGCCCTGGCCGAGCTGTGGTTCGGCGGCCTTGAGGACGTGCGCAGCTTCCTCTATCTGACCGGTGAGATCGGGGTCGGCGGCGCGCTCGTGCTGGGCGGCGAGCTGCTGCGCGGTGCGCACGGTTTCGCCGGGGAGATCGGGCATGTGGTGGTGGACCCCGCGGGGCCGGAGTGCCGGTGCGGGTCGCGGGGGTGCCTGGAGCAGTACGCCGGACAGGCGGCGCTGCTGCGGGCGGCCGGGATCGAGGGTCTCGGGGGCGCCTCCGGGGTCCTGGAGCTGGAACGGCGCGCGGAGGCCGGGGACCCGCGTGCGGTGGCCGCGGTCGGTGAGGCGGGCCGGATGCTGGGCCGGGTGCTGTCGGGGGCGGTGAATCTGATCGACCCGGACGCGGTGGTGCTCGGCGGGATCTACCGGGGCCTGATGCCGTGGCTGTCGCCTCCGGCCGACGGGGAACTGACCGGCCGTGTGGTGTCGGGGCTCTGGTCCCCCGGCAGCGGCCGGCTCCGGGCGTCGTCGGTGGCGGGCGACGCGGCGCGGGGCGCGGCGGCGCTCGTGGTGCAGGACGTGCTGGACGATCCGGTGGCGTACGCGGAGCCGTCCGGCGGGTGAGCGGGGGCCACTGACGTACGGAGGTTCGATCCGGTACGTCGGTGGCCTCCGCTCACCCTCGCGTCAGCGCACAGCGAGCAGGTGGTCCATGGCGAGCTGGTCCAGGGCCTCGAAGGCCATACCGCGTGCGGCGGCGGCGTCCACGTCGAAGTCCTCGTACGCGCTGCGGTCGGCGAGCAGGCTCGCCAGCCCCTCCCCCGCGGTGGGGCGGGCCAGTTCGTCCAGGCGGGACGCGCGCAGGGCGGCCCGCACCTCGGGGTCGGCGCGGAAGGCGGCGGCCCGCTCCTTGAGGATGAGGTAGTTGCGCATGCAGCCCGCCGCCGAGGCCCAGACGCCGTCGTAGTCCTCGGTGCGCGGGGGCTTGAAGTCGAAGTGGCGGGGGCCTTCGTAGCCGCTCTCCAGCAGGTCGACGAGCCAGAACGCCTGGCGCAGGTCGCCCGCGCCGAAGCGCAGGTCCTGGTCGTACTTGATGCCGGACTGGCCGTTGAGGTCGATGTGGAAGAGCTTGTCGGCCCACATGGCCTGGGCGATGCCGTGCGGGAAGTTGAGGCCGGCCATCTGCTCGTGCCCGGTCTCCGGGTTGACGCCGACCAGCTCGGGCCGCTCCAGGCGCTCGATGAAGGCCAGGGCGTGGCCGATGGTGGGCAGCAGGATGTCGCCGCGCGGCTCGTTGGGCTTGGGCTCGATGGCGAAGCGGAGGTCGTAGCCCTGCTCGACGACGTACTCGCCGAGGAGGTCGAAGGCCTCCTTCATCCGGTGCAGCGCGAGGCGCACGTCCTTCGCCCCGCCGGACTCGGCGCCCTCGCGGCCGCCCCACGCCACGAAGGTGGTCGCACCCAGCTCGACGGCGAGGTCGATGTTGCGCAGGGTCTTGCGGAGCGCGTACCGGCGTACGTCCCGGTCGTTGGCGGTGAATCCGCCGTCCTTGAAGACCGGGTGGGTGAAGAGGTTCGTCGTCACCATGGGCACGACGAGTCCGCTGCTGTCGACGGCCTGCCGGAAGCGCTTGACGATCGCCTCGCGCTCCGTGTCCGTGGAGCCGAAGGGGATCAGGTCGTCGTCGTGGAAGGTCACGCCCCAGGCGCCCAGCTCCGCGAGCCGCTGGACCGACTCGACCGGGTCGATGGCCGCGCGGGTCGCGTCGCCGAAGGGGTCCCGCCCCTGCCAGCCCACGGTCCACAGACCGAAACTGAACTTGTCATCCGGAGTGGGGGTGAAGCGTTCCGTCATGGTCCGACCGCCTTCGCCTGCCGTCGGGACGCTCGGCGGCAAGCCGGCACCCCTATTTGTTCAGTGTCATGACTAATCAAGCACACCGCACCCCCGACACGGAACCCCCTTGCCTCGGGGAGCGTCCCCGACCCCTGTGCAGGGGGCCGCTCATCCCGTAATTTGTTCGTGCCGCAGCCGAATGATCAGCCCCCGCAGCGCGAAAGAGGCCCTCATGCCGTCACCCGCCGTCGTCATCGGCGTGGACAGCTCGACCCAGTCCACCAAGGCCGCCGTCATCGACGCCGCGACCGGCGAGCAACTCGCCGTGGGGCGCGCCCCGCACGTGGTCACCGGCGAGGCCGGGGCCCGGATGAGCGATCCGGAGATCTGGTGGCGGGCACTGTGCGAGGCGGTGGCCGCCGCGCTGAAGGAGTCCGGGCTCCCCGCCCACGCGGTCACCGGCATCGCGGTCGCCGGGCAGCAGCACGGGCTCGTCGTGCTGGACGGGGCGGGCCGGCCGCTGCGCCCCGCGCTGCTGTGGAACGACACCCGCTCCGCACCGCAGGCCGCCGCCCTCACCGACACGCTCGGCGGGCCCGGGGCCTGGACCGCGCGGACCGGATCCGTACCGGTGGCGTCCATCACCGCCTCCAAGTGGCAGTGGCTGCGCGAGAACGACCCGTCGAGTGCGGCGAGGGCGGCGGCGGTCCGGCTCCCCCACGATTTCCTCACCGAACGCCTCTCGGGCATCGCCGCCACCGACCCCGGGGACGCCTCGGGCAGCGGCTGGTACTCCACCGCCACCGGCGGCTACGACCCCGAACTGCTGGAACTCCTCGGCCTCGACGCGGCCCTGCTCCCGGAGGTGGCGCCCACCGGCGCGACCCGGATCGGCTCGCTCACCGGGGCGGCGGCGGACGCGCTCGGACTGCCCGCCGGCATCGCGGTGGCGGCCGGCACCGGCGACAACATGAGCGCCGCCGTCGGCCTCGGGCTGGGCGGCGAGGGGCTGCTGGACCACCCGGCCCTCAGCCTCGGCACCTCCGGCACGGTGTTCGCCGCCTCCCGCACCCGGCCCGCGTCCACCGCGCTGAACGGGTTCGCCGCCGCCGACGGCACCTACCTCCCGCTGGCCTGCACCCTCAACTGCACGCTCGCCGTGGACAAGGTGGCCGACCTGCTGGGCCTGGACCGCGAGGACGCGGCGCCCGGCGGCGAGGCGGTCCTGCTGCCGTACCTCGACGGCGAACGGACCCCCGACCTGCCGACCGCCGCCGGGCTCCTGACCGGGCTGCGGCACGACACGTCCCGCCGGCAACTGCTGGGCGCCGCCTACGAGGGCGCGGCGGTCACCGTGCTGCGGGCCATGGACGAACTGCTGGCGGCCTGCGGCCTCGATCCCCACGCTCCCGAGGTCGCCGCCCGCCCGCTGCGGCTGATCGGCGGCGGGGCGCAGGGGCGGATGTGGTTGGAGACGGTGCGCCGGCTCTCGGGCCGCCCGCTCGTCATCCCGGGCAGCGGGGAGCTGGTCGCCCTCGGCGCGGCGGCGCTCGCCGCCTCGGCCGCGGGCGGCGGCGACCCGGTGGCGCTGGCGACGGCCTGGCAGAAGTCCGCGACGGACCGTCAGCTGCCGCCGGTGGAACGGGATGTGGAGACCTGGCAGCGGGTCACCTCGGTCCTTGGGAGCGCGTCCGGTCCTCTGCTCGGCGGTCCCTGACACCCCCGAGGGCCAGCATGTCCTCGATGAGGGCGGCGGCGCGCGGGATGCCGCCCTCGCTCCGGGCCTCGGCGCGCAACCGTGCGGACCGGCGGGCGGTTCCGGGGTCGGTGACCAGTTCGTCCAGGGCCGCTCGCAGGGTTTCGGCCGTGGCGTCCGGGGTGTCGATGCGGCGGGCCACGCCCAGCTCCACCAGCCGGTCGGCGTTCATGAACTGTTCGGCGCCCTGGGGTACGGCGATCATCGGGACGCCCGCGAGGAGTCCTTCGCCGCAGCCGCCCATTCCGGCGTGGGTGACGAAGGCGTCCGCCTGTTCCAGAATCGCCCGCTGCGGGACCCAGGAGTGCACGTCGACGTTGGGCGGGATGTCGCCGAGTTCGCGCGGGTCGGTGTACTTGCCGATCTGGAGCACGACATGCCAGCCGGGCAGATTCCCGTACGCCGCGATGCACTGGCGGTAGAAATCCGGCCGGCGGGTGTACGCCGAGCCGAGGGAGACCAGCAGGACGTTCTCCGCGCCCTCCGGGCGGGTCCACCGGTCGAGGTCGGCGCGGGCGTCGAAGCAGGGTCCGACGAAGGTCACCCTCTCGCTGTCGACCTTGTCGGCGCTGGGCTGCATGGCCCGGGGAATCAGCGCGAGGGCCCGCGCGGGAGGGCCGGAGAAGGCGTCCACGTCCAGGGTGGCCGCTCCGCAACCGGCGAGCCAGTGCGCGAACTTCTCCCGGTACGCGGTGGCACCGGGCAGCGCCCGCAGGTGCGCCGCGACCTCGTCCTCGTACCCCTCCCAGGCCACGAACGACGGGGACAGCTGCATGAGGGACCGTCCCTGCGATTCGGCGAGGGCGCGTGCCGCGTAGGCGCCGATGTCGTAGAGGTACAGATCCGCGGGATCGTGGTCGTAGGCGGTGTGCAACTGGGGCAGCGCCTGGACGGCGTCGTCGAGGAAGAGGTCCATGGCGGCGACGGGATCGGCGGGCCAGTTGTTGTCGGCGACCGGCAGCAGCGTGGTGCAGGGGACGAACTCGGCGCCGGTGGCCGTGATCAGGTCCGCCACAGCCGGGTCGTCGGCGTAGGAGACCCGGTGGCCGCGGGCCACCAGCTCACGGATGAGGCCGAGGCCGGGCAGGACGTGGCTGACGATCGGGGCGCCGACCATCGCGATGTGGGAGCGGCGCCGGGAGAGGCGTGACAAGAGTGATCACTCGCTTCGGGTAGGGGTGCGGAGGGAGACCGGAGGACGCCTCGGTCAACTGAGCGCGGGCACGCGGGCGGCCCGCAGGGTGAGCTGAGTACCTCGCCAGCGCCGCCGGAGCGACCGGTCGTGGCTGACGAGGACGACGGTGCCGGCGAAACCGGCCAGGGCGGCCTCCAGTTCCTCGGCGAGGGCGGGAGAGAGGTGGTTGGTGGGCTCGTCGAGCAGCAGGACGTCGGCGGGCCGGTCGACCAGCCGCGCCAGGGCGAGCCGCTGCCGCTGGCCGGTCGAGAGCCGGGCGACGGGCACCAACAGGCGGGTACGGTCGAACAGCCCGAGGGCAAGGAGCCGTTCGGCGTGTTCGTCCGCCTCCCCCGCCAGCCCCCGGGCGTAGGCGGCCAGCAGGGTCTCGTGCGCCGAACCGGGTGCCGGGTCCTGTGGGAGGAAGCCGATCCGGCCGCGCCTGACGACCTGCCCGCGGTCAGGGGGCAGATCATCGGCCAGGACGCGCAGCAGGGTGCTCTTGCCCACGCCGTTCCCGCCCGTGATCAGCAGGTGCTCGCCCGCCCGGACCGCCAGGTCGATCGGGTCGAGCCGGCCGGCGACCACGACCCCGGCGGCGTCGAGCACGGTGCCGTGCCGCTGTCCGGCGCGCAGCACGGGCGCGAAACCCAACGGTTCCGGAGGGGCCGGGACCGGGTGGGCCAGCAGGCGGCGCAGCCGTTCCTCGGCGTTGCGGACGCGGCCGGCCAGGGACTGCTGCACGCGGGCGCCCGCTTGGTTGTAGGAGAGCTTGTCGCCGTCCTTCATCGGCCGGCCGGGGGCCACCCGGCGGGCGGTGCCCGCGATCGAGTCCCGCGTCCGGTCGACTTCCTCGCACCACCGGTCGTGGTGCTGGACCCAGCGCCGGCGCGCCGCCGCCTTCTCCGCGAGGTAGCCGGCATAGCCGTTGCCGTACCGGACGACGCCGTGCCGGTCCCCGTCCACCTCCAGGAGGCTCGTAGCGACCTGTTCGAGGAAACGCCGGTCGTGGGAGACGACCACGGTGGTGCCCCGCCTGCTTCGCAGGTGCTCCTCGAGCCAGGTCAGGGCGGCCTCGTCCAGATGGTTGGTCGGCTCGTCGAGGAGCAGTGCCTCGGGGGCCGCCGCCAGCACCGCGGCGAGACGCAGCCGGGCCCGTTCGCCGCCGGAGAGCGCCCCCACGGCCGAGGCGCGGTCCACCTGTCGCAGGCCGAGGCCGTGCAGGGCTCGCTCCAGCCGGGCGTCGGCCTCGTAGCCCCCGCGCAGTTCGAAGGCCGAGACGGCCTCGCCGTACGCGTCGACGGCCGACGCGTCGCCGTCGGCCATCGCCGCCTCCAGGCGGCGCATCCGGGCTTCGATCGCCCGGAGATCGCCCAGCGCCCGGTCGATCACCTGCTGCGCCGTCATATCGGCCGGCAGGTCCTCGTCCTGGGCGAGGTAGCCGACGCCACCGTCGGCCCGCACGACGATCCGCCCCTCGTCGGGGCTCTCCCGCCCGGCGAGCAGTCGCAACAGAGTGGTCTTGCCGGACCCGTTCTCACCGACGATGCCGGTGCGCTCGCCCTTCGCGAGCGAGCAGGTCACGGAGTCGAGAACGGGCCTGCCGTCGAAGGCCTTGCTGACGGCCAGTGCGGTGATCTGTGTAGGCATACGGGCAACTCCGAAGCTGTCGTGGACGAAGCGGTGACGGTGGACCGCGAGGCCGGAGGGAAGCTTCGGAAGAACATCGGCGACTCCACTAATGCGACAGCTGTTGCTTTAAGATGGTGCCATGACCACCGCCACCGGGCAACCGGATTGCCGATGACCCCGCCGCTGGACGGCCCGCCGGACCGCCGACCGGGCGGCCGCACCGCGCGCATCCGCGCCCAGGTGCTGGATGCTGTCCGTGCCGAACTCGGCGAACACGGCTACGAGGGACTCACGATGGAAGGCGTCGCGGCCCGCGCCGGCGTGCACCGGGCGACGGTGTACCGGCGCTGGCAGGACGTGGGCGGCCTGCTCGCCGACGTTCTCGACGCGGCGGGCGAGGACGACTGGGCGCCGCCGGACACGGGCTCCCTGCGCGGCGACCTGACGGCCCTCAACGACGAGATCCAGGAGTCCCTGGTCATGCAGCCGTCGATCCCCCAGTCCCTGATGGCCGCCTCGTTCCGCTCCGCGCGGGCCGCCGACGCCCAGCAGCGGCTGTGGGAGGACCGGTACACACGCTGCGAGGCAGTCGTCGAACGCGCCGTCGGACGCGGCGAACTCCCGCCGCACACGGACGCCCGGCGTCTGCTGATCGCCGCCACCGCACCGCTCTACCATCAGCTGGTGCTCCTGCGGGCCGCCCCCGATCCCCGGATGCCCACCGACTCCGCGACCACCGCGGCCCTGGCCGCCGCGGCCGGTGCGTTCGCCCGCCCGGCGCCGGGCGAAGCGCCGGGCAGCCCCTAGGGGGCGGAGTCGCCGAGCACCAGCGGCGGGCCCAAAGGGCCCAGTTGGGAATACGAACTGATCTTCCATAAGATCCGGCGATGATCACTAGAAAACGGCTGACGACCGGGGTGGGCATAGCGCTCGCCACCCTGGCCGCCGGGCTCGGCACCGCGATCCCCGCCGCCGCCGACGAACCCCCCGCCGCCCCCTCCCCCAAGGTCGAGCTGGTGCTCGACGTCAGCGGCTCCATGCGCACCCGCGACATCGACGGGCAGTCCCGGATGACCGCCGCCAAGCAGGCGTTCAACGACGTTCTGGACGCGGTGCCCGAGCAGGTGCAGCTCGGCATCCGGACGCTCGGCGCGAACTACCCGGGCGAGGACCGCAAGGTCGGCTGCAAGGACACCCGGCAGCTCTACCCGGTCGGCCCGCTGGACCGCACCGAGGCCAAGACCGCGGTCGCCACCCTCGCCCCCACCGGCTTCACCCCGATCGGCCCGGCCCTGCTCGGCGCGGCCGAGGACCTGGAGGGCGGCGACGGCTCGCGCCGGATCGTCCTCATCACGGACGGCGAGGACACCTGCGGGCCGCTCGACCCGTGCGAGGTGGCCCGGGAGATCGCCGCACGCGGCACCCACCTGGTCGTGGACACGCTGGGCCTGGTGCCCAACGCCAAGATCCGCCAGCAGCTGACCTGTATCGCGGAGGCCACCGGCGGCACCTACACCGCCGTCCAGCACAAGGAAGAACTCTCCGACCGCGTCAAGCAGTTGGTGGACCGGGCCGCCGAACCCGTCGTCACTCCGGTGGCGACCGAGGGGGCCGCGAGCTGTTCCGCCGCCCCCGAGCTGAAGCCCGGCCTCTACACCGACCGCGAGAAGATCGGCGAACACCGCTGGTACCGCGTCGACGTGCTGCCCGGCCAGGAGCTGCGCGCCTCGGCGAGCGTGGCGGCCGACCGCGCCGTGGACGACGACTACGGGGTGCTGTTGCGGGCGGTGACGGTGCACGGACGGGAGATCGTCCGGGGTTCCGAGGCCGGGACCGGCCGCACCGATGTGATCTCCTCCGGGCTGCGCTATCCCAAGCCCGAGGTGGCGGACGGCGACGACGGCGACGGCAGGCCCGCCGCCGAGACCGTCTGCCTCCAGCTCGCCCATTCCTTCTCCGCGCCCGTCTCGGTGAAGCGGACCCCCGGTCTGCCGGTCGAGCTGACCGTGGACCTGGTGGACGGGCCGGACAACGCCTCGGACGTGGCGGCCTTCGGGCTCGGCCGCGGCTGGTGGCTGCTCGGCGCACTCGTCCTGACCGGACTGGTCGCGGGTCTGCTGACCGGCTGGATCTCGCGCTGGCGCGTCGCCGTATGGAGGACCAACTGATGCGTACGACCTCTCGCCGCACCCACGGCGTGCGACGCGCGCTCACCGGAACACTGCTCGCCGGACTGACCCTGCTCACCTCGGCCGGCGCGGCGGTCGCGGACGACCCGTCGGCGAGCGCGAGCCCCGCCGAGGACGGGTCGGGCCCCACGGAGGCCGGCACCGCCTTCCGCACGGCCACCGCGCTGAAGCAGGGCCGGACAGGCACCGCACAGGCCTCGGCCGGCGACTACCTGTACTGGGTGTTCCCGGCCGACGCCGGTCAGCGGCCCACCGTCGAGGCCACGGTCAAGCTGCCCGGGAGCGCCGCCCAGGATTCCGCCTCCACCTGGCAGATCGACGTGTACGACGGGCTGCGCCGCCGCCAGGCCTGTATGTACGGGCACCAGACCAGGAAGGCGGCGGCCGACGCGGCCACCGTCGAACTGTCCTGTGTGCTGCGGCCCGTGCGGTCCTGGTCCGATCCGTGGGCGAACGACCCGCTGCCCGGCAGCTACTACATCCGCCTCACAGTGGTGGACCTGCCCGCCGCCGCCCTCGGACTGCCGGTCGGCGTCGAGGTCAAGGCGACCGTGCAGGAGCAGGGCGGGGCCCGCGACGGGGGCGGCACGCTCGCCGAGCCGCTGGTGCCGGGCGTCTCGGTCGCCTCGGCGGGCGACGGGGACGCTTCGGCCGCGCCCCGGACGCTGTCCGCCGGTGAGCCGGAGGACGGCTGGGCCTCGGGCTGGTGGACCGATCGCTGGCTGTGGACCGTGGGCGGCGGAGTGCTCGCCGCACTGGCGGCCGTGTTCGGCTACTCGCTGACGCGGGGCCGGAGCCACCCGGCCGGAGCGCCGCGGGGCGTCTGACGATCCCCCGGCCGCTCCCCGGGTGGCGGCCTCCGCGGACCTCGAAGATCCTGGCCCCCGACAAGGGGCGGGATCTTCGAGGTCGGGGAGGCACGGCCGGTGTGGCAGTTCTTCGCGGACAACCCGTGGGTGGCGGTGTTCGCCGTGATCACGGTCGGCTCGCTGCTCGGCATGGCCCGCTTCGGGCCGGTACGGCTCGGCGCGGCCGGGGTCCTGTTCGCCGGCCTCCTCGTCGGGGCGCTGGACGAGGACATCGCCGCCGCCGTGCCGGCCGGGGTCTCGGCCCTGGGCCTGGCGCTGTACGTGTACACGGTCGGCCTGGAGTCGGGCCCCGCGTTCTTCCGTGAACTGCGCGGCCAGCTCCCGGTGATGGCCGGAGCCGTGGTGGCCCTGGCCCTCACCGCGGCGGTGGTCGGCTTCGTCGGGCACCGCGGGTTCGGGATCAGCGGGCCGTTCCTCGCGGGCGGCTACGCGGGCATCGGGACGACCACCCCCGGCCTGGCCGCCGCCCAGGACGCATCGGCGGACCCCACGGAGCCCGCCGTCGGATACGCCATCGGCTACCCGCTCGCCGTCGTCATCACGATCCTGTTCGTCGCGGCGATCGCGGCCCGCCGCCACTGGGCCGCCCGCCGGGACCCGGACTCGGGCCTGCCGTCCACGCTCATCACCCGTACGGTCCAGGTGGCCCGGGACATGCGCTGGGCGGACGTGCCCGGCGTGGCCGCGCACCGGGTGCTGGCCAGCGAGTACCGTCCGGCCGGCGGCACCGCCCGGGTCGCCCGGGAGGTGGACCGCCTCTCCCCCGGCGACCGGGTGGTCCTGGTCGGCGGCGAGGACGACGTACGGGCGGCGACGGAGACGCTCGGGGCCCTCGCACCGCGTCATCTGCTGGACGACCGCAGTGCGGTGGACTACCGGCGGGTCCTGCTCACCAACCCGGACCTGGCCGGGCACACCGTCGCGGAACTCGGGCTCGGCGCGAAGTACGGAGCCCTCGTCAGCCGGGTGCGGCGCGGCGACTTCGACATGCTCGCCCACGACGACCTGCTGCTCCAGCTCGACGACCGGGTGCGGGTGGTGATGCCGCGCGAGCGGACGGGCGAGGTCACCGCGTACCTCGGGGACACCGAGACGAAGGTCAGCGAGGTGAGCGCGGTCAGCCTGGGCCTCGGTCTCGCGCTGGGCTTCCTCATCGGCATCCCCTCCCTCACCCTGGGCTCCACCACCCTCGCCCTGGGCACCGGGGCCGGCCCGCTGGTGATGGGCATGATCCTCGGCTGGCGGCGGCGCACCGGACCGCTCGTCTGGACCCTGCCGACCCGGGCCAACCTGACCCTGCGCCAGATCGGATTGCTGCTCTTCCTCGCCGTCGTGGGGCTCACCTCGGGCTACTCGTTCCGCGAGAACGCCTTCTCGCTGTTCGGGCTGAAGCTGGCGGCGGTGCTTGCGATCGGCGCGGTGGTCAGCTACACCCTGATGGTGCTGGTCGCGAAGGCGCTGGGGCAGAGCCGGGAGCGGACCATGGGCCTGCTGTCGGGGTATGTCGGCAACCCGGCGATCGTGGCGTACGCCAACAGCCGGGCGAGCGACAGCCGGATCAACAACGGCTACTCGACGCTGTTCGCGCTCGCCATCCTGGTCAAGATCGTCTGCATCCAGCTGATCGTCGGCCTCTGACCCCGTAGCGAACGCCCCGTACTGAACAACCCGTACCGAACGGCCCCTACCGTCCGAACGAGCCCTACCCTGGGCCTCTCACCGGCCGTCGCGAAGGGAACGGGATGAGCGGGACGAGCACGTATGTACGGTTCCAGGGCACCGGGCGCAGCCCCCGGGGCCACTTCCCGGGCATCTTCGCGCTGGCCAACGGCCTGGCCCGGCAGGGCCGTCTGACCGAGGAGCAGCACCGCTTCTGGCGGGCGGGCAACGACTGGTACGACGCGGCCTACCCCGACCCCTCGCGCGTCGACCCGACGGTCTACGACCCGGCGGTGAACCCCGGTGCGGTCGCCTGGTTCAAGACCTCGGCGACGCATCTGCTCGACCGGATCCCGGGCTATCTCGCGCTGTTGGCCGCGCACGGGGTGCCGTGCGAGCGGCTGGAGTCGGCGGATCCCGGCCGGGTCGTGTACGAGGACGACGTACAGATCGTCGTGGTGCCCCGGCCCGGGAGCGGGGGCGCGGCGGGAGCGGCGGTCCGCGAGGAGGGGCCGGAGCCCGCTCAGGTCAGCCGTACGCTCAGCTGACGGCCCGTCTCCCGGTAGCCCAGCGCCCGCGCGACCCGGCGGGAGGCGGGCGGGCGGGCCCGCCACTGCGGCAGCAGTCCGGCCGTGAGGGCGTGCGCGGTCGCCGCGTGCGCCACCTGCCGGGCGAGGCCCCGGCCCCGTGCGCCCGGGGCGGTCAGCACACAGAGATGGGCGGTGTCCCGCGGCCAGTGCTCGTAGCCGGCGGCGGCGAGCACCTCCGTGCCGTCGCGTACGACGAACACCGGTGAGGTGACGTCGGCCAGGCCGCTCTCGCCCGCGTCGGACGGCCCCGCCTCGGCCAGCAGGGACCGCAGGGCGGTGTGTTCGGGAGCCAGACTCCCCACCGGGGTCGCCGCGGCCGTCGTCCCGGGACGGAGGCCGTCCGGGGCCAGGTAGCCGAGAGCGGCGGGCCCGAGGGTGTCGACCACCGGCAGCAGTCCGGAAACGGTGGTGGGATCGGTGAGCCCGTCGGTGGTCAGGCCGTCCAGTGCGGACCGTACGGCCTGGGCGGCGTGGCGGGTCGGCGCGGTGATCAGCGCGGCGTCCCCGACGGCCACCACGCCCACCCAGGACGGCGGCGCCAGGGACGACTCCGGTGCGACGAACACCGCCGGGCGGCCGGGGGTCCCGAAGGCGGCGTCCGGTTCGGCGGCCAGCTCCTGCCACAGCGCACGGGCACGGGAGACCAGCGGATCGGTCGGCATGGCGGGATTCTCGCACGCCGGGCGACGCCTCCCGGCAACTCCTCTGCGGACGAGCCGAGTTCTGCGTCTCGGCCCGACAACTCACGTACCGCGCATGGCTGGTGATGCTTTCCGGCCAGGCACCGGCCCCGCCCTGGTGGAGTGCCGCCCTCATCCTGTTCGATGGGAATCGGATGGTTGCGCGCCGGCCGTGGCGCGCCCCAGGGAGCGGAGTTCCTCGATGTCCACGCAGACCGGCCCGGCGCTCGACACCCAGCCTCGCGGCCATGCGTTCGTCCCGGGCCCCAAGGGGCTGCCGTTCCTGGGAAACCTTCCGCGGTTCGCGAAGAACCCTCTGGCCTTCTTCGAACTCCTGCGCGGCCACGGGGACATGGTGCGCTGGCGGTTCGGCCGCAACCGGTGTGTGTTCCTCGCCGATCCGGACTGCATAGGCGAGTTGCTCACCGAGACGGAGCGCACCTTCGACCAGCCGAAGCTCGGTGTGGCGTTCCGGACGGTGCTGGGCAACGGGATGATCGTGGCGCGGGGTCCGGACTGGCGGCGCAAACGCTCCCTGGTGCAGCCCTCGGTGCGGCCCAAGCAGGTCACGTCGTACGCGGCCACCATGGCGGACTGCGCGGTGGAGCTGGCGGACAGCTGGTCGGACGGTGAACGGATCGACGTCAAGCGGGAGATGGCCGCGCTGACGCAGCGGATCGCGGTGCGGACCATCTTCGGTGTGGACACCCCGGCGGACTCCGAGGCGATGGGCCGGGCGATGGACGTCGCCCAGATGGAGATCGGCAAGGAGTTCGCCGGGATCGGCGCGCTGCTCCCCGACTGGGTGCCGACGCCCGGCCGGGCCCGCATCAGGAAGGCGGCCGCCGTCATCGACGCCGAGGTGGGGCGGGTGGTCGCCCGGCACCGGGACGGCGAGGAGGAACGCCCGGACCTGCTCAGCCGGTTGCTCACCGCGGTCGACGAGAGCGGGACGCGGCTCAGCGACGAGGAGATCCGCGACGAGACGGTCACGCTGTACATCGGCGGCCACGAGACGACGAGTACGACGCTGGTGTGGGCGTGGCATCTGCTCGCCCGCAACCCCCGGGTCCGCGACGCGCTCGCCGAGGAGCTGGACCGGGTGCTCGGCGACCGGGAGCCCGGCTTCGAGGACTACGCCCGGCTGACGTACGCCCAGGCCGTGGTGAAGGAGACCCTGCGGCTGTACCCGGCGGTCTGGCTGATCACCGGGGTCGCGAAGGAGGGGGCGACGATCGGGGGCCTGCCGATCGAGGAGGGGACCCGGGTGTGGAGCAGCCAGTGGGCCACGCAACGCGACGCGCGGTGGTTCCCCGAGCCGGAGGAGTTCCGGCCCGAGCGGTGGGACGCGGAGACCGGTGACGCGATCCCGGAGTACGCGTGGTTCCCGTTCGGCGGCGGGCCCCGGGTCTGCATCGGCACCCGCTTCGCGATGGTGGAGTCCGTCCTCCTGCTGGCCGTGCTGGCCCGCCGCTTCACCCTGGACGTCGACCCGGGCGGGATCACCCCCGTGACGGGCCTGACGCTCCAGCCGGACCGGGACGTGCTGGCGACGGTCCGGGCGCGGTAGCGCGAGGGGCCGCCTGCGCCCGGCTCCGCCGAGGAGCCGGGCGCCGGAGCGTCAGTTCTTCGGAAGCCACTTCTTCCAGACGTCCGGGTGGCGCTCGATCCAGCGGTCCGCCGCCTCCTGGGGCGTGAGCTTCTGCTGGGCGATCATCTCGGAGACCTCGTTCTGGTCCTTCTCCGACCACTGGAACTTCTTCAGGAACGCGGACGCCTCGCCGCCGCGCTGGGCGAAGTCGGCGTTGAGGAACTTCTGCAGCGGTGTCGTCGGGTACGCGCAGTCGATGTCCGCCGGGTCCTTGGCCGCGCACTCGTCGGTGTAGGCGGGGAGCTTCACCTCGACCATCGGCACCTCGTTGAACAGCCACTGCGGCTGGTACCAGTAGCTGAGGAAGGGCTTCTTCTCCTTGGCGAACTGCTGGATCTGGGTGATCTGGGCCGCCTCGGAACCGGCGAAGACCACCTTGTAGTCCAGGTCCAGGTTCTTCACCAGGGCCACGTCGTTGGTGACGTAGGACGGCGAGCCGTCCATGAGCTGGCCCTTGCCGCCGCTCTCGGCGGTCTTCAGCTCCTCGGCGTACTTGTCGAGGTTCTTCCAGTCGGTGACGTCGGGGTGCTGGTCCGCCCAGTACTTGGGGACGTACCAGCCGATGTGACCGGTGACGCCGAGGTCGCCGCCGCGGACGATGGTCTTCTTCTCGTCGACGTACAGCTTCTCCTGGTCGGGGTGGCCCCAGTCCTCCAGGATCGCGTCGACGCGGCCCTGGCTCAGCGCGTCCCAGGCGGGCACCTCGTCGGTCTGCACGAGGTCGACGCGGTAGCCGAGCTTCTCCTTGAGGAGCTGCTCGGCCACGGCGACGTTGGCCTGGGCGCCGACCCAGGACTGGACGGAGAGCGTGACCGTCTTGACCCCGGCGGGGGCGGCGAACGGGGAGGACTGCTTGGTCATGTCGGCGGCGCCGCAGCCCGCCGTGGCGAGGAGGGCGGCGGCCGACGACAGCGCCGTGAGCAGGCGCGTACGGGAGCGGTTCATCTCAGCTCTCCTGTCGCTGGCGGCGGGTGGTGGGCTGGGTGACCCGGTCGAGCATCAGGCCCAGGCAGACGATCGCGGCTCCGGCGACGAGGCCGGTGGCCAGGTCGCCCTGGGCGAGGCCGAGGACGACCTCGTAGCCGAGCGCGCCCGATCCGACGAGCCCGCCGATGATGACGACGGCGAGGACCAGGACCACGGCCTGGTTGACCGCGAGCAGCAGGGAGGGCCTGGCCAGCGGGATCTGGACCTGGCGCAGTTGCTGTCCCGGGGTCGCGCCGAGCGAGCGGGCGCACTCCATCGCCGCCGGGTCGACGCCCCGCAGGCCCTGGGTGGTGATGCGGATGACGGCGGGCAGCGCGTAGACGACCGCGGCAGCGGCGGCGGGCGCGCGGCCGACGCCGAAGAGCGCGACGACCGGGATCAGATAGACGAACTGCGGCAGGGTCTGGAAGACGTCCAGGACCGGTCGCAGCAGCCGTTCCAGGCGTTCGCTGCGGGCCGCGCCGACGGCGACGCCGAAGCCGATGACCAGGGTGACCGCGACGGCGGCGAGCACCTGACTGAGGGTGTCCATGGAGGGCTCCCACACGCCGAGGACGCCGATCCCGGCCATCGCGAGGACGGCGGTGGCGGCGGTGCGCCAGGTGCCGATGGTCCAGGCGAGGGCGGCGACGATCAGCAGCACCGACCACCAGGGCAGCCCGGTGAGGCCGCTGCGCAGCGGGTTGAGGATGCCGCTGGTGAAGTGGGAGGCGAGGTCGGCGGTGCCGCCGACGACGGGCACCCCGGTGTAGAGGTGGTCGACCATCCAGTCCTTGGCGGTGTTCACCGGTCCGGCGATCGCCACCGTGACGTCCTCGGGCCAGACCCGGCCGTCGGTGGCCCGTCCGACGACGGCGACGACGGCGGTGGCCGCGGCGGCCAGGGTCCAGCCGCGCCATCCGCGCAGCAGGGCCGGGCCGGTGGGCTCGGCGCCGATGCGGCGGCCGGCCGCCTCGGTCGTCCGGTCCAGCACGACGGCCAGCAGCACGATCGGGATGCCCGCGGCGAGGGCGGCGCCGACGTCCACGGAGGACAGCGCCTGGTAGACGCGGTCGCCGAGGCCGCCCGCGCCGATCACGGACGCGATGACGGCCATGGACAGCGCCATCATGATGGTCTGGTTGAGGCCCAGGAGCAGTTCCTTGCGGGCCAGCGGGAGCCGGGCGCTCAGCAGGCGCTGGCGTCCGGTCGCGCCGAGCGAGGCGACGGCCTCCATGACGCCGCTGTCCGCGCCGCGCAGGCCGAGCGCGGTGAGGCGGGCCATCGGCGGGGCCGCGTACACGACGGTGGCGAGGACCGCTCCGGGCACGCCGATGCCGAAGACCAGCACCACGGGCAGCAGATACGCGAACGCGGGCAGCACCTGCATGGTGTCGAGCACCGGGCGCAGCACACGGAACGTGCGGTCCGACAGCCCGGCCGCCAGGCCGAGAACCAGCCCGAGCAGTACGGACGCGAGGACCGCGACGACCATCAGCGCGAGCGTCTGCATGGTCGGCACCCACATGCCGAGCAGTCCGCAGACCAGGAACGAGACGGCCGCGGTGAGGGCCAGCCTGAGGCCCGCCACGCGCCAGGCGACGGCGGCGGCGAACACCGTGACGCCGGCCCAGCCGAGGGCCAGGAGCACCAGATAGACACCGCGTACGGAGAGCACGACGGCGTTGCTGATGTGGCCGAAGAAGTAGAGGAACAGCGGGTGGCTGTCGCGGTTGGAGATGATCCAGTCCGTCACGTCGCCGAGCGGCGCGGAGAGGTCGGCGGTGAGCGCGCCGGGCCAGCTGCCGCCGCCCCAGCGGCTGTGCACGACGGGGACGACGATCAGGGCGACGAGCGCGAGCAGCAGGAGTTTCGCGGCGGACGGGCGGTCGCGGAGTGCGGCCAGCGGCCCCCGGCGCGCGCCCGCGGTGGCGGGGGCCGGGGTGGCCTGTGCGGTGGCCATCAGAGGGTCACCTCGCGGGAGCCGTCCGGCGCGTCGGGGCCGGTCGCGTCCGGGTCACCGGACGCGACCGGGGTCGCACCGGCCGTTCCGGCGACGACGTCCAGCAGGCACGCGTGGTCGACGACGCCGACGAGCCGGCCGCCGTCCATCACCCGGGCGGCGGGGTCGCCGGAGCGGGAGACCGCCTCGATGGCCTCGTAGACGGTGGCGTCGGGGCGCACGGCCGGGCCGCGCTCGCTCTCCCCGGCGCGGGCGGGCCGCATGGCTCCGGCGACGGTGAGGACCTGCTCGCGCGGCACGTCGCGGACGAACTCGCGGACGTAGTCGTCGGCGGGCGAGCCCACGATCTCCTCGGGGGTGCCGAGCTGGACGATGCCGCCGTCGCGCATGAGCGCGATCCGGGTGCCCAGGCGCAGCGCCTCGCTGAGGTCGTGGGTGATGAAGACCATGGTGCGGCCCTCCTCGCGGTGCAGCCGGACCACTTCGTCCTGCATCTCGCGGCGGATCAGCGGGTCCAGCGCGCTGAACGGCTCGTCGAAGAGGAGGACGGACGGGTCGACGGCGAGCGCGCGGGCGAGCCCGACGCGCTGCTGCTGGCCGCCGGAGAGCTGGGAGGGACGGCGGTCCTCCAGACCCGCGAGGCCGACCTTCTCCACCAACTCGGCCGCCTTGACGCGGCGTTCGGCCTTGCTGAGGCCCTGGATCTCCAGGCCGTAGGCGACGTTGTCCAACACCGTGCGGTGCGGGAGCAGTCCGAAGTGCTGGAAGACCATCGCAGCGCGGTGGCGGCGCAGTTCGCGCAGCCGGGCGCGGTCCATCGCGAGGACGTCCTCGCCGTCGATGGCGAGGGTGCCGCTGGTCGGCTCGATGAGCCGGGTCAGACAGCGTACGAGGGTCGACTTGCCGGAGCCCGACAGGCCCATGACGACGAAGACCTCGCCCTTGCGGACGTCGAAGGAGACGTCGCGTACGGCGGCGGTGCAGCCGGTGGCCTCGCGCAGTTCGGCGGGCGGGAGCGCGGCGTGCTCGCCGCCGGGGATCCGGTCGGCCTTGGGGCCGAAGACCTTCCAGAGGTTGCGGACGGAGAACACGGCGTTCTCGTCGGGCGCGGTGGCTCCGGCGTCCTTGGCCGGCTCGGCGGCCTTGAGGGTCTCGGTTCCGGTCATCGGACATCGCCTCCGGTGCTGGTGCTGGTGACCGGCGCGGTGTGACGCGCCCGGTCGGCGAGGAGTTCGGCGCACTTCTCGCCGACCATGAGGACGCCGATCATGGGGTTGACGGCGGGCATGGTCGGGAAGACGGACGCGTCGGCGATCCGGATGCCTTCCAGGCCCCGGATGCGCAACTGCGGGTCCACGACCGCCTCGTGGTCGTCGGCGGCCCCCATCCGGCACGTGCCGGCCGGGTGGTAGACCGTGTGGGCGACCTTGCGGGCGTACTCGCTGATGTCCTCGTCGGAGGTGACCTCGGGACCGGGGCAGACCTCGCGCTTGAGCCAGTGGGCCAGCGGCTCGGTGCGCGCGATCTCGCGGGCGAGCTTGATGCCGTCGACCAGGGTGCGGCCGTCGTGGTCGTCCTCGTCGGTGAAGTAGCGGAAGTCCAGGGCCGGCTTGACCCGGGGGTCGGCGCTCGTCAGGTAGAGGCGGCCCCGGCTGCGCGGCTTGGGGATGTTCGGGGTCATCGACACGCCGTGCTCGGGCTTCTCGTAGCCGAGCCGCTCCGGGTTGTCGGTGAACGGGATCTGGTAGAAGTGGAACATCAGGTCCGGGCCCCGGGATCCGGGGTCGCGGCGGACGAAGAGTCCCGCGTCGGAGTCCATCGCGGAGTTCTCCGGGATGGGCCCGTCGGTCTCCCAGACGATGACGGACTCGGGGTGGTCGAGCAGGTTCTCGCCGACGCCCGGCAGATCGTGGCGCACCTCGATGCCCAGCGCCTCCAGGTCCGCGCGCGGACCGATCCCGGAGTGCATCAGCAGCCGGGGCGTGTCCACCGCGCCCGCGCAGACGATGACCTCGCGGGCGGCGCGCAGCAGGATCTCCTCGCCGTCCTTCGTACGGACGTGTACGCCGGTGGCGCGGGAGCCGTCGAACTCCAGCCGGTACGCCCAGGTCTCCAGCAGGATGCGGAGGTTCGGGCGGTCGCCTGCCTCGATGTGCGGGTGGAGGTAGGCCACCGACGCGGAGGAGCGCTTGTTGTTCTCGGGGTGGTAGGCGAGGTCGAAGAAGCCGACCCCCTCGTGGAACGGCTTGCTGTTGAAGCTGTCCACGCGCGGGACTCCGGCCGCCTGCTGGGCGGCGTCGACGAAGTCGCGGGCGATGGCGTTGCGGTCCTTCTCGTCGACCGGGACGATGTTGTTGCGCAGCTTGGCGAAGTACGGGTCCATCGCGGCCGCGCCCCAGCCCTCGGCGCCGGCCTCGGCCCACTCGTCCCAGTCGCCGGGCAGCGGCTTGAAGCTGATCAGCGTGTTGTGCGAGGAACAGCCGCCGAGCACGCGGGCGCGGCTGTGCCGGATGTGGGAGTTGCCGCGCGGCTGTTCGGTGGTGGGGTAGTCGTAGTCGAGGTCACCGCCGAGGAGGCCGAGCCAGCGGCGCAGGGTGAGCACGTCGTCGCGGTCGATGTCGGTGGGGCCGCCCTCGACGACCGTGACGGTGACGTCCGGGTCCTCGGTGAGCCGGGAGGCGATGACCGATCCGGCGGTGCCGCCGCCGACGATCACGTAGTCGGCCACGGGGCCGTCGGGGACTGCGGTGCTGCGGGGGGTGGGAGGCATCGGTCACTGCTCCTTCTGCAAGGTTCGTGCGTGTGCGTGGTGCTGCGAACAGCCGGTCGGGACCGGGCGGATCCCGGAAGAGGGGGCCCGGTCCCCGCAGGCGTCAGCCGGCGAACCAGCGCTGGGGGCGCGGGTTCAGGTTCTGGTAGATGTGCTTGGACTCGCGGTACTCGGCGAGCCCGGTCGGGCCGAGCTCGCGTCCCGTGCCGGACTTCCCGAAGCCGCCCCACTCCGCCTGCGGCAGGTAGGGGTGGTAGTCGTTGATCCAGACGGTGCCGTGGCGCAGCCGTCCGGCGACCCGGCGGGCCCGGCCCGCGTCCGTCGTCCAGACCGCGCCCGCGAGGCCGTAGTCGGTGTCGTTGGCCAGCGTGATGGCCTCTTCCTCGGTACGGAAGGTCTCGACGGTGAGAATCGGGCCGAAGGTCTCCTCGCGGACCACCTTCATCCCGCGGTGGCAGCCGTCCAGGACGGTCGGCCGGTAGAAGTAGCCGCCCTCGGGCCGCACGTCGCTGGGGGCCGGGCGTTCGCCGCCGGCCCGGACGATCGCGCCCTCCGCGCGGGCGGAGGCGACGTACGCCTCGACCTTGGCGAGCTGCTGGGCGGAGACGAGGGGGCCGCACTCCACGCCGTCGAAGGTGCCCCGGCCGAGGCGGATGGCGTCGGCGCGGCGGGCCAGCTCGGTGACGAAGCGCTCGCTGACGGAGTCCTGGACGATCAGGCGGGCCCCGGCGGAGCAGACCTGGCCACTGTGGAAGAACGCGGCGTTCAGCGCCTGGTCGACGGCCGTGTCGAAGCCCTCCTCGGTGGCGCAGGCGTCGGCGAAGACCACGTTGGGGTTCTTGCCGCCGAGCTCCAGGGCCACCTTCTTCACGGTCGGCGCGGCGGCCTGGGCCACCTTCGTACCGCTGGCGAGGCCGCCGGTGAAGGAGACCAGGTCGACATCCGGGTGCTCGGAGAGCCGGGCGCCCACCGGGTCGCCCGCGCCGGTGACCAGGTTGGCCGCGCCGTCGGGAAGACCGGCCTCGGAGAGCAGCCGGATCAGGTGGACGGTGGAGAGCGGGGTGACCTCGCTGGGCTTGAGCACGAAGGTGTTGCCGGCGGCGAGGGCCGGGGCGATCTTCCAGCTGGCCTGGAGCAGGGGGTAGTTCCAGGGGGCGATCAGGGCGCAGACGCCGACGGGCTCGTGCACGACGATGCTGTGGATCTCGGGGTCGCCCGCGTCGACGACCCGGCCGCCGCTCTCGTTCATCACGAGGTCGGCGAAGTAGCGGAAGGCGCCTGTGACGTCGTCGACGTCGACCCGGCCCTCTTCGAGGGTCTTGCCGGTGTCGCGGCTCTCGGTGATCGCGATCTCCTCGCGGTCCCGCTGGAGCAGCTCGGCGACCCGGCGCAGCAGCCCGGCCCGCTCGGCGACGGGCTTGTGCGGCCAGGGGCCGTCGTCGAAGGCGCGCCGCGCCGCCGCGATCGCCGCATCGGTGTCCTCGACGCCGCCCTCAGCGACGACGGCCAGGACGGTGGCGTCGGCGGGGTCGAGGACCTCGCGCGTCGCGCCGGATCCGGCGGCCCGCCAGGTGCCGTCGATGTGGATGGAGCTGAGCGCCGACATGTCGATTTTCGCCTTCCGTGCCTGAAATGCCCCCTCCGGTTCGGCCGGGGCGTGCTGCGCGGTGGACCGGGATACGGCGCACCAGCGGCCTGGACCCCTCCCCAGTCCGGCAAAATGTATGCCGAGAATTTCACTCAGCGTGATGCGCCTCACGCGCGACGGGGCTCGGCGAGGGCTCCGTACGGCACATCGGGCCAGCTCAGGCGGGTGACGCCGGCCCGGCCAGCCGGCGGGCGGCCCGCTCCCACCCGTCCGGTCCGACCCCCGCGACGGCGGCGGCGAACCTCTCCGGGCGGGCGAGGAGCCGCCGGTGGCCGGGGTGGAGCGCGGTGTGCGCCAGCAGCCAGCCCGCCAGCAGATGCGGGTCCCCCGGTGTGCCGGACCAGCGCTCGCGGTACGCCTCCCGCGCCGACGCGGCCTCGCCCCGGACCAGCAGCACATCGGCGTGGCACGGCTCGGCCCGCGGACGGACGCCGTCCGGCGCGGCGTCCGGGCGGAGGTAGAGCGCACCCCGCACGTCCCGCCAGTGGGTGCGCTCGGCGGCCGGGACGAGGCGGGGCTGCCGTACGGGCGGCGGCGGGGCCCCGGAGCGCAGCGCCGCCGCCAGAGCGGCGCGCTCCTCGTCTCCGCACCGCAGATTGCGCAGCCGCCACTCGACCCGGTGGCCGGCCGCCGCCGCCCGCGCCCGCGCCACGGCCCGCCCGTCCACCGGTTCGCGCAGCCAGCCGTCGACGGTGCAGGTGAGCCCGGCGACCAGCCGGCGGCCGGGTCCGGTGAGCGCGGCCCGGGTCGCCAGGGTCCGCAGGACCATCCGGGTCTGGATGCGGCGGAGCGCGAACCGGAAGGGCGCCAGGTCCAGCGGGTCGGCCGCCCGGTCGCCGATCCGGTCCCGCCAGAACCCGGCGACGCCGACGAAGGCGTACGCCCCGTGGAGCAGCCCCGGCAGATGGCGCGGGTCCGAGCGCCACGGGGCGTAGTGCGCCTCCTCACGGTCCTCGTCGAGCATCGCGAAGAGGTGGAGCAGCGCACCGAGCTTGCTGTGCTGGAACTCGTGGACCATCGCCTCGGCGAGCGCCGCGCCGTCCGGGGGCCCGGCCACCACCATGGAGCCGAAGGCGTCCGCAGTGGAGGCGCTGAGCCCCTCGACCGGGCCGTTCGGCAACGGTCCGGGCCAGGGGACGATGCGTCTGATCTCCTCGGGGCGCAGACTGCCCGGCCCCGCGCCCCCGGCGTTCGGGCCGGAGCCGAGCAGCGTGACCGCTTCGGTGAAATGCCTTTGCCAGGCGGTGAGTTCGCCGGGGCTGAGCCGGCGTGGCGGAATCGGCCGGTCGAGGTCGCGGTAGGGGTCGGTGTCGTCGAGGGGCACCGCGGGGCCGCCCGGCCGGACCGGGAGGCGGTGCATCGGGCACCACAGGGCGCTGGGCGGCGCTTCGAGCGGCCTCAGAGCGAACGCCCGCGCGCCGACGGCCCGCCCGGCAGCGGTCAGCGTCAGCTCCCCGTCCCGGACGAGCGCGCGCACCGGCCGGAATCCCGGGGCCGGAGCGCCGGGCAGCCGGACCAGACCCAGCGTCGGCAGGGCCACCGCCCCCTCCCCCGCGGGCACGACCAGATCGGCGGACGTCCCGGCCCGCAGGGCGGCCACCACGGCGACGGCGGCCAGGTGCCCGGTCTCCACCCACAGCGGAGAGCCGACGGCGGTGCCGTGCAGCCGGCGCAGCGCATGGGCCAGCCAGCTGCCGACCTGCGGGCTGAGCAGCAACTCCTCCACAGAGCCCGGCCGGTGGGCCTCGGCGCTCTCGACGGTGCGCCAGATCGCGTCCAGGTCGGCGGGGCCGAGCAGCGCGGGCCGCTCCTCCAGCCGTCCCAGCAGCTCACCGAGGAGCACCAGGCGTCGGGCCCGCTCCGCGTCCACGAGAAAGGCCACGGCCTTTGCCGAACCGCCACCGGAGGCGAGTTCGTCGAACCAACGGCCGGGCATCCGCATAGGTCTGTTCACCCGCGCTCCTCTGTCCTGGTCCCGACGTGCCCGGCGGAATCCTCCGGCCGGGGCGGCCCGCAGGGCTTCAGTCGGCGCGGGCGGTGGGGGGTTCGCCGGACAGCGTGCTGGTACGCGCTCTTCGGATCTCCGCCAGCAGACGCGGTCCGGGCGCGGGAGCGAGGGCGCGCACGGCGGCCACGCTCACCTCGGTCAGATCCGCGAGGTCGGACTCCAGGTAGTCGGCCGGATTCCCGCCCGGTGCCGTCTGCTGCAAGGCCTGTTCCCCCTTTTTCGGTCCGGCGGCACACGATGCCACCCGTCCCTACCCATCATGACGAATGGGTTGCCTGCCGGAAACCCGTGCGATCACGCCGGTCGATCACGCCCCCGGCCGGTCGCCGACCAGGAACTCCCCCAGCGCATCGCGGAGTTCGGCCGATCTGCCGGGGTCGTCGTCGAGCAGCGTGACGGCCCGGAAGAGGTCCCATACCCCGTCGGGGCGCCTGCGCACCGTCCGCAGGATGCCCAGGATGTCGGTCCGGGGCACCGCGTGCCGTGGCATCCGGGCCACCAGGACAGGGTCCAACTCCGAAACCAGCGCCTGGCGTTCGTCCCGGTCGCCCATCAACGGGTAGGCGAGGAGCGCCTCGACGACCCGGACCAGCCCGCCGCCGCTCCGGTCGGGTCCGGAGCCGGCTCCCGCGACGGGCCCGGGTGGCGCGACGGGCCCGGGTGGCGCGACGGGCCCGGGTGGCGCGGGCGAGGCGGGCAGGTGCTCGGCGTGTCCGGGGCGGTACAGGTGGAGCGCGGGCAGCTGGGTGCGGATCCGCTCGGCGCGCAGCCGCTCGAAGCGGTCGCGGACAGCGGCGATGAGCGCCTCCGGGTCGGGTGCCGGATCCCCGGGCAGCGCGGACAGCTCGCGCAGCAGGATGTCCGAGAAGACGCCCAGACCGCGTACGGGGTCGTTGGCCGCGCGCTGCCCCCGGTCGGCCGCCAGCAGCACGTTCTGCTGGTGGACCCGCAGTCGCTGCCCGGCCGGGAGCGTCCCGTCCGGGATCGTGACGGCCGGGTTGTGGCGCTCCTCGAAGGTCTGGCAGGCGTCCACGACCCAGTTCTGCACGGCGAACCCGGGCAGGACATCGCTGCTGAAGCGGCGGCGGGCGGACTCCAGGTCGATGTTGCGGCGGTCTTCCTCGGTGGCGTCGGCGCAGTAGAGCCGCAGGTGTTCCTCCCGGTCCAGGACGCCGTGCCCGCCCCACCAGACCCAGAGCAGGTCGCCCTGCCGGGCGGGCAGTTCGTGGACCAGGACCCGCCGCAGGGTCTCGTGGTCGGCGGGCCGCCCCCCGGTGGCCCCGACCGGGCCGTCCGCCGGGGCGAGGTGCAGCAGGATGTTGGCGTCCGGCACACCGGTGGAGCGCAGCCAGTCCCGGAAGCGCAGGGCGTCACGGACCGGGCCTGGCAGCGTCCAGCGGGGCCCGGCGGCGTAGCGCTCGACGCCGACGACGAGCGCCACCACGCGGGCCGGGTCGACGGTGCGTGCGCTCACGGCAGCCGCTCCCCGATGGCGCGGTAGACGGCCGGGTCCGTCCAGTAGGCGCTGTGGGCGGCGGGGAACGGCTGCCGGTTGTCGGTCGCGAGGTCCTCGGCCCGGCCGGGGAACAGAGGCGCGGCCGCGTAGCCGAGCAGGTCGCGGCGGTCATAAATGTTCAGCCAGGCGGGGACGTGGGCGGGCAGCGGCTGCGGGTGCTCCAGGTGGGGCAACGCCCCTGTCTCGTACAGGAACGGCCCCTGCGAGCCCACCGTGACCAGCAGGCGGACGCCGGGGAGCGGGCCCTCGATCAGCGTGTCCAGGGCGATGATCCCGCCGAGGCTGTGCCCGAGCAGGACGACGGGCGGCTCCGCGGCGGCGACCAGCTCGCGCAGTGCGGCACGCAGGGGTCCGCCGCGCACGAGGAACTTGAGCACATCGCCCGCCGCCGGGTGGGCGGCCCCGGTGAGGGCGCGACGGCGGCGTACCGCGTAACGGGTGCCGAGCCGCAGCACGGGCCGGGCGACGAAGCGGCCCACCGGCCCACGGCCGGTGCCGGGCGCCGCGCCGCCGAGCTCCCCGGCGATCCGCTCCACCGCGGCGTCGCGGGTGGCGCCGTCGCAGATCACGGGCGCGTCCTCGGCGAGGGCCGCGCCGATCACGGCGGCGGCCAGCGCACGGGCCAGGAGCGTCGCCAGGGCTTCGGGATCCAGGGCGTCGGCGGCCGGGGCGAGCAGCGGACTCCGGGCCAGGGCGGCGGCCTTCGCGCCGAGGCCGGGACCCAGCTCCGGACCGGCCCGCTCGCCCCGGACGGCCAGCGCGGACAGCCGCTCCCGGAACTCCTCGTCGGGGAAGGCGGCGCCCGGGGGTATCTCTCCCGAGGGGCCGCGCGCGGCGGCGAGGGCCAGCTCGGCCTCCGGGTCGCGGTAGAGGCGCTCCCAGCCGGCGGTCTCCTCGTCGTCCTCGCTCCCGACGTCCCGTCCGGTGGCCCGGGACGCGTCGTGCGGGATGCTGGCCCCGTCGGCGGCGAGCCGCGCCCCGTACCGCTCGCCCCAGTCCAGGGGCACGACCCGCACGCCGGGCGCCACCTCGGCGAGCGAGGCGCTGACCCGCGCGTGCAGGGCTTCGGCGTGCGGCGGCCGCACTCCGGTGCCGTGGATGAAGATGACCGTGGTCATGTGTCGCCCCCGTCGGTGGTCCCGGCCGTCCCGGGCCGGCTGTCCGGTGTGTCCGGCCGGCTCAGGCGGCCGTGATCCGCTCCCTCACAACGGCATCACCGCCACGTCGCATTCGATGCGCTGGTGCAGCCGTGCGGAGGTCCGCCACGGATGCTGCTCGCCCAGGACCCGGGTCAGTCCTTCCACCGCCTGGGCGTTGAGCCGGTCCGCCTCGGCCGAGCGGCCCAGTCCGCGCTGGTCCAGCGAGAGGTTGGCGACGCAGGCGAGGGTGAAGGGATGGTCGGCGCCCGACACCTCGGTGAGCAGCGGCAGGGTGGCGCTGTCGACCTCCAGCGCACCGGCGAAGTCCAGCCGGGCGTAATGGTCGTTGGCCCGGCCCAGCGCCGCCGCAAGGGCGTAGACGTGCCGTTCGCCCAGGTCCGCGCGGAGCCGTTGCCCGGCGATCGTGTCCAGGCGCTCGGCCTCCTCCACATCGCCCATGGCCCGCAGCGTGGCGGCCACGTTGACCATGGCGCACATCGTGTACGGGTGGTGCTCGCCGAGGATGTCGCGGTAGCGGCCGAGGATCTGCCGGCCGAGCCGCCGGGAGTCTTCCAGCCTGCCCGCGATCCGCCGGTCGACGACGGCCGCCAGAGCGGCCCCCAGCGTCTCCGGGTACTCCGCCCCGTACCGGGTGGTGAACTGCTCGAGGACCGCCTCGGACAGCTCCGCGGCACCTTCCAGATGGCCCGCGCGGCGGCGGCAGATCGCGAGGTTCAGCGCGGCTCGGATCGTCGCGGCGTTGGTCGCGCCGAAGTGGGTCAGATGCGTCTGGTACGTCGACTCCTGGAGGGACCTGGCCTCCAGGAAGTCGCCCGCCTCGCGGACGTCCGTCGCCAGCGACCTCAGCGTGTTGAGCGTAAGTCCGCTGGTGGGCCCGTACAGCAACTGGCGCTGCCTGACGGTCTCCTCGTCGATCTCCTGGGCTCGCCGGAACTCTCCGCTCACCCGGAGCGAGATGCCGTAGCTGTGCGCCGCGCTCAGCGTCGTGGGGTCCTCCGGGCCGTAGAGGTCGCTCGACCGCTCGAAGGCCTCGGCGTCCAGGTCGCGGGCGGCGTAGAAGTCGCCCCGGTAGCGCAGCGAACCGGCCATCTGGAGCATGGAGTCGATGAGCTCCTCCTCCGGGATCGGCGCGCTGCGCGAGGTCTCCAGGGCCTGCTCGCTCAGCGCCGCGGCCTCCGCGATCCGGCCGAGGTGCTGGAGGTAGAAGCCGAGCATCTTGGTGATCCGGATGACGTGCAGGTCCTCCTCGCCCGACTGCTCGTGCCAGGCCTCCCACGCCTGCCGGGTCAGGTCCGCGCCCGTCTCGTGGGCGCCCCAGTAGTAGAGGAAGGTGACCATGTCGAAGACCAGGTCACGCACCCAGGCGTCGGAACTGCCGACCGCCTCGGAGGCGATCACATGGGGCAGCAGTCCGAGGTAGGCGGGCCACTGCTCCGGTGAGGCGGGTCCGCCGGGCTTGGCGGTGGTCAGCAGCAGGTGCGCGGCGTTGCGCATCTGCTCCCGCTCCTCCGGCTCCATCCGGGCGACGATGACGTTCTGCATCAGCCGGTGCATCTGGAGCGTGCCGGCCTTGTGGTCGAGGCGGACCAGCGAGAGCTTGCTCAGGTCCCGGGTGGCACGGGCGAGCAGCAGCGGGTCGCGCAGCACCCGGTCCAGCTCCGGGGTGATCTGGACGTTGCGGCCGCCGCGGAGCATGCTCAGCGGGATGGGTTCGGGGGCCATGCAGGCGCAGATCTGGAGGAGTTGGCGGGCGGCCGGGTTCTCGGCGGACAGCCGGCCGAGGGAGATGTCCCAGACCGCGGCGACCGGCAGGGGGTAGTCGGGCGACGGGGCCAGTTCGAGGATCTCGGGGCGGCGTTCGTCCAGCAGCTGGAGGTACTCGTCGACCGGCATGCCGGTGGCCGCGTGCCAGGCGCCGGCCTGTTCGATGGCCAGCGGCAGATCGCCGAGCGCCTCGGCCAGCCGGTCGGCGTCGTACGTGCTCAGTCCGCGGGCCCGGCGCTTGAGCAGGGCGATGCTCTCCTCACGGTCGAAGACGTCGACGCTGAGCGGCGTCGCGACCCGCTCCCACTCGCGGTTGCGCGAGGTGACGATGATCTTTCCCGGGCCGCCGTTGGGGAAGTAGGAGCGGACCGCCTCGATGTTCTCGGCGTTGTCGAAGACCAGCAGCCAGTTGCCGAAGGGCTTTCCGGTGCGCAGGGCCTCGCGGACGGCGGGCACGGCGGTGTTCGCCTGCGGTCCGACCTCCAGACCGAGGCTGCTCGCCAGCTCGGCGAGGGCGGCCAGGATCAAGCTCTCCTTCTCGGCGGGGATCCACCAGATGACGTTGTAGTCGCCGCTGTGCCGGTAGACGTACTCCACGGCGATCTGCGATTTGCCCACGCCGCCGAGGCCGTGCAGGGCGTGCGGGAGGACCGCCGTCGTCTCGTCCTCGGCCAGTTGCCGCCGCACGGCCTCGAGAAGCGCCTCACGGCCCGTGAAGTTGGGATTCTTGGGCGGCACGTTGCCCATGATCTTCGGCTGACCCGAACGGACGAAGCGTACTTCCGGCGCTTTGACTTCCATGTCCTCGTGAGCCCTCCGGGCGGTGTTGTCAGCCGGTGCCGAGATGTCAGCTGCTGGGGGTGTCGTGGGCGACACGGGTCCTCCTGGTGAAACGACGCCATTCGAGGGCAGCTTTGCCCAATTCCGCGCGCCTCCCATCGGTTTTGCCCCGATCTCACCCGGCCGGGCCGAGGGGCCGTCCGACGGGCGCACCAGACGGGCGGCCACCCGGGCGGCCCGGCCCGCGTAGGGGCCTGCCAGCGCCCGGAGGACGGCCAGTTCGATCCGGAGCCAGGGCCGGGCCCCGGGCTCCGGGCCGGGCAGGGCGGTGCGCACCGGGTCGTGGAGGGCGGCGCGCAGGCGTGCGCCGTGGCCCTCGCCGGTGCGCAGCTCCGCCAGCAGGCTGACGGTGCGCGCGAGTTGGGTTCTGGTGCTGGTGGCGAGCAGGGCCTCACGCACGTCGTCGGCGAAGTCCGGCCCGCCCTCGTCGTCGGTGTCCCAGTCGATCAGCCCGCCCATCATGACCTCGGCGAGGTGCTCGGGGCCGGCGTCCGGCAGGGCCAGGTCGCGCAGCTCCTCGATGACGGCGAAGTCCATCGGGGCCAGGGCCAGCAGCACCGCGAGCTGCCGGGCCAACGGGCTGGCGAGCGAACGGAACCTGCGTACGGCGGCGGCCGCCGCGCGGGGACCGCCGATGACCGGGGTGCGCAGTCCGGGGGCCGAGGCGCCCTTGGCCATCGCGCCGGCCAGGACCACCGGCAGCGTGCGTCGCACCCCGCGCTCGCCGGTCACCAGGTCGGCCCAGGCACGGAAGGACCCGGCGCGCACGCTGAGCACCGGCACGGGCACGGTCTCGTCGTCCGGTTCGGGCAGCGGCCGGACGGGGTCGCGCAGGCCGTGCGGCGGGCGGCAGTGGAAGCGCCGGTTCAGCGCGCCGAACCCCCCGGCGTCCAGTTGGGCGCGGAAGGGGAACAGCGAGGAGCGGTGGCGCAGATAGGGCGGCAGGAGGTGGACGAGCGCGGTGGGCCCGCCCGCGGCGAGCCGCTCCAGTAACCGGTCGGCCCCGATGCCGGCCCAGCCGTGGGCGAGTCCGTCCGTGACGACGAGGAAGAGCCGCGAGCCCCGGCCGTCGAGCAGTTCGGCGGGGTCGCCGTCGCGCCCGCCGGGCCAGCGCAGGAAGGGGTCCTGGTCGGCGGCGGGCAGGGTCACACCGACCGTGCGGACATCGCGGAAGGCCCCGCTGCGGGCGGCTTCGTCGGCGATCCGGCGGACGGTGCCGTGCCACGGCGGCATGGTGGGGGCGCGGTCGACCAGGAGCACCAGGTCGAACGCCCGCTCCCGGTCGGGGAGGAAGTAGGGGACCCACAGCCCGTCGGTGAGCCCGTGCTCGGCGGTGCTCTCCTCGTCCAGCGTGCTCCGGCTCCCGGTGGGCACCCTGCGGCCCAGCCCGCGCAGGGACCTGGCCAGCCGCAGCGGGGCCGTCCGCACGGCCCGGGGGCCGGGGCCGGGCAGCCGGTCGGGGCCGGTGCGCGTGCGCTCCCGGACGGTCCGGATCTCCCGTTCGTACGCCGGTGGTCCCGGCAGCCCGGAGACCCCGGGCACCGCGTCGGGCCCGGGGCGGGACGGCGCGTCGGGGACCGGGTCGAGCAGGGGGTCGGGCGTCCCGGCGGGCCGGGGGCCGTCGGGCGACGCGTGGGCGGGGCGGGGCGCGCCGGAGGGCCGTTCGGCGTCCGGTCGGTGATCCGGGGCGGTGGTGCGGTGGGCGTCGAGCCGGGCGGCGGCGAGCCAGGCGGCGTCGGCGAGCTCCATCCAATCGGCCCCGCCCGGGTCGTGCGGGCTGCCGTCCTCGGGTCGGTCGCCGGTGTCGCGATCGGGGGAGTCGGCCGGCACGGACGCGGGGCCCGGAGCACGCTCCCTGGGCAAGCCGTTCATCAGCGGCCCTTCGAGAGGTCTCGGAGGAGCATCTCGATGAGCTTACGCCCGTCGGCATCGGGTTGAAAACCGCCCGCGGTCGTCAGCTGGACGGCGTTGAGCAACTGGTCGATCGACTGTGTGCCGCCGCCGCGCAGGCGGTTCTCGAACTCGTCCACCAGCGCCTCGACGCCCTCCGGGCGTCGCCGCAGGTGGCTGACGACGATGCCGATCAGCTGCTCGCGGCCCGGCGGCAGCATCTCCAGCGGCAGACAGCGTCGGCGGAACGCGGCGGGGAACTCCCGTTCGCCGTTGCTCGTGATGACGACGACGGGGAACTGCGCGCATTCCACCCGGCCGCCCTCGACGCCCGCCGTGCCGCGCGGGTCGTCGGTGAACACGGTCGCCGACTCCTCGTTGCTGCGGACGAGTTCGGGGATCTCGTAGCTGCCGTTCTCCAGGACGTGCAGGAGGTCGTTGGGCAGGTCGATGTCGCTCTTGTCGAGCTCGTCGACGAGCAGCACCCGGGGGCGCTCGTACGCCAGCAGGGCGGTGCCGAGCGGGCCGAGGGTGACGAAGTCCCCCAGCGCGGGGGGCTTTTCGCCGCCCGCTGCCTGGCCCTCCTGACCGGTCCCGGTGCTGCCGGGGCCGGGGTCGGCGGTCTCGGCGGCCCGCCAGGCCGCGATGGCCTGGGCGCGGCCGATCGCGTCGTAGGCGTACAGGCCGTCCTTGAGCGTGGAGCGGCTGACGACGCTCCAGGGCAGGACCCGGCCGAGCCCCAGCTCACGGGCGATCAGATAGGCCAGGGTGGACTTGCCGACGCCCGGCGGACCGGTGATGAGCAGCGGGCGGCGCAGCAGCAGGGCCGCGTTGACCGCGTCGATCTCCTCACGGCGCAGCTGCGGCCCGTCCTGGATCCGGCCGAGGCGACGGTCCGCCGCGCGGTCGTCCTCGGGCGGGGGCGGCTGGAGGGGCCCGCCGGGGAACGTGCGCCAGGGCGGCGGCGCGGGCAGCTCCGGCGGCCGGCCGTCGGGCGCCTGCCCGGTGGCGTGGAAGACCCACCACGAGGGCGGCGACGGCGGCGGTGCGGCAGGGGTCTGTCCGGTCATGCCGACAACAACTCCTCACGATCGACCAGTCGGTGAGGATCGTCCCAGAGGAAGGCGATATGCCGGCCCACCCAGAGCGGGCCGTTCTCCTCGATCTCCGCCCCGATCCTCAACCTGTTCACCGTTTCCGGCAGTTGCGCGTACGGATGCCCCAGCAGCAGGGTGAGCAGCTCGCTGGAGTGCGAGGTGCCCTCGGCCCTGCGGTCCCAGGCGGCGAGACCGATGCCCTCGACGACGGCGGCCTGCAGCGCCTCCAGGCCGTGCCCCTGGACGGCGGGGGCGTCGAGGATGACCGCGGTCAGCGATTCGTCGCCGGCGAGATGGGCGCGCCAGCGTTCGAACCCGTCCCGGTCGGCGGCCTTCCAGCGGTGGGCGGCCGGGGCGGGCGCGGTCCGCAGCCGATCCCAGCGGGCCTGCCAGCGGCGCAGCTGCCCGGCGTCGCCGCGCATCCGGTCCAGGCTGCGCAGGTGCACGCGGTAGCGCATGCCGATCGGCCAGGGCCTCAGGGCTCTGCTACCCAGTTCCAGGCGGGCCATGTCGTGGTTGAGCAGCTCGAAGGGCAGCAGGAACTCGACGTGCACCGGGCCCTGTTCGCCGCCTGCCGGACCGGCGGCCCACAGCGCCTCGCCCTGCTCGACGGCGCGTTCGACCGCCCCGGCCAGGGTGTCCAGCGTGACGGTCTCCACGGGGCTCGGCTCCGGCCGCCAGTAGCCGGGCGCCTTGTTGATCCAGTGCCGGACGAAGACGTCCGGCGAACCGTCGTGGGCCGGGTCGACCATCACGACCAGGCACCGGGGCACGGCCGGGTCGGGGGCGACGGGCCGGTCGAGGCGCTGCCGGCAGGCGGCGAGCGCCGCCGCCGCGCCGGGCGCCGCCGCCGCGCCGGGCGCCGCCGCACGGGCGTCATCGACCGGCGCGGCCGGGTCCCCCGCCGCCCAGCTGTCCGACCACCGGCGCAGCGGTGCGCCCCGCTCGGCCGACAGGGCCGCGGCCGCCTCGACCAGCACGACCGCGGCGGGGAGGCCGTCGGCGCGTGCGGTCATGTCCTGGGCGTGGTCGAAGAGTTCGGCCGGGGTCCCGCCGTCCGGCAGCTCCCCGGGCAGCTCCTCGCCGAGCAGGGCGCGCAGGCGTCCGGCGTCGACGTCCCTCGCCTCGCCGAGCAGTCGGCGCGCCTGGCGGGCGACGTCCTCGGCGAAGAGGGGCGCGGGCCGGAACGCCGGCCGGTCGCCGTCGGTCCGGATGCCCGCCTCGGCGGCGATCCGCTCGGCGTCGTCCTTGCCGGAGACGGCGCGGACCGCGTAGAGGATCGCCTCGGGGCCGCCGGGCCGGTGGATGACCTTGCGGACCAGATGCATCATGTCGATGCGGGGGGTGCTGTCCGGGTAGGTGAGTTCGACGTCGAGTCGGTACGCCACCGCGTCCACGAACTCGAACCGCTGCCCCCGGTCCTTGACGCAGTCGAGCAGGGTCAGCGCATCGACCAGGATCTGCACCAGGTCCGGTCCCGGGTACCCGTGCGGGACAGCATTCATCGCCGACCATCCCCCGCCGAGTCGGTCCAACTCACATGGCTGACGGCGAAGTTACCACGATCGAATCTTCGGCAACCAGGATCTATTCCGTCCTCCCGGGCCCCGCCCGTCCGGCCCGCGGGCCGTCAGCCGAGGCGGACCGGGAAGGCGGCCATGTCGTTCTGCGTCATCACCGGGAGCTTGGTGATCTCCGCGTCCGGGACGGCGAGGCCGAGTCCGGGGAACCGCCCGAACAGGGCGGGCAGCGCGATGCCCGCCTCGACGCGCGACAGGGCCGCGCCGGGGCAGATGTGCGGGCCATGACCGAAGGTCATGTGGCGGCTGCGCGTGGAGCGGGTGATGTCGAAGGCGTCGGCGTCGGGGCCGTGCTGCTCGATGTCGCGTCCGACGGCCCGGTAGGAGATGACGACTCCCTCGCCCTTCCGGATCGTCTCGTCGCCCACGGTCATGTCCTCGGTGGCGAACCGCATCAGCAGGTGGGTGGTGGGGGTGTCCCAGCGCAGCGTCTCCTCGATCACCGCGTCCCAGCCCACCTCCCCGGCCAGCACCATGCGCAACTGGTCGGGGTGGGAGAGGAGGGCGCGCACCGCGTTGAGGACGAGGCCGATGGTGGTCTCGTGCCCGGCGGCGACCATCGCCTTGAGGTTGCCCACCACCTCCTCCTCGGTGAGCGGCTCGCCGCCCTCCTCGGCCAGGATCAGCGCACTGGTGAGGTCGTCCGTCGGCCGGGCGGTCTTCTCCCGTACGAGGTCGGTGTAGAAGACGTCCAGCTCGGCGAGCAGGGCCAGGCGTTCGTCCTGCGGGGTGAGCATCGAGAAGAACGCCTTGTACTGCCTGGTCAGCATGGCGTGCTGGGACTCGTCGACGCCCATGAGCAGGCCGACCACCCGCATCGGCAGCGGCTGGGCGAACACCGCCTTCAGGTCGACGACCCCGTCCTCGCCCCGGCCGGCGTCCAGGGCGTCCAGCAGTTCCTCGGTGAACTTCTCGATGTCCGGCCGGATCGCTTCGAGCCGCCGCGGGGTGAGCGCCTGCGAGGTCTTGGTGCGCAGCCGCCGGTGCTCGGCCCCGTCGACGGTGAACATGGAGCGTCCGGCGTCGATCATGCCGATCAGCGGCCACGCGTGCGTGACCGCCCCGCTCTGCCAGAGCCCCCAGGCGTTGATGTCCTTCACCAGCCGCGGGTCGACGAGGAGCCGACGGGCCTCGGCGTGCCGGGTGACGGTCCAGGCCGGCACGCCGAGCAGGTCGATCCGGGCGAGCACACCGGCGTCGCGCAGCCGCGCGGTCTCCCCGTCCAGGTCCTGGACCAGGGGATCGATGGTGATGACCCCGGCACTGCGATCGGCTTGGGCGGCTTCGGCGTGCGGGCAGTTCACAACGCGTCTCCTGTCGTGCGGACGGGGGTGAAACGGACGGGCAGCGCGGTCATCCCGCGCAGGAAGGCGGACGGCCGGCGGACCAGTTCGCTCGCGGGGACGGCCAGTTCGAGGTCGGGCAGCCGGTCCAGCAGCACCTCGATGCCGGTGCGGGCGATGATCTCGGCGATCTCCTGGGCGGGGAAGGGGCAGCGGTACTCGCCGTGGCTGAACGCCAGGTGCGCACTGTTTCCGCCCTGCCCGGAGCGGGCGACGGCGGTGACCTGCTGCTGGATGTGCGGGTCGGCGTTCGCGGCGCCGAGGCCGAGGAGCAGCATGTCGCCGCGGGTGATGTTCTGTCCGCCGAGCCGGGCGTCGCGCGCGGCCCAGCGCCCGGCCAGGATCTGGGTGGGGGCGTCCTCCCAGAGCACCTCGTTCATGGCCTCGGCGACACTGTGCCGACCGCCGGACAGGGCGTCGGCGAACTGGTCCTCGGTGAGCATCAGCCGGGTGGAGTTGCCGATCCAGTCGGCGGTGGGCAGGTGCCCGGCCGCCGTGATGGCCATCAGGTCGAGCGCGTACTCCTCGTCGGTGAACGCTTCGGGGTGGGCGAGCATCCGGGAGGTCACGTCGTCCCCGGGCCGTGCCCGTTTGGCCGCCACCAGCCGGTGCATGTGCTCGCCGAAGCGCAGGTGGGCCTTCTGGGCCCCGGGCCCGCCGTCGGCGAGGTCCTTGAGCACCCGGGCGATGTCGGCGCCCTCGTCGTCGGGGAAGCCGACGAGCCGGGCGAGCACGAGGACGGGCAGGGGCTCGGCGAACTCGGCGACCAGGTCGGCGGTTCCCCGGCTGCACACGGCGTCGATGAGCCGGTCGGCCAACTGCTCGCAGTGCTGCCGGATCTCGAAGGGGTCGGCCGCTTCGAGGGCCGGGACGACCATCTCGGCGTGGCGCCGGTGCTCGGCCCCGGCGGTGAAGTAGATGGACGGCATGGGGGTGCCCACCATGGGCAGCAGCGGCCAGTCGGCCGGGATGTTCTCCCATTGGTTCCACAGGGAGACGTCCCGGGGGTACAGCTCCCCGTCGCTGGTGACCTGGTGGAGTTCCCGGTAGCCGATCACGAGCCAGGCGGGAAAGCCGCCGGGCAGCTCGACCGGGACGACGGGCCCGTGTTCGCGCCGCATGGACCGGTAGAGCGCCTGGGGTTCGGTGTGGAAACCGGGCCCGCTGAGCGCGACGGCACCCGGACCGGCGCCCATGGGACAGCCTCCGCCGGCGCCGGCCGGGGACGCGGGCGTGGCGGACGAGGGGTTCGTCATCGTACGGACTCCAGTGGCGGCGGCTTCGCGCGTTGTGACCATACGATCAACGCGGCACCACTATAAGGAGGTTGCGTGAACCACTGGGGTCGTTCGCGCTCATTTCCGCCCGGCTTCTGGCCGATTCGCCCCCGCCTTCCGCCATTTCTCTTATGACATCTGCTCACTATTGATCATAAAGTCGACACCGGAACGGGTCACCGCCGAGCGCCCGTTCTCTTTCGGGACCACGTCCGGAGCACGTCCGGAGCACGTCCGAATCACGTCCGGATGCCGCGTCGCCCGACACCCGAGTCGTCCCACCGCTCCGTCGCTCTACGATCGGGGGCGTGTGCGCAGACGTCATAGTTGCCGAGGACGACGAGAAGCAGGCCGAGCTCGTACGCCGCTATCTGGAACGGGAAGGACACGCCGTACGGATCGTGGGCGACGGCCTCGCCGCGCTCGACGCCGTCCGGCACCAGGAGCCCGACCTGCTCGTTCTCGATGTGATGATGCCCCGGGCCGACGGTCTGGACGTGGTGCGGGTGCTGCGGGCCGAGGACCGCGGGCTCCCGGTGCTGATGCTGACCGCCCGCTCGACCGAGGACGACCTGCTGCTCGGCCTCGACCTCGGCGCCGACGACTACATGACCAAGCCCTACAGTCCGCGGGAGCTGATGGCCCGGGTCCGCACCCTGCTGCGGCGGACCCGGCGGCCCGCTCCCCCGGAGCCGGTGACCGAGGACCCCGTCCTGCGCGTCGGCACCCTCGTGGTCGACCCGGAGCGGCACGAGGTGTCGGTGGGCGGCGAGACCGTGGAGTGCACCCCGGGTGAGTTCCGGATCCTGGCGGCGCTGGCGGCGGGACCGGACCGGGTGTTCAGCCGGCAGCGGCTGCTGGAGGAACTCCACGGGTTCGACCGCTACATCAGCGACCGGACCGTCGATGTGCACGTCATGAACCTGCGGAAGAAGATCGAGCGGGCCCCGCGGCGGCCGGAGCGGCTGCTCACCGTCTTCGGAGTCGGCTACAAGCTCACCGACCCGGCGAAGGCGGCCCGGCGTGCGTAGGGCGCGCGGCGGGGACGGCGGCCTGCGCGGCGGGCCGGGCCGGGCGCGGCTGCCGTTGCGCCGGAGCCTGCTGGGGCGGCTGCTGGCCGTGTCGGCGCTGGTGGCCGCGTGTTCGGTGGCGGCCACCGCCTGGATCGCCGTACAGACCACCTCGGGGGCGATCAAGCAGGAGCAGGGGCAGAACCTCACCGCCGACGCCCGGATCTACGACACGCTGCTGGACTACGCCGCCCGCAACCCGACCTGGGACGGGGTCGATGCGACGGTGCGGGAGCTGGCCCGGGAGTCGGGCCGCCGGGTCGCCCTGACCACGCAGAGCCGGCAGCCGCTCGCCGACTCCGCCACCGCGACGACCGCACCCGCGCTCCCGCCGCAGGCGTCCGCCGTGGTCGACCCGTTGTCCGTGGACACCGTCCTGGCGGCGCGCGGCGCCGACGGGCAGGGCACGGCGGCCGACCGGATCGATCCCCGGGCGGTCGGGCCGTTCCGGCTGTCGGCGGCCGACAGCACGGCCTTGCGGCGGACCGCCGACGACAAGGTGGAGTGCCTGAACCGGGCCGGGATCGCCTCGGACGTGGTGGTCGGCGCGAGCGGCCGCCCCCGGGTGCAGGTCGTGGGCAACGACCCCGAACGCGCGCTGAGCACCCGCTGCGATCTCGCCGCACTGGACACCCCCACCCGTTCGGAACAGAAGGCGCTCGACGCGCTCACCGAGCTGGCCGACGCCTGTCTGAAGCGCCAGGGCCGCGAGGGCGTGCGGCTGAACAACGACCTGTCCTGGGGCGATCCGGATTCCGTCTCCGTGCCCGTGCCCGTGCCCGGCGACGCCGGGCCCCTGGCGCCGCGCCCGGAGCCGACGCCGCGCGACGCCCGCCCGCAGGAGGCCGCCCCGTCCGTCGCCCCGACGGAGCGCACCGGGGAGGGCGACCGGGCCATCGCGTCCTGCGTGGGGACGGCCCGCAGCGAACAGCTCAGCTCCTATGTAGCCTCCCCCACCCTGCTGTTCATCGGTGACGAGGGCGGCGCGACCCTCCCGGGCTTCGACCTCTCCGCCGCGAACACGGCCAAGATCGCCGGCGCCGCGGCGCTCGTGCTGGCCCTCACCGTGGGCGCGTCGGTGTTCGCGGGGGCCCGGCTGGTGCGCCCGCTGCACGCGCTGACCGGGGCCGCCCAGCGGATGCGGGACGGGGAGCAGCCCGCATCCGTGCCCGTCTCGACGGACGACGAGATCGGGCGGCTGGCCACGGCGTTCAACGACATGTCCGCGCACCGGGCGCGGCTGGAGGAGCAGCGCAAGGCCATGGTGAGCGATGTCGCCCATGAGCTGCGCACCCCGTTGAGCAACATCCGGGGCTGGCTGGAGGCCGCCCAGGACGGACTGGCCGACCCCGACCCGGCGTTCGTCTCCTCGCTGCTGGAGGAGGCCGTGCAGCTCCAGCACATCATCGACGACCTCCAGGACCTGGCCGCGGCCGACGCCGGGGTGCTGCGCCTGCATCCGGCGTCCGTCGAGGCCCGTGACCTGCTGAGCCAGGTCGCCGCAGCGCACCAGGCACGGGCGGAGAGCGCGGGCGTCACGCTCGCCGTCGCGGCCACCGCCCCGGGCCCGGCCCTGCGCGCGGACCCGGTCAGACTCCGGCAGGCGGTGGGCAACCTGGTGTCCAACGCGGTGCGGCACACCCCGGAGGGCGGGCGGGTGACCCTGCGCGCATCCGCCTGCGAACAGGGCGAGGGGTCGGTGGTGATCGAGGTGACGGACACCGGGTCAGGCATTCCGGCCGAGGACCTCCCCCATGTCTTCGATCGCTTCTGGCGCGCCGAGAAGTCCCGCAGCCGCCGTACGGGAGGCAGCGGCCTCGGCCTGGCCATCGTCCGCAAACTGGTCGAGGCCCACGGCGGCACGGTGGACGCGACGAGCACCGAGGGCGAGGGGTCGACGTTCGTCCTGCGGCTGCCCGGACCGACGCCGTCGGGCCCCTGATGGGATGACCACAGCGTTCTGACAGCTTCTTCATATCTCCACGCCAGCCTGACGTCATGCCCCGTCCCCGGTGCGAACAGGCATCCGGGACCGTCACGGGGCCGAGTCCGGAATGGAGCCATCCGTATGACCGCTTTGACCTCTCGCCCCACCCTGCGTGCCGTCGTCCTCGCCGCTGTCGCGGCGGGTGCGGTGCTGGTCCCGTCCGCCGCCGCCTTCGCCGACACCTCCCCGAAGCCGTCTGCGCCCGTCGAGGCCGTGCCGTCCCCGGAGCGGAGCGAGGCCGCCGCGGAGACCCCGCGGGAAGCCGCGCCGTCGGTGGCCCCGCGCGGCGGTGTGGCGGCGGGCGACCGCCCGGCGCCCGCGCCGACGGAGGCCGGCCCGCAGCAGGCCGCCCCGGCCGTCACGCCGCGCGGCGGCGTCGCCGCCGGCGAGCGCCCCGTCAGCGGCGACAACAGCACCGCGGTGCTGGCCGGTTCGGTGGCCGGGGCCGCGCTGCTCGCGGGCGCGGGCACGATCGTGCTGCGCCGCCGCTCGGCGGACGGCCGCAACGGCTGACCCGCACCGCTCACCACCGCTGACCGTGGCGCCGTCCCGCACCGGGGCGGCGCCACTCCCGCGCCACGCGCGCCACCGCGCCCCTCCCTTCCCCGTCCTGCCCCGTCCTGCCCTGCCCTGCCCTGATTCCGGAGTCCCCTGTGCCGTCCCGTACGCCCCACCGCTTCCGGCGGACCGCCGCCCTGTTGACCGCCGTCGCGGCCTGCGTCGCGCTGGCCGGCTGCTCGTCCGCCGAGCCCACCGGAGCCGCCGCGACCTCCTCCCCTTCGGCGCAGGGCGGGGCGGGCTCCACTGCGGCCGCGCCGCCCCGGACCGATGAGCCGGAACAGCCCGCTCCCACCCAGGTCTCGATCCCCTCGATCGGCGTGCAGAGCACGCTGATGGAGCTGGGGCTCAACGCGGACGGCACGGTCGAGGTCCCGCCCGCGGAGAAGGGCATGACGGCCGGCTGGTACAAAGGCGGGTCCGCGCCCGGCGCACCGGGACCTGCCGTGCTGATCGGCCACAACGACACCCGCTTCGGACGGGCCGTCTTCCACGACCTCAGGAAGATCCGCAAGGGCGCCGAGGTGCTGGTCCGCGACGGGGCGGGGAAGACCCTGCGCTTCACGGTCACGGGAAAGGAAGCGGTCAGCAAGAACGCGTTCCCCACCGAGAAGGTCTACGGTCCGACGAAGGACAGCACCCTGCGGCTCATCACCTGCGACGGGGAGTTCGACGCGGAGGGCCATCCGGTCGACAACCTCATCGTGTACGGGACCCTCGCCTGAGAGAACGGCGCCCCGGCCGGCAATCCGGATGGCAGCCGTCCGGACAGACTCGTGCCATCCGATGTCTACCCGTGGGTAACTGCCGCTGCTTTGATGGGGGCACCCAGTCCACCCCCCACTACACCGCAGGAGACCTCGTGCCGAACACCGCGCTCCGCCGTCTGACCGGCGTGGCCCTGTCCGCCACCCTCGCCGGCGTCACCCTGGCCGTGAGCTCGCCGCAGGCAACGGCCGCCGAGACCGCCGCCGATACCCCCTCGCTGCGGGTGCTCTCGTACAACGCGTTCCTCTTCAGCAAGACCCTCTACCCCAACTGGGGCCAGGACCACCGAGCGGCGGAGATCCCGAAGACCTCGTTCTTCCAGGGCAACGATGTCGTGGTGATCCAGGAGGCCTTCGACAACGGCGCCTCCGACGCGCTGCTGCGGAACGCCTCCGCCCAGTACCCGTACCAGACCCCGGTGGTCGGCCGGAGCAAGAGCGGCTGGGACGCGACGGGCGGTTCGTACGCGGCGGCGACCCCGGAGGACGGCGGCGTCACCATCCTGAGCAAGTGGCCGATCGTGCGCCAGGAGCAGTACGTCTACAAGGACGCCTGCGGCGCCGACTGGTGGTCGAACAAGGGCTTCGCGTACACGGTCCTGAACGTCAACGGCGCCCGGGTCCACGTCGTCGGCACCCATGCCCAGTCGACCGACCCCGGCTGCTCGGCGGGCGAGGCCGCGCAGATGCGCAGCCGGCAGTTCAAGCAGATGGACGCGTTCCTCGACGCGAAGAACATACCGGCCTCGGAACAGGTCGTCGTGGCGGGCGACTTCAACGTCGACGGGCACTCGGCCGAGTACGCGTCGTTCCTCTCCGACGCCGGCCTCACCGCACCGGAGAGCCGGACGGGCCACCCGTACTCCTTCGACACCCGCGACAACTCCATCGCCTCCGAGCGCTACCCCGACGACCCGCGCGAGGACCTGGACCACGTGCTGCACCGCGTGGGCCACGCGAAGCCGACGGGCTGGAAGAACGACGTGATCAAGGAGGAGAGCGCGCCGTGGACGGTCTCCAGCTGGGGCACGAGCTACACGTACACGAACCTCTCCGATCACTACCCGGTGATCGGCTCCGGCCAGTGACCGCACGCTGACCAGGCCGTCCCTTCCGGCTCCGCACCGGACGGGACGGCGACGTCCCCGGCCCTCTGCCGATATATCGTGGCCAGCGCTTGTGTCCGGGAGCGCGGGAGGGCCGGTATATGGACGAGGGGCAGGGCCCGTGGATACGGGTGCCGGTCGGGGACGACGCGGCGCGCTGGGCCACGCGGGTGCGGTGCCGTCGTGTGCTGCTCGTCGTGCACAACGTCACCTCGGCGACCCGGCTGCTCGACGTCCTGCCGCTGTTCCACGACGACCTCGGGGTGCAGCTGCTCGCCACCTGCACGGGTTCGTCGGCGTTCCGGTCGGGCGTCGCCGACCTGCTCGCGGACATGGGGGTGCCCGTGCTGCCGTGGGAGCAGGCCCTCGCGACGCCGGTGGATCTGGCGATCTCGGCCAGCTTCGGCGGTGAACTGGCCGACCTCCAGGGGAAATTGATCATACTTTCGCACGGTATTGGCTATACTAAGAGGCTGGCAGCACCGAGCACCGAGCACCGAGCACCGAGCACCGAGCACCGAGCACCGAGCACCGAGCACCGAGCACCGAGCACCGAGCACCTAGCACCGGATCGGGGCCGGGGGCCGGGCCGGATGTGGACGCGGTGTCCCGGGATGCTCCTCCCCCCGTCTTCGGGCTCGCTCCGGACTGGCTGCTCTCGGACGGCGTTCCCCTCGCCGACGCCCTCGTCCTCTCGCACCCCGAACAGTTCGACCGGCTGGCCGCCGCCTGCCCGGAGGCGCTGCCCACCGCCGTACTCGCGGGCGACCCCTGCTTCGACCGGATGCTGGCGGCCCGCCCCTACCGCGACCGGTTCCGCAGGGCGCTCGGTGTCGGGCGCGGCCAGCGTCTCGTGCTGCTCAACTCGACCTGGAGTCCGCAGTCGCTGCTGGGCGACGGAGGTGAGGACGGCGAGGGCGGCGGGTCCGGCGACGACGTACTGCCCGCACTGCTCCCCCGGCTCACATCGGAACTTCCCGCCGACGAGTACCGCATCGCCGCCGTCCTCCACCCCAACATCTGGCACGGTCACGGCCCCGGCCAGATCCGGGCCTGGCTGGACCGGGCCAGGCGCTGTGGCCTGGCGCTGATCGACCCGTTGGAGGACTGGCGGCAGGCGCTCGTCGCGGCCGACCTGGTCATCGGGGACCACGGTTCCGTCACCTATTACGCCGCCGCGCTCGGCACCCCCGTACTCCTCGGGGCCGCGCCCCTGGGGGGCCTCGACCCCGATGCCCCCATCGCCGGCTTCATCCGCACCGCGCCGGGACTCGACGCCCGGTCGCCGCTGCGCGGCCAGGTGGACGCGCTGGTCGAGAACCACACCCCGCAGGCGGGTCCGATGCGCTTCACCTCCTCGGTGCCCGGCGAGGCGGCGGTACGGCTGAGGCGCGTCTTCTACGAGCTGATGGCAGCCCCCGAGCCGCCGGGCCGGGCCCTGCTCGTACCCCTGCCGCTGCCCGCCCCGGAACCCGCCCCCCGGACGGCTCCCCTGCGTGTGCTGACGCGCTTGCACACCGGGGCGGAGGTCGCCGTGACCCGGTACGCCGATCCCGTCCGGGAGCCGGCGGGCGCGGGGGACGGCCATCTCGCCGTGCACGAGGACACCCGAGATCCGGGGCAACTCGGCCTGGCCGACGTCATTTTCCGGGCGGGCTCCCCGGACGACCCCCGGCTCGGCCCGCCCGGCCGGTGGACCGCCGAGGTGCTGGCCCGCCACCCGCACTGCGCGCTCGCGGCGTACGTCACGGGACCCTCGTCCTGCGTCGTGCGGACCCGCGACGGAGCTCTGCTCCGGCTCACCGCCGGAGCGGAGGCCGACGCGGACCCGGCGGCGTACGCGTCGGCGGTGCACGCCTGGCTCGCGGCGGGGAGGCCGAGGGCCGCGCTGATGGCGGACGGCCTGACCGTCCGCACGGGCAGCACCGCGCACCCCGTGGTGATCACGGCGGAGGCGGACGACACCGGGTCGAGCGGAACGCGGCAGGCCCCCCGCGCTACTCCCGCGGACCCGAGCACCGACCGCGCAAACGGCGCAGATGCTCCACGTGCTGGTCGGCGTTCTCCTCGGACAGGATCCTGATCGCCTCGTCGACGAGCGGCAGCGCGGCGGCGGGCTCCTCGCGGGCCAGCAGGACCTCGGCGAGATCCGTGAGGGCCCGAGCGGTGTTGTAGGCCTCGCCGTTCGCCCGGAAGGCGGCCAGCGCACGCTCCACCTGCGCCTGGGCCTCGTCCAGCCGCCCCAGCCCCCGCAGCGCGCGGCCCCGGTGGCGTTCCAGCAGGGCGCGCGCCCGGGGGACGTCCGCCGCGCCTTCGCCGTCGGGGCCGATGCCGCCGAGAACGGCGTACGCCTCCTCGAAGCAGTCGTGGGCGTCCTGGAAGCGCCACTGCCGCAGCCGCAGCAGGCCGAGGAACTCGACGGCGGAGGCCAGCCCGCGGGTGTGCCCGGCCGCCCGCTCGTCGCGCGCGGCCGCCGCCGCTTCCGCACCGGCCTCGTCCCAGAGCTGCAACTCACCCAGGGTATGAGCCAGTTGAGCGTGCAGTGCCCCTGCGGCCCGGCTGCCGGGGACCTGGTCGTCGGCGACCGCTGTCCCGATCCGCAGAGCCGGGAGCACCGCCTCGTGGTGGCCCGCCTTGAGCTGGAGCGGCCACAGGGCCCGGCAGAGCGTCAGCACCGTGTCCGGCTTTCCGAACTCCTCGGCGGTCGCGACGGCTTCGACGAGGTTGGGCAGTTCGACGGCGAGCCGCGCCACGGCGTCCCCCCGCCCCAGGCCGACGTCGCCCGGACCCTCGGCCAGGGCGTCCGGCACCCGCCAGCTCTCCGGGAGCGCGGCCCGCGCCGCCGTCACCGACAGCCGCAGGTAGTGGTCCACGGCCCGGGTCGTGGCGGCCGAGCAGCCGCCGATGCCCTCCTGGCGGTAGGCCGCTTCCGCCGCGTGGGCGCGGACGGACGGCCGGTAGCGGTAGCGGCCGTTGTCCGTGTGCTCCAGCAGCAGCACGTCGGTCAGCCCGCCGAGCAGCTCCTCGGCGGCGTCGGCGTCGATGCCCGCGACCCGTGCCGCCGCCTCCGCGTCGAAGGCGGGCCAGGGCCGTAGCCCCATGAGGCGGTACAGCCGGGCCGCGTCCGGCTGCAGCAGCCGGTAGGCGTCCTCCGCGGCCGTGCGCATGGGGTCGCTGTCGCTCACCGTGAGACCTCCCGTCGGTTCATGAGGGGGTGGCGGGGCCGCGGGGAGCGGCCCGGCGTCGAGGAGCCGGGGTGCGGCGGCGCGCAGGGCGTACGGCGAACCGCCGCAGCGTGCCAGCACGGCGGGCAGCGTCGCACGGGCCGAGCGCATGACCTCCTTGCCCACGATCTTCGTGAGCAGGCGCGCCGCGTCCCGGTCGCGGAGGGGCCCGACGGGCACCGGGAACGCGTCGAGACCCGGGAACGGACGCCGGGCGACGACCAGCGTGAGGACGGAGGGGGCGGAGGTGAGCAGCGGTGCGATCTGCGCGGCGGAGCGGGCGTGATCGAGGACGAGGAGCAGCTTGCGGTCCGCGACGATACGGCGGAAGGCATCGATGCGCTCCGCCTCCGAGGGTGGGATCTGCCCTTCGTGCAGGCCGAGTTGGCGCAGCAGTTCCCGCAGGGCGCTGCCGGCGGTGCGCCCGCTGCCCGCGCCGCGGCGGCCGAGGTCCACGTAGAGCTGCCCGTCCGGGAACAGGTGCTCCGCGCGCCAGCCCCAGTGCACGGCGAGGGCGCTGGTGCCCATGGAGTCGTCCCCGTGCAGAAGGGCGACCCGGGGGCGCCCGTCCGCCTTGCGGCCCGCCTCGCGGTCGAGCAGCTTCATCGCCGATTCGCGGTCGGTGAAGAAGCGTACGGAGGCGGGCAGCCGGGGCCGCCCGATCGTCGCCCCGGTGGTCTGCACGGTGCGGGCGAACGCGCTCCACGTCCGGGCGAGTTCGGGGTCGTCGCGCACGCTGTCGTGGATGATCCGCGCGACGGCGTCCCGGTCCTCGGGCCGGGTCGGTGCGACGACTTCCCGTCCGGCCATCCGCCGCACCAGCCCGCCGGCGGTTTCCCAGGCCCACTTGCCGGCCTCGCTCGCCACGCCCGATCCGACGGCGCCGAGGACCGCCGTGATGGCGGCCATCGATATGGGATCCAGCATGCGGTGCGCCCCCTGTTCCCGTCGGTTCGCCCGGTGCACCCCTCCCGGGCACCGTCGCGACCGACCACGAGGATCAACGGTAGCCGCTGGACCTGCACGGTGACGGGGCGCCAGAAGAACGGACAGGCCGCCCGGCACGGTCCGGGGCCGGTCCGGGATGCTGGTGCGGGAACGTACGAAGCACACCGAAGGAGTACCCGTGAGTGATCCGCAGCAGCCGTTCACCCTCATCCCGGGAGCTGTCGACTCACCGGTCCTCCTGCACGTACCGCACGGATCCCGCCACCTCCCCCAACAGGTGCGCGAGGGAATCACGTTGGACGATGCGGACCTGGAGCGCGAGCTCGACCACATCACCGACGCCCACACCGCCGAACTGGCCGCCGCAGCGGCGGCGGCCGCCCCGTCCGCCCCGTGGCGCTTCGTCAACCACCACTCCCGGCTGGTCGTCGACCCGGAGCGCTTCCCGGACGAGCGGGAGGAGATGCTCGCCGTCGGCATGGGCGCCGTCTACACCCGCACCACCCACCGCGAACAGCTCCGCCCACCGGGCACCGACCCCGGCCCTCTGCTGGAGGCGTACTTCCACCCGTACGCCGACGCGATGACGGCGGCGGTCGAGGCGCGGATCGCCGCCGCGGGCCGCGCGGTGATCATCGACGTCCACTCGTACCCGACCGCGCCCCTCCCCTACGAGCTCCACGGCACCGGCTCCCGCCCGCCCGTCTGCCTGGGCACCGACCCCTTCCACACCCCGCCGGAACTCCTCGCGGCGGCCGAGGCGGCGTTCGGCGGCCGCGTCGGTCATGACGGCATCGGGCGCGACACCCCGTTCGCCGGTACGTACGTCCCTCTTCGGCACTACGGAACGGACCGCCGGGTCACCGCCCTGATGATCGAGATCCGCCGCGACACCTATATGAGCGAGCCGGGCGGACCGGCGGGACCGGGGCTCGACGCACTGGCCGGGGCGCTCGCGGAGCTGGTGGGGCAGGTGTGATCCATCCGGCCGCCACGTCCGTACCTCCGTACGCCCGTACGCCCGTGAGATCGGGCCCATGTGCCGCATGCCGTGCGGGTGTTGCGGGCTCCGCAGCAGGCGCCTGAGTCAGCCGATCTCCACCACCCGCGCCCAGGCCGGCGGCCTGTCCGGAACGTAGTCGGGGTTGTCCTCGATGGAGGACCCGCTCCTGCGCTGCCGCGGGAACAGGCCGACGACCGTCCGGCACGCCGGTTGCGTCGCGGGCCACGGTGTCTGGCCGTCGGTCAGGATCACGATGGCGTCGGGGCGGGGATGGGACCGCAGCGCCTTGGCGAAGCCTGTCCGCAGATCCGTGCCGCCCCCTCCCACCAGCGGGATGCCCTCGGCCTGGCACAGCGGATGCACGACCCTGGTCGCCGCGTCGCACGCGAGGACGGTGACCAGGTCGCGGCGGCCGCCCACCGCACGGGAGATGGCGGCGACTTCCAGGAGGGCGCTGCCCAGTTCGGCGTCGCTGACCGAGCCGGAGGTGTCGATGACCACGGAGACCCGGGGCGGCCTGCGGCGCAGGCTCGGCAGGACGACGCCGGGCAGTCCGGCGGAGCGCCGCGAGGGGCGGCCGTAGGAGTAGTCCTCCCCCGCGCCGCCGCTCGAAGCCGCCGAGCGGACGGCGGCGCCCAGCAGATCCCGCCACGGCTGGGGAGGGTGGAACGCCTCCTCCGCCCACCGCTTCCACCCCTTCGAGGCGTTCCCCGGACGGCCGTTGATGCCCTGCGCCACCCGGAAGCGGACCGCGTCCTGCTCCTGGGCGCTGAGCCCGTCCGCCCCCTCGGGCCCCAGCTCCCATTCCCTGTCGAGCCCGTCGGCGCCGCTCCCGCAGTCGAGCCAGGCGAGGTCCTGGGTCCGGGGGCCGAGTCGGAACTGGCGCAAGTAGTCCTCCATCAGTTCGCCGGGCGGCAGCCGCAGTGTCGACGGATAGACCACGCCCTTCGGCCGGGCGAGGCCGTCGCCGTACACATCGTCGTTGATCTCGCAGTCCGCGGCGATGTTCATCCGCAGCCGGTCCCCCGGGCCGGTCAGCCCGCGCTGCCGGGCGACCCGGTCGCTGCGCCCGTGATGGTCGCGGAGCAGGTGCGAGACCTCGTGGACCCAGACCCCGGCCAGCTCCTCCACCGGGGTCCGGGCCACGAAGGCGGGCGAGACGTAGCACCGCCAGTACCGGTCGACGCCCATCGTCGGCACCCGCCACGACTCCACGGTGTGCAGGGCGAACAGGGCCGTCGCCAGATAGGGGCGGGCGCGGGCGGCCTGGAGGCGGGCGGCGAAGAGCTTGTCCCGGTCGAGCGCCATCGGCGCGGGCGAAGTCGCCTCCGTGGTCGGGTGTGGAGTCGCCTCCGGAGTCGCCTCTGGAGTCGCGGGTGAGGTCGTGCTGGGCCCGCCCGGAGGAGGCGGCGGCGGCGGCGGCGTAGCGTCCTCGGTCATCGGCCCGCCTTCGCCCCGACGCGGGCCACCCGGTCCGCCGCGCGGTCCGCCCGCTGGGACAGGGACACCACTCCGGCGAGATCCTCGATGGCCGCCGGTACGTCCCAGTCCTCCTGCCGCAGCGCGGCGAGCGTGGTCGCGGGGACGACCACCAGGTCCGGGGCTCCGGTCTCCAGCGCCCGGACGAGGAGCGCCCACGCGGCGTCCCAACGGGCCCGGTCCGGGCGGTTGCGGACCGCCGCGACGACGCCGTCGAGCGCTGCCTGCCGGAGATCTCCGCGCTCGGGCAGGACGGCGCCCGCCGGGTCGGCGAGCAGCAGCTCGGGGTCCGGAAGGTCCATCCGGTCCAGACTGGCCAGCAGCTCCAGCCCAGGGCCGTCCCCGACCGTGCCCCGGACCAGCAGGGACAGCACCTCCTTGGAGGATCCGGCGGCGGTCGCGAAGGCGATCAGGCACAGGGTCATGTCCCAGCTGCGCGGCGACGGCCACGGGCCGCCCCGACGGGTCTCCGTACTCGGCAGCCGGTGGACGAGGGTGGGACGGGCGGAGAGGAGCCCGCACACGGCGCGGCGGGCGAGGTCCACGGCGTCGGACAGCTTCTCGGGGTCGAGCTGCGGCAGGGTCGCACGCGGCCAGGTCCCGGCGAGTCCGCGGACGACGACCTCGTGGTCGTGGGCCCACTGGAGGTGGACGAAGCGGTTGGCCAGCGGGGGGCTCAGCTCCCAGCCGTCGGCCGCCGAGGAGCGCGGGTTGGCGGCAGCCACGATCCGTACACCGGGCGGGAGTTGGAGTGCGCCGATGCGCCGCTCCAGTACGAGGCGGAGCAGCGCGGCCTGCACGGCGGGCGGCGCGGTGGACAGTTCGTCGAGGAACAACAGCCCCCGCCCTGCGCGTACGAGACGAACGGCCCAGTCCGGCGGGGCCATCGGGACGCCCTGCTCGGCGGGGTCGTCCCCGACGATGGGCAGTCCGGAGAAGTCGGACGGCTCGTGCACGCTGGCGATGACCGTGGTGAGCGGCAGGTCCAGGGAGGCGGCGAGCTGGGTGAGGGCGGCGGTCTTGCCGATCCCGGGCTCGCCCCACAGGAGTACGGGCAGGTCGGCGGCGACCGCCAGCGTCAGCGCCTCCAGTTGGGTGTCGGGGCGCGGCTCGGTGGTGGTGTCCCGGAGCAGGGCCATCAGATCGCCGGCGACGGCGAGTTGGGCGTTGGGGGCGGAGTCCGTGGGCAGGGCGGACGGAGCGTTCGAGAGCATGGGTGATCACCTGAGGTATGTGAGAGGGCCAAGGGGCACGGGCGAGTGCCGGGAGGATGGCGCGTGGTTACGGGGAGGGTGATGGCGCGTGATGACGGGCGGGTGGTGGTGACGCGTGGTGACGGGCGGGGGGTGTGAGGGGCATCGCCCTCTCACCCGCCGGATCAGCGGACGGCGTTGCGGCGCTGTCGCGGAGCGCGGGCCATGGGGTGGTCGAGGGCCGGGCGGAAGTGGACGGGGCCGGGCCCGAACAGGTCGGCCCGGAACAGCCCATAGGTGATCCGCCGTCGCGCGGCGGCCTCCAGTTCGTCCCGCAGAGGGCCGTTGCGCAGCACCGCGTCGGGGCCGAGCAGGCCTTCGACGACGGCCAGCGCACCGGCGATGTCTCCGTGGTCGAGACGTTCACGGACGCCGGTCAGGCAGTCCGGCCGGCGGTGCGCCTCGTCGATGGCCTGGAGGCAGGGCAGCGGCGTGCCGGTCAGGGCGACCAGCAGCTCTTCGCGGCGGACCTCGGCCGGGTCGTGGTCCAGCGGAGCGAGGGCCCCGTCGACGAGTCCGATCCGGTGCCGCTCTCCCCGGCACGCCACGAGGCGTGGCTGTCCTGCCGGTTCGGCGGTCCGCGAGCGGGCCGGGGCGGGGTCCGCCGGCGGCAGCTCCGGCAGAAGGGCCCGAGCGACCAGCGGGTGCAGCTGACCGGCCTCGATCGAACCGGAACGGATCAGGTCGAGATCGGGCAGCACCCACGTCGCCGCGTCGGGCAGCACCGGTGACCTGGCGGCCGCACCCGGGTCCGTGGTCCCCGCCGCGATCCGCGCGACCGGCGTCCCCTGGTGGTTCTCGCCCGTATCCAGGCGCAGGAGGAGGCGATGCCGGCCACCCAACCGCACGCTCACCGTGCCGTCCGGCCCCCGGCCTTCGGCGCGGAGCAGGATCGCCGCCTCCGCCGCCCAACGGTCGACGGCACAGCGCCGGTCGGGCGGCACGGCGGACCACAGGTCCGGGTCGAAGGCCTCGGCGGCCCGGCCGGCCGGCCGGTCGTCGAGCCCGGAGCGGATCCGCAGCTCATCGGTCCTGCGCGCATCCCACAGGTGCCGGTGCAGATCGAGGCGGAAGCGGCGGCTCGGATGGGGGTGGGGATGAGGGTGGCCGCGGACGCCCGGCACGGCGTACGACCCGTGCCACAGCGTCAGGCTGATCCGCTGCCCGGCATCGGCCCAGGCCGGCGGGGTCCGGACGACCAGATACAGCGGGCCGGGGCGGTCGTGCTCCGGCAGGTCGTAGCGGGCCAGCGCGACGGTCAGCCCCGGGCGCAGCAGGCCGTGGGGGGCGATCCTCGGCAGGTGCCAGCGCAGCAGGTCGGGGGCCAGATGGCGAAGGTCCGCCCGGATGCGGGCGGCGACTTCCGGTCCGTGGGCACGTGCCACGGCGCGGAGTTGGAGGTCCACGTCGACGCCGGCTGCGGCGCATGCGCCGGACCAGTCGCCGGCCTGTCGGCGGGCGGTCGCCGTCTCGATCATGGTGGCCGGTACAGCGAACTCGCGTACACGCGGCCAGAAGGACAGAGAGGTGGATCCGGCGGAAACGGACGGGTGACTTGTGCGGGAATCCCGATTCGCGATGTGAGTGAGCATCAGCACTCACCTTGCGCGGACGGGTCCCCCAATCTGTTCATGGAGTGATTCATCGTGGAGAGCATAGCTCGCCGCGACGGGGATGCGCCAGGATTGTTCTCGCCCTCGAACTCGCCCTCCTGCTCTCCCTCCTGGACTTTCCCTTCATCTCACCGGAGTCGGGTCACCCCTCGGCAGGCGTGACCCACTCGACGAACTGGACGATCACGCCGTTGGGGTCGGTGACCTGGAAGAGGCGCTCCCCCCAGGGCTCTTCGCGCAGCGGCAGGGTGATCTCGACGCCCGCGGTGCGCAGCCGCTTCTCCTCGGCCTCCAGGCCGGTGAGCGTGAAGGCGAGGATGAGCCCGGAGGCGTGCCGGTCGCGCTGGTCGGCCGGCAGGACGTCGATGCCGCGGCGCAGCAGGACGATGTCGACGGCTGCGTCCTCGCGGGCGAGGGAGGCGAAGTCCTCGGTGGCCACCGCCTCCTGGTAGCCCAGGTGCTCGGTGAAGAACGCCCTGGACGCGGCGACGTCGTCGACGGTGAGGGAGACGGTGGAGGCGGTGATGTACACGGGGGCTCCTTGCCTGACGCGGCGGGATGATTTTTACGCTGGACGTAACTTTAGCCCGAGCGCACCTCGATGGTCAACAAATCATTACCACCGACGTAAACTTCTTTCATGAGCAACCACGCAGGCGATGCCGAGGCGGTGGGCCTCCGGGAGTCCAAGAAGCGGGAGACCCGCCAGCTGATCTCCGACCAGGCCACCCGGCTCTTCATGGAGCAGGGCTTCGAGCACACCACCATCGCGGAGATCGCCGAAGCGGCCCGGGTCGCCAAGAAGACGGTGACCAACTACTTCGCGCGCAAGGAGGACATGGCCCTCGACCATCAGGACGTGTTCGCCGCGAGCCTCGCGGACACCGTGGTCTCGCGGGCGTCCGGCGAGTGCGCCCTGATGGCGCTGCGTCGCGCCTTCCTCGCCTCCGTGGCCGCGCAGGATCCGGTCGCCGGGTTCGCCGGGCCGGAGTTCACGCGGATGATCGCGGACAGCCCCACCCTCACGGCCTGCCTGCGCGGGCTGCACGACCGTCGGGAGGAAGCCCTGGCCGAGGTGCTGGCCAGGGCGACGGGGGCCGGGGCGACGGGGCCGGGGGCCGGGGACATCACGCCGCGTACGGTGGCGGCCCTGCTCGGCGGGGTGCACCGCGTGCTCTTCGGCCGCATCCAGGAGCTGACCCTCGCCGGGCGGACCGACGCCGAGATCGCCGCGGTCCTGACGGAGGAGGCGGAGCGCTCCTTCGACCTGCTCGAACCCGCGCTCGGCGGCTATGCCGTGGCCGACTGAGCGGGCAGGGGAGAGACGGCGGAGGACGGGCCGCTCCCCCGGTGTCGGGGGCGACCCGTCCTCGTACGCTCGCCGTCCGTGCCGCTCAGAAGAAGACCCCGCACCGCAGCAGCACGTTCGCGTACGGCCGGGCCTCCCCGGTTCGTACGACCAGGCGGGCGGCCGGTGTGAGGGCCTTCAGATCGTCGTGCGGGACCAGTTCCAGCCAGGGGAAGTGGCCGTCCAGGAGCGCGGCGGCCTCCGGGTTGGCCTCGCGGATCTCCTCGGCGGCCGTCGCGCCCTCCACGGCCAGCTCGTCGAGCAGACCGTCCAGGACCTCGGCGAACGACGGGGTCCCGGCGCGGAAGGCCAGGTCGACGACGCGGGGGCCGGGTGGGATCGGCATGCCGGCGTCGCAGATCAGGACGCCGTCGCCGTGGCCGAGTTCGGCGATGGCGCCCGCCAGGTGGCGGTTGAGGATGCCCGACTTCTTCACAGCGCGTCGACCTCCTCCAGCGTCGGGAACGACTCCTGCGCCCCGCGCGCCGTGACCGCCGCCGCGCCCACCCTGACCGCGAAGGCAGCCGCCTCCCGCAGCTCGTCGCCACGGCCCAGCCGCCAGGCCAGGGCCGCCGTGAACGCGTCCCCGGCGCCGGTCGTGTCGACGGCCTCGACCTTCGGGCTGACCAGATGGTCCAGGGAGTCCGTGCGGCGGTCCGCCACCAGGGCCCCGGCGTCGCCCAGGGTGATCACGACCGAGCGCGGGCCGAGCGCGAGCAGCGCCGGGATCCAGTCGTGCGGGGTCTCCCCCGCGTCCCCGCCCAGGATGTACCGCGCCTCGTGCTCGTTGACCACCAGCGGATCGCAGGCGGCGAGCACCTCATCGGGGAGCGGGGCGGGCGGGGACGGGTTGAGGACGAGGCGGGTGTCCGGCCCCCGGCCGCGTACCGTCTCGGCCACCGTGTCCAGCGGAATCTCCAGCTGTACGGAGATGACCCGGGCGGCCGCCAGCAGCGGGGCCGCCGCCCGGACGTCCTCGGGCGTCAGGCGTCCGTTGGCCCCCGGCGAGACGACGATGCTGTTGTCGCCCGAGGGGTCGACGGTGATGAGCGCGACGCCCGTGGGGGCCCCGCCCACCAGGACGCCGTCCGTGTCCACGCCCGCCGCGCGCTGGGTCTCCAGCAGCAGGCGTCCGTGGTCGTCGTCGCCGATCCGGGCGAGCAGAGCCGTCCTGGCACCGAGGCGGGCGGCGGCCAGGGACTGGTTGGCGCCCTTGCCGCCCGGGTGGACGGCCAGGTCGGAGCCGAGGACCGTCTCGCCGGGCGCGGGGCGGCGCTCGACGCCGATCACCAGGTCGGCGTTGGCCGACCCGACGACCAGCAGGTCGTACCGGTCGTCGGGGGCGTTGTCGTACATGTGCGTGCTTCCTGCTTTCGTCGGTCCGGGGTCGACAGGCCGGTTCACGAACCGGGGGACGGTCAGGAGAAGTCGGCGACGTTCTCCCGGGTGACCACCTTGACCGGCACCTTCACCGTGCTCTCGACATCCTCGTCCTTCGCGGCCTTCACGGCGTTCTGAACGGCGATCTTCCCCAGTTCGGCGGGCTGTTGGGCCACCGACGCGTAGAGCGTGCCGGCCTCGACCGCCTTGAGGCCGTCCGGGGTTCCGTCGAAGCCGACGACCGAGACGGACTTCCCGGCCTTGCTGCCGAGCGCCTTGACCGCGCCGAGCGCCATCTCGTCGTTCTCGGCGAAGACGCCGGTGACGCCGGGATGCGACTGGATGAGGTTGGTCATGACGTCCAGGCCCTTGGTGCGGTCGAAGTCCGCGGGCTGTTTGGCGACCACCTTGATGTCCGGGTACGCCTTGAGCCCCTCGGCGAAGCCGGCCCCGCGCTCACGGCTGGCGGAGGTGCCCGCCGTGCCCTGGAGGATGACGATGCTGCCCTTGCGGCCGAGCTTGTCGGCCAGCGCGTCGGCGGCGAGCTTGCCGCCCGCCACGTTGTCCGAGGCGACGAGCGTGGCGGTGTCCGCCTTGTTGACGCCGCGGTCGGCGGCGACCACGGGGATATCCGCCTTGTTGGCGGTGCGGACGCCCGGTCCGACGGCGTCCGAGTCCACCGGGTTGACGATGATCGAGGAGACGCCCGAACTGGTGAAGTTCTGGAGCTGGTTGGCCTGCTGGGAGGCGTCGTTCTGGGCGTCGGTGACGGTGAGGTCGATGCCCGCCTTCCGGGCTTCCGCCTGCGCGCCTTCCTTCATCTGCACGAAGAAGGGGTTGTTGAGCGTGGAGAGGGACATGCCGACCTTCGTCGTGCCGCCGGAGGAACCGGAGTTGAAGAAGGAGACCCCGCCGACGACGACGGCCACGCAGAGGGCCGCGCCGCCCAGCTTGAGGGCGTTCCGCCGTCCGGAGCCGGGTGCGCCGGGCGCCGCGCCCGCCGAGGAGGCCGCTCCCGAACCGGCCTTGCGGCGCAGCGTGTCGAGCAGCACGGCCAGCGCGATGACGACGCCGATGACGACCTGCTGCCAGAACGCCGACACGGACAGGAGGTTGAGCCCGTTGCGGAGCACGGCGAGGATGAGCGCGCCGATCAGGGTGCCGGACGCCTTGCCGACGCCGCCGGCCAGGCTGGCGCCGCCGATGACGACGGCGGCGATGGCGTCGAGTTCGTACCCCTGGGCCGCCTGCGGCTGGGCGGAGACGAGGCGCGAGGCCAGGACGATGCCCGCGACGGCGGCGAAGAGACCCGACAGGGCGTAGATGACGATCTTCTGGCGCTTGACCCGGAGTCCGGAGAGCCGGGCCGCCTCCTCGTTGCCGCCGATCGCGTACATCGAGCGGCCGATGAACGTACGGCCGAGAATCAGCGCGGTGATCAGTCCCATCGCGATCATCACGAGGACCGGTACCGGCAGCCAGCCGCCGAGCGTGTCGCCGAGTCGCGAGACGGACTCGGGGAAGGCGATCGGGCTGCCCTGCGAGATGACGAGGGAGAGGCCCCGGGCGATCGAGAGCATCGCCAACGTCGCGATGAACGGCGGGAGTTTGCCGTACGAGACGAGAGCGCCGTTCACGAAGCCGCAGGCGATGCCCGTGGCGATCGCGAGGACCACCGCGAGGACCACGGGCACCCCGGCGGACGTCGCCGACCAGGCGAGGACCGTCGCGGAGAGTGCGGCCACCGAGCCGACGGACAGGTCGATGCCCGCCGAGACGATGACGAAGGTGACGCCGAAGGCGAGGATGGCGGTGACGGCCGCCTGGACGCCGACGTTCAGCAGGTTCTGGGTGGTGAGGAAGTCGCCGGAGAGCAGCGACATCGCCACCACCAGGACGACCAGGGCGCTCAGTGCGCCGTTGTCGAGCAGGACGCGGCGTATCACGGAGACTCCGCCGCCCGTTCCCGCGTCACTCTTGGCTGTCTCAGTGGCCACGGGGGCCCTCCTCTTCCTTCTTCGGGGCGGGTTGTTCGGTGGGGGCCGGGGACCGGGTGGCGGCCGGGGCGCCGACGGCGAGGGCCATCACCGCGTCCTGCGTGGCGTCGCCCGCGGGGAGTTCCCCGGCGATCCGGCCCTGGGCCATGACGAGCACCCGGTCGCTCATGCCGAGGACCTCCGGCAGATCGCTGGAGATCATCAGGACGGCGTGCCCGGAGGCGGTGAGCTCGTTGATGAGCTGGTAGATCTCGACCTTGGCGCCGACGTCGATGCCCCGGGTGGGTTCGTCGAGGATGAGCACCCGGGTGTCGGCCAGCAGCCACTTGCCGATGACGACCTTCTGCTGGTTGCCGCCGGACAGGGTGCGCACGTGCTGGCCGAGGCCGGACATGCGGACGCCGAGCTGCTGGGCGATCCGGGCGGCGGCCGTGCGCTGCCCCTTGAGGTCCACGAGCCCGGAGCGGGTCGCGGACCGCAGGGTGACCAGGCCCAGGTTCTCCTGCACGGAGGCGTCCAGGACCAGTCCCTGGCCCTTGCGGTCCTCCGGTACGAGGCCGATCCCGGCGCCCATCGCGGCGGGGACGTCGTGCCGGGCCAGCCGCTCGCCGCGTACGTCGACGGTGCCGGCGTCGTAGGGGTCGGCGCCGAACACGGCGCGCGCCACCTCCGTGCGCCCGGCCCCGACGAGACCGGCGAGGCCGACGACCTCACCGGCGTGCACGTCGAAGCTGACGTCGTGGAAGACGCCGTCGCGGGTCAGCCCGCGCACGGACAGCAACGCGTCGCCCGGGTCGGGGCGTTCGCGTGGGTACTGCTGCTCGATGCTGCGGCCGACCATGAGCTGGACGAGTTCGTCCTCGGAGGCCGACGCCGGGACCTGGCCGATGCTGCGGCCGTCGCGGAGGACGGTGACGCGGTCGCCGAGAGCGGCGATCTCCTCCAGGTGGTGGGTGATGAAGACGATCCCCACGCCGTCCTCACGCAGTTGGCGCACGATCGCGAAGAGCTTGTCGACCTCCTCGGAGGTGAGCACGGCGGTCGGCTCGTCCATGATCAGCACGCGGGCGTCCAGGCTGAGCGCCTTGGCGATCTCCACCATCTGGAGCCGGGCGATGCCCAGTTCACGGACCTTGGCTTCGGGGCGTACGTCCACGCCGACGCGGCGCAGCAGCTCCGCCGCGTCCGCCCGCATGCGCCGGTGGTCGATGAGCCCGAAGCGGCGCGGCTGGCGGCCCAGGAAGATGTTCTCGGCGACGGTGAGGTCGGGTACGAGGTTGAACTCCTGGTAGATGGTGGCGATGCCGAGCCGTTCGGCGTCCTGCGCGTTGTCGATGCGCACCTCGCGGCCCTCGGCCAGGATGCGGCCGCGGTCGGGCCGGTAGGCGCCGGAGAGCATCTTGATGAGCGTGCTCTTGCCCGCGCCGTTCTCGCCGAGCAGGACATGGACCTCGCCTCCGCGGAGGTCGAAGTCGACGTTGTCGAGCGCCACCACGCCGGGGAAGGTCTTGCGCAGACCCTCGATGCGCAGCAACGCCTCTGGTGCGGGCACCAGTTTCCTCTCCGGTGCGCTCACCGGTCGCTCCTCTGGTTCGTTGCGGCCCCGCCGCACGAGCGGCGTACGACGAGGCGGGCGGGCAGGGTGACGGACTGCGGGGTCCGTCCTTCGATGCGGTCGACCAGCGCGCGCACGGCGGCCCGTGCCAGGTCCGCGGTCGGCTGGGCGATGGCGGTGATCGGCGGGTCCGTGTGGACGAACCACGGGATGTCGTCGAAGGCGGCCAGCGCGATGTCGTCGGGAACCCGCAGCCCGCGGGCCCGGATGGCGTCCAGCGCGCCGAGCGCCATCAGGTTGTCGGCGGCGAACACGACCTCGGGCGGGTCGGGCAGGGCCAGAAAGCCTTCGGTGACCCGGCGGCCGCTGGCGGCCTGGAAGTCGCCCTGGCCGATATAGGCCGCGGGCAGCGCGAGACCGAGGTCCCGCAGCGCGTCCCGGAAGGCCTCGACGCGCTCGTTTCCGGTGGTGGTGGCGGCGGGCCCGGCGATGATGGCGAGCCTGCGGTGTCCGAGTCCGTGCAGATGCGCGACGAGATCCCTGATCGCGCCCGTGCCGTCGGCCCGGACGACGGGGACGTCGATGCCGGGGATCCAGCGGTCGACGAAGACCATCGGGGTGCCGCTCAGGGCGACGTCCCGCATCAGCGGGGAGCCGCCGTCGGCGGGCGAGACGAGGAGCCCGTCGATCCTGCGGTCGATGAGCGTGCGGATGTGATGGTCCTGGAGCTCGGGCCGCTCGTCGGCGTTGCCGATGATGACGCTGTAGCCGAGTGCGCGGGCCTCCTCCTCGACGAAGCGGGCCAGCTCGGTGAAGTAGGGGTTGAGCACGTCGCTGATGACCAGGCCGAGGGTGCGGGTCTGCGCGGTGCGCAGCGAGCGGGCCACCGCGTTGGGCCGGTAGCCGAGGGCCTCGACGGCGGCGAGGACGCGGGTGCGCGCCTCTTCGCTGACGGACGGATGGCTGTTCAGGACGCGCGAGACCGTCGCGACGGACACGCCCGCCTCGGCCGCGACATCTTTGATGCCCGCCATGTCCGGACCACCTCCTTGTGGTTTCCGTACACCTCGATACCCGGGGGCGGCCGGTGCAGGACCGGTGGCGCGACGCCATGGAATCGATTACACGGATGATTGGAATCGATTACACGACGGAAAGCAATACCCCCTCCCGCGTCCGAGACCGGATCGTGACGGGAGGGGTGAACGGCTACGGAGCGCTGCGCATGACTACGGAGGGCTATCGGTGAGGTGGGGGCTGGGGCGGCGCGGGCCGGGTCCGCGCCGCCCCCTACCGGGCCTTCACCCGGCTCGGGCTACGCCGCGGGCTGCTGCTGGGTGACGCAGTGGATACCGCCGCCTCCCGTGCCGAGGCGGTCGATGTCGAGCTGCTCGACAGTGCGGTCGGGGTAGAGCCGGGCCAGTACGGCCTTGGCCGCCGCATCCGCGCGGGAGTCGCCGAAGTGGCCGCAGATGACGGCGTCGTTGCACAGGTAGTAGTTCGCGTACGAGGCGAGGAAGTCCGGGTCGGTGGAGCGGATCCTGTCGTAGTCCGGGCCCTGGAGTCGTGTCACGTCCATCGGACCGCCCCCGGCGGTCGTCGACCCGGTGAGGATGCGGTGCTGCTGTCGGGCGTCCTCGGCGTAGGCGTCGTTGTCGCTCGACAGCGGCATCTGGACGAGGGCCTCGCCCGGGGCGAGGAAGCGTGATGTGGCGTCGACGTGGTCGTCGGTGATGTCCTGCCCGTAGACGCCGTCGAACCAGATGACCTTGGACGCGCCGTACGCCGCGCACATCTCGGCCGTCAGCGTCCGCTCGGACATTCCGGGGTTGCGGTTGCGGTTGAGCAGGCTGCTGCGGGTCGCCATCAGGGTTCCCGCGCCGTCCTGTTCGATGGCGCCGCCCTCACCGACGAACTCGGCGTAGGTGAACGGTGCGCCGGTGTACGCGGCGATCCGCTCGGCGACCAGCGCGTCCTTGGCGTGCGCCTGCTTGTCGCCCCAGCCGTTGAAGTTGAGGCCCACCGCGTCGAGGCCGCCGGCTCCGTCGGTGCGGAACACCGGGCCGGTGTCCCGCATCCAGCAGTCGTCGACGGGGATGGAGCTGATGACGGTGACCGATGTGCCGCACTGGGAGCGCGCCTTGGCCGCGCTCGCCGAGTTGGCCAGCATGATGACCGGCTCGTACCGGGCGATCGTCCGGGCGATCAGCGCGATGTCGGCCTGGATGCCGGCGAGCGTTCCCCGGCCCCAGATCGCGGTGCTGTCGGGCCAGGCCATCCAGGTGCGGGTGTGGCGGACGTCCTCGACGGGGACGCGGTAGGCGCCGGCGGCGGGCCGCCGGACGGGCGCGGCGCCCGCGCTGCCCTGGACGGCGGCCAGGGCGGCGCCCGCGGCGGTCAGCCCGGCGGCCGCCAGGAACCGGCGCCTGCTGGACCCGGGGGCCGAAGGTGTGCGGGGGGTGCTGTCGCTCATGTGATGCCTCCTGTTGTCTGCCCGCGAAGGGGTACGGGCCTTACGGGGAGCGCTCGGTGACGGGGTGTCACAGAGCCTGCCGGGCGGCGGCGATCCGCTCCGGGTCCCAGCCGGGGTGCGGCACGGAGTCCAGGAGCAGTCGGGTGTAGGGGTGTCGGGGTGCGGCGAGGACGTCGGTGGTGGCGCCGGCCTCGACGATCCGGCCGTGCCGCATGACGATGACGTCGTCGGTGACGCAGCGCACGACGCCGAGGTCGTGGGTGATGAAGAGGTAGCCGACGGCCGTCTGTTCGCGGATGTCGGCGAGCAGGTTGAGGATCTGCGCCTGGACGGACACGTCGAGGGCTGCGACCGCCTCGTCCAGGACCAGGACGGCCGGCTCGACGGCGAGGGCGCGGGCGATCGCGACGCGCTGGCGCTGGCCGCCGGAGAGTTGTCCGGGCCTCGCGTCGGCGGCCCGGGTGGCGAGGCCCACCTGGTCGAGGAGTTCGCGCACCCGGCGGGGGTGGTCGCGGTCGGGGAAGTGCAGGCGCAGGGTCTCGTGCAGCGCCGAGGCGACGGACGTTCGCGGATCGAGGGAGAGGTAGGGGTCCTGGAAGACCATCTGCACCTCGCGGGCGCGGGCGAGCCGCCGGGCCCGTCCGCGTACGGTCGCGGGGCGGTTCCTTCCGCCCACCACGACCTCGCCGGAGTCGGCCCGTTCGAGGCCCACGACGATCCGGGCGGTGGTGGTCTTCCCGGAGCCGGATTCGCCGACGATGCCGAGGGATCCGCCTTTCGGCAGGGTGAAGGACACCGCGTCCACGGCGTGTACGGATCCGTAGGCGCGCGTCAGGTTCACGGCCTGGAGGGCAGGGTCAGGCATCGGCCGGGGTGCTCCTTCCGAGACGGTCGCTGTGGTGGCAGGCGGCCCGCTGTCCGGGCCGGCCCGGGACCGGCCGGGGCTCCGGGTCGCGCTGGTCGCAGACCTCCGTGGCCAGCGGGCAGCGGGGGGCGAAGAGGCAGCCGGTCAGCTCCGTGCGCAGGTCGGGTGGCAGGCCCTCGATGGCCGGGAGCCGTCCGGAGGGCGCGTCGAGGCGGGGGGTGGAGGCGAGCAGCGCCGCGGTGTAGGGGTGGCGGGGGCGGGCGAACAGGTCGTGTGCGGGGCCGCTCTCGACGATCCGCCCGGCGTACATGACGCAGACGCGGTCGCTGAGTGCGGCGGCCAGGTCGAGGTCGTGCGTCACGAAGAGCAGACCCGTGCCGAATCGCTCCTGGAGCCGGCCGAGGAGGGCGACGACCTCGGCCTGGGTGGTGACGTCGAGTGCCGTGGTCGGCTCGTCCGCGAGCAGCAGGGAGGGGGCTCCCATCAGGGCCCCGGCGATCATGACGCGTTGGAGCATGCCGCCGGAGACCTGGCCCGGGTACTTGCCGGGGACGGAGTCGTCGACGCCCACCGCCCGAAGGAGTTCGGTGGCGCGGGCGGCCGCGTCGGCCTTGCTCATCGCCCCGGTCAGGACGACGCCTTCGGTGAGGAAGTCGCCGATGCGGCGCAGCGGGTTGATGGCCGCCCTGGGGTCCTGGAAGATCATCGCGGCGGTGCGGGTGCGCAGGGCGCGGACCCGCTCGGCGCTCATGGTGAGGACGTCGTCGCCCGCGACGGCGACCGTGCCCCCGGTGACCGCCCCGGGCGGCAGCAGCCGCAGGGCGCTGCGCGAGGTGAGGGTCTTCCCGGAACCCGACTCGCCGACGAGCGCGACGGTCTCGCCCTCGGCGACGGTCAGGTCGACCCCGTCCAGAACGGGTCGCGCGGTGTCGGGGAGCGTGATCCGCAGCCCTTGGATGTCGAGTGCGTACGTCGTTCTCATGGGGTCCTCCTGGCGACCCGGTCGGCCCAGCGCTCGCCGACCACGTTGAAGGCGACGACGGTCAGCACGATCAGGACGCACGGCAGGACCGCGGACAGCGGGTAGCCGTGCTGGATGGCCGTCTGGCCGTCGAAGACCATGCGGCCCCAGTCGGGGGTGAGCGGAGGAACGCCCAGTCCGAGGAAGGAGAGACCGGCCAGGTCCATCAGCGCGTAGCCGAAGTTGATGGTGGCCTGGGCGAGGACGACCGGGGCGATGTTGGGCAGGATGTGGCGTACGCAGATGGAGAGCGGGGAGTGGCCCTGCACCCGGTAGGCGCTGACGTAGGGACGCATCCGTTCGGCCAGGACGAGGGTCCGGGTGAGTCGGCTCACGTAGGGCAGGTAGGCCACCGCGAGAGCGATGACGGGGGCGAGCAGGCCCTCCCCGTGGACGGAGATGACGAGGATCGCCAGCAGCATGCCGGGGAACGCGAAGACGAGTTCCGTACTGCGCGAGAGCACGGAGTCGAGCCAGCCGCCCCGCCAGGCCGCGGCCGTGCCGACGGCGACACCGAGCAGGGTGGAGAAGGCGACGACGCCGAGCGGGCCCAGCAGGGAGGCACGGGCTCCGAGCAGCAGTCGGGAGAGGGTGTCCCGGCCGGCCGCGTCGGCGCCCAGGGGGTGGTCAGCGGTGGTACCGGCGAGGGCGTCGCCGAGGTCGACCGCGTTCGGGTCGTAGGGGGCCAGCCAGGGGGCGAGGAGTGCGCAGAGGACGACGAGAGCGACGAGGGCCAGGCAGAACGCGTAGAGGGGCGCTCCGGCCGAACGGGACCTGATCCGGGAGAGACCGGGTCTGCGGGTGAGGACGGCCGTCATGCGGCGGCCCCCCGCGTGCCGAGGGCGATCCGTGGGTCGACCACCGGGAGGAGCAGGTCGACGAGGAGGTTCACCGCCATGAACAGGGCCACGATGATCAGGGAGATGGCCTGCACGGTCGGGAAGTCCTTGGTGCTGGTGGCGAGTTCGAGGAGCTGGCCGATGCCTCCGACGCCGAACGCGGTCTCCACGAGGATCGTGCAGACGAGCAGCGTGGAGACGATCAGGCCGCCGGTGGTCAGCACGGCGCCCAGGGCGTTGCGCAGCACATGACGGCGGATCACGTGCCGTTCGGGTACGCCGCGGCTGCGGGCGACGGTGACGTGCTCGCCGCCGAAGGCTTCGAGCATGGCGGAGCGGGTGACGCGGGCGAGCATGCCGATCAGGTAGAGGGCGAGAGCGACGGCCGGGAGGGTGAGATGCCACAGGGTGTCGAGGAGGCCGTCGCCGGAGCCGCTGCTGGGGAACCAGCCGAGCTTGACGGCGAACAGCCCCTGCAGCAGGACGGCCGCGACGAACGAGGGCGTGCCCACGGCGACGGTGGTGCTGATCAGCACGGCCGTGTCGGTGGCGCCGCCGCGCACGGCCGCGATCCGGCCGAGGAACAGCCCCAGGGCGACGACCACGGTCAGCGCCATGGCGATCAGCAGCAGGGTGGTGGGCAGGCGGTCCGCGAGGAGGCCGGAGACGTCCGTGCGGTAGGTGAAGGAGCGCCCGAAGTCGCCCTGCGCCATGTCGCCGAGCCAGCGGAGGTAGCGGACGGCGAAGGGGGCGTCCAGGTGGTACTGGGCGTTGATCGCGGCGACGGCGTCGGGAGAGGCGGACCGGCCGGTGAGCAGGAAACTGGCCGGCGAGCCGGGGGCCAGGTACATGGCGCCGAACACGACGAACGAGGCGACGAGGAGCGTGGCGGCCATCTCCGCCACGCGCCGCGCGGCGAATCTCAGGAGGTTCACGGGGCGGCCCCCACGTCGGCGGCCCACGGGTAGTAGAGGTACGCGATGGTGGTGGGGGCGCCGGTGATCCTCCTGTTGAGGAACACGGAGGTCGGCCACTCGGCGACCGGGATCCACAACAGGCGCTCGGCGGCGTGCTGTTGGAGCTTCGCCACGATCCCGGCGCGCCGCCCGGGGTCGTATTCCGCGGTGGCCCGCGCGACGCCTTCGTCGAACTTCTTGTCGCTGTGTCCGGCGAAGTTGAGGTACGCGCCGGTCTTGAAGTTGGCCAGCAGGTCCAGCGGATCGGTGATGGAGTTGTAGTAGGTGAGCGGGAACATGTCGATGCCCTCGCGCGCGCCGGGGTCGGTGAACAGGGCGGTGAAGGCGTTGGGGGCGATCGACTTGAGCCGGATGTCGAGCCCGATCTGTGTGCCCGCCGCCTGGACCGCGGTGGCCAGGAGGGAGACGTCCTGGCCGATGGAGCTGGTCGCCACGGTGAGCTTCGCGCCGGTGGCACCGGCCTCCTCGATCAGCTCTCTGGCCCGGTCGAGGTCCGCCTCGGCCGGCGGCAGCCCGTCGAAGGCGGCCTTCCGCGTGGCCTGGGGCGTGCCGGCCCAGGCGGCGCGCGTGGTGAGCGATCCGGTGGGGTTGCCCGCGCCCCCCAGCCCGGCCTTCACGAACCCGGTCCGGTCCAGCGCCAGGGAGAGCGCCCGGCGCACGCGCAGGTCGCCGAGCGGCCCTTTCAGGTTGGTGATGCTGACGTTGACCGTGCTGAGGCCCTCGCCGAAGTAGAGGGTGCCCGCGCCGCTCCCCCGCAGGCGGGCGTAGCTCTCGGTGGGAATCAGGTAGCCGCCGTCGACCTCGCCACTGAGCAGGGCGTTGGTCCGGGCGGACGGGTCGGTCAGGAAGCGGAACACGACCGCGGCCGCCTTCGGCCTGGCGCCCCGGTAGTCCTCGAACCTCTCCAGTTCGAGGGCCTGGCCCTTGTGCCAGGCGCGGAGCCGGTACGGCCCGGTGCAGGCGAGGCCCCCGGTGGTGCCGTAGTCCCGCCCCGCCTTCTCGACGCCCGCCCGGGAGGCCACGACGCCCGCGGCGGTCGCCATGTACTGCGGGAACTGGGAATCAGGCCGCTTCAGCTCCACCGTGACCTGGAGCGGACCGGTCCGGGTGACGGCGGTGACGTTCTGGAACATCTGGGCCCAGGCCGCGGCGTTGTCCGGGTCGCGCTGCCGTTGGAGGCTGAAGACCACGTCGTCGGCGGACATGGTGCGGCCGTCATGGAAGCGGACGCCTTCGCGGAGGTCGTAGACCCAGGTGGTCGGGTCGGGGTTCGTGGCCCTGCGGGCCAGGCCCGGCTCGACGGTGAGGCCCGGGGTCCAGCGCATCAGGCTCTCGCAGACGTTGGACAGGATCGTGTTCTGCGGGTAGTCGAAGGCGACCGTGTAGTCCAGCGTCGGCGGTTCCGCGTACACGGCCCAGGAGAACGAGTCGATCGCTCCGGCGGCCCGGGGGGTGCCGGCCGACAGGGCGAAGGAGCCGGCGGAACCCGCTCCGCCGTTCGGCGGTCCGGCGCAGGCCGCCAGCACCGCGAGGCCGGCCAGTGCGCCCGTCATCGCGGTGTACCGGCCGCACGGGCGGCGTCCGCCGGTGCGGGGCCGGGGTGGCTTGGTCATCGTGGCTCTCTTTCCGTGCGGCACGGCGGAGGGACGGGGCGCCCGACCGCCGGCCGGATGGTGGACGGGGTCATGCCGGGCGCGGCGCGGCGGGGATCTGCTGGGTGATGCAGTGGACGCCGCCACCGCCGTACGCGATCGCCGGAGCCCGTACGCCGACGACCTTGCGGCCGGGATAGGCGGTGGCGATGGTCCGCAGGGCGGCCTCGTCCTGCGGTGCGCCGGCCACGGGGACGACGACGCCGCCGTTGGCGACGTAGAAGTTCAGGTACGACACCTCGACCTCGCCGCCGGCGATGCCGGTGAAGGAGGTCTGCGGGATGTCGATGATCTCCAGCGGCCGCCCCTGGGCATCGCTCGCGACCTCCAGCACGGCCCGGTTGGCGCGCATGCGGGCGTAGTCGGGATGCGTGGGGTCCTCGGGAAGCGAGACGACGACCGTGCCGGGCGCCGCGAAGGCGCAGACGCCGTCGACATGGCCGTCGGTCTCGGTGTCGAGCAGTCCCCCGTACGGAAGCCAGATCACCTGGGTGACGCCGAGCCGGGCCTTCAGCTCGGCCTCGATGTCCTCCCGGCGCAGGCCGGGGTTCCTGTTCGGGTGGAGCAGGCACTGTTCGGTGGTGATCAGCGTGCCCTCTCCGTCCACGGTGATCGCCCCGCCTTCGAGGACCATGTCGGAGTGGATGCGCTCGACCGCCAAGTGCTCGAGCAGCAGGCCGCTGACGCGGTCGTCGGAGTCGAAGGGCGCGTGCTTGCCTCCCCAGGCGTTGAACCGGAAGTCGACGCCCGCGCGGCGGCCGCTTCCGTCGAGGACGAAGAGCGGGGCGCTGTCGCGGAACCACGAGTCGTCGAGGGGCAGTTCGATGACGCTGACGTCACCACCGCACCAGGCGCGGGCGTCCTCGCCGCTGCCGGGGGGAGCGACCATGGTGACGGGCTCGAACTCGGCGATCGCACGGGCGACTTCGGCGTACTCGCCCTTCGCCGGGGTAAGGACCTCGCCCCACAGGTCGGCCCGGGTGGGCCAGGCCATCAGGCACCCCTGGTGCTCGGACCACTCGGCGGGCATACGGAACGACGAGGCCATGACGGAACTCATTTCTGTCGTGCTCAACATGGAATATCGACTGAATTTTCAGTCAGCTTCTGGGACATGACCGCGGTAGGTCCGCTCCATGTCCCAGACGTGGGCGCCTGGGGAGGAGTGATTCAGAGGAAATAGAGGCGGTTGAGGGAGACGCTCGAGGCCGGTTCCGAGCGCAGGGGCCGCCCGTCCAGGCTGACCAGGCCGTCGCGCGCGTCGACCTGGACCTCCCCCGTACGGCTGTTGGCGACCATGTCCGCCGGGCCGATGCCGCGCGTGCCGCGCACGGCCACCCGCCGACGACGCGTCACGAGCGTGTCGTGCGGACCGCCGAACGACTCCGAATCGGCGGCCGCACGGCTGACGAAGGCGACCGAGAGATCCGCCGGCGCGGCCCCGTGCGCACCGAACAGCGGTCCCAGGACGAGGGGTTCGCAGGAGTCGGTGGCGGCGTTGGGGTCGCCGGTGACTCCGTAGGCGGGAAAGCCGTTCTTCAGCACCAGTTGCGGTTTCGCGCCGAAGAAGGCCGGGCGCCAGAGCACGACGTCGGCCATCTTGCCGACCTCGATGGACCCGATCTCGTGGGCGAGCCCATGGGCGATGGCCGGATTGATGGTCAGCTTGGCGATGTACCGGAGCACCCGGGCGTTGTCGTCGTGCGGACCGTCGCCCTCCAGGGGGCCCAGCTCGGCCTTCATCTTGCCCGCCATGGCGAAGGTGCGCCGGATGGTCTCCCCGGCGCGGCCCATGCCCTGCGCGTCGGAGGAGGTGATGGCGATCGCGCCGAGGTCGTGCAGCACGTCCTCCGCGCCCATGGTCCCGGCCCGGATCCGGTCACGGGCCAGGGCCGCGTCACCGGGCAGGTCCGTCTTCAGCGCGTGGACCGAGACGATCATGCCGTAGTGCTCGTCGATCGCGTCCCGCCCGAACGGCAGCGTGGGGTTGGTGGAGGAGCCGATGACGTTCGGCACGCCCGCCATCTTGAGCACGTTCGGCACGTGACCGCCGCCGCACCCCTCGATGTGGAAGGCGTGGATCGTCCGGCCGTCCAGAACGCTGAGGGTGTCCTCGACGGTGAGGCACTCGTTGAGGCCGTCGCTGTGCAGGGCGACCTGGACGTCGTGCTCGTCGGCGACGCGCAGGGCGGTGTCCAGGGCGCGGGTGTGCGCGCCCATGTCCTCGTGGACCTTGAAGCCGCAGGCCCCGCCCTCGACCAGCGCCTCCACCAGCGGGGCGGGGTCGGAGGACGAACCCCGCGCCAGAAAGCCGATGTTGACGGGCCAGGCGTCGAAGGCGTTGAAGGCGTGCCCCAGCGCCCAGGGGGAGTTGACTCCGACGCCCCAGGCCGGGCCGATCTCCTGGCCGATGACCGTCGTCACGCCGGACGACAGGGACGCCTCCATGATCCGCGGCGAGAGCAGATGCACATGGGTGTCGACGGCGCCGGCGGTGGCGATCAGCCCCTCCCCCGAGACGATCGTCGTGCCGGTGCCGACGACGATGTCCACGCCGTCGAGCGTGTCCGGGTTCCCGGCGCGGCCGATCGCGTGGATACGGCCCCGGCGGATGCCGATGGACACCTTGCGGATGCCCTGTACGGCATCGATGACCAGGACGTTGCTGATCACCACGTCGCAGGTCTCGGACACGGCGGCGGCCTTGAGATGCAGGCCGTCGCGCGCGGTCTTCCCGAATCCGGCGAGGAACTCGTCCCCCGGCTTCTGACTGTCGGACTCGACGCGCACCACCAGCCCGGAGTCGCCGAGTCTCACCCGGTCGCCGGCGCGGGGGCCGTGCACGGCCGCGTACTCCTGCGGATCGATGTGCCGGCTGCCGGGCGCGCAGTGGTCGCTGTGCCGGGAGGGCCTGCTCATCCGGTCGCCTCCGACTCTCCGTGCGGCGGGGGTGCGCCGAGGTAGCCGCGGGCGGAGGCTCGGCGCAGTGCCGCTTCCTTGGCGCCGGGGGCGTCGAGGAAGCCGTCGACCAGGCCGGCGAAGCCGAGGACCGACCGTGCCCCGCCGATCGGGACGAGGCCGATCTCGGCCGTGCACCCGGGGTCGAAACGCGTCGAGGAGCCGGCCGGGGCGGCCGGCCGCATGCCGTAGGCGGCGGCCCGGTCGAAGCTCAGCCGTGGGTTCGCCTCGAAGAAGTGGAAGTGGGACGTCACGCTGATCGGCACCGACGCGGTGTTGCGCACGGTGAGCAGCAGGGACGGTTCGGATCCGGCGTCGGCCGGGCCGGGCAGCACGGCCCCGGGGGCCAGGTCGCCCAGACGGCCCCCGCCGAAGGGATCACCGACCACGGCGAGCCGGGAGCCGTCCTCGAAGACGGCCTCGACCTGGACCTCGGTGACCACGTCCGCGACCCCGGGCAGGACGTCGCCGGGCATCAGGACGGATCGGCCGCGCTCGATCGCCACGGCCAGCCGATGCCCGTCTCGGGCCGCCTCGCACACCGTGTCCGCGATCAGCGCGGTCGCCTCGGGGACGTTGAGGCGGAGCCCCCGCGCCCGGCGGGCGCGGGCCAGTTCCGCCGCGGTGAACAGCAGCAGCCGGTCCCGCTCCGTGGGCGTCAGCGGCATGACTGCCTCTGACGGGCCGCGTGGGCCCGCACCTGGATCACAACTGTCAGCAGCACGCTCTTCCTCCGGAATGTCGTTGCGCGAATCGGACCGCACGCCAGATCGCCCACGGGAACCGCACCGGCCGGACCACACCCCGCCGACGGCGAAGACCGTCACGCTTCCGACAGGCCGGGGCGGCGGTTCGAGGCGGGGGTCGAGAGGGAGCCCATCGGGCTCGCCGTGGCATCACTGTGGCACTGGCTGAAAATTCAGTCAAGAGTTGCGGTACGGGAAACCCGGCGGGAAGCCGCCCGCTGGAAGAGGGAGTCGCTACCGCGGTTCCAGGCCGGAGAGCTCCGCTGCGATGCCGCCCTCCATGAGGGTCCTCGCATGGTCGATCCCGAGCCCGCCGCTGAGCCAGCGCATGCTCAGCCCCTCCAGCAACGCCGTGAGCCGCTCGGCCGCGGCCGCGAGCTTCGCGGCCGGGGCCATGGGCCTCACCTGCCCCAGCAGGGAGGCCACCTCCTGCACCCACACCAGCGTCGCCCGAGCGAGATCCTCCCGCAGCGCCGAGTCGAAGACGGCACTCGCGCGCAACTCCCCCCACGCCGCGCTGTTCTCCCGGACCTCCGCGGTGTCCTGCAACTCCAGCAGCAGAGTCTGTTCGAGCTCCTCGCGCGGCCCCAGCGGCGGTGCGTCCGGGCCGCGGAGCGTCGTGTAGCGCTCCGCCCGGTCGTTGATGAACTCCAGCGTGTGGCGGAGGATCCCGGTGCGGTCCTTGAAGTGGTAGTAGATCAATCCGGTGGACACGCCCGCTTCGGCCGCGAGTTCCTCCACGCGCAGACCGCGGACACCGCGCCGGGCGATCACCCGTGCGGCCGCTTCGAGAATCCGGGTATTACGGGACGCCATGACGACCAACCTACCGGTCCGGCCCCCACCAGCCGCACCCGGCAGGCGTCCCGCCCCAGGGGCGCCCGGCCTCGGGCGGCCGGGTCATCCCGCCCCGGTGTAGCGGCTCAGCACGACGGTGACGGACCCGTCCTCCGGCTCCGCCTCGACGAGCCGGAGGATCGCGATCTCCCTCCCGTCGGGGCTGCGGACGCAGAACGGGCGTTCATCGGCGAGATCCTCGAACGGCAGGTCGGTCACCGGCTCGGTCGCGAGCCCCCGTTCGCAGTCCGCCGGGCTGAGGACGTAGCCGGCCGCGACGAAGGCGTCGCCGTCCTCCGGCGGCACGAACGCGTCCCCGCTCCGCGCCAGATACCAGGACGAGGTCTCGGCGGGGACCACTTCCCCGGCCTGGAGGTCGAATTCGTAGGTGTCGTCGGGGGCGGTCAACTCGGCGTCCGCGTAGGCCGGTGTGTAGCGGGCGGGGGGTGGCGGCGTCGACGCGGCGGGAGACGTCGACGGATCCGGCGCGGACCTCGCCGGACCTGGACGCCGTGGCGCGTCCGGGGAGTGCGCATCGGCCCGGTCCGGACGGTCCGAGCGGTGCAGCGCGGCAGCGGCGGCCACCAGCACGACAGCGACGACGGCCCCCACGACCACGCCCCGGATCCATCGCGTGCGCCGGGGACGCCGCCGGCCCCGGCCCCACCCCGCCTGCCCGGCACCCTCTTCGGGGCCGCCCGGGAGGTCGGGGGCCCGCGCCCCGTACGCCCTGTCCACCCCGTACGCCTCGTCCACCCCGTACGCCTCGTCCGCCCTGTCCGCCTCATCCATCCCGTCCGCCCCGGAAGCGGACCGCGCCCGGGTGGGCGCGGGCGGGGCCTGGGTGGGCGCCAGGTGCACCGGGGCCGCCGGCCCGTGTTCGCCGCCCTGCCCGATCTCCCCGTGCAGACCGGGAGGAAGCCAGCCCTGGGTGAACTCGAGCGCGGGGACGACACGGGCGTGGTCGTGCACGGCCGCGATGATGTCGTCCGGCAGCGGCCGGAGCCCCGGCTCTTTCAGCAGGCAGGCTTCCAGCAGATCGCGCAGGTCGGGCGCCACCCGCGAGAGGTCGGGCGGCTCGTGCACCACCCGGTACAACGTGGCCGACTCGGGCCCGGACCCGAAGGGCGGTGCGCCACCGGCCACATACACGGCGAGCGCGCCGAGCGCGAAGACGTCGGCGGCAGGAGTCACTGGCAGCCCCATGGCCTGTTCGGGCGCCATGTACGCGGCGGTGCCGATGCGCAGACCGGTACCGGTGAGATCGGTGGCGTCGGCTGCGCGGGCGATGCCGAAGTCGATGACGCGCGGACCGTCCTCGGCGATCAGGACGTTGGCGGGCTTGAGGTCCCGGTGGATGACCCCCGCCGCATGGATGACCTGCAACGCCTCGGCGATTCCGGCGACGAGCAGCAGCACCGTGCGCGGCGGAAGCGGCCCGTGGCGCTGGACCGCCTGCGCGAGGGAGGGGCCGGGGACGTAGGCGGTGGCGAGCCAGGGAACCGGATCGTCCACCCCGGAGTCGATCACCTGGGCGGTGAACAGTCCGTGGATACGTCGGGCGCTGGCGACCTCGCCGGCGAACCGCAGCCGGAATCCGGGGTCCGCCGCGAACTCCTCCCGCACCGCCTTGAGGGCGATGGGCCGCCCGCCCCGGGTGTGGGCGAGATACACCACACCCATGCCCCCGGAGCCCAGCCGGCCGTGGAGGCGGTAGCCGCCGATCTCCCGCGGGTCATCGGCTGACAGCGTCGGGCGGACCGGGTGCGTCCCGGAGGGCTGAGTGAACATGCGCTGGCTCTTTCGACGAGGCGGAACGGGCGGGCGAGAGGGCCCGGAGGCGTCCGTCGGGGAACTCGAGCGGACCTGACCGGCCGGACGATCGTGCACTTGACTAAAGTTTCAGTCAACACGTCATCGATATCGACCGGCGTCCCGGGAGGACGCCCTCATGAGGAGGAGCACGCGGTGAGCGACCGCAGAACGACCATTCTCGAAGCAGCGGCCACCGTCATCGCCCGCCGCGGCATACGGGGACTGCGGGTCGAGGAACTGGCGGCGGAGGCAGGCGTCTCCAAGGCCCTGATCTACTACCACTTCGAGGACCGCACCGGCCTGCTGCGGCGGACCCTGGCCTTCGTCAGCAACCGCGCCGAGCGGTACACCAGCGGGCAGGCGGCCACCGCCGCGGCGACCGGCCCGCTGCACCGACTGGAGCAGGCGCTCCTGCTGGAGCTCCAGGACCTCCCCCACGTACGCGAGAACAGCACCGCCTGGGGTGAGCTGCGCGCGAGCGCCGTGTTCGACCCCGAACTGCGGGGCGAGCTCGCCCTGGCGAGCACGATCTGGGTCAGGGAGGTGGCCGACCAGCTGGGCGAGGTCCGGCCGACGGCGCCGGAGTCCGCGCTCACCGCCGGCGCCGAGCGGCTGACGGCGCTGCTCGAAGGGCTCAGCGCCCGGTGGCTCAGCGGCACCCTGCCCCTGACGGAGGCCCGCACCCGGATGCGCGAGGCGATCGGCATGGAGGTGGCCCACCTCGCCCGGACCCCCGGACCCGCTGACCCCCGGACCCACTGACCCCCGGCCTCCCGGACTCCCGACCTGCGGCACGCCGACCGACCCGACCAGACTTGACTGAATTTTCAGTCAGTGTCACAGTGCCGTCAGTACCGAACCGGTCCGCGCGCCGGGGCCGCGGACCGCCGCGCCGCACCCCGCGCCCCCGGATAGCCTGTGAACGTCCACGATCGGAGCCCATCGTGACCCACCGTCCCCCCACCCGTCGTACCGTCCTGCGAACCCTTTCCGGACTCGGCGCACTCGCTTTCGGGGCTGCGGCCTGCGGCCCCGACGAGTCCGGGGCCGTCGGGGCCGGCTCCGGCCGCGCGTCCGGAGGAGAGCGCCGTTTCGGTGCGGAGTGGGACAGCCACGCACGCACCTTCATGTCGTGGCCCGCCCTGGAATCGGTGTGGGCGGAGGACCTCCCGTACGTCCGCGAGGACATCGCCCGCATCGCCCGCGCCATCGCGAAGTACGAGTACGTCGTCATGATGGCTCGGCCCGACCAGCAGAAGGCCGCCCAGCGGGCCTGTGGCTCCCAGGTCGAGGTCATCCCGCTCGCGGTGGACGACATGTGGGCCCGCGACACGGTCCCGGTCTTCGTCGAGGAAGGGGACGAGGTCATCGGGGTCGACTTCAACTTCAACGGCTGGGGCGACAAGCAGGAGCACACGAACGACGCCCGGGTCGGCCGCACCCTCCTGTCGAAGTACGGGATTCCGCGGGTCGAGGCCCCTCTCGTCTCCGAAGGCGGCTCCTTCGAGACCGACGGCGAGGGCACCCTGCTGGTCACCGAGAGCTCGATCGTCAACGAGAACCGCAACCCGGGCATGAGCCGGGACGACGTCGAGGCCGACCTCATCGAGACCCTGGGGGTCGACAAGGTGGTGTGGCTGAAGGGGGTGCGCGGCCAGGACATCACCGACGCCCACGTGGACAGTCTGGTCCGCTTCACCGCGCCGGGCGTGGTGCTGCTGGATCAGGCCTTCCCCGGCACGCCCCCGGATTCCTGGTCACGCGCCGCCGACCAGGCCAGGGAGGTGCTGAGCCAGGCGACCGACGCCCGGGGCCGGCGCTTCGAAGTGATCGAGCTGCCGCAGCCCGACCTCGACAGGATCACCGGCGAGGGCGACGACTTCGTGTCGACGTACGCCAACTTCTACGTGGCCAACGACTCGGTCTTCATGCCCAGGTTCGGCGACCGCAAGGCCGACGACCGGGCCAGGGGAATCCTCCAGGAGCAGTTCCCCGACCGCGACATCGTGCCGGTCGTGATCGACACGGTCGCCTCCGGAGGCGGCGGCATCCACTGCGCCACGCACGACCAGCCCGGCAAGCCGGTCGACTGACCCCCGTCACCGCACGGAACGGCTGCCCGTGCCACCGGCTCGATCCAGGTGCTCGGCATCGTGTGCCTCGCGAGCGAGATCGATCTGTTCGATGTTCTCCTCGGCCCAACGGGTCATCGCCTGCATCACGGGCACCAGGGTCTGTCCCAGGGGGGTGAGCGCGTAGTCCACGCGTACCGGCACGGCCGGCGTGACGGTGCGCGAGAGCAGACCATCACGTTCGAGGCGACGCAGGGTCTGGGTGAGCATCTTCTGGCTGGCCCCCGCGATCGCACGAGCCAGCTCGCCGTAGCGGCGCGGGCCCTCGGCCAGCTCCTTGAGGACGAGAGCGACCCACTTCTCGCCGATGCGGTCCAGAAGCCGGTTGGTCGGGCAGTCGGCGAACCGGGCCTGATGCGCGATACGGGCCTCGGCCCGTCGTCGAGCGGCTGTGCGCGTGGTCATGGCATCCCTTCACGTGCGCCGGCCACCTTGAAGTGCGTACTCCCGCTCAACGGTAGCGCCGCCTAACTTCGCTCCTGGGCCATCCCCGTACGATCAAGGAGCGAACCAGGCATGTCGACGATCAGCGTTCTCGGCTCAGGCAGCGTGGCTCGGGCCCTCGCCGGCCAACTGCACGGCGTGGGGCACCGAGTCGTCGTGGGCTCCCGGGCTCCGCAGACGACAGCGGCCGACTGGACCGGGTCCGGAGTACGCGTCACGGGCCTGCTGGACGCGGCCGGTTCGGCCGAGGTGGTCATCAACGCGACGCCCGGCTCGGCGTCGCTGGAGGTGCTCACCGGCCTCGCGGCGCCGCTGACGGGCAAGGTCCTGGTCGACGTCGCCAACGCCACCGCGTTCGACTCCGCCGGCTTCGCGTCGGCACTCCTGTATCCGGGCAGCAGCCTCGCCGAGGAGATTCAGCAGGCGCTGCCCGACGTACGTGTGGTGAAGACCCTCAACACCCTGCACGCGTCGGTCATGGCCGACCCCACCGGCCTGACCGTCGCTCCCTCCGCCTTCGTGTCCGGGAACGACGCCGACGCCAAGAGCATCGTCGGCCGTCTCCTTGCCGACCTGGGCTGGCCGCCGGAGTGGATCATCGACCTCGGGGACGTGAGCACCGCCCGGGTGCCCGAGGCGTTCGTGCTGATGGTCAGCGGTCTCGTCGGTGCGCTGGGACCCGTGCCCTTCGGCATGGCCATCGCCCGATGAGACGCGGCATACGTGACCTGTCTCCGGCCCGCACAGCGCCCCGGGCGTGGCCGGTCCCGTCCGCCGGAGAGCTAGTCTGAGCGACGTGCGCGTGCTAATCGTCGAGGACGACGACAATCTGCGGTTCGGGGTCGCCGCCGCCCTGCGGGCCGCGGGGTTCGCCGTCGACGAGGCCGCCGACCTCCCGCAGGCCGACGAGGCGCTGTTCGTCACCGCGTACGACTGTGCCGTCTTCGACCGGATGCTTCCGTCCGGCGACGCCGCCTCGTACCTGGAGGAGATGCGCCGTGGCGGCCGGGCGGTGCCTGTGCTCTTCCTCACCGCTCGCGACTCGGTCGCCGACCGCGTCGAGGGCTTCGCCAGCGGCGGTGACGACTATCTGGTCAAGCCGTTCGCCGTCCCCGAGCTGGTCGCCCGGGTCCGGAGCCTCTGCCGGCGTTCCGCGGTCGTCCGCCCGCCCGTCCATCAGGTCGGCGACCTGGAGGTCGACACCGCCCGCCGGCGCGTCCGCCGTGCCGGTGTGCTGCTCACGCTGACGGGCCGGGAGTTCGCCGTCCTCGAGATGCTGGCCGTGCGCGGCGATCAGGCGGTGTCCCGGGCGGACCTGCTGGAAGGCTGCTGGGACGAGATGGCGGAGCCCCAGTCCAACGTCCTGGACGTCCTGATCTCCCAGCTCCGCCGCAAGCTGGGGGATCCGCCGCTCATCCACACGGTCCGCGGCGTCGGGTATCGGCTCGCGCCGGACGGCGAGTGATGAAGCTGCCCGCCCGTCTCCGCCGGTCACGGATGCTCACTCCGACCGCGAGGGTACGTCGGCTGCGGCGGCGCATCACCGCGCTCTTCGCGCTCACCAGCGCGGTGGGGCTCGTGATCATGGCGGTGTTCGCCGTGCGCAGCGACGACGCCCGATGGCGCGAGCAGCTGGACCGGACGTTGAACGTGGACACCAGCTGGGCCGTCGGTCTGCTGGAGACCGAGGAGGACGACCGGCTGGACACCAGCACCCTCGTCGACGCGCTGGGCACCGGCTGCCCGCCCCTCGCGGTGCTGTCGGTGGCGCCCTCGAAGGACCGGGCGGAGGACCCCGACATGGTCGTCGAGCACGCTCCGGACCGTTCCTGCCTCTCCGTCCGTGCCGCAGACGTACGGGCGGCGGCGACGGCGGCCGTGCTCCGTGACGATGCGGTGACGGTCGACCGGCGGACGACGGACGGCGAACCGGTCCGGATGTTCGGCATGCCCTTCTACCACCCGGACGCCGTCGAAGGAGACCGGCCGCAGGGCGTCATCGTCGCCTCGGCGGCGACCTCCGAGCAGTTGGCCGACCACCGTCGGCTGCTCTGGCTGGTGACGGGGGGCTGCGCGCTGCTGGTGCTCGTCTCGGCCGCCGTCGGCCATCTGCTGTCCGGGCGGGCCGTCCGGCCGGCACTGTCCGTGCTCGGCCGGCAGGAGGCGTTCCTCGCCGACGCCGCGCACGACCTGCGGACACCGGTCGCTTCGCTGCGGACGCTCGCCGAGACGGCGCTGCGGGGCGAGACGGACAGCACCGATGTGCTGAGGCGCACGCTGCGGCTGGCGGAGGGCATGGGAGGGCTGGTCGACGGGCTGCTCACCCGGGCCCGGCTGATGTCCGGTACGGCGACGCCGGCGCGGGAGCCGCTGCGTCTGGACCAGCTGGTGGAGGCGGTCGTCGCGGACGCTCCGGTCGAGGATCACCGGGTGACGGTCCGGACCGAGGAGAGCGTCGTGAACGCCGATCCCGACCTGGTGCGCAGGGCCGTGGCCAATCTGCTGGGCAACGCCCTCACCCACGGGCACCGTCCGGGGCAGCCCGCGGATGTGCGGATCAGCGTCGGGCGGGACGGATCGGTGACGGTCGACGACGCGGGGCCGGGGCTGCCGCCGCAGCCGGCGGGCGCTCCGTTCGAGCGGTTCCGCAGCGGGGCGGGGTCCACCGGCCTCGGGCTGTCCATCGTCTCCTGGGTGGCTCACGCGCACGGCGGAACCCTGACCGCCGACCGGGGTGACCGCGGCGGCGCCCGCTTCGTCCTGCGCCTGCCCACCGGCGCCTGACCGACCCGCGGGCGCGCCGGCGGCGGCGCTTCCCCGGTCGTCCTCATCAAATCCTCAGCATCGGCCCGGCAAGCTCCCGGACGAACCGAACAGGGGAGCACCACCTTGATCCGCGCTGTCCGCCGTCCCGTCCTGGCCCTCGTCCTGGCCGTCGTCGGCGCCACCACCGTCGCCGCCTGCACCACGGCTCCGATACCCGCCCCGAAGGGGCCGAAGGCGGCGGCAGGCCGCATCGACCCCGCCGACCGGCCCGAGCTGAAGGTCTTCTACCAGCAGAAGCTGAAGTGGACCGAGTGCGGGGACCACGAGTGCGCCGAGCTCACCGTCCCCCGGGACTACGCACACCCGCAGAACGGGAAGACCTTCGTCCTGCCGGTGGCGCGCGCGGTCACGGCCGAGCCCGCCGAGCGGATCGGTTCGGTCATCGCGAACCCCGGCGGACCCGGCGTGTCCGGGGTGACGTCCCTCCTGGAGGAGGGCATGGCCGAGTCCTTCACCCCCGAGGTGCGCGCCCGCTTCGACGTCGTCTCCTTCGACCCGCGGGGTGTGGGGGGAAGCTCGCCCGCTCTGACCTGCGAGGGAAGCGAGGAGGACACCGAAGGGACAACCGAGCCGGCGCAGGAGGAACGGGCGGAGCCGGCGGAGACGGCCCCGGAGCGCGCTGCCACCGATCCGTTCTTCCCGAGGACCGAGACCGAGCGCGCCGACCTCGTCTCGGCCGCCGAGCAGGAGGCGGAGGCCTGTGTGCGGCACAGCGCCGCGATCGTGCGCCATGTCGGCACGGAGGACGTCGCCCGGGACGTGGACGTGCTGCGGGCGGCCCTCGGGGAGTCCCGGATCACGTACTTCGGCTGGTCGTACGGGACCAGCCTGGGCACGGCGTACGCCGAGCAGTTCCCGCGCCGCGTCCGCGCCATGGTCCTCGACGGTGCCGTCGACCCGGCCCTCACCTGGTCGAAGCGTGCCGTGAGCCAGGGCGTCGGCTTCCAACGGGCGGTCGACGACTACGCCACGTACTGCGCCGAGATCGCCGGGGACAGCTGCCCCGGCAGCACCCCCGAGGAGATCCACGAACTGATCGACGGGCTGTTCGAGCAGACCGCGCGGGAACCGCTGCCGGTCGACGACGACGCGTGGGGCCTCGACCCCGACACGCTGCTCAGCGCGCTCGTCCTGTCGATGTACACGCCGGAGGACCAGTGGGATGACCTCTCGGAAGCACTGGCCGACGCGGCACGCGGCGACGGTACGCAGTTGGCCGGGCTGGCCCAGTACACGGAGCCGGCGACCGACGACTCCGAGGACGCCGGGAGCTCGGACGCCGCCGCCCCTTCGGACGCACCGGACGACGGCGGCGAGCCCGGCCCGGAGACGCCCGCCGACAACAGCGACGCGGCGCTCCTGGCCGTCAACTGCTTCGACGTCCCGCACCCGCGCGACCCACAGGCGTACTGGAAGGCCCTCGCCCCCGCCCGGAAGGCCGCGGGCCGCTACGGCACCTCGAACGTGACCACCTCGCTCACCTGCAAGGACTGGCCCACCAGCACGCACAAGCCGCACCGCGTGAGCGCCGACGGCGTCCCGCCCGTCCTGGTGGTGGGCACCACCGGTGACGCCGCCACCCCCTACGAGGAGGCGGCGAGCCTCGCCTCCCAGTTCCCCGGCGGAGCACTCCTGACGTACGAAGGCCTGGGCCACACCGCCTACGGCCGCAGCAACTCCTGCGTCACGCGGCACGTCGACGACTACCTCATCGAGCCGAAGACGGTCCCCAACGGGACCGTCTGCTGAAGGAGAGCGCCGTGTCCGCACCCCTGATCCCTCCCCGCCGGCGCGGCACCGGCGCGATCGCCCTCGTGTCCCTGTTCGGGCTGCTGCTCCCGACCGGGGCGTGCGCAGGACCGGACGAGCCCCGCGCCGGGGCCTGTCTGAGCGGCACCCTGACGTACGACTACCGGGACGCCGAGGCGGGCCGGGAGAAGCCCCTGGTCACCGCTCCGGCCCGGAACGCCGACTGGGAGCTGTGGGGCAGGACGTCGGCGAAGGCGTCGGCCCGCAGACTCGCCTCGGGAATCACCGACGGCGGCGACGGCACCTTCACAGCGTGCTACAAAGCGGCCGGCACCCTGCCGGAAGTCCATATGAGGTTCCGCTCCAGCAGCACCGACCTGTGGCGGGTCGTCAGAGACCGGACCTCGCAGAGGGAGTACAGCTTCGACTCGGCCTCCCGCTTCGACGTCTCCGCCGGCCGGAGCCTCGGCACCGTGAAGGTGCCCGCCAAGATCCAGAACGCCTGGCACGTCGTCGACACCCTCAACCTCCTCTACGGGAAGCGCGGCAATCCCGCGTCGGACTGCTGGACCGGCCACCAGGAGACCGGGAGGTGCGACCGGCTCACCTTCGTGTGGGAACCGGTCGAGAACCCGGACTCCGGCTACTGGGACCACCAGGAGCCGCAGGACAACCCCGAGGGCACGAACGCCGTGATCCTCTCGGGCGCCATGACCGACTCCAAACACCTGATCCTCCACGAGGCCGGGCACTGGTGGCAGTGGCAGCTCCACCACCGCCGGTTCCCGGTGGTGACGGACTGTTCCCCGCACTTCGTCGACCAGCACAGCTCCGCGACCTGCGCATGGACCGAGGGGTTCGCCGACGCCGTGGCCGCCTACGTCCTGGACGACTACCGCTACGTGGACGAGAACGGCGGCGAGACCGGTTTCGTCAACGACGCCGCCACACCGGGCTGGGACTCCGGTGACACCGTCCAAGGGCGTGTGGGCAGCTCCCTGCTCGACCTCTGGGCCGAGGACGGTCCCGACGGCGGCACCTGGGACAGGACCATCGGGCTCATGACGCGGGAGAAGAGCGACGACTTCCGCGAGTTCTTCATGGAGGACCGGCCCGAGGCCACCCCGCCCCTCGACACCACCGGAGCGGCCAGGGACATCATCAACCGCCACACCATCGATTACTGACGTCTGCTCCTGCAAAGGAAGCCGGCCAAACAAAAGAAGCCGGTCAAAGCGACGAAGTGTCGCTCTGACCGGCTTCATTGGGTCGTTTGACCGCTGGTGTCCGAGGGGGGACTTGAACCCCCACGCCCGATAAAGGGCACTAGCACCTCAAGCTAGCGCGTCTGCCATTCCGCCACCCGGACAAGGTGTCTGTCGTTCGCAGCGTGTTCCCCGCGGCGACATGGAAAACAATACCAGGGGTTCGGCGCGCCCTTCACCTGCATATCCGGTGGTCAGTGCGGTGCGGCGTGCCGGTGGGACCTCGGCCTCCCCGGTCTGCGGAGGTCCCGGGGCTACCTTCGCGTCCATGAGTGATCGCGGCTACCGCCGGCCCCGTCCGCTGTCCCCTCTGCGGGAGCATCTGCGCGAAACGTTCTGGTTCGCCCCGACCATGGGGTTCGTCTGCGTGTTCGCGCTGTGGCTGATCGCCACCGAACTCGACGACGCGATCGTCACGCTGCTCCAGCGGGAGGAGGCGTACGACGAGCTCAGCCAGCTCATCGCGTTCTCCCAGGACACGAAGACGATCGTCACCACGATCAGCTCCGCGATGATGACCTTCATCGGTGTCGTGTTCAGCATCTCGCTGGTCGCGGTGCAGATGGCCAGCGGTCAGCTGACACCCCGGGTCGTGCGGATCTTCGTCAGGAGCCGGATCAGCAAGCTCACGCTGACGGTGTTCCTGGCGACGTTCCTCTTCTCGCTGCTCGTGCTCTCCTCGTACGAGAGCGAGAGCGACCCTCGCCTGGTGGTCTCGGTCCCGCTGGTCCAGAGCCTGCTCATCCTGGTGCTGCTCGGGCTGAGCCTGCTCCTGTTCGTCGTCTACGTGAGCGCCACCTTGCGGCTGATGCAGGTGGGGCCGGTCGTCGACAAGATCGCCCGGGACTCGTTCCGGGTGCTGGGCAGGATGCCGAGGGGGCCGCAGGGCGACGACGAGCCGGGGCCGGAGACCGCGCGGGTGATGCATGAGGGACGCGCCGGGGTGCTGCGGGACGTGAACACGGCGCGGCTGGTGCGGGCGGCGCGGCGGCAGGACGTCGTGTTGCGGCTCATCCCCCGGATCGGGGACTTCGTGGTGCCGGGGACTCCGGTCCTCGCCGTCCACGGCGGGGCCGTGCCGCCGCGGCGACGGCTGCGGTACACGGTGTCCGTGGCGGTGGAGCGCACCCTCCACCAGGACCTCGCGTTCGGACTGCGCCAGCTGACGGACATCGCGCTGCGGGCCCTGTCGACGTCCGTGAACGATCCGACCACCGCCGTGCAGTGTCTGGACCGGATCGTGCAGTTCCTCGCGGCCGTGGCACAGCTGCCGCTCGGCACCGTCCACCACCGGGACCGCGCCGGGCGGGTGCGCCTCGTGCAGGAGGGTCCGGGGTGGGACGACCTGGTCGACCTCGCCTTCGAGGAGATCCGCTGGTGTGTCGCCGGGAGTCCCCAGGTGACGCGCCGGCTCATGGCGGGGCTCGACGACCTGCTGCTCCTGGCCCCCGAGGACCGGAAGAAGTCGCTGGTCAGGCATCGATCGCTGCTCGTGCAGACCGTGGAGCGCACGGTGCCGGTGACCGCCGACCGGGAGTTCGCCCTGCTGCCGGACCGGCAGGGAATCGGGTAGGCGCCACCTCTCGGCGGGCGGTGCGGCCCGGCCGTCGGAGAAGGGCTCCGGCGGCCGGGCCTCGCGTGTCAGTCGCCGCAGCGGCCCTCGCGCAGGGAGTGCAGGTGCTCGCTCGACTTGCGGGCGAAGGCGAGCGACTCGACCGGGTTGTCGTGCTCGGTCTGCCAGTGGTGGTACGTCCGGCCGTGGTGGGTCCGGCCCGTGACCTTGGACAGGAACGACTTGTAGTCGATGTCGCCGTCGCCGACGTCCGACATGCGGTAGCCGTCGCGCGTCGTGTCGTCGCGGACGCCGTCCTTGACGTGGAACAGCGGGTAGCGGTTCGGGTTCTTCAGGACGTACTTCAGCGGGTCGAGCGGGGCCGGGCTGCCGTCCACGCGCTTACTGAAGCGGAACTGGGCGCAGAACGCCCAATAGATGTCCAGCTCCAGGTAGACGAGGTCCGGGTCGGTCTCTTCGAGCAGCACGTCGTAGAGGCGTACGCGCGGCTTGTCGGTCGCGAAGGAGAACTCCTCGGCGTGGTTGTGCTGGTAGAACTTCATGCCGCGCTTGCGGGCGGCCGCCCCGTAGATGTTGAACTCCTCCGCGGCCCGCTTCCAGCCGTCGACCGTGTCGCCGTATCGGAACGGGCCCGAGGCCGTGCCGATGTGCTTGAGGCCGAGGGCCTGGGCGTCGTCCAGGACCTTCTCCAGGTTCTGGGCGAAGGTGTAGGCGCCGGGGTTGTTGTCGTCGTAGTAGCCGACGTGGCTGCCGATCGGGTTGAGTCCGTGGTCTCGGGCCAGCCGCTTGAGCTGGGCCAGGGTGATCGCGCCGGCCGAGCCCTGGGTGTAGCCCGCGAACTCGATCTCGTCGTAGCCGTACTTCTCCAGCTCGGCGAAGACGGGGGCGAAGCCGAGCGTGGAGACCTGGTCGCGGAGGCTGTAGAGCTGGATGCCGAGGCGGCCGGGCGGCAGGACGGGCTTGCCCTTGCCGTGCCCGTGACCGTGGTCGTGGCCGTGCCCATGACCCTTGCCGGGTCCCTGGCCGCGGTCGCGGCTGTCGGCCTGCGCGCTCGCGGCGCCGATGATCGTGGCGGCGGTGGCTCCGGCGGCGACACCGAGGATGTTGCGGCGGCTCAGTCTGCGGGCGAGTTCGGTGTCCTTGGAGGTGCGGCTCATGTTCGGGTATCTCCCTTGCTGACCTGACGGGGTGAGTGGTGCGGTGCCGGATGCGTGACGGGGATTGTCAGTGCAGTCCGGCAAGCTGGAGGAGCAGGGACTTCACTTCGGTGGCCCTGACCCGGTCGGGGAATGCGTGGGGGGTGGAGCAGAGGATGAGCGGGCCTTCGTCGTCGCTCTCGGGGAGGCGGCCGTGGCTGCCGCGAATGGGCGAGGGATCCAGGGGCACGACCGCCATGCGGTAGCGCATGCCGAGCTTCTTCCGGGCCACGGCGGAGACGGCCTTGATACGGACGTAGGGGTCCTGGGGGTCCATGAAGAGCTCGACGGGGTCGTAGCCGGGTTTGCGGTGGATCTCGACGAGCTGGGCGAAGTCGGGGGCGTGGGCGTCGTCGAGCCAGTAGTAGTAGGTGAACCAGGCGTCCTTCTCCGCGACGGCGACGAGTTCACCGGAGCGGGGGTGGTCCAGGTGGTGGGCTTTCTTGCCCTCGTCGTCCAGGATCTGCTCGATGCCGGGCAGGCCTTCCAGAGCTGCCCGGGTCGCCTCCAGGTCCTCGGGCCGGCGTACGTAGATATGGGCAATCTGGTGATCGGCGACCGCGAAGGCCCGGGAGGTCATCGGGTCGAGGTATTCCATGCCGTCCTGGGTGTGGACCTCCAGCAGACCCGCCCGGCGCAGGGCCCGGTTGATGTCCACGGGCCGCTCGACACGGGTGATGCCGTACTCGGACAGGGCGACGACGGTGCGTCCCTGGGTGCGGGCGTCGGCCAGCAGCGGGGCGATGGCCGCATCGAGGTCGGCGGCGGCCCGGTGGGAGCGGGGGTCGTCGGGGCCGAAGCGCTGGAGGTCGTAGTCGAGGTGGGGCAGGTAGCACAGGGCAAGATCGGGGGTGCGGGTGGTGATGATGTGCCGGGTGGCATCGATGATCCACTGGGAGGAGACGAGGTCCGCCCCGGGACCCCAGAAGTGGAAGAGGGGGAACGTGCCGAGCAGGTCGGTGAGTTCGTCGTGCAGGGCGGGAGGCCGGGTGTAGCAGTCGGGTTCCTTGCGGCCGTCGGCGTAGTAGACGGGGCGCGGGGTGACCGTCCAGTCGGTGTCCGCGCCCATCGCGTACCACCAGCAGATGTTCGCGACGGTATAGCCGGGATGGGCCCGGCGGGCCGCGTCCCACAGCCGGTCACCCTCAACGAGCCCGTTGTGCTGACGCCACAACAGGACATCACCCAGCTCACGGAAGTACCAGCCGTTCGCCACGATCCCGTGCTCGGCGGGCATCGTCCCGGTCAGGAACGTCGACTGGGCAGCACACGTCACAGCCGGCAACACCGTGGACAACGGCGCCTGGGCACCCTGCTCCCCCATCGCCCGCAGATTCGGCATATGCGCCAGCAACTGCGGCGTCAGACCCACCACATCCAGGACGAGGAGCGGCGTGGGACCGGGGGTGGGGGTGGTGTCGTCGGTCATGGCAGTTCCTTGAGGCCGAGGTCGACCAGCAGGTCGCGGGCAAGAGTCAGTTCAGCGGCGATGCCGTCAGCGAGCTGGGTACGGGTGCGGGGTCGCAGCTCTGCCGGCAACGCCTGCCACGTGTACGTCTCCACCTCCAGATGCCGGGTCAGCGGCACAGGCCCACCCACCAGCCGGGCCAGCGTGTCCCGGAGCACGGGGAGTGTCGACGTCAGCGGGGGCGCGGGGGGTGCGTGCAGCGGTACGTGGAAGTGGGCCCGCCAGGGGGTGGAGTCCGGGAGCGCCCCGCCCGCGACCGCTTCGTCGAGGTCGTCGGTGCCGCGCAGCCCCGCAGCGGTGCTGGTGCGGGTCTGGTGCAGGAAACGCGGCTCGGCGAACGCCGCCAGCGCGGCACGCACCTCCGGCAGATGCGGATGCTCCGCATGCAGAGCCGCCGAAAGCTGCGACTTCACCACCCGCACACCAGCCGCCGCCAGGGAGTCGAGCGCGGTGCCGGGATCCTCGAAAGACGTCGCCAGATGACAGGTATCCACACAGATACCGATCCGGTCATGACCAACATCGGTCAGCGGAGCGATGGCATCCGCCGTCGTCTCCACCGTGCAGCCCGGCTCCGGTTCCAGACCGATACGGATGGACTTGCCGGTCAGTTCGGCCAGGGCGTCCAGGCGCTGGGCGAGTGTGGTGAGGGCGGCGTGTGCGGTGCGGGCCGCCTCGGGGTCGCCGTCGTAGGGGGTGCGCCAGGCGAGCGGCAGGGTGGAGATGGTGCCCTCGGCGACATCGTCCGGGAGCAGCGCGGCCAGGAGGCGGGCGAGGTCGGTGGTGTGGGCGAGGCGGTCGGGTTCGGTCCAGTCCGGCCGGTAGACCCGGTACTTGACCTCGTCCGCGCCGAACCCCTCGTACGGAAAACCGTTGAGGGTGACCACTTCGAGGCCGCGGCTGTCGAGTTCGGTGCGCAGCGCGCGGAGTTCGGCGGGGTCGTTGATCAGGGCGCGGGCGGCGTCCCGGGCGAGCCAGAGGCCGATACCGAGCCGGTCCCGGCCCAGGCGACGGCGGACCGGCTCGCAGTGGTCGCGGAGCTGGGCGCGGACTCCGTCCAGGGTTTCGGCGGGGTGGACGTTGGTGCAGTACGAGAGATGGACCGTCGAACCGTCCGGGTGGCGGAAGCGCATGGCCTCACTCCCCGCCGCGCAGGATGGAGTTGCCCTCGTGGAGCGGCTGGACCTGATCGGGGCCCGCGGTGTCGAGCTGGAGGCGGCCGCTCTGGCCGTAGAAGGCCACGGGGTTGCGCCACAGCACCTGGTCCACGTCGTCCTCGGTGAAACCGGCCTTCAGCATCGCGTCCGCGACCCCGCGGGTCTTGAGCGGGTCGCTCTTCCCCCAGTCGGCCGCCGAGTTGACGAGGATCTTCTCGGTGCCGTGGTTCTGGAGGATGGTGACCATGCGGTCCTCGTCCATCTTGGTGTCCGGGTAGATGGAGAACCCGGCCCAGCAGCCACTGTCAGTGGCCGCCTTTACCGTTGTCTCGTTGAGGTGATCGAGGAGGACGTGCTCCGGGGGGAGGTTCGATTCGCGGATGACATCGATCGTGCGGTGCAGACCGGCGAGCTTGTCGCGGTGCGGGGTGTGCACGAGCGCGGGCAGCCCATGGTCGGCGGCCAGCTGGAGCTGAGCAGCCAGAGCGTGGTCCTCGGCCGGCGTCATCGAGTCGTAGCCGATCTCTCCCACCGCCACCACCCCGTCCTTCACCAGATAGCGGGGCAACGCGTCCAGGACAGGAGTGCAGCGCGGGTCGTTCGCCTCCTTCGGATTGAGAGCGAGCGTGCAGTGATGCGCGATGCCGTACTGCGAGGCCCGGAACGGCTCCCACCCGAGCAACGCGTCGAAGTAGTCGAAGAAGCTGGCGGGCGACGTACGGGGCTGCCCCAGCCAGAAGGACGGCTCGACCAGCGCGCGCACTCCCGCGTCATACATCGCCTGATAGTCGTCGGTCGTGCGGGAGGTCATGTGGATGTGGGGATCGAAGATGCGCATCAGGACTCCTCCGTGGGGGCGGGGGCTGCGGGAGCTGTGGTCGGCGGGGTCTGGAGGCCCTGTTCGCCGGCCGGGGCGGTGAGGGTGAGGACCGTGCGCAGGTCTTCGGGGACGGTGCGGCCGGCCGCTGTGCGCTCGGCGGCGAAGTCGCCGAGCATGCGGGCGAGTTCGCTGTCGCCTCGGGCCCGGTCGCCCAGTCGGGCGACGGCTGCGACCGGCACCCCGGTGAACAGGCACTTCAGTACGGCGTGCCGCCAGGCGTGCGGGTCCAGGTGCTCGGCGGCGTAGGGGCCGACGGCCGCCGCGACCAGCCGGGTGTCGTTGGTGCGCAGGGCGTCTTCGACGAGCGGGAGGGCGGTGTCGCCGAGATCGAGGCGGTGCAGGGTGAGCAGGACGGCGCGGCGTTCGGCGGCGGTGCCCTGTTCGTAGAGCCGGTTGACGGCGGGCGACGAGGCTCGGGCCTCGACCAGCAGGAGGGAGCGTACGGAGTCGGCGTTCTCCTGGCCGCAGTGCCGGCCGGCGGCGGCGAAGCGCAGCTCCCACGGCGGGGAGGTGGAGGGGCCGGTCGTCTCCGGGCCGGGGCCGTCGTGGGTGGCTTCGGTGCGGTCCGCGTCGTGGGCGGCCTCGGCCAGGGCCTCGTCCAGCCAGGCGCGGGCGGCCCCGCCGAGTTCGGCGTCGAGTTCCTTGCGGGACTTCAGCACGGGGCGGCTCCCTTGGTGGCGGTACCACGCGTCATGGCGTCGCGCAGGAAGTCGATCGACGCGCGGGCCTGTTCGGGGCCGGCGTGGGAGTGGCGGGGCAGTTCGACGACGGTGAGGCCCCGGTAGTCCGAGGCGGCGAGGGCGGCGAGCACGGGCGGGAAGTCGATCTCCCCGTCGCCGAACGGGAGGTGTTCGTGGACTCCGCGCCGCATGTCCTCGATCTGGACGTGTCGGAGCCAGGGGGCGGAGTCCTTGATGCACTGCACGGGCGATGCCTCTTCCAGGCACTGGCAGTGGCCGATGTCGAGGGTGAGACCGAGCGGTCCCGGGTCGCCGAGGAGGGCGCGCAGGTGGTGGAAGTCGGCGAGGGTGGCGAGGAGGTGACCGGGTTCGGGCTCGATCGCGACGGGGATGCCGGAGCGGTCGGCGGCCTCGAGGACGGGGGCGATCGCCTCGGTGAGACGTTTCCACGCGGTGTCCGCCGAGGTGCCCGGTGGCGTGATGCCGCTGAAGCAGTGGACGGCGTGCGCGCCGAGTTCGGCGGCCACGTCGACGGCGCGGACCAGCAGCGCGGTGCGGGCGGCGCGGGCGTCGGGGTCCGGGTCGAGGAGGGAGGGGCCGTGCTTGCGGCGCGGGTCGAGGACATAGCGGGCGCCGGTCTCCACGGTGACCCGGAGGCCGAGGGAGGTGAGCCGGTGCCGGACCTGGCGGGTGCGTTCGGCGAGGTCCGGGGCCATGGGGTCCAGGTGCATGTGGTCGAGGGTCAGGCCGACACCCTCGTAGCCGAGGTCGGCGAGCAGGCCGAGGGCGTCGTCGAGGCGGAGGTCGGTGAGCCCGTTGGTGCCGTATCCGAGGTGGAGGGTCATGTGAGGCTCACCTTCCGGGCGAGGCGACGGGCGATCGGGACGAGTCCCATGACGGCGAGAGCGGTGACGGGCGCCCCGGCGCGGGCGGCGAGCGCTGCCTGGAGCGGGATCATCGCCCGGATGCCCCCGCCGACCGCCCGCTGGGTCAGGGGCGGGGACGGGTTCAGCGCGGCGTGCAGGAGGGGTGGTCCGGCGGTACGGAGGTAGGCGCCGGTGAGCGCGATCAGCAGGAGGCGGGTGAGGTCGGCAGGCCTCCCCGGGGGACCCGCGCCCTGCGGCCTCGCGCCGAGGGTGGCGGCTCGTCCGAGGAGGGTCGTCCCGTGGGTGGTCGTCGTGCCGGGGCGGTCGGGGGCTCGTCCCCAGGACTCCCTCAGCACCGCTGCCGCCAGTGCCGTCGTCGTGGTCAGCACCGCGAGCGGGGTGCCGGTGGAGCCGCCCTGCGTCTCGTGGCGCGACACGGCGGTGACGCCGTAGGTGTGCGCGCCGAGCACCAGGGCGGCGGGCAGCGCGGGCAGGGACGCGGTCAGGCCGCGGTGCTCCGATGCCGGTGGCGCACCCGCCGGGGCCGCCGCTCCGGCAACGTTGTCGGGCCGTCCTGCCGCACCCGGCGTACCGGCCCCCGGGGCCGTGGCCGTCGCGCCCAGCAGCAGGTCCAGTGAGCGGGCCGCCGCCATGGCCGCCGGGCCCGCCTTTGTGTGCTTGAGGTGGAGGTCGTAGGCCCAGACCGTGGCAGCCAGGCCCGTGGCGACGGTCAGCGCGGGGCGGCCGGCCCGTGCCGCCAGGGCGAGGCCCGCGGCGGTCAGTGCCCCGGCGGCTCCCAGGGCCGCCGCCGGGCTGATGCGGCCCGAGGGGATCGGGCGGTGCGGGCGGTCCACGGCGTCCTCGTCGCGGTCGGCCCAGTCGTTGAGGGCCATCCCGGCCTCGTACAGGCACAGGGACGCGCCGATCGCCAGTGCGGTGCCCCGGCCGGGCCGGCGGCCCATCGCCGCCGCGCCCGCCAGGGCGTCCCCGGGCACGGAGAACAGGGCGGAGACGCGCAGCAGTTCCGCCCAGGCCCGCAGGCGCTCCCGGGGCGCGCCCCGGTCGGTCCCCGTGTCCGGTCGGCCCGCGCCCGTGCCCGTGCCCCGATCCCCGTTCCGGCCCGTGGGGGGCGGTCCGGGCCTGTCCGGTGCGGGCGCAGTCCCACCCGCACCGGACAGGCTGTCATCGGTCACGGCGGTCGGAGCCCCGCCGTGTGAAAAACCGTTCCGCCGCCCGGCCGGGAGTACCGACAGGGCCGCCGTGAGCGCGGCCGCGAGGGCCGGCCGTCGCCACATCACGCCTGGACCCGCAGCCGCTCGGCGAAGGTGAGCAGCGTCGTGTACTGCTCGGCGAGCGCGGCCGAGGTGCCGCCGTCCGGGTCCTTGAAGTAGAAGCCGAGCTCCGGGAGCGGGCCGCTGATCCCCACTTCGTGGGCGCGGGCGAGGAGCCGTGCCAGGTCCAGGACCAGCGGGGCCGCGAGAGCCGAGTCACAGCCCTGCCAGATCGTCTGGAGAATCATCCGGGAGCCCAGGAAACCGTCGAAGGCGATATGGTCCCAGGCCGTCTTCCAGTCCCCCATCGCGGGCACATCGTCGATATGCACCTCACCCTCCGGGGCGGTGCCGAACGTGTCGGCCAGGACACGCTCCTTGCCCGCGTTCTTGGCGGCCGCGGCCGCCGGATCGGCCAGCGCCGCCCCGTCCCCGCCACCCAGAAGATTCGACCCGGACCACGCCCGAACGGCGAGAGCCCGCTGGAGAAACATCGGAGCAAGCACGGAACGGAGCAGCGTCTGACCGGTCTTGCCGTCGCGACCGGCGTGGGGAAGTCCGCTGGACGCGACGGTGTCAGTGAGCGCAGCAATGCGCAGACCCGTGGACGGAGTGAAGTTCGCATACCCACAACCCGCCCGCAACGCCGCAGCCGCATACAACGAACTCGCCGGCAACCGCGAGTCATCAGGACCGGGCGCGGGCTCGGTGGAAGCCACGTTGACCACCACGACACGGGCCAGGTCGTGGCGGTGGGCGAAGTCGGTGAGGTCGGCGGCGAACGCGGCGATGAGTTCCTGGTCGCTGCGGGTGTCGCCGGGGAGCGGTCCGCCGGGGCGGATCTCGGCGTCGGCGGCGTCGAGTTCGGCACGTACGGCGGAGGGAAGTCCGTGCGGGAGCACTCCGCCGTCGGCGAGCGCCTCGGCCCGCTTGGCCAGCGGGCAGTCGAGGGTGTCGTGGCCGCCGAAGACCAGGCTGGTCAGGGCGGGCAGGCCGCTGTCGGCGAAGGGGGGCGTCTCGGTGACCATGCCGGTCGGCGGGTGCAGGCCCGCCGCGATGGCGGCGCAGCCCGCGGTGGCGGTGGTCGCCACGGAGCCGCGTGCTCCGATGAACCAGACGCCGGTGCGGCCCGGGGCTCCCGCGAGGCCGGGGGCCTGCGAGGTGCTCGGGGCGTCGGCGCTGCCTGGGGCATCGATACGGCCTTCACGATCGGCGTGTGCGGTCACGGGCTGCCTCCCTGGGGGGATGTCGGGGTTGGAGGACGACGGGCGGGGGAAGGTGTGAGTTCTTCCCCCGCCCGTCGTCGGCAGAGGCGGCCGCCCTACTTCGAGGGCAGCTCCTTCAGTTGGATGTTGCGGAAGGACACCTGGTCGTCGGCTCCGTGGTTCTGGAGGCCGATGTAGCCGTCCTTGAGGCTGCGGGCCGGGTCGGTGTTGGTGAAGTCGTTGATCTTCGCTCCGTTGAGGAAGATCTGCAGACGTTCGCCCTGGACCTTGATCTCGTAGCTGTTCCACTGGCCCGGCGGCCGCAGGACGCGGTCACGGGCCTTGATGTTGGCGGACTTGAAGGTGTAGACGGCGCCCGTGGTGCGGTCGGCGGCGTCGGTGGCGTCGATCTGGATCTCGTACCCGTTGTTGACCGCCGACCACGGGTCGTCGGACTCCGGGAAGCCCACGAAGACACCGGAGTTGTCGTCGCCGGTCATCTTCCAGTCGAGCTTGAGCGAGTACGCCTTCAGTTCCTTGGCCTGGTAGGTGAGCAGGCCCATGCCGCCCTCGGAGTGCAGGGCGCCGTCACTGATGGAGAACTTCCCCGGGCCCGCCTGCTTCCAGCCTTCCAGCGTCTTGCCGTTGAAGATGGGCCGGTAGTCCTTGTCCGGCTTGCAGTCGGCCTTGACCTGGCCGGTGGCGTAGCGCAGGCCGCCCAGCACGTGGCTGCGGAAGGCCGGCTCCGTGTAGGACTCCTTGGTGTGGCCGAGGCCGGTGTAGAAGGAGCGGCCGCCCTCGTAGGTCTGGCACCAGGAGATCGGGTGATCGCCCTTCATGTTCCCGCCGGTGTAGGTGGTCTCGTCCAGCGTGGCGAGGACCTTGGCCTTGTCCCGGGGGTTGGTGCCGTAGTTGTACCACTCGTCGGTGCGCTGCCACTCCTCGTCCAGGTGGGCGGTCGCGGGGTGGTCGTGGTCCTCGACGCGGACGGTGGCGGGCTGGATCTGCGGGTGGGAGTCGAAGTAGGCGCCGACGAGGCCGCCGTAGAACTCCCAGTCGTACTCGGTGTCGGCGGCCGCGTGGATGCCGACGTAGCCGCCGCCGGTGGCGACGTAGTTCTCGAACGCCTTCTGCTGATCGGCGTTGAGGACGTCACCGGTGGTGGAGAGGAAGGCGACGGCGTCGTAGCGGGCCAGGTTGCTGGTGGTGAACTGGGCGGCGGACTCGGTGGAGTCGACCGTGATGTTGGTGTCCTTGCCGATCTCCTTCAGCGCGGCGATGCCGTCCGGGATGGAGTCGTGGCGGAAGCCGGCGGTCTTGGAGAAGACCAGGACCCGCTTGGCGGTCTTGTCGACCGGGGTGTTGGACAGTTCGAAGTCGTCGACGTCGTAGAGGGCTCCGTCGCCGCCCTTGAAGACGAGGAAGAGTTCCGTCTGCTTCTTGGGCGCTCCGCGCAGCGGGATGTCGATGTCCTGGAAGGTGTCCCAGCTGCCCGTCACCGGGACGGGTCCCGAGCCGAGGATCTTCCCGGTGGGCGATCCGGCGCGCACTTCGAGGAAGCCGCCGGAGCCGGCCGAGGAGATGCGGGCGGTGAGCTTGGTGGTGTCGCCCAGGACGTAGGTGTCGAAGGAGATCCAGTCGTCGTTGTGGATGTCGCCGACGGTCTTGCCGCCGTGCGCGCTCGCCTTGTCGAAGGCGGCCACGCCGGAGGAGTCGTCGAAGTGCTCGGCCTGGCGGTGCTTGGGCTGGAGCCGGGAGGCGTCCTTGCCGGTCAGCTTGGCCTGGCCGCCGCCTCCGTTGTCGGTGTACGAGGCCGAAATGCCGCCGTAGATGTTGGCGTTGGGGTCGTGGCCGCCCTCCATGGCGGTCTTGATGGTGCCCTCGCAGCCGTGCTCGGTGGTGATGTCGTGGCCGTGGCTGTCGTGGCCCAGGGTGAACTTGACCTCGACCTTGGTGCAGTCGATGGTGCCGTCCTCCGGGTCGCTGACGTTCACCTTGAACGGCACGGAGTCACCGAACTCGAAGAGCTGCCCGTCCTCGGGGAGCACCAACTCCACGGTCGGGGCGGTGTTGCCGACGGTCACGTGGACGCTGGCCGAGCCGGTGCGGCCGGTCGGGTCCTCGGCGGTGAGGGTGGCGGTGTAGGTGCCGTTCTTCTTGTACGTGTACGTCGGGTTGGCGGCGGTGGAGGTTCCGCCGTCCCCGAAGTCCCAGGAGTACGTCAGCGGGTCGCCGTCGCCGTCCGCCGTGCCGGCGGAGGAGAACTTCACCTTCAGCGGTGCGGTACCGGAGGTCTTGTTGCCCGAGGCCTCGGCGATGGGCGAGCGGCCTCCGGTGGCGTTCTCGATGCGGTAGAGCGCGGAGTTCTCGTCGCCGCCGAACCAGGCGAGGCCGTAGTCGAGGACGTACAGCGCCCCGTCCGGGCCGAAGGCCATGTCCATGATCTGCGTACCGGACCACGGCACGTCGTTGATGGACTGGACGCCGCCGTCGGCGTCCTGCTCGATGCGCTTGATCCACTGGCGGCCGAACTCACCGGCGAAGAAGTCGCCGTCGTAGGCCTCGGGGAACTTCACCGGGGAGTCCAGGTCCGCGTCGTAGCGGTAGACGGGTCCGCCCATCGGGGACTCGGAGCCGGTGCCGAACTCGGGCACGGAACCGCCGTCGTAGGGGATCCACGCGGCCTGGGCCGGCGGCAGGTCGACGAGTCCGGTGTTGTGCGGCGACTCGTTCTTCGGAGCGGCGCAGTCGAAGGCGGCGCCCGAGGCCTTGGTGGCGAAGTCGTAGTCGATGTAGGGCTCGTTGTCGCCGACGCAGAAGGGCCAGCCGAAGTTGGCGGCCTTCGTCACCCGGGCGAACTCGACCTTGCCCGCGGGTCCGCGCTTGGGGTCGGCCGCGCCCGCGTCGGGACCGTAGTCACCGACGTACACGGTGCCGGTGGCCTGGTCGACGGAGAAGCGGAAGGGGTTGCGGAAGCCCATCGCGTAGATCTCGGGGCGCGTCTTGTCCGTCCCGGGCGCGAAGAGGTTCCCGTCGGGGACGGTGTACGAGCCGTCCTCGGCGACCTTGATGCGCAGGATCTTGCCGCGCAGGTCGTTGGTGTTGCCGGAGGTGCGGCGGGCGTCGAACGCCGGGTTGCGGTCGGGGCGTTCGTCGATCGGGGTGAAGCCGTCGGAGGCGAAGGGGTTGGTGTCGTCGCCGGTGGAGAGGTAGAGGTTGCCCTCGGCGTCGAAGTCGATGTCACCGCCCACGTGGCAGCACGTGCCGCGCGAGGTGGCGACGTCCAGGACCTTCTTCTCGCTGGCGTTGTCGAGGGTGCCGTCCTCGTTGAGGACGAAGCGGGAGAGCCGGTTGACGCCCTCGAACTTCGCGAAGTCGGCGGCGGTCCCGGTCTCCGGGGCGTCGCCCGCGGGGGTGTCCAGCGGGGGTGCGTAGAAGAGGTAGATCGCCCGGTTCTCGGCGAAGTCGGGGTCGACGCCGACGCCTTGGAGGCCTTCCTCGTCGTGCGTGTACACGGGGAGGGTGCCGGAGATCCGGGTGTTGCCGGCGCTGTCAGTGATCCGCAGCTCGCCGCTGCGCGAGGTGTGCAGCACGCTGCGGTCGGGAAGCACGGCGAGCGACATGGGCTCGCCGGTCTCCTCGGCGCCCTTGGCGAGGGTGACCTGCTGGAAGTCCTCCGCCACCGGCTCCTCGTGCCCGGGGTGGCCCGGGTGGGCGGTGGCTCCGGGCGCGGAGCCGAGGGTCAGGGTCGCTGCGGCGAGCAGGCCGCCGGTGAACAGCGCGAGCGATTTGCGGACGCGGGTCCCGGCCAGGAGCCGCTTTCTTGTTCTGTGCACGTAGGTCCTCCGGAGAGTGCCGGTTGTACGGGCGGGTGTAGCCGTGCCGTGCCGCGCGGGGACTGCCGCGCGTGTGTCACCGGGGCCGGGAGCGACCCCGGTGACGCGAGTCATGTCGTGTACACGTTGTGGACGGTAGACCTGTTCGTCCTCGACGGAAAGCCCTTGTGCAAGAGGTAAGTCGAACTTCTGCTTGCGTCAGGACAAAGGGAATTCCGGGCAGCGCGAGGCAGCCCCGGGGCGCTGGGGGCCGTGATCCGGATCATGCCCCGGGGCTTGGTCGTCCGCGCTACTCGTTGCCGCCGAAGGCCGCGTCGAAGGAGGCCGACGGCGGGTCGAAGTCGAACCGCTTGAGGCTGGCCAGGGCTTCCGGAGCGCCGGTCAGCCGGTCCATCCCGGCGTCCTCCCACTCCACCGAGACCGGGCCCTCGTAACCGATGGACCGGAGCATCCGGAAGACGTCCTCCCAGGGCACGTCGCCGTGACCGGCGGAGACGAAGTCCCAGCCGCGCCGGGGGTCGCCCCAGGGCAGGTGGGAGCCGAGCCGGCCGTTGCGGCCGTCGAGACGCTTGCGGGCCTCCTTGCAGTCCACGTGGTAGATCCGGTCCCGGAAGTCGTAGAGGAAGCCGACCGGGTCGAGGTCCTGCCAGACGAAGTGACTCGGGTCGAAGTTCAGCCCGAACGCCGGCCGGTGGTCCACCGCTTCGAGGGCGCGCTGGGTGGTCCAGTAGTCGTACGCGATCTCGCTCGGGTGCACCTCGTGGGCGAAGCGCACCCCCTCGGCGTCGAAGACGTCCAGGATCGGGTTCCAGCGCTCGGCGAAGTCCTCGTAGCCCCGCTCGATCATGTGCGGTGGGACGGGCGGGAACATCGCGACGAGGTGCCAGATCGAGGAGCCGGTGAACCCGATCACGGTGTCCACCCCGAAGGCGGCGGCGGCCCGTGCGGTGTCCGCGATCTCCGCGGCGGCCCGCCGCCGTACGCCTTCGGGCTCACCGTCGCCCCAGATGCGGGCGGGCAGGATGCCCTGGTGGCGTTCGTCGATCGGGTTGTCGCAGACCGCCTGGCCGACCAGGTGGTTGGAGATCGCGAAGCACTTCAGCCCGTACTTGTCGAGCAGTTGGTGCCGGGTGTCCAGGTATCCGGGGTCGGCCAGCGCCTTGTCGACCTCGAAGTGATCTCCCCAGCAGGCGAGTTCGAGTCCGTCGTAGCCGAAGTCCCGGGCGTGCTTGCAGACCTCCTCCAGCGGGAGGTCGGCCCACTGGCCGGTGAACAGCGTGAAGGGGCGGGGCATGGGCGGCTGCCTCCTGAGGTGTCTCGTGGGGTGTCTCGCGACAGGTCGTGTGGGGGGCGGGCCGGATCCGGGGAGCGGTGCCCCCCGGGGTCGGCCGGACACCCCCTAGGACGGGACCGGGGTGTGTACGGAGTTCTTGGCGGCGCTCTCCTCGACGGCGGCCAGTACCCGCTGCACCTGGAGTCCGTCCGCGAACGAAGGCCGGGGCGCGGTGCCTTCGGCTATCGCGCGGACCACGTCGCGGGCCTGGTGGACGAAGGTGTGGTCGTATCCGAGGGCGTGGCCCGGGGGCCACCAGGCCTCGAGGTAGGGGTGCTCGGGTTCGGTGACGAGGATGCGGCGGAAGCCGGCGGTGGCGGCCGGCTCCGTGTGGTCGTGGAAGGACAGCTCGTTGAGCCGCTCGAGATCGAAGGCGAGCGAGCCGAGTTCCCCGTTGATCTCCAGCCGGAGGGCGTTCTTGCGTCCCGCAGCCATCCGGGTCGCCTCGAAGGAGGCCAGTGCGCCGGAGGCGAGGCGGCCGGTGAAGATCGCCGCGTCGTCCACGGTCACCTCACCGCGCTCCACCGTGTCGGCGCCGCCGGAGAGCCCGGCCGACGCACCGGCGAGCAGCGGCCGTTCGCGTACGAAGGTCTCCGCCACGGCGGACACCCCGGTGAGCAGCTCGCCCGCCAGATACTGGGCGAGGTCGACGATGTGCGCCCCGAGGTCCCCGAGCGCGCCCGACCCGGCGTGCTCGCGCTTGAGCCGCCAGGTGAGCGGGGAGGCGGGGTCCACCAGCCAGTCCTGGAGGTAGGTGGCGCGCACATGGCGCAGGGGGCCGAGCCGGCCGTCCGCGATGAGCTGCCGGGCGAAGGAGATCGCGGGCACCTTGCGGTAGTTGAAGCCCACGATCGCCACCTGCCCGCGGGCGGCGGCCGCTTCGGCGGCGCGGACCATCGCCTCCGCCTCGGCGACGGTGTTGGCGAGCGGCTTCTCGCACAGCACGTGCTTGCCCGCCTCCAGGGCGGCGATGGCGATCTCCGCATGGCTGTCGCCGGGGGTGCAGATGTCGATCAGCTGGACATCGTCCCGGGCGATCAGCGCCCGCCAGTCGGTCTCCGCGGCGGCCCAGCCGTGCCGGGCGGCGGCGGCGTCGACCGCCGCACGGTCGCGTCCGCAGATCGCGGCGAGAGCGGGCCGCAGGGGCAGGTCGAAGACGTGTCCGGCGGTACGCCACCCCTGGGAGTGGGCGGCGCCCATGAACGCGTATCCGACCATGCCGACCCCGAGCGTTCCTGGCGCCTGCTGCGGCGACGGTGCTGCGGTCTGCGATTCCGTCTCTTGACTACGGGCCATGCGGACTTCCTCCTCATCGGTGTGCGGTAACGGGCCGGGGGATGCGCTCTCCGCATCCCCCGGAGTCCCGGTCAGTTGAAGCCCGTCGGCAGGTACTGGTCGATGTTGTCCTTGGTCACGACCGCGGAGTACAGGGTCAGCGAGGTCGGGATCTCCATCTCGGAGAGACCGCTGACGCCCTTGCTCTGACCGAGCGCCCGTGCGAGGTCGATCGCGGACGCGGCCATCGTCGGCGGGTAGAGGACCGTGGCCTTGATGACCGAGTCACCCGCCTTGATCGCGTCCATCGCGGACTTCGCGCCGGCCCCGCCGACCATGATGAACTCGTCCCGGCCCGCCTGCTCGATCGCCCGCAGCGCCCCGACACCCTGGTCGTCGTCGTGGTTCCACAGAGCATCGAACTGCTTCTGCGCCTGAAGAAGCTGCGCCATCTTGGCCTGCCCCGACTCGACCGTGAAGTCAGCCGCCTGACGGGCCACCAGCTTGATGTTCGAGTAGTTCTTCAGAGCGTCGGCGAAACCCTGGCTGCGCTGCTTGGTCAGCTCCAGGTTGTCGATCCCGGCAAGCTCCACGACCTTCGCGTTCGGCTTGTCCTTCAGCTGCTCACCGATGTAGTGCCCGGCGTTGAGACCCATGCCGTAGTTGTCGCCGCCGACCCAGCAGCGGTACGCCTGCGGCGAGGCGAAGATCCGGTCCAGGTTGACGACGGGTATCCCCGCCCTCATCGCCTCCAGACCGACCTGGGTGAGCGCCTTCCCGTCGGCCGGGAGAACGACCAGGACATCGACCTTCTTGTTGATGAGGGTCTTGACCTGGCCGATCTGCGCGGCCGTGTCGTTGGAGCCCTCGGTGATCTCCAGCGTGACATCGGAGTACGTCTCCGCCCGGGACTTCGCGTTCACATTGATCGCGTTGAGCCAGCCGTGGTCGGCCTGCGGACCGGCGAAACCGATGGTCACAGCCTTCCCCGGCTTGTCATCAGCCGGAGCACTGTTACCCGCGGGCTCGGTCTTCTTGGGCTCGTTGCTGGTACAGGCGGTGAGGAGCGCGCCCGCGGAAACGGCGGCGGTTCCGAACAGCAGCCCTCTGCGGCTGGTTTCTGACATGACGGTCTGACCCTTCATCCGGTGGGTGCGTACGAGGTGCGGGTGCGGGGGGTGCTCAGGTGCTGGGGGGTGTTCGGGGTGCTCAGGTCTCCCCGCCGCGAAGGGTGCGGCGCTGGACGAGGACGGCGGCGACGATGATCGCGCCCTTGGCGATCTGCTGGACGTCGCTCTGGAGGTTGTTGAGCGCGAAGATGTTCGTGATCGTGGTGAAGATCAGAACACCGAGTACGGAGCCGACGATGGTGCCCCGGCCGCCGCTGAGCAGCGTCCCGCCGATGATCGCGGCGGCGATGGCGTCGAGCTCGTACAGGTTGCCGTTGGTGTTCTGGCCGGAACCGGCGAGCACGATCAGCATGAAGGCGGCGATGCCGCAGCACAGCCCCGACAGCAGGTAGAGGTACAGACGCTGGCGTCGGACGTCGATCCCGGCCAGCCGGGCGGCCTCCGCGTTGCCCCCGACGGCGACCGTGCGCCGCCCGAAGGTCGTCCGGTTCAGGATCAGCCAGCCGACGACGGTGACCACCGCGAACATGATGACCAGCGGCGGGATGCCGAGGAAGTAGGAGTCGGGCAGGCCGAGGTCCAGGACCGAGTCCACGGTCACGATCTGGGTCTTGCCGTCGGTGATCTGGAGGGCGAGTCCGCGGGCCGAGGCGAGCATGGCCAGTGTCGCGATGAAGGGGACCATTCCCCCGTACGCGATGAGGACGCCGTTCACGAGTCCGGCGGCGAGGCCGACGATCACCGCGGTGAAGAGGATGCCCGCGAAGCCGTACTCCTGGGTGGCCAGGGTCGTCGCCCACACCGAGGCGAGGGCGACCATCGCCCCGACGGAGAGGTCGATGCCGCCGCTGATGATGACGAAGGTCATGCCGACGGTGACGACACCGATGACGGAGGCCTGGGTCAGGATCAGCTGGAGGTTCCCGGTGTCCAGGAAGGCGTCCGGTTCGGTGATGCCGCCGACCAGGATCAGGGCGGCGAGGACACCGAGCAGGGACAGGATCCGGACGTCGAGCCGCAGACCGAGGGCGGGCCTGCCGCCGCCCGACTTCGAGGGCGGCGCGCCGGAGGGGCCGGTGGGGGCCCCCTTGTCCGGCCCGTTGTGCTGCGCCGACGGGGCGGGCTGTGTCATGGCGTCGGGCTCCCTTCCATCACGAGGTCGAGTACGCGGTGCTCGTCGAGCTCCTGGGCGGGGGCCGTGTGGACCACTTCGCCCTCGCGGAGCACCAGCACCCGGTCGGCGAGGCCCAGGACCTCGGGCACTTCGCTGGAGACGAGCAGAACGGCGAGGCCTTCGTCGGCCAGCCGGCGGATCACGGCGTAGAGCTCGGCGCGCGCGCCGACGTCGACGCCACGGGTGGGTTCGTCCAGCAGCAGGACCCGGCAGCCGCGCAGCAGCCAGCGGGCGAGAACGGCCTTCTGCTGGTTGCCGCCGGAGAGGGTGCGGACGGCGGCGTCCGGGTTGTCGGGCCGCATCTGCAGTTCGCGGGTGGCGCTCTGCGCGGCCCTGCGCTCCCCGGCCCGGTCGATCCAGCCGATCCGGGCGAAGCGCGAGAGGGAGGAGACGGAGACGTTACGGGTGACCGATTCGGTCATCAGCAGGGCCTGCGCCTTGCGTTCCTCGGGGGCGAGGCCGATGCCGGCGGCTACGGCGGCGCGGACGCTGCCGGGGCGCAGCTGCTTGCCCGCGACGGTGACGGTGCCGGTGCTCGCCCTGCGGGCTCCGTAGATCGTCTCCAGGATCTCCGAGCGGCCCGAGCCGACGAGGCCGGCGAGGCCGACGATCTCACCGGGCCGCAGCTCCAGGTCGACGGGGGCGAACTCGCCCTTGCGGGACAGCCCCTGGACCCGGAGCACGGGTTCCGCGGTGACGGAGGCCGGCTCGTCCGGACGCGGCGGGAAGACGTAGGCGACGTCCCGGCCGGTCATCATGGCAACGATGTCGCGGGTGGGGGTGTCCGCCGCGGGCAGCCCGACGGCGACGGTCCGGCCGTCCTTGATGACGGTGACCCGGTCGCCGATGCGGCGGATCTCCTCGAGGCGGTGCGAGATGTAGACGACGGCCACCCCGTCGGCGGTGAGGCTGTCGACGATCCGGAAGAGGTTGTCGACCTCGTCGGGGTCCAGGGCCGCGGAGGGCTCGTCCATCACGATGAGCCGGACCTCGTGGGAGAGCGCCCGCGCCATGGAGACGATCTGCTGCTGCGCGGCGGAGAGGTCGCCGACGGGCCGGGCGGGGTCGATCTCCGGATGCCCGAGCCGGGCCAGGAGCGCTTTCGCCGCGAGACGCCCCTCCCCCGTGCGGACGATGAAGCCGGCACTGGTCGGCTCATGGCCGAGGAAGACGTTCTCGGCGACCGACAGCCCCTCAACCAGGTCGAGTTCCTGGTAGATGGTCGCGATGCCCAGGCGCATGGCGGCGATCGGCGACTTGAGCTGGACGGCCTCGCCCCGCCAGGTGATCTCGCCGTCGTTGGGCTGGTGGGCTCCGGCGAGGACCTTGATGAGGGTGGACTTGCCGGCACCGTTCTGGCCGAGAAGACAGTGGACCTCGCCGGCCTGGACTTCCAGGTCGACGCCGTCCAGGGCGCGGACGCCCGGGAAGAGCTTGGTGATGCCGGACATGGTGAGCAGGGGTGGTTCTGGTGCCATGACGAATCCCCTCGGCGAATGGGGTCTCCCCTGCTCGGGCGGTGCCGAGGGGCCGGGGAGGGCCGGTGAGCGGACAGGAGGCAGGGCTGGCGGTGCCGTGGAGCCGGCGACACCGCGAACGGCTGCTGACTGGTACCTGACGAGCGGGTACCGGACGAAGACGGAGACCTGAGCAGTACCTGAGTGGAGCGGTGGTGCGTACGGGCCTGTGGTCAGGCCGGTGAGAAGAGGTGGTCGCTGATGAGCCGGGCCGCGCCGATCACTCCGGCGGTGGGCCCCAACTCGCCCAGCACGATGGGAAGATTGCCGGTGGCCAGGGGCAGGGACTGCTTGTAGACCTGGGTGCGGACACTGGCGAGGAGGTTGTGACCGAGGCCGGTGACCCCGCCGCCGATCACCACCAGACCGGGATTGAAGAAGCTGACCAGGCTCGCGATGACCTGGCCGAGCCGATTGCCGCCTTCGCGGATCAGATCGAGTGCGGCCGCGTCCCCGGCCGCCGCGGCGGCGGCCACATCGGCGGCGGTGAGACGTCCTGTCGCCGCCAGCCGGACCGCGAGCTCGGGCGAGCGGCCGTCCCGGCCCGCCTCCTCCGCGTCACGGGCCAGGGAGGCGCCGCTGAAGTGGGCTTCCAGGCAGCCCTTGTTGCCGCAGGCACAGCTCCGGCCGTCCGGTTCCACCTGGATGTGGCCGATGTCCCCGGCGCTGCCGGTCGTACCGCGGTAGACCTCGCCGCCGACGACTATGCCGCAGCCGATGCCCGTACCGATCTTGACGCAGAGGAAGTCGGCCACGGAACGGGCCACGCCCGCGTGCTGCTCCCCCATCGCCATGAGGTTCACGTCGTTGTCGACCATGACGGGGCAGCCCAGTTCCTGGCTGAGCGCCTCGCGGACCGGGAAGCCGTCCCAGCCGGGCATGATCGGCGGCGCGACCGGCACGCCCTCGGGGAAGCGGACGGGGCCGGGAACCCCGATGCCCGCGCCGTCGAAGCCTTCGGCGAGCCCGGAGGCCCGCAGTTTGGCGGCCATCGACAGGACCTGCTCGAAGACGGCGACGGGCCCCTCGCGCACGTCCATCGGGTGATTGAGGTGTCCCAGGACCTCCAGCTCCGCGTTGGTGACGGCCACGTCGATCGAGGTCGCTCCGATGTCGACACCGAGGAAGCGCAGTTCGGGAGCGAGCCGGATGTTGTGCGAGCGGCGCCCGCCGCGCGATGCGGCGAGTCCGTCGGCCACCACCAGGCCGGTCTCCAGCAGCCGGTCCACCTCGACGGCGAGCTTCGAGCGCGAGAGCTCGACCTGATCACCCAGTTGCGCACGGGAGTTGGGTCCCCCGTCGCGCAGCAGTCGGAGCAGCCGCGCCTGATGCGCGTTCGCGGGTCGTGCCGTCATACGTCTCACGCGTCCCTCCCCGCCACATCGGCCAGTCCGTCGGGCTTTCGAGGGGAACGTAGCAGCGCTTTGCCGGAGTGGGAAGAAGTTGCGCAGGAATCAGCCCCAACTTTCTCCACACCCAGGACAAAGGTCCTCGGGGAGCGGTCAGGGGCAGCGGATGACCTGGCCCGCGTAGGAGAGGTTTCCGCCGAATCCGAAGAGCAGGACGGGCGCGCCGGAGGCGACCTCGCCGCGCTCGACCAGCTTGGACAGCGCCATCGGGATGGAGGCGGCCGAGGTGTTGCCGGAGTCCACCACGTCCCGGGCGATGACGGCGTTGATCGCGCCGATCTTCCGGGCGACCGGCTCGATGATCCGCAGATTGGCCTGGTGCAGGACGACGGCGGCCAGGTCCTCCGGGGCGATGCCCGCCTTCTCGCAGACCCGGCGGGCGATCGGGGGAAGCTGGGTGGTGGCCCAGCGGTAGACGGACTGCCCCTCCTGCGCGAAGCGCGGCGGCGTCCCCTCGATCCGGACCGCGTTGCCCATCTCCGGCACGGACCCCCACAGCACCGGTCCGATGCCGGGCCCGTCCGGGGTGTCGGGGGCGGCCGGGTCGGCGGTGACGACCGCGGCTCCCGCGCCGTCGCCGAGCAGGACGCAGGTGGTGCGGTCGGTCCAGTCCGCGATGTCGGCCATCTTGTCGGCGCCGATGACCAGCGCCCGGGTCGCCGCACCGGCCCGGATCGCGTGGTCGGCGGTGGCCAGCGCGTGCGTGAAGCCGGAGCACACCACGTTGATGTCCATCACGGCGGGCGAACCCATGCCGAGACGTGCCGCGACCCGCGCCGCCATGCTCGGGGACCGGTCGATCGCCGTGGAGGTGGCGACGAGGACCAGGTCGATGTCCGAGGGTCCCAGCCCGGCCGCGGCCAGCGCCTTGGCTCCCGCGTGCGCGGCCATCTCGTCCACCGGCTCGTCGGGGCCCCCCACGTGGCGGGTCTTGATACCGACCCGGCTGGTGATCCACTCGTCGCTCGTGTCGACCATGGCCGCCAGATCGTCGTTGGTGAGCACCTTGGCGGGCTGGTAGTGGCCGAGCGCCACGACACGTGAGCCGGTCATACGGGTTCCCATCGTCAGGTAGGGCAGGAAACATCCAGTCTTGGTCGCTACCACCGGGTACGAGGGCACGTGATCCCACAGGAATCCGGCCCACACGTTGGAGCCTTGACAACAGCCTGGTCAGCGTGCTGCGCCGGCGCCGGCGACACGCCGGGGCACATGCCGGACAATGACGGGGACAGTTTTCGGCTTCCGTACACGGACGAGAAGCCGCCGCACACCGACAGAATCGGGTTCACCTCTATGGGACGGGTCACCGAACGCCGCCGCACCCTGCGCATCCGGGACGGCGCCGTCTCCTCCCGCGCGGACACCCTGGTGGCGGAGGAGCCCCTGGAGATCCGTCTGAACGGCCGGCCGCTGGCCATCACGATGCGTACGCCGGGCGACGATTTCGCGCTGGCCGCGGGTTTCCTGGTCAGCGAGGGGGTGATCGCCGAGGGGGACGAGGTGCAGTCGATCGTCTACTGCGCCGGGGCGACGGCTGACGGCGTGAACTCGTACAACGTGGTGGACGTGAAGCTCGCGCCGGGCGTCGTGGTGCCCGACATCACGTTGGAGCGCAACGTCTACACCACCTCCTCGTGCGGCCTGTGCGGCAAGGCCAGCCTGGACGCGGTACGCACCACGACCCGGCACCCCGTGGCCGACACGCCCCCGGTGCGGGTCACCCCCGAGCTGCTCTCCGCCCTCCCGGACCGGTTGCGGGCCGCGCAGAGCGTGTTCGACCGGACCGGCGGGCTGCACGGCGCGGCGCTGTTCTCCGAGGAGGGCGAGCTCTGGGACGTCCGCGAGGACGTCGGCCGGCACAACGCGGTCGACAAACTGGTGGGCCGGGCGCTGACGGACCACCGGCTGCCCCTGTCGCGGGCCATTCTGCTGGTGTCGGGGCGGGCCTCGTTCGAGCTGGCGCAGAAGGCCGTGATGGCGGGGATCCCGGTACTGGCCGCGGTCTCGGCACCGTCCTCGCTGGCCGTGGACCTGGCGGCGGAGAGCGGACTGACGCTGGTCGGCTTCCTGCGCGGCCCGTCGATGAACGTGTACGCCGGTGAGCACCGGATCGCCCTGGAGACGGCGGCCCGGCAGGGCTGAAGGCGGGGGGGGCCGGCAGGGCTGAAGGCGGGGGGGGCCGGCAGGGCTGAAGGCGGGGGGGGGGGCCGGCAGGGCTGAAGGCGGGGGGGGGGCCGGCAGGGCTGAAGGCGGGGGGGGCCGGCAGGGCTGAAGGCGAGGCCCTCGGGGCGGCGGTCCTCAGGTCGCCGCGGCCGGTTCCGGTGCCGGGGCCCCCGGCGCGACGCCCCCGGCGTCGGCCGGATCCCGCGCCTCCGGGTCGCGGGAACGGCGCTTGGCGATCACCGCGCAGACCATCAGCTGCATCTGGTGGAAGAGCATCAGCGGCAGCACCGCCAGGCTCGCGTGCGCCCCGAAGATCACGCTCGCCATCGGCAGCCCGGCCGCCAGGCTCTTCTTCGACCCGGCGAACTGGACGGCGATCCGGTCCGCCCGGTCGAACCCGAGCCGCCGTGCCCCGTACCCGCTCAGGGCGAGCATCACCGCCAGCAGGACCGCCTCGGCGGCGAGCAGCGCGCCGAGCCGGGCCGGGGTGACCTGGTGCCAGACGCCGGCCGCCATCCCCTCGCTGAACGCGGTGTAGACCACGAGGAGGATCGACCCCCGGTCGACCAGGCCGAGAACCCTCTTGTGCCGGGTGAGGAAACCGCCGACCCAGCGGCGCAGCAGTTGGCCGGCGAGGAACGGGACGAGCAGCTGGAGCACGATCTTCAGCAGGGAGTCCGCCGAGAACCCGCCCCCGGTCGAGCCGAGGAGCAGGGCGGCGAGCAGCGGGGTCACGAAGATCCCGGCGAGGCTGGAGAAGGACCCGGCGCAGATCGCGGCGGGCACGTTGCCCCGGGCGATCGAGGTGAAGGCGATGGAGGACTGGATCGTCGAGGGGACCAGGCACAGGAAGAGGAAGCCCGCCTGGAGCTCGGGGGTCAGCACATACGGCACCAGGCCGGCACTGGCCAGCCCCAGCAGGGGGAAGACGACGAAGGTGCAGGCCAGGACGGTGAGGTGGAGGCGCCAGTGCTTGAGCCCGTCGAGCGCCTCGGCCGTGGAGAGCCGCGCCCCGTAGAGGAAGAACAGCAGGGCGACCGCGCCGGTGGACGCCCCGCCCGCCACCTCGGCGGCGGTCCCCCGGGCGGGCAGCAGCGCCGCGAGGGCCACGGTGGCGGCCAGCGCCAGGATGTAGGCGTCGACCGGCAGCCAGGACGGCAGGCTCGGCATGCGGCGGGTCATGGGCTCGGGCACTCCACGGGTCGGCCGGCCGTACGGCCGTGCGGGCGTCGGGCCGTGCCGGGCGGACCGGCCCTGCCGGCATCCGCTCCACTCCCCCACGGCCCCATCGGCATCCATCCTGCTCCCGCACCGCCTCATCGGGAATCAGGCATACCGCTCTGACTGTCATCACGGAACCCGATAACGTGCCGGTCATGGACGCCACGTACGACCCCGCCCAGCTGCGTACCTTCCTCGCCGTGGCCCAGACGCTGAGCTTCACCCAGGCCGCGCGCCGGCTCGGGATCCGTCAGTCCACCGTCAGCCAGCACGTGCGGCGGCTGGAGGAGGCGGCCGGGCGGCAGCTCTTCGCCCGGGACACCCATCGCGTCGACCTCACCGAGGACGGCGAGGCGATGCTCGGCTTCGCCCGGACGATCCTCTCGGCGCACGAACGGGCCGCGGCGTTCTTCGCGGGCACCAGGCTGCGCGGCCGGCTCCGGTTCGGCGCCTCCGAGGACTTCGTCCTCACCCGGCTCCCCGAGATCCTGGAGTCCTTCCGCCGCGACCATCCGGAGGTCGAGCTCCAGCTCACCGTGGAGCTGTCCGGGACCCTGCACCGGCAGCTCGCCGCGGGCCGGCTGGATCTGGTGCTGGCCAAGCGGCGGACCGGCGACACCCACGGCGAGCTGGTGTGGCAGGACGCGCTGGACTGGATCGGCGCGCCGCAGCTGCGCGTCGACCCGGAGCGCCCCGTGCCGCTCGTGGTCTTCCCGCCGCCGGGAATCACACGGGCCCGCGCCCTGGAGGTGCTGGAGGAGCAGGGGCGGGCCTGGCGGATCGCCTGCACGAGTACGAGCCTGAGCGGTCTGGTCGCGGCGGCACGGGCGGGCCTGGGGGTGATGGCGCACTCCCGGGGGATGGTCCCCCCGGGACTGGTTCCGGTGCCGGCCAGGGCGGGGCTGCCGGAGCTCGGCGGCGTCGACTTCGTGCTGCTGCACGGGAACCGCCGGGGCGCGGCCCAGGAGGCGGCCGACGCGCTGGCCTCGGCGATCCTGGCGGGCGGCGACCGGCTGCACCGCGGGACCGGCGGCGGGGAGGCGCCCTAGAGCAGGGCGTGCGGATGGCGCGGCCCGCTGTCGCCGCCGCCGGCTCCACGAGGGCCTCCGAACCGAGCCGCCCGGCCGCGAGGCACAGGACGACGAACGCGAACCAGCCGGCGATCGCCCGCCCGGCGTGCCGGGCGCTCCATCGGGCCACGCGTACAGGTAGCTGTCTCATACCGGAAATTCCTGGCCGCAAGGGTCTCGCGCCCGACACGACCTGCCGGTTGAACCTGGCCTCCACCGACCGGTGGACAGGACCGGTGACCAGGAGGAGGCGGGGCTCGGTCCCGTCTGCGGGCCCACGGTGATCGCAGCGGGCGGATTCGGTGGAGATTCCGGCGCGAGCCGCTTACCCCTCCGGCAGAACTGGACCGGCCGGACGCCCGAGCCTTGCCCATCTGGCCGGTTTTCGACGGTTGACCTGTGCGGACGGCACGGTGTCCGGAGGCTCCGGGCCCCTCCCGCCGGGCACCCGCTTGGGGTAGCGTCGCGGCGCTGTGCGGAGCGCCACAAGGAGCATGTCATTGCGCGAATTCACTGTTCCACCCATGCCGGCGGCGCCTCAGGTCGGCGGTCTGGCCGATGTGGTCTTCGACCACGCCGAGGACGATCCGCACCGCGTCGCGCTCGGCCGCAAGGACGCCGGGGGCGAGTGGCGCGATGTGACCTCCGGGGACTTCCGCGACCAGGTGCTGGCGCTGGCCAAAGGACTGATCGCGCACGGGGTGCGGTTCGGTGACCGGGTCGCGCTGATGTCCCGTACGCGCTACGAGTGGACCCTCTTCGACTTCGCGCTCTGGACCGTCGGGGCCCAGTCGGTGCCGATCTACCCGACCTCCTCCGCCGAGCAGGTCCTGTGGATGCTGCACGACGCCGAGGTGGTGGCCGTGCTGGTCGAGCACGAGGACCACGCGATGACCGTCGCCTCGGTGATCGACCAGCTGCCGCATCTGATGCGGCTGTGGCAGCTGGACGCCGGGGCGGTGGACGAGCTGGTGGAGGCGGGCGCGGACATCGACGGCGAGGTGGTGCACCGGCACCGGCGCGCGGTGACGCCCGATTCCGTGGCGACCGTCATCTACACCTCCGGGACGACGGGCCGCCCCAAGGGGTGCGTGATCACCCACGCGGGCTTCATGTTCGAGAGCGACACGATGGTCACGCGCTGGGAGCCGGTGTTCCACTCCAAATCCGGCGACGAGGTGGCCACCCTCCTCTTCCTGCCGCTGGCCCATGTCTTCGGGCGGATGGTGGAGATCGCCGCGATCCGTGGCCGGGTCAAGCTCGGTCATCAGCCGGAGCTGTCGGCGACCGCGCTGATGCCGGACCTGGTGACGTTCCGGCCGACGTTCATCCTGGCGGTGCCCTACATCTTCGAGAAGGTGTTCAACGGGGCCCGGCGCAGGGCCGAGGCGGAGGGCAGGGCCGGACCGTTCGACAAGGCCGTCGACATCGCGGTGAAGTACGCCGAGGCCCTGGAGCAGAAGGCGTTCGGGGACGGGCCCGGACCTTCGGCCGGGCTGCGGATGCAGCACCAGTTCTTCGACAAGGTCGTCTACAAGAAGGTCCGCGACGCGATGGGCGGCCGGGTGCGGCACGCGATGTCGGGCGGCTCGGGCATGGACCGCCGGCTCGGGCTGTTCTTCGCGGGCGCCGGGGTGAGCGTCTTCGAGGGGTACGGGCTGACCGAGTCGACCGCCGCGGCGACGGCGAACCCTCCCGAGCGCACCCGGTACGGGACGGTCGGGCAGCCGATTCCGGGGACGTCGGTGCATATCGCGGACGACGGCGAGGTGTGGCTGCACGGGCCGAACGTGTTCTCCGGCTATCTGGGCAACCCCGGGGCCACCCGGGCGGTGCTGCAGGACGGCTGGCTGGCGACCGGGGACCTCGGTGCGCTGGACGAGGACGGCTATCTGACGATCACCGGGCGGAAGAAGGAGATCCTGGTGACGTCCGGCGGCAAGAGCGTCTCCCCGGCCGGTCTGGAGGAGCGGGTACGGGCGCATCCGCTGGTGGCGCAGTGCATCGTCGTCGGCAACGACCGCCCCTATGTCGCGGCGCTCGTCACCGTCGACCAGGAGGCGGTGGACCACTGGCTGTCGATGCAGGGCCGTACCCCGCTCGGCCCCGCCGACCTGGTGCGGGACCCGGATCTGGAGATGGAGGTCCGGCGGGCGGTGGTGGCCGCCAACACGGCCGTGTCGCAGGCCGAGTCGATCCGTACGTTCCGGATCCTGGCCCATCCGTTCACCGAGGACCTGGGGCTGCTGACGCCCTCGCTGAAGCTGAAGCGCAAGGCGATCGAGACGGCGTACGCGGTCGAGGTCGACGCGCTCTACCACTGAACCGGCGGCAGCACGGACGGCTCGACCGCGCGGGAATGCCTGGGCCCGCCCGGTCGTTGTCGTGGGGAGTTATCCATCGACGACGTTAGGATCGACCGCTCGTGAGCCAGGTCCCCTCCATCACCCTCAACAACGGCCTCGACATGCCGCAGCTCGGTTTCGGTGTCTGGCAGGTGCCGGACGACGAGGCGGAGAAGGTGGTCGCCACGGCCATCGAGACCGGGTACCGGAGCATCGACACCGCCGCGGTCTACGCGAACGAGAGCGGCACCGGCAAGGCCATCGCCGCGTCCGGCGTCGCCCGCGACGAGCTCTTCGTCACCACGAAGCTGTGGAACAGCGACCAGGGTCACGACAGCACCCTGCGCGCCTTCGACGCCTCGCTGGACAAGCTCGGCCTGGACTACGTCGACCTGTACCTGATCCACTGGCCGGTACCGGCGAAGGACGCGTACACCGACACGTACAAGGCGTTCGAGAAGATCCTCGCCGACGGCCGCGCCAAGTCCATCGGCGTGTCGAACTTCCACCCCGAGCACCTGCGGCGGCTGCTCGCCGAGACCTCCGTGGTCCCGGCCGTCAACCAGATCGAGCTCCACCCGCAGCTCCAGCAGACCGAGGGGCGCGCCTTCCACGCCGAGCACGGCATCGCCACCGAAGCCTGGTCCCCGCTGGGCCAGGGCAAGGGACTCCTGGAGGTGCCGACGGTCGTCGCCATCGCCCAGAAGCACGGCCGGACGCCCGCCCAGGCGGTCCTGCGCTGGCACCTGCAGAGCGGCAACATCGTGATCCCGAAGTCCGTGACCCCGTCGCGGATCAAGGAGAATCTCGATGTGTTCGGCTTCGAGCTGGACGCCGACGACCTCGCCGCCTTCGCGGCCCTGGACGAGGGCAAGCGGCTCGGCTCGGACCCGGCCGAGTTCAACGTCGGCGCCTGAGCGTCCGGCCCGCCCCACGCCCCCGCCGATGTCTCGGTGGGGGCGTCGCGTCGTCAGCTCTGCGGCAGCGTCAGCGTCAGCACATTGGTCGAACGGGAGACACAGAGACATGAGCGGCGAACTCGCACCCGTCGTCGAGGCGGGTCCCTACCGACTGCGCAACGTCGGCAGCAAGCTGGTGCTGGAGGTGTACGGCGCGGCCAAGGGCAGCGGGGCCCGGGTCCAGCAGGGCAAGGACGACGGGACGGCGGCGCAGGTGTGGCGGCTGGCCCCCGTGCACGAGGGCGCGGCCCTCTTCCACCTGGTCAACGAGCACAGCGGGAAGCGACTGGACGTGGCGGGCGCCGACACGGAGAACGGCACCCGGATCCAGCAGTGGAAGGCCAACAACTTCGGCGCGCAGGAGTGGCTGATCGAGCAGCATTCCGAGGCGCCCGGGACGGTCACGCTGGTGAGTTTCATCAGCGGGCTCGTCATGGAGGTCGCTGACGCGTCCACCGAGGAAGGGGGGACGGTCCAGCAGTGGGAGGACACCGACTCCCCCTTCCAGTGGTGGCGGTTGGAGCCGGTGGCACGCTCCCGCTGAGCTCGGTGCGCGGAGCCGGCCCTCAGCCGCGCCGCCCCAGGTGGACCGTGCGGGCGGTGAGCAGATGGACGTCCGCACGGTGGTGCAGACCCTCGGGGTCCTCGGGGTCGAGCAACCGTGCCAGTACGGCGCTGTCCTCGGCCGTCAGCAGTTCGCCGAGCACTTCACGCTCGCGGGTGATGCTCGCGACGACATGGTCGCGGGCGGGGCCGGAGAGCGGGGCGGGCAGGTCGAGGAGGAAACTGCGGGTGCCCTGCGGAACGAGGCCGACCGCGGTGAACAGGGCGCTCCAGTCCTCGGTCTCCCGCTTCGCGCCCGGGAGTTCGGAGCGCATGTGCTCGAAGCGCGTGGCGGCGGCCGCGTCCATGCGGGCCTCCAGACCGGGCCGTCCGATGCCGATGTCGCGGGGCAGTCGCCGGGTGGGCAGTCCGCCCTCGACGAGCGCGACCGTCCCGCCGGGCCGCAGGAGCGCCGCGAATCCGGCCAGAGCGGCACGCTGGTCGCCCAGGTGGTGCAGGGAGTTGCCTGCCCAGATCAGGTCGGCCTCACCCAACCGGTCGATCTCGGCGGGGAGTTCGGCCGCCAGGGTCTGGAGGCGGTCGATCACGCCGAGACGTCGCGCACGGTTCTTCGCGCGTTCCAGGAGAGCGGGCGTCGCGTCCACGGCGACCACCTCGGCCTCGGGGAAGACCTCGGCCAGCAGGCAGGAGACGACGCCGGGGCCGCTGCCGACGTCCAGCACCCGGCGGACCTTCGGTGCGGTGGGCAGAGCGGCGATCCAGCGGGCCGCCTCCGCGTACTGCGCGCTGTTGAGTTCGGCGTTCTGCTCCAGCAGGGGCCCCATGACGTCCCAGTCGATGTCCGTGGCCGGGTCGCTTCCTGTTCCGTGTGCGGGGGTGTGAGCCCGCGCCCGTGCGGGGGCGGCGGGGGTGGCGTGATGGCCGTGACCGGCGTGGCTGCTCATGGAGGCAGCCTTCCCAGGATCGGGTCGACCGGCAAACTTCTTTGCCGATCCGGCAAATCGAGGGGGTCCCCCGGCCCGCTGCCGCGGAACTCCTGCGGGCTGACTCCCCTGACCCGCTTGAACGCGGCGCTGAAGGCGAAGGGGGTGCTGTAGCCGACCTTCCGGGCCACGGCCTCCACCGTGGCGTCGCTCTCCCGCAGCAGGTCGGCCGCGACGGCGAGCCGCCAGCCGGTGAGATACGTCATCGGCGGCTCCCCGACCAGCTCGGTGAACCGCCGGGCGAGACCGGCCCGGGACACCCCGGCACGGGCGGCGAGCGCGGCGACGGTCCAGGGGTGCGCCGGCTCGTTCTGGAGCAGCCGCAACGCCGTGCCCACGACCGGGTCGCCCATCGCGCGGTACCAGGCGGGGGCGTCGGCCCCGGGCCGGGCGAACCAGGCGCGGAGCACGGCGATGAGCAGCAGGTCCAGCAGCCGGTCCAGGACGACGCGCTGGCCCGGCTCGTCCTGGGCGATCTCCGCGTCGAGCAGGTCCAGCAGCGGCCGGGTCCGCGCGTCGGCGGGAACGGTGAGCAGCGGGGGCACCGCGTCCAGCAGCCGGCGGCTGATCTCGCCGTCCATCAGATAGGTGCCGACGAGGACCGCCGTGCTGCCATCGGCCGCGTTTCCCCAGGTCCGTACGTTCAGCACCATGTCCTGGGCGAGCGGCCGGCCGTGCAGCGTGGTGCAGACGCCGCCGGGGCCGATGAGCGCGTGCGGCGGCGTCCCGGGGGCGTCGGCGACGGTGTACGGCTCGGGGCCGCGGACCACCGCGATGTCCCCGGGGCCGAGCCGGACCGGTTGACCTCCGCCGGGCGGCGCGATGAGGGCCGTGCCGTGCCGGACCGACATCAGGCAGATCGGCGCCCGGTCCTCGATCCGTACCGCCCAGGGCGGCTCCATCACCATGCGGAGCAGAAACGCGCCCCGGGCCCGTGGTCCGTCCAGGAGTCCGGCGAGAGCGTCCATGGCCGTCAGCGTAGACGCAGGAACGCGTGGACGAAGGAGTAGGCGCCTGAGCCTTTGGAGCATGTCCGGCCGGTCGCGGGACCGGGAGTCTGGAGCCATGACGGAGAACGCGGACAAGCGGCGGAACGTCGGCGACGACGAAGACGCGGGCGACGGACGGGACGGGGAACCGATGACGGTGAGGGACGTGGGACCGATGGCGGAGCAGGGCGCGGGACAGGTGGCGGAGCAGGGCGCGGCAGGGGACGTGGGAACGGTTCTGGTGACCAGCGGCACGGGCAAGACCGGCCGCCGGGTCGCCGAGCGGCTGACGGCCCTCGGGGTGCCGGTCCGATCCGGTTCGCGCACGGGCGAGGTGCCCTTCGACTGGCAGGACGACTCGGGGTGGGCGGCGGCGCTGCGCGGCGCACAGGCCGCCTATGTTGCGTACTACCCGGATCTGGCGGTACCCGGGGCGGCGGAGGCGATGGCCGTGTTCGGGCGGACCGCTGCGGCGTGCGGGGTGCGCAGGGTGGTGCTGCTGTCGGGGCGCGGCGAACCGCAGGCGGCCGTCGCCGAGGAGGCGCTGCGCGCGGCCGCCGGGGCGGTGGAGGTCACCGTCGTCCGGTCGGCGTTCTTCGCGCAGAACTTCAGCGAGGGCGCGCTGCTGGACGGGGTGCTCGGCGGCGAGCTGGTCTTCCCCGCGGGCACGACGGCGGAACCGTTCCTGGACGTCGGGGATCTGGCCGACGTGGTGGTGGCCGCGCTGACCGAGGAGGGGCACGCGGGTGCGGTGTACGAGCTGACGGGCCCCCGGAGCCTGACCTTCGCGGAGGCGGCCGAGGTGCTGGGCCGGGCGGCGGGCCGGCCGGTGCGGTATGGGCCGGTGACGGGTCCCGCGTACGCGGCGCTGCTGGAGGAGTTCGGCGTGTTCGGCCCGGAGGCGGGATTCCTGGCCGAGCTGTTCGCGACCCTGCTGGACGGCCACAACGCGGCGACGACCGGCGATGTGCGACGGGTCCTGGGCCGGGGGCCGAAGGACTTCACCGACTACGCCCGCGAGGCCGCCGGGGACGGAGCCTGGCAGGGCTGAACCGGAACGCGATCCCCCGCCGCCCGGCCCGGCGGTGTACGGACCACGCACACCGACTGAACGGTAGCCAGAGCGCGCATATTGCCGGGGTGCTCCCGGGCCCATAACTTGCCCTTATGGAGCTGGAATTGCGGCATCTGCGAACGGTCCGTGCCATAGCCGACACGGGCAGCCTCACCAAGGCCGCCGCCACACTGGGCCTTGCCCAGCCCGCTCTCAGCGCTCAGCTGCGGCGGATCGAGAAGGCCCTGGGCGGCGCTCTCTTCGAACGCGACCACACCGGAGCGCGTGCCACCCCGCTCGGCGAGCTGGTGCTGGAACGGGCCCGGGTGGTGTTGCCCGCGGTCAGCGAACTCCAGGCCGAGGCCGTGCGGTTCGCCAACGCGACGGGGTCGCTGGACCGGTTCCGGCTGGGCGGCACCCACGGTCCGCTGCTCGGCGGTCTGGTGGACCGGATGGCCGCCGCGCACCCGTCGACGCCGGTGTCGACGTACACCTCGTGGTCGGTGGCCGAGATCGCCTCGCTGGTGATCGACGGGCGGCTGGACTTCGCGCTGATCGGGACGTGCGGCGAGAGTCCGCCGCCGCTGGCGGACCGGCTGGTGTGGGAGGTCGTCGGCGTGGACCCGGTCTTCGTGATGCTGCCGGAGGACCACGCCCTGGCCGGCGAGAGGGAGTTGGACCTGGCCGCGCTGGCGGACGAGTGCTGGGCGGACGTGCCGGGCGACGGCTGCTTCGCCGACTGCTTCGCCACGGCCTGCGCGCGGTCGGGCTTCACCCCGGTGTCCGTGTACGAGACGGACACCGCGTCCGTCGTCCATCTGGTGCAGGTGGGGCGGGCGATCGGGCTGTGCCGGGCGACGTTCCCGCCGTCGCCCGGACTGGTGACCAGACCCCTGGCCGGTGCGCCGCTCAGCTGGCGTCATCTGGTGGGCTGGCACCCGCACTCCCCCGCCGCGGACGCCGCGGCGGGGACCGTCACCGGAGCGACCCGCGCGGCGTACGCGGCGGCGGTGTCGCGCAGCCCCGGATACGCGCAGTGGCTGGCCACGCACCCGAGGTTCGGCACGGTGGCCTGAGCCGGGCGGCCGGGCCGGGCCCAGCCGCCCGCAGGCTATGCGGCTCCGTGGGACGGGGCCACGGCCGCCACCCGGCCGGCCAGCGTGAGGTCCTTCTCGGTGACCGCGCCGCCCGCGTCGTGCGTGTGGACGGAGAGGGCCACCGTGTTGTAGCCGAGCGTCAGGTCGGAGTGGTGGTTCAGCTCCTCTTGGATCTGCGCGACATGGACGGTCAGGGCGGCGGCCGCGAAGTGGGAGGGCAGCCGGAAGGTCCGGGTGAGGCGGTCCCCTTCCAGCGCCCAGCCGGGCAGGCTCTCCAGCCGGCGTTCGATCTCGGTCGGCGACAGCGGTTCGGCGGTCATGGAACGGCTCCCCTGGGTGTCGGTGGATCGGAGCAATGCGTCACAGCGGGCCGGGGCGGCCCGTACCGGCCCCGGCCCGCCGGTGACGTTACGGTCTGGGCATGACGACTGTCTTGCCCGACACGGGAGTAGGGCCGCTGCTGCGCGACTGGCGGGAACAGCGGCGCATCAGCCAGCTGGAACTGGCGCTGCGCGCGGACTCCTCGGCCCGCCACATCTCGTTCATCGAGACGGGCCGCTCCCGGCCCAGTGAGGACATGGTCCTGCGGCTGGCCGAACAGCTGGACGTCCCGGTCCGTGAGCGCAACGCCCTGCTCGTGGTCGCCGGTTACGCGCCCCGCTACGCGCAGACGCCGCTCGACGACCCCGCGATGGCCTCCCTGCGCGGGAGTCTCGACCGGCTGCTGACGGCGTACGAGCCGTATCCGGCGCTCGTGGTGGACGGCACCTACGGGGTGGTGGCGGCCAACCGGGGGATCGCGCTGCTGCTGGAAGGGGTGCCCGAGAAGCTGCTGACGCCGCCGATCAACGCCATGCGGCTCACCCTTCACCCGGAGGGGCTCGCTCCGCGCATCGTCAACCTCCCGGAGTGGCGGGCGGACCTGCTGGCGCAGATGGACCGTCAGATCGCCCTCGTACGCTCGCCCGAGCTGCGTGCGCTGTACGACGAGGTGGCCGCCTATCCGGTCGCCGCGCGGGAGGACCGCACCGGCCCCGCGGGCCGGTCCGGTGGCGCGGAACCGGAGCGGGCCCCGGCGTTCGCGCTGCCGATGCTGCTCGAACACGGGGGCCGGGTGCTGTCGTTCGTGTCGTCGATCGCGACGTTCAACACGCCGATGGACGTGACGGTGGCCGAGCTGGCCATCGAGACGTTCCTCCCCGCAGACCGGGAGACCGCCGCGTATCTGCACGCCCACGTCCCGTCCTGAGCCCGATGGCCGCCGCCCGCCGCCCCGGCGGGGACGCCGGAGCGGCCGCCGGGGGTGCGGGAGCGCGGGATCGCCTCAGACGCGGGCTCCGTTGTCGAGCGGGTCGCGCCTGGATGCTCCGGCGCGCCCGCGTGCCGTGCCCTTCCCCTTCCGCTTCCCGGGTACGGGCGGCGGGGCCTTGGCGGTCCGCTCCAGGACGAGGGCGCCGGGTACGGCGGTGAACACCGAGGACCAGGTGCCGACGCAGATGCCGATGAGCAGGGCGAGCGCGAAGTCGGCCAGCGAGTCGCCGCCCAGCACCGCGAGGGCGGCCAGGATGAACAGGGCGCCCATCCCGGTGTTCACCGTGCGGGGAACGGTCTGGAGGACGGCCCGGCGGGCGATGGCGCCCAGCGGTGTCCGCCGGTTCGCGGCCCACAGCTCCCGTACCCGGTCGAAGACGACCACCGAGTCGTTGACCGAGTAGCCGATGACGGTGAGCAGGGCGGCCAGGAAGATGCCGTCCACCGGCCGCCCCAGCCAGGCGAAGGCCCCCACCACGAGGATCACGTCGTGCACCATCGCCCCGACGGAGGCCACGGCGAACGTCCAGCGGAACCGGACCGCCAGATAGGCCAGCTGCACGGCCACCGCGACCCCCAGGGCGATCAGCGCGTTGCGCCGCAGCTCGTCGCCGAGGCTCGGGCCGATCAGCTCGTCCCGTACCTTCGTCGTCTCACCGCCCTCCTCGGCGAGGGCGGCCCGCAGGGCGTGTTCGCCGTCGTTGTCGAGTTTCCCGGTGCGCACGGACAGGTCGCCGTCGCCCGCCGTGGTGACCTCGGCGTCGTCGAACCCCGCGGCGGCGAGCGTGTCCCGGGCCGTTTCGACGTCGACCGGCCGGCTGGTGGAGTACTCCACCAGCCGGCCTCCGGTGAACTCGACGCCCAGGTCGATTCCGCGCACCACGATCCCGGCCACCGCGACGGCGACCAGGGCCGCCGAGACGACGAGCCAGCGGACCGGTTTCCGGAAGAGCCGCGGGTCCTTGCGGACCAGCCAGGTCCGTACGGCGCCGGGGCGCCCGATGCCGTTGACGTTCCGGTAGTCGCTGACGAAGCGGGAGTTCGCGGCGATCTCGGTGAGCGCGCGGGCGATGACCAGCGCGGAGAACATCGAGGCGACGACCCCGATGCCGAGGGTGACCCCGAAGCCCTTGACCGGACCCGAACCCAGGAAGAAGAGCAGTCCGGCGGCGATCAGCGTGGTCGCATTGGAGTCGGCCACTGCGCTCCACGCCTTCTGGAACCCCGTGGTGAGCGCGGAGCGCAGGGAGCGTTTCGGCCGTTCGGCGCACTCTTCTCTGGCCCGTTCGAAGACCAGGACGTTCGCGTCGACCGCCATGCCGATCGCGAGGACGAAACCGGCGAGGCCGGGGAGGGTCAGCGTGACGCCGAGGGCGACGAGCGCGGCGTAGGAGATCACCCCGTACGCGCCCAGCGCCACGGCGGCCAGCGCGCCGAAGAGGCGGTAGACGACGGTGATGAAGAGTGCGGTGGCGGCGGCTCCGATGAGGGCCGCCTGCATGCTCGCGTCGATGGTCGCCGCGCCGAGCGTCGGGCCGACGGTCCGCTGCTCGACGATCTCGACGGGTACGGGCAGGGCCCCGCCCTTGATGAGCAGCGCCAGGTCACGCGCCTCGTCCGCGCCGAACGAACCGGTGATCTGGGTGGCCCCGGACGGCAGTCCGGCCCGGCAGCCGACCGAGGGGTCGACCTGCGGTGAGGAGATGATCCTCTCGTCGAGGACGATGGCGACCCGGCGCCGGTCGTCCCCGGCCGGATGGCAGGCGGCCTCGCCGGTCAGCCGCTTCCAGTCCTGGCCCGCGTCCTTGCGGAATTCGAGCGAGACGCTCCAGCCCGCTCCGCCCTGCGCGTCGAACCCGGCGGTGGCGTCCTCGACGCCCGCGCCGGAGAGCCGGGTGGGGCCGAGGGCGAGGTTGCGGCCCTGCTCGTCGGGAAGGGTCAGTTGCTCGGGGGCGGGGGACTTCCCCGGTGGCTCCTCGCCCGCCGGGCCCTCGACGGCATGGAAGGTGAGCTGCGCCGTCCGGCCGATCACCTCGGCGGCCTGCCGCGGATCCTGGACGTCGGGCAGTTCGACGATGATCCGGTCCTCGCCGGAACGGGTCAGGGTCGGTTCGGACACGCCCAGCGAGTCGATGCGCTGTCGCAGCACCTCCAGGGTGCGGTCGGTGGTCTCCCGGTCCGCCTCGACGGTGGCGGTGTCCCGGGCCTGGAGCACGATACGGGTGCCGCCCTGGAGGTCGAGGCCGAGTCTGGGCGACATGGTCAGGGTGATGAAGACGGAGACGAGCAGGACGGCGACAGCCAGAACCGCTCGCACCGTGGTGGCGCGAGTCATGGAAATCCTCCGGTGGGGCGTCGAGCGCCCTCACCTCAGTGAGGATGCGACGCCGGATCGGCAGAACAGGACGGATGACCGGTCGTGGGACCGGCGGTCCTGCCCGGAGGCCCCCGTACGCCGGGGAGTGCGCCCCGGCGGCTCCCGGGTACGCCGAAGGTATCCGCGGCGACCTGACATACGCCGTCGCGCACCTCGGGAGCGCCCGACGGGGAGGGTGCCAGCGCGTCGTGGGGTGGCGGCGGTGCGTGCAGGAGCAGGTAGGCCCGGCCGGTGCCGGCCCGGGGAGCCGGCGCCGGATCGGCCGCGGCCCTGGGCTGCTCGTGCCCGGCCTGGGCCACCGCGCCGATGCCGCTCGACTCGGCCGGCCCCCGGCCCGCGTGGTCCCGCTGCCCGTGGTCGTGTCGTGTGTCGAGGGCAGCGCGGTATCCGGCGTGATGCCCGGTCTGATGCCCGGCTTGATGGGTCGGCGCGGCGAGGGGCGGGACGGCGGTGAAGGCGGGCGCGAGGCTTCGGGGAGCCGGGGCGGGTGCCGCGCCGCTCGCTGCGGCAGCACCGCCGACCAGGGCCAGGACGGTGAGGAGCAGCGCGGTCAGCGCACACCGCGCCCGGGACGCGTTGGCCCGCCGCCGCTCCGGGTCGGGCGTCACCTCGGTCGGCCGGAACGCTCGGGCGCGGCCGTCCGGTGGCGGAGCACAGAGCTGAGGATCCGTCCGGCGCCGCGGACGACCGTGGTCGACGGGTCGTCGGCGAGGCGCACACGGGTGCCGAGACAGCGGGCGAGGCGATCGGTGACGTCGGCCCGCAGCGCGCCGCCGCCCGCGAGCACGGGGCCCTTCCGCAGGGCTCCGCGGATCGCGCCGTGCCGGTCGTGCCGCCACATGGACGTGATCATGTCCAGCACGGTGGGGACGAGGACGGCGGGCAGCGCCGCCGGATCGAGGCCGTCGAGGTCGACGAGTCCGCTCTCGGCCTGCCGGGCGTCGGCGACCAGGCCGCCCACGAGGAGCGTGACCTCGGTCAGCTCGGCTCCCATGTCGACGACGAGCAGCGGGCCCGTCTCCCTAGGTCCGGCGTACGCGGCGGCGGCCCGAGCGCTGCTGAGGACCACGACGCGCGTCGTCCCGAGCCCGGCGAGCAGGGCGCGCGCGACGGTGCGGTGTTCGGCCCCGGCGAGCACCGGGTGGCTGAGGACGATCACGCTGTCGCTGCGGTCGGGGCCGAGGGCCGTGTCAGCGATCCGGCCGAGCAGCCGTCCGCAGGACTCGGGGTCGACGATGCGCCCGCGCCGGACCGGCCGCTCGGCGGCCCCGTGGGGGCCGGAGCCGGGGAACGGATCGAGAACCAGTCCCCGGCCGGGCACCCAGACCCGGGTGCGGGAGCTGCCGAGGTCCAGGGCCAGCCCCCGGGCGGCCGGGGGTCCGGCCGGTCCGCCCTCGTGCTGGTGAGAGGTCCGGAGTCCCCCGTGGGCACGTCCCGCCCCGAACGCCCCGGCACCGCTCCCGTCACGAAGCGGTCCGGGGCCTTTCCCCCATGGGCCCGCACCCGGGCGAAGCGGCCCTCGCCACTCGCCGGGCGCAGAAGCGATCGGAACAGGCGGAACAGTCAAAGGCAGAACTGGCGAAACAGGCGGCACACGCGGCACGGTCGGCACGGTTCGCGCACGGAGGGCCGAGGCGACAGCGATCGGTGCGGGATTCGACGGGGCGGGTCCGGGCGACGGATGGACGGCGCGACCCGGTCGCTGTCCGTCGTGCACAGAACGCATCGTCCCTCACCCCCGGCCGCCCGTCGCAGCCGTCCACGCACCCCGTCGGCCCACTGATAGTGAGGCGCGACCGATCCCTCACTATGCAATACGGGGTGGTGGAACGCCACTTCCTCGCAGATTCACAGGCGTGAACCTCATGAACACCCGGCAGACGGCGGGATCAGCCCTCCGCCCCCGCCGTCAGGAACGCGCCGACCAGCTCCGCGAACTCCTCCGGCACCGCGATCCGAACGCCCAGGTCCTCCGCCTTGGTGCGCTTGGAACCGGCCTTCTCTCCGGCGACCAGCAGACTCGTGCGTCCCGAGACGCTGGAGGACGACTTGCCGCCCGCGCGCTCGATCAGCTCGTTCATCTGGTTGCGCGACAGCTTCTCCAGCGCTCCGGACATCGCGCCCGTGACCACCACGGTCATCCCCGCCAGGGGAAGCGCGGAGCTGGTTCCACCGTCGCCACCGGCCTCCGCACCGGCCTCCGTCTCCGCGGCGGCCGTCTCCTCCTCCGTCCCGGGCTCCGGGGGCGGGGTGGCGCCCGGCTCCGTCATCGCGACCCCGGCCGAGACGAGCTTGCCGATCAGCGGCGCCAGCTCCACCAGCTCGGCGACCACCGCGGCGGCCTTCTCCTTGCCAATGCCGTCGACCCGCTGGAGCGTCTCCGCGTCGGCGGCGACGATCCGGTCCATCGTGGCGAAATACCGCGCGATGCGGCGCGACATGGAGCGCCCCGTGCCCCGCACTCCCAGGGCGCAGAAGACCCGGGAGAGCGGCCGGGTGCGGGCGGTGTCGATGGCCGCCAGGAGGTTGTCCGTGGAGGTCTCGCCCATCCGGTCGAGGGCGAGCAACTGCTCGCGCTCCAGGGTGAACAGGTCCGCGAAGTCGGCGACGAGGCCCGCGTCGACGAGCTGGACGACCCGCGTGGAGCCGAGGCCCTCGATGTCGAGCTGATCGCGCCCCGCCGCATACGAGACGGAGGCGACCAGACGGCAGTCACGGCCCCGGGTGCAGCGCCAGCGCTGCTCGCTCGTGTCGATGGCGGAGCCGCACTGCGGGCAGCTCTCGGGGAACGCGATGGGCGTCTCGTCGCCGGTGCGCAGGTGCACGACGGGGGCCTCGACGCGCGGGATGATGTCCCCGGCCTTGTAGACCATGACCTGGTCCCCCAGCCGCAGGTCGCGGCGGGTGATGTCGGCCGGGTTGTGCAGGGTGGCATAGCCGACGGTGGAGCCGTCGATCTCCACGGGCTCCAGGACGGCGCGCGGCGCGATGATGCCCGTGCGGCCGACATTCCACTCGACGGCCAGCAGACGGGTGATCTTCTCCACGGCGGGCAGCTTGTGGGCGATGGCCCAGCGGGGCGCGCGGGTGCCGGAGCCGGCCTCGCGCTGGTCGGCCGCCAGATCGGCCTTGATCACGATCCCGTCGATGCCGAACGGCAGCGAGGCGCGCAGGGCGGCCGTCTCGGCCACCCGAGCCTGGACCTCCTCGACCGTGGCGGCCCGCAGCGGCGCCACGTCGGTGCCCGCGGCCGTGTGCACGCCGAGGCCGGCGACATACGCCAGGACCTCGCTGTGGGGCAGTTCGGCGAGGGTCTCGGTGAGCTCCCCGGAATCGGGCAGCGGCAGCGCGCCGTAGGCGAAGAAGGTCGTCTCCACCCGGTAGGCGCGGTCCTTGGCGCGCAGGGTGCCCGCCGCCCCGTTGCGCGGGTTGGCGAAGGGGGCGCCGCCGTGCTCCGTGCGGATCGCGTTGCCCTGTTCGAACTGCTCGTTCGTCATGAGGATCTCGCCGCGCACCTCGATGGTGACCGGGGCGGCCAGCCGCTCCGGCAGTCCGACGACGGCAGCGGCCGCGTGCGAGACGTCCTCGCCCGCCGTGCCGTCGCCCCGGGTGATCAGGCGTTCGAAGCGGCCGTCCCGATAGCGCGCGGCGACCGCCAGGCCGTCGAGCTTCGGCTCGACGCTCCACGCGGTCACCGGTCGGCCGATCCGACGCTCCAGCGACGCGGTCCAGGTCGCGAACTGCTCGTCCGAGAACACGTTGTCCAGCGACAGCATGGGCACGGTGTGCGGCACGTCGCCGACGGCGGCCCCGCCCGCGACCTTGCCCGTCGGCGAGGCGGCGAGCAGCTGCTCCGGGTGGTCCGCCTCGTACGCGGCTATCCCGCGCGCCAGCCGGTCGTAGGCGTCGTCGTCCAGCGCGCTCTCGCCCGTGGCGTAATACGCGGCGGCGGCGAGGGAGGCCTCTTCCACCGCGGCGGCATAGGCGGCGGCGTCGGCGAGCACAGCAGCTGAGTTCGTCATGACCACCATTCTTCCGCCCACCACTGACAACGCCCCTGATCCCTCTCCCGCCTCGATCTTGAGAGAGCGCTCTCCCATCCAAGGGTCCGCAACTTGCCCTCGACCAGGCTTATTTGTTGAGCCTGCGCGCTCTCTTGACATACACAGGAGGCAATCCTACGTTCCCCTGAGAGAGCGCTCTCTTACCGATCAAGGAATCCCCCCACGTCCCCCACGTCCCCGAACAGGAGTGCCGTGCTCTTCCGTCATCGACGCAACCCCGACCACCCCCGCCGCCAACGATCCCTGCCGCCCTGGCGGTACAGAATCGCCGGGCTCGCCGCAGCGGCCCTCGCCCTCTCCTTCCTCCAGGCCAACGTGGGCAACGCGGCGGCCGACCGCGCCGCCGCCGAAGCCGCGCCGAAGGCCGCCGCCGATGTGGTGCGGGTGGCCGAGTTCCTCGCGGAATGCCCGTACACCCACCGCGCCCCCGACGACCCGATCGTCTTCCCCGGGCTGCCGGGCGCCTCCCACATGCACAGCTTCTTCGGCAACGACACCACGCACGCCGGCTCCGACCTGGCCTCCCTGGAACAGGGCCGTACATCGTGCGCCCCCGACACCGACCTGTCGTCGTACTGGGTGCCCACCCTCTACGACGGCGACCAGGAGGTGGAACCCACCGGAACCACCTTCTACTACCTCGGCGAAGGAGTCAGCGACGACGTCATCCGGCAGATCCAGCCCTTCCCCCGGGGCCTGCGCATCGTGGCCGGCAACGCGAAGGCGACCGGCCCGCAGGACAACACGATCGCCCGCTGGTCGTGTCTGCACGCCGGTGAGGTGAACCCCTCGCAGAACTTCGTGAACTGTCCGCCCGGCACGATGATGGAGTCCTACCTGGACTTCCCGCAGTGCTGGAACGGCACGGATCTGGACTCGGCCGACCACAAGAGCCACATGGCCTACCCGGTGGCCGGGGGCTGCCCGTCCACCCACCCGGTGCCGGTGCCCAAGCTCCGCCAGGTGCTGCGGTATCCGGTGAACGGCGACCCGGCCGACTTCCGGCTGGCATCCGGGCCCGGCTACACCATGCACGGCGACTTCTTCAACGTATGGCCGGAGGAGGAGATGGCGCAGCGCGTCCGCGACTGCATCAACGCGATCATCAAGTGCGGTTTCGACGGCAAGCCCTGATCAGCCGTCACCCGCGTGCAGCACGGCGTCCGTCCCGGGCCGAGACTCCCGGGGCGGACGCCCTCCGCCCCGTACGAGGACACCTCATGAACCCCATGCACCCGCTCCTCCGCCCGGCGGCCGTCCTCGGTCTGCTGGGCGCGTTGACGCTCACCGGCGCGGCCGGCTGCTCGTCGGCGACGGATTCCGCGCCCCGCACAGGAGAGACGCGGAAGGCCGCTTCGAGCGCCTCCCCCGCACCGTCCGCCACCGGAACGGCCACCTCCACCGACATCGGCTGGGTCCAGTTGATGACCCCCATGAACCAGCAGGCGGTGAAGCTGCTGACGCTCGCCGCCGACCGCGCGGCCGAACCACGCGTACGCGCCTTCGCGGTCCGGCTGCGCACCGGGCAGGAGGCCGAACTCCGCCGTCTGCGGCCCCTGCTGACCCGCATGGGGCTGCCCCGGAGCGATGTGCACGCGGGGCACGACATGCCCGGCATGGTGACCGAACAGGACCTGGCGGCGGCCCGCGCCGCCGAGGGACCCGCGTTCGACCGGCTCGTGCTCGCCCGGATCCGGGACCATCTGCGCCAGTCCGCACAGGTGTCGCGTTCCGAGATCACCGCGGGCGGCCGGGCGGACGCCCGCGAGCTCGCCGCCGCCCTCGTGGCGGCGCGCGAGACCTCGCTCGCCGAGCTGGAACGGCTGCCGGCCCCGGTGCGGGCCCTCGGCTGAACGGGGCGGCCGGCCTGCGGGTATAAAGGGCTGCATGACAGCCGAAGTGCCGCAGCCCGTACGCCCCGCGACCTTGGAGGACGTGGCGGCCGTGGCCGGTGTGTCACGGGCGACGGTGTCCCGGGTGATCAACGGGGCGACCACGGTGGACCCCGCCCTGCGCACCGTGGTCGAGGAGGCGGTGGCGACCACCGGCTACGTCCCCAACCGGGCCGCCCGCTCGCTGGTGACCCGGCGGACCGACTCGGTGGCGCTGGTGGTCTCCGAGCGGGAACGGCGGCCCATGTCCGAGCCGTTCGTCGGCCGGATGTTCTCGGACCCGTACTTCGGGCGGGTCGTCAGCGGGCTGCTGGAGGTGCTGCGCCCGGCGGGGATCCAGATGGTCGTGATGCTGGCGGACGACGAGGCGTCCCGGACCCAGTTGCTCTCCTATCTGCGCCACGGCCATGTCGACGGCGTCGTGCTGATCACCACGCACGCCGACGACCCGCTTCCCGGGCTGCTCCAGGACACGCGGATGCCCGCCGTCCTCGCGGGCCGTCCGCACAAGCCGTCGCCGCTGGCCTATGTGGAGGTGGACCAGCACGCCGGGGCCCGGCTGGCGGCCGATCATCTGGCCGCGCTGGGGCGGCGGCGCATCGGCACCATCTCGGGACCCCAGGACATGCCCGCCGGGCAGGTCCGGCAGACCGGATTCCTGGAGGCCGTCGCCGCCCACGGCATCGAGGACGTGGCCTGCGCCGAGGGCGACTTCACCCACCTGGGCGGTGCCGCGGCCATGCGCCGGCTGCTGGCGGACCGCCCCGACCTGGACGGGGTCTTCATCGCCTCGGACCTAATGGCCCTGGGGGCGCTCCCCGTCCTGCTCCGGGCCGGGCGCGATGTGCCGTCCGACGTGGCGGTGGTCGGCTTCGACGACAGCAGTGCGGCGGCCGCCTGCGACCCGCCCCTGACCACGGTCCGGCAGCCGGTGGAGGAGATGGCGGCGGAGATGGCCCGGTTGCTGCTGAAGCAGATCGGCGAGCCGAGCGGCCCCTCGCCGTCCGTGCTCTTCCCGCCCACGCTGGTGCGGCGGCAGTCGGCTTGAGCCGGGACGGGCGGCCACCCGGTCAGGCAGACGCCCCCGGAGGCTGAGACCGCTGTTGGCGGGCCGGCGCGTCGGGCCCCGCCCCCTGCTCTCGGAACGGCGCGTCGGGCCCTGCGGCCTGTCCATGGAACGGCGTGTCCGGCCCCGCCGCCAGTTCTCGGAACGGCGCGTCGGGCCCCTCGGCCTGTCCATGGAACGGCGCGTCGGGCCCCGCGGCTGCTCGCGGGAACGGCTCGTCCGCCAGGTCGGCCCCGGCGAAGCCCTCGGCGAGGACCGGCACCTGGGGCCCCGAGGACTCCTGGAGCCAGCGAGTCAGCACCCGGTGCACCGCCTCCGCGCCCACGAGGCCGCCGCCCGGCGGCACGGGTGCGCCCTCCGCGGTCTCGGCGGCCACGATGTCGAGCGGGTCCGTCAGGCCGCGCGGCCAGAGCAGGAACGGCCGGGACTGTTCGCCGCCGAGGCCGCCGTGCGAGCCGATCTGCTCCTCGAAGGCGTGCACGGTCCCGGTGGCGGGGTCGTACATGGAGTTGACCATGATGTCGGCGACGTGCGGAAAGGTGTCGGTGCGGCGTACGGCGGCGGCCGCCCCGACGCCGAAGACCGCGAGCGGGCCTTCGCCGTCCGCCAGTTCGGCGAGGGGGACCTGCGCCCCGCCGGGTCCGAGGAGCACGGATCCGTGCTCCTCGCTGCGGACCAGGAGGAAGCCGATCCCCGGGTGGTTGGCGAGCGTGCCGAGCAGCGCCGGGTGGCGGCGCTCGATCTGTTCGCGGGAGGCGCGGCCCCCGATGTCGGGGAAGGAGAGCAGCCCGAGGTTGCCGGAGGCCAGCACGATCGGGTCGGAGAGCTTCGCGAGGTGCTCGTCCTCCTGCGCCTCCACGGGACGGTGCAGCGCGATCCGCACCGCGTCGCGGGCCTCGGAGGCGCTGCGGGTGCGCTGGGCCCGGCGGGGCACGGGCAGCCCGCAGCCCGCCCGGACGAGGTCCTTGAGCGTCAGCCCGTACTTCCCCGCGAACGTCTCCCCCGGGCTCTGGCCGTGGTCGGACAGGAGCACGATCCGGTAGGCGCGGGGGGTGTGGTCGGCGATCTTGGCGATCAGGGCGAGGGAGCGGTCGAGCCGTACGAGGACCTTCTCCGCGTCGCGGCTGTGGGGCCCGGAGTGGTGGGCGACCTCGTCGTAGGCGACGAGGTCGGCGTAGACGGCGGTGCGTCCGGCGAACATGTCGCCGAGGACGGCCGCGGCGACCACATCGCGCTCCACGACCGTGGCGAAGGCGCGGATGAAGGGGTAGAGCCCGCCGCGCTTGATCCGCGGGGTGACCTTCCGGGCGCGGGCCCGGGTCGACTGGCCGATCTCGCGGAACACCTCGGCGACGAAGGAGAGGGCGGTGCGGGTCGCGTTGGCCGGGTCGGAGAAGTAGGCGAAGTACCCGGCGCGGGAGCGGCGGCCCTTGCCGCGCCGAGCGGCCATGGAGAGGACCAGGGCGAGCTGTCCGGCGCCGCCGCTGAAGAGGTTGCCGCGGCTCGCTCCGTCGACGGTGAGCAGACCCCCGTCGCGGGTGTGCTCGATGGCCCGGCGCTGCATTTCCAGGGCGCTCGCGGGCCGGCTGGAGACCATGACGGTCCGGGTCTCCTTCTCGTACCAGCGGAACGCGGGCACGTCGTGGTTGCTGCCGTGCAGGATGCCGAGCTGGCTGGCGCCGGTCTGGCTGGACCAGTCGGTGCGCCAGGGGGTGAGCCGGTGTCCGGTGGAGTCGGCGAGCCAGCCGGCGACGGTCGGCATGAGCCCGTCGGCTGCGGCCTTCACCAGGACGTCGTGGCCGACGCCGTCGAGCTGGAGGAAGACGGTGCCGGGCGGTCCGTCGCGGCCGAGTTCCGGCGGGCCCGGGGAGCGGCCGCGTCTGCGGCGCCGGTCGGCGAGCCGGGACAGCCGGCGGCGGTAGGCCTCGTCGTCGCGGACCGCGAGGGCGGTGGAGGTGGCGGAGGCGACGGCGGACATCACGGCGGCGACGACGACCGCCGTCTCCGGCGCTGCGTCGCCGCGCCCGTCCGGGATCAGGCGCAGCGCTATGAGCAGCAGCGAGCCGTTCAGGAAGAAGACCAGCGCGCCGAGGACGAGTGCGGGCACAATCAGCAGGGACCGTACGAGAACGGGCCAGACCAGTGCGGAGAGCAGGCCGAACGCGCCCGCGCCCCAGGCGGCGGTGAAGGCGGTCTTGGTGATGGTGTCGCCGTCGTCGGACTGGAGCTGGAAGTCGGGCAGGATGCCGGCGAGCGCGAGCATGGTCAGGGTGGACACCGCCCAGACCGCGATCACGCGCATCAGGGCTCTGCCCGCCCTGCGCCACTTCCCGTCACCCACGCCGGTCCACCTCGGGCACTCGCTGCTCCGGGGCCCGGTCGTCCGGGGCCCGCCCTTCAGCTTTTCACAGCGCCGGTCCCGGTCAGCGGCTTCGGCGGACCGGTCGGGGGGCGGCGCGACGGTGCGGGGGGCGCATAGGCTCGTACCGGCAGCGCACCCGGTCGCGGGCCGCGCCGGCCACGCCGGGGCACGGAGTCACGGCGTCCCGGGGAACCGGGGTCGCGGGGGTCGAGCGAGGAGGCGGAGGCGCCGGTGGAGGTCACTTGGTGGGGTCATGCCACCTGCACGATCGAGGACTCGGGGGTACGGGTGCTGACCGACCCCCTGTTCGTACGGCGCTTCGCGCATCTGCGCCGCCGCCGGGGTGAGGTGCCGCCGCCGCAGGCCGCCGTCGCCGAGGTCGTGCTGGTCTCCCATCTGCACTCCGACCATCTGCATCTGCCCTCGCTGGCCCGGCTGGCTCCCGGCAGCCGGCTGATCGTGCCGAGCGGCGCGGTGGCGGCCGTGCCGGGTCTGCGGGCGCTGCGGCGGATGCGACAGCTGCACGTCACCGAGGTGAAGCCGGGCGACACGGTGCGGGTCGGCGAGGTGCGGGTGCGGGCGGTCCCCGCGCTGCACGACGGGCGGCGGCTGCCGGTCGGACCGCACCGCGCGCCCGCGCTCGGCTATGTGGTCGAGGGCGAGGCCCGGACGTACTTCGCCGGGGACACCGGGCTCTTCGACGGGATGGCCGACGCGGTGGGGCCGGTGGACGTGGCGCTGCTGCCGGTGGGCGGCTGGGGCCCCTACCTGGGGCACAGCCATCTGGACCCGGCCCGCGCCGCCGAGGCTCTGACCCGTCTCGCACCGCGGTCGGCGGTGCCGGTGCACTACGGCACGTACTGGCCGATCGGCCTGGACGGGGTGCGGCCGCACGAGTTCCACGCGCCGGGCGACGAGTTCGTACGGCACGCGGCGAAGCGGGCGCCCGAGGTGACGGTGCATCTGCTGGGGCACGGCGAACGGGTCCGACCGGAGGCCGGCCGGTGATCCACGAGATCCAGCAGGTGGTGCGGGAGCTGCCCACCGAGTCGACCCAGCAGGCGGTCGGCTATCCGACCCTGTTCGCGCTGGTGGCGCTGGGGTCCTTGGTGCCGGTGGTGCCGACGGGTGCGCTGGTGAGTTCGGCGGCGGTGGTGGCCTTCCACCAGACGTCCCCGTTCTCCCTGCTCTTCGTCTTCGGGGTGGCGTCGGCCGCCGCGTTCCTCGGGGACATCTGCCTGTACTGGCTGGGGCAGCGCGGGGTGCGGTCGAAGAACGGCTCGAAGTGGCTGGAGGCGATCACCCGCCGGGCCGCGCCGGAACGGCTGGCCCAGGCACAGGCGAAGCTGGACGAGCGGGGCGCGACGGTGCTGGTGCTGTCCCGGCTGGTGCCGGCCGGGCGGATCCCGGTGATGCTGGCGTGCCTGCTGGGCCGGATGCCGTTGCGGCGGTTCGCCCGGGGGGACGTTCCGGCGTGTCTGGCCTGGGCGGCGACGTACCAGTTGATCGGGATCCTGGGCGGCTCGCTCTTCCCGGAACCGTGGCAGGGCGTGGTCGCGGCGGTGGCCCTGACGCTGCTGATCAGCGGGGCTCCGGCGCTGTGGCGCAGGCTGCGGGCACGGTTCGGCGACGGGGCGGGCGACGCGACGGGGTGAACGGGGCGTCCCGGGCGGCGGCGGGGACGCGACGCGTACGTGACCCCGTCGCGCTCCGGCGTCCTCGTGCCGGCGGCGGTGCCGCGCCGTGCGACTCGGCGTCTTCGTGAACGCGTGCGGTGCGGCGACTCGGCCTCCCAGTGACCGCGCTCGGTGCCGCGCGGTGCGACTCGGCGTCCTCGTGACCGTGCCCGGTGCCGCGCGGTGCGACTCGGCGTCTGTGGCCACCGTGCTCAGCGCAGGGCGCCGAAGACCGCCGCGAAGCTGCCCAGCGCCTGCGCCACATGGGCGAGCTCCAGCGGCCTGGCAGCGGTGAGGGACTCCGTCTGCTGCCGCGGCGTGGCCCCCAGCAGCGGTCCGGTGCCCAGGCGTACGCGCAGGGCTCCCAGCTCGTCCCCGAAGCGGTGCCCGCCCGGGGTGGGCGCGCCGAGCCGTTCGGTGAGGTACTCCTCCAGCTCCATGGAGTCCGTGACGCCCAGGTCGGCGAGCCGGGAGCGCAGCGGGCCGAGGTCGGCGTAGAGGTGGCGGCCCGCCTGCGGAGGGCGGGCCAGCGCGCCGGAGCCCAGGACCGCGCGGTGGGCGGCGGCGGCGACCTCGGCCTGGAGCGCCGCGGCCCGCCTGATCCGGTCGCGTACGGCTTCCGGCTCTCCCAGGGCGTGGGCGGCCGCGTGGGCGACCGGACCGGCGACGAGAGCGCCGAGGGCGGTGAGGATGTCCAGGGTACGGGCGTGGCGCACGGCGGACCGGGCGGTGTCCGGGAAGCGGGCGACGGCGACGGGCCAGGCGCCCGGGGTGAGGGCTCCGGCCAGGTCGGCGAGGACCGTGACGTCGTCCGGGCACATCTCGGCGGGGCTGAGCAGGACGGTGTCGCGGGGCCGGTGCACGGTGTCGCGCCAGGTCTCGTCGCTGATGATGTGCAGCCCCTCGCCGACCGCCGCCTCGCAGGCCTCGCGGACCAGCTCGGGCGGGGCGACGGTGGCCGTGGGGTCGTCCACGACGGACAGCAGCAGCAGCTTCGGCCGGCCGCCCTCCGCACGGACCCGCCGGACGGTCTCCAGCAGGGCGTACGGATCGGGGATGCCACCGCATTCGGCCGGGGTCGGCACATGGTAGGCGGGGCGGCCCAGCAGCCGGGCCTGCGGCATCCAGGCGGCCGGGCAGGGGCGCGGCATGAGGACGTCGCCGCCGTGTGCGGCGATCAGGGCCAGGAGGAGCGGCTGGGGTCCGGGGGCGGCGGCGATGCTGCCCGCCGCGCCGTGCAGTCCGCGCCGGTCCCAGTACCCGCGGGCCGCCTCGCGCAGGACCGGCCCCCCGCCGGGCGGCTCCGGGCGGGTCCGGTCGGCCGCTGCGGCGAGGACGGCGGCCAGCTCGGGAAGGACCGGCAGACCGGGGTCGGGCGCGGGCGGACCGTAGCGGACGGGGCCGTGGTCCTCGTGCGCGGGTGCGTGGTCATCGGATACAGGTGCCGGTGCCCGGTCATCATGCGCGGGAGGCCGCCGGAGGCCGGACCGGCAGGGGGCGCCGTGCGGGCCCTCTTCGGTGACGCGTCGCGGGACGTCGGGCCCGCCCCGGCCTGACCCGTCCGCGTCGCCCCGGCCCGCCGCATCGGGCCGGCCGTCCGTGCCCCCCGGGCCGGTGTCCTCGGTTCCGTGCATCCGGCCCTCCTCCGCCGCTCGGCGCTCCGCGCCTCTGCCGCGCCGCCCGGTCGTCATCGGTTCCCGGTCCGCGCCCTCCGGCCCTTTATACGGAGGTTCCGGGCGGCCCGCCCGCCCAGGCGCGCCGCCGCGCCGGGGACCGTCGCGGCATGAGCCGTTCCGCCGGTCCGTGGGGGCGCGTGGCCCGAGTCTCAGCGCGCCTGCTGGTTCAGCGTGGCCCGGCCGGGTATCCGCTGATCCATGTCCTCACCGAGAACCTCACCCGACGCCCCCGCTGCCGCCGCCCGCTTGCGAGGCTGGCTCCAGGGGCGGGACCTGGCCGTCTTCCGGAGCGTCGCGGACAGGCACTGGCCGGGCGCGGATCCGCTGCTGCCCCGGCTGAGCCGGAGCGCCAACCACGGCCTGCTCTGGTTCGGGGCGGCGGCCGGGATCGCGGCCCTCGGCAGCAGTGCGCGCTCGCGCCGGGCCGCGCTGCGCGGGGTGGCGTCCCTCGCCGTGGCCTCGGCGGCCATCAACACGGTCGGCAAGGGCGCGGTGCGCCGCGAGCGGCCCATAACGGACCTGGTGCCGGTGGTGCGGCAGCTCAAGCGGCAGCCGATCACCACCTCCTTCCCCTCGGGCCACGCGGCGTCGGCGGCGGCCTTCGCCACCGGGGTGGCCCTGGAGTCCAAGGGCTGGGGCGCGGTCGTGGCCCCGGTCGCGGCGGCCGTGGCGGCCTCCCGCGTCTACACCGGTGTCCACTATCCGAGCGATGTGCTGGCGGGTGCGGCGCTCGGCGTGGGAGCGGCGTTCGCCCTGCGCGGGATCGTGCCCACCCGGGGCCAGCTGCCCGCTCCCGGCCGGCCCCCCGGTGAGGCCCCGGCGCTGCCCGCCGGGAAGGACCTCGTCGTGGTGGTGAACCAGGAGTCGGGCACGGCCACCGCGACAGCGGCGCTGGTGCGCGAGGCGCTGCCCGCGGCGGAGGTGGTGGAGGTGCCTCCCGAGGAGCTGTCGGCCGCGCTGGACAAGGCGGCGGGCCGGGGCCGGGCGCTGGGCGTCTGCGGGGGCGACGGCACGGTGAACCTGGCGGCTTCCGTGGCGGCCACGCACGGGATGCCGCTGGCGGTATTCCCGGGCGGAACGCTCAACCACTTCGCCTACGACCTGGGCATCGAGACCGTCCAGGACACCGCCGCCGCCCTCACCGCGGGCGATGCCATCCGGGTGGACCTCGGTCGCTTCCGGCCGGGTCCCAAGGGCGCGGACGGTGCGGACGGCTATTTCCTCAACGCCTTCTCGCTGGGCGTCTATCCGGACCTGGTGCGCACCCGCGAGCACTGGTCGCCCCGGATCGGCGGCTGGCCGGCCGGCGTGCTCGCGGCGTTCCACGTGCTGCGCGGACAGCGGCCGCTGGAGGCCGAACTTCAGGGCCGCAGGCGGCCGTTGTGGCTGCTCTTCGTCGGCAACGGGCTCTTCCAGCGGGTCGGACCCGCTCCGGGGCGCCGCCACAACCTGGCGGACGGCCTGCTGGACGTCCGGGTGGTGCACGGCGGGCGGACGCCCGCGCTGCGCCTGCTGGCGGCGGCGGTGGCGGGACCGCTGACCCGCTCCCCCGCTCATGCGGCGGTGCGGCGCCGCCGGGTGCGGATCGCCGGTCTCGTGCCCGGGACGCCGTACGCGTACGACGGTGAAGTGGCCCACTGCGGTACGGAGTTGATGATCGACAAACTGCCGGAGGCGCTCACCGTCTACTGCCCGATGCCGATCTGATCCGATCTGATCCGCCAGGCCATTGCTGTCCGCATATCAAGACGCCTATCTCATTATTCGACATCGCGGCGTACGGTGACTCATGTCGCCGCACCCGTCGGCGCGAGGTTTTCGGGAGAGGACGCACTGCCATGCCGAAGGAGACCGCCGTGTACACGCACGGCCACCACGAGTCGGTCCTGCGCTCGCACCGCTGGCGCACCGCCGCCAACTCGGCCTCCTATCTCCTCGGCGAACTCCGGTCCGGACTCACCGTGTTGGACGTCGGCTGCGGCCCCGGCACCATCACCGCCGACCTGGCCGCCCTGGTCGCGCCGGGGCGGGTCACCGCGGTGGACACCACCGGCGACATCCTCGGCCAGGCCGCCGCGGTGGCGGCCGAACGGGGCCTGGACAACGTCGACTTCGCGGTGGCCGACGTCCACGCCCTGGACTTCCCCGACGACTCCTTCGACGTGGTCCACGCCCACCAGGTGCTCCAGCACGTGGGCGACCCGGTCCAGGCGCTGCGCGAGATGCGCCGGGTCTGCCGCCCCGGCGGTGTGGTCGCGGCCCGCGACAGCGACTACGCGGCGATGACCTGGTATCCGCAGGCCCCCGGCCTCGGCGAGTGGCTGGACGTGTACGGCCGGGTGGCCCGCGGCAACGGCGGCGAGCCCGACGCCGGCCGCAGGCTGCTCTCCTGGGCGCGGCGGGCCGGGTTCACCGACATCACGCCGACCGCGGCCGCCTGGTGCTTCGCGACGCCGGAGAGCCGTGCCTGGTGGAGCAGCCTGTGGGCGGACCGTACGACGGACTCGGTCTACGCCGAACTGGCCGTGGCGAACGGCCATGCGACCACCGAGCAGCTCACGGCCATCGCCGGGGCCTGGCGCTCCTGGGGCGAGGAGGGCGACGGCTGGTTCATGGTCCCGCACGGCGAGGTGCTGTGCCGGGTGTGAGGTCAAGAGGGCGTGAGGTGAAGAGGGGTTCCGGGCCGCCGGGAACCGATCACACCGGTGGTGGCCGCCAACTACCCTCGTAGGCATGGAGATCCTCGGAACCACGCTGCGTATCTGCGTCGACGACCTGGAGGCCTCGGTGGCCTTCTACGAGGGGCTGACGAGTTCGTCGGCCCTGCGCTTCGAGCGCGGTGGGGTGTCGGTGGCCGCCATCGGCTGCTTCCTGTTGATGAGCGGACCCGAGTCGGAGCTGGAGGTGCTGCGCAAGGTGGGCGCGACCATCGCCGTCAAGGACGTCGACGAGGCGCACACGGCGCTGACCCGGGCGGGTGCGCGGGTCGTCGCGGGGCCCGTGGCGACCCCCGCGGGGCGCAACCTCATCGCGCTCCACCCGGACGGCTCGGTCTTCGAGTACGTCGACCGCAACGTCACCGTCTGACCGGCCGCCAGACCCTGTCGTCACCCTCCCCTCGTGGCCCGAAGGACAGCAGCCGGGCGGTAGAGGGAAAGGCGACGACAGGCCCCACGGGCCGACCCGCCGTCCCCGGCGGGACAGCCCTCAGGCGTCCGGTGGGCTCATGCGGAAGTCGTAGGCGGCCGGCAGCGGCTCGTCGCTGACCGACGCCCACAGCTCGCCGAGGATTCCGGCCCCTTCGCGCAGGTCGGCGACCTCGAATCCGGCGTCGAGGATCGCGCGGGCCGCTCCGGTGTCGCCCTCGGCGACCAGGATCCGGGCGAGGAGCAGCCGGAAGCGTCCGCGCTCGCGGATCGCCCCGGGCAGCCCGGCCAGCAGCGCCCCGGCCGCGCCCGGCCGCCCGGCGGACAGATGCGCCTCGATGGTCTCGCGGGCCAGGGCGACGAGAAGGGCGCCGCCCTCCGCCGAGGCCGTGAGGTCCCCCGCTCCCGGAGCGCCGAGGTCCGCGAACGCCTCGGCGTACAGCTCGGCGGCGTGGTCGGGCCTGCCGCTCTCCTCGGCGGCGACGGCGAGGCAGCGCAGCAGCGGCCAGCGCGGTGCGGGGCCGCCCGCCAGGCCGCGTTCCCAGCTGCGGACGGCCTGGGCCCGGTCGTCGGCGTGCCACTGCGCGATGCCGAGGTGGTACTCGGTGCGGGGGTCGGCGTCGGCGGTCTCCAGCATGTCGCGCCACGGCCGCGATACCGGTGTCGGGCCGGGTATGTCGTCCGGGGCCGGCTTCGGCAGTGTGCCCTGCTCCAGCAGCGCCAGCCAGGGAGCCTGCTGCTCACCGATGCCGGCGACCGGGAACGGCGTACCGGGCAGTCGGTGGCCGCCCCGCAGCACCTCCAGCGCCCCCCAGCCGGATCCGGCGGCGAGCATCTCGCCCGGTTCGGCGTCGGCGTGCGGCAGCCAGGCCGCGTACGCCTCCTCCACCGCGCCGCGCGGCAGGGCCTCCGCCAGCCGCGCGCCGGCCTCTTCGGTGGCGGCGGCCCAGTCCTGGCCGTGCACGGCGGCCGGGTCGGCGGACAGCGGGCCGTAGGACTCCAGCCAGCTGAACGCGGCGCCCGGTTCGAGCGGGACGTGTTCCAGCTGGGTGCGGGCCAGCCCGGCCTGGATCTCCGCGTAGCCGCCGTCCTCGGACCCGCTCAGCCACTCCTGCCAGCGGCGGCCGCCCCGCCCGTGGCCCCAGCGGAACAGTTTGCGGCCGCGCAGCAGGTCGGTGGAGGTCTGGGCGAGTCCCTGGCCGTCCGCGTCGAGCGCGGCGATCCAGCGCCGGGCGTCGGCGGGCAGCTCGTAGAAGTGGTCGGCGGGATACTCCGAGCGCAGCGGATAGGTGTGGTCGTGGCCGCCCGACTCCGGGACCCCGACCCGGGTGAGGGCGTGGTCGTAGCCGAAGTGCCAGGCCTCGTCCGCCGGGACCAGGACACGGGTGCCCCGGGTCTCCGGGACGGCGATGTTGGACCACCAGTAGACCGGCACGGGCTGCTCGTGCGGGTTGCGTATCCGTACGCCGACGTGCAGGAAGTCGGAGTCGTCGGGGAGCCAGAGGTCCACCTGGAAGGGCAGGTCTCGCAGCCGCTCCCACTCCCAGAGCCGGACCATCGTGCCGCCGTCGGGGGCGGGCACGATCGCGGCGTGGAGCGGGGCGCAGGACAGGGTGGTGTGGCCGGTGGCGCCGATGTTCCACTCGATCCCGCCGGAGAACCAGGCCCCGTTGAGGGCGAAGGCGGCGGGCTGGAGGACCGGGTTGCGGTGCAGCAGTTCGCGGCCGGTCGGCTTGTGGTGCAGGGAGTGGATCCGGCCGCCGAGTCCGGGCAGCACGGTGACGCGCAGCCGGTCGTTCTCGATGACGACGGCGTCGATGTCGGTGGGGGTGCGCTCGCGCCCGTAACCGTCGAGCAGCCGGGTGGGCAGCACGGTGCGCAGCGGCCCGTGACCCAATTGCCGGGCCATGTCACGGGGCAGGTCCGCCCGTTCACGGGGGTCCAGGACGGGTGGCGGGGCGGGCGTCCGCAGGGGCGGGAGCGGGTTCTCCGGCCCGAGCGGCGCTGCGGGCAGGTTCAGTACGGCACGTCGTACGGTCGTGGCCAAGGCACCCTCGTTCCCTCGCGGCGGGCCGCCGCAGGTCCGGGCGCCCCCGGTGACCATGGAACACGCAGGTGGCCGGGGGGAACAGAGTCCCGCCGGTCAGACTTTCGTGCGCTCGGGCTTCCGCGCGCTCGGGTTTCCGCGCGCTCGGGCTTTCGCGCGCGCTCCGACTTCCGTCGGGGCCGCCGTCACTTCCCCCGGCGGCGGAAGAGGTAGCCGCCGCAGCCCAGGCCGATCAGGAACATGGCCAGCAATGCGAACCAGAGCGGCATCGTCACCTCGGGGATCAGCACCCGGATGGTGACCTTGTTCGTGTTCACGCAGATGAACACGATGACGAGGACGACCAGCACGGCGACCACGATGCGCCCCGGGGTCAGCCACCCCGTGCCACGTCCGGCACCGCTCGACACGTTCTTGGGGCTCATGGTCCGGCCCTTCCGCTCGCTTCTCGCCGTCCGGCCCGCCCTCGTGCACGCGACCGCCCCCCGGGGTCCCAGCATGTCCGGCTGCCGGGTCCGAGGGGCGGTGCTGTACGGCCGTTCGGGTGAACGGCGGTGGCGGACGTCAGCCGGCCGGCACCACCGGGAGCTCCAGTACGCCGGTGTCCTCGGGGGCGTGGACGACGGTGACAGGCTTGATCCCCCGGTTGCCGAAGTACGCGGTGTCGCTGGCGGCGATCACGAACTCCAGGCGGTGCCCCTTCTCGTACCGGTGGACGATGCCGGGCAGCTCCACCGTGAAGGGCCGGGTGACGTCGGGGACCCGGACCGGGGAGACCAGGCGGTTCACCAGCGTCCGGCCGCCGTCGGGCGCGACGTCGTAGACCTTGGCGAACAGCACGAGCTTGTCGGAGGCGTCGCCGCTGTTCTGGACCCGTTCGGTCTTCGGAGAGAGGACCTTCAGGGTGGCTTTCGGCGCGCCGACGACGTCGACGGGCGCGGCGAGCGGGTCGCTGCGCCAGCCGAGGTAGGTGCCCTTGATGTCGTACGGCTTGGGGTCGGGCAGTCCGATCAACGGGGCGATGGAGCTCTCGGAGTGGCTGGTGGGCACGGCCCAGTTGGTGTACTTGCGGCTGCCGCGCGCCACCTTGGAGCGGTTGTCGACGAGTTTGCCGTCGCCGGAGAGGTAGAAGGACCGCGAGAGAGCGGGGACCTCGGCGGCCGTGCCGTAACCGCTCTGCCAGTCGCGGTAGTAGGAGAACGCGGGCCCGGTGTCGGTGTCCGTCTTCTTCTGGAGGTAGCGGTCGAACCAGGCCAGCACCCGCTGTCCGACGTGACTGGTCTCCAGATTGCCCTGGCTCAGGTCGAGTTCGCCGGGGACCTGGCCGCCGCTGTGCCCCCAGGACTGCCAGATCATCTTCGTCTCGGTGCCCTGCGCCTTGAGCGTCCGGTACGTGGCGGTGGCCTCGTTGAGGTTGAACAGGCTGTCGGCCTGGCCCTGGACGATGAGCGTGGGGGCCTTGACCCGGTCGAGGTAGGAGACCGGCGAGACGCTGCGGGCGTAGGCGAGCATCGACGCGGTCCGGTCGGCGGGATAGCGGCCGGAGTTGAGCAGCCGGATGGTCTCGCAGGCGCGGGTGGCGAAGTGCAGGCAGTCCAGGCGGTCGATGCGGGAGGGGTCCAGGCTCGGGTTGAGCAGCGGCTGGCCCTCGCCGATCAGGTAGAAGCCGTTGGTCCACTGCCACTTGAAGACGCCGGGGGTGTCGGAGGTGACGCCGGTGCGCGCCCCGGTGTTGTTGGGGGCCAGGGCGTAGCCGAGATCGTTCCAGGTGACCAGCGGGACGAGGGCGTCGACGCGGGGGTCGACGGCGGCGGTCGCCAGTTGGATCGCGCCGCCGTAGGAGCCGCCGATCATGCCGACGCGCGGATCTCCTTCGGCGTCCTGGGTGATGTAGTCGGCCCGGGTCCCGTCGTCCGCCGCGCGAACGCCCCCGAGGAAGTCGAGGAGTTCGGTCGCGGCCCTTCCGTCGGTCTCCGGGTCGTCGAGGGTGATCAGGCATCCGGACTTGCCGAAGCCCAGGCCGGAGTAGACGAGTCCGACGTAGCCGCGCTCGGCGAAGGACCTGCCGATGACGTCGGTCGAGCCGTCGGACTTGCTGCCGCCGAAGCCGTTGGTGGCGAGGACGGCGGGGGCGGGGCTGTCCGCGTCGACTCCGGCGGGCCGGTAGAGATCGGCGTCCACCGTGCAGGAGCGGCCGCCCGCCTCGACGGTGAACTTCAGGGGGGTGACGGTGTACGGGTCGGCCTCGGCGTGCGCCGGGCCGGCGAGGACGAGAGGAGCGGCGAGGGCCGCGCCGGCGACCGCGACGAGCGGGCCGCGCACTCTGGAAACAGCACCTGACACGAAGACCTCCACGCCGAGGACACCTTACCGACCGGTAAGTATTGGGCCGCGCTCATGCTGTGACACGGGTCATAGCCGTGTCAACGCATCTGTCAGCGGTTCTTGACGGATGTTCACGTTCCGCGGGCGAAAACGCACATCCTCGCGCCCGCGCGGACAGCGGCGCGGACGCGAACACGGGAGGGGAAGGCCGAGGAGGTTCAGAGAAGGGCGGGGGCCTCGACGGTCAGCGTGCAACGGCCGCCGTCCGCCGGTGCGTCGAGCACCGCGGGCACACCCAGGGGAACCGTCAGCGCGGTCGTGCCGTGCCCGAATCCCAGCTCCTCGACCACGGGTATGCCCAGCGGGCCGAGCCGGTCGGCGAGCACGGCGCGGATCTTCTCGTACGGTCCGCACTCCTGCCAGGAGCCGCAGGCCACCCCGGCGACCCCTGCCAGGGCCCCGGAGCGCAGCAGCCGGGTGAGGATGCCGTCGAGCCGGTAGGGCTCCTCCCCCGTGTCCTCGATCGCCAGCAGCCCGCCCCGGCCATGGGTCCGGCCGCCCGGGGTGCCGATGTCGGCGGCGAGCAGGCTGACGCACCCGCCGTACAGGACGCCCCGCGCCCGGCCGGGGACCAGGGCCCCGGCCGATGCGAGGCCGAGGGTGCGCACGGTCTCCGGCTCGAAGAGCGTGGCGCGCAGATGCTCACGGGTCGCCGCGTCCTTCAGGAACGTCTCGGTGGCGACCATCGGCCCGTGCAGGGTCGAGAATCCGGCCCGCAGGGCGAACGCCTCGTGCAGCACGGTGATGTCGCTGTAGCCGACGAACGCCTTGGGACCGGCGGCCCGGATCGCCGCCCAGTCCACCAGGTCGGCCATCCGGTGCGCGCCGTATCCTCCCCGGGCGCACAGCACGGCCTCCACCGACGGGTCGCTCCACGCCGCGCCGAGGTCCGCCGCACGCTCCGCGTCCGACCCGGCGAGGTAGTCCAACTCCGGCTGCACGGCACGCACATGGGGGCCGACGACGGGTTCCAGGCCCCAGTCGCGCAGGACGGCGAGACCCTCCTCCAGCCGGTCGGCGGGCACGGGGCCGCTGGGTGCGACGACGGCGACCCGGGACCCGGGGCGCAGCCGGGCCGGCCGGGCGAGGGGCGTCGCGGTGCGGCGGTCCTCGCCGGTCACGTGGTCAGCTCCAGGGGCGGTACGTCGGGGCGGTCGATACCGAACGTGTGCGCGTAGAGGGAGAGTTCGGCCTCCAGTGCGCGGGCCAGCGTCTCGGCACGCCGGAAGCCGTGGCTCTCCCCCGCGAACGCGATGTAGGCGTGGGCGACGCCCCGGCCCGCCACGGCGGCGAGGAACCGCTCGCTCTGGGCGGGCGGGCAGATCACGTCGTCGAGGCCCTGGAGCAGCAGGAACGGGGTGTTCAGCCGGTCGGTGCGGTGGATCGGGGAGCGTTCCCGGTAGCGCTCGGGCACCTCGGCGAACGGGCCGACGAGGGACTCCAGGTACTGCGACTCGAAGTCGTGGGTCTCGTCCGTCGCCCATCCCTCGAGGTCCAGGATGGGGTAGAGGATCGTCCCGCAGGCATACAGGTCGGTGCCGGTCAGCGATGCGGCGGCGGTCCAGCCGCCCGCGCTGCCGCCGCGGATCGCGAGCCTGTCCTGCGCGGCCGCGCCCTCCTCGACCAGGGCCGAGGCGACGGCCGCGCAGTCGGCCACGTCGACCACGCCCCACTGGCCGCGAAGCCGTTCGCGGTAGCCGCGGCCGTAGCCGGTGGAGCCGCCGTAGTTGACCTCGGCCACGCCGATGCCGCGCGAGGTGAAGTAGGCGATCTCCAGGTCGAGGACGAGCGGGGCGTGGCCGGTGGGCCCGCCGTGCGCCCAGATCACGTACGGGGGCCGCTCGCTCTCGGGTCCGGTGCGGTCGGGGCTGCGCGGCGGGTAGATGTGGGCGTGGATCTCCCGGCCGTCGGGGCCGGTGAAGGTGCGGTCCTCGGGCACGGGGTAGTACGCCGGGTCGACCGCGTCGTGGTGGGGTGCGCCGATGATCCGGGTGTGCCCGGTGGCGGTGTCCAGCTCGACGATCTCGGGGCCGCTGCGGGGGCCGGCCGCGACGCCGACGACCCGGCTGCCGTGGACGGCGAGCGTGTCGGACCAGGAGGTCCAGGGGCCCGGTACGTCGGCGAGTTCGCCGGTCTCCGGGTCGAGGATGCCGAGCCGCAGATCGCCCCTGCCGTGCAGGACGGCGATCAGCCCGTTGTCCAGCGGGTGGAACCAGCGCAGTCCGATCTTCCAGAGCGGCCCGCCGAACTCCTCGCCCCGGGGCGGCAGGAGGCGGCTGCTGGGGACCGCGCCGCCCGCGACCGCGCCGGGGCGGATGCGCTGGATCTCCCACCAGTCGGCGAGGTCGGAGACGAACAGGAGGCTGCCGTCGCGGTCCCACTCCACCTGGCAGACCGATTCCTCGAGGTCGCCGACGAGGGGCCGTGCACCGGTGAAGCCGCCCGCTTCGGTGATGTCGGCCAGCATGACCACCGTGCCGTCCCAGGGCATCCGGGGGTGGTCCCAGGCGATCCAGGCCGCCCGCCGCCCGTCGGGGGAGACGCGGGGACCGGTGACGAACCGGTGCCGGTCGTCGGAGAGTTCACGGACCGCCGAACGATCCTTCGCCGCCGACCCGTCCAGCGGCACGGCGGCGAGAAGACGTCGTACGTCGGTGGGCGCGGGCCCGGTGAACTCCTCCAGCACGCACCACACTTCGCCCGCCGCCCCGCGCTCCGGGCGCAGTTGCGGATCCACCCAGCGCAGGCCGCCGCCGACGTCCGAGACCGGGGTGAGCGGCCACGGCCCGTCGGGCCCGTCGGGGGCGTAGGCGTACAGCCGCTGGTCGGGGAAGTGGACGAACACCACGAGGGGTCCGCCGTCCTCGCGCACGGTGCCCGCCCAGGGCTGGCCGCCGTACTCGATCACCCGGCTGCGGGCGTCCCAGGGGGCGGGCAGCACCGGGGCGGTGGCCCCGTCGGCGCGACGGCGCATCAGGGCCCGCCGGCCGCCTTCGGCGGGGCGCGGCTCGGTCCACCACACCTCGTCCCCGACCGTGCCGAGGTGGTCGGGGCGGCCGTCGCGCGAGGCGGCGAGGGCCGCGTCGATCGGCGACGGCCAGGTTCCGTACGGCGCTGTCGGCACGGTGTTCACGTAGGTCGGTCCCCCCGGGTGCAGGTCGGTCGGTCAGGCGGTGCGCAGGTAGTGGTCGAGGACGCGGACGCCGAAGTGGAGGGCGTCGACGGGGACGCGCTCGTCGACGCCGTGGAAGAGCCGCTGGTAGTCGAAGCCGACGGGCAGCTTCAGCGGCGTGAAGCCGTAGCCGGTGATGCCCAGGCGGGAGAACTGCTTGGCGTCGGTGCCGCCGGACATGCAGTACGGGACGGTGTGGCCGTCCGGGTCGAACCGCTCGACGGCGGCGCGCAGCTTGGCGTACGTCGGGGAGTCGACGGGGGCCGTCAGGGCCGTCTCCCGGTGGTAGAACTCCCAGCTGACGGAGGGGCCGGTGAGCCGGTCCAGCGTCGCGTGGAACTCGTCGTCGCCGCCGGGGACCATGCGCCCGTCGACGAAGGCGGCGGCATGGCCGGGGATGACGTTGACCTTGTATCCGGCGTCCAGCATCGTCGGGTTGCTGCTGTTGCGGATGGTGTTCTCGACGAGGGACGCGGCCGGGCCGAGCTTGCCGAGGAGCTGGGCGACGTCGAAGCCGGGGGCGTCCAGGTCGGCGGTGATGCCGTGCAGGGCGGCGATCTCGGTGATCGCGGCCCGGACGGTCGGGGTGAGCCGGATCGGCCACTCGTGCTCGCCGATCCGGGCGACGGCGGCGGCCAGGGCGCTCACCGCGTTCTCCCGGTTGACCTTGGAGCCGTGGCCGGCCCGGCCCTCGGCGGTCAGCTTCAGCCAGCCGGTGCCGCGTTCGCCCGCCGCGATCGGGTACAGCGAGAGACCGTCGCCCGCGTGGAAGGTGAAGGCCCCGGACTCGCTGATGCCCTCGGTGCACCCCTCGAAGAGCTCGGGGTGCTGTTCGGAGAGGAAGCCGGAGCCGTCGGCGGCGCTGTCCTCCTCGTCGGCGGTGTAGGCGATGACGATGTCGCGCCGGGGGCGGAACCCCTCGCGGGCCCAGCCCCGTACGACGGCGAGGACCATCGCGTCCATGTTCTTCATGTCGACGGCCCCGCGCCCCCACACGACCCCGTCGCTCACCTCGCCGGAGAAGGGGTGCACGCTCCAGTCGGCGGGCTCCGCGGGCACCACGTCGAGGTGGCCGTGGACGAGCAGCGCGTCGGCCGAGGGGTCGGTGCCGGGGATCCGGGCGACCACATTGGTCCGGCCGGGGGTCCGCTCCAGCAGCGTCGGTTCGATTCCGGCGGCCGCGAGCCGCTCGGCGACGTACTCGGCGGCCGGGCGCTCCCGGCAGTCGCCGCCGCCCCGGTTGGTGGTGTCGATGCGGATGAGTTCGGAGGTGAACGTCACCACCTCGTCGAGGGCCTGCCGGTCGACGGGACCGAGCGGGTCGGGGGCCTCAGCCATACTGTTCCTCCACAGCGGCCGACACGATCGTCGTCACCGCCTTGAACGTGCGAATTCCTTCGTACATCGTCGCGCTGGTGTACGCGACGCGCCTCTCGCCACTCGCCGCCACGCCGGGGACCACGGTCGCCGCGGCCGCCAGATGCTCGGCGTCGAACTCCAGCTCCACGGTGAACGTCCCGCCGGTGACCGGCTCCCGCCGGCCCGCGAGCCCGGTGGCCGACTTCGCCGCCACCCTGATGTCGGCGGCGGTACGGGTGGGGGTGCGGCACACCGCCGCGTAACGGGAGACGTAGTCCTTGACGGCGACCTTCCGGGCGTCGGGGGCGTACCCCTCGGCGTCCACGCAGGTCAGGTCGTCGCCGGTGACGAGGATGACGGGCACCCCGTACTCGGCGGCGACGTGCGCGTTGAGCAGGCCCTCGCTGGCGCGGACCCCGTTCAGCCAGACCCCGGTGATGGAGTTGGCGAGGTAGGTGTGGGCGAGGACGCCCTCCGTGCCGGCACCGGTGTGATAGCCGACGAAGGCCACCGCGTCCACGTCGCCGTGCTGGATGCCCTCCACCATGGACAGCGACTTGTGCTTGCCGGTGAGCATCTGGACCCGTTCGTCCAGGTGCTCGAGCAGCAGATTGCGCATCGACCAGTGGGCCTCGTTGACCAGCACCTCGTCGGCCCCGCCGTCGTAGAAGCCGAGCGCCGCCGCGTTCACGTCCGAGGTGAACATCGACCGGCAGCGCTCCCACTGCGGGGTCCCCGGCAGCACGTCGGCCGGCCAGGTCACTCCGGTGGCGCCCTCCATGTCGGCGCTGATGAGGATCTTCATGCCGCCACACCGTACGCGCCGTGAGCGGCGCGGGCCAGGGAGGGGCGGCCCGCCAGAGGTCCAGTCCGCCGAAGGTCCCTCCAGTGGTCCCCTTCCGGCGACCGGGGCGAACACTATGAACGCAATGCGCGCGGGGCTTCTCCCCCGGGTGCGGCGCTTTCTAGCATCCCGGCAACCCGGTGCACCTCCGTGCCGGACAGAACGCCAGGAGCCGCCCCCGTGAACTCCCCCTCCGCGCCGGACCGCGCCCTGCCGCTGTACCGCCGCCACCGGTTCCGCTCCGCCGCGCTGGCCGCCACGGTCACGGCCCTGCTCCTCGGCTCGGCCGGCAAGGCCCCCGCGGCCCCCGCTCCGGCCGGGCCCCCGGTCGCCGCCGACTGCCCGGCCGTCCTGGCCGGAAAGGCCCGGTGCTACACGGGACAGGACGAGAACGGGGCGCACTACGCGCTCGCGGTCCCCACCCGCTGGAACGGTTCGCTCGTGGTGCACGCGCACGGGGGGCCCGACCTGGGCGACGCCTCGGACCCGGCCCGCTCCACCGAGGACCTGGAGCGCTGGTCCGTCATGGTCCAGGAGGGGTATGCCTGGGCCGGCTCCTCCTACCGGCGCGGCGGCTACGGGACCCGGATGGCGGCGGCCGACACCGAGAGCGTGCGCCGGGTGTTCCTCGACCGGTTCGGGAAGCCGGAGCGGACCTTGGTGCACGGCCAGTCCTGGGGCGGCAACGTGGCCGCCAAGGTCGCCGAGACGTACGGCACGAAGCCGGGGGCGTACGACGGTGTGCTGCTGACCAACGGCGTCCTGGGCGGCGGCTCGCGCGGCTACGACTACCGCGTGGACCTGCGCGCGGTCTACCAGTACTACTGCGGCAACCACCCACGCCCCACCGAGCCGCAGTACCCCCTGTGGCAGGGGCTGCGCCCGGACTCGACGATGACGGCCACCGGCCTGCGCGCCCGGCTGCGCGAGTGCACCGGGTTCGACGCCGACCCCGCCGAGCGGACCGCGCTCCAGCAGCGCAACCTCGACGACATCCTGGCCGTCACCGGGGTCCCGGAGCGTTCCCTGGAGTCGCATCTGCGGTTCGCGACCTTCACCTTCCGCGACATCGTCGCGACCCGGCTCGACGGCCGCAACCCCTTCTCCAACCGGGGTGTTCGGTACTCCGGCTCGCACGACGACCGGGCGCTGAACGCGGGCGTGGAGCGCTTCTCGGCGGATCCCGCGGCGCGCCGTGACCTCTCCTGGGACAGCGACCTCACCGGGCGGGTGTCCCTGCCGGTCCTCAGCCTGCACGCGATCGACGACCCCACGGCCTTCGTCGAGCACGAGGCCGCCTACCGGGCCACGCTGCGGGGCGCGGGCCGGGAGCACCGTCTCGTGCAGACCTTCACCCGGGAGAGCGAGCACAGCGGGCTGAGCAGCGCGGAGTACGCCAACTCCATCGCCGCGCTGGACCGCTGGACCCGCACCGGCCACCAGCCCACCCCGCGCTCGCTGGCCGACTCCTGCGCCGCGTTCGACCAGACGTACGGCACGGGCTGCTTCCACGATCCGGCGTTCCGGCCGGCCCCGTACGCCTCGCGGGTCCTGCCCCGGCCGGGCGGGCTCGCCTGGCCCGCCATGTCCGCCGCGCAGGAGTGGGCCTGGGGCCGGATCGACGGGGTGGGCATCGCACCCTGACGGCCGGTCGGGCCCGGCCTCGCCCGTCCGGGGAACCGGAGGCGTCAGCCGGTCTTCGCGTCCCCCAGCAGCTCCTCGATCCGGGACAGCTCGTCCGCGCCGAACTCCAGGTTCGAGACGGCCTCGACGCTGTTCTCCAGCTGGGCGACGCTGCTCGCGCCGACGACGGCGGAGGTGAGCCGGCCGCCGCGCAGCACCCAGGCCAGGGCCAGCTGCGCGAGCGACTGGCCACGCTCCTTCGCCAGGGCGTCCAGCGCGCGCAACCGCTCCACCAGCTGCGGAGTGACGGCGTCGGGGGTCAGGAACGGGCTCGCGCCCGCCGCCCGGGAGCCGGCCGGGATGCCGCTCAGATAGCGGTCGGTGAGGATGCCCTGCTCCAGCGGTGAGTAGGCGATGGACCCGACGCCCAGCTCGTCGAGGACGTCCGGCAGCCCGTCGTCCTCGATCCGGCGGTCGAGCATCGAGTAGCGGGGCTGGTGGATGAGCAGCGGGGTGCCGAGGTCCCCGAGGATCGCGGCGGCCTCGCGGGTCTGCGCGGCGGAGTAGTTGGACAGACCGACGTACAGCGCCTTGCCCTGCCGTACGGCGGTGTCGAGCGCGCCCATCGTCTCCTCGAGAGGGGTCTCGGGATCGGGCCGGTGGGAGTAGAAGATGTCGACGTAGTCGACGCCGAGGCGCTTCAGGCTCTGGTCGAGCGAGGAGCGCAGGTACTTCCGCGAGCCCCACTCCCCGTACGGCCCCTCCCACATGTGGTAGCCGGCCTTCGTGGAGATGACGATCTCGTCGCGCAGGCGGGCGAAGTCGGTCGCCAGGGCGCGCCCCAGGGTGAGTTCGGCGGAGCCGGGCGGCGGGCCGTAGTTGTTGGCCAGGTCGAAGTGGGTGATGCCGAGGTCGAAGGCGCGGCGCAGGATGCGGCCCTGCTCCTCGGGGGTCCTGTCTCCTCCGAAGTTGTGCCAGAGGCCGAGGGAGAGCGCGGGCAGCAGGAGACCGCTGCGGCCGGTGCGCCGGTAGGGCATGGCGGAGTAGCGGTCGGCGGACGGCAGGTACATACAGGGCTCCGCGGAAGGGGTACGGGGGTGGCGCGCCGGGACCGGCGCGGTACGGCTCCAGGCTTCCGCAGATGTATCCAGCAGTCCAACAGGAGATTCCGCTCGGATTCATCGCTTAGATTGCTCAATCATGGAACTGCGTCAGCTGGAGCACTTCGTCGCCGTGGCGGAGGAGCAGCACTTCACCCGGGCCGCCGAGCGCCTCGCCGTCTCGCAGTCCGGGCTCTCCGCCTCCGTACGGGCGCTGGAACAGGAGCTGCGGACCCCGCTGTTCAGCCGCACCACGCGCACGGTCCGGCTCACCGAGGCCGGGCGGGCGCTGCTGGTGGAGGCGGAGCGCACGCTGGCGGGCGCGCGGGCGGCGCGGGACGCGGTCGATGCCGTACGGGGACTGCTGCGCGGGACGCTGACGGTGGGGGTCGAGCAGTGCGTGGCGGGGGTGAGCCCGGCGCGGCTGCTGGCGGCGTTCCACCGGGAGCATCCGCAGATGGAACTGCGGCTGCGGCAGGAGGGCACCAGCAGTCTGCTGGACGGGGTGGCGGGCGGACGCCTGGACCTGGCGTTCGCGGCCACGGTCAGCCCGGTGGAGTGGCGCGGGGAGCTGGTGCCGCTGGCCCGGGAGCCGATGGTGCTGCTGTGCGCGGCGGGCCACCCGTTCGCGGGGCGGCCGACGGTGGGGTGGGCGGAGCTGCCGGGGGCGTCGTTCATCGACTTCCACCCGGACTGGGGTCCCCGGCGCGCCGCGGACGAGGCGTTCGCGGCGGCCGGGGTACGGCGGACCGTGGGGCTCGAGGTCAACGATGTGCACAGCCTGCTGGAGCTGGTCCAGGAAGGGCTGGGGATCGCGGTGGTGCCGCACCACTTCTCCCGGAAGCCGGAGGCGGCCCGGCTGGTCACGGTGGAACTGACGGGCGAGCACCGGCCGGTGTACGAGAGTGTGGCGGTGCTTCCGGCGGCCCGCAGCACCAGCCCGGCGGCGCGGGCCCTGATGCGGCTGGTGCGGGAGGCGGCGGAGGTGCGCTGAGCCCGCGCGGGCCTCAGTCCTCGTGGCCGAGCTGGAGGTCACGCTCGGTGCGGCCGCCGCCCGCGACCTGGAGGACGGTGGCGACCGGCGGGTACCCGGCGGCGATCACGGTGTACTCGCCGGACGACAGGTCGACGAACCGGAACGATCCGTCGGGCCCGGTGGTGAGCGTGTCCACCACGTTGCCCGCCGCGTCGAGCAGGGTGACCCGCGCGTCCTCGACGGGGCGTCCGCCGGTGGCCCGCACGACGCCGCGCAGGACCGCGCCGCCCGCCAGTTCGATGTCCTGCCGGGTCTCACGGGCGGCCTGCACGCTGACCGGGAGCGCGGCGGGGCGGAAGGCGGGGGCGCTGGCGGCGAGGGTGTACTCGCCGGCGACCAGCTCGCCGATGACATAGCCGCCCTCGCGCCCGGTGCGGGTGGAGGCGACGACCTCGCCGCGTACGTCGGTGAGCGTGACGGCCGCGTCGCGGACGGGGACGCCGTCGGGGGTGAGCACGGATCCGGCGAGGCGTCCGGCGCCGCCGAGCACCACGTCCAGCTCGACGGGTCGCTCGCCCACGGTGACGCTGACGGCCTGCGGCTGGTGTCCGCCCGCGGCGGCGATCAGGACGTAGGAGCCGGCGCCGGGGACGCTGAGCGCGTACCGCCCGTCCTCGCCGCTGACCCCGCGCCCGACCTGCTGCCCCTGGACGTCGATGAGGGTGAGGGCGGCGCGCGGGACGGTGGTGCCGTCGGGGTGCTGGACGCCGCCGTGGACCGGGACGCCGGAGAGGTGGCCGGGGGCGGGCCGGCCGGAGTCGGTGCGGGCGGCGGGGATCTGCGAGGTCTCGGTGGCGGCTTCGGGGCTGTGGTGGGACACCAGCGGTTTCTCCTTGAGGAAGAAGGCGAGGATCAGGCCGAGCACGAGCACCGGCACGAGGTAGAGGAAGATGCGCGGCATCGCGTCGACGTACGCCTGGATGTAGGCGTCCCGCAGCGCGGGTTCCATCGCGTGGACGATCTGCGGGGTGATCGACTCGGGGTCGGGCAGCTCCGCGCCGGCCGGCAGGCGGACGCCGAGGGCGTCGGAGAGCCGCCCGGCGAACAGCGTGCCGAAGATCGCCGCGCCGACGCTGCCGCCGATCTGCCGGAAGTAGTTGTTGGCACTGGTGGCGGTGCCGAGGTCCGATGGGCGTACGGAGTTCTGCACGGCGAGCACGAGGACGGACATGACCAGTCCGATGCCGATGCCGAGAACCGCCTGGTAGAAGCTGTACGCCAGGGTGGAGGTGTCCGCCTCCAGCAGCGAGAGCAGCCACATGCCGACCACCGAGACGGCGCTGCCGACGATCGGGTAGACGCGGTAGCGGCCGGTGCGGGTGATGAGCTGGCCGGAGACGATGGACCCGCCGACGATGCCCATCATCATCGGGAGCATCAGCAGACCCGATTCGGTGGCGCTGGCCCCGTCGACCATCTGGAGATAGGTGGGGAGGTAGCTGGCGGCTCCGAAGAGCGCGATGCCGACGACCGCGCCGACCAGGCCGGTGACGTTGAAGACGGAGTCGCGGAACAGCCGCAGCGGAATGATCGGTTCTGCGGCCCGGTGTTCGGCGGCGACGAAGAGGGCCGTCGTGAGGACCGCGCCCGCCGCGAGGCCGAGGATGGTGCGCGAGCCCCAGGCGTACTCGGTGCCGCCCCAACTGGTGACCAGCACCAGGCAGGTGGAGGCGACGGCCAGCAGCACCGCGCCCAGGACGTCGAGCCGGGGCCGGACGGCGGGCCTGGGCAGTTTGAGGACGACCGCGATGACGGCGAGGGTGACCAGGCCGAAGGGGACGTTGATGTAGAAGCACCAGCGCCAGGAGGCGTGGTCGGTGAAGAACCCGCCGAGCAGCGGTCCGGCGACCGAGGCTAGGCCGAAGACCGCTCCGATGAGGCCCATGTAGCGGCCGCGTTCCCGGGCCGGGACGATGTCCGCGATGATCGCCTGGACGCCGATCATGAGGCCGCCGCCGCCGACGCCCTGGATCGCGCGGAAGGCGATCAGCTCGTCCATCGTGCGCGACCAGCCCGCGAGCGCGGAGCCGATGATGAAGACGACGATGGCGAACTGGAAGACGCCCTTGCGGCCGAAGAGGTCGCCGAGCTTGCCGTAGAGCGGCAGGACGATGGTGGAGGCGAGCAGGTAGGCGGTGACCGCCCACGACATCTTCTCCAGGCCGTGCAGCTCACCGACGATCTTCGGCAGGGCGGTGGCGACGATCATCTGGTCGAGCGCCGCGAGCAGCAGGGTGAGCATCAGCCCGAGGAAGACCATGCGGACCTTGCGGGGGCTGATCTCCGCCGCGTCCGGGCCGGGGCCGGCCGGTGGGGCCGGCGGGGGTGGTGCGGCGAGGACTCCGGCCGTCGCCGTCGTGCCGTCCGGTGCCGGGCCGTCCGGCCCCGTGCCGTCCGGCTCGTCCTTCACCAGCGTGATACCACCCACCACGTAACGCTCCCCTCGTCGCACCTGCGCCGCCATTTGTCGCATCGCACGGCAAGGCGGGGCAAACGTGACGAGGGGCGTGCGCCGCGCGCACGGAGGGCTTATGCGCCGGTGGGAGCCACTACGGCGCACAACCGGCCGCCCCGGAAAACCACCCGTTCCGGTGAGGCCGGTCGTCCCGCGGAGGCCGGACCCGGCCGACCTCCGGTGCGGGAGGGGGGAGTTACTTCTCGACCTCGACGGCGAGGTTCTGGAGCAGTTCGTCGTAGATCCGGCCGAGGCCCTTGGGGGCGAAGGTCCGCTCGAAGAACCCGCCGACGCCGCCCGCGCCGTCCCAGACCGAGGTCACGACGGCCTTGGACTTGCCCTCACCGGCCGGGGTGACGGTCCAGGTGGTGACCATCGAGGAGTTGCGGTCCTTCTCGACGAGCTGACCGTCGCTCGGCTCGCTGACCTCCAGGAGGCAGTCACGGACCCGCTTGCTGGTGGCCTGGAGCTTCCAGTGGACGAGGGTGCCCTCGCCGTCGCCGCCCTCGCGGACCTCGTACTCGCTGAAGTGACCGGGCAGCACCTTGCCGCGGACGTCCTTGTAGTCGGCCAGCGCGTCGAACACCGCCTCTGCGTCCGCCGCGATGATCCGCTCCGTCGTGGCCTCGACCTGCGCCATGGCTGTTCCTCCAGCACTCGGTTGTTCGGTGGGTGAGCTGAGCCAACCACCTCGGGCACAGCCGCTCAAAATCGGGGCCGGGAGGGATCAGGGGCAGCGGGTCGCGAGAACGCAGAACTCGTTCCCCTCCGGGTCGGTGAGGACGATCCAGCTCGCGTCGCCCTGGCCGACGTCGGCGTGGCGGGCCCCCAGAGCGAGCAGTCGGCGGACCTCGTCGGCCTGCTCCCGGTCGGTGGGGCTGACGTCGATGTGGAGCCGGTTCTTGACGGTCTTGCCCTCGGGCACGCGCGCGAAGGTCAGCACCGGCGGCACGGGGCCGAGGCGGTCCCTGCCCTCCGGCACCGCGGGCGAGCCGATGGTGACGACGTCCCCGTCCTCGTCCTCGCGCCGCACCTCGTAGTCGAGGACCGAGCACCAGAAACGGGCGAGAGAGCCGGGGTCGGCGCAGTCGATCGCGAGTTCGGTGAACTTGCCGGCCATGGTCGGGACCTCCCGGTCGGTAGCGGCACTTGCAGGGCCACACGCTAGTCCCGGCGTCCGGCGCACACCGACGCCGGGACCCGCCCCGCACGATCAAGGGAACATATGTTCTATTCTGCGGTCAGTGCTACCGAGGAGGCGTCCATACGCTGGGACAATCTGGTCGAAAACGGATCCATGACCGGCAACAGCGCGCTCTTCGCCGCGGATGCGGTGACCACGCGCACGTTCGACACCCCGGAATTCCGGGGCATCACCTTCCACGAGATCCGGGCCCGTTCGATTCTGAACCGGGTGCCCGGGGCCTCGCGGATGCCGTTCGAATGGACGGTGAACCCGTACCGGGGCTGTACGCACGCCTGTGTGTACTGCTTCGCCCGCAAGACCCACAGCTATCTGGACCTGGACACCGGCATCGGCTTCGACTCCCAGATCGTCGTCAAGGTCAACGCCGCCGAGCTGCTCCAGCGCGAGCTGGCCTCCCGGCACTGGCGGGGCGAGCACATCGCCATGGGCACGAACGTCGACTGCTACCAGCGGGCCGAGGGCCGCTACCGTCTGATGCCCGGCATCATCGGGGCGCTCCGCGACCGGGCCAACCCCTTCTCGATCCTGACGAAGGGCACGCTGATCCTGCGGGACCTGGAGCTGCTGCGGCAGGCCGCCGAAGTCACCGAGATCGGCGTCTCGGTCTCCGTGGGCTTCACGGACCGGGAGCTGTGGCGGACGGTCGAGCCGGGCACCCCCTCCCCCGAACGCCGGCTGGACGTGGTCCGCGCCCTCACCGACGCCGGCATCGACTGCTCGGTCCTGATGGCCCCGGTCATCCCGTTCCTCGGCGACCGCCCGGATCAACTGCGCGCCACCGTCGCCGCCGTCGCGGCCGCCGGTGCGGCCTCGGTGACCCCGCTGGTCCTGCATCTGCGCCCCGGCGCGCGCGAGTGGTACCTGGACTGGCTGGCGCGCCACCATCCGCATCTGGTGCCGCGCTACGAGCGGATGTACGCGGACGGGGCGTACGCCCCCACCTGGTACCAGCGCCGGATCACGCGTCAGGTGCACGAACTGGCGGACGAGTTCGGGATCGGCCCGGCGCACCGGGGCGAGGCCCGGCGGGTCGCCCCGCCGCCGGCCGCGGCCGTCTCGCCGGAGCCAGGACCCACCCAGCTGACCCTGCTGTGAGGCCCCCGAGGCCTCCGGTGGGGCCGATGGCGTGACCGTACGGGCCGACTCCGCGCGGAACAGGCCCTTCCGCGGGGGAATTCGGGGAGCATGCGGCGGGGACCGGTGATCCGGCGCCGCGTTCCCGCCACTCCCGGGAGGCCCCATGACGAAACGTGCAGGAATTCTGGTCGCCGTCGGCGCGACCGTCGCCGGTCTGCTGAGCGCCGCACCCGCGCCGGCCGCCGCGACCGCGGCGAGCACGCCGCCCGCCCCGAAGCTCACCTGGACCGACTGTCCCACCGACAGCTATCCGACGCTCCAGTGCGCCCGGGTCCGCGCCCCGCTGGACCACCGCCGCCCGTCGGGCCGTCAGGTCACGCTCGCGCTGTCCCGCGTCCCGCACACCGCGAAGACCTTCCAGGGCCCGCTGCTGGTCAACCCGGGCGGTCCGGGCGGCAGCGGCCTGTCGATGGCCGGGTTCGTGGCGTCCTCGCTGCCGAAGAAGGTCGCCGCGCAGTACGACGTGATCGGCTTCGACCCGCGCGGCGTCGGCAAGAGCACCCCGGCCCTGAACTGCCTGCCCGGACACTTCGATCCGGTGCGCCCGGACTCGGTGCCGGACTCCTACCGCTCGGAGCGGGTCAACCGCGACCGGGCCGAGTCCTTCGCCCGCGCCTGCGGCGAGAAGCACGGCGACGTGCTGCCGTACATGGACACGGTCAGCGCGGCCAAGGACCTCGACGTGATCCGCCGGGCGTTGGGCTCCCGGCAGATCAACTACTTCGGCTACTCCTACGGCACCTACCTCGGCGCGGTCTACGCCAAGCTCTATCCGGAGCGTGTGCGCCGGCTGGTCCTGGACTCGGTCGTCGACCCGGACGACGTCTGGTACGAGGGCAACCTCGGCCAGGACTACGCGTTCGACGACCGCCACAAGGCCTTCGCCGCCTGGGTCGCGAAGAACGACGCCGCGTACGGCCTGGGCACGGACCCGGCCGGTGTCGAGGCCGCCTGGTACCGGATGCGGGCGGACGTGGCCCGGGAGCCCGCGGGCGGCACGGTCGGCGCGAGCGAGCTGGAGGACACCTTCCTGCCCGGCGGGTACTACAACGGCTACTGGCCCTACCTCGCCGAGGCGTTCGCCGCGTACGTGAAGAACCGGGACGCCGAGGCGCTGGTCGAGGTGTACGAGGACTTCGGCGCGGTCGACGCGAGCGGCGACAACGGCTACTCCGTCTACACGGCCGTCCAGTGCCGTGACGCCGGCTGGCCCGAGCACTGGAGCACCTGGCGCAACGACAGCCGCCGGATCCACAAGAAGGCGCCGTTCATGACCTGGAACAACACCTGGTACAACGCACCGTGCGCGAACTGGCCGGTGGCGCCGCTGCAACCGATCCGGGTGAACAACCGGCAGCTGCCGCCGGCGCTCATCCTCCAGGCCACGGACGACGCGGCGACCCCGTACGGCGGCGCGGTCAGCATGCACCGCAAGCTCAGGGGCTCCAGCCTCGTCGTCGAGGAGGGCGGCGGCAACCACGGCATCACGCTGAGCGGCAACGACTGCCTGGACGAGCATCTGACGGCCTATCTGACCGACGGCACGGTCCCGCGCGGCCGGGGCGAGGCGGACGCGGTCTGCGCGGCCCTGCCGGAGCCGAAGCCGCTGCCCGCCGAGAAGGCCGCGGCCCAGTCGGTGGACAACAGCAAGGGCAGCCGCCTGCACGGCCTGCTCGGCTTCCGCCGCTGACCGGGGGACCGCCGAGAACGACGGACGGGATGCGAGGGGGTGTGCGAGGACGGCCCGCCATGGGGCACGTCGCCACTCCCCCGCATCCGCCCGCTCACCGCCCCGGCAGCCGGCCGAGCGCCTCGGCCGCGGCCGTGGCCAGGCGCGGATGCGGGAGGGCCGCCGTGAGGACCGGGCGGGCCTGTTCGTCGGCGAGGCGGCCGAGCCCCTCGACACAGGCCAGGGCGACGCGCCAGTGCGGTTCGCCGGGGGCCAGCAGGCGTTTCAGGGTGGTGACCAGGGCGGGGACCGACTCGGGGGCCCGCAGGTCGGTCAGCAGACGCACCGGGTGCAGGGCGTAGGCGGTGCGCAGCGCGTTCGTGGCGAGCGCGGCGGCGGCCCTCGGCGTGCGGGGGTCGCCGAGGCGGGCCAGGGCGTGGGCGGCGGAGACGCAGCGTTCGGGATCGCGGTGGTTGAGCAGGAGCACCAGCGCCTCGAAGGCTCTCCGGTCACCCGCGCAGCCGAGCCGGAAGGCGGCCATCTCGCGGGCCCACAGGGGGCGGTGCGGCTCCACGAGGACCCGGGCCAGCTCCTCGGGGTCCTCAGCGGTGACGAGCAGGGCGTACTGCGGCGATCCGGCCGCCTCGGATTCCAGCCGGTCCATGAGTGAACGGAACTCCTCATCCATGACGCTCAGCGTATCGACGGGCACGCTCCGTGCGGGACGGCATCGGGGAGTCCGTGTGGTCCAGGGCACAAGGATCCAGGGGTGGCGCGCTCGTTACTCGCCGGTTAGTCTCATCTGAGCGGGGCACACTCCCCGCAAGCTCCGGTGGCCTGGTGACGCAGCCGTCCGGAGTGCCTGTCGGTTCGGCTTTCCGTGCGACGTGACTCCGGGACAGAGTCCGTCACCCCTCACGGCCGGGCGCGCTCCCAGCGCGTCGGCCCCGTGCTCCACGACACGCAGCTTCCGTGCGCCACGCGCCGCTCCCTCATCGCCGCGCGTTCCGTGCTCCCACAGTCGTCACTCACCCTGGAGTCCCGTGATGGACACCCCTCTCTCCACCATCGCCGTCGTCGGCCTCGGCACCATGGGCACCGGCATCGCCGAGGTCCTGGCCCTGGCGGGCCGCGAGGTCATCGGCATCGACATCAGCGAGGCGGCCGCCCTGGCGGCCGTCGCCTCCCTCGAAGCCTCCACCGCACGGGCCGTGGGCCGTGGACGGATCACCGAGCAGGAGCGGAGCGACGCCCTCGCCCGGTTCCGTACGTCCGACCGGCTGGGCGCCGCCGCCGCTGCCGAGCTGGTCATCGAGGTGGTGCCCGAGACGTACGAGATCAAGCAGCAGGTGTTCCGGGACCTCGACGCGATCGTCTCCCCCACCGCGATCCTGGCGACCGGCACCAACGCCCTGTCGGTGACCCGCCTGGCCGCCGAGTCGGGGCACCCCGAGCGCGTTCTCGGCCTGCACTTCTTCAACCCGGCGCCCGCGATGAAGCTGGTCGAGGTGGTCTCCTCGGTGCTGACCGCGCCGCCGGCGGTCGAGGCCGTCACCAGGCTGGCCCGGGAGCTGGGCAAGGAGCCTGTCGCGGTCGGCGACCGGCCCGGGTTCGTCGCGGACGGGCTGCTCTTCGGCTATCTCAACCAGGCCGCCGCGATGTACGAGGCGAACTACGCCTCCCGCGAGGACATCGACGCGGCGATGAAGCTGGGCTGCGGGCTGCCGATGGGCCCGCTCGCCCTGCTGGACCTGATCGGGATCGACACCGCCCGTACGGTCCTGGAGGCCATGTACTCCGCGTCCCACGACCGGCTGCACGCCCCGGCCCCGGTCCTCGGCCAGCTCAGCAGTGCGGGCCTGACCGGCCGCAAGGCGGGGCGCGGCTTCTACACGTACGACGCACCGGGCGGCCAGGACGTGGTGCCCGACGCGCTGACCCCTGCGGCGGACACCGCCTCGGGAGCCGGGCGCGCCGTGGCGTCCGTGGGGGTCGCGGGGTCGGGAACGATGGCCTCCGGGATCGCGGAGGTCTTCGCGAAGGCCGGGTACGGCGTGGTGCTGGCGGCCAGGACCCAGGAGAAGGCCGACGTCGCCAAGGGCCGGATCGCCAAGTCGCTGGAGCGTTCGGTGACCAAGGGGCGGCTCAGCGCCGAGGCCCGGGACGAGACACTGGGCCGGATCACGGCGGCGGGCTCGCTGGACGCGTTCGCCGAGGTCGACCTCGCCGTCGAGGCGGTCGCCGAGGACCTGGAGATCAAGCAGCAGCTCTTCGCCGCCCTGGACAAGGTCTGCCGGCCGGGCGCGGTGCTCGCCACCACCACCTCCTCGCTGCCGGTCGTCGCCATCGCGCGGGCGACCGCGCGCCCCGAGGACGTGATCGGGATGCACTTCTTCAACCCGGCGCCGGCGATGAAGCTGGTCGAGGTCGTCCGCACGGTCCTGACCGCCGACGAGGTGCACACCACGGTCCGCGCGGTCTGCGCGAAGATCCGCAAGCACCCGGTGGACTGCGGGGACCGGGCCGGGTTCATCGTGAACGCGCTGCTGTTCCCGTACCTCAACAACGCGATCAAGATGGTCGAGGAGCACTACGCCTCGCTGGACGACATCGACGCGGCGATGAAGCTGGGCGGCGGCTACCCGATGGGCCCGTTCGAACTGCTCGACGTGGTCGGGCTGGACGTCTCGCTGGCCATCGAGAAGGTGCTGCACAGGGAGTTCCGCGATCCGGGGCTGGCCCCCGCGCCGCTGCTGGAGCACCTGGTCGCCGCGGGCTGCCTCGGCCGCAAGACGGGGCGCGGCTTCCGCGAATATGCCCGTCGCTGACCCGGGAGCCGGGTGGGGCGGGCTGCTGGGACCCTCCGGCGGCCCGCCCCCGCAGGCGCGCTCTCCTGCACCGATGCGTTACGTTCATGCCATGTCCCAGCCCGCCAAGTCACCCCGTGCCACCGCCGCGACCGACGCCCCGGAAACCGCCGCGGGAACCCGCGCGGCCGCCCAACGGCTCAAGATGCGCCGAGAACTGGCCGCCGCCGCGATGGAGCTCTTCGCCACGAAGGGCTACGAGGCGACCACCGTCGACGAGATCGCGGGTGCCGCGGGCGTCGCCCGGCGGACGTTCTTCCGGCACTTCCGCTCCAAGGAAGAGGCGATCTTCCCGGACCACGACGACACCCTCGTCAGGGCCGAGGCCGTCCTCAACGCCGCCCCCGCGCACGAGCACCCGCTCGACACCGTCTGCCGGGGCATCAAGGAAGTCATGAAGATGTACGCGGCCAAGCCCGCCGTCTCCGTGGCCCGCTACAAACTGACCCGCGAGGTGCCGACCCTCCGGGAGGCCGAGATCGCGTCGGTGGCCCGCTACGAGCGGCTGTTCACCCGTTATCTGCTGGGCCACTTCGACGAGCGCGACCACCATGTGGGCAACGACGATCCGCTGCTCGCGGAGGTCGCCGCGTCCGCCGTGGTCACCGCGCACAACCATGTGCTGCGCCGCTGGCTGCGGGCGGGCGGCCAGGGCGATGTGGAGGCCCAGCTCGACCGCGCCTTCGCCATCGTGCGCGACACCTTCGGCACGGGCATCGGCGCCGGCCGGACCCCGGCGGCCGACCCCGAGCGCACCCCGGCCGCGACGGTGGCCGCGGACGGCGAGGTGCTCGTCGCGGTGGCCCGTACCGACGCCCCGCTGGACGAGGTCATGCGGACGATCCAGCAGGCGCTCAAGGAGCGCTGAGGGTCCCTGCGGGCCGGGGCGTAAACCCGTTCGCGACGGCCCGGGGCCCGTGGTGTGGTTCGCCCATGCGAACCGATGAAGTACGCGACCTCTACGACCGCACGATGCGCGAGCACGCCCGCCCCGACGGACCGGGCGTCCGGGTCGAGCGCGCCGGCCCCGTCGTCCGCCAGGTCGGCGGGCCCGACGACTGGAACGGCGTCGTCTGGTCGTCCCCGGAGCTGGACGCGGCCGGGGCCGACGCGGCCATCGAGGCCCAGATCGGGCACTGCGCGGCGCTCGGCCTGCCGGAGTTCGAGTGGAAGCTGTACGCGCACGACCGGCCGGCCGATCTGGGCGCGAGGCTGCGGGCGGCCGGATTCGCGCCGGAGCCGCCGGAGAGCCTGCTGGTGGCGCCGGCCGGGCTGCTGACCGGGCCGGTGGAGCTGCCCGAGGGGGTGACGCTGCGCCCGGTGACCGACGCGGCGGGGGCGGAACTGATGGCACGGGCCCATGAGCGGGCGTTCGGCACGGACGGGACCCGGCTCCTCCACCAGGTGCTGAAGCGGCTGGAGGAGGGTCCGGAGGAGTTCGTCGCGGTGCTGGCGATGGCCGACGGCGAGCCGGTGTGCTCCGGCCGGATGGAGCTGTATCCGGGCACGGGCTTCGCCGGGCTCTGGGGCGGCGGGACGGTGGCCGCCTGGCGCGGCAGGGGCGTCTACCGGGCGCTGGTGGCCCACCGGGCACGGATCGCCGCCGAGCGCGGCTACCGCTACCTCCAGGTCGACGCGACGGACATGTCGGCCCCGATCCTGGCCCGGCTCGGCTTCTCGGCGCTCGGCACGACGACGCCGTATGTGTACCGCCCGGCCCGGTAACCGCCTGCCAGCAGGACAGAACCTCTCGTAACGCCCATCGTGTTGCTCATGCGTGCCCACGAGATGACAAGTGAGAGAAATTGTTGGCACTGGGTGCCTTGTCAGGTGTCACGGAGTGCCATACGTTGAAGGTGTCCGGGCGGCCGGCGTGCTGAGACCTCACACGTACGCCGGCTGTCCCCGCAACCACCGTGCTGCGCGCCCGGACGCCTGCGTCACAGGCACCCTTCTGCTCCACAGAGCAAAGCCGAGCTCCACCCGCCGAACCGACGGCAACACCTCCACACCGCACCGCTCCCCTGCCAGCAGGGCCCCTCAAGCGTTCCCTCGACGCGCATCACCGGAGGCAACACCGTGAAGGAAATCCTGGACGCGATCCAATCGCAGGACAGCACCGCCGCGGACTTCGCGGCCCTGTCCCTCCCCGAGTCCTACCGCGCGATCACCGTGCACAAGGACGAGGCGGAGATGTTCGCGGGGCTCGAATCCCGCGACAAGGACCCCCGCAAGTCGCTCCACCTGGACGAGGTCCCGGTGCCCGAACTCGGCCCCGGCGAGGCCCTCGTCGCCGTGATGGCCAGTTCGGTGAACTACAACTCCGTCTGGACCTCGATCTTCGAGCCGGTGTCCACCTTCGGCTTCCTGGAGCGCTACGGAAGGCTCAGCGAGCTCACCAAGCGCCACGACCTGCCCTACCACGTCATCGGCTCCGACCTGGCGGGCGTCGTCCTGCGCACCGGCCCCGGCGTGAACGCCTGGAACCCGGGCGACGAGGTCGTCGCGCACTGCCTCTCCGTCGAGCTGGAGTCCTCCGACGGGCACAACGACACGATGCTCGACCCCGAGCAGCGGATCTGGGGCTTCGAGACGAACTTCGGCGGGCTCGCGGAGATCGCGCTCGTCAAGTCCAACCAGCTGATGCCCAAGCCCCAGCACCTCAGCTGGGAGGAGGCCGCGTCCCCGGGCCTGGTCAACTCCACCGCGTACCGCCAGCTCGTCTCGCGCAACGGCGCGGGCATGAAGCAGGGCGACAACGTGCTGATCTGGGGCGCCAGCGGCGGACTCGGCTCTTACGCCACCCAGTTCACGCTGGCCGGCGGCGCCAACCCGATCTGTGTCGTCTCCAGCCCGGAGAAGGCCGACATCTGCCGGGCGATGGGCGCGGACGCGGTCATCGACCGCAACGCCGAGGGCTACCGGTTCTGGAAGGACGAGCACACCCAGGACCCCAAGGAGTGGAAGCGGCTCGGCAAGCGCATCCGCGAGCTGACCGGCGGCGAGGACGTGGACATCGTCTTCGAGCACCCCGGCCGCGAGACCTTCGGCGCGAGCGTCTACGTCACCCGCAAGGGCGGCACCATCGTCACCTGCGCCTCCACCTCCGGCTTCAACCACGAGTACGACAACCGCTACCTGTGGATGTCCCTCAAGCGGATCATCGGCTCCCACTTCGCCAACTACCGCGAGGCCTGGGAAGCCAACCGCCTCATCGCCAAGGGCAAGATCCACCCGACGCTCTCCAAGGTCTACACCCTCGAGGAGACCGGCCAGGCCGCCCACGACGTCCACCGCAACGCCCACCAGGGCAAGGTCGGCGTCCTCGCCCTGGCCCCGCGCGAAGGCCTCGGCGTGCGCGACCAGGACCTGCGCGAGCAGCACATCGACGCCATCAACCGCTTCCGCAACGTCTGAGGTTCCGCGATGAACGAACGTCAGAAGGACCGGCCCTGGCTCATGCGGACGTACGCCGGTCACTCGACCGCCGAGGCGTCCAACGAGCTGTACCGCCGCAACCTCGCCAAGGGCCAGACGGGTCTCTCGGTCGCGTTCGATCTGCCGACGCAGACCGGGTACGACCCGGACCACATCCTCGCCCGCGGCGAGGTGGGCCGTGTCGGTGTTCCCGTCTCGCACCTCGGTGACATGCGGCGGCTGTTCCAGGACATCCCCCTGGAGCAGATGAACACCTCGATGACGATCAACGCGACCGCCATGTGGCTGCTGGCGCTCTACCAGGTGGTCGCCGAGGAGCAGGGGGCCGACCCCGACAGGCTCCAGGGGACCACGCAGAACGACATCGTGAAGGAGTACCTCTCGCGCGGGACGCACGTCTTCCCGCCGGTGCCCTCGCTGCGGCTGACCACGGACATGATCACGTACACGGTCAACCGCATCCCCAAGTGGAACCCGATCAACATCTGCAGCTACCACCTCCAGGAGGCGGGGGCGACCCCGGTCCAGGAGATCGCGTACGCCATGTCGACCGCCATCGCGGTGCTCGACGCGGTCCGCGACTCGGGCCAGGTGCCCGAGGAGAAGTTCGGTGACGTGGTCGCCCGCATCTCGTTCTTCGTGAACGCGGGCGTCCGCTTCATCGAGGAGATGTGCAAGATGCGCGCCTTCGGCCGTATCTGGGACCGCGTCACCCGCGAGCGGTACGGCATCACCGATCCCAAGCAGCGCCGCTTCCGCTACGGCGTCCAGGTCAACTCCCTCGGCCTGACCGAGGCGCAGCCGGAGAACAACGTCCAGCGCATCGTCCTGGAGATGCTGGCCGTCACCCTCTCCAAGGACGCCCGTGCCCGCGCCGTGCAGCTGCCGGCCTGGAACGAGGCGCTGGGGCTGCCCCGGCCCTGGGACCAGCAGTGGTCGCTGCGGATCCAGCAGGTCCTGGCGCACGAGAGCGATCTGCTGGAGTACGAGGACATCTTCGCCGGTTCGCATGTCATCGAGGCCAAGGTGGAGTCCCTGGTCGAGGAGTCGCTGGCGGAGATCGACCGGATCCAGCAGATGGGCGGCGCGATGGCGGCCGTCGAGTCCGGCTACCTCAAGTCCGAGCTGGTCTCCTCGCACGCGGCCCGGCGGGCCCGGATCGAGGGCGGCGAGGAGAAGATCGTCGGCGTCAACATCTACGAGACCACCGAGCCCAACCCGCTCACCTCCGACCTCGACGGCGCGATCATGACGGTCGACCCCGAGAACGAGGCCCGGGTCGTCGCCGCCCTGCACGAGTGGCGGGACAACCGCGACGAGGCGCGCGCCTCGGAGGCGCTGGCCGCGCTGAAGAAGGCCGCCGCGGGCACCGAGAACATGATGGAAGCCACCGTCGAGTGCGCCCGCGCGGGCGTCACCACCGGCGAGTGGTCCTGGGCGCTGCGGGACGTCTTCGGCGAGTTCCGCGCGCCCACCGGGGTCTCCTCGGCCCCGGTCGCGGTCACCGCCGAGCCGGGCAGCACGCTCGCCCTGGTCCGCGAGAAGGTCACCCGCACCGCCGCCGACCTGGGCGTGGGGCGGCTGCGCCTGCTGGTCGGCAAGCCGGGCCTGGACGGGCACTCCAACGGGGCCGAGCAGATCGCCGTACGGGCCAGGGACGCCGGGTTCGAGGTGGTCTACCAGGGGATCCGGCTGACGCCCGAGCAGATCACCGACGCGGCGATCGCCGAGGACGTGCACTGCGTGGGCCTGTCCATCCTCTCCGGCTCGCACGCGGAGCTGGTGCCCGATGTGCTGCACCGGCTGCGCGAGGCCGGGGCGCCGGACATCCCGGTGATCGCGGGCGGCATCATCCCGCCGGCCGACGCCGCGGCGCTCATCGAAGCCGGAGTGGCCGCCGTCTTCACCCCGAAGGACTTCGGCATCACCGAGATCATCGGCCGTATCGTCGACGAGATCCGGAAAGCGAACAAGCTCGACCCTCTGGAGGTCCCCGCATGACCACGCCCACCACCCCCGTGAACCGGCTGCGCCCCCGGCGCTCGTGTCTGGCCGTGCCGGGCTCGAACCCCCGCTTCCTGGAGAAGGCCCAGGGCCTCCCGGCCGACCAGGTCTTCCTGGACCTGGAGGACGCCTGCGCGCCGCTCGCCAAGGAAGGCGCCCGCCACCACATCGTGGAGGCGCTGAACAACGGTGACTGGAGCGGCAAGACCCGGGTCGTGCGGGTCAACGACTGGACGACGCACTGGACGTACCGGGACGTCATCACGGTCGTCGAGGGCGCGGGCCCCAACCTCGACTGCATCATGCTGCCGAAGGTCCAGGACGCCCAGCAGGTCGTGGCGCTGGACCTGCTGCTGACCCAGATCGAGAAGACGATGGGCTTCGAGGTCGGGAAGATCGGCATCGAGGCGCAGATCGAGAACGCCAAGGGCCTGGTGAACATCGACGACATCGCCGCCGCCTCGCCGCGCCTGGAGACGCTGATCTTCGGCCCGGCCGACTTCATGGCCTCGATCAACATGAAGACCCTGGTCGTCGGGCAGCAGCCGCCCGGCTATCCGGCGGACGCCTACCACTACATCCTGATGCGCATCCTGATGGCGGCCCGGACGCACGACCTCCAGGCGATCGACGGCCCGTTCCTCCAGATCCGCGACGTGGACGCCTACCGCGAGGTGGCCGGCCGCGCCGCCGCTCTCGGCTTCGACGGCAAGTGGGTGCTGCACCCGGGTCAGGTCGACGCGGCCAACGAGGTGTTCTCGCCCTCGCAGGAGGACTACGACCACGCCGAGCTGATCCTCGACGCGTACGACTGGTGCACCTCCGAGGAGGGCGGCAAGAAGGGCTCCGCGATGCTCGGCGACGAGATGATCGACGAGGCCAGCCGCAAGATGGCCCTGGTCATCGCGGGCAAGGGCCGGGCCGCCGGAATGCGGCGCACCTCCAAGTTCGAAGCCCCGGAGGCCTGATCATGCAGTTCGGACGCACTTTTGAGGAGTTCGAGGTCGGTGCGGTCTACAAGCACTGGCCCGGAAAGACGGTCACCGAGTACGACGACCACCTCTTCTGCCTGCTGACCATGAACCACCACCCGCTGCACATGGACGGCAACTACGCGGAGAAGACGACCGACTTCGGGAAGAACGTCGTCGTCGGCAACTACATCTACTCGCTGCTGCTCGGCATGTCGGTGCCGGACGTCTCCGGAAAGGCCATCGCCAACCTGGAGGTCGAATCGCTGAAGCACATCGCGCCGACCTTCCACGGCGACACCCTCTACGGCGAGACGACCGTGCTGGACAAGACCCCGTCGAAGTCCAAGAACGACCGCGGGATCGTGTACGTGGAGACCAAGGGCTACAAGCAGGACGGCACCGTGGTCTGCGTGTTCCGGCGCAAGGTGATGGTCCCCACCGAGACGTACATCAAGGAGCGCGGCGGAGAGCAGCCCGGCCGCCCGACGCCCGCCAAGTAACTGTGTGAAGCCTTAAGGCCATCCGCGTGAAGCCACAGGAGAAGCAGCCATGACGCGACTCGCCCAGACCGCCGGTCTCAACGACATCCAGCGGGAAATCCTTTCCACGGTCCGGGATTTCGTCGACAAGGAGATCATTCCGGTCGCGACCCAGCTGGAGCACCGCGACGAGTACCCCACGGAAATCGTCGAGGGGCTCAAGGAACTCGGCCTGTTCGGGCTGATGATCCCCGAGGAGTACGGGGGTCTGGGTGAGTCGCTGCTCACCTACGCGCTGTGCGTGGAGGAGATCGCGCGCGGCTGGATGAGCGTTTCGGGCATCATCAACACGCATTTCATCGTGGCCTACATGCTCAAGCAGCACGGCACCCAGGAACAGAAGGACACGTTCCTGCCGCGGATGGCGCTCGGCGAGGTGCGGGGCGCGTTCTCGATGTCCGAGCCGGCGCTCGGCTCGGATGTCTCGGCGATCTCGTCCAAGGGCGTCAGGGACGGCGACGAGTATGTTCTCAACGGCCAGAAGATGTGGCTGACGAACGGTGGAACGTCGACTCTGGTGGCTGTTCTGTGCCGAAGTGACGAAGGCCACCCGGAGGGCACCGCGCCGCACAAGTCGATGACCACCTTCCTCATCGAGAAGGAGCCCGGCTTCGGAGAGGTCCGGCCCGGCCTGACCATCCCCGGGAAGATCGACAAGATGGGCTACAAGGGCGTCGACACGACCGAGCTCATCATGGACGACCTGCGCATTCCGGCCAATCGCGTCCTCGGGGGCACGACCGGCCGAGGGTTTTACCAAATGATGGACGGCGTCGAGGTCGGGCGGGTGAATGTCGCCGCGCGTGGTTGCGGTGTCGCACAACGTGCATTCGAATTGGGCGTTTCGTACGCCCAGCAGCGCCACACCTTCGGCAAACCGATCGCCCAGCACCAGGCGATCCAGTTCAAACTGGCCGAAATGGCCACCAAGGTCGAAGCCGCTCATGCGATGATGGTCAATGCGGCACGCAAAAAGGACTCCGGGGAACGAAACGACCTGGAGGCAGGGATGGCGAAGTACCTCGCCTCCGAGTACTGCAAGGAAGTCGTCGAGGACGCCTTCCGTATCCACGGCGGTTACGGCTTCTCCAAGGAGTACGAGATCGAGCGCCTCTACCGCGAGGCGCCGATGCTGCTGATCGGCGAAGGTACCGCCGAGATCCAGAAAATGATCATTGGCCGGCGCCTCTTGGAGGAGTACCGATTCCAGGGCTGATTGTCCCTTTCGAGGTGATTTGGTGGCGAAGAACATCACACCGAGTCATCCTCAACGGGTGCCTTTCTGCCGTCCGACTCGGCTGCTGGCTTGCCCAGTTGCGCCCGGCAACCGATACCATCGCCGGAAAGCCGCCGTCCCCCGTTGCCAGCGCGGCATCATCCGCTACGAAGGTCATTCATGCCCGACAGCACTTCCTCCGCACCCCGCGGCGGGGTCCGCATCGCCCGCGGAGCATCGCCGTGGCTCCTGCCGACCGTCGCCACCGCAGCCCTCAGCCTGGCCCGCGCCCGCAAGTCGGGGCGCTGGGCGGCCGTGGCTGTGCCCACCACCGCGCTCGCGGCGGGCATGCTGTGGTTCTTCCGTGACCCCGAGCGCGAGATCACTGACGGCAGGGTCATCTCCCCTGCCGACGGTGTGGTGCAGAGCATCATGCCGTGGAAGGACGGGCGCACCCGCGTCGCGATCTTCATGAGCCCGCTCAACGTCCACGTCAACCGCGCGCCACTGGCGGGCACCGTGACGTCGGTCGAGCACATCCCGGGCGGGTTCGTTCCGGCGTTCAACAAGGAGAGCGAGAACAACGAGCGCGTAGTCTGGCACTTCGACACCGAGCTCGGCGACATCGAGATGGTGCAGATCGCCGGTGCGGTCGCCCGTCGGATCGTTCCGTACCTCCCCGAGGGCACGAAGGTGGAGCAGGGCGAGCGCATCGGCCTGATCCGCTTCGGCTCGCGCGTGGACATCTACCTTCCGGAAGGTATCGATGTCGCGGTCGAGGTCGGCCAGGCCACCACCGCGGGGGTGACTCGAATTGACCGTGATTGATCCTGATACACAGGCCGGCTGGGTACCGGAGGCCGACGAGGAGAGCGACGCCGACGGCGCGGAGGACATGCCGCTGTCGATGCGGCTGTCGATAGCGGACACGCTCACGCTCGGTAACGCGACGTGCGGGTTCATGGCGGTGTACTTCACCACCACGGGCATTCTGATCCCGCACCTCACGGGCAGCGACGAGACGGGCATGGCCCGGCACTCGGCCGCCACCGCGGTGATCCTCATGCTGATGGCCGCCATCTTCGACCTGTTCGACGGGCTCGTGGCGCGCAAGCTGCGTTCCTCGCCGATGGGCGCCGAGCTGGACAACCTCTCGGACCTGATCAGCTTCGGGCTCGCCCCGGCCTACTTCGTGCTCGTGTACGGCATGGTCGCCGACGACGCGCACCAGCGGGTGTCGGCGCTGGCGGCGATCGTGGTGTTGCTGGCGGTGGTGCTCAGACTGGCCAGATTCTCCTGTGTGACGTTGAAGGACGGCATGTTCCAGGGCATGCCGAGCCCCTTCGGAGCGCTGACGGTCGTCTCGATCGTGCTCCTGGAGCTGCCCTTCATCCCGACGCTCCTCGCGATCGTCGGCGTGGCCTGGCTGATGGTGAGCCGGGTGGAGTACCCCAAGCCGCGGGGCATCCTCGCGGTGGCGATGCTCGGCTGGATCGTGGCCGCGATGGGGCTGCTCGCCGCATGGGCGTTCGACGCGCCCGGCGGTCAGCTGCTGCTCCAGACGGGCTGCGCGCTCCAGGTGGTGCTCGGCGCGGTCATCCCGCTGTTCGCCACGGCGCGACGGGTGAACACGTTCCGTGACAACCGGCGCGAGGCGCGGGCTGCACAACTGCCGTAGCGGGCGGATGGACGAACCAGGGCGAGGGCCCGGATGCTCCCCGGCATCCGGGCCCTCGCGCGTTCCCGGGCCCTTGCGCCGGGCGCTCGCGCGTTCCCGGCCGCTGGTCCGGGTTTCCTGCCCGGCGCCTACCACCCCGCGCCTCGGGCCGCCAGAGGCGAAGTCCTCCCGGTGGCTGGGAAGTTTCGGCAACGAGGTGAGTACGGGCCTCCCGTCCCTCCGCCGCACCCGGCTTCTAGAATCACCTCGCAACCGACACCCGGACCAGTTCGGCCAGGGTGCGGAGCGGGGGACCAGGGGGGTCCGATGATGAAGCTGATGCTGGTGGGGACACGTGTGATGGCGGTCGCGGCGGCGGGAGTGCTGCTGGCCGGCTGCGGCGGGTCGGCGTCGAAGAGCGGGCCGGACCCGAAACGGAGCGGATCGGCGAAGCAGGGCGGTCCGGCCACCGACGGGGAGAAGACGGGGGCCTCGGGGAAGCCGGACCCGAAGCAGTCCACGCTGCCGGGGGCGCTGCCCAGCGCGTACGACTTCACGCCGAACCCGGCGCGGGTCCCGAAGAACGCGGCCCAGGCGCGGAAGCTGACGCGCAACGCCGCGCTCGGGGAGGCCGACTGGACGGCGGGGATGGTCCGGCACACACCGTACGAGGGCGGCGGCAGCTGGCCCGTGCTGGCGGACTCCTGCGTCTGGAGCCGCTCCGCACTGCCCTCCGGCGTGCTGGACAGCTTCACCCGGCGGCTCGACGTCCCGGCGCAGGACGGCAAGGGCCGGGTCCAGGGGGCGGTGACCGTGACCGTGCACCGGAGCGTGGCGGGCGCCGACAAGGAGATCAAGGACACCGTCCAGGAGAGCTTCCGCTGCCCGCAGCAGGAGCTGGGCGGCGGACAGCGCCTCAGCGGTCTGATGTCCCTCCAGTTCGACCAGAAGGACGTGCGCAACGCGGACGCCTCGCTGTTCGAGGCGGGGAAGTACTCCGGTCCGGGCTCGGGCGGGATCCAGGACTACGTGTGGACCAAGTCCCGGATCGGCCCGGTGACGACGGCCGTGTCGGTCAAGGGCGCGAAGGGCTACAAGAACAGCGACCTGCTGCGGATCGCCGCCGAGGGCGGCGCCAAGGTGCTCTACCGCGTCGAGCTGGAACTGAAGTGACCGTCGGCCCGGACGAAAGGCACTGACCCCTGATGGAACCGCTCCGTTCCACCGACCCGGCTCGGATCGCCGGGTACCGCATCCTCGGCCGCCTCGGCGCCGGGGGCATGGGTGTGGTGCTGCTGGGCCGGTCGCCCGGCGGCGCGCTGGTGGCGATCAAGCTGATCCGGTCGGAGTACGCCGACGATCTCGCCTTCCGGGCCCGTTTCCGGCGCGAGGTGGCCATCGCCCGGCAGGTCCGCAACCGGTGGGCGGTGCCGGTGGTCGACGCCGACACCGAGGCGCCGGCCCCGTGGCTGGCCACCGAGTTCGTGCCGGGTCCGGCCCTGAGCGAGACGGTCGGCAGCGGGGGGCCGCTGCCGGAACGCGGGGTGCGGGCGCTGGGCTCGATGCTCGCGGAGGCGCTGGAGGCCGTCCACGCGGCGGGGCTCGTGCACCGGGACGTGAAGCCCGGCAACGTGCTGCTGGGCCTGGACGGGCCCCGGCTGATCGACTTCGGGATCGCGCGGGCCCTGGACGACACCGTTCTCACGGCGACGGACGTGATCGTCGGCTCCCCCGGCTTCCTCTCGCCCGAGCAGGCGCAGGGGCGGCGGATCGGCCCGGCGAGCGACGTCTTCTCGCTGGGCTGCGTGCTGGTGTACGCGGCCACCGGCGGGCGGCCGTTCGGCACCGGCCCGGTGGAGGCGATGCTGTTCCGCACGGTGCACGACACCGCGGATCTGAGCGCCTTGCCGCCGGGACTGCTCCCGGTCGTCGAGGCGTGCCTGTCCAAGGATCCCGAGGGGCGTCCGACGGCGGCCGACATCCGGCAGGCGTTCGTCGAGGACGTGTCGGGCGGCAGCTGGCTGCCCGCTCCGGTCACCCATCTGATCGCCGAGCGCTCGGCGCGGATGCTCGCCCTGCCGGACATCGACGCGACGAGCCTGGACGCCCGCGCGGGCGACGGTCCGGACACGGCAGGCGGGACCGGGACCGGCGGGGGCCGGGACACGACCGCGGTTCCGGCCCTCCCCGGCCGGCGTCGCTTCCTCGCGTACGTCGCCGGGGGCGCGGCGCTCGCGGCGACCGGCGGCACCACCGCCTGGCTGGTCTCCTCCGGCGACGACAAGGACCCGGGCGGCGGGGGCGAGGAGGACGGGAAGACGGCCCGTCCGGAGCTGCACATCGGGCTCCAGGCCGATCTCAGCGGCCCGTCGGCGGCTCTCGGCAAGGGCCAGGACCGGGGAGCGCGGCTCGCGGTGGCGGAGCTCAACGCGCGGGGAAACGCTCCGTTCACGCTGCGGCTGACCACGGTCGACGACGGGGGCGACGAGGAGCGGGCGAAGGCGGCGGTGCGCCGGTTCGCCGAGGATCCGCTCCTGGTGGCCGCCCTCGGGGCGACCGGCACGGACGCGGCCCGGGAGGCGCTGGTCGCCTACGACGAGGCGGCGCTGCCGCTGCTCAGCGTGGTCGACGGGGACATCCGGCACCTGAACCGCGTCTTCCTGTGCGCCCGGCCGCGCAACGACATGCAGATGCTGCCGGTGGCCGAGTTCCTCGGGGCGTACGAGATCGACCGGATCGCGCTGGTGGACGACGGCACCGAGTACGGCCGGCAGACCACCCGCTTCCTCGACGCGGGGCTGCGCGGCAACGGCCGCACGGTGCTCGCGGAGACCGTCCGGGAAGGCGCCCGCGACCTGGACGCCGAGGCCGAGCGGATCGTCGCGAAGCAGCCGGGCGCGGTGGTGTACGGGGGCGGCCGGCGGGACGCCGGACGGTTCGCGAAGTCGCTGACCAAGGCCGGGTTCCTGGGGCCGAAGATCGGCACCCAGGCCGTGCACGACCCGCGGTTCCTGGCGGAGGCGGGCGAGGACGCGGCGGGCTGGCTGGTCGTCTCGACGGCCGCGGACCCCGCTTCCGTGCCCTCGGTGCACCCGTTCGCCGCCGCCTACCGCAAGCGCTTCGACAGTGCGCCGCCGCTGTTCGCGGCGGAGGCGTACGACGCGGTCGGGCTGATCGCCGCCTGTGCCGAGGGGCTGGGCCGGGAGCGGATCAGCCGTCAGGACCTGCTGCCCGCGCTGCGGACGACCTCGTACAAGGGGGTGTCCAAGAGCTACGCCTTCGAGTCCGCCAACGGGATGTACACCGGGACCGGGGTCTTCATCTACCGGGTGGAGCGGGGGCGCTTCCGGTACATCGGGATGGACGGCCGGGAGGTCTGACCGCTCCGCCGGCGCCCCGCTCCCGGGCCGGGCGTCGGGCCGTCCTGTCCACAACCCACCATCTACGGGTCGGTAATTTAAGCGCTCAAGACAATATTTTGCGCACCGGCATAGACTTCCTTGCGGAGGTGCTTTTAGCCTCAGGGCGTTCGCAGAGCCCCCGAGCCGCAAGGACGGACCTGTGCCCCCTCCCCCACCACCCCCACGCCGTGGCCGCGTCATGCGGCGATCCCTGTCCGCCTCCCTGGCCATGGCGCTCACCGCCCTGGCCACCGCCACCACGCTCGTCGTGGCCGGAGCGCCCCCCGCCGCTGCCGCCGCCGTCCCCGCACCGTCACCGCTGGACGTCCCCGGACGCGGCGCGAGCGTCCCCTTCAAGGAGCAGGAGGCCGAGTACGCCGCCACCAACGGCACGCTCATCGGCCCGAACCGGCTCTACGGCACCCTGCCCTCGGAGGCGTCGGGCCGGCAGGCCGTGACGCTCGACGCGGTCGGCGAGTACGTGGAGTTCACCCTCACCGCCCCGGCGAACGCGATGACCTTCCGCTACTCCCTGCCGGACAACGCCGCCGGGACGGGCCGGGACGCCTCGATCGACGTACGGGTCAACGGCAACCAGCTCAAGAGCGTGCCGGTGACCTCCAAGTACGGCTGGTACTACGGCGGCTACCCGTTCAACAACAACCCGGGCGACACCAACCCGCACCACTTCTACGACGAGACCCGGACCATGTTCGGCTCGACGCTGGCCGCGGGGACCAAGGTGCGCCTCCAGGTCTCCTCGACCGCCCAGTCCCCCACGTTCACCATCGACCTGGCCGACTTCGAGCAGGTCGCCGCGCCCGTCGGCAAGCCCTCCGGGGCCCTGGACGTGGTGAGCGACTTCGGCGCCGACCCGACCGGCGCGGCCGACGCGACGGCGAAGATCCAGGCGGCTGTCGACGCGGGCCGCACCCAGGGCAAGGAGGTGTACATCCCGCAGGGCACGTTCAAGGTCCAGGACCACATCATCGTCGACAAGGTGACCTTGCGGGGCGCGGGCCCCTGGTACAGCGTGCTGACCGGCCGGCACCCCACGGACCGCAGCAAGGCCGTCGGCGTGTACGGCAAGTACGCGGCACAGGGCGGCAGTTCGAACGTCACGCTGAAGGACTTCGCCATCATCGGCGACATCCGCGAGCGGGTGGACAACGATCAGGTGAACGCCATCGGCGGATCGCTGTCGGACTCGGTCGTCGACAACCTCTGGCTCCAGCACACCAAGTGCGGCGCCTGGCTGACCGGCCCGATGAACAACTTCACCATGAAGAACACCCGGATCCTGGACCAGACGGCCGACGGGGTCAACTTCCACTACGGGGTGACCAACTCCACCGTCACCAACACCTTCGTCCGCAACAGCGGTGACGACGGACTCGCCATGTGGGCGGAGAACATCCCGAACGTGAAGAACAAGTTCACGTTCAACACCGTCATCCTGCCGATCCTGGCGAACAACATCGTCACCTACGGCGGCAAGGACATCACCATCTCCGACAACGTCATGTCGGACTCCATCACCAACGGCGGCGGCCTGCACATCGCCAACCGCTATCCGGGCGTCAACTCCGGTCAGGGCACCGCCGTTTCGGGCACGCACACCGCCGCCCGCAACACCCTGATCCGGACCGGCAACAACGACTACAACTGGAACTTCGGGGTGGGCGCGGTCTGGTTCAGCGGGCTCAACGAACCGATCGACAACGCCACGCTCAACATCACCGACACCGAGATCCTGGACAGCTCCTACGCGGCGATCCACCTGATCGAGGGCGCGACCAACGGGCTGAACTTCAAGAACGTCAAGATCGACGGGGCGGGCACCTACGCCCTGCAGATCCAGTCCCCGGGCAAGGCGACGTTCACCGATGTCGTCGCCAAGAACATCGCCCAGTCCAACCCGATCCACAACTGCGTCGGCGCGGGCTTCCAGATCACCCGCGTCACCGGCAACTCCGGCTGGTACGCGGACCCGCCCGCCTGCACGGGTGTCTGGCCGGACCCGGTGTGGACCAACGGCGGAGTGCCCGGCGGCGGCGGCCCCACCGATCCCACCGACCCGCCGGAGGAGACCGGCAATCTCGCCCGGGGCCGGAGCCTCACGGCCACCAGCAGCGTCGCCGGCTACGGCGCGGCCAACGCCGTGGACGGCAACCCGGACACGTACTGGGAGAGCACCAACAACGCCTTCCCGCAGTCCGTCACCGTGGACCTCGGCGCGGCGAAGGCGGTCAAGCGGGTGGTGCTGAAGCTGCCTCCCGCCGCCGCGTGGGCCGCCCGTACCCAGACCCTCTCCGTCTCCGGCAGCACCGACAACTCCACGTACAACTCCCTGAAGGCGTCGGCCGGTTACGCCTTCAACCCGGCGAGCGGCAACACCGCCACCGTGACCCTGCCCGGCACCTCCGCCCGCTATCTGAAGCTGACGTTCACCGGCAACACCGGATGGCCGGCCGCGCAGCTCTCCGAACTGGAGGCGTACACCACCGGCTGACGGCACCGACCGAACGCGCCCGGGGAGGGGTGCGGGGGGGGGTCCCCACCCGCACCCCTCCCCGGGGTCGGTGAACCGTCAGGAACCGGCGGTGAAGGACTCGGCCGCCGCGGCGACCTCGGCCGGCCGGACCACCTTCAGCCCGCCGGGGGCACCGGCGTCCGGCTTCATGATGACGCTCTCCCGGGTGGACGGGGCCTTCGGGTCCGAGAAGTCGTGCGACACCCCGAACTCGCTCCCGTACCCCTTGATCGTGAGCAGCGCCTTGTCGATGCCCTCACGGGTGAGGTCCTTGTCGTCGCACGCCTTCGACAGGGCCTCGCCGAACAGGGAGGCCGCGGTGTAGCCCGCCACGACGCCGTTGTCGAGCACGTCCTTCGGGTACTGCGCGGCATACTCCTTGGCGAGCTTGGCGGGGCCGTCGCCCGGGTCGCCGATCGGCAGCGTGGAGGCCGCGATGTAGTAGTCCTTGAGCAGGGCCGGTCCCGCCTGGGTCTTCAACAGCTGCGGTGCGTAAGCCGAGTTGTTGCCGACGACCGGGACCTGGAAGCCGGTGGCCGCCGCGACGCCGACGAGCGAGGCCGCCTGGCGCGGGCCCGCGCTCACGATCACCGCCTTGACCCCGGCCTGCTTGAGGGCGGCGACCTGGGCCGTCATGTCGTTGTCGGTGGGCTTGATCTTCTGCTCGACGACGGTCAGCCCGGCCTCCTTCGCCGCGTGCTTCGAGCCGACGAGCGCGTTCTCGCCGTAGTCGCCCTCGAAGTACACATGACCGATCTTGTCGCCCTTCGCGATGCGCTTCTCGGCGAGGAGATAGTCGATGAGGTTGATCGTCTCGACGTCGTAGGTGGCACCGATGACCCGGATGTACGGGGAGCCCAGCAGATTCGCCGACCAGGCCTGCGGCAGCACGAGGCCCTTGTCCTGGCCGTCGATGCGCTGCTCGACGGCGGCGACGAACGGGGAGCCGATGAACTGGGCGAAGCCCACCACCTCCGGCTCCAGCTCGGTGTACGCGGCGATCGCCTTCTGGGGGTCGTAGCCGTGGTCGCGGACCGTCAGTTCGATCTTCCGGTCGCAGATGCCGCCCTCGTCGTTCGTCTGCTTGACCCACAGTTGCTGGGCCTGGGTGACGCTCTTGCCCAGCGAGGCGTAGACGCCGGTCATGTCGGTCAGCACGCCGAGGGAGATCGTCGAGGAGGAGACCCCGGGGCCGGTCTTGATCCCGCCCTCGCCCTCCTCGTTCGCCTTTCCGTCGGTCGCCTTGCCGCTGCACCCCACGAGGGTGACGGCGAGCGTGGCGACCACGGCCGTGAGCACTCTCAGTTTCATGACTTCTCCCCTGGATTCCCTGGATTGTGCGGAGCCGCCGATTGCTTCGGGACCTTCGGCTGCTTCGGGACCTTCGGCTGCTTCGGAGCCTTCGGTTTCTTCGCGCGGGCGAGGCCCAGGCGGGCGAGGCCGCCGGGCAGGAACAGGACCACCGCGACCACCGCGGCGCCGTACAGGTAGCGGGACGCCTCACCGGGCGCCAGCCCGCCCGTGCCGGGGGCGGAGACCAGCGGGAGGGAGTCGCTGTAGTGCGTGAACACCTGCGGGAGCAGGGAGACGAAGGCGGCGCCGATCACCGCTCCCGCGACGCTGCCGAGCCCGCCGATGACGATCATGGCGAGGTATTCGAGGGAGAGGATCATGCCGAAGTACTCGGGCACGGTCCGCTGGAAGACGAGAGCCAGCAGGACGCCCGCGAGGCCCGCGTACATCGAGGACAGGACGAAGACGCCGGCCCGGTAGCGGGCCACCGGCACGCCCATCACCCCGGCCGCGATGCGGTGGTCGCGGATGGCGTTCATGGCCCGTCCCGGCCGGCCGCGCAGCACCCCCCGGGCGAACAGCGCGCTCAGCAGGAGCGCGAGCAGGCCCACGTACCAGAGCTTCTCCGAGGAGCCGAACGGCACGGCGGCGACGAGGAGTTCGCTGTCGTCGAAGGTGAAGCCGAACAGCGACAGCGGCGGTACCGCCCGGCCGTTGTAACCACCGGTCAGCGAGCCCGCGTTGAACAGGACGTGCTGTCCGATGAAGATCAGCGCGAGGGTGGCGATACCGAGGTACGCGCCGCGCAGCCGGCCGGCGATGGGGCTGAAGAGGCCGCCCGCCGCTCCGGCGAGCAGCACGGCGAGGATCGCGGCCAGCCAGGTCGGCAGCCCGAGTCCGGACAGCGTGTGCCCGTTCTCGGTGCTGCTCTCGCCCGCCAGGACGCAGTAGCCGTACGCGCCGACCGCGAGGAAGAACGCGTGGCCCATGGAGAGCTGCCCGGTGGCGCCGGTGAGCATGTTGAGCCCGATGGCGCCGATCGCGGCCGCCATCGCGAACAGTCCGGCCTGGAGCCAGAAGCGGTCCAGGTAGAACGGGAGGACCAGCAGCAGGAGGGAGCCGGCGAGGACGGCGTACGTACGGGGGTTGCGCAGCCGGTCGGTGACGCCCTCCGATCCGCCGCGTACGGGAGTCGCGGGGGCGGCGGGGGCTTCGGCGGTGGTGTCAGACACGGGCGAGCTCCTTCGTGCCGAAGAGTCCCGCGGGCCGGATGAGCAGGACCGCCACCATCACCAGATAGGGCGCCAAGTCCCCGATGCCCCGGCCGAGGAAGGAGAGGTCACTCTGGTAGCCGGTGGCCAGCGACTCGGTGACGCCGACGATGAGTCCCCCGGCCAGCGCCCCGGTGGTGGAGTCGAGTCCGCCGAGGATCGCGGCGGGGAACGCCTTGAGCGCGGCGAGCGAGGTGGCGCGTTCGAGGCCGGGGGTCGGGAACACGGTGAGGAAGAGGGCGGCGACGGCGGCGAGGGCCCCGGCGACCGCCCAGGCGGCCAGCGACACCCGCCCCAGCTTGATGCCCATGAGCGCCGCCGTCTGCGGGTTCTCGGCGGCGGCCCGCATCGACACACCCCACGAGGTGTAGCGGAAGGCGAGCAGGAACACCGTGATCAGCAGCCCGGCGGCGAGGAACGCGGCGATGCGGGTCTGGGCGAGGGTGACGCCGCCGATGGAGACGACCTCGGTGCCCCAGGGGTCTCCGAGGGCGAGCACGTCCGTGCCCATCCGGCGGGTGAGTTCGGTGATCAGGAGGATGTCGACGCCGATGGTGACGATGGCCAGGACGCTCTGGTCGCTGCCCCGGTAGCGGCGCATCACGAAGAACTCGATGGCCGCCCCGACGGATGCGGCCCCGGCGATCCCGACGAGCAGGGCGGGCCAGAAGCCGATGTCGTCGTGGAGCACGGCGGTGACGTATCCGCCCGCCAACAGCAGGGAGGCGTGGGCGAAGTTGACGACCTCGGTGGCCTTGAAGATGACGACGAACCCGAGCGCGATGAGTGCGTAGACCGAGCCGATCGACAGGCCGCCGAGGAGGAGTTCGACGAACGTGGTCATTGAGGTGCTCCCAAGTAGGCCTGGACGACGGCCGGGTCGTTCTGGACCTCGGCGGGGGTGCCCCCGGCGATCCGCCGTCCGAAGTCGAGTACGGTCACCGCGTCCGCGAGCCGCATCACCACTCCCATGTCGTGCTCGACCAGCACGATGGAGATGCCGAGGCTGTCGCGCACATCGGCCACGACGGCGGCGGTGCGGCGGCGCTCGTCCGCGGTCATCCCGGCGATCGGCTCGTCCAGCAGCAGGACCTTCGGCTCCATGCACAGGGCGCGGCCGAGCTCGACGAGCTTCTGCTGCCCGTACGGCAGCGATCCCGCAGGGCGCTCCAACTCCTTGTCCAGGCCGATGAATTCGGCGATCTCCCGGACCCGGTCGCGGTGGCGTCGCTCCTCCCGTGCGGCGGAGGGCAGCCGCAGGCCGGTGGCGAGGAAACCGGAGCGGGTCAGCCGGTGGCGGCCGAGCAGGAGACTGTCGGCGACGGTCGCCTGCGGGGGCAGCGCCAGGTTCTGGAAGGTGCGCGCGACCCCGAGGCCCGCGATGGCGTGCGGCGCGAGTCCGGTGAGCTCGGTGTCGCCGAGGCGGACGTGTCCTGAGGTGGCGCGGTAGACGCCGGACAGGACGTTGAAGCAGGTGGACTTGCCCGCGCCGTTGGGTCCGATGACGGCGTGCACGCTGCCGGGTTCGACGGTGAAGGAGACGTTGTCCAGGGCGGTGAGCCCGGAGAAGCGGACGGTGACGTCCCGCACGGCGAGTGCGGCCGTCGTGTCGTTCCCGGTGGCCGGGGCGGTGGCGGTCACGCGGACCACCTGCTCAGGGTGCGGCGGGTCCGGGCGGCCGGGTCGGCGTCCGCCGCCGCGTCCTCGTCGACGACGCCGAGATAGCGCCGGCGGACCTCGTCGGACGCGGCGAGTTCGTCGGCGGGTCCGGACAGGGCGACCTCGCCGACGTCCAGGACGTACGCCGTGGAGGCGAGCCGCAGGGCGATGGCCGCGTTCTGTTCGACGAGCATGACCGAGGTGCCGGCCGCGTTGATCTCCTGCACGGTCTCGGCGATCCTGGCCGCCATCAGCGGGGCGAGGCCGAGCGAGGGCTCGTCCAGCAGGAGGAGCCGGGGCCCCGCCATCAGGGCCCGGCCCATCGCCAGCATCTGCTGCTCGCCGCCGGACAGCAGCCCGGCCCGCTGGTGGGCGCGGTCGGCGAGCACCGGGAACAGCTCGTGCACCCGGGCCAGTGCGGCGCTCGTCCGCCCCCGCCCGCCGCGCGCCCCGAGGGCGCCCGCCCGCAGGTTGTCGGCCACCGTCATCCGGGCGAAGACCTGCCGGCCCTCCGGTACCTGGACCACTCCGGCGGCCACCACCTGGGCGGCCCGCAGCCCCTCCAGGGGGCGGCCGTCGAACCGGATGGTGCCGGTGCCCGTCCCGCGGTGGAAGCCGAGGGTCCGCGACACGGCCCGCAGCAGCGTGGTCTTGCCCGCGCCGTTGCCGCCGAGTACGGCGGTGATCCCGCCGTCCGGCACATCCACGGAGATGTCGCGCAGCGCCCGGACCGGGCCGTAGCCGACGGACAGCCCGCGGATCTCTAGCGTTGCCATGCGTCCTCCTCCTTCCGCCTTGTCGTCCTGTGTTCACCTGTCGTGCTCATCGGTGAGGGTCTGGCGTCGTGTGTGGTGCCACAGACCAGCACCGGGCGGGACGTGCGTCCACGGCGCGGCACCGACTCGATGCGGGCGACCAGCGAACGAAGGGCCTCGTTGTGCACGCGCACAGACGCGGAGACGGGCGGGCGCCCGTCCGCGCGGGCGGTGGCATCCTCATCGGTCATCAGGAGCGCCCGGACCCGGGGACGGAGCGGCGGATGCGGCGTGGAACGCGAAACGGTGCGCTGCTCGGCCCGCTGCTGGCGGGCGGGACCCTGCCGGACCTGGTGGACCGTGCGACGCGCGGCCTCGGGCTGCCGGACCGGGGTCGTTACGCGGTGGTGGTGCTGGGCGGGCCCGTACCGGAGGCCGCGGTGGCGGCGGGCCCGGACGCGGACGGCACCCGCTGGTGCTGGTGCGGTTCCGGGGACTGGGACGGGGAACGGGACGGGGATGTCGCGGTGCTGCTGCTGGGTGCCGGGGGCCCGGCCGGGGCGGTGGCGCGGCTCAGGGAGCACGGGGCGGGGCCGGGAGGCATGAGTCCGGTGGTGGGCTCGCCGGCGGAACTGGGCGCGGCACGGCGGCTCGCGGGCACGGCACTGCTGACGTGTGCGCCCGGTACCCGGGAGGTCGTACGGCTGGACGAGCGGCTGCCGACGGCCCTGCTGGTGAGCAGGCCGGAGCTGTCGGCGCGGCTGCTCGCGGAGGTGTTCGGGCCGCTGCTGACGCTGGCCCCGGCGGAGCGTGCGGTGCTGGTGGGGACGCTGGAGGCGTGGCTGGAGTGCGGGGGTTCGGTGGGGCGGGCAGCGGCGCGGTTGCGGTGTCACCGCAACACGGTGTTCAACCGGCTGCGGCGGCTCGAGCGACTGACCGCGCGCTCCCTGTCACGGCCGCGCGAGCTGGTCGACCTGGTGCTGGCGCTGGAGGCGCTGAGGCTGTCGGGGGCGCCGCGGTGAGGGGGCGGGGGCGCGGTGGGCGCGTGGGGGCGTAGACGTGGGGCCTGGGGTACGGGGGCCTTCGTGCGGGAGGGGCCCGGGGCACGGCCCGCGTACGAGGCCCTGCGTACGGGCACGGCCCCGCGCACAGGAGGGCCTTCGCGCGGGACGGACCTCGTGCGGACGGCCCTCGTGCGGGAGGGGCCCGGTGTCTGTCCCCGGGGCCCTCCCACACGTTCTCTCCGGCTGTTCGCGCCGTGCGGCGCGCCGCGTCAGCCCTGGAGGAAGTCCCGGGCGATCGACTCCGCCGCCCGCTCCAGCAGCGGCCCGGCCTGGGCCATGGACACGGCCGGGTCCGGTTCCAGCTCGGCCAGGGCGTAGGCGCGGCGGATGCCTGCCTTCTCCAGGGCCTCCGGCGGCAGGGCGAGCCGGCCGCAGACCGCGACGACCTCGATCCCGGCCGCGCGGGCGGCGGCGGCGACCCCGGCCGGGGCCTTGCCGTGCAGTGTCTGCTCGTCGAGCGAGCCCTCGCCCGTGATGACCAGCGTGGCGCGGGCCAGCGCGGGGGCGAAGCCGAGCACGTCGAGCATCACCTCGATGCCGGGGCGGAAGCGGGCGCCGAGGGCGACGAGCGCCCCGTAGCCGATGCCGCCGGCCGCGCCGGCTCCGGGCAGAGCCGCCGTCTCCGGCCCCAGGACGGAGGCGTAATGCGTCAGGGCCGCGTCGAGGACCGCGATGTCCTCCTCGCTCGCGCCCTTCTGCCTGCCGTACACCTCGGGTGCGCCCTTGGGCCCCGTCAGCGGGTTGTCCACGTCGCTGGCCAGGATCAGGTCGACGTCCGCCAGGCGCGGGTCGAGCCCCGAGAGGTCAGCCTCGGCCAGCTCCGCGAGAGGTCCGCCGCCGGGGCCGACGGGCTTGCCGTCCGCGTCGAGGAAGCGTGCTCCGAGGGCGGCGAGCATGCCCGCGCCGCCGTCCGTGGTGGCACTGCCGCCGACCCCGAACACGATCGTCGTCGCCCCCGCCTCCAGGGCGGCCAGCAGCAGTTCTCCCGAGCCGTACGTGGTGGCCGTGAGCGGGGCGAACACCCCGTCGGGCAGGTGCTGGAGGCCCGAGGCCTCGGCCATCTCCACCACCGCGGTGGAGTCGCGCAGCGCGTACGCCGCCGTCACCGGGTCCCCGATGGGGCCGGTCACCCGCGCCTCGCGGCGCTCGAACCCGGCGGCCACCGCCGCCGCGACCGTGCCGTCGCCGCCGTCCGCGACGGGCAGGGTCTCCACCCGCACGTCGGGGACGACGCGCCGCAGCCCGGCCGTCACCCGCTCCGCGACCTGTACGGCCGTGAGCGAGCCCTTGAACTTGTCCGCCGCGACGAGCACGCGGGCGGTCTCCACATCTGCTCCGTCCGTCACCTTGCATCCCTTGCTTTCGAACAGGCAGTCGCGCCGCCCCGACCCTATCCGCACGACCCCTGATCTGCCCATGGCCGTCCACGGCCGTGCGGTCGTCCGCCCGGGACCGGACCCCGTCCCCCACTAGGCTGGCGGCCGTGACGAATCCTCCCGATGCCGACTACGCCACGTACATCGCCGGGCTCCCGCGGGTCCTCGCCGCTGCCGCCTCGCTCTTCCGCAACGCGGACGGGCGGGTCCTGCTCGTCGAGCCGAACTACCGCGAGGGCTGGGCGCTGCCCGGCGGAACGGTCGAGTCGGACGCGGGCGAGGGCCCCCGGCAGGCGGCCCGGCGCGAGACGGCGGAGGAGATCGGCCTCGACCTCGCACCGGGCCGGCTGCTCGCCGTGGACTGGACGCGGGGCGTCGGCCGCCCGCCGATCGTGGCGTACGTGTACGACGGCGGGGTGCTCACCGCAGGTCAGCTGGCGGCGATCCGGCTCCAGGAGGAGGAACTGCTCTCCTGGAAGCTCGTCGCGCCCGCCGATCTGGACGGTTTCCTGCTGGGCGCGCTCGGCCCCCGGGTACGGGCGGCGCTGGACGCCCTGGCGTCCGGTGGCGGGGCCGTGGAGCTGGAGCACGGCGAGCCGGTCGCGTAGAGGGGCGATCCCTCTGCTGAGCTCCGTCCCGGGCCGGGCGGTCAGCCCCGCCGGGCATCGGGCTCCCCGAAGGACGACGCGCCGGATGGCCGAGCCCACCATCCCGCCCCGCTCCGGTGTGGGGCCGTCCGCCATCGCCCCGAGCCGTCACGGCTTCCTAGTCTCGTGCGCAGTCGACGAGTCGAGAGGTGGACGGATGAGCAGGGACAAGGTGGTCGCCGACGCGGCGGACGCGGTCGCGGACGTGGAGCGCGGGGCGTCGCTGGCCGTGGGCGGTTTCGGGCTGTGCGGCATACCCAGTGTGCTGATCCACGCGCTGCTGGAGCGGGGCGCCGGGGAGCTGCGGGTGGTGTCCAACAACTGTGGGGTGGACGACTGGGGCCTGGGCCTCCTGCTGCGGGCGGGGCTGATCTCGCGGATGACCAGCTCCTACGTGGGGGAGAACAAGGAGTTCGCGCGCCAGTACCTCCAGGGGGAGCTGGAGGTGGAACTCGTCCCCCAGGGCACCCTGGCGGAACGGTTGCGGGCCGGCGGCTCGGGCATCCCGGCGTTCTACACGCCGGCGGGCGCGGGCACCGTGATCGCGGAGGGCGGTCTGGCCTGGCGCCACGGCGCGGACGGCTCCGTCGCGGTCGCCTCGCCGCCCAAGGAGAGCAGGACCTTCGGCGGCCGGGAGCACCTCCTGGAGGAGGGCATCACCACCGACTTCGCGCTGGTGCGGGCGGCCGTGGGCGACCGGCACGGCAACCTCCGCTTCGACTCCTCCGCCCGCAACTTCAACCCGCTCGCCGCGATGGCCGGACGCGTCACCGTGGCGGAGGTGGAGGAGCTCGTAGAGCCTGGCGAACTCGCCCCCGACGACGTCCATCTGCCCGGGATCTTCGTCCAGCGGGTGGTCCCCGTCGGGCCCGCCGACCCGCGCGCCGAGAAGCGCGTCGAGCGCCGTACCGTCCGCGCCGCCGCTCACGAAGGGACCGTCTGAGATGCCGCTGACGCGTACGCAGATGGCGGCCCGCGCCGCCGCGGAACTGGCCGACGGCTCCTACGTCAACCTCGGCATCGGTCTGCCGACGCTGATCCCCGACCATCTGCCGGACGGCGTCGAGGTGGTGTTCCAGTCGGAGAACGGCCTCCTCGGCGTCGGCCCCTACCCCGTCCCGTCCGAGGTCCGGCCCGACCTGATCAACGCGGGCAAGGAGACGGTGACCCTGACGCCCGGGGCGTCCTGCGTCGACTCCGCGCTCTCCTTCGCGATGATCCGTGGCGGGCACATCGACGTCGCGGTTCTGGGGGCGATGCAGGTGTCCGCCTCCGGCGACCTGGCGAACTGGGTGATCCCCGGCAAGGTGGTCAAGGGGATGGGCGGCGCCATGGATCTCGTCCACGGGGCCCGGCACGTCATCGTGTTGACGGAGCACACAGCACGCGACGGCTCCCCCAAACTGCTCGCGGAGTGCACCCTGCCGCTGACCGGCCGGGGCGTGGTGCACCGGATCATCACCGATCTCGCGGTGCTCGACGTGACCCCCGGCGGCTTCCTGCTGCGGGAGGTGGCCGACGGGGTGACGGTGGATCAGGTGCGCGCCGCGACCGGGGCGGACCTGACGGTGGCGCACGAGCTCGCGGCGGTGGGCGGAGCGCTCCACCGGCCTCCCATCGGGACTGTCCCGTAGCAGCGCTGTCCCGTCGCGGGAGCTGCCCCGTAGTGCCCTAGCGGGAGCTGTCCCGGTAGCGGGAGCTGCCCCCGTAGCAGCGCCGTTCCGTAGCGGGAGCTGCCCCCGTAGCGGCAGCAGGCCCCTAGCACCGCTGTGCCCCAGCAACAGCTGCCCCGTAGCAGCAGGCGCGCGCACCCCACAACGGGTGGCGGCCCCCGGCTCCCCGGCCGGTTGTGGCGGGCACCGCCATTCCCCGGCCGCCCGCCCGCTTCCTACGGTGACCGCACCCCGGCCACCCCGCCGTCGTCCTTCCGACGGCGGCGGCGCGGCCGAGGTCACGGGATCACGGGCGATCCCGTGCGCCGCCCTACGGGAGGTCACCATGTCCTACGTCATGCCGTCGCGTCCGGCCCCACCCGAGCCCCCGCCGCCGGGGGCGGGACGCGGCGGGCGGTGGAGCCGTCTGGCCCGCCGGCTCGCCGCCGTCGTCGCCCTCGCCACCGTGGCGGCGCTGGCCGGTCCGGTGGCCGGCGAGGCGCGGGCGGCCGCCGCCCTGGAGCGCGTCGCCGACTTCGGGGCCAATCCCGGCAACCTGGGCATGTACGTGTACCGGCCCACGACGCTGCCGGACAACGCGCCCGTGGTCGTCGCCCTGCACGGCTGCACCCAGAGCGCGCAGGTCTACTCCGACAACGCCGGGTTGAACACCTTCGCCGACCGCCACGGATTCCTGGTCGTCTACGCCGAGACCACCACCGCCAACAACGCCAACAAGTGCTTCAACTGGTTCCAGACGGGTGACACCCGGCGAGGTCAGGGCGAGGCGGCGTCGATCCGGCAGATGGTCGCCCACGCCGCGGCCGCCTACGGGGCGGACACCGGCCGCGTCCAGGTCACGGGCCTCTCGGCGGGCGGGGCGATGACCGCGGTCATGCTGGCCGCCTATCCGGACGTGTTCGCCGCGGGCGCGGTCATCGCGGGCATCCCCCACGGCTGCGGGGTCGACGTGGTGTCGGCGTTCGGCTGCATGAGTCCCGGCGTGGACCGGACCCCGGCGGCGTGGGCGCAGGCCGTCCGGGACGCCCACCCCGGTTTCGCGGGCCCCTGGCCCCGTGTGGCCCTCTGGCACGGGGACAACGACGCGACCGTCGTCCCCAAGAACGCCGATGAGCTGCGGGACCAGTGGACCGCGGTGCACGGGCTCGACCAGTCACCGGACCGGACCTCCGTCATCGGCCCCAACAGCACCCGCAGGAGCGAGTATCTGTCGGCCGGCGGCGCGAGCGTCGTCGAGGTCAACCAGGTGCCCGCCGTGGCTCACGGCACCCCGGTCGATCCCGGCAGCGGCGGAGAGCAGTGCGGCGCCACCGGCACCCAGCACTTCATCGACTCGATCTGCTCCAGCTACTGGATCGTCCGCTTCTTCGGGCTGGAGGGCTCGACACCGCAGCCGGGCGGGCTGCCGGCCCCCGCGGGTCTGCGGTCCACCGGAGTGACGGACACCTCCGCGACGCTGGCCTGGGACCGGGTCGAGGGGGCCGCGGAGTACGCGGTGTACCGCGACGGTGCGCGGGTCGCCACCACGGCAGGGCCGCCGTACACCGATCCGGGTCTGGCCCCCGGCAGCACCCACGCGTACACGGTCGCGGCGCGGGACGCGGACGGCGCCGAGGGCGTCAGGTCCGGTGCGGTCACCGCGGTCACCACCGGCGCCGCACCGGCCTGCTGGACGGCCAACAACTACGAGCACGTACGCGCGGGCCGGGCCACCACCACCGGCGGCCAGGTGTACGCGGCGGGGTCCGGCCAGGGCCTGGGGCTCTACAACACCTTCGTGACCCACACCCTCAAGGAATCGCCGCCGGGCCACTACGTCCTCGCCGACGGCACCTGCCCCTGACACCGCTGACCCCGCTCACCCATCCACCCGCCTCACCCGCTCGCCCCGCTTCCCCATTCCCCCGCTCACCCGCTCACCCGCTCACCCGACGGAGGCACAGCCATGCCAGTCGCCCCACCGGCCGTCCGGCGCACCGGATCCCGCCACGACGCTCCGCGCGGCCCGGCCCACGGCCGGTGGCTGCGCGGGGCGGCCGTCGCCGCTGCCGCGCTGATGGCCTGGACGGCCGCTCCGGCCGCCGCCGCCCCGGTGCCGGCCGACCCCGGCCGGCCCGGTCACTGCTCGCGTTCCGACCTGATCAGGGTGCCCGGAGCGGCCCGCCAACAGACTGACTGCCTCAGGGAGTTGACGACGGCCGGAACGGTGGCCTCCGGGCACACCGACCCGGCCGACTGGGCGGGGCTCACCCCGGCGGGGCTGCCCACCCCCAGCGGCGTGCCGGGCATCCAGATCGACGGGTACTTCCCCGACGCCTCGACCGGCAACACCAACCACGGCTGGAACCACGACTCCCAGTTCGTCATCCGTCTCCCCGATCGCTGGAACGGCGGCCTCGTCGTCGCCGGTGCGCCGGGGGTGCGCGAGCAGTACGCCAACGACCGGGCCTTCGGCGACTGGGCGCTCGCCCGGGGCTACGCCTTCGCCGCCACCGACAAGGGCAACACCTCGGCCGCGTTCCACCGGGACGGCACCGCGCCCGGTGACGCCATCGCCGAGTGGAACACCCGGTTCACCCAACTCACCCGCGCGGCCCGCCTGGTCGTCGCGCAGCGCTACCTCCGCCCGCCCTCCCGCACGCTGGCGATGGGCCTGTCCAACGGCGGCTATCTGGTGCGCTGGCAGCTGGAGAACCATCCCGGGCTGTACGACGGCGGGGTGGACTGGGAGGGCGCGCTCTGGCGCGCCGAAGGGCCCAACCTCCTCACCTTCCTGCCGCCCGCCCTCCGCGCCTATCCCCGCTACGCGGCCGGGGGCGCGGACGCCGAGAACGCCCACCGGACCATGACGGCCGCCGGTTACCCGGCCGGTTCGGAGTTCCTCTGGCCGTATCACCACCAGTACTACTGGGACCTGACCCAGCGGATCTACCGGGAGGAGCTGGACCCGGACTTCGACGGCGCGACCGAGGCCGGCACGCCCTTCTGCGCACCGGGGACCCCGGCCTGCGACGCCGACTACGTCTACGCGGAGCGGCCGCCCGGAGTCAGGGACGCCGTCGCGAAGATCGCGCTGACCGGCCGCATCGGGAAGCCGCTGATCAGCTTCCACGGCACCCTGGACGTCCTGCTCCCGATATCCGGGACCTCGGACGCGTACGCGGCGATGGTGCGGCGGCAGGGCCGCGGCGCGCTCCACCGCTACTACCGCGTCGAGGGCGGCACGCATGTGGACTCGCTCGTCGACGTCTTCCCCGACCGGCTGCGCCCGCTCGTGCCCTGCCACCGTTCGGCGGCCGCGGCGCTGGAACGCTGGCTTCAGGACGGCCGGCGGCCCCCGTCGAGCCGGACCCTGAAGCTGCCCGAAGGGGCCGGTCCCGCCGAGCTGCTCGCCCGCTGCCCGCTGGACGGGTAGCCGCCGCCACCCCCCGCACCCCCGCGGCAGAACGGGGCCCTCCACGGCGGAGGGCCCCGTTCTGCCGCGGAGGGCGCCTCGTGGCCCCTGGTGCCCCGGGCGTCACACACGGTTCGCCGAGTGGCGGAGTCACCCACTCCCCTCCCCCTCACTGTGGAGATCCACGCCATGGGATGCCCGGCGGAGTGTCTCTAGCGTTTCCGGCCATGACGAGCCAATTTCACGCAGCGTCCGGTTCCCCGACGCCGGATGCCGGGGCCGTGGACCTCAGGGGGCGTACCGCCCTCGTCACCGGCGGCGGCAGCGGCATCGGGCGGGCCACCGCCGAGGCGCTCGCCGGGGCCGGCGCCCTGGTGCACGTGGTCGACCGCGAGGCCGGGAGCGCCAAGTCCGTCGCCGCCGCGATCGGCGGCGTGGCCCACGTCGTGGACCTGGCCGACCCCGAGGCGATCGGGACGCTGCCGACCGCTGTGGACGTCCTGGTCAACAACGCCGGGCTGCAGCACGTGGCCGCCATCGAGGACTTTCCGCCGGCCCGCTTCGAGCTGATCCAGAAGGTGATGGTGAGCGCCCCGTTCCTGCTGATGCGGCACTGCCTTCCGCACATGTACGCCGGGGGGTGGGGCCGGATCGTCAACGTCTCCAGCATGCACGGGCTGCGGGCCAGCGCCTTCAAGTCGGCCTACGTCGCGGCCAAGCACGGCCTGGAGGGGCTGAGCAAGGTGGCCGCGCTGGAGGGCGCCCCGCACGGGGTGACCAGCAACTGCGTCAACCCCGGTTACGTACGCACGCCCCTGGTGGAGGGCCAGATCGCGGGCCAGGCCGCCGCGCACGGGATCCCCCGGGAGGAGGTCGTCACGGACATCCTCCTGGACCGTTCCGCGATCAAGCGGCTGATCGAGCCCGAGGAGGTCGCCGCGGTCTGCCTCTGGCTCTGCGGCCCCCACACCTCGTACATCACCGGCGCCTCGCTCCCCGTCGACGGGGGCTGGGGCGCGCACTGACCCCACACCCGCCTCCGGTCCCCACCGGAGCCGGGCGCACGACCCGCACGACCCGCTCCACCCGCTCCCGCACCCCCGTCCCTGACAGCCTGCCAACGAAACGCGGTGACTCATCATGGGTTCCCCCAGCTCCGCTCAGCCCCCCTCGGGACCGTCCGCCTCCCCGCAACCCGCCCCCGGGGGCAAGATCGGCCGGATCGTCGCGGCCAGCCTCGTCGGCACCACCATCGAGTGGTACGACTTCTTCCTCTACGGCTCGGCCGCCGCGCTCGTCTTCAACACGCTCTTCTTCCCGAGCAGCGACCCGCTCGTCGGCACCCTGCTGGCCTTCCTGACGTACGCGGTCGGCTTCGCCGCCCGTCCGCTCGGCGGTGTGGTCTTCGGCCACTACGGCGACAAGATCGGCCGCAAGAAGCTCCTCGTGATCAGCCTGCTGATGATGGGCGGCGCGACCTTCGCCATGGGGCTGCTGCCGACCCACGCGAGCATCGGGGTATGGGCGCCGGTCCTGCTGACGGTCCTGCGCCTGGTCCAGGGCTTCGCGCTCGGCGGCGAATGGGGCGGCGCCGTCCTCCTCGTCTCCGAACACGGCGGCGACAAGCGGCGCGGCTTCTGGGCGTCCTGGCCGCAGGCCGGGGCCCCCGGCGGCAACCTGCTCGCGACCGGCGTCCTGGCGCTGCTCGCCACCGTCCAGTCCGACGAGACCTTCCTCGCCTGGGGCTGGCGCATCCCGTTCCTGCTCTCCGGCGTCCTCGTCATGATCGGCCTGTGGATCCGGATCTCCGTCGAGGAGTCCCCGGTCTTCCTGGAGGCGCAGCGGAAGGCGCAGGAGCAGGCCGCCGCGGGCGTCAAGGAGCCGGCCCCGGTCGTCGCGGTGTTCCGCAAGAGCTGGCGCGAGGTGCTCCTCGCCATCGGCACCCGGTTCGGCGAGAACATCTCGTACTACATCCTCACCGCGTTCCTCCTGGTCTACGTGACCGTGCACCTGGAGATGTCCAAGAGCGACGCGCTGAACGCCGTACTGATCGGCTCGGCGGTCCACTTCGTCACCATCCCGCTGTGGGGCGCCCTCTCGGACCGGATCGGCCGCCGGCCCGTCACCCTGATCGGGGCCCTCGGCATGGCCGTCTGGGCCTTCGGCTTCTTCGCGCTCCTGGACACCAGGTCCTTCCCGCTGATCGTCCTCTCGGTCACCCTCGGCCTGCTGCTGCACGGGGCGATGTACGGGCCGCAGGCGGCCTTCATCTCCGAGATGTTCGACACGAAGGTCCGCTACTCCGGCGCCTCGATGGGCTCGCAGCTGGCCTCGATCATCGGCGGCGCGCTCGCCCCGCTCATCGCGGTCGAGCTGCTCAAGGACTACCGCTCGTCCGTCCCGATCTCGCTCTACCTCTGCTTCGCCTCCCTGGTCACCGCGGTGACGGTCTGGGTGGCGAAGGAGACCCGCGGCCGCGACCTGGCCAAGGACGGCCTGGAGCATTCGGTCCCGGCCGCGCCGACCGCCACCCGCAAGGACTCGGTCCCCCTCGGCCGCTGACCGAGGCCCCTCCCGCGCGCCGCACCGCTTCGCACGGCGCGCGGGAGACACCCACCCCCCGCTGCCCGCACGGATCCTCCCGGGAGGCGATCACCGTATGCTCACCGGCGTGACAGCCCCCGGCCCCCAGCACTCCGCGGCAGCCCTGCGCCGGCTCCTCGACCTGCTGGCGCAGGGCGCGGCGGCCGAGGAGTTCGACCGGCCGGCCGCCGCCGCCCGGCAGGCGGGGGCCTCCCCGGCCGAACTGGCCGAGATCGCGGAGGCCGCCGCCGTGGCCCTGCGCATCCGGCGCACGCTCAGCCAGCACCGGGTGCGCGAGGCGCAGCTCACCGCCCTGTTCGACACGGCCAGCGACCTGGCGGCCCTGCGTGACCTGGACGCCGTCCTGCGGGCCATCGTCCACCGGGCGAAGCTGCTGCTCGGTACCGACGTCACCTACCTCTCCCTCAACGACGACGCCGCGGGCGACACCTACATGCGGGTCACCGACGGGTCGGTGGCCGAGGCCTTCCAGCGGGTGCGGCTCGGCATGGGCGAGGGTCTGGGCGGGCTGGTGGCCCAGACCGCCCGCCCGTACGCGACCGGGGACTACCAGGCCGACACCCGGTTCCACCACACGACCACCATCGACGGAGCGGTCCTGGACGAGGGCCTGCGGGCGATCCTCGGCGTGCCCCTGCGCCTGGGCACTCACATCATCGGGGTCCTGTACGCCGCCGACCGGGCCCCCCGCGAGTTCACCGCCGGCGAGGTGGCGCTGCTGTCGTCACTGGCCGACCACGCCGCCATCGCCATCGACGGGGCGCGGCTGCTGGAGGAGACCCGGGCCGCACTCGTCGACCTCAACGCCGCTTCGGAGACCATCCGCACGCACAGCGAGGCGATGCGCCGCGCGGAGGGGGCCCACGACCAGCTCACCGACCTCGTGCTGCAGGGCGGCGGCGCGGACGACGTGGCGGCGGCCCTCGCCGACATCCTGGACGGCGGGATCCTCATCCACGACGCGGACGGCGCCGAGCTGGCCCGTGCCCGCACGGAGCCGCTGCCGCCGCCGATCCCGGCGGTGTCCGCCTCCCGCGCCAGGGGCCGGGCCGTCCCCCTGGGCGGCACCTGGGTCTGCGCCGTCCTGGCCGGCCCCGAACTCCTCGGCTCCATCGCGCTGACCGGCCGGGCGGGGCTCGCGGACGCCGACCGGCTCCTGTTCGAACGCGCCAGCGTCGTCACCGCGCTGCTGATGCTGCTGCGCCGCTCGGTCGCCGAGACGGAGGACCGGGTACGGGGCGAGCTGCTGGGCGACCTGCTCTCGCGCACCGGCGACCCGGGCACGCTGACGGCCCGCGCCCGCCGGCTGGGCGTCAATCTGAGCCGTCGGCACAGTGTGTTCGTCGCGCACAGCGAGGTGGCCCCCCGCCACCGTCTGCTGGCCGCGACCGCCCGGAGCGCCCAGGCCCGCAACGGTCTGGCCGGGCTGCACCACGACCATGTCGTCCTGGTGACGCCGTCCGAGGCACCCGGACCTGCCGCCCAGGCACTCGCCGCCGAACTGGGCCAGGCGGTGGGCTGCCCCGTCACGGTCGGCGCGGCGGGTCCCGCCACGGGTCCGGCCGACCTGCCCCACGCGCACAGCGAGGCCGACCGCTGCCTCTCCGCGCTGCGCGCCCTCGGCCACACCGGAAGCGGCGGGGCCGTCGCGGACCTCGGGTTCATCGGCGTGCTCCTGGGCGACCAGGCGGACCTGGGAGGCTATGTGCGGCGCACGCTGGGGCCCGTACTCGACTACGACAGCCGGCGGGGCACCGACCTCGTCACCACCCTGGACGCCTATTTCGCCCAGGGGGCGAGCCTCACCCGGACCAAGGCCCTGCTGCACGTCCATGTGAACACGGTGGTGCAGCGGCTGGAGCGCATCGGCCGGCTGCTCGGCGAGGACTGGAACACGCCGGCCCGCACGCTGGAGATCCAGCTGGCGCTGCGGCTGCACCGGCTGACGCAGGGGTTGTGACGGGAGGGCGGCGCACGCCCTCCGCCGGACCCGCCGCTGGAGGGCCCTCAGCCGTCCAGGCCCGCCCGGACCCGGCGCGAGGGCTGGAAGACGTACAGGTCGAGGATGTCCGGGGCGTCCGCGAGCCCCGGGCCGCCCTCCGTCGCCCAGGTCACGATGTCCTGCTCGGCGTGCTCGTCGTTGACCAGGCCCAGCCAGACCGGCCGGCCGCCGGCCCGGCGGCCTTCGGCGGAGGGCTGCACGACGATCACGTTGCCCTGCTCACAGGCGTCCAGGCACTCGACCGCCCGGACGGTGGCGGTCCCCTCCAGTCCGGAGCGCAGCCGGGCCAGCTGGGCCGCGTGGTCGACGCCCGGAATCTTCTCGGTGCCGCAGCAGCAGCCCCGGCAGACGCTGACGGTGGGCCGGGGAACGCCCTGGGCGGGCACGTCCTTGCGGGAGCGGCGGCTCATGGGGGAACTCTCCGTCGCGGTGGGGTGGAGTGGGGACCACCGTCGGTCCGGGTGATCATCACGACTCTACCGAGGCGCTCCCGGCGCCCACACAGCCGCCCTCACCTGGCCGGATGAGGTAATGTTGACGGCTGCGAAGGGGAGTAGCCCCGCAAACCGGTCGTCGACACACTGGAACCCCCGGGTTCCCGGTGGCCGGGCTCGTGGGTCCTGCGAAGGACGGCCACGGGCGGGCGAGACCTTCGGTCCTGCATGACACGTCCACGCCTTGTGGGCGTTGCCGTCATGCCGGGCCGAGTGGTCCTCCGAAAAGCCCGAGCGGCGCCTCGCGAAGACCCGGGGCCCGGCTCGCACAGAAAGCCGCCGGAATGGATCTCGACCCCCTGGCGATCATCACCGCGTTCGGCCTGATCTTCCTCGCGGAGCTCCCCGACAAGACGATGTTCGCCTCACTGGCCATGGGCACGCGGATGCGTCCGCTGTTCGTCTGGTTCGGCACCTCGTCCGCGTTCGTCGTGCACGTCGCCATCGCCGTCGGCGCGGGCGGCCTCATCGGACTGCTGCCCGACTGGATCGTCAAGCTCGTCTCGGCCTCGCTCTTCGCGTTCGGCGCGTTCATGCTGCTGCGCGGCAGCGGTGCGGACGACGACGAGGACGCCGAGGTGAAGACGGTCACCGGGTTCTGGCCGGTCTACTCGACCGCGTTCATGGCGGTGTTCATCAGCGAGTGGGGCGACCTGACCCAGATCACCACCGCCAACCTCGCGGCGAGCAACGGCGCCTGGTCCACCGCGATCGGCGCGGCCGCCGCCCTGATGTCCGTCTCGGCCCTCGCGCTGCTGGCGGGCAAGTTCATCGCCAAGCGCGTCCCGCTGAAGACCGTGCAGCGCGTCGGCGGGATCTGCATGCTGGGCCTGGCCGTCTGGACGGCCGTGGAGATCTTCACCGGCTGACGAGCGTGGGGACGGGCGTGGGGAGGGGCGTGGGGACGGGCGTGACCGGCTTCGGTACAGCCCGTCCCGCTCTCTCAGAACAGCGCAGGCGCCGCGTCCTGCGTGCCGCTCTCGAACGCGAGCAGCCGCTGCTTGCGGTCCAGGCCGCCGCCGTATCCGGTGAGGCCGCCGGAGGCTCCGATCACCCGGTGGCACGGCACGATGATCCCGACCGGGTTCTTCCCGTTGGCGAGGCCCACCGCCCGCGAGGCGCCCGGCTTGCCCAGTTCCCCGGCCAGTTCCCCGTACGTACGGGTCTCGCCGTACGGGATCTTCAGCAGCTCCGCCCACACGCTCCGCTGGAACGGCGTGCCCGCCAGGTTCAGCGGGAGGTCGAAGGTGGTGCGGTCGCCGGCGAAGTACTCCGCGAGCTGCCCGATCACCTCGCCGAACGGCTCCGGGTCGGGGACGCCGAAGGTCTCCTCGGGCGGGCGGTGGCGCTGGTCGGTCATGTAGAGGGCGGACAGGACGCCGTCGGTGGCGACGAGCGTCAGCGGACCGTAGGGGCTGTCGATGACCGTGTGCTGCTTGGTCACCGGTGAGGCGGGGGTCGTGGTCATGGGAGCGGTGTCCTTGTCTCCGTCAGGCGGGCAGGTGGTTGATGGGGTGGTCGTCCACCGTCCAGAGGTACTGCACGGCGTACGCCCGCCACGGACGCCAGTCGGCGGCCCGTGCGGTGAGGGCGGCGGGGGTGGCCGGGAGGCCGAGCCGCTCGGCCGCCCGGCGGATGCCCAGGTCGGTGGGGAGGAAGGAGTCGGGGTCGCCGAGGGCCCGCATCGCGATGGCCTCGACCGTCCAGGGGCCGAAGCCGGGCAGCGCGGCCAGCTCGGTGCGGGCCTGCTCCCAGTCGGTGTCGGTGTCCAGCCGCAGCCGGTCCTCCGCCAGGGCGGCGACGAGCGTGGTGAGGGTGGTGCGGCGGGTGCGCGGCAGCGCGAGGGCCGCCGGATCGAGGCCCGCCAGCGCCTTCGCGGTCGGGAAGAGGTGGGTCAGCCCGCCCTCCGGGTCGTCGACCGGGACGCCGTGGGCGGTGACCAGCCGGGCCGCGTGGGTGCGGGCGGCGGCGGTGGAGACCTGCTGGCCGAGCACCGCGCGCACGGCGAACTCCGCGCCGTCCACCGTCCGGGGAACCCGGCGGCCCGGCCCCGCGTCGACCAGCGGGGCGAGCAGCGGGTCGGTGCGCAGCTGCGCGTCGACGGCGACCGGGTCCGCGTCCAGGTCGAGGAGCCAGCGGCAGCGGCTGATGGCCCGGGTGAGGTCTCGGGGGTCGGTGAGGGAGAGCCGGCAGGCGATGTGGTCGGGCTGCGGGCTGAGGGCGACGACGCCGTGCCCGTACGGGAGGGTCAGGGTGCGCCGGTAGGCGCCGTCCCGCCACTCCTCGACGCCGGGGACGGCGGTCGCGGCGAGGTGGCCGAAGAGGTTGCTGGGGTTGAGCGGGGCCCGGTAGGGGAGGCGGAGCGCGATGACGCCCGGTACGGCGGCGGCCCGCGGGCCCCGGGCGGCCCGGGTGCGCAGTTCGCCGGGGGCCAGGCCGAAGACCTCGCGGACCGTCTCGTTGAAGGTGCGGATCGAGGAGAAGCCCGCGGCGAACGCCACCTGTGCCATGGGCAGCGCGGTCGTCTCGATGAGGAGGCGGGCGGTCTGCGCCCGCTGGGCGCGGGCCAGGGCCAGCGGGCCCGCGCCCAGCTCGGCCAGCAGCTGGCGCTCGATCTGCCGCGCGGAGTAGCCGAGCCGGGAGGCGAGCCCCGGCACGCCCTCGCGGTCGACGACGCCGTCCCGGATCAGGCGCATGGCGCGGGCGACCGAGTCGGCGCGGGCGTTCCACTCGGGGGACCCGGGGCTGGTGTCGGGGCGGCATCGCTTGCAGGCCCGGAATCCCGCCTGCTGGCAGGCGGCGGCGCTCGGGTAGAAGGTCATGTTGCGGACCTTGGGCGGCACGACGGGGCAGCTGGGGCGGCAGTAGATCCGGGTGGTGAGGACCGCGGTGAAGAACCAGCCGTCGAAGCGGGCGTCCTTGGACTGGACGGCCCGCACGCAGCGCTCGGTGTCGGTGTGCATGGTTCCAGGATGGGTCACCGGTCAGGGGCTTGGCTGGCGGAAATCCGACAGGGAGGTCACGCGGAATTCCGACAGCCGTACGACCCCCGGGGCCGACGGGCGGGACGCGGTCTCAGCCGCGCATCGCGAGGACTTCCTCGAACTCGACGTACGCGTGCGCGCCGAAGAGCACGAAGCGCACCTCCTCGACCGGCTCCACCGTCTCCGCCAGGACCGTGCGCACGGCGATCCGCGCGCCGTCGTCCATCGGCCAGCCGTAGATGCCGGTGGAGATCGCCGGGAACGCGATGGACCTCGCGCCCAACTCGGCTGCCAGGCGCAGGGATTCGCGGTAACAGGAGGCGAGCAGGGCGGAGCGGTCCTGGGCCCCGGAGAAGACCGGGCCGACGGTGTGCACGACCCAGCGGGCGTCGAGGCGGCCGGCGGTGGTGGCGACGGCCTGCCCGGTGGGCAGCCCCTTTCCGTGGTGCGAGGCGCGCAGTTCACGGCAGGCGGCGAGGATGTCGGGTCCGCCGCGCCGGTGGATGGCGCCGTCCACTCCGCCGCCGCCGAGCAGCGAGGAGTTCGCCGCGTTGACGATGACATCGACGGACTGATCGGTGATGTCGCCGCGGACCAGACGCACGGCGGGGGAGACAGAGGTGCTCATGCGGACATCATGCCGCGCGCCGGAGGCCTCCGCCGTCCGGTCGGGGCGACCCGTCGGGCGGACCCGCGGGGCCCCTTCCGCGCCGGCGGCCGGGCGGCCCCGTCAGGAGGCGGCCCGCAGCCGCCGCCATACCGCCTTGGCGGCGTGGTGGCCGGACATGCCGTGCACCCCCGGGCCCGGCGGGGTCGCCGAGGAGCAGAGGAACACCGCGGGGTGCGCGGTGGCGTACGGGACACGGGCGAGCTTGGGGCGGATCAGCGTCTGGAGGCCGGCGAAGGCCCCGCAGGCGATGTCGCCGCCCACGTAATTGGCGTTGCGCGCGGCCAGTTGCGGCGGTCCGGCGACCGCGCGGGCCAGCACCAGGTCGCGGAACCCGGGGGCGAAGCGCTCCAGTTGGCGTTCGATGACCTCGGTGGCGTCGCCCTCCCAGCCGGCCGGGACGTGCCCGTAGGCCCAGAAGACGTGGCGCCCTTCGGGGGCCCGGGAGGGGTCGGTCAGGCTGGGCTGGGCGGTGATGAGGAAGGGGGCGCTGGGGTCGCGGCCCTCGACGGCGGCGCGCAGGGCCGTGTCGATGGCACCGGCGGTGGGGCCGATGTGGACGGTGCCCGCGCGGCGCGCTTCCTCCGAGGTCCAGGGGACGGGCCCCGACAGCGCGTAGTCGATCTTGAAGGCGGAGGCGCCGTAGCGGTAGCGCTGATAGGCGCTGCCCAGTCCGGCGATGCGGGCGAGCGCCGAGGGCGAGGTGTCGAAGATGTAGGCGCGGGCCGGCGGGAGTTCGTCCAGGCGCTTCACCTCGCTGCCGGTGCGGATCGTGCCGCCCTGTTCGCGGAGGTAGGAGGCGAGGGCGTCGGAGATGGCCTGGGAGCCGCCGCGCGGCACCGGCCAGCCGTTCTCGTGGGCGGCGAGCGCGAAGACGAGCGCGATGCCCGAGGTGGCGAATCCGCTGGTGGGAGCTATGGCATGGGCGGCGAGCCCGGCGAAGAGACCACGCGCCTTCTCGCCGGCGAAGCGTCGGGAGACCCAGGTGGCGGGCTGGAGCCCGAGCAGGCCGAAGCGGGCCAGCCGGTAGGGGTCGCGGGGCAGGCCGTCCCAGGGGGTGCGCAGGAAGTCGGCGGCCAGGGTGTCCCAGCGGCCGAGGAAGGGGGCCAGGAGGCGGCGGTAGGCCCCCGCGTCGACGGGCCCCAGCGACATCGCGCTCTCGCCGACCGAGCGGGTGAGCGTGGCCGCGGTGCCGTCCGGGAAGGGGTGGGCGAGGTCGACCTCGGGATGCAGCCACTCCAGGCCGTGCCGGTCCAGCGGCATCGCCCGGAACGCGGGCGAGCCGATGCCGAGCGGATGGACGGCGGAGCACGGGTCGTGCCGGAACCCCGGCAGGGTCAGCTCCTCCGTGCGGGCTCCCCCGCCGACGGTGTCGTGGGCCTCGTGGATCTCCACCGCGAGGCCGCGGCGGGCCAGTTCGACCGCGGCGGTCAGTCCGTTGGGCCCCGCGCCCACCACGACCGCATCGAGCATCGACGGCACTGGGGACTCCTTCGTCGGCCGGCAGTCGGACACCCAGGGTATTCGCCGCCACCGACACCGCGGACGCGGGGCCCTGTGAACGGGCCCGTCCGCTTCTCTCAGCGGCCCGCCCGCAACGCCGTCAGGATCCGCCCGGCGGTGGCCTCGTCGCGGGCCGCGGTGAACGGCAGCTCGTTGCCGCCCGCGATCCGGAACGGGACCCCCGCCAGGGTCGCCTGGGCGCCGCCCGCCTCGGTGACCAGGAGCAGTCCGGCCGCGTGGTCCCAGGCGTACTCCCAGTTGAACGCGACGGCGTCCAGGTCCCCGCGCGCCACCGCGAGGTACTCCAGGCCCGCCGAACCGCAGGGGCGCGCCCGGATGGACTCGGTGCGCAGGCCGAGCAGGGCCCGCTTCTGGGCGTCGGTGGTGTAGTCGGGGTGGGACATCGCGACGTCCAGTACGGCGTCGGGGGCGGGCGAGCCGGAACGCATCGGCGCACCGTTGAGCGTCGCGCCACGGCCGCGTACGGCGACGGCCATCTCGCCCAGGACGGGTGCGTACGTCCAGGAGGCGTGGATCTCGCCGTGCTGGGCGAGGGCGACGAGGGTGCAGAACCCGGCTTCGCCCCGGACGAACTGGCGGGTGCCGTCGACCGGGTCGACGATCCAGACGGGGGCGTCGCCGCCGAGGGCGTCGTACACGGACGGGTCGGCGTGGACGGCCTCCTCGCCGACGACGACCGAGCCGGGGAGCAGCTTGGTGAGGGCGGCGGTCAGGTGCTCCTCGGCCAGCCGGTCGGCCGTGGTGACGAGGTCGTGGGGCCCGTTCTTCTCGATGATGTCGTGGGCGGCGAGCTGCCGGTGGCGGGGCATGATCTCGGCAGCGGCAGCGGCGCGCACGGCCGCCTCGACCTCGGTGAGCGGCCCGGAGTCCCCGGTGGTCCCGTGCAGGAAGTCATCGATCATGGGTCCCACCCAATCACGGTCGGCCGGCGACGCCGCCGCCGGGCGTTCGAAGGCGCTGGTCAGCGGCCGACAGCGTATCCCTGCATGCCGCGCGGATTGGCGGCGGCGGACAGGATGCCGGTCTCGGGGTCCCGGGCCACGGCGCACAGGCGTCCCTCCGACCACGGCTCCGCGACCGTGACGTCGTGGCCCCGGCGGCGCAGTTCCGCGATCACGCCGGGATCCATCCGGCTCTCGACGGTGACGCTGCGGGGGTGCATGGCGCGCGGGTGGAACGAGCCGGGGAAGCTGTCGTTGTGCCAGTTCGGCTCGTCGATCGCGCCCTGGAGATCGAGCCCGCCGCGCACCCGGGCGCGCCGGGCGACGGCGAGGAAGAAGTGCACCTGCCACTGGTCCTGCTGGTCGCCGCCGGGCGTGCCGAACGCCATCACGGGGACGCCGTCGCGCAGGGCGAGGGAGGGCGTGAGGGTGGTGCGGGGGCGGCGGCCCGGCGTCAGGGAGTTGGGGAGGCCCTCCTCCAGCCAGGCCATCTGGAGCCGGGTGCCCAGCGGGAAGCCCAGCTCGGGCACGACCGGGTTCGACTGGAGCCAGCCGCCGCTGGGCGTGGCGGAGACCATGTTGCCCCAGCGGTCGACGACGTCCAGGTGACAGGTGTCGCCCCGGGTGGCCCCGTCGGGCGCGACGAGCTCCTCGCCGCCGGGGCGCGCGCTCCGCGCCATGGTGGGCTCGCCCGCGCCGGGCGCGGGGACGGAGCCGGGTCCGGCCTCGCCGGGCTTTCCGGCGGCGACCGCGCGGGCGTGCGCGGAGAGGACCGGGGTGCGGCCGCCGGGGCTGCCGGGGCGCAGTCCGGCGGCGGCGGTGTCGGTGATCAGCGTCCGGCGGTCGGTGTTGTACGGCTCGGAGAGCAGGTCGTCCAGGGGCACGTCGGCGGCGTCCCCGTACCAGGCCTCACGGTCGGCCATGGCGAGCTTGCAGCCCTCGACGAGCAGGTGGACGTAGTCGGCCGAGCCGTGGCGCGGGAGCTCGGGCGGGAGGAGCGCGAGCTGCTGGAGGAAGGCGGGCCCCTGGCTCCACCCGCCCGCCTTGGCCAGCGTCCAGCCGTTCCAGTCGTACGTGGCGGGGGCTTCGTAGGACGCGGACCAGCCGGCCAGGTCGGCGGCGGTGAGGGTGCCGGTGTGCCGGGCGCCGCTGGTGTCGCGGGTGGGGCGGGCCGCCTGCCGTACGAGGGCCTCGGCGACGAACCCCTCGCGCCAGATCGCGCGGGCGGCCTCGATCCGGGCGGTGCGGTCCGCTCCCCCGGTCTCCCGTGCCTCGGCGATCAGACGTCGCCAGGTCGTGGCCAGCGCGGGGTTGCGGAACAGCTCGCCGGGGCGTGGGGAGCGGCCGCCGGGGAGGTAGACCTCGGCGGAGGAGGTCCACTCGGTCGCGAAGAGTTCGCGCACGGTCTCCACGGTCTCGCCGACCCGCTCGACGGGGGCGTGGCCGTCCTCGGCGTATCCGATCGCGTAGCGCAGCACCTCGGCCAGGTCCTTGGTGCCGTGGTCGCGCAGGAGCAGCATCCAGGCGTCGAAGGCCCCGGGTACGGCGGCGGCGAGCGGCCCGGTGCCGGGGACAAGACCGAGGCCGAGGGAGCGGTAGTGCGCGACGGTCGCCCCGGCGGGCGCGGGGCCCTGGCCGCACAGGACGCTCACCTCGCCGTGCGCGGTCGCCAGGATCATCGGGACCTCGCCGGCCGGGCCGTTGAGGTGCGGCTCGACGACATGGAGGACGAATCCGGCGGCGACGGCCGCGTCGTAGGCGTTGCCGCCGTCCTCCAGGATCGCCATCGCGGACTGGGAGGCCAGCCAGTGGGTGGAGGACACCATGCCAAGGTGCCCTGGAGGGTGGGCCGAGTGGTGAACATGGCGCTCTCACCTCGCTGTTTACGCGCGCCGGGCAGTCGAATCTGCGCTCAGGATCCGGGCTGGAGAGAATCTGGGGAGTTCGGACCAAAGCTTTCCACAACCCGCTCCCCCAGCAGGCTATCGATCGCCCTGCGCCCCTTCTTCCCCGCCTCCGGCATGAAGTGCGCGTAGTGATCGAGCGTGATGGTCGGCGACGAATGCCCCAACCATCTTGCAAGGGTGACGACCGACTCTCCTGCCTCCAGCACGATGGATGCGTACGTGTGCCTCAATACGTGGAACCCGTCCTTCGGTGCCGCCTGCCACTGCCAAGGTTTCGCCCCCTTGGCACGCGGAGGGATGACTCCTGCCCTGGCCAGGGCAGGCTTCCAGATCTCGGTGTTCCACGTGTTGGCGGCGATCGCGTTCCCGTACTTCGTTGTCAGTAGGAGGCCGAACTTCTTCCGCTTCCTATCCGGTTCAGGGCCGCCCCAGGGAAGCTCGACCTCGTCGCCGGGGTATGCGCTAGCGTGCTTCACCAGCTCCTCGGCCACGGAACGAGGCATGTCCGCAACACGCGTCTTGACACCCTTTGGAAGGGTAAAATACTTGTGGCCATTGACTATTTGCACCTGACGTCGGACGTGGAGAACTCCGCGTGCGTAGTCGACGTCTTCCATACTCAAAGAGCGTTTTGTCCTGGCGGGAGTGTTTGGGAACGCAGTGCTGTCGTGGATGATTGCGGGGTGTTGGTCCAGGTGGAAGCGGTGGGGGAGATC
>NZ_JBIRRY010000003.1:742671-743780 GCF_044333935.1 Streptomyces sp. NPDC020884 | reverse complement strand
GGGGTTGCGCGTCGTGGTGGGGTGAGTGCGTTCGGGTTCAGTGGGACGAATGCGCATGTGGTGTTGGAGGCGTGTGGCACGGCCGCGGGTGATCGTGTGGCGGTGGGTGGTCAGGGTGTTGCGTCGGCGTATGTGTTGCCGGTGTCGGCGAAGTCCGAGGAGGCTTTGGAGCGGGCTCTGTCGGGGCTGGCGGATCATTTGGAGGCGGAGAAGGGGATCGGTGCGGGTTATGTGGCGTCGGTCGCTCATACGCTGAGTGTCGGGCGGCATCATTTCGCGCATCGGTGTGCGGTGGTGGCGCGTGATGTGGATGACGCGGTGCGGCTGTTGCGGGAGGCGGCGCGGGGGGAGAAGCCGCGCAAGGTCCACCGGGGCGTCGTCACCCGCGACTTCACCCCCAATGACGCCGTCAGGACCGTGGCCCGGGAGATGATCGACGAGGCCGGCGGCAGCCAGGACGACCCGGCTCGCTACCAGCAGTTCCTGATGGCCCTGGCCGAGTTCTACTGCCAGGGCTACGAACCCCGCCTGGAGCACCTGTTCGCCGAACCGCCCGCCTTTGTCTCGCTGCCCACCCAGCCCTTCATCGCCCGGCACTGCTGGGTCGGTGCTCACGCGGCCCGACAGCAGGCGGCCGCTGCATCCGCGGCGCCGGTTCTGCCCGCGGCTCAGGTCCTGCCCGCCGCACCGGTTCTGCCCGCGGCGCCGGTTCCGTCCGCTCTGCCCGCCGTGGCCGGACAACGCACAGCGCCTGACCAGCTGTTGCCTCAGCCGGCCGAGCGCGTGAGCCCCACCGTGCGCCTGCTGCCGGTGGAGGTCGCCGCGGCCCTGATGACGGAACGGGGCCGGGTCCCGGACCGGGCCGCCGCGCAGCGCATCACCCTGCGACCGCTCACCACGGCCGAGGCCCCCGCACCCCACCCCGTCACGTCCGTCACCCCTGTCGCTCCCGCAACCCCCGTCACCCCTGCTTCACCTGCCCGGACTGCGGCCCCGGTCGCTGTGGTCGCCGTTTCCGGTGAGGTGTTGGAGCGGTTGCAGGTGAGTTTGGCGGGTGAGTTGTTCGTTGAGGTGGAGGAGGTGGATCCGGATCGCAGCTTTACGGAGTT
>NZ_JBIRRY010000003.1:0-742575 GCF_044333935.1 Streptomyces sp. NPDC020884 | reverse complement strand
GGGTCTGGATTCGGTGGTGGGCGTGGAGTGGGTGCGCGTTGTGAATGAGGAGTTCGGTACGTCGATCGGGGCGACCCGGATCTATCAGTATCCGAATCTCCGCGAGTTCGCCGCGTATGTCGCGTCGTTGACTCCGGCGGGCGGTGGTGAGCCGGTGTCTGTGCCGGTGTCTGTGCCGGTGTCTGTGCCTGTGGCCGTGGTTTCCGGTGAGGTGTTGGAGCGGTTGCAGGTGAGTTTGGCGGGTGAGTTGTTCGTTGAGGTGGAGGAGGTGGATCCGGATCGCAGCTTTACGGAGTTGGGTCTGGATTCGGTGGTGGGCGTGGAGTGGGTGCGCGTTGTGAATGAGGAGTTCGGTACGTCGATCGGGGCGACCCGGATCTATCAGTATCCGAACCTCCGCGAGTTCGCCGCGTATGTCGTGTCGCTGGCTCCGGCGGATGGTGGCGGGGCGGTGTCGCAGGACCTTCCGGTCGCTTCTCCTCCTGTGCCGGAGCAACGGGTGGCCGAGCCGGTGGCTGTCTCGGTGGCCGTGGTTTCCGGTGAGGTGTTGGAGCGGTTGCAGGTGAGTTTGGCGGGTGAGTTGTTCGTCGAGGTGGAGGAGGTGGATCCGGATCGCAGCTTTACGGAGTTGGGTCTGGATTCGGTGGTGGGCGTGGAGTGGGTGCGCGTCGTGAATGAGGAGTTCGGCACCTCGATCGGGGCGACCCGGATCTACCAGTACCCGAACCTCCGCGAGTTCGCCGCGTACGTCATCGCGGAAATGCCCCCGTCTGCGGACGACCTGGCCGAGATGCTCGCCAAGGTCTACGACGGGCAGATCGATGTCCACCAGGCCGAGGCGCGCCTGAGCACGCCCAAGACGGAGGCCTGAAGACCATGAACCGCCAGGAGATCCTTGTCGCGCTGAGCGAGAAGCGGCTGACCCCGGACGAGGCGGCCAGACTGCTGCGGGGCGAGACCCCCGCCCCGGCCACCAGCCCCGCCCCCGCCCCGGCCCCCGCCCCCGCCCCGGCCACGCCGCCGCCCGCCACCGCGCCCCCGGTCACCGCCCCCGCCCGGACCGTCACCTCGGCCGCGCCGTGGGACCGGAGCGGCCGGGAGCAGCAGCACCGCGGCGACGACACCGCGTCCAGCCCGATCGCGATCGTCGGGATGTCGGGCCGCTACGCCAGCGCGCGGGACCTGGAGGAGTACTGGCAGCTGATCTCCGAGGGCGGTGACGGGATCCGTGAAGTCCCGCGCTCCCGCTGGGACATCGACCGCTACTACGACCCGGAGATGGGCAAGGAGGGCTCCATCTACTGCCGGTGGATGGGGGCGCTCGACGACATCGACCGGTTCGACTCGTTCTTCTTCGAGATCTCCCCCTCCGAGGCGGAGATGATGGACCCGCAGCACCGGCTCTTCCTGGAGGAGTCGTACCGGGCCTTCGAGGACGCCGGATACACGCGGCGGACCCTGAACGGCGCCAACTGCGGGGTCTACCTCGGCCTGGCGAGCGGCGACTACCACCTGCTGTGCCAGCGGACACCGCGGCAGGAGGAGGAACTGCCCAGCGTCACCAGCGTCAGCAACGCCATCGCCGCCGGGCGGCTGGCCTACTACCTCAACCTCAAGGGCCCCGCGCTCACGGTGGACACGGCGTGCTCCTCCTCCCTGGTCGGTGTGCATCTCGCGGTGCAGGCGCTCCAGAGCGGCGAGGTCGACATGGCGCTGGCCGCCGGTGTCGCCCTCTATCTGAGCGCCGACTCCTACCAGCACATGTGCGCCGCCGGCATGCTGGCGCCCGACGGCAGGTGCAAGTCCTTCGACAACGGCGCCGACGGTTTCGTACCGGGTGAGGGCGCCGGAGCCGTGGTGCTCAAGCGGCTCGTGGACGCCGAGCGGGACGGCGACCACATCCACGGCGTGATCGTGGCCAGCGGCATCAACCAGGACGGCCGGACCAACGGCATCACCGCCCCCAACCTGGACAGTCAGTCCGAGCTGGTGCGGTCCGCCTACGAGCGGCACGGCATCGACCCCACGAGCATCAGCTACGCCGAACTGCACGGCACCGGCACGAAGCTGGGCGACCCCATCGAACTGGAGGCGCTGACCGCGGCGTTCCGCAACTGGACCGACCGGCGTGCCTACTGCGCCATCGGCTCGGTGAAGTCCAACGTCGGGCACACCTCGGCCGCCGCGGGCGTCGCCGGGCTGCACAAGATCCTGCTGTCGATGCGGCACCGCACCCTGGTGCCGACGCTCCACGTCCGGCAGCCCAACGAGCACTTCGACTTCGATCAGTCGCCGTTCTACCTCAACACCGGCTCGCAGGAGTGGCAGCCGGCACCGGGCGCACCGCTGCGTGCCTGCCTCAGCTCCTTCGGCTTCAGCGGAACCAACGCACACGTCGTCGTCGATGCCTACACCCCGGCCGCAGCGCCGCGCCCCGGAGGCGGCGACCGGAACCGTACGTTCGTGGTGTCGGCCAAGCGGGAGCCGCAGCTGCGGGAGTACGCGAAGCGGTTGGCGGCCCACCTCGGCCGGCACCCGGACGCCGACCTCGACGACGTCGCCTACACCCTGCACACCGGGCGGGAGGCCATGCGGGAGCGCCTGGCCGTCACCGCCGGGGACCGCGCCCAGCTGATCGAGGCCCTGAACAGCTTCGCGGAGTCCGGCGATGCGGGGCCCGGGGTGCAGCGCGGGAGGGCCGCGAACCGTCCCGCCGTGGACGCGGGCTGGGCCGGCGGCGCGACCGTGGACTTCTCCGCCGAGTGGAGCGGCCTCGAGCCGCGCCGGATACCGCTGCCCACCTACCCCTTCGAGCGCGAGTCCCACTGGTACCCGCGTGAGACGGATCCCGCCCCGGCGGCCCTGCCGGCCGGGACGTCCGCCTCCCTCCAACAGGCTGCCTTGCTGCACCCGTTGGTGCACCGCAACATCTCCGACTTCACCCGCCAGCGCTTCCGTTCGGACTTCACGGGCGCGGAGTTCTTCCTCGCCGACCACCGGGTGAACGGCGTGCCGGTGCTGCCGGGCGCGGCCGTGGTGGAACTGGCCAGGGCGGCCGGCTCGCTGTCGGCGGGCCGGGAGGTCACCGAGGTCACCGACGTGGTGTGGACACGGCCCGTCACCGATCGGGCGGTGGAGATCTCCCTGCTGCCGTCGGGTGAGGACAGCGCGACGTTCACGGTCACCACCGTCGACGACGACGGCGCGGAGACGACCTGTGCCGCCGGCACGGTGGGCTTCGCCCCCGGCCTTCCGCCCGCGACGCTGGACATCGCCGCCCTGCGGGCGAAGTGCCCCACCCGCCTGGACCGCGCGACCCGCTACCCGCAGACCTCCACCCCACCGGAGACCGGGGTCGTCTACGGCCCGGCGTTCCAGGCCCTGACCGAACTGACCCACGGTCCCGAGGACGCGCTCGGGATGCTCGACCTCGACGGCGCCGACGGCGACTTCATCCTGAATCCGGCGTTGCTCGACGGGGCCTGGCAGGCCATCGGGCCCTTCCTCGCCGATGCGGAGGGCACCTTCGTCCCCTTCGCGGTCGACGCGGTGCGGTGCTTCGCACCGCTGCCGTCCGCAGCGGTGGTGCATGCCCGTCCGGCCGGTGCCGCCGGGGCCGGCAGCCGTTCGTTCCACCTCACGGTCGCCGACCGCGAGGGCGCCGTCGCCGTGGAGATCAGCGGCTTCACGGTGCGCTCCACCGACGGTGCCGCCGACCGTTCCGCCGGCCGTGAGGACGCACGTTCCGACCAGCCGCAGGACGTGTTCCTCACGCGGCGGTGGCAGGACGAGCCCCTGCGCCCCCGGACCGACGCGGCGCCCCGGCGCGTCCTGCTGCTGCACGCCGCCGCCCCGGGCCCCGACGCCCTGGTCACGGCGGCCGACGTGGAGGCCGTCGCCGAGGCCGTGCCCGGGGACGGCTTCACCGTCGACGCCACCGGCACCCGCTTCACCTACCGTCCGGCCGAGCCGGACGACCACAGCCGGCTGCTGCGGGAACTGCGCGAGCGCGACCTGTGGCCGGACCGGATCGTGCTGGCGGACCCGGCGCCGGGCGACGGCCCCTACACCGTGCACGCCCTGGCCCGTGCCCTCGCCGCAGGCCGGCCCCGCCACCCGGTGGAGCTGCTGTACGCCTATGCCGTGCCGGCGGACGGCGAACCGGCGCCGGAGGCCCTCGCGGTCGGCGGCTATCTGCGCTGCCTGACGAAGGAGGACCGGCATGTCACCGCGCGAGCGGTGGGCGTCGAACCGGGCTCCGGCGCCCGGATCCGGCAGGAACTCGACGCCGAGCCCGGGGAGTTCCGCGACATCCGGTGGCAGGGCGGACGGCGCACCGCGCTGCGCGCCGCCGAGGTGGGCGGCGGCGAGGGGACCACGTTCCGCGAGGGCGGGGTCTATCTGATCACCGGGGGCGCGGGCGGCGTCGGGCTGATCGTCGCCCGGCACCTCAGCCGCACCTACGGCGCCCGCCTGGTGATCGCCGGGCGCACCGCCGAACAGGATCTCGGGAAGGCCTGGCGGGACGCGGACCTGCCCGCCGGGCGGACGCTGTATCTGCGGGCGGACGTCTCCCGCCGGGCGGACGTCGACGCGCTCGTCGCCGGTGCGAAGGAGCGCTTCGGGCGGATCGACGGGGTGCTGCACTCCGCGGGCGCGCTGCGCGACGGGCTGCTGCGTGACAAGCCGGCCGAGGACGTCGCGGCGGTGCTGGCCCCCAAGGTGGCCGGGACCCGCCATCTCGACGAGGCGCTGCGGGACGAGCCGCTGGACCTCTTCGTCCTGTTCTCCTCGATGTCCGCGGTCCTCGGCAACCTCGGACAGAGCGACTACTGCTACGCCGGCGCCTACCAGGACGCCTTCGCCGGCCTCCGGGAGCGCCGCCGCAGGTCGGGCGAGCGCACCGGCCGCACCCTGTCGGTGGGCTGGCCGCTGTGGGCGGAGGGCGGCATGCGGGTCGACGCGGACGCCGAGCGCCGCCTGCGCGAGCACCTGGGCATCGTCCCGCTGCCGTCCGCACGCGGCTGCCTGGCCCTGGAGCACGCGCTGACCCTGGGCGACGCCCATGTGGTGTACGCCCCGGGCGACCCGGTGGTGATCCGCCGCACCTTCGGCCTGGCGGACCCGGAACCCGCGAGCGGGTCCCCGGCACAGCCCCCCGCCGCCGCCCCGGACGCCGCCCCGGTGGAGGTCCCGGTGGACCGGCTGAGGTCCCCGCTGGCCGCCTACCTCGCCCGGATGGTCAGTGAGCGCACCAAGCGGGCCGTGGAGAAGATCGACGTCACCGACGACTTCGAGGTCTACGGCATCGACTCCATCATGATGATGAGCCTGACCCGGCGCATGGAGGAGGACTTCGGGGAGCTCCCGAAGACCCTCTTCTTCGAGTACGGCACCATCGAGGAGCTCGCCGGCCACTTCCTCGACGAGCGCGCCGATGACGTACGGCGCGTCCTGGGCATGAGCGGCGCCGAGGAGAAGACGCCCGAGCCGCCCGCGCCCGCCCCGGCCCCCGTCGCGGCCACCCGGTTCCTGCCGGACCCGGCACGGGCCGCGCGGCCCGCGGCGTCGCGGGACACCCGCCCCGCCACCCACGACATCGCGGTCGTCGGCATCAGCGGCCGCTATCCCGACGCCGACGACCTGCCTGAGTTCTGGGACAACCTGGCGGCCGGGACCGACTCCATCCGCGAGGTGCCCGCCGAGCGCTGGGACCACAGCCAGTACTACGCGCCCGAAGGCAGGACCCCCGGCAAGGCGTACGCCAAGTGGGGCGGCTTCGTGCGGGACGTGGACCGCTTCGACCCGCTGTTCTTCAACATCTCGCCCGGGGAGGCCGACTTCATCGACCCCCAGGCGAGGCTGTTCCTCCAGACCGCCTGGCACGCCGTCGAGGACGCCGGATACACCCGCGCCACCCTCGCGGACCACACCGTCGGCGTCTACGTCGGCGTCATGTACGGGATGTACGAGCTCTTCCAGGGCGAGGTCAAGGGCGTGCCGACGCCCGTCTCCTCGTCGTTCGCGGCGATCGCCAACCGGGTCTCCTACGTGCTGAACCTGCGCGGCCCCAGCATGGCCGTGGACACCATGTGCTCCTCGTCGCTGACCGCGCTGCACCTGGGGTGCGAGAGCATCCGCCGCGGCGAGAGCGACATGGCCATCGCCGGCGGCGTCAACCTCACCATCCACCCCAACAAGCTGATCCTGCTCAGCCAGGGCAACTTCGCCGCCACCGACGGACGGTGCCGCAGCTTCGGCGAGGGCGGCGACGGCTATGTGCCGGGCGAGGGCGTCGGCGCGGTGGTGCTCAAGTCGCTGGACCGCGCTCTCGCCGACGGCGACCACATCCACGCCGTCATCAAGGGCAGCGCCCTCAACTCCGGTGGCAAGACCAGCGGTTTCACCGTGCCCAACCCCAACGCCCAGGCCGCCCTGGTGCGCAGCGGCCTCGCGGACGCCGGGGTGGACGCGCGCAGCGTCTCCTACATCGAGGCGCACGGCACCGGAACGGCCCTCGGCGACCCCATCGAGGTCACCGCGCTCACCAACGCCTTCCGTACCGGGACCCCCGACGCCGGGTTCTGCGCGATCGGGTCGGTCAAGTCCAACATCGGTCATCTGGAGTCCGCGGCCGGGATCGCGGCCCTCACCAAGGTGATCCTCCAGCTCAAGCACCGCAAGCTCGCCCCGTCGCTGCACGCCACCACGCTCAACCCGTTCATCGACTTCGAGCGCAGCCCCTTCCGGGTGCAGCGCGAACTCGCCCCCTGGCCGGAGAGCGGCGCGCATCCGCGCCGCGCGGGCATCAGCTCCTTCGGCGCGGGCGGCGCCAACGCCCATCTGGTGGTCGAGGAGTTCATCGACGACCGGGCCGCTCCGGTGGCCCCGGGGCCCCATCTCTTCGTGTACTCGGCGCGGGACGAGGAGCGGCTGCGGGAGCTGGCCGCCCGCCATCTGGCCGCGGCCCGGAACGGGTTCGACGGAGCCGGCCTCGACGCGGTCGCCCACACCCTCCGGACGGGCCGGGAGGAGATGGAGTGGCGGCTCGCCGTCGTGGCGGACTCCGCCGACGAGCTGGCGGCGCTGTTGGAGGCCTATCTCGCGCGTGACCACGGCTCACCGCGGATCGCCACCGGAGACATCCGGGGGGCGAAGCGGCAGTCGATGCTGCTGGACCTCATCGACTCCGACGTGACCGACCGGCTGCTGCGCGAGCGCCGGCTGGACAAGGCGGCCGAACTGTGGGTCGAGGGCGTCGCGCTGGACTGGTCGCAGCTCCACGGGAACCGCCCCCCGCTGCGGGTGCCGCTGCCCGGCTACGCCTTCGCCAAGGAGCGCTGCTGGGTCACCGGCCCCACTCCCGCCCCGGCGGGCGGCGGGGCCGCCGAGCGGCTCCATCCGCTGCTGCACCGCAACAGCTCCACCCTCGAGGGGCTGCGCTTCACCAGCACGTTCACCGGCCAGGAGTTCTTCCTCAGCGACCACCGGGTCGGCGGACAGCCGATGCTGCCCGCCGTGGCCTATCTGGAGATGGCGCTGGCCGCCGTGCGCAGCGCCCTGCCCGCGGAGGCCCGGGACACCGCGCTGAGCGTCCGGGACGTGGTGTGGCTGCGGCCCTTCGCCCTCGGGGACGGCGCGCGGGATCTGCACATCACGCTCACCCCGGGAGCCGGGCGGGACAGCGTCGCGTTCCGGATCCACGGCGACGGCACCCACTGCCAGGGTGAGGTCGCCCTCGCCCCGGCCGCCGCGCCGGAGCACACCGTCGACCTCGACGCGGTACGCGCCCGGTGCGACCGCCCCCGTGTCGAGGGCGCCTGGTGCTACCGGGCGTTCACCGGCATGGGCATCGACTACGGCCGCTCGCACCAGGCCATCGGCACCGTCCACCGGGGCGCCGAGGAGGCCCTGGTCACCCTGCGCCTGCCGGACGGGGTCGACGCCTCCGGCTACACCCTGCACCCCGCGATGCTGGACGCGGCGCTCCAGTCGACGCTCGCGCTGGCCCTCCCGGAGACCCTGCCGGACGACCCCGCCGCGCTGGGCTCCGACGGAGCCTCCGCCGAACTGCCCTTCGCCGTCGAGGCGGTGGAGGTCATCCGCCCGACGGAGTCGGTGATGTGGGCGCATCTGCGGCGCACCGCCGGCACCGGCGGGGACCGGCTGAAGCGGATCGACATCACCCTCTGCGACGCCGAGGGGCGCACCGCGGTCCTGCTGCGCGGCGTCGCCTTCAAGACCTTCGACTACGAGACGCGGCCCGGCGCCGAGGAGCGTCTGCTGTTCGCTCCCCGCTGGCACGAGTCGCCCCCCGAGCTCGCCCCCGAGGGGCGGCCGGCCCACCTCGACCGGTGGGCGGTGCTGCTCGGGGACGGGGCCCCGGTGACCGCGGCGGACCTCGGACGGTCGCTGCCGGAAGCCGACTGCCGGACCCTGGACTCCGGCGTTCCCCGGGACGCCGCACACAGCGGCGAGCGCTATCTCGACCAGACCGTGGAACTGCTGCGGCAGGTACGGGAACTGGTGCGGGAGCACCGGAGCGGACGCCTCCTGGTGCACCTGGTCGCCGCGGACGGCCTCAGCGTCGCCCTGGCCGCACTGCTCGGCACGCTGCGCGCGGAGCACCCGGCGGTCAGTGTGCAGCTGCTGGACTGCCAGGACGCGCCGCCCGCCGTCGTCCTCGCCGAGCGGCTGCGTGCCGAGCGGCTCTGGCCCACCGCGCAGGTCGTCCGGTACGCCGGGGGCGGCCGCCGCGAGGTCCGCCGGTGGGAGGAGCTGCCCGCCCCGGCGGAGGAGCCGGCCGCGCCGCTGTGGCGCGCGGGCGGGGTCTACGTCATCACCGGCGGCGCGGGCGGCCTCGGTCTGCTGATGGCGGACGAGATCGCCCGGAGCGCTCCGGACGTGCGCCTGGTCCTCACCGGCCGGTCCGCGCCCGGCGTCCGTACCGAAGAGGCGCTCGCGGGTCTGCGGGCCCAGGGCGCCGTCGCCGAGTACACGCAGACCGACGTCACGGACGCGGCCGCGGTGCGGGCGCTCGTCGCGCGGGTCAGCGCCGAACACGGCGGACCGCACGGGGTGCTGCACTGTGCGGGCGTCACCCGGGACAAGCTGATCACCGCGAAGGAGCCCGAGGACGCGCGGGCGGTGCTCGCGCCCAAGACCGTCGGCGCGGTGGCCCTCGACGAGGCCACGGCAGGGCTGCCGCTGGAGTTCTTCCTGCTGTTCTCCTCCGTGGCCGGCGCCCTGGGCAATGTGGGCCAGGCCGACTACGCGGCGGGGAACGCGTTCCTGGACCGGTTCGCCGCGCACCGCGAGGAGCTGGCGGCCCGCGGTGAGCGCCACGGCCGGACCCTCTCGGTCAACTGGCAGCTGTGGCGGGACGGCGGTATGGGGGTGGCCGCCGAGCAGGCGCGGGCCGCCGCCGACCACGCGGGTCTCGCCGTCCTGGACCGGGCGACCGGGCTCGGGGTGCTCGCCGCCTGTGTGGCGAGCGGTGAACCCCAGGTGCTGCCGCTGGTCGGCGACGCCGCCAAGCTGCGCGGCTATCTGCGGGCGCAGACCACCAACGCGCCGGAGCCCGAAGCGGAGGCGGCCGACGGCGCCGCGGGCGGCGGGAGCAGTCCCGAAGCCGTCGCCGGGCAGGCCGAGTCGCTGGCCGAGGCGATCAAGGACGTGATCGCCGACGAGATCAAGCTGGACGCGGCCCGGATCGACGCGTATCTCGCGCTGGAGAACTACGGCATCGACTCGGTTCTCATCATCAACCTGACGCAGCGCCTGGAGGAGGACTTCGGTCCGCTGGCCAAGACCATCTTCTTCGAGAACCAGACCGTGATGGAACTGGCCGAGGCGCTCGGCCGGAGCCACCCGGACGAGACGGCCGCGCTGCTGGCCCGGCGCTCCGGTGCGGTGGCGCGACCGCAGGAGCCGGCGCGGGTCCCCGCGGCCGGAACGCACGGCGAGGACGCCCCCGCCCCGCGCACCCCGGCGGCCTGGTCGCCGCTGTGGGGGGACGCGGCCGACCGCCGGACCCCGGAACGCCCCGCCGACGGCGGCATGGACATCGCCATCGTGGGCGTCGCCGGGCGCTACCCGCAGGCGGAGAACCTGGCGGCGTTCTGGACGAACCTGCGGCAGGGCCGGGACAGCGTCACGGGGATCCCGGCCGACGGCTGGGACCACGCCCCGTTCCACCGCCCCGAGCCGGGCCGGCAGGACGCCACCTACGCCAGGTGGGGCGGGTTCATCGACGACGCCGCCTGCTTCGACTCGCTGTTCTTCAACATCTCGCCCGGCGAGGCGGAGATCATGGACCCCCAGGAGCGGGTCTTCCTGGAGTGCGTCCACCACACCCTGGAGGACGCCGGATACAGCCGCCGCTCCCTCACCGGCCGCCCGGTGGGCGTGTACGTCGGCGTGATGTACGAGGAGTACCAGCTCTACGCCGCGCAGCAGCAGGTGCGGGGCGAGATGGCGACGCTGAACGGCAGCGCCGCCTCGATCGCCAACCGGGTCTCGTACCACTACGGGCTGCACGGGCCGAGCATGGCGGTGGACACCATGTGCTCCTCGTCGCTGGTGGCGATCCATCTGGCCGCGCAGAGCCTGCTGTCGGGCGAGTGCGAGGCGGCCATCGCGGGCGGGGTGAACCTGTCCCTGCACCCCAACAAGTTCCTGATGCTGGGCAAGAACCGCTTCGCCGCCACCGACGGCCGCTGCCGCACCTTCGGCGAGGGCGGCGACGGCTACGTCCCGGGCGAGGGCGTCGGCGCGGTGCTGCTGAAGCCGCTGGCCCGCGCCGAGGCGGACGGCGACCACATCCACGGGGTGATCAAGGGCACCGCGGTCAGCCACGACGGCAAGACCAACGGCTACACCGTGCCCAATCCGCACGCCCAGACCGCGGTGATCGAACGCGCGCTGGAGCGGGCCGCCGTCGACTCCCGGGACATCTCCTACGTGGAGGCGCACGGCACCGGCACCCGGCTCGGCGATCCGCTCGAGGTCTCCGCGCTCACCAAGGCGTTCGGCGGTCCGGACGCCGGGGCGGCGCGCTGCCACCTGGGCTCCGCCAAGTCGAACATCGGGCACTGCGAGAGCGCCGCCGGCATCGCCGGCGTCAGCAAGGTGCTGCTGCAGCTCCGGAACCGGGAGATCGTCCCCTCGCTCCACTCGGCCACCCTCAACCCGGAGATCGACTTCACGGCGACACCCTTCACCGTCCCGCAGGAGGTCATCCCCTGGGAGGTCGACCCGACGCGCTCCCGCATCGCGGGGATCTCCAGCTTCGGGGCCGGCGGCACCAACGCCCATGTGGTGATCGGCGAGTACCGGGCGCCCGAGCAGGGGGCCGCCGAGGCCCCCGGCGGCCCCCTGGTGATCCCCCTGTCGGCCCGTCGCGAGGACCAACTGCACTCCATCGCCGCGCAGTTGCTGGACTGGTTGCGGGACCGGCGGCTCACGCCCGCGGAACTCGCCGACGTCGCCCACACCCTCCGGGTGGGACGGGACGCCCACGAGGAGCGGCTCGCCTTCCTCGTCCGCTCGCAGGACGAACTGGAAGCCGGCCTGGGCGACTTCCTCGCCGGCCGCCCCGTCGCACACCTCGGCCGGGGCGTCACGGCCGCCCCGGCCGCGCACGCGGACGCCCTGTACGAGCAGTACCGGGCGGGGCGGTTCGACGCGGTGCTCGACGCCTGGGTCGGCGGGCAGGACCTGGACTGGGACCGGCTCGCCGCATCCGGCGGCCGCAGCAGGATCCCGCTGCCGGTCTACCCGTTCGCGCGGCTGCGGCACTGGCAGCCGCCGCACGACACGGCCGCGCCGCTCACCCCCGTACCCCGGGCGGAGGCCGCACCGCGCCTCCACCCGCTGCTGCACCAGAACCGCTCCACCCTCTTCGAGCAGCGCTTCACCGCCGCCTTCACCGGCGAGGAGGCCTTCCTCGACGGGCACCGGGTGGACGGGCACCGGGTGCTGCCCGGCGCGGTGTCGCTGGAGATGGCCCGGCTCGCGGGGGCGCTCAGCCTGGAGCAGGAGGTCCGCTCCCTGCGCGATGTGCTCTGGCGTCATCCGGTCGTGGTGGCCGACGAGCCGGTGGAGACGACCGTACGGCTGCACCCCGAGGAGGACTCCGTACGGGTCCGGATCGGCCGGGACCAGGGCCCGCCGGAGGCACGGATCTGCATGGAGGCCCGGGTCTCCCCGGACCCCGTGTCTGCCGGGCCCTCGGGCCGGGCCGGGACGCTGGATCTGGCCGAGGTGGTCGCGGGCTGCGAGGGCAAGCTGCCCGGTTCCGCGGTGTACGCCGCCATGGCCGAGGCCGGTCTGTCCAACGGACCCGCGTTCCAGGTGATCGAGGAGGTCCTCTTCCGGGACGGGGAGGCCGTGGTGCAGCTGGCGCTGCCGTCGGCCGCGGACCGGCACGAGGCCGACGTACTGCCCCCGGCCCTGGTCAACGGCGCGTTCCAGGCGGTCAGCGTGCTGATGGCGGGTCACGGCCGCGGCCTGCTGCTGCCCTTCTCCATCGGGAGCGTCGACATCCACGGCCCGCTGCCCGACGAGTGCGTCGCCCATCTGCGCCACCGAGGCGGGGACGGCGGTGGAACCGTCGACCGTTTCGACATCACCCTGACCGACCTGGCCGGCACGGCCCTCGTCGTCGTGCGGGACTACGCCCTGAAGTCGCTCCCCAACGCGGCTCAAGACAGGTGAATGAGGAAATGACCGAGCACGTCCGGTACTGGACCCCCGAGTGGCAGCCGTCCCCCGAGCCGGGTGGCCCCCGGAGCGGCGGCGTGCGCCCCGCCGGCCGCATCCTGCTGCTCACCGCGGCCGACGACGCCGAGCAGGCCGTCCGCCGCGAGCTGGCGGCGCGGCACCCCGGCGCCACCCTCGACGCGGTGCGCGACGCGGAGGCCTTCGTCGCGGCGCTGGGCGAGGGGCCGCCGTTCGATCGCGTCCTGATCTGGCGCGGCCCCGACGCGCCCGGCGGCATCGGCGGCGCGGAGGCCGCGGCGCGCGAGTACCTCCTGCTCCAGGACGCGACGCAGGCGCTGCTGCGGCAGCGGACCGGCGCCGAGGTGCGGGTGGTGCACGCGGTCGTCGAGGACGCGGCACACCGGGGGATCGCACGGCCGGAGTACGCGGCCGTCGGCGCCTTCGCCCGGGTCGTCGCCCTGGAGCGGCCCGGCTTCCACTACCGGAGCGTGGCGCTGACCGCGCGGCCCGTGGACGAGGCCGCCGCCACGCTGCTGGCGGAGTCCGGCCTGCCCGACGCGGCGACCGAGGTCCGCTACGACGGCGCCACCCGGGCCGTGCGGCGGCTGCGTGCGCTGCCCCCGGCCGGGCCGGGCGGGCGGGGCGCGGTCTCGATCCGGAGCGGTGGTACGTACCTGATCACCGGCGGACTCGGTGGTCTCGGGCGGGTGTTCGCGCGGGAGGCGGCCCGGTGCGACCAGGTCCGCCTGGTGCTGACGGGCCGCCGCCCGCTGGACGACGGGGGCCGGGCGTTCCTCGCCGAACTGCGGGACGCCGGCGCCCAGGTCCGCTATGTGCCGGCCGACATCGGCACCTCCGCCGGGGTGGACGCGCTGCTGCGGGAGGTCCGCTCCGGGTTCGGTTCGCTCACGGGGGTCATCCACTCGGCGGGCGTGATCCGGGACTCCTTCCTGCTGCGGAAGACCCGCGAGGAGGCGACCGCCGTCCTGGCGGCCAAGGTGCACGGCACCCGGCTGCTGGACGAGGCGCTGTGCGAGGAACCCCTGGAGTTCTTCGCGCTGTTCTCGTCGCTGGCCGGGGTGCTGGGCAACCTCGGGCAGGCCGACTACGCCTTCGGCAACGCCTACCAGGACCACTACGCCGGATGGCGCGAGTCGCTGCGGGGACGCGGGCTGCGGTCCGGCCGCAGCGTGTCCGTGGGGTGGCCGCTCTGGGCGGAGACCGGCGACGGCGGCGCCATGCACGCCGCGGACAGCGCCGAGGAGCGGGCCCGCGAGCGACTGGGCCTGCACCCGCTCACGGTCGCCGAGGGGGTGGACGCGTTCGCAGACGCGCTGGCGCAGGAGGCGGCGCAGGTGGTGGTCGTCAAGGGCGAGCAGCGCACCTGGGACCTGCTGACGGCCGAGCCCGGCGGCCCCGCGAACGAGCCCGCGGCCGCCACCGCCGTGGCCCCGCCGGTCCCCGCCGCCACGGAGGGGCCCGCCGATCCGGTGCTGCTGGCCAGAGCCCGCGAGCATCTGGTGCGGCAGGTGAGCCGCTTCGCCAAGCTGCCCGTCTCCGAGATCCGCACCCATGACTCCTTCGGCCGCTACGGCGTCGAGTCGATCATGATCATCGGGATGACCGAGGAGCTGGAGAGCGATCTGGGCCCGCTGCCCAAGACCCTGTTCTTCGAGTACGACAGCGTCGACGAGCTGGCCGAGCACCTGGTCCGCACCGCGCAGCCCCAACTGCGCGTCCTTCTCGGCCTCGGCGACGCCCCGCGCACGGCGGCGTCCGACAGCCCGGCAGCGCCCGCCGCGGCCTCGCCGACCGCCCCGGACCGCGCCCCGGGCGCCGCCGCGCCCTCCGGCAAGTGGGCGCTGCTGCGGAGCCGTGGCCGCACGGAGGCCCCGGCCCCCGAAGCCGCCCCGCCGCCCCCGGCGCCCCGGGCGCCCGCGGACCGCGACGACCAGGACATCGCGATCATCGGCCTGGCGGGCCGCTACCCGCAGGCCGACGACCTCGACGCCTTCTGGGACAACCTGCGCCACGGCCGGGACTCGGTCACCGAGATCCCCGCCCGCCGCTGGGACCACCGCCCCTACTGGGACCCCGAGAAGGGCAAGCCCGGTACCTCGTACAGCCGTTGGGGCGGCTTCATGGACGGTATGGAGCTGTTCGACCCGCTGTTCTTCAGCATCCCCCCGGTGGAGGCCGAGTACCTCGATCCGCAGGAGCGCCTCTTCCTGGAGACGTCCTGGGAGGCCGTGGAGGACGCCGGGTACGCGCCCGCCGCGCTCGCGGGCCGCAAGGTCGGCGTCTTCGCCGGGGTGATGTTCGGCCTGTACCAGCTGCTGTCCACCGACAAGCACGGCGGTGTGCTGCACGGCCACTCCTCGTACGCCTCCGTCGCCAACCGGGTGTCGTACTTCTTCGACTTCCGCGGGCCCAGCGTCACCGTGGACACCATGTGCTCCTCGTCGCTGGTCGCCGTCCACCAGGCGTGCGCCGCCATCCGCAGCGGTGAGTGCGAGGTCGCGCTGGCGGGCGGCGTCAACGTGATGACGCACCCGTCGAAGTACGTACAGCTCTCCCAGGGCGGCTTCCTGTCCACCGACGGCCGGTGCCGCGCCTTCGGCGAGGGCGGCGACGGCTATGTGCCGGGCGAGGGCGTCGGAGCCGTACTGCTCAAGTCCCTGCGCCAGGCGCGGGCGGACGGCGACCACGTGTACGCGGTCATCAAGGGTTCGGCCGTCAACTCGGGCGGCCGCACGAGTGGTTACTCGGTGCCCAATCCGCAGGCGCAGGCCGCGGTGATCAGTGAGGCGATGGCGGCGGCGGCCGTCTCCCCGCGCGACATCTCCTACGTGGAGGCGCACGGCACCGGCACCGCGCTCGGCGACCCCATCGAGATCACCGGGCTCACCAAGGCCTACCGGCTCGCCACCGAGGACCGGCAGTTCTGCGGCATCGGCTCGGTGAAGTCCAACATCGGCCACCTGGAGTCGGCGGCCGGCATCGCGGCCCTGACCAAGGTCGTCCTCCAGATGCGGCACCGGCAGCTCGTGCCGTCCCTGCACACCACGACGCTCAACTCGCTGATCGACTTCGGCAGCACCCCGTTCTCGGTGCAGCGGCGGCTGGGCGCGTGGGAGAGCCCGGCGGGAGTGCCCCGGCGCGCCGGCGTCAGCGCCTTCGGCGCGGGCGGCACCAACGCCCACCTCATCCTGGAGGAGGCGCCCGCCGAGCTGTCCGGCGACGGCGGCCCGCAGCGGCCGCCGCGCGAGGAACTGCTGCTGTTCTCGGCGCGCGACCAGGAGAGCCTGGCGAACGTCGTCCGCCGCACCCTGTCCCACCTGGACCGGCACACCGCCCCGCCCGCCGTCCCGGACCGCGCCGCCGACAGCGCCCTCGACCCGGTCGCCATCACCCCGGACGCCGTGCGCGACCGGGTGCGCGCCGTGGTCGCGGACGCGCTCGGCATCCGCCCCGGAGACCTCGACGACCACGAGTCCTACGCCGACCAGGGCCTGGACGCCTACGCCACGGCGGCCTGCCACGAGCGGCTCCAGGAGGAACTCGGCGCCACCCTGCCCGCGCGACTGCTGCACGAGGAGCCGTCCGTCGCCGGCACGGTCGCCCGGCTGACCGGACTGCTGGCCGGTGGCGGCCCGGCGGCCGGACCGGACTCGCCCCCCTCCGAGGACCGGCCCGAACTCCTCCTGGAAGACCTGGCGTTCACCCTCCAGACCGGCCGCGAGGCGATGGTGGAACGCCTCGCGGTCCGCGCCCGCACCGTGGCCGAGCTCCGCGCCGCGCTCCGCGCCCACCTGGACGGCGACCCCGACGTCCCCGGGGTGTGGTCCGGCTCGGCCGACGACCAGGACCGCCGGCTGCACTCCCTGCTGCGGCACGACGTCACCCAGAAGTACACCCGCCAACTGCTCGCCGAGCACCGGTTGGACGAGGCCGCCGGGATGTGGGTGATGGGCGCCGAGGTGGAGTGGTCGGCCGCCTGGACGGACCGCCGTCCGCGGCGGCTGACGCTGCCCACCTACCCCTTCGCCCGCGAGCCCCACTGGATCCTGCCCGTCGAACCGGACGGCCCGCTGATCCCGCCGCCCGGCGCGCGGACGCCCGCGCCGCCCGCCGCCGCGCCCACGGCTCCGGTCGCCGCCCCCGTGCCCCTTGCCCCGGGCGCCGACCGGGGCAAGGACCTGTACACCGAGGTCCTCGACGACCTCAAGGCCCGGTTCTCCGGGGCGCTGAGCATCCCGGTGGACCGGCTGAAGGCCCGCACCTCGTTCGAGGAATACGGCATCGACTCGATCCGCGTCACCCGGCTCAACAAGATCCTGGAGGAGGGCTACGGCTCGCTGCCCACCTCGCTGCTGTTCACCTACAAGGACCTGGAGTCGCTGGCACGGCACCTGACCACGGTGCGCCGCACCCAGCTCCCGAAGGAACCGCGGACGGTCGGCCCGCCCGCGGCCGCCGCCGCTCCCGCTCCCGCCGCCGTCGGCGACATCGCCGTCATCGGCATCAGCGGGCGCTACCCGCAGGCGCCGACCCTGGAACGGTTCGCGGACAACCTCGCGGCCGGGCGGGACAGCATCACCGAGATCCCCGCCGAACGCTGGGACCACCGCGACTACCCCGAAGTCGCCTGCCGCTGGGGCGGTTTCCTCGACGACGCCCTCGGATTCGACCCGTCGTTCTTCCACCTCTCGCCCAACGCCGCCGCCTATATGGACCCGCAGGAGCGCCAGTTCGTCCAGGCGGTGTGGCACTGCCTGGAGGACGCCGGATACACCCCGGAGGCCCTCGCCGACCCCGAGGCGGGGGACCGGCGCGGCAACGTCGCCGTCTACGCGGGCGTCACCTTCAACGAGTACGGCCTCTTCGGCGCGGCCGACCTGGCAGCGGGCAAGACCGTGCCCCTGGACGCGCAGCTGTACTCGGTGGCCAACCGCATCTCCTACCTGCTCAACCTGCGCGGCCCCAGCCTCGTCGTCGACACCGCCTGCTCGTCCTCGCTGTACGCCATCCACCTGGCGTGCGAATCGCTGCGGCACGGGGACAGCGAGGTCGCCATCGCGGGCGGCGTCAACCTCTCGCTGCACCCCAGCAAGTACCTGACCCTGGGCATGTTCAACTTCCTCTCCCCGGAAGGCCACTGCAAGAGCTTCGGCGACGGCGGCAACGGCTATGTGCCCGGTGAGGGCGTCGGCGCGGTGCTGCTGAAACCGCTGGAGCGGGCGATGGCCGACGGCGACCACATCCACGCCGTCATCAAGGGCTCCGCCGTCAACCACGGCGGCAAGACCAACGGCTACACCGTGCCCAACCCCGTGGCGCAGGCCGAAGTGGTCCGCACCGCCCTGGAGCGCGCCGGAGTCGAGCCCGGCGGCATCAGTTATCTGGAGGCACACGGCACCGGCACCTCACTCGGCGACACCATCGAGATCGAGGCGCTGGCCACCGCGTTCGACGGCTACCCCGACGACGGACGGCACTGCGCCATCGGCTCGGTGAAGTCCAACGTCGGCCACCTGGAGGCTGCCGCCGGAATCTCCCAGCTGACTAAGGTCATCCTCCAGATGCGGCGCGGCCGGCTCTTCCCCAGCCGTCTGAACTCCGAACGCCTCAACCCGGAGATCGACTTCGACCGCACCCCGTTCCGGGTGCAGCTCGCCGACGAGCCCTGGGAGCCGCCCACGGGCCAGCCCCGGCGCGCCGGCGTCAGCTCCTTCGGCGTCGGCGGCGTCAACGTCCACCTGGTGCTGGAGGAACACACCGGGACCCCGGGTCCCGGCAGCGGGCCCGGGGACGGCGGCCCCTGGCTGATCCCGCTCTCCGCCCGCACCCCGCAGGCCCTCACCCGCTACGCCGGGGCGCTGCTGGCGTTCCTCGAGAACGCCCGGCCCGGCGCCCTGCCCGACCTGGCGGACACCGCGTTCACCCTCCAGACCGGGCGGCTCACGCTGCCCAGCCGGGTCGCGTTCGTGGTGTCCGATCACGCCGGACTCGTCGAGCGGTTGACGGACTTCGTGGCCGGCGGCCCGGTGCCCTCGGGGACCGGCGAACTCGCGGACGAGGCCCGCCGCTGGGCCGGGGGCGAGGACGTCGACTTCGGCGCCCGCTGGACGGACCGCCCGGTACGCCGCACCCCGCTGCCCGGCTACCCCTTCGAGACGGACCCGTACTGGATGTACACGGCGCCGGTGCGCGGCGGCGGCGCCGAGCCGCTCCCGGCGCTGCCCGGAACCGCGGCGCAGGCCGACGGGCCGGACTCCGACGGGGTGGACCGCGCGTTCCTGCGCCGTCTCGCCGGGGCGTTCCCCGGCGAACGCCCGGAGCTGATGACCGGCTACCTCCAGCAGCGGCTCGCCGAGCTGCTGGGATTCACCGGTGACAAGCTGCCCGAGACCGACCGGGGCTTCTTCGAGCTCGGCATGGACTCCATCACCTCCACCCAGGCCCACAACCTGATGGAGCAGCTCTTCGACCGGGAACTCGACCTCCAGCTCTTCTTCAACTACCCCACGATCGAGGAGACGTCCGGCTACCTGCTCGGACTCCTCGACCCGGACGACGGGCCCGGCTCCACCGCGCCCTCCCCCCGGGCGGTCCCGGCCGCGGACGACACCGACGCCCCGGTCTGGCTGTTCACCCGCGACTGGACCGAGACCGGACCGGCCGCCGACACCCCCGGTACGGACACCGGCGGGACGGTGCTGCTCTTCGACACCGGCGACGAGCTGCGCTCCGCCCTGACCGGCCTGCCGGCGGCGCGCCGCCCGGAGCGGGTGGTCCTGGTGCGCCCCGGCGGCGAGGGCTTCCGCGCGCTCGGCGACGACACCTTCGAGGTCGACCCGACGGCCCGCGCCGATCACGAGCAGCTGCTCGCGGCGCTGGCGGACGAGGGCCGCACCGTGGACCGGGTGATCCACGCCTGGTCCGCGGACCGCTCCGAGTCCGACCCCGACCGCATCCAGGCCGGACTCGACAGGGGCGTCTACGCCCTCACCGCGTTCAGCCAGGCGCTGCTCGCGGCACACCCCGGACAGCGGGTGACGCTGCTGCACACCTTCGGCACGGGGGAGCACGGCGCCGCACCGGAGAACCGGGCGGTGGCCGGCCTCCTGCGGGCCGTGCGCATGGAGAACCCGGCGCTGGTCTACAAGACGATCGAGCTGACCCGCACCGACCCCGGCCGGACCGGGGCCGCGACCGCCCTCATGGCGGAGTTCGACCGGCCCGAGGCGGACATCGAGCTGCGGCACGACGGGAAGCGCCGCTGGACGCGGAGCTTCCGTCCGGTGCCCGCCGCGGAGGTGGCGGCCGCCCGCGCGCCGTTCGGCAGCGGCGGCGTCTATCTGATCACCGGCGGCCCCGGCGGACTGGCGGGCCTCTTCGGCCGCTACCTGTGCCAGGACCACCGGGCCACCGTGGTCCTGGTGGGCCGCCGGCCCGCCGCCCCGGAGCGGCTCGCGGAGCTGGAGTCCTGGAGCCGCGACGGCGCCCGCGCCGTCTACCTCCAGGCCGACATCGGCGACCGGAAGCAGGTCGAGAACCTGGTCGGCGAGATCCGCTCCCGCTTCGGCCCGGTCACCGGGGTGATCCACTCCGCCGGTGCGCTCCGCGACGGTCCGATCAAGGACAAGCGGCCCGAGGAGATGGCGGAGGTGCTGCGCGCCAAGGTGTTCGGCACCCGCAACCTCGACGAGGCGCTGCGCGGTGAACCGCTGGAGCACTTCGTACTGTTCTCCTCGCTCGCCGCCGTCCTCGGCAACTTCGGGCAGAGCGACTACTGCTACGCCAACAGCTACCTGGACGCCTTCGCCGAGTACCGGGAGGAGCTGCGGGAACGGGGCGAACGCGCCGGGCGGACGCTGTCGGTGAACTGGTCGTTCTGGCGCAACGGCGGCATGGAGACCAGCGACGCCATCCTCACCTGGATGCGCAAGCGCCTGGGCACCGTGGTCATCGAGGGCCCCGAGGGCTGGGATGCGCTGCGCGTCACGGCCGGGCTGTCCCACCCGCAGGTCGTCACCGTCAAGGGCGACATCGGCAGGATCGGCGGCCTGATGGGCCTGTCCGACGAGGACATCGCCTCGACCGTGCCGGTCCCCGAACGCGTCGCCCCGGCCGAGGGGGGCGAGGCCACCCCCGAGGCGCTGTCGCCGTCCAGCCTCGACGGCATGGACGAGGACGCTCTCGTCGCCCTGTTGCGGAACGAAATCGAGCTGAGTGAGAACGAGGGCCGTTGAGTCATGAGTGAGCACGTCAAGAGCAGCACCACCGAGGTGCTGAAGCAGTCGGTGGTGACGATCCAGAACCTGCGTCGCCAGCTGGAGACGGAGCGCAGCGCCGCGCGGGAGCCGGTCGCGGTGGTCGGCATGGCCTGCCGGTTCCCCGGCGGATGCGACACCCCCGAGCAGTTCTGGCAGTTCCTGCGTGCGGGCGGCGTCGGCGTCCGGGACGTCCCGGAGGACCGCTGGCCGGTACAGGACCACTACGACCCGGTGCCCGGCACGCCCGGCAAGATGTACATCCGGCGCAGCAACTTCCTCGAACGCGATGTCGCGTCCTTCGACGCCCGGTTCTTCCGGATCGCCCCCGTGGAGGCCAACTCCATGGACCCCCAGCAGCGCCAGTTGCTGGAGATCAGCTGGGAGGCGCTGGAGAACGCCGGGCAGAACCCCGAGGAGCTGCGCGGCAGTTCCACCGGCGTCTTCGTCGGGATATCCAGCAACTCCGAGTACGCCCAGCTCGTCCGCGACTCCACCGAGGCCAACGAGTACATCGGCACCGGCACCACCTCCAGCATCGCCTCCGGCCGGGTCTCGTACGCGTTCGGCTGGAACGGGCCCGCGCTCTCCGTGGACACCGCCTGCTCCTCCTCGCTGGTGGGCCCCCAGCTCGCGGTGGAGTCACTGCGCCGCGGCGACTGCGACATGGCGCTCGCCGGGGGCGTCAGCATGATGCTCTCGCCCGGCGTGATGGCCTCGCTGTGCGCGATGAACGCCCTGGCCCCCGACGGGCGGTCCAAGCCCTTCGACGCCGCAGCCGACGGCTACGGACGCGGCGAGGGCGCCGGCATGGTGGTCCTCAAGCGGCTCTCCGACGCGCAGCGCGACGGCGACACCGTCTACGCCGTGATCCGCGGCGGCGCCGTCAACAACGACGGCGAGAGCAGCGGCCTGACCAAGCCCAACGGCCGCGCCCAGCAGGCCGTGCTGTCCCGTGCGCTGGACAACGCCCGGATCGGCGCCGAAGCCGTCGACTACCTGGAGACCCACGGCACCGGCACCCTCCTCGGCGACCCGATCGAGATCGACGCCGTACGGCGGGTCTACGGTGACCCCTCCCGCAAGCTGACGCTCGGCGCGGTGAAGGCGAACATCGGCCATCTGGAAGCCGGAGCGGGCATCGCCAGCCTGATCAAGACCGTGCTCTGCCTGCACCACGAGCAGATCCCGCCGATCGCCGGACTCGACACCCTCAACCCGCGCATCGAGCCGCTGAGCGACTCCTTCGACTTCCCGAAGGAGCCCAAGCCGTGGCCCGCCACCGCGGACCGGCCCCGGTACGCGGCCGTCAGCTCCTTCGGGTTCAGCGGCACCAACGCGCACCTGATCATCGAGGAGGCCCCGCGCACCCGCCCCGAGGCCCCCGCCGCCGGGGCGGCCCGGCCGGCCGCGTCGCTGCTCACCCTCAGCGCCGTCGACGAAGAGCGCCTGATCCAGCAGATCCGCGACTTCGACGCCCACCTCGCCGCCCGGCCCGAGGTCCCCTTCGAGGACGTCTGCTACACCGCCAACGCCTGCCGCGCGGCCTTCACCCACCGGGCGGTCTTCCTCGGTGACGGCGCCGACGCCGTCCGGGACGCGTTCCGCGAGGTGCTGGCGGCGTACGACGAGAACAAGACGCTCTACTCGGACACCACGGAGATCCTCGGCAGCAGCCAGGGCCGGGACCGCTGGAACGCCAAGCGGACCCTGTTCACCCCGCACGCGGGGGGCCGTGCCTTCGCCGCGCTGACCGACGAGAAGATCCAGCCCAAGCTGGCGTTCCTGTTCGCCGGGGTCTCCGGCGACACCGCCCGCACCCTCGCCGCGGCCCGCTCCCTGGCCGCGCGCTTCCCCGTGCACCGCGCCGCGCTGACGGAGTGCCTGTCCCTCTTCGAGGCCGAACTCGGTCCGCAGACCGGGGCGTTCACCGGCGATGACGCCGCGCCGGCCACCCCGCAGGCGGTCCGCGCCCGGCTCTTCGCCGCCGAGTACGCGCTGAGCCGGCTGCTCGCCTCCTACGGTGTGCGGCCCGAGATCACCTTCGGGGAGCGCACCGGCTCCCTCGTCGCGGCCGTCGTCTCCGGCGTGCTCGGCCTGGCGGCCGCCGTCCGCCATCACACGGCACTCGAAGCGGCCCGCGCCGCCGGAGAGACCGTCCACCACGCGCGGGTGGTGCTCGGCGCCGAGGCCTTCGACGGCGTCCTGCGCGACTGGCTGGGCCACGTCCACCTGTCCGCCGTGTACGGGCCGGACGAGCGGATCGTCTCCGGCGAGCCGGACGCCCTGCAGATGGTGTCCGAGGCGCTGACCGCCGCGGGCGCCGCCGTCACCGGGGAACCCGACGGCGACTGGCCCTCCGACGCCTACCGGGCCGGCGCCGAGACCTGGCGGCGCGCCGTCCGGGACGAGGAGTACCGGCAGCCGGCCAGCCGCTACCAGTCCGCCCAGACCCTGCGCACCAGCCACAACCCGGACGAGCTGCGCGCCGAGTTCCTCGACCACACCCTGACCGCGCCCATCCGTTACGAGGAGGGCCTGGAGGAGCTGTACGAGCAGGGCTACCGCTTCTTCGTCGAGCTGGGCGCCGGGCCCGCCGCGGGCGTCCTGGAGCGGGAGGACGTGGTGGTGCTGCGCCCGGCCGAGGACGCCGAGCCGCTGGAATCCCTGCTGCGGGTGCTCGCCCAGCTCTCCTGCCTCGGCTCGTCCCTGGCCTGGCACGACCACTACGACGGCCAGGGCCGGCGCAAGGTGATGCTGCCGAACCACCCCTTCGAACCCACCCGCCACTGGCTGGCCCGCACCGACGCCGACCAGGCCTCCGGAGGCCTCACCGCAGGGCTCACCGGCGGCCTCAGCCGCGACGGTCTGCGCGCGCTCCCCCTGGACCTGCCGATCCCGTCCCAGCAGTACCTGTACACCTTCGCGCACCGCAACTTCCCCGAACTCGCCGACAACTCCGGGGTGGTGCACGTCGGCTACTACCTGGAGATGCTCTGCGCCGTGATGGCCGGGCAGCACGGCGACGGGGCCTGCCACGTACGGCGGATGAGGTTCGACGCGCCGGTCATCGTGGCAGCGGAGGAGATCAAGGAGGTCCTCCTGGTCCTGGACCCGCAGAGCGACGGGGCCTATGACTTCGCCTTCCACAGCCGCGATTCGGCCGCCGCCCGCTGGACCCAGCACGTGCACGGCACCGTCGCCGCGCACACCCCCTCCACCACCGCCGACCGGCCGCTCGACCTGCCCGCCCTCCGACGGGCCGGCACCCGGCAGGTGGGCCGCGAGGAGTTCTACCGGCCGCTGGAGGGCGACCGGGGCTTCTACTTCGGCCCCGCCGTGCGCTTCGTGGACGAGGCCCGGTGGACCGGCGACACCGGGATCCTGGTGGGCTTCGCCGGACCCGCCGACGGCTCGCCGGTCGACGGCTACGCACTGGGCTTCCACCCCGGCGTCCTCGACAGCTGCGCGCAGAGCTGCAACTACGCGGTGCTGGAGCGGTCCGCGCCCGGACAGAAGTACATGGTCGCCTCCCTGGACGACGTGGTGCTGCGCCCCCGCGGCACGGACGGCGGCGGCCTCTTCGCGTCCGTGGACATGCCCGGGTTCGACCGGGAGAAGGGCGAGGTCACCGGAGACATCCGGCTGGTCGACGGCGCCGGGAACCCGCTGGTGTCGATCGGGAGCATCCGGCTCAAGGAGTTCGACGAGGAGCGGATCGGCGCGTTCAAGGCCATGATGGACGCCGCCGCCCTCGAACGGGACGGCGAGGACCGGGACTTCTACCAGCGCTACCACCAGGCCGGGGTCGAGCGTAAGCGGGAGATGGTGATCGAGTACCTCAGCCGGCTGCTCGCCCACATCCTGGAGATGGAGCCGGAGGAGGTGAGGCCCGAGGACGCCATGGAGTCGTTCGGCCTGGACTCCATGACCGGTCTGCGGTTCTTCAACAAGACCGGGACACTCCTGTCGGTAGACATCTCCTTCGCCGACATGGTGTCCAGCGGCACCCTCGGCGGCCTCGCCGACAACGTGATGGACCTGATGGTCGGCGGCGCCGGCAAGCTGCGCGAGGCGCAGACCAAGCCGTACGACACCGATCTCACGCCCGGCCACTGGATGTACCGGCACCGGCCCAAGCCGGAGGCGAAGGTCCGGCTGTTCTGCTTCCCCAACGGCTACCGCAACGCCGACCTGTTCGACTCCTGGCAGGAGGTGCTCGGCCCCGAGATCGACGTGTGCGCCGTGATGCTGCCCGGGATGGACACCCACCGGCTCGACGAGCGGTCGCCGGCCGACATCGAGGACTTCATGCGGACCATGGAGCGGGTCGTGGACCCGGAACTCCTGGACATCCCCTGCGCCACCTTCGGCCACAGCTGGGGTGCGCTGTTCTCCTTCCGGCTGGCCTACCGGCTGGGCCTCAACCCCCGGGCCAAGCTGGTGCGGACGTTCGTCTCGGGCTTCGCGGCCCCCGTCACCAAGAACCCCAGCATCCAGGACGTCCTGGACCAGCTGGCCAAGCACAGCATGACCCGGATCCCCGGCTACGAGGAGATCCGGCAGGACCAGGACAGCCTGGACGCCGTGGTCCGGGCCTACGAGACCGCCTGGGGCTACGGCGAGATGGAGACGAGGGCCACGCTGCCCCAGCTCCTCGCGGCGTGCACGCTGATCGACCGCTACGAGCACACCCCGCAGGAGGCCTTCGCCGCCCCCATCACCGCCTTCCACGGAGTGGACGACTGGGTGGCGTCGGAGGAGTCGAAGCTGTGGGAGCGGCTGACCACCGGCCCCTTCGTCCTGCACACCATGGCCGGTGACCACCAGTTCATCGATGCGCACCAGTCGCAGCGCCGGCTGCTCGGTCTGATCCGTGAGGAACTGATGGGCGCGGTGGACCCGTCGTGAGTGGTGTCAACACAAGGAGAAGCGGAATGGAACGGCGCGCGGCGGGCATCGAGGCCGTCAACTTCTACGGCGGTTCGGCGTATCTGGACGTCGAAACCCTCGCCAGATACCGGGGATTGGACAACGAGCGGTTCGGGAACCTGCTCATGCTGGAGAAGTCGGTGGCGATGCCCTTCGAGGACCCGGTCTCCTTCGCGGTGAACGCCGCCAAGCCGATCGTGGACGCACTCAGCGAGGCGGAGCGCGACAGCATCGAGATGCTGATCACCTGCACCGAGTCCGGCATCGACTTCGGCAAGTCCCTCAGCACCTATGTGCACGACTACCTGGGGCTGAGTCGCACCTGCCGGCTGTTCGAGGTCAAGAACGCCTGCTTCTCGGGGACCGCCGGCTTCCAGAACGCGGTCAACTTCGTGCTCTCCCAGGTCTCGCCGGGCGCGAAGGCGCTGGTGGTGACCACCGACATCGCCCGGTTCAAGGCGACCGAGGGCGGGACGGGGCTGGAGGAGGACTGGCTGTTCGCCGAACCCACCGGCGGCGCGGGCGCCATGGCGATGCTGGTCAGCGACACCCCGCACATCTTCAGCGTCGACATCGGGGCCAACGGCTCCCACGGCTACGAGGTGATGGACACCTGCCGCCCCGTGCCGGACAGCGAGGCGGGCAGCGCCGACCTGTCGCTGATGTCCTACCTCGACTGCAGCGAGGCGGCGTACCGGGCCTACGAGCGGAAGGTGGAGGGCGTCGACTACGCCACCACCTTCGACTACCTCGCCTTCCACACCCCGTTCGGCGGCATGATCAAGGGCGCGCACCGCACCATGATGCGCCGGGTCTGCAAGGCCAAGGGCCCGGCCATCGCGGCCGACTTCCAGCAGCGGGTCGTCCCGGGCCTCACCTACTGCCAGCGGGTGGGGAACATCTTCGGCGGCACCGTCTTCCTCAGCATCCTCTCCACCATCGCCCACGCGGACCTCTCCGCACCCCGGCGGCTGGGGGTCTTCTCGTACGGCTCGGGCTGCTGTTCGGAGTTCTACAGCGGTGTCGTCACCGCGGAGAGCCGGCGCCGGGTGGAGGCGATCGACGTGGAGAGCATCCTGCGGGGCCGCCACGGGCTGACCATCGACCAGTACCTCCAGCTGATGAAGGAGAACGAGGTCATCGAGTTCGGCACCCGCAACGTGGAGCTGCGGCTGGACGTCATACCGGAGGTGCTGGACACCATCTCCGGCACCGACCGCCTGGTGCTGAGCCGCGTCGACGACTACCACCGGGAGTACCAGTGGGTGTGAGCGACGCCGTCACCCTGTCGGAGCCCCTGCCGGGGGTCGCGCTGGTCACCATGGAGGACCGCGAGCACAAGAACACCTTCACCGACGCCCTCCAGGTGGGCCTGGGCGAGGTCTTCCAGGAGGTCGCCGCCGACGAGCGGTTCAAGACGGCCATCCTGACCGGCTACGGGTCGTTCTTCTGCTCCGGCGGCACCCGGGACGCCCTGTTGAACATCCAGGCGGGCGGGGCGACCTTCCTGGTCGAGGACCGCCCCAATGTGTACTCGCTGCCGTTGGACTGCCCGGTCCCGGTCATCTCGGCGATGCAGGGCCACGCCATCGGCGGCGGGCTGTCGATGGGCCTCTTCGCGGATTTCGTGATCCTCTCCCGGGAGAGCGTCTACACCGCCAACTTCATGAAGTACGGCTTCACTCCGGGCTTCGGCTCGACCCGGGTCTTCCCGGAGAAGCTGGGCACGGCGCTCGGCGGCGAGTTCCTGCTGACGGGACGTACCTTTCGCGGCGCCGAACTCGCCGAGCGGGGCGTGCCGTTCCCGGTGGTGCCGCGCAAGGAGGTGCTGCCGAGGGCCCTGGCGCTGGCGGAGAACCTGGCGGAGAAGCCACGCACCTCACTGGTGCTGCTCAAGGCGCATCTGACCAGCGGCCTGCGGGCGGAACTGCCCGGCGTCATCGAGAAGGAACTCGCCATGCACGAGGTGACCTTCCACCAACCCGAGGTCAAGAGCCTGCTCATGAGCCGCTACGGCACCTGAGCGGCATCGGGACCCCCCCACAGGCGTGCCCGCTCCCCGCGAGCGGGCGAGCGGGCGCGCCGGACCATCGCACCAGGAAATCGCACGAGGAAAGAAGAACATGACCGAGGACGAGATCTTCACCACCCTGACCGGCGTCTTCCAGGAGATCATCGAGGACGCGGACGTCCGGGCCATCACGCGCGAGGACAGCCTGCGCGACCTGGGCGCCAACTCGATCGACCGGGCCGAGATCATCACGGACACCCTGGAGCAGGTCGGCGTCACCATACCGATGGTGAAGTTCGCCGACGCCCGGAACATCGGCGACATCGTCTCCGTGATCGCCGCAGGGGTCCGCTCGTGAGTGGCCCGGGTGCCCTCGGCGGCAAGGTGGCGCTGGTCACCGGAGGATCCAGGGGCCTGGGCCGGGCCATGGCGCTGCGGCTGGCCCGGGACGGGGCGGCGGTCGCCATCGTGTACGTCAGCGACGACTCCAGCGCCAAGGAGACGCAGGGGGAGATCGAGCGCCTCGGCGGCACGGCACGCAGCTACCGCTGCGACGTCTCCGACGCCGAGCAGGTCACCCGCTGCGTCAAGGCCGTCACCGCGGACCTGGGGCCGGTCGACATCCTCGTCAACAACGCGGGGATCATCCGCGACGGGCTGGCCGCGTCCATCAAGGACGAGGACTTCGACGCGGTGATGAACACCAACCTCAAGGGCGCGTTCCTGTTCATCAAGGCCTGCTACTTCGGCTTCATCCGCAAGCGCAGCGGCTCCATCATCAACATCTCGTCGGTCTCCGGGGTGTTCGGCAGCGCCGGCCAGGCCAACTACGCCTCGGCGAAGGCGGGGCTGATCGGGCTGACGAAGAGCATCGCCAAGGAGCTGGCGGAGCGGAACGTCCGCTGCAACGCCGTCGCGCCCGGTCTGATCGCCACCGATATGACGCAGGACCTGGTCGACGACTCCAAGCGGCTCGACCCGGTGCCGATGCGGCGCTTCGGCCGCCCGGACGAGGTCGCCGGTCTGGTCGCCTTCCTGGCCGGGGACGAGAGCTCGTACATCACCGGGCAGGTCGTCTGCGTGGACGGCGGCATGGCGATGTGACGCGGCCGGCCACCGGTGTGTGTGCCAGGTACCTGACACAGAAGAGGGTGCCCGCGGTCAGGAACGATCTGACAGCGGGCACCCTCATCCGGTTCGCGGGCCGGGGTCACTCCCAGCGGAAGAACCGCGCGGCGAGCCCGGTGGCCACCACGAGGAGGCCGCCCAGCACCGACACCGCCACCAGGTTGTCGCCCCAGGTGCCGCCCTGCCACAGGTCCTGGAGGAACTCCGTGAGCTGGGTGAGCGGGGAGATCTGGGCCACGCTCCGCACGTTGTCGGGCAGGCTGTCCAGCGGCACGGCGCCACCGGAGACCATGATCAGCGGGTACACCAGGGTGTTGCCCACCGCCTGGGCGGCGCCGGGCGACGGCAGCGCCGCGGCCAGGGCGTAGCCGACCGCGAGGAACGCGGCGATGCCCAGCAGCAGCGCCAGCAGCACCGAGACGATGCTGCCCTCGGCCTTGGCCCCGAAGGCCGTCATGCCGATGACGAGCATCAGCACCAGGCTCACCGTCAGGATGGCGAACCGCACCGTCACATCGGCCGCGATGTACTTGGCCGGCTTCAGCGGCGTCGCACGGAAGCGGCGCAGCGCGCCGTTGTCGCGCTGCCCGACCAGGTCGACGGGGATCATCACGAAGCTCGTGATGGCGAGGACGATCGCGGAGAAACTGACGAGGTTGGCCTCGACGAAGCTGCGGTCGCCGAACTCGGGACGCGCCTCGGTGCCGAAGATGGCGCCCATGATGACGACGAACAGCGGGCCGAAGGCCAGCATGAAGAAGACGCTCGCGGGCTCCCGCAGGGTCCGCTTGGTCTGGACGGCGACCAGGTTTCCGAAAGCCGATGTCACTGACCCGACCCCTCTCGCATGGGACGGCCGGTCAGAGACAGGAACACGTCTTCCAGATTGGGCTGTTCGGAGCGGAAGTCCTCCGCGATGAGCTGGAGGTCGGCCAGCAGCGCCATGACCTCCTGGGCGAAGGCCCGGCCCTTGCCGCGGACCACGACGCGCCCCTCGGTGCGCTCCACGTGGATGACCGAGGGCAGTGCCTGGAGTTCATTGATCGGCGGGCGGCCGTTCACCGTGAACGTCAACTTGGTCTCGCCGTCGAGCGAGTTGATCAGGTTCGTCACGGTGTCCAGTGCGATGAGCCTGCCGTGGTCGACGATCGCCACCCGGTCGCAGAGGCGCTCGGCCTCTTCCATGAAGTGGGTGGTGAGGAACACCGTGGTGCCGTTGTCGCGGATGTCGCGGATCACGTCCCACACCGCGTGCCGGGACTGCGGGTCGAGCGCCGTGGTGATCTCGTCTACGAAGATCAGCTCGGGGTTGTTGACCAGGGCCAACGCGATGAAAACGCGCTGGCGTTGACCACCGGAGAGCTTGTCGACGTAGGAGTTGACCTTCTCGTCCAGGCCCAGTTCCCGAAGCGTCTTCCGCCAGTCGCCGGGGTTGCGGTAGAAGGAGGAGAAGAGCTGCAGCGCTTCCCCGACCTTGATGCGGGGCGGCAGCGCGGAGGTCTGGAGTTGCAGACCCACGCGCTCGTGTATCTCCGCCGCGTCCTTCGCCGGGTCCATGCCCAGCACCTCGACGGAGCCGCTGTCACGGGTGCGCAGTCCTTCGACGCACTCCATGAGGGTGCTCTTTCCGGCCCCGTTGGGGCCGATCATGCCGAATATCTCGCCCTGCTGGACCTCGAAGGAGACGCCGTCGACGGCGAGCAGTTCCCCGTACCTCTTCGACAGGTCCTGGCAGCGGATGACTGTGTTCATGTCTCGTTCATTCCTTGTCGTCAGCCTCCTGTGACTGCCCGTGACCCTGCTGGAGATGACCGCCGGGAGGGGAGAAGCCGCTCTGCATCAGCGATTCGAGCTTCAGCAGAGCGATGCCGTGCTGCGGGTCACCGAGAACCAGGAGCTTGTCGCCCGCATGGATGTCCAGATCGCGACGGGCCTTGGCCGGAATCACGACCTGCCCCCGCTCACTGACGGTCACGGCACCGTAGAAACCCCGCCCCTTCGGGTCGTACGAGGGACTGTCGGAAGCGCCGCGCCCCTTGTCTTCGGCCGGGGTCATTTGACCGTTCCTCTACTCGCGGTACACATGATTTGGCATGTATATCATGTCGATCTCCGACGTCTGTGTGGGTGCGACGACGGCTTGATGACGATGCGGTCTCAGAGATGTGAGGGCCCGTCAAAAGCGGTGAACACGCCCTGTTCCAACCGGAGATGACGGATCAGTCCGACTCCTCCGTGGTGGCCGGATTCACTCCTCCAGACCGTTGCCCCAGACCCACGCGGCGATGCCGACCCGATTGCGGACGGCCAACTTCCGCTGGATGTTGGAGACATGCGTCTTGGCCGTGCCGGCCGAGATGAAAAGTGCGGCCCCGAGCTCCGCGTTGGTCATCCCCCGGGCGACCAGCCGGGCGATCTCCGTCTCCCGGACCGTCAGCGCGTCGAGCGGCTGCGCGGCCCTGGGCCGGCCGGCCTCCCGGTGGTGCCGCAGCAGACCGACGGTGAGCGAGGGGCTGATCAGGGTGTCGCCCGCCATCGCCGCGCGCACCGCCTCCACCAGCAACGTGGGCCCCGATCGCTTCAGCAGGAAGCCGCAGGCGCCGTTGCCCAACGCGGTGTGGACGTACTCGTCGAGCCCGAACGTCGTCACCACCACCACGCGCAGCGGGTTCTCGACCCCGGGCCCGGCCAGCCGGCGGGTGAGCTCCAGGCCGTCCAGGCGCGGCATGCGGATGTCGGCGAGAACGACGTCCGGGCGCAGCTCCGCGGCGAGTTCGAGGGCCTGCTGACCGTCGGACGCCTCACCGACCACGTCCATGTCGGGCTGGGAATCCAGGATGAGGCGGAATCCGACGCGTACGGATTCCTGGTCGTCGGCGAGGAGTATGCGCAGGGTCACGAGCGGAACCGTAGTTCGGGTCCGCCCGTGCGGCCACCGGTTCCGTGCCCGGACGACCTCCACGGCCCATGCCCCGGTCCGTCGCCGGCCGCCGGATATCTGCCGTTCGGCAGATGTGCCCGGTGGGCCCGTCCCGCGATGCTGCCCGGAGGACGAGCCGAGGAGGAAACACCGTGACGCACGTGACCGAACGCAGGCCGGCCCGGCCGGCCGGCGGCGCACCGGACCGAGGGGCCGGGCGACGCGACTCCACGGCCCTGATCGGCTGTGCGGCCGTCCTGGCGCTTCTCCTCTACGGACTCGCCCACACCTACTGGGCCCTCGGCGGCGACGGCTTCCCGTTCGGGGCCGACGACGCCAACCCGGAGTACTCGGCCTTCGAGCACGTCGGCCGTGACCGGCTGGCTCCGTGGATCGCGGGCGGGTTCCTGGGCAGCGCCGCGGTCGCGGTCCTTCTCGCGCTGCCCGGCCGCCGACGGATCCCCACCCCGGTGCTGGTCGGGGCCACCGCGCTCGCGGCGGCCGCCGTGTTCTGCACGCTCGCCGACTTCCGGATCCTCGGCAATCTCGCCTATGTCTTCCTACTGAAGTTCGGCGCCATCAACTGGAGTGTGATCAACCAGGTGTTCGCGGTGGTCGCGGTGGGCCTCATGGCCGCCTCCGCGGTCGTCTACCAGCGCCGTACGTCCGGCGCGTGCACCGGCTGCGGGCGCACCGAAGCGGGCGCCGGCTGGACCTCGCCGGAGTCCGCCGCCCGCTGGGGCCGAAGAGCCGTCCGCACGGCGGTCGCCGTCCCTCTGCTGTACGCCGCGACGCGGTGGGCCTGGGCCCTGGGCATCCCGCTCGGCATCTCCGAAGAGCTCTGGGAGGAGGGCAAGGAGGACCACCTCTGGCTCTTCGGCGCCGCGCTCGCCACCATGGGGGCGCTCGGCTCGCTGCTCACGCTGGGCCTGGTGCGCCGCTGGGGCGAGGTCTTCCCCCGCTGGGCGGTGGGCCTCCGGGGCCGGCGGGTGCCCGCCTGCACCTCCAGGGGGCCTTCGACAACCAGAGGGACGACTGGGGCGCCACGGTGCCGGAGATGGTCTGGCCGGTGTGGGGGATCGCCCTGGCGGCCGCCACCCTCGCCTACTACTTCCGGCGGCGCGGCGTGTGCAAGCGCTGCGCCCGCGGCTGAGGACGTGAACGGCCCCGCCGAGCACGTGAACGGCCCGCGTCAGGCGACCGGTTCCGGCCCCGCCCCGGCCAGCGGCAGGACCGCGACGACCCGCCAGCCGCGCCCCTCGTGGACGCCGAACTCGAGGGTCCCCCCGAGCGCCCGAGCCCGTTCGGCGAGCCCCTCCAGGCCGGTGGCCCCGGGCCGGCCCCGGTCGCCGAGACGCCCTCGGCCCGCCTCGCCGGCGGAGGGGGCGCCGTTGGCCACGGACACGGTGAGCACCGCTTCCGGGTGCTCGGGGCCGGACGCCACGGACACGGTCACCCACGGCGTGGCGCCGGCGTGCCGCCGTACGTTGGTCAGCGCCTCCACCACCACCCGGTGGGCGGTGCTCGCCACTTCGCGGGGCACCCGGCCGATCTGCTCGGGCGACCGGTCGAGGTCCAGGCGCACCGTGGCCCGGCCGGCGGCCCGGAACCGGTCGACGACGTCCACGATGTCCTCGAGGCCGGAGGCCCCCGGCGGTGACGCATCCGCCGCGCCCCGGCCGCCCGGGTCCGCTCCGTCGGAGGACCGGAGCATCAGCACCGTACGGTCCATGGAGCCGAGGGCCTGATGGCCGGAGGCCTCGATCTGCCGGAGGAGCGGCAGGAGCTTCTCCGGGTGGTCCGCGCCGATCACTTGTGCCGCCTGGGCCAGCACGACGATGCCCGACACATCGTGGGCCACGAAGTCATGCAGATCGCCCGCCAGTTGGAGGCGCTGGCTGCGGCGGGCCTCGTGCACGGCCCGGATCCGGCGCGTCTCCAGGGTGCGCAGACCGCCGCCCGTCGCGGCCGCGGCGATGGCGCCGAGCGCGAAGAAGGCGCTCTGCGCGGCGGCTTCGAGCAGGGTCGCGGGGACCTGGAGCCGCAGGAGCGCCGTCGACGCCAGCGCCCCGAGTACGGTGCAGAGCACGAAGGCCTGCCGGGGCTCGGCGTACCGGGCGACCAGGCAGACGAGCACCAGCACCCCCGCGATCTCCACCAGGGTGGCCACGCCGGTCGCCTTCTCCAGTGCCGGAGGCCGGCCGAACACCGTGCCGAGGGTGGAACAGACGGCCACGACCACGGCGGCCGCCGGGACGACCCGGACCCGGGTGTGCAGGCCGGCCGCGGCGAGCGCGCCGAGCACCGCCGCCATCATGGGCAGGACCGCGTGCCAGCCCGCCGAGGGGCCCGACAGAAGTCCGGCCGGCACCACGCAGAACGCCAGGAGACCGCAGACCGGCCCGGCGACGCGCTCCCCGAGGCCGCTCTGGACGCGACCCCCCGTGTTCGTCCCCATGACCGCGATCCTACGGACCCGTCGGGATCCCCTCCCGGGAGGCGGCCCCCGCCGTGCGTGACCGTTCTCCGGCCTATCCTGAGCGTTGCGCGAACGGCTCCGGCCGGATGTGAACGACCGCAGGGGCAAAGGCCATCGGGGGATCGGGTCAGGATGAGCAAGGGCAAGGACAGCGGGCGCTACACGGCGATGGAGGGCATACGGCCGCTCGCGGCCGGTGACCCGGCCCGGATCGGGCCCTATCCGCTGCTCGGCCGGCTCGGTGCGGGCGGGATGGGCCGGGTGTATCTGGCCCGCTCCGGGGGCGGGCGCACGGTGGCCGTGAAGGTGGTGCACGAGGAGCACATCGCGAACGGCGAGTTCCGGGCCCGCTTCCGCCGGGAGATCGAGGCGGCCCGCCGGGTCGGCGGGCGGTACACCGCGCCCGTGCTCGACGCCGACCCCGACGCCGAGCAGCCGTGGGTGGCCACCGGCTATGTGCCCGGCCCCTCCCTCGAACAGGCCGTCCGGGAGCACGGTCCGCTGCCCGTCGACTCGGTGAACGTGCTGGCCGAAGGGCTGTTGAGAGCGCTGCGCGGTATTCATGCCGCCGGGATCGTCCACCGGGATCTGAAGCCGTCCAACGTCCTGCTCACCGTCGACGGCCCCCGCGTCATCGACTTCGGCATCGCCCGCGCGCTCCAGGTCTCCGTGGAGTCCCTGCTCACCAGCACCGGCATGGTCATCGGCTCGCCCGGCTTCATGGCGCCCGAACAGATCCTCGGCGAGGAGACCGGGCCCGGGGCGGACGTCTTCTCCCTCGGCTGTGTGCTGATGTACGCGGCCACCGGGAGCCTGCCGTTCGGGGCCGGGGTGAGCAACCAGCACGCCGTGATGTTCCGGATCGTCCAGTCCCCGCCGGACCTCGCGGCGGTGGCGGACGCCCCCTTGCGCGAGCTGATCGAACGCTGCCTGACCAAGAGTGCCGCCGAACGCCCGGGTGTGGACGCGCTGTTGGAGAGCATGACGCCCGCGCGGCCCTCGGGCGCCCTGCGCGGCGCGTGGCTGCCGCCGGTGCTCCTGGCCCGACTGGCGCAGCAGGCGGCCCTGTTGCTCGACGCGGAGGTGCCGGAGGACCCCGAGCAGCCGGAGGGACCGGGCGGCCCGGACGTACCGGAGAGTGCCGGGCCCCCGGAGGGCGCGGATACGCCGGAGGGCGCGGGACCCGCGACCCCGGGATCCAACGAGCCCGCTGCCCCCGCCGCCCCGGTTGTCCTCGCCGTCCCGGCGGCCCCCGCTGCCTCTGCCGTCCCCGCGGGTCCCGATCCCGGCACGGTCGATCTGCGGCCCGCGTCGGCGAAGGACGACGCACCGGACCCGAAGCCCGAGCAGCAGGCCGGGCCGGACGCGGCCCCCGAGCCGTCCGGCGCGGTGGTCGTTCCGGCCACCGCGGCTGTTGGGGACCGACCGCGTCGTCGGCGGCGTGCCTGGGTCGTCGCGGCCGCCGTCGTCGCCGTACTGGTGGCCGGTGGCACCACGGCCTTCCTCAACCGCGACCCCGGCGGCGGCGCGGACGCCCGGGGCGGCGGGTCCGCGGCACCGCCCGACACCGGCGACGCCCCCGCGGCCTCGCCCTCCGCCAAGGGCGACGACGAGAACGGCAAGGACGGCGCGAAGGACAAGGACAAGAAGAAGGACGACGAGAAGGAGAAGGAGAAGGACGAGGGAGGCGGCGACGCGGCGGGCGGGCAGGGCGGCAGCGGCGAGGGCTCCGCTGCCGACGGAGGTTCGTCCGGGGGCCAGGAGGCGGCAGCCTCCGGCGGAGGCGGCGCGCAGGGCGGGGCCGGTTCGTCCGGGTCGTCCGGGTCGGGCGGCTCCGGGGGCGCTCCGAAGCCCCCCGCCCCTGACCCGGATCCCGCCGGACCGGACAACCGGGTGCCGCAGTCCTTCGTCGGCACCTGGTCCATCGCATCGCAGTACGACGTCCTCCAGCCCCACACCGTGGTCGTGCGGCGGGTGTCGCCGGGGCAGAGCGCGGTCACCCTCGTCGCCGACGTACAGGGCTCGGGGCACTGCGAGTACACGGCGAAGCTGACCTCGGTGGCGGACGGCGGGAAGCGGATCAACGTCGGCGCCGGCGTGGTGGACCAGGCCCGTTCCACCGGGATGTGCCGCGACACCGAATCCTCGTTCTTCACCGTCGCCGGATCGGGGATCCTGCACGACGTCGGCCCGGCCCACGGCAGCGGCTACCGCTACAGCCGCGCCTGACCGGGGGGAGGCCCCGGTCCGTCAGCCCGTCGTCTCGCCCGGATAGGCGCTGTCGAACGCCGAGTGGAACAGGGCGGTGACGTCCTGGCCGGTGAGCCCTTCGGCACGGGCCAGGGCCAGCCAGTCGGCGAGGGCGGCGCGCAGCGGTGAGTCGGGGCCGGACTGGGGCTGGGCGAGGGAGCGGGTGATGAACGTGCCGGCTCCCTGCCGCACTTCGGCCAGGCCCATGCGCTCCAGTTCGCGGTAGGCCTTGAGGGTCGTGTTCGGGTTGACCTTGGTGGTCGCGGCGACCTGGGCGGCGGTGGGCAGGCGGTCGCCCTCCTCCAGCGCGCCCATCCGGAGCGCCTGCTCGACCTGCCGGACGATCTGGAGATAGGTCGCCACTCCACTGCGCCGGTCGATGCGGAACACGACCACGGCCTTCACCTTCCGCTCGAATGCCGACACTCTACGTAGGGGGACAGGGGCGTACTCACAGCGGGCGACGCGAGACCCGCCACAGGGTGAACGCCGTGAGCAGGGCCGTTCCGGCGAGCAGGAGGCCCGCCGCGGTCCACTGCATCGACGCCATCTGGCTGTAGTCGAGGTACTCGATGACGTCGTTGACGATGCCGTGCTCCTTGATGCACGCGTTCTGCAACTTGTCGGTCGCCTCGGCGCAGGTGCCCCAGCCGTACAGCGTCCCGTCGGCACTGCCGACCCAGCGGTCCACCTCGTACGCCTCGTCGAACCGGGCAGGGAGTTCGGTGTCCATCGGGTACGTGAACATCTGCGTGGTGCCGAGGCGTACGCGCACCTCGTCCCAGACGAACATGGTGGTGATGGTGGTGAAGAGGAACGTGATCACCATCGCCGGGAGCACCCGGCGGACCACGACGCCGATGGTGACGCCCGCCGCGGTGAGGAAGAGGAGGAACGCGGGCAGGACGGGCCCGGTGTTGTCGAAGATGACGCCGTCGATCCAGTCGCTGAGGAAGACCGAGCGGTAGGGCTTCCACCACCAGGTGAACAGGGCCGAGAGCACCAGGCCGGAGATCAGCGCGAGGGCGTAGGCCAGGCCCAGTTTGGCGATCAGCCACTGGCGGCGGGTGACGGACTGGGTGGTGACGAGCTGCGCGGTGCCGTTCTCCTGATCGCCAGCGATCAGCGGGGCGCCGATGAAGACGGCGAGGATCAGGGGCAGGCCGCTGAGGACGCTGTTGATGTAGTTGTAGCCCCGGTTGTTCTCCATCGGCCGGCCGGCGTCCTTCTCCGGCCAGCCCTTCGCGTCGAGCAGCTGCACCAGCTCGTTGCGCTCGTACACGATCCAGAGCGCGGTCAGCAGGGTGAGGCCGAGGACGCAGGCCAGCGCGACCCGGTGCTGGCGGACGACGAGCCACGGCACTCCGCGCAACAGGCGGCGGCCGGAGTCGATCCCGGCGGGCTTCTCGGTGAGGGTGGTGCTCATGCGGCCTGGTTCCCTTCGGCCTCGACGCGGGCGCCCTGGGTGTAGAGCGAGGGTGCGTCCGGGGAGCGGAGATGGGCGAGGAGGACTTCCTCCAGGGAGGGTTCGGCCGTCTCCCAGTCGGCCGGGAGCGGGCCCTTCGGCCGGATCATCGCCTGGAACTGCCGTCCCTGGAGGCGGGTTTCGACGACCGTGTGGTGGGCGAGCTCGGGCGGCGGCGCGCCGTCCCGGGCCACCCCGGTGACCAGCGCGTGGGCCGGGACCAGCGCGTCGGCGTCACCGGCCATCCGGATCCGGCCCTCGGCGACGACCAGCAGGTAGTCGCACATGTCCTCCAGCTCGGTCAGCATGTGCGAGGACATCACCACCGTGGTGCCGCGTTCGACGGCCTCCGACATCAGCAGGGTGCTCATCTCGTCGCGGGCCAGCGGGTCGAGGTCCGACATCGGCTCGTCCAGGAGCAGCAGGTCGGGCCGCTTGCCGAAGGCGAGGGCGAAGGCCACCCGGGTGCGCTGGCCGCCGGAGAGCGTGCCGACCCGGGCGTGGAGCGGGACGTTGCCGGAGCGGACGATCCGCTCCGCCGCCGCCGCGTCCCAGCCGGGGTTCAGCTCGGCGCCCATGCGCAGGGTGTCGGCCACGCTGAACCGCTTGAACAGCGGCTTCTCCTGTCCGAGGAAGGCGAATCTGGGCATCACGGCGGGGTCGTCGACCGGTACGCCGAAGACCCGCAGTTCGCCGGTCGTCGGCTGCACCTGCCGGGTCGCCAGTCCGAGCAGGGTGCTCTTGCCGGCCCCGTTCGGCCCGACCAGACCGCAGATGCGGCCGGCCGGGATCCGGAAGGAGCAGTCGCGCAGCGCCCAGCCGCGCCGGTAGCGCTTGCCCAGGCCGCGGGCTTCCAGGGCCCAGCTGCCGGACGTCCCGTTCGGAGTGCTCGTGTCTGCCACGCGCCTCGCCTCGATTCCATTAGTCAATTAATGGAATCATGGAGTCGTGAGGGAATGGCTGTCAAGCTCGCGAGGTCGGGGAGGGTCCGGGTGGCGGTACGGGGAGGCCGGGAGGGAGAAGGGCGAGAGCGGCGGTGGGCTCAGCCGCGCAGGAACGCCAGGACCGCCAGCACCCGGCGGTTGGTGGCGTCCGAGACGTCGAGGTCGAGCTTGGTGAGGATCGAGCCGAAGTGCTTGCTGACCGTGCCCTCGCCGACGTGCAGGGCCTCGGCGACGGACGCGTTGGACCGGCCCTCCGCCATCAGGGCCAGCACTTCCTGTTCACGGGCGGTGAGCCGGGCCAGCGGGTCACGGCGGTGCCGGATCAGCTGCCGCACGACCTCGGGGTCCACCACCGTGGCACCCTCGGACACCCGGCGCAGCGCGTCGGCGAACTCCTCGACGTGGCCGATGCGCTCCTTGAGCAAGTAGCCCACCCCTGTACCGTCCGAGGCGTCCAGCAGATCCTCGGCGTAGGTGCGCTGGACGTACTGGCTGAGTACGAGCACCGGCAGCCCCGGCAGCCTCCCGCGCAGCGCGACGGCGGCCCGCAGGCCCTCGTCCGAGAAGCCGGGCGGCATCCGGACGTCGGTCACCACGATGTCCGGGCGGTGCTCCAGGGCGGCGGCCGTCAGCTCCTCGGCGGTGCCCACCGCGGCGAGGACCCGGTGCCCGAAGCGTTCCAGCAGGCCGACCAGGCCCTCGCGCAGGAGCACGCTGTCCTCGGCCAGTACGACGCGCAGCATCAGGTCCTCGAATCCGCGGGCGGGCAGGGAACCTCCAGCCGGAACACCGTCGGCCCCCCGGGCGGACTGGACAGTAGCAGGGTCCCGCCCAGCACGGAGAGGCGATCGGTGACGCCCTGGAGACCCGTGCCGCCTGCCCTGCCCGTACCGACTGTGCCGCCACTACTGTTTTCCGCGCCCGCCTCCGCGTCTCTGCCCGCGTCTCCGTTCGTCGTTCCGCCCGGCCGCGCTCCCCCGCGTCCGTCGTCCTCGACCTCCACCGTCAGCCGCCCCCTCGCATGCGCGCCGGTCACCGTCACCCGCGTCGCCCCGCTGTGCTTCGCCACGTTCGCCAGCGCCTCGCTGACCGCGAAGTAGACCGCGGTCTCGACGGCCTGGGGCAACCGGTCCGGTACGGCCAGCCGCACATCGACCGGGACCGGCGAGCGGTCCGCCAGGTCCTCGACGGCGGCCACCAGACCCCGGTCGGTGAGGATGTGGGGATGGATCCCGTGGATCAGCTCCCGGATCTCCACCAGCGCGACCGACGCCTCCTCGTACGCCCGGTCCAGCAGCCCGCCCAGCGGTTCGGCGGGCTTCTCCAGCCGGGCGAGGCCCAGCGTCATGGAGAGCGCCACCAGCCGCTGCTGCGCCCCGTCGTGCAGATCGCGCTCGATACGGCGGCGTTCCGCCTCGAACGCGTCCACCAGCCGCATCCGCGACCGGTCCAGCTCCGCGATCCGGGAGTCGAGCGCGGAATCCGGCGCGGCCAGCAGTGCCCGGGTCAGTACGGCCCGGCCCCGGACCACCACCCCCAGCGGCCAGGTCAGCAACGGCAGCAGCACCACCCCCGCCAGCAGCACCGCGAACGCCTCCGGCCAGGAGTCGGCGAGCCAGAGCTTCAGGACCCGCGCCTCCCCGTCCCCGCCCGCCGCCATTATCACCGGCGTCCCGATCAGCCCGCCGCACACCAGGAGCACCGTGGAGACGGCCAGCGCCTCCAGCGGCCACAGGACGAACGCGAAGAGCAGCGCGTACGCCAACTCCCGCCAGGTGCAACGCTCCTGGAGCCGGGTACGCAGCCAGGACGCCAGGCCCGGCTCGGGCGGTTCGCGGTGCGGATCGAGGACGGGGACCGGGTCGACCAGCCGGAGCCTGCGCCGCTCCAGCGCGGCCAGCGGGACCCCGGCCAGGACGAGCGTCAGCAGCAGCGGCACCCCGATGACGAGAACGGCCAGCGCGCTGCCCGCGACGGCCAGCAGGAGCAGCGCGACCAGCGTCGCGATGCCGAGGGGCACGCTGGTCAGGAGGTAGAGCGCGGCACGCCACCGCCGACCGCCGAGGAGGCGGCGGGACAGGGCCCGGGGGAGGGCGGGCCGGGGCCCCGGTGACGGAGGCGGCGGGCTGGGGGAGAGCATGCCGGGCACGCTACGAGACGGTCGCGCGGCCCAGCCACCCTGCCCGCTGCCACCTCGATGGTGGAGCTGGCTCCACCACCGGACTCCACCTCGCCGTGATGTGCCGTGCGAGCGCCGCCGGTTGAGTGGACACCATGAATCCAGCAGCGACAACCGGCCAGGTACCGGCCGTTCGGCTCCGGTCCGTCACCCGCTCCTACGGCCGCGACGGCAGCATGGTGAAAGCGCTCGACGATGTCACCCTGACCATCCGCCCCGGTACGTTCACCGCGGTCATGGGGCCCTCCGGCTCCGGCAAGTCGACGCTCCTGCACTGCATCGCGGGCCTGGACCGGCCGACCGGCGGCCGGGTGCTGCTGGGCGACACGGATCTGACCGGACTGAGCGAGGCCCGGCTGACCCGGCTGCGCCGGGGGCGGATCGGCTTCGTCTTCCAGGCGTTCAACCTGCTGCCGTCGCTGACCGCAGCGCAGAACGTGGCCCTGCCGCTGCGGCTCGCCGGACGGCGGCCCCGCAAGGCCGAGGTGCTCCACGCGCTGGACCAGGTCGGGCTGCGCGAGCGGGCCGGACACCGGCCCGGCGAGCTCTCCGGCGGCCAGCAGCAGCGGGTGGCCATCGCCCGCGCTCTGGTGACCCGGCCCGAGGTGCTCTTCGGCGACGAACCGACCGGGGCCCTGGACTCCACCACCGGGCGCGCGGTGCTCGGCCTGCTGCGCGACATGACCGACGAAGGACGCACAGTGATCATGGTGACCCACGATCCGGTCGCCGCCTCCTTCGCCGACCGGGTCGTCTTCCTCGCCGACGGCCGGATCCGGGACGAGCTGGACGCGCCGTCGGCGGAGCGGGTCGCCGCCCGGATGGCGGTGGGCTCGGCCTCGCCGACGGGGGCTTCTCCGGCTTCCTCGGCCTCTGCGGCGGCCCCGGCGTCGGCCTCTGCGACGGCCCCGACGGCCTCGGCTTCCTCGGCGGTGGTCCCGTGCTGATGCTCGCTCTGCGCGGGGTGCGGACGCGGTGGGTCACCTTCGTCGGTTCCTTCGTCGCCCTGGCCCTGGGGGTGGGCCTGATCGCGGCCACCGGACTGGCCCTCGCCGCGACGTTCGACGCCCCGGAGCGTGGGCCCGAACGCTTCGCCGCCGCTCCCGTCGTCGTCCGGGCCGCCGACCGCCTCCACGTCGACACCCCGACCGGGACCCGGACCGCGCCCCTCGACCGCCCCGGCCCGGTCACGGAGCGCGTCGCCTCCCGACTGGCCGCCCTCGGCCGCACGGTGGAGGACCGGACCTTCCCGGTGGACGTCGGAACGCCGCGTACCGAAAGGGGCGGCGAAGCCCGCGCCGGGCACCCGTGGTCGGCCGCCGCCGGGGCCCCGTACCGCCTCACCTCGGGCCGGGCCCCCGCCGCCCCCGGCGAGGTCGTCGTGACCACCGGGCCCGGCGACGCGCTCCTGCGTGCCGGTGACCGCGTCCGGGTCCGCACCCCGGCCGGGAGCGGCGCCCGGACCGTCGTCGGCACCGTGGCCGGACGGGGCTTCGAGGAGGCCGTCTTCTTCACCGACGCCGAGGCCGCCCGGATCTCCCCGGACATCGACGCCCTCGTGGTGCACGCCGACGCCACCGCCGTACGCGGGCTGCTCGGGCCGGACAGCGGCATGGACGTCCTCACCGGCCACGACCGCCGCCGCGCCGATCCCGACCCCGACCGCGACGCCCGAGCCCTGGTCTCCGTCAACGCGCTGCTCGGCACCGCCGCGGGCATCACCCTGTTCGTCTCCGCCGCCGTCGTGGGCTCGACGTTCTCGTTCGCCGTGGCCCAACGGCGGCGGGAGTTCGGACTGTTGCGCACGGCCGGTGCGACGCCTGGCCAGATCCGCCGTACGGTGTGCGCCGAAGCGGTCCTCGTCGGCATCCTCGCCTCGGCGGCGGGCAGTTGGCTCGGGGCCAGGGGCGCGCCCCTGCTGGTCGGCCGGATGACCGACGCGGGTCTCGCCCCGCCCTGGTTCGCCCTCGGCGACGCGTCCTGGCCGCTGCACACCGCCTTCTGGACCGGGGTGTCCGTCGCCACGGCGGGGGCGCTCGTCTCCTGTCACCGGGCGGGGCGCACCGCGCCGACCGAGGCGCTGCGCGAGGCGGCCGTCGACAGCCGCGTCATGCCGGTGAGCCGCTGGGCGACCGCCACCCTGGTCCTGCTCGCCGGACTGGGCCTGCCCGCACTGGCGTTGGCCGTCGACCCCGGCGATCTGCTGGGCCGCAAGTCCTACGTGACGCGGCCGATGCTCCTCATCGCCGGCTGCGCCCTCCTCGCCCCCGTCCTGGTGCGCCCGGCCGGCCGGCTGCTGACCTGGCTGCCCGCGCGGCTGCCCGGCGCCCTCGGCGTACTCGTCCGGGAGAACACCGCCGCCGGGGTGCGCAGGACCGCCGCCGTCGCCGCGCCCGTCCTCATCACCGTCGCCCTCGCCGCCTCCCTCACGGGCACCGTCGCCACCCTGGAGGAGGCCAGGTCCACCGAGGCGCGCACCGCCACGACCGCCGACTTCGTGGTGACGTCGGGACAGGAGGGCCGGCCGCTGGCACCCGCCTTCGTGGAGCGGGCGCGGGCCGTCGAGGGGGCCGTGGTCAGCGTCTCCCGGTCCACGGCCGTCACCGTCCTGGAAGAGGACACGGCCCTCGTCTCCTCCCCGGCCCGTGCGGTCGACCCCGCCCGGCTGGCCGCCGTGTCGGAGCTGCCCGTGACGTCGGGCCGGCTCACCGATCTCGACGACGGCGGGATCGTCGTCAACGAGGAGTGGCTGACCACGCGGATCGGCGACCGGGTCACCGTCTGGCTCGGCGACGGGCGCGAGACCTCGCTGCGGATCGCCGCCGTCCTGGCCACCGGCACCGGCGACAACGGCGTCTACGTCACCCCGCGCAACGCCGGTGGCGCGGGCGTAGACCGGATCGACGTCAAGGTCGCCGAGGACGGTGACCACAGGGCCGTCGCAGCCGCGCTGCGTACCGCCGGAGCCGCCACCGGTGCGCAGGTGACGACCCGGGCCGCGTGGCACGCCGCGAACGGTCCGGGGGCCGACGACGACCACACCGGGACCGGGCTCCGGATGATCCTCGGCATCGCTCTTCTCTGTACGGGGATCGCCCTGGCCAACACCCTGGTCATGGCCACCGCCGACCGGGTCCGCGACCTCGCCGTGCTCCGCCTCGCCGGGGCCACCGTGCCCCAGATCCTGCGGCTCGTCGCGGCCGAGGCGGTGGCGGCGGTCGGGGTGGGCGCGGTGCTCGGAGGAGTGGTCGCGGCGGTGAACCTGCTGGTGGTGTGGGGTGCGCTGGTGCTGTTGGGCGTCCCGTCCGCCGTCGTGATGGTGCCGTGGGGAACGCTCGGCCTCGTCGTCGCGGCCGCCGCGCTCCTGGCCGCCGTCTCCGCCGTCCTGCCGGCCTCGCTCGCACTGCGGACCCGGCCGGTCGAACTCGCGGGCGCCCGTGAGTAGTCGTCGCCGCATCGACAACGCTCGTGATCAACCCGTCCAGGGCATAGGCTCGTCCCATGGGCAGCCACTTCGCACACCTGCCGAACCCGACCACCCCGGCCGGCCGCGAGGGGCTCGACGCCGCTCTCGCCCGGCCCGACCGTGCGGTCGTCGCGCTCGACTTCGACGGCACGCTCGCCGACATCGTTCCGGACCCCGAGCAGGCCCGTGCCCACCCCGGCACGGTGGCCGCGCTCGCCGCGCTCGCGCCGAAGGTCGCCGCCGTCGCCGTGATCACCGGCCGCCCGGCGGGCGTCGCCGTGCGCTACGGGGGCTTCGCGGGCGTTCCCGGCCTGGAGCATCTCGTCGTGCTCGGGCACTACGGCGCCGAGCGCTGGGACGCGGTGACCGGCACCGTCCACGCCCCCGCCCCGCACCCGGGCGTCATCGCGGCACGTGCCGAACTCCCCGGCGTACTGCACGAGTTCGGTGCCTGGCACGGCACCTGGATCGAGGAGAAGGGGCAGGCCGTCGCGGTCCACACCCGACGCGCCGAGGACCCGCAGGCGGCCTTCGAGACGCTGCGCGGACCCCTCGGCGAGCTGGCCGCGCAGCACGGGCTGATCGTCGAACCGGGCCGCCTGGTCCTGGAGTTGCGCCCGCCCGGCATGGACAAGGGCGTCGCGCTCGCCGCGTTCGTCGCGGAGCTGGACGCCGAATCCGTGATCTACGCGGGCGACGACCTCGGGGACCTCGCCGCGTTCGCCGCGGTGGAGAAGCTGCGGTCCGAGGGCCCGGACGGCATCCCCGGCCTGCTGGTGTGCAGCGGCAGCGCCGAGGTGCCCGAACTGGCCGAGCGGGCCGACCTGTCGGTGCCGGGCCCGGCCGCCGTCGTCGCGTTCCTGGCGGCCCTGGCCGAGCGGCTGTGACCGAACGGCCGTGACCGAACGGCCGTGACCGAGCGCCGGTGACCGAGCGGCCGTGACCGAACGGCCCTGTCCCGGCCCCGGGGGCTCACCCCTGGCGCAGGGCGTCCAGCTGGTCGAGGAACCACTGCTGGGGCGGCAGCGCGGTCGCCGCCCCGGCCAGCCGCTTCGTCCGGCCGGACCGTTCGTCCGCGCTCATCGTCAGCGCCTCGTGCAGGGCCTCGGCGGTGCCCGTCACGTCGTACGGATTCACCACGATCGCGTCCTCGCCCAGCTCCTCGTACGCCCCCGCCTCCCGCGACAGCACCAGCGCGCAGCCGTGGTCGGAGACGACGGGGACCTCCTTGGCGACCAGGTTCATCCCGTCCCGGATCGGGTTGACCAGCGCCACGTCCGCCAGCCGGTACGCGGCCAGCGAGCGGGCGAAGTCGTCCTTCACATGGAGCACCACGGGCGTCCAGGTCTCCGTGCCGTACGCCCCGTTGATCTCCGTGGCCAGGGTCTGCACCGCCGCCGTGTAGTCCCGGTAGACGGCGAGGTCCTGCCGGGAGGGGTAGGCGAAGGCGATGTGCACGACGCGCTCGCGCCACTCCGGGCGGGCGTCCAGCAGCGCCCGGTAGGCGTGCAGGCCGCGCACGATGTTCTTGGACAGTTCGGTGCGGTCCACCCGGACGATGGTCTTGCGGCCCTCGCCCACCTGCTCCCGCAGCGCCGCCATCCGCTCCGCCACGTCCGGCTCCTGCGAGCGCCGGCGCAGGAAGTCCGCGTCGGCCCCGAGGCCGTGCACCCCGATCCTGGTCCGGCCCGTGCCGCCGAGGATCTCCGTACAGCAGCTGATGAACGCGTCCGCCCAGCGCCGGGTCAGGAACGCGGCCCGGTCCGCGCCGAGGATGCCGCGCAGCAACTGCTCGGCGATGTCGTCGGGCAGCAGCCGGAAGTAGTCCACGGGCGCCCACGGGGTGTGCGAGAAGTGGCCGATCCTGAGGTCCGGGCGCAGCTCGCGGAGCATGCCGGGGACCAGGGCCAGGTGGTAGTCCTGCACCAGGACCGCCGCCCCGGGGCCCGCCTCCTCGGCGAGCGCCTCGGCGAAGGCCCGGTTGTACGTCTCGTACGAGGCCCACTGCCGGCGGAACTCCGCGTCGAAGACCGGCTCGACGGGCGTCTGGTAGAGCAGGTGGTGCACGAACCACAGCACCGAGTTCGCGATGCCGTTGTAGGCGTCGGCGTGGACCTCGGCGTCGATGTCCAGCATCCGCACGCCCGCCTCGCCGACCCCGCGCCGCACCGCCTCGCGGTCACCGTCCCCGAGGGCGGCGCAGACCCACAGCTTGTCGTCGACGGAACTCAGCCCGGAGACGAGACCGCCACCGCCCCGCTTGGCGTCGAGCGTCCCGTCCTCGCCGAGCGTGTACGAGACCGGGCCGCGGTTGGACGCGACGAGGACCTGGGCGGTGGAGGCGGCTGCGGGTTCGGCGTGCTCGGAGACCATGTAGCGGAACCTAGCCCGTTCGGGAAGCCGCCAAACGCCTCCCGAGCCCTGCGCCCCTCCCGCCGCGTGGCGCTCCGGAGCCGCTCACTGCTCACGCCGCGTGGCGCTCGGCGTACTCCGCGATCTCCCGCATCGGCGGCCGCTCCTCCGTGTCCACCGCATGGGTACGGGGCACGAAGCCGTCCTCGCCGCGCTCGAACTGGGTCAGCGCCGGCCGCACCAGATGGCCCCGGGAGAGCCGCAGCTGCGCCGTGCGGTAGATCGCCGCCGCCATCCGGCCCAGCGCCTGCCCGTCCTGGTGCCGGTGCCTGCGGACGCCGACGTCGACCTGGCCCAGCGCGTCCAGGCCCACGGTGTGCAGGGCGTCCACCAGCAGCCCCAGCTCCACTCCGTAACCGACCGGGAACGGCAGCCGCTCCAGCAGGGACCGCCGCACCGCGTACTCGCCGCCCAGCGGCTGCACGAAGCCGGCCAGCTGCGGCCAGTGCAGATTGAGCAGCGGACGTGCCACCAGTTCGGTGACCCGACCACCCTGACCTGCGCGGTCGCCGAGCGGGCGGTCGTACATCGCCTTGACGAACTGGACGGCCGGATCGGTGAGCAGCGGCCCGACCGTGCCCGAGACGAAGTCCGCCGAGAAGTCCTTCAGGTCGGCGTCCACGAAGCAGACGATCTCGCCGCTGGTCACCAGGAGTGACCGCCACAGGACCTCGCCCTTGCCGGGCAGGGCCGGGATCCGGGGCAGGATCGCGTCCCGGTGGACCACGTGCGCGCCCGCCGCACGGGCGACGGCGGCGGTGGCGTCGGTGGAGCCGGAGTCGATCACCACGAGCTCGTCGACCAGCCGGACCTTCTCCATCAGCTCCCGGCGGATCGTCGCCACGATCGCGCCGACCGTGGCCTCCTCGTTCAGCGCGGGCAGGACGACACTCACCGACGTACGGTGCGGATCGGCGTCCCGGGCGTCGGTGAGCCGGGTCAGCGGGCGGTCGTCGGACGACCAGGAACGCCTGGTCAGCCAGCGTTCCACCTCTTCGAGCACGGTCGGCACTCCCTGTGTGTGATCCATCTCGCGGTTCGGACGACTATCTCAACGGTCCGGTGCTTCGGTTACAGTCTTGAACAACGCGGATGACCCTCGCATGTCGGGGTCGGACCGTACATAAACGCCTGGATCGAAGATTCAGTGCCATAGAGCTCATCCAGAGGGACTGAGGGAACGGCCCGTTGAAGTCCCGGCAACCCTCCTGCCGACCGCGAGGTCACGGTGGGGAAGGTGCCAATTCCGTCTTGTGACGAAATGCGTCGCGAGGAAGATGAGGAGAAAGGGCCTCCGCCATCATGGCTGTTCAGACCGTTGCAGGTAACACCGCTTCTGCCGCCACCCCGTCCGTGGATCTCGGTCCCGCCGTGGCGCTTTCCTGCCGCGAATGCGGCGAGCGTTTCGAGCTCGGCCCCCTCTTCGCCTGTGCGTCCTGTTTCGGGCCGCTGGAAGTGGCCTACGACCTGCCCACCGGCTCCCCGGAGGAGCTGCGCAAGCGCATCGAGGCCGGCCCGGACAACATCTGGCGCTACGCCCCGCTGCTGCCGGTGCCCGCCGACGTCGCGGAGAAGCCCAACATCAACCCCGGCTTCACCAAGCTGGTCAAGGCCGACAACCTCGCCCGTGAGCTGGGCGTCACCGGCGGTCTGTACGTGAAGGACGACTCCGGCAACCCGACGCACTCCTTCAAGGACCGCGTCGTCGCCATCGCCGTCGAGGCCGCCCGCGCCTTCGGCTTCACCACCCTCTCCTGCTCCTCCACGGGCAATCTGGCCGGAGCCGTCGGCGCCGCCGCCGCCCGCGCCGGACTGCGCTCGTGCGTGTTCATCCCGCACGACCTGGAGCAGGGCAAGGTCGTCATGGCCGCGGTGTACGGCGGTGAGCTGGTCGGCATCGAGGGCAACTACGACGACGTCAACCGCTTCTGCTCTGAGCTCATCGGCGACCCGCTCGGCGAGGGCTGGGGCTTCGTCAACGTCAACCTCCGCCCGTACTACGGCGAGGGCTCCAAGACCCTGGCGTACGAGATCTGCGAGCAGCTCGGCTGGCGGCTGCCCGACCAGATCGTCATCCCGATCGCGTCCGGCTCCCAGCTCACGAAGATCGACAAGGGGTTCCAGGAGCTGATCAAGCTCGGTCTGGTCGAGGACCGGCCGTACAAGATCTTCGGCGCCCAGGCCGAGGGCTGCTCCCCGGTCTCCGCCGCCTTCAAGGCCGGTCACGACGTGGTGCGCCCGCAGAAGCCGAACACCATCGCCAAGTCGCTGGCCATCGGCAACCCGGCGGACGGCCCCTACGTCCTGGACATCGCCCGCCGCACCGGCGGCGCGGTGGAGGACGTGAACGACGAGCAGGTCGTGGACGCGATCAAGCTGCTGGCGCGCACCGAGGGCATCTTCGGCGAGACGGCGGGCGGCGTGACGCTCGGCGTGACGAAGAAGCTGATCGAGGCCGGTGTCATCGACCCGTCGCTCACCACCGTCGTGCTGAACACCGGTGACGGCCTCAAGACGCTGGACGCGGTCGCCGCGACCTCCCAGGCCACGGCGACGATCAAGCCGAGCCTGGACGCGTTCCGCGCCGCGGGCCTCGCCGCCGCCTGACCACCCCGACCGAAGGAAGAAGGGCACCCACCATGAGCGTCAAGGTCCGCATCCCCACCATCCTCCGCACGTACACGGGCGGCCAGGCCGAGGTCCCGGCGGAGGGCGCGAAGCTCTCCGAGGTCATCGAGTCCCTGGAGAAGGACCACCCCGGCATCGCGGCCCGCGTCCTGGACGACCAGGGCAAGCTGCGCCGCTTCGTGAACGTGTACGTCAACGACGACGACGTGCGCTTCGAGGGAGGCCTGGACGCGGCCACGCCGGACGGCGCGGGCGTCTCGATCATCCCCGCGGTGGCCGGCGGCTGCTGAACCGCCCCCGGGCCGCCCCGCGGCCCCACCGCACCACCGCGTCACCGACGTTGCCCCCTCCGCACCAGAAGCGGAGGGGGCAATTCTGCATGGTTGAGCACGGTACAGTTGGGGAAGCACCTTCCGCTGTTCGTGCGGCCCGCATATGAGAATGCGCCCGGCCCCGATAAGAAGCAGCCAAAGTACGTGAACCTCTTGTGGCATAAGTGGCCTTTGCCTGGCCCGACTTGCCCGTAAATTTCACTGAACCCACATATTCGCGCGTTCTGCTGTGCCCAGAATTCTCGTCCGATTGACCTGTTGCAGAGGGCAGTTGGGCGGATACATTCGGCCGCGGTCGACGCGCTGCGGCGCCGCGCACCCTCTCCTGTCGGGGGGTGAGTTCCGACCCGGGTCCGCGAAGTGCGGTCCCGTGCAAGGGCCAGTAATAGGGGAGTTAGGCATGGCTCAGGGCACCGTCAAGTGGTTCAACGCGGAGAAGGGGTACGGCTTCATCGCGGTCGACGGTGGTGCGGATGTTTTCGTCCACTACAGCGCGATCCAGATGGACGGGTACCGCACCCTCGAAGAGGGTCAGCGAGTTGAATTCGAGATCTCGCAGGGCCAGAAGGGGCCCCAGGCCGACATGGTCAAGCTCGCCGTCGGCTGAGCTCGGCGCGGTCGTCCGACGACACTACTCACGCACGCAGGGCCCGACCCCGGATCAGGGGATCGGGCCCTCCGTGCGTCCCGGGACCGGGGCGGGGCCCGGGGTGAGGGCCAGGTGAGGGCCGGGGTGAGGGCCTGATCGATCTCCGCATCGCGTCCCTCGTCCTGTCCACATCCGACGGGGGACGCTTGCACTCGCAGGGGTCGAGTGCTAATCATTGGCGTTAGCACTCTCCAGGTGAGAGTGACAGAAACTTGGACCGGGCCGGTGAGGCCCGCAGGTGCGGTGGGGCAAGGAACCACCACACAGGCAGGCCGTCCGTCGCGGGCGCCTCTCGGTCCGGAGAAATCCACCCCTGTCCGGGAGGACCACTTCACATGGCCAAGATCATCGCGTTCGACGAGGAGGCACGGCGCGGTCTCGAGCGCGGGATGAACCAGCTCGCCGACGCCGTCAAGGTCACCCTCGGCCCCAAGGGCCGTAACGTCGTCCTCGAGAAGAAGTGGGGCGCGCCCACGATCACCAACGATGGTGTTTCCATCGCCAAGGAGATCGAGCTCGAGGACCCGTACGAGAAGATCGGTGCGGAGCTGGTCAAGGAGGTCGCCAAGAAGACGGACGACGTCGCCGGCGACGGTACGACCACCGCCACCGTTCTGGCTCAGGCTCTCGTCCGCGAGGGTCTGCGCAACGTCGCCGCAGGCGCCAACCCGATGGCCCTCAAGCGGGGCATCGAGAAGGCCGTCGAGGCCGTCTCCGCCGCTCTGCTGGAGCAGGCCAAGGACGTGGAGACCAAGGAGCAGATCGCTTCGACCGCCTCCATCTCCGCCGCCGACACCGAGATCGGCGCCAAGATCGCCGAGGCGATGGACAAGGTCGGCAAGGAAGGCGTCATCACCGTCGAGGAGTCCCAGACCTTCGGTCTGGAGCTCGAGCTCACCGAGGGTATGCGCTTCGACAAGGGCTACATCTCGGCGTACTTCGCCACCGACATGGAGCGTATGGAGGCGTCGCTCGACGACCCGTACATCCTGATCGTCAACTCGAAGATCGCCAGCGTCAAGGACCTGATCCCGCTGCTGGAGAAGGTCATGCAGTCGGGCAAGCCCCTGCTGATCATCGCCGAGGACGTCGAGGGCGAGGCGCTCTCCACCCTGGTCGTCAACAAGATCAAGGGCACGTTCAAGTCCGTCGCCGTCAAGGCTCCGGGCTTCGGCGACCGCCGCAAGGCCATGCTCGCGGACATCGCCATCCTCACCGGTGGCACCGTGATCTCCGAGGAGGTCGGTCTCAAGCTGGAGAACGCCGGCCTGGACCTGCTCGGCCGTGCCCGCAAGGTCGTCATCACCAAGGACGAGACGACGATCGTCGACGGCTCCGGTGACAGCGACCAGGTTCAGGGTCGCGTCAACCAGATCCGTGCCGAGATCGAGAACTCCGACTCGGACTACGACCGCGAGAAGCTCCAGGAGCGTCTCGCGAAGCTGGCCGGCGGCGTGGCCGTCATCAAGGCCGGCGCCGCCACCGAGGTGGAGCTCAAGGAGCGCAAGCACCGCATCGAGGACGCGGTGCGCAACGCCAAGGCCGCCGTCGAGGAGGGCATCGTCGCCGGTGGTGGCGTGGCTCTGCTCCAGGCCTCGGCCGTCTTCGACAAGCTCGACCTCACGGGCGACGAGGCGACCGGCGCCAACGCCGTGAAGCTCGCGCTGGAGGCCCCGCTCAAGCAGATCGCCGTCAACGGTGGTCTCGAGGGTGGCGTCGTCGTGGAGAAGGTGCGCAACCTGCCGATCGGTCACGGTCTCAACGCCGCGACCGGCGAGTACGTCGACATGATCGCCGAGGGCATTCTCGACCCGGCGAAGGTCACGCGCTCCGCTCTGCAGAACGCCGCGTCCATCGCCGCGCTCTTCCTCACCACCGAGGCCGTCATCGCCGACAAGCCCGAGAAGGCCGGCGCGGCCGCTCCGGGCGGCATGCCGGGCGGTGACATGGACTTCTGATCGGCCACGGAGGCTCCGGCCTCCTGACGCACGATCGGTCGGTCCCGAGTACGTCCCAGGGACGTCTCGTGCACGTCCCACAGGGGCGGTACCTCCTTCGCGGGGGTGCCGCCCCTGTGGCGTGCCCGGGACAATGCGGTGAAGGCGAAACCGTCCGCGCAGGGGCGCGGGCGGTGCGGGGAACACGGGGACGGGGGACGGGGTGGCCATGGGCGCTGTGGGGACGCGGGGCGGCGGGGCCGCTGCGCGGGAGCACGGCCGGCGGGGCGGGGGCCGGTGGGACGGGCGGCGGCTCAAGGCGGCCTCGTACCTCCTGGGCGGGACCGTGCTGTTCGCGCTGGGACTGCTCGTCGTGGTGACCGGCACGGGCCTCTCCGGCCTCCTCGGCATGCGGGTCGAGACCTTCGGCCGGATCGACTGCCACGACACCCGGGCCGAGAAGGGGCAGACCGTCTGGCACTGCTTCGGCGAGACCCCCGCCCAGCGGCCCGCCAACGACGCGGAGCGCGCCCGGGTCGCCCGGGAGTCGCTGCGCGCCCATGTGGACGGCACGCCGAGGTCGGCGCGGATCGAGCGCAGCCGGATCCTCTTCGCCGACCACGACGGCCGCACCGACCCCGCGACGATCACCGCGACCCAGGTGTTCGACGGCGGCCGGTGGTACGCCCACTCCGCCACGGTCGTCGGCTACGGCATGATCCCGCTGCTGCTGGGCGCGGGAACGGCGGCCTGGGGCGGCTACCGGCTGCGCGGGCGGTAGCCGCGCGGGGGCGGTGCACGGTTCCGGCATGGCCGAATGGCTACTTGTAGCGCTCCGGGCCGTACGGCACCGCGCATGCACCCGGTTCCGGCGATGCCGGTGGCGTTCCGGCCGCCCGTGGGGCAGGGCCGCCGCGAAGGCCCCCGGGCCCGGTCCACCGTGGTTCCCCGGTGGTTCCCCCGTTCCGCCGGAGGCGGCCGCCTCTCTTGGCAGCTCACTGCCCGGTCCGGCGGCCACGCCCAGCCATTGGTTCAGTCCACTCACCCTCGGCGTCCCGGTGCTGTGCGACTGCACATGCCGACCGGCCGGCGCCCGGAGACGCGGTGGGGCGGCGCTCTGGTCGCTCGCGCTATCCAGCCAACTTCGCACGGTAAGTCGGAATCATGCGTTGGCGGTTCGGCGGCGGGACATGATGGCTCTGGTGTCCACGTGGTGAACACCCGTTGCATCAATAACTTCAGTTATGCGGACGCCAGTTGGGCATAACGGTCGTCAACCGCACAGAAGGGAAGGTGTCATGAAGCAGCAGAAGAAGGTTTATGTGAAGCCGTCGCTGTTCAAGCAGGGCGACTTTTCGAAGAAGACCGCCGGGTACTTCTACGGCTCGTACAAGGAGTACTGGGTCCGCCGCATCATCTGATCCGCCGCCCGGATTCCTGCGCACTGCTCGAGAACTTCCGAAAGGTGAAGATGTCCGGCCACCTGCGTGACTTCTTCGTCGTCCTGCCGGACAGCACGGCGGGAGCGGCGGTGGCCGGGCAGCTTCCGCCGACGACGGACCGGACGCTGACCGTCGCCCACCCCTCGGGGCGGCCCTGGATCGTCGCCCGCCCGCTGGTCCGCACGGTCAGTCACCTCGCCCGCGGCGGCGACGCCCTCGTCCTCATCGGACCCGACCGCGTCCCGGACACCGTGCTCGCCGGCCTCCTCGAAGGGGCCCGCGACCGGGCCGGCCTGGAGCGCCGCCTCGCCCGGCTGCCCGGCCTCCACCACGTGCTCGCCCGGCTGGACGCGGAGACGTGGATCCGGGGCACCGCCTCCGGACTGCGCCGGATCTACCACACCCGGCACCCGCAGGCCGGAACCATCGCCTCCGACCGCCCGGCCGCCCTCGCCCGGCTGACCGGCGCGCCCCTGGACGACGGAGCGCTGGCCCTGCGCCTGCTCGACTTCCTGCCGCACCCCCTGAGCCGCCGCGTCCTGTGGCGGGGGGTGCACGAGACCGGCGCCGGGTACGGCCTGGCCCTGCCCGTCGCAGCACCGGGCACGGCCGCCGTCCCCGGCCCCGCGGAGCACCGCTGGTGGGAGCCGCCGCCCGCCGAACTCCCCCTGGCGGAGGGGGCCCGAAGGCTCGGCGACGCCGTCGCCGCCTCCGTACGGGCGCATGTCGGCGGCCTGGACCGGATCAGCTGCGAGCTGTCCGGCGGCCTGGACTCCACCGCGCTCACCTTCGCCGCCCGCGCGAGTGGCCCCGCCGAGCTGTCCCTGCTCACCGTTGCCGCCCGGGACCGCGGCAGCGAGGACGAGGCCTGGGCGCGCAGGGCGGTGGCGGCGGCCCGCAAGGACGCCGACGCCACCGCCCTGCACCACCACGTCGTCCCCGCCGACGACGCCCCCTACTTCTACGCCGACCTCGCCTCCACCGCCGACGAGTTGAACGACGAACCGCTCCCCGTCGCCCCCGGCCGGGCCCGCGCGCACCTGCTCCTCAGCCGCGCGCACGCCACCGGCTCGCGCTACCACCTCACCGGCTACGGCGGCGACGAACTCTTCCTCGGCCTGCCCCACGCCTACCAGGACCTCTTCCACGGCAACCCGGTCACCGCCTGGAGTCACCTCGGCGGACTGCGCCACCAGCTCGGCTGGCCGCTCCTGCCGACGCTGAAGGCCCTGCTGAACCGCTCCGCGTTCCCCCGCTGGCTGGCCGGGGCGGTCACCGCCGAACCCCAGCCCGTCACCCGCACCCCGCTGCTCTCCTGGGGCGTACGGCAGTCGCTGCGCCCCTGGTTCACCGAGCACGGCCGCGCCCTGATCACCGAGGAGTTCAAGGCCGCCGCCGAGCACGCCGAGCCGATCGACCCGTGGCGCGGACGGCACGTCGACATCGACGCCGTACGGATGGGGGCGCGGCACTTCCAGGCGATGGAGGACATCGGCATGACGATCGGGCTGCCGGTCGCCGCGCCCTTCTACGACGACCGGATCCTGGAGGCGACCCTCGCCGTGCGCCTCCCGGAGCGGATCAGCCCCTGGCGCTACAAGCCGCTGCTCGTCGAGGCGATGCGCGGGGTGGTCCCGGCCGCCCTGCCGGACCGGACGACGAAGGACCACATGTCCTGCGACGAACACCGGGGCCTGCGCGAACACGCCCCGGAACTGGCGGACCTGTGGACCGGCTCCCGACTCGCCGAACACGGCCTGGTCGACGCCCGCCACCTGCTGCGACTCGCCGCCGAACCCTTCTCGCCGGTCCTGGTCGAGCACTCCGTCAGCTCCACCGTGGCCGGGGAGACCTGGCTGCGCACGGCCGAGAACGCCTGGCCGGCACCCCACCGCACCCCCACGACCAGCGAGGCAGACCTGTGAAGCTCAGAAAAGGCATCGCCGTCACGACCACGGAGTACGGCGGCGTCCTGCTCGACGAGAAGGACGGCAGCTACTGGCAGTTGAACGACACCAGCATCATCGTCGTCGACACCCTCGCCGCGGGACACACCGCCGAGCTCGCCGTGGAACGGATCCTCGCCACGTTCGACGTCGGGCGGGCCGAGGCGGAGTCGGACGTCGCGGAGCTGACCCGGCAGCTCGTCGAGGCGAGGATCCTGCGCCCATGACCACCGAGATGACGATGCCGCGCCGGGGCGCGGGCCCCGGCGGGGTGCGGCTGCGCGCGGCCGTCGCCGCCGCGATCGTCCTGTCCCGGCTCAAGCCCGGACGCCTGCGCCGGGTGCTGGCCAGGTGCGCCCGGGGCGCGCGCCCGGCCTCGTACGCCGAAACGCTGGAGGTCCTCGAGGCGGTCGTCGCCACCAGCCGCCGCTGCGCGGGGCGTTACGGCTGCCTGCCCCGCTCGGTGGCCGTCGCCCTGGCCTGCCGGATGTCCGGCGTCTGGCCCGACTGGTGCGCGGGGGTCCGGGCCGCTCCGCCGTTCTCCCCGCATGCTTGGGTACAGGCGGGGGGCCGTACGGTCGGGGAGCAGGTGGAACCGGCGGATCTGCGTCCCTTGATGGTGGTGACGGCCGACGGAGGGGTTCGGGATGAGCACGGTGGCGGGAACGACCGGGACGGCGGCGGGCAGACCGCCTGAGGAACCGGGGACACCGGTGGCGGAGCCCGCCGTTGAGCCCGCGGCCCCCGGCGGGAAGTCCGGAACGTCCCCCGGCGGGAAGTCTGGAACGTCCCCCGGCGGAAAGTCCGGGACGCCCCCCGGGAAGACGCCCGGCCCGTCCCCCCTCCGCCTGCTCCTGGCCCGGGTCCGCCCCCATCGCGGTGTACTGATCCGCGCGGGCGTCCTCTCGCTCACCGGATCCGCGGCCGGGCTGGCGATGCCGCTGATGGCGAAGTACGCCGTCGACAAGTTCGCCGCCGACCGCTCGCCGGTGGCCCCGCTCGTCGCGCTGACCGCCCTCGTGCTCGCCGGGGCCTGCCTCTCCGCGTACGGGCGCTACCTCATGGCCCGTACGGGAGAGGGCGTCGTCCTCCGGGCACGCGACCAACTCGTGCGCCGCATCATGCGGTTGAAGGTGCCCGCGGTCGACCGGCTCACCCCCGGCGACCTCCAGTCCCGCGTGACCAGCGACACCACCCTCCTGCGAACGGTCCTTTCCAGCGGCCTGGTCGAGTCGTTCAACAGTGTGCTGATGCTGCTGGGGACGGTCGCGTTCATGGCGTACATGGACGTCACGCTGCTGGGCGTGACGCTGGTGGTGATCGTCGGCATCGGAGCCGTGACGGCCCTGCTCATGCCGCGCATCCAGCGCGCGCAGCTCCGCGCGCAGGAGTCCGTCGGCGCGATGGGCGCGGCCCTGGACCGGGTGCTCCAGGCGTTCCGTACGGTCAAGGCGAGCGGTGCCGAGGACCGGGAGACGACGGCGGTCGCGGAGGCGGCGCGGCGCGCTCACGACCGGGGCGTGACGGTGGCCAAGTGGTCCTCGGTCTCCGACGTCACGATGATGATGTCGATCCAGCTGGCCTTCCTGGCGGTGCTGGGCGTCGGGGGAGCACGGGTCGCGTCGGGCTCCCTGGAGATCTCGTCGCTGATCGCGTTCCTGCTCTACCTCTTCTATCTGATGGGCCCGATCGGCGGCCTGGTCGAGGGCTGGACGGGTCTGCAGAGCGGCCTCGCGGCGGTGCGCAGGATCGACGAGGTGGAGTCGCTGCCGGGCGAACCGGCGGAGGACTTCGGGGACGTACCGCGCGCAGGGGCGACGACTCCGCTGGGCGTCACCTTCCAGGACGTGACCTTCGGGTACGGGGACGAGCGCGCCCCGGCCCACCAGGGCGTCACGTTCGAGGTGCCGACGGGCGGGCTGGTGGCGCTGGTGGGCCCGTCGGGCGCGGGCAAGTCGACGGTGTTCAGCCTGCTGGAACGGTTCTACGACCACGACGGCGGAACCATCACGGTGGACGGCCGGGACATCCGCGCCTGGCCGCTGGCCGAGCTGCGCGCCTCGCTCGCGTATGTGGAGCAGGACGCCCCGGTCCTGGCCGGGACGCTGAGGGAGAACCTCCTCTTCGCGGCCCCGGACGCGGAGGACGAGGCGCTGGCGGAGGCGGTGGCCCACACCCGCCTGGACACCCTGGTCGACCGGCTGCCCGACGGCCTGGACACGGCGGTCGGCCACCGGGGCGTCACCCTCTCCGGCGGCGAACGCCAGCGCATCGCCATCGCCCGCGCCCTGCTCCGCCGCCCCCGCCTGCTCCTGCTGGACGAGGTGACCTCGCAGCTGGACGCGGTCAACGAGCAGGCGCTGCGCGACGTCATCGTCGAACTGGCCGAGAGGACAACGGTGTTGGTCATCGCCCACCGCCTGTCCACCGTCCGGCACGCGGACCGCATCGTGGTCCTGGAGGAGGGCCGGGTCCGCACGGCGGGCACCCACGAGGAGCTGATCGCGTCGGACGACCTCTACCGCGAGCTGGCGACGACGCAACTGGCGGCGGACGCGCGGTGAGGAGGCGGGCGGCAGCCGATCAGCGGGCGTAGTCCTTCAGTTCCTCGGTGTCCAGGGTGATGTCGACGGGGTCGGGGAGGGGGACGACCTCTCCGTAGTCGTACGAGAGCTGCTGCCGGTAGCGGCCCTTGTCGGGCTCGCTGTGGACGACGAGGGTGCCGGAATCGCGGTCGATCAAGAGGTACACCGGGATGCTCGACGCCGCGTATCCGTCACGCTTCTCCGTGCGATCACGACTGTCGGTGTCGTGGTCGTGCGACGTCACCTCGACGGTCATGAGGATGCGGTCCGGGCTCGACCACTCGCCATCACCCGCGAACCGGCCCGCGCGGGCCAGGGTGCCGTCCGGGCGGGCGCGGCCGTTGCGGTATCCGCCGATCCGCAGTCCGCGTTCCCGGTACAGCCGCAGTTCCGGCTGCTGCCGCATGCACTGCATCGCGACCCACATGATGATCTCGTCGTGATCCCCGTCCGGCACGGGCTTGACCTCCAGCTTTCCGTTGATGAGCTCAAGCGTCACGGTCTCGGGGGCTGTCCGGGCAAGCTGCTCGAATTCCTCGACGGACATCTGGGCGTGCGGTACGTGATCTGCGGTGCTGGGGGTCATGGCGTCGCCTCCTCCCCTCCATCGTGCCCCGTCGGATCTCCTGGCGAGCTGCACGGTCATCGGTATGTCCTTTCGGATCGAGGGACGAGCCCCGCCCGGACCGCGTTCATCCGGTCCCGTACGCCGGGCGGCTGCACGGTTCCGGGCGGGCCGACCGGCGGCTGGGGCGACGGCCCCCGGCACGGCCGGCAGAGGCCCCCGAGCAGCGCGTCGGGCGGGCCGGGCACTCCGCACTCGCCGCATTCGAGGGTGCGCAGGACGGTTCGGGGCCCCGGCAGGACCGGCTCGGGCGGCAGCTTGTCGCGCAGGCGGGTCTCCATGAGGCGGGCCGGGCAGTGGACGCGGGACGGCAGCCCGGTGGTGAGGGCGTGCAGCAGCGCCGTCTCCGTCGCACCCCGCGCGAACCACTCGCTGACGAGAGGTTCCAGCCGTACGCAGTCGGCGGCGGAGAGCGTCAGTGTGGGGGCGGTCCGCCCCAGGGCGGCGAGCAGGATGAACGCCCGCGAACGGGTGGGCCGTTGCGGCTCGTCCGGCGGGACGTCACCCCGGGTGTACGCGTCCCACCAGGCGTCCGCGCGTGCGGTGCGGGAGAAGAAGGTCCGGGTCACCCAGAGCATGACCTCGTCGGTGATCACGCACTCGCTGCCACGCCGTAGGTGTCCGGCGCCCTGGAGCCGGTTGAGGGTGGTGCGCAGGGCGCACTGCCCGTACGGGAGGTGCTTGGCGAGGGTCTTCACGGAGACGTCGGAGCCGTCGGGCAGCCGGTCGATATAGGCGGCGACGGCGGCGTCACGGGGGAGGAGATGAGCGAAGTCGCGTTCGGTGCGCGGACGTTCGCCGGGGACGGAGCGCTTGCCGTAGCCGGGGTTGGCCATGGGGTGCGGGCTCGCGGGGGTGATGTCACTAAGCTGGCTGTCAGCCATGGGGATCGCTTTCTTCGCTTTCTCGATCTTCGGTGGCTAGACCCCTGTCGGTGTTGGAGCACCGGTGGGGGTCGTCTTTTGCCTGGTCGTGGTCTTCCCGCACGCTAGAGCCTGGCGACCGTGCGTCGCAACTCGATCACAAACTGTCAACTTCGCAGCCAGGGTGGGCGGGTGGGACTGCTGACCCATCCACCCCATCACTGTTAAGAGCGCTCGGATCTCGCTGCTTGAGCTCCGGGAGATGCGTGGGGGGCGAGCGTTCCTGGGCCGTTCGGGTCCTGTGACGACCGTCACTCCGGATTTGTGGCGGGTGGTGTCGACCGGATGCCGCGCGCCGGGCGTATACCCGGTGAAGCGAAAGATCCGGGAGCAACTTTTGACCGTCGAGGAGTTCGAAGAGTTCTACGTCCAGGCGGTCGCGCGTCTCACAGGCCAGCTGTACGTGATGACCGGCGATCTCCAGGAGGCGCAGGACGTCGTGCAGGAGGCCTTCGTCAAGGCGTGGGTCCGGCGCGGCCGGCTGGAGCGGGACGGGCAGCCGGAGGCGTGGATCCGTACGGTCGCCTGGCGGCTGGCGGTGAGCCGTTGGCGCTTTCGGCGGCGTTCGGCGGACGCCTGGGGCCGGGGGAGCGGTGCGCCCGAGCACGTGGAGCCGCCGGACCCGGGTCATGTGGTGCTGGTCGACGCGCTCCGGGAACTGCCCGCCCAGCAGCGGCGGACGCTGACCCTGCACTACCTGTGCGACCTCACGGTCGAGCAGATCGCCGGTGAGACCGGGCTTTCCGCCAGCACGATCAAGACGCATCTGGTTCGCGGACGGGCGGCGCTCGCGCACCGTCTGCAAGACCCCCGCATCGAGGAGGCTCCTGATGTCTGAACCGCGGGATCCGAGGGATCCGTTGCGCTCGCTGTTCCGGGAGGCCGGTGACTTCGGGCAGGTCGGCTCGGTGGCGGACCCGGCGTCGAGCATCACCGAACGCGGCATGCGCGCGCAGCGACGCCGGATGGCGGTGGTCGCGGTGGGCGTGTGCCTGGTCGTCGGCGGGGGCGGAGCGGCGGCGGTCGGTTTGCTGCCGGTGCGGTCGGACCCGGTCGTACCGGCCACGAGCCCGTCGCCCGGCTACCCGTCTCCGACACCGTCCGACCGGCTGCCGACCGATCCGCCGTCGCCGAGCACCACGCTGCCGGCGAGCGTGGGGACCATGGGGACCCAGGGGGCGGTGGGGCGGTCCTCCGCGCCGAGCGACCCGCCCACGAGCACGAGCACGAGCACGAGCACGGGTGCGGGCACGAGCACGGGCACGGGCACGGGTGCGGGCACGAGTACGACACGGCCGCCGTCGACGACGGGGCCGTCGGAGACGACCGATGGGGCCACGTCGACGCCCTGACGCTGCCGCCCCGCAGTTCCCCCGTTCCTTCCGTTTCCCCCCTTCCCCCCGTTCCCGCCTCGCCCCTTCCCTCTCCTCCCTCTCCTCCCTTCCGTGCCCCGGCGGCTTCACCGGGCGATCCCGTACGCCTCGACGTGTCCGCGAGGCGCGCCCGAAAGGTGCCCGAGTTGTCCACGCTTTCCCCAGGGCTGCGGCCTTCTCCCGCCCGTCCCGCGCCATCCGAGCCCCGGGCAGCCGGGGCCTCCGAGCCCCGGGCCGCCTGGTACCGCCGGGAGGCCGCCCGGCTGAGCCCCGCCGACCGCAGCGTCCTGTGGCTCTACCTCCTGACCCGAATATCCCTGTGGATCACCGCCCACCTCGCCCGCTGGCTGTTCCCCGTCCGTTCCGACACCCGGGAGGCGGCGCCCGTTCTCGCGCCCTTCCAGCGGTGGGACGCGAACCACTACCTCCACATAGCGCGCGACGGCTACTTCCCCTCCGGCACCGGTCCTTGGACGAGCGGCTGGGACAACCGGGAGGCGTTCTTCCCGGGCTACCCCGCCCTCCTGCGCGCCGTGCACACGGTCGTCCCGGACTGGACGGCGGCCGGGCTGCTGATCTCGTTCGTGGCCGGGGCCGTCGCGGTCGTGGCTCTCGCCCGGATCGCGCCGGCGTATCTGCCGGAGGACGCGGCGGGCCCCCGTACGGCCGTCCTCTTCCTGCTCTCGCCCTGCGCGGTGTTCCTGGCCGTCGGCTACACGGAGGCCCTCTTCCTCGCGTTCGCCCTGCCCGCCTGGCTCGCCGCCATGCGGCACCGGTGGGCCCTCGCCGCCGTACTGACCATGCTGGCGACGACGGTGCGCGTCAGCGGCCTGTTCCTCGCCGCCGCGATCGGCCTGCTCTTCCTGCTGTCCGCCCGGACCCGGCGGGACTGGCGGGCGGTGGGCTGGACGCTGCTTCCCGGGCTGCCCCCGGCCGCGTACAGCTGGTATCTGCACGCGCACATCGGGGACTGGATGGCGTGGAAGCACGCGCAGGAGCGGGGCTGGTACCGCACGTTCCACACCCCGTGGGAGGCGTGGGCGAACACCTGGCACGGGGCGTTCGACCGGACGCAGTCCACGGGGTACGCGTTCATGTTCCAGGCAGAGTTGGCGGCGATGCTGGTGGGCCTGGCGCTGGTGGCGATCCTCCTGCGCCGCCGCCGCTGGCCCGAGGCGGTGTACGTGGCCCTCAGCCTGTGGGCCCTGGGCACTTCGTACTGGTACACGTCCATCCCGCGCGCGACGCTGCTGTGGTGGCCGCTGTGGATCGGCCTGGCGGCGCTGAGCCTGCGGCGGCCGTGGTTCAGGACGGCGTACCTGTGCGTGGCCGCACCGGTGACGACGCTGGTCGCGCTGACGTTCCTGACGGGGAGGTGGGCGGGATGAGGTGTTGTACGTCGGCGGGTGGGCGCGGGTGGCCTGCGGTGGCGGCGGGCAGGCAGGCGACGGGGCCGAGGGTCCCGCCTGGGCCCCTGCCCGCGTGTTCCCGGCGGGGGCGTATCAGAGCACGGCGAGCCGGTCCACCAGCAGTTCCACCCTCCGCCCGGTGTCCTCCGGCGGCAGCCGTCCCGCCCGGGTGAGGGTGGCCAGCCCGTGCAGGCCCGCCCAGAACAGCTCGGTGAACAGTCCGGGGTGGACGCCGTCCCCGGCGACCTCGCCGAGCGTTTCCATCAGAGCGGCGAAGGCATCCTTCAACGGCTCCGGGGTCTCCTCGTCAGCGAACGCCAAGCCGCCGTCGAGCTGGAACATGGCTTCGTAAACCGCCGGGTTGCGCTCGGCGAACCCGAGGTAGAAGTGGGCGAGGGCGGCGACCCGGGCGCGGGTGCCGTCGGTAGCTGAGGTCGCGGCCCGCAGAGCCCCGGCCATCTCGGCGGCGCCTTCGAGGGCGACGGCGCCGATGATCTCGCGCTTGCCCCGGAAGTGGCTGTAGAGGACGGGCTGGCTGTATTCGATGCGCTCGGCGAGCCGGCGGGTGGTGACCGCGTCCCAGCCCTGTTGCTCGGCGAGTTCGCGGGCCGTCGCCACGATGAGCCGCTCGCGGCTCATCCGTTCGCGCTCCTTGCGTTCCTGTACCGACATGGCCCGATTCTAGCATCGCTAGACAATCGAGCGGCAGTAGGGCTAGCGTTGACTCGCCATCTAGCGCCGCTAGATTCCAGGAAGGGTCATCATGCTCAACGCACTTGAGATCGTCACCACCGTGATCGTCGGACTGCTGGTGGGGGTGGAGTTCTCCGTCGCCTTCGTCATCAACCGGATCCTCGATGCCCTCCCCGACGACAGCGCCCAGCTCGGCCGGAGCCACGGGGGTCGGATGCTGGGTGCCCTCATGCCGTTCTGGTACATCGGCTCGACGGTCCTGACCGCCATTTGGGCCATAGCTGGATGGGGAGAGGAAGGTGTCGGCCTGGTGGTCGCTGCGGGCGGGCTGCTGCTCCTGAGCGTGGTCATGTCGATTCTGCTGCTCGTCCCGATCAACAACCTGGGCAAGACGTGGACCCCCGAGACCCGGCCCGCGGACTGGAAGGAGCAGATGAATCGCTGGGACCGGTACCACTACATCCGGGTCGCCGTCCTGATCGCTGCTTTCACGCTGCTGGTCACGGCCTTGGCTTGAGCCGGGGAGCGACACGGGGTCGTGCGGGCGGGCATCCCGCCAAGTTTCAGATGAACGACTGCACGGCCCTGCGACCCCCCGCCCGCGAGTGGCTATTCAGCCAGGACGTGGTGCGTTCGAGGACCCACCTGCGTCGATCGAGCCGTTCGCTGGACTCGATACCCTTGCATCGGCTTCAGTGCCTGACTGTCGTGGGTGTTGGCCGCGGAGAGTCCGAGGCCTGTATGCCACGACCACGACGGCTAAGGGTGCACGAGCGGTCACTCTCTCTCCAGCGCTGTCCGTACAGCCTTGGAGTCTGCGCTCTCGGTCTCGCCGAGATTGACCGCTTGGTCGACGAGCCAGGTGCCGTGTTCGTCAGGAACAAGCCGCAGCGCGACTTGCACGACCATGGCGGCTCGCTTGGACTCCACAGTCATCCCCACTCCGATTCCCGCCGGGTGCGGACCGGAGGCCGGGACCTCGATCGCCTCGCTGGTGCTCACTCGCGCGTCACTGTTGTCGCCGGGCTTGGGAGCCGTAGTGACTTCGACGCACTCGGCTATGGAGTCCATCCCCCAACTGCCCCGCAGGCGTTCCGTCCGGGCCTCGCAGGCGGCCTCCCAATCATGGTCCAATTGGGCTTGCTGATAGGCCCGAGCAGCCTCGATCGCAGCCGTCGCACGCTCCCTACTCCCACCAGCGTTCGCACTGTCATCGGTCGCGACGCAAGCAGTCAGCGGCAAGGTCACCGCTATCACAAGCACCCGAGCGGTACGTCCAAGCCGAGCGGCCACGCCCTGCCCCCTCACCTCTCATCGGCCCTTCCCGGAACCGTTTGGAGGATTACAACACAGGGCCCTTAGCCGAGTGATCTTAAGACCGTGTCCTGCATGGTCAGTTTGAGGAACCGTTTGTAGCAGCAGAGAGCGGCGGCGAGTGCGTGCGATGTGGACCTCGATGTGCTTGCCCCAGAGGCATCGCCGTAGGTGGGGGATGTCGTACGCCTTGTCGGCGTGCAGGCGGACCGGTTGGGCTCGGACCCGCAAGTTCGCCCCCTTTTTAGCGCGGACGTGCGCGGAGTCCAGGACGCGGCCTGGATGTCCGCGCCGTACATCGCGAGAACAGCCCCGCACGCGCGGGGACCACAGATTCAGACGGGGTGACGCGGCGTCCGGCGCACGCGTACCTGCCGGGGCGCGGGTGGTGCTGTGCGGGCCGTCGGATGACGCGCGGAATCGCGTCGACCCCACAACGTAGTGGGTGTTGCCGGGACGTGAGGTAGGTTCACCGGTCCGGTGCGGCTGGATCAGGCCGTGTACGCGGAACCGGAGGGGGCGGAATATGGCCGGCACGGTGGGTATCGGACGGCGCGGATTGCTCGCGCTCGGCACGCTGGTAGCGGTCGCGGCGTGTACACCGGATTCGCGAGAGGCGGACAGCGAGAAGGGCCGTAAGGAGGAGGACAGCGGTCAGGGCGGTGAGAAGGGCGAGGTGCGCACCGATCCCGCGCCGTTGGAACGGCGCTTCACTCTGCTCGGGTCCCCTGTCCGACGTGCACTGGCTCGGTATCTCGTTGGGCGATGATTCGAGACTGTCCGTGCCGGGGCCCATCGACGTCCGCGTGGTGGGGACGGCGCAACTGGAAGCCGGCGCCGGAGCTGCCGTCGTCGCGGTGCCGCAGCGGGACTTTCGGGCCGGGCATCCAGGTCGGGTGCCGGAGAAGCTCGCCGTCCACCTGCCCAAGGGCGCCGCATGGGTCCGGAGCGAAGCTTTCAACCAGGAAGTGACGGGCGGGAGGTACCCCGGCGAGTTCCTGGTCGACGTCGGCACCGACCGGGTCTACTTCGACACCGTTGATCCAAGCGTCCCGGCCAGTACCGGACCGTGAACGACCACGGACAGGGGGTCCGGGCAGGGTGGGCCATTGGCTCGAACGCTGCGAGGCGCCTGACTGATGCCGCATGAGACCCCCCCCGGGCCGACGGCTCCAATGGCCTCGGGCCGTGCGTGCGCCTCAGGCCCCGGAAATTCCGATGCTGAATGACCCAACAGGCTTGAGAGATAAGGGAGTTCAGTCGGATCTGACTCCGCGGAGTCGTGATCAATCCGTGCCGTAATGTTCCGCCCATGACTGCGGGATCCGAAGGAAGTGTGATCGACGAGCGCTTCGAACTGCTGGAGCGGCTCGGCGGCGGCGGAATGGGGCTGGTGTGGCGGGCGCGCGACATCGTCCTGCACCGGGACGTGGCGCTGAAAGAGGTACGGCCGCCGGATTCGGAGTTGCTGCGGTTGCGTCCCGACGCACCGGAGATGCTGCGCAAGCGTGTGCTGCGTGAGGCCGTCTCGCTGGCCCGGATCAGCCACCCCAACGTGGTGACGATCTACCACATCGTGAGTTCGGCGGAGGTGGCGAATCCCTGGCTGGTGATGGAGCTGATCTCCGGCGGCTCGCTCCAGGACCGGTTGGAGCGCGGGCCGTGCACCCCCACCGAGACGGCGCGGCTGGGCCGGGGCGTGCTGGCCGGGCTGCGGGCCGCGCACGGCGCGGGCATCCTGCACCGCGACGTGAAGCCCGGCAACGTACTGATGCGGGCCGATGGCACGCCCCTGCTCACCGACTTCGGAATCGCGGCCATACGGGAGGCCACCAGCCTCACCAACACCGGCGAACTCATCGGCTCACCCGACTACATGGCCCCGGAGCGGTTGCGCGGCCATGACGACGACCCGTCCTCCGACCTGTGGTCGCTGGCGATGATGCTGTACGTCGCGGTCGAGGGTCACCACCCGATGCACCGCTCGTCCACCCTCGCCACGCTGGCCGCGATCCTGGAGGAGGACGTACCGCCGCCCCGGCGGGCGGACGCCCTCGGCCCTGTGCTGCGGTCCGTCCTCATCAAGGACGTCGCCTCCCGGCCCGACGCCGAGATCCTCGACCAACTCCTCGCACAGGCCGCCGGAGACCGTGTCATGACGGTCCTCGACGGCATCGCCGCGCCACCCGTACGGGCCGACCCCGTGGAGACGGACGACGAAGCCTCGGTCCCGTACACACCGACGGAGCCGGCCGCCCCCGTCGCCCCTGTCTCCGCCGCCCCCGGTCGGCCCGAGCGGGACACCGTCGGTTCCGGTGACGCCGCCGGACAGGTGCAGGACGAAGCGGAGCCGCCTGCCGCGCCGGAGCCCGGCTCCGGCCCCTCACCGGACGGCGGGACCGATGGCGCGGGGGGCTCCGGTGCGGAGACGAGCCGGACGCCTGTGCACGCCGTGGGGACCGCCGGACGGTCACGCCGACGGGTCGTGCTCCCGGCGGCGCTGTTGGGCGCGTTGTTGATCGGGCTGCTGGCCTGGGAATACGTCCCCGCCTTCGGTGGCGACGACAAGCCGTCCGCCGGGGCTCCGTCCACGCCCTCCGGTGTCCGCACACCTACGTCGAGCCCTTCCGCCTCCCGGACCTCCTCCAGCCCCACTCCCTCGCCCACGCCCAAAGAGGAAACCGATCTGCTCACCCCCTCCGGTGCCCGGAGAGTCCTCAAGAAGATGGAGGCGGTGACAGGGGGGACCAAGGTGCTCCCCAGTTTCGACCTGCGCCGGGACCGGGCTTCGGGAAATACGCTCCTGCACGAAGAGATAGTGCCGGGCAAGAAGATGTTCGACAATTTCTCGTACGAGGACGGCCAAGGCACTCTTCAGGGCGCAGAGGGAATCCTGAAGGGTCATCACCTGCTGGACCTCGACCGGGTCGACTGGGATGCGCTGCCCCGCCTTCTCCGCATCGCCCAGACCGAACTGGGCGTATTGAAGCTCAACCCCGATGACAGCCGCGTGACCTTCGACTGGTACGAGGGGCAGGCGGCGATGTTGATCTACGTCAACGGCGAATACCAGACCAGTGGGATGCTCATCACTGCCTTCGACGGGCGGATCATCCGGCGCGTCAAGGCGGGCTGACAGGGCGGAGACCTCGACGACCCGGGGGTGGTCCACCCCGGCCGGCCGATCAGGAAGCCCCACCGTGCGGGTGCGTGGCACGGTGGGGCGGCGGCCCTGGATCGGCTCGTCAGACGGTGTCGAACGTTCCGCCCCGGACGGCCTCGACGAAGGCCGAGAACGCGGTGACGGGGACGTCGACCACGGGGCCGTCCACGCTCTTGGAGTCGCGGACCGGGACGATTCCGCGCGGGGCGGCGAGGTTGGTGGCGACCTCGACGCAGTTGCCGCCGTTCGAGCTGTACGAGGACGTGAACCAACGAGGGGATCCGTTCGTCACGAGGTGTCCTTTCGTAGCAGGAAGCCCCACCATGCGAGGCACAGTGGGGCGTTGCAGGCTCGACTCGTCAGGAAGCGTCGAGCTTTCCAGCCTGGACGCCGGCGACGAAGTAGGAGAACGCGTCGGCGGGGAGGCTCAGCACAGGGCCATCGATGTCCTTGGAGTCGCGGACCGGGACGGTGCCCTGCGTAGCGGCGAGGTTGATGGCGACCTCGATGCAGGCACCGCCGTTCGAGCTGTACGAGGACTTGTACCAACTGGGGGATTCGGTCGTCACGGAGTGCCCTTTCGCAACTGGCTGATCTTGGCCACGGAGGCCGCCTTCGACAGCGCCTCGCCCTGAAGTTGATGGTAGGACGTGAGTATGGGCACTACGAAGGAAGTTTCGCGCTCTACGTGCCCCTGCGACTGTGACTCGGCATACGCGACGACGGACCGGTCCGCAAGGGTGAGCAAGTAAACCGGCAGGTTGAAAGCCCTTCGCGCACCCAAGCTGAACGGTGCTACCTGGATGATCCAGTTGGGCAGTGCCGCCATCTCCTCCAGCCGTTGGAGCTGAGCGTCCATGACCTCCGGACCGCCGACAGCTTGATAGAGGCAGCTCTCATCCATGACGACGAATACCATCGGCGGCCGTGAACGCACCAGCGCTGCTTGCCGCTGAGCCAGGACCGAGACGCGCTCGTCGGCCTGCTCAGTAGTGATGGACCCGCGCTCAACGTCCCCGTACGCCACGGCCCGCGCGTACTCCGGCGTCTGTAACAGCCCTGGGATGAGGCCGACCTCGAACAGCCTGATCTCCACAGCCCGACCCTCGTACCCCACGTACTCCGGGAAGCCCTCCAGCAGTGACCCGTTCCGCATCTCGGACCACTCACGCTCGAAGGAATCGACCGTACCGGTCGTACCAAATGCATGGTCGGACTTCCTCGAAAACCGCAGAGTTGGCGGCTTGCGAACAGTTTCCACGGCCGAGATGTGCTGACTGGAGTACCCGATCTTCGGGGCCAGTTCGTCCTGGCTCCATCCCCGCACCTCCCGATACTTGCGGATACGGGCACCGTAGGCCGCCTGCGGGCTGCTGGCGGGGTTCAGCTGCTTGATGTTGACCATGCCGCGCTCCCTACTCTTCCTTCGAGAACAGTCAGTTGAAGGGTTCTTCACGGTAGGTCACGCTGAATCGCCCCGGTAGCCGAACAGCTACGGAGAGGAGCGATAGGTGTACGAAGTGCACGCTCGTCCGAATCCTGAAGAGCCACCCCCTGACCTCCCCGCCCTCGGAACCTTCCTGGTCGACACCAGCCGCGGCGACCGCGTGGGCGCGTTCCGAGGGGTCGCCGGCCCCTACTGGTCTCTCCGCCCCATCGGCGGCGGAACCGAGTGGGAGGCCGAGCCCCGCTCCGTACGCCTCGCGCTCCCCATAGAGCAGCTTCGTGCCCGTACCGCGCGGGCCAACGCCCGTAGCCGGGGTGAGGTGTTGTGAGTTCTCCGACCCGGTTACGCGTACGGCTCCTCCTCACTCTCGGAGCGGCGGAGGTCCACCTGCGGCTCCGCCTCTCCGGACTTGTGCGGGTGCTCGCCCGTCGCTCGATGCGACCCGATGCGCCGTTCGCCGAACTCGTACGCGTCGAGTCCGATCCCGCCTACCGAGCCCTGTTCTTCGCCGAGTTGGACGCTGCGATCGAGAGCCGACACGCGACGCGCATGGCGGTGGTGGAGGAAGTCGAGGTCGCGGCGGAACGGCTCCGGGGTCTGATCCGTAGCCCTGACTCCTGTACCGACGCCGACGAGCGTGCCGCATGAGGCGCGTGGGCTACGCCGCCGAGGTCACTGTGACGGACGGGCGGTGGATTGCCTCGCTCGGCGGCGTGACCGTACGGAACCGGCGGCTGGTGCTCCTGTGGCTGCGAGGTCAGGCGCTCCGGCTTGCGAACGGGCACGGGCGCTCGGTCGCCCGCACCCCGCCGTGGATGTCGAGCGGTGATGTGCGGCCGGTCCGCTTCCACGGCTCCGGCGCTCCGCAGGGATTGCGGGCCTGGGCCACTGACGGCGACCGCCAGGACCAGGCGATACGTGCGCTGGAGGCGGGTTTTCCCGTGCTGTTCACCGTGGTTGACCCTGCGGTCGGGCTGAGCCTGACCCTCGCTGGGTGGCGCGGTTCCCTAGCCGATTTCTAGACACCGTCGACTGAAGGGACCGACGTGCTGCAATGCACCGCCGTGACCCAGACGCCTCTTGACGACGTCCTGGATGTCGTCGTCGCTGCGGAAGGCGGGGCCGACGCCTTGCCGGGCTCTCTCACCCTCGACCACTTCCTTCTCTGCGAACTCGCCGAGCACGACGCCCGCACCGAGCATGCCGCGCACCTCTGGTCGGGGTCGGCCGAGCCGTCGAACGCTCCGGCCCTCTGGTTCTTCTGGACCGGAGCCGGCTCGGACCGCGTCCACCGAGTGGCCACCGTGCCGTGGTGCGCGGCGAACCTGCGCCACCTCGACACAGGCGTTGTGCGGATGTGCGCGTTCTTCGACCACCACCCTGCGCCCCATTCGTGGAGCGTGACGGACCCGCTCGGCGACCTGCTCGCCGAGCGCCTCGTATCCGGGGACGGTCTCGACAACGTATGAGGACGGCCAGAACCATGAACCAGTGCACGGAAGTTGCTTTGCTGCGCCCTCCGGACTTCCTGCTCGCCCTGTCCGTTCCCGGAGACCGCCCGGAACCCGGATACGTACTCTGCGAGCTGGGCGAGGAGCACGATGAGGATCACGCGGCAATGCTGTGGGACGAGGGCGGGCGACCCGGAAGCGCGGTCTGGGCCCGATGGAGCGCGGAGCGCGCCCGCCTGGTGTCGCTGCCGTGGTGCGCCGCGCTCGACGAGCGGAGGGAGGCGTGCGAGTTTTTCGCCGAGCACGGTTCTGAGCACAGTTGGCACGTCACGGATCCCACCGACGAGGCGATCATGGGGGCACTCGCGGCGGAGCACCCTCGCCTCTTCCCTGAGTAGAGGGAAGCCCGGCCGTCCACCCCGTCCACGACGCCTCACCCCGCCCCGCTCAACCGCTCCAACTCCAGTCGCACCGGCGGCGGGAGCGGGGCGGTCGACGGTGTGGCCGCCCGGAACGACTCCAGCAGGTACCCCACCAGTCGGCGCGACGCGGCGGCGGCCTCAGGGCCCGCTCCGGTCGCCACGCCGTTGTTGGCCAGCAGGGCCAGCACCACGTCGGAGACGTCGAAGTCCGGGCGCAGTGCTCCCGCCTCCTTCGCCCGGCGGATCAGCAGGGCCAGCCCCTCTTCCGCCCGGTCGCGCTCCCCGGAGTACGCCGTGTCGCCCGGGAAGCGGGCCAGGAAGGCGTGAGTGAAGCCCCGGTCGGCGGCCTGCATCGTGCATACCGTTCGGAACACCGTGCAGAATCCGCGCCAGGGGTCCGGGTCCTCCAGCGCCTCGTCCAGTGCGCCCGCGCACTCGGTCAGCTGCTCCGTGAACGCCTCGGTGATCAGGGCGTCGCGGGTGGGGAAGCGGCGGTAGAGGGTGGCCACGCCGACCCCGGCCCGGCGGGCGATGGCGCTGATCGGCACGTCGATCCCGTGCAGTGCGTACGCCTCGCGTGCCGCCCGCAGGATGCGCTCCCGGTTCTCCCGGGCGTCCGCCCGTAGCGCCTCGGGGCCGGGGGCCGGGGTGGCTGAGGGCGGGTTGTGAGAGGGCTGAGCTGGCATGTCTCTCACTTTACGGTAAATGGAGGGGGTCTTCCGTTTATCCGCCTACGGTGGACGCTGAGTGAGAGCAGGACTCACCACCCGTATCGACGGAACGACGGAACAGACAGGACCCCTCCACCGTGAACGACGACATGCGCGCGGCGCTCTACGACAGCTACGGACCGCCCGAGGTCCTCTACGAGGGCCGGGTCCCGGTGCCGGTCCGCAAGCCCGGTGAGGTGCTGGTCCGGGTCCACGCGGCGAGCGTCAACGGTGGTGAGCTGTACGGGCGCGCCGGGCGGGTCCGGTTCGTCACCGGCCGCCGTTTTCCGCAGCGGACCGGGCTCGACTTCGCCGGCGAGGTCGCCGAGGTGGACGCCTCGGTCACCGGGCTGCGGGCGGGCGACCGGGTGTGGGGCCTGCTGGGGCGCACCTTCGGCAGCGCGGCGGAGTACGTTTCGGTCCGCCCGCGCCGGATCGCGTACGCCCCCGAGAACGTCACCCTGACCGAGGCCGCCTCGCTGCCCGCCGGGGGCACCACGTCCCTCACGGCCCTGCGTGACAAGGCCGGCCTGCGCGCGGGCGAGCGGCTCCTCGTGCGCGGGGCGTCCGGCGGTGTCGGCAGCGTCGCCGTCCAGCTCGGCAAGGCCCTCGGCGCGCACGTCACCGGCCTGGCGGGCGCGAAGAACCTCGACTTCGTCCGCGAGCTGGGCGCGGACGAGGTCCTGGACCACCGGGCGACACCGCTGGCGGACCTGGACCGCTATGACGTCATCATGGACACGGTCGGCACCGAACACCGCGCCCTGCGGCGGCGATTGGCTCCGGGCGGCCGTCTCGTCTCCATCGCGTTCGACATCGACCACCCGGCCCGGAGCATCGGCTACCTGCTGGCCTCCGCCGTGCACGGCCGCCAACGGGTCCGCTTCTTCAGCGGTAATCCGCAGCACGACCTGTTCGCCGAGCTGACCGCGTACGTGGAACGTGGTGACCTGCGCCCGGTCATCGACACGGTCCACCCGCTCGCGGACATCGCCGCCGCCCACCGCGCCCTGGAGGCGGGCGGGGTGCGGGGCAAGCATGTGATCCGGGTGGTGTGAGGCGGCTTCGCCGGAGCGTGCGGCCGTCCGCCACGGTCCCGGTGAGGCTCGTCAGATGACGCGGGGGACGGTCTCGTCGCGCTGGGTGGACCAGTTGGTGACGACGGGCTTGTCCACGGTGGGCGCGTCAGGGAGCTCGACCTGGGCGGGGTCGGGGTCGTCCTCGGAGGTGGCGATGATGATGTGCTCGAACTGCTTGCCGCCCTCGCCCTCGGTGGTCTTGGCGTCGACACCGGCGTACGCCACGGCGGAACCGGAGAGCTTGATGGGGTCCTCGCCGCCCTGCCCGACGGGTGAGGCCACACCGTCGGCGGCGGAGCCGAAGGAGACGCTGGGCGTATTGACGTCCAGGTAGCAGGTGATGCCGGACTTGGCCTTCGCGGTGATGAGGTAGTGGCTGAACGGCTGCGCTTCCCAGGTGACCGTGAAGTCCAGGTCGTTGGTGCCGCAGGACTGGCCGTAGCCGCTCTTGTCGCCGTTGCCGGAGTCGGCCTCGTCACCGGATCCGCCGCTGGACGGGGAGCCGCCGGGGGTGGAGCTGCCGGCGGGGGCGGCGTCGTCGGCGGGGGTCTCGCTCCCGCCGCCCCCGGTGGCGGACGAAGCCGCGGAGGGGGCCGCGGAGCTGCCGGTGTCCGTGGTGTCCTCGGGCCCGCAGGCCGTGGTGGCGGCGAGGGCCGTCACGGCCGCGGCGGCCAGGACGAGACGGGCGGAACGGGCGGCGAGACGCGGGCGCATCGTGATCTCCAACGGTTGTCGGTCGCGGTGTTTGCTGCTGACAACGACGACGCTAGGGCCGGGTCGATCCTGAAACGATCCCGCGCATGTCCAGGTTCTGTCTCAGCGGATCCGTTCCATGAAAGGGACGTTGAATCGCGCCATATCCCAGCTCACGGGGCTTGTTCCGGACCGATGACCGGATCCGGGTCATCCCAGGGCCGCCCTGGCAAGGGTGTCGTCTACCCCGGGCGGGGGAGGCGGTCGAGACCTGCGCAGGAGTGCCGGAGAGACGCCGCCGCGCAGAATGAAGAGGACCTCCCCGCTGCCGCAGAAGGAAGCGTCATGACTGCCACCGAGGCGCACGTCCCCGCCGCCCTGCCGCACCCCGTCCCGCGCTGGGCCGAGTTGGCGGCCCGAGCTGTTCCCTGGTGCGTGCTGCCCTCGGGGCTCTGGCGGGTGGCCGTCATCGTCGGCATGGCCTTCGGCTGGCTGAAGGGCGGGACGAGCATCGCCGAAGAGGCGTACATGCTCGCCCTGACCGTCGTCTCCGAGTTGCTCGCGCTGCTCACCCTCGGCCTCGTCCGGCCCTGGGGCGAGATCCTGCCGCGCCGGCTCCCGCTCGTGGGCGGCTCGCGCGTACCGGTCGCGGCCGCGGTCGTTCCCGCCGCGCTGGGAGCGTTCACCGTCACTGTTTTCTGCGTCTACGCCGTGCTGAACACCTACATCTTCCACTTCCACCCCGAGCCGATGATCGGCACCGCCGACAAGGACCCGTCGGGCGTGATGAGCACCGGATGGGTGCTGGCCGTCTCCTACGGCCCGCTGCTCGCCTGGGGGCCGCTGCTGGGGGCGGTCACCTACTCCTACTACCGCCGCCGCACGCGCTCGTACGCCACCGTCTGACGGCCGGCCGGGCAGCTGCGCCGCTACCGCTTCAGTTCGTACACCCGGCACACGTCCGGGTCGCCGAGCTTGGCGAAGAGCACGAGATCGCCGTCCTCCTCGCCGACCTGGAGCTGATAGAGCGGGAGCCCCGGGCGGTCGGCAGGCGGGTTCTCGAAGTGCAGGCTGATGCCGTCGTCCTCGCCGGGCTCGCCCTCGATCCGCCATGATCCACGACCGTCGAAGGCGCGGGCATCGCCCTTGAGGATCTCGGGGCCGCTCTGCTCGGGCCAGTTCTCCGCGCTGAAACTCACGGTCGTGTCCCCGTTGCTGCGCAGCGTGAGGGCGGACCCGTGCGGTCCCTCGTAGGTCCCGTAGAGATCGGCCCGGAGCACCTCGTCGACGGGCTCGGGCCCGCACCGGCCCAAGCCCTCGGAGCATCCGCCGGTCAGCGACATCACGGCAACAGCACCCAGGAGCGCCGTGAGTGCGGTACGCGCCGGGACGCCGTTCATGATGTCCCCTTCGGGATGCGCTCGGTCCAGGTGACCGTCTGACTGACCGCGCTGGTCACCGGCCCGTCAGCGATCTCCGCGTACTTCAGCCAGTCGTAGTAGCCGATGAAGTGGAGGGCGGATTCCGAACTGGTCTTGTTGTTCAGTGTGTACTCGACCACGAGTGAACCGTCCGGGTCCTGGCCCCGTACTTCGTACTCCACGTTGTACGAGCCCATGAACGCCTCTCCCAGGTGGTCGGGGTCGTTGGTGACGATGGCGGGGAGGTCTTCGGTGAGCAGCTTCTTCGCCGCGCCGACCTTTCCGGATTCGGAGATGGAGAAGGCCGCTTTCCCCTTCTCCTCTCCTGTCCGCTCCCACTGTTCGACCGTCTGCTGCCGGATGTCCTTCATGCTCTCCATGGACTGCATCAGCTCGGCCATCCGGTCGCCGTTGGTGAAGTCCTTGTGGCGGGGACCGAGGCCGGTGACGTAGTCCAGGCCCAGCCCGTAGGGGCTGTCGTCCTTGCCCTCGGGATAGGGGTCCTTGCCGTCCAGAACGCGGTGGTACGCGTTGTACTCGTCGGCGGATATCCGGTGCGTCGAGTCGATCGAGCTGTGTTGAGGCCGGCTGTTGAACCACGGACCGATGCCGACGTCGGACATCAGCGTCATCGACAGGTTCCGGTCGGCGATCCGCCCCTGACGGCAGATGTCGATGATCTCCTGCTGCGCCGCGTTCACCGCGGTGGCGCTCCGGTGCCTGTTGTCCTCCGTGACGAACAGGTCGGCGGTGACGAACCCCGATACCTCGCCGGAGCCGCTCACGGTGAGCCCCTGGTCCCGAGCCCGCCGCACCGCGTCCTTCAGATCGCGCCGGATGACCTTGAGGTCGGCCACCGCGTCGTCGAGGACTCCGGAGAGCGCCTCGGCCACCTTGTTCGCCGCGGTCAGCTGACGGGCGATGTCGTCGATCAACGACCAGGCGTGCGGGGCCGCCGCGCCCTCCCAGTACCCCTTGTCCCGCAGCGGCTTGAGGACCTCGTCCATCATTCGCTTCGGCAACTTCTCGGTCCCGGTGTGGGCGTCCCGCCACTTCTCGGCGAGGCCGTCCAGCACCGAGAGGTCGGTGTCGAGCAGTTCCCGGTAGAAGGCGGGCATCAGCCGTAGGTCCTCAGCACGCTGAACTGCTGCTCGATGCCCTGGTTCGTCGAGGTGTACGTGTGCGACGAGGCGCGCAGGCTCTCCGCGATCCGGGTCAGCCACGCCTCGGCGGCCTTCGACTGGTTCTGCCAGTTCTTCAGCGAGGTCCGCAGAGCCGCCGCGCTCTCCCATCCGGCCAGCTCACGTGCTGCTTTGCCGGTCGGTTCGTCCACCGACCGGGCCGGCTTGTGGAAGTCGTCGAATATCCGGTCGGCTGCCCCTGCGGCCTTGGTGAGGATGCCCTCCGCGATGACGAGCCGGGGCCCGAACCCCGGGGGCGGAGCTCCGAGCGGCGGCGGGTCCAGCGGGCCGCGTGCGCCGGGCGGCAGGGGTGCGTAAGGCAGCGGTGTCTCGCCGTTTCCGGCGGCCGGTTCCTCGGTCATGTGTGAAGGTGCTCTCTCATCCGTCAGGACGCCCCCGTAGGCAGACCCTTCACACAGGCTAACGGGTGGGACGAGACGCCGACGGCCCCGGGGCATCCCCCGGGGTCGCCGACACGTGTGGGGCCGGACCAGCTCAGCCCCGCTCCAGTCCGCCCCGCGCGATCACCTCCGCGTACCACCGCGCGCTGTCCTTCACCGTGCGGCGCTGCGACGCGAAGTCGACGTGGACGATGCCGAACCGCTTGCTGTAGCCGTACGCCCACTCGAAGTTGTCCAGCAGCGACCAGAGGAAGTATCCGCGTACGTCCACCCCGTCCGCGATCGCCCGGTGCACGGCGCCCAGGTGCGCGTCCAGGTACGCCACCCGCTCCGGGTCGTGCACCTCGCCCTCCGGGTCGGCGTAGTCGTCGTAGGCGGCGCCGTTCTCCGTCACCAGGAGCGGAAGGTGCGGGAGTTCGTCGCGGAGCCGGGTCAGCAGCTCGTACAGGCCGTTCGCGTCGACCGGCCAGTCCATCGCCGTGCGCGGGCCCTCCGCCGGGGTGAACGCCACGTGCTCCTCGGCGCCCGCCCAGGGGGAGGGGGATGCGGAGGAGCCTGCCGAAACCACGCTGGGGGAGTAGTAGTTGATGCCCAGCGAGTCGATCCGGGTCGACGTGACCTCCAGGTCGCCGTCCCGCACGAACGACCAGTCCGTCACCGCAGCCGTGTCCGCCACCAGGTCCTGCGGCAGCCGCCCGTGGAAGACCGGGTCCAGGAAGATCCGGTTCGCCACCGCGTCGATCCGGCGCACCGCGTCCCGGTCCGCCTCGGTGTCCGTCAGCGGGCGCAGCGCCTGGAGGTTCAGGGTGAGGGAGATCTCGGCGGTGTCGGGGAGGCGGTCGCGCAGGACGCGGGCGCCCGCGCCGTGCGCCAGGTTCAGGTGGTGGGCGGCGCGCAGGGCCGCGAGGTCGCTGGTCCGGCCGGGGGCGTGGACCCCGTTCCCGTACCCGAGGAACGCCGCGCACCACGGCTCGTTCAGTGTCGTCCAGGTCGGCACCCGGTCGCCCAGGGCCCCGGCCACCAGGCCCGCGTACTCCGCGAACCGGTGCGCGGTGTCCCGCTCCGGCCAGCCGCCCGCGTCCTCCAGCTCCTGCGGCAGGTCCCAGTGGTAGAGCGTGGCGACCGGTCTGATCCCCGCGGCCAGCAGCTCGTCCACCAGGCGGCGGTAGAAGTCCAGGCCGCGCTCCACGGCCGGGCCCCGGCCGGTCGGCTGGACCCGGGGCCAGGAGACGGAGAACCGGTAGTCGGTGACGCCCAGTTCCTTCATCAGGCGTACGTCGTCCGGCATCCGGTGCAGGTGGTCGGCGGCGATGTCACCGGTGTCGCCGTTGCGCACCTTGCCGGGCGTCCGGCTGAAGGTGTCCCAGATGGACGGCGTACGGCCGTCCTCGGTGGCCCCGCCCTCGATCTGATAGGCGGCGGTGGCCGTGCCCCACCGGAATCCGGTGGGGAAACGGAGTCCCGTCCCGGTCTCGGGGCGGGCGCCTGTGGAGGTCGCCGGGCGGGCATCGACAGCGGTCATGAGACTGACACTCCAGGAAGTGAGGGGGGAGGGGTGGGCTGGGGGCTGTCGGCGGCCGTCGCCGCCGTCGCCGCGTGCGTGCTGCCAGGCGTCGACCGGCGGACGGCAGGGTGACGGACAGGCCCCGGAGGCCGGGCGCCGGGACGTCAGCCCTTGACCGCGCCCTGCATGATGCCGCCGACGATCTGCCGGCCCAGCAGGCCGAAGACCAGCAGCACGGGCAGCGTGCCGAGCAGCGTGCCGGCCATGATCACCGACTGGTCGTTGACGTAGCCGCCGCCGAGCTGGCGCAGCGCGACCTGCACGGTCGGCTCCTGCGAGGAGAGCGCGATGATCGGCCAGAAGAAGTCGTTCCACGCCGTCATGAACGTGAGCATCCCGAGCACCGCCATCCCCGGCCGCGCGATCGGGATCACGATCGACCAGAAGATCCGGGCCGTCGACGCCCCGTCCACCCGGGCCGCCTCGATCAGCTCGTCCGGCAGCGACTGCACCAGGTACTGGCGCATGAAGAACACCCCGAACGCCGAGACCAGCCCCGGCAGGATCACCGCCTGCAGCTGGTTCACCCACTGCAGTTCGGCGATCAGCATGAAGAGCGGGATGACGCCGAGCTGCGGCGGGATCATCATCGTCCCGATCGTCAGCGTCAGCAGCGCGCCCCGGCCCCGGAACTTCAGCTTGGCGAAGGCGAACCCGGCCAGCGTGCAGCACAGGACCGTGCCGAGCGTGATCGAGCCGGACACGATCAGCGAGTTCAGCAGCGCCTTGCCGATGTCCGCCTCTTCGAGGACGGCGTCGAAGTTCTTGATCAGGTTCGGGCCCGGCAGCAGGCTCGGCGGCACCTGCGCCAGGTCCGCGTTGGACCGGCTGGCCGCGACGATCGTCCAGTAGAAGGGGAACGCCGAGATCAGCAGGGCGAAGCCGAGGATGAGATAGGAGAGCCAGCCGCCCTTCATCGTCCCGCCCGCGCCGCCGCCCTTGCGGAACCGGGGGCGCTTTCCTGGCGGGTCCTGCTCGGCGGGGCCCTTCCGGGGTGCGGTCGGCGGTGCGGCGAGCGCGGTCATCGGCCGGCCTCCTTGCGTGCACGGCGGCGCACGAGCAGGGCGTTGGCCCCGACGAGCACCACGATCAGGACGAACATCACCCAGGCGATGGCCGCGGCCCGGCCCAGGTGGAAGAAGCCCCAGCCCTGTTCGTACATGTACAGGCCGAGGGTCTGGTACTGGTGCGAGATGCCGCCGGAGATCGACCCCTCGAACAGCAGCGGCTCACCGAAGAGCTGGGTCGCGCCGATCGTCGAGATGATCACCGTGAAGACGATCGTCGGGCGCAGTCCGGGGAGCGTGACGTGGACGAACTGCCGCCAGCGCGACGCCCCGTCCATCTCCGCCGCCTCGTACAGCTCGTGCGGGATGGACTGCATGCCCGCCAGGTAGATCAGCGCGTTGTAGCCGGTCCACCGCCAGATCACGATCGACGACACCGCGATCTGCGAGGCGACCGTGCCGGTCTGCCAGTCCACCGGGTCGAAGCCGACCAGCCCGATCACATAGTTGATCAGCCCGAAGTCCCGGCCGAAGAGCTGCGCGAAGACGAGCGTGGCCGCGGCCACGGACGTCGCGTACGGGAGCAGGATCGCGGTCCGGATGAACGTCCGGCCGCGCAGCTTGTAGTTGAGCAGGTGGGCGAGACCGAGCGCCATCGCCAGCTGCGGGACCGTGGACAGCACGCCGATGGTGAACGTGTTGCGCAGCGAGATCCAGAAGTACTCGTCGGTGAACAGCGCCGTGTAGTTGGCGATGCCCCGCCACTCCATCTCGCCGCTCGTCTGGAGCTCGACCCGGTAGAGGGAGACGAACGCCGTATAGAGGAGCGGGAAGAGCCCGAAGGCCAGGAACAGGGTGAAGAAGGGGGCGATATAGGCGTACGGGGAGGCCTTGCGCCAGGTGCGCCGGAGGGCGGCGGCCCGGCCGTCGTCGGGGCCGGGCCCGGTTCCGGACGGGCGGGGCCCGGCCTTCGCGGTGGCGGTGGGGGACACGGTGCGGCCCTTCGGGATCGGGAGCGGGCTGGCTCACGGAGTCAGGGGTACGGGGGTGGGGCCGGTCCACCGCGGTGTGCGCGGACCGGCCCCTGGGCGGGAGGGGAGGAGAGGGAGGGGAGGGGAGGAACGGGTGGTGGCGGCGAGCGGCGTCAGCCGATCACGTTGTCCACGCCCTTCTTCGCCGTCTCCCACGCCTTGTCCGGCGCCTTGCCCTTGCGCTCGACCTCGCTCAGCGCGTTCGTGATCTGCTGCATCACGTTCTGGTCGTGCACACCCAGCACCTGGACCGGGGACTCCTTGGCCGCGTCACCGAAGATCTGGCCGATCGGGGCGCCCGAGAAGTACTCGTCCTTCGCGTCCGCGATCGTCTCGATGGCACCGGTCGAGGACGGGAAGTTGCCCTGCTTCTGGAAGACCTTCGCCTGCTGCTCGGGGGCGGTCAGCCACTCGATGAGCGCGTACGCCTCCTTCTTGTGCTTGGCCGCACGCGGGATGGAGAGGTACGAGCCGCCCCAGTTGCCCGCGCCGCCGGGCAGCTTGGCGATGTCCCACTTGCCCTTGCCGGCGTCACCGGCCTGGCCCTTGACGTATCCGAGCATCCAGGCCGGGCACGGGATCGTCGCGAAGGAACCGGCGGCGAACGCCTGGTTCCACTGCGGGGACCACTGGTCGAGCTTGGCGCTCAGGCCCGCCTCGGCAGCCTCCACGGAGGTGTCCCAGGCCTCCTTGACCGCCGGGTTCTTCTCGTAGATCAGCTCGCCGGAGGCGTCGTAGTACCGCTCCTTCTCCTGGCCGATCATGATCCCGTAGAGCGAGCCGACGCTGTCCAGCCAGGCGCTCTTGGCGGGGGCCTTCTTCTTGTACTCCTTGCCCAGGTCCAGGTAGCCGTCCCAGGTGGCCCACTTCTTCGCGAGCTCCTCGCGGTCCGTGGGCAGCCCGGCCTTCTTGAAGAGGTCGGTGCGGTAGCACATCGCCTCGGGGCCGACGTCCGTGCCGAGGCCGAGGATCTTGCCGTCCTTGGTGGTCGCCGCCGACCACTTGGCCTCGGCGAACTCGTCCTTGAGCTTGTCGGCCCCGAACTCCTTCAGGTCCTGGAACTTGTCGGACTGCTGCTGGGTGACCGACGCGATGCGGCCCACCTCGACGCCCTGCACGTCCGCCAGACCGCCGCCGCCCGCGAGCCGGGTCTGGAGCGACTTCCAGTAGTCCGCCTCGTCCTGGGTGTCGCTCTGCTTGATCGTCACGTTCGGGTTGAGCTTCTGGTACTCCTCGTACAGGCCGGCCTCCTTGAAGCCGAAGGACCCGAAGAGGTCGACGTTGAGCGTGACCTTTCCGCCCGCGCTGTCGGAGGAGTCCGACGAGTCGCTGGATCCACAGGCGGCGAGGAGGGCCCCGGCGAGGACGACCGCGCCGAGGCGTGCGGTGGCTCTCTTGGCGGCTCGGGCGATGGGCATGGGAAGCCTCCCTTGGCTTCGGGATGAACCGAGCGCCTTGAGAGCGCTCTCAAAACCTGCGTCTGGAGCGTCTCCCACCACCCCCGCCCCGTCAAGACTCGAACACATAACAGCTTGGGGTTACACGCGACGCCCACCCAACTGCCGTCTGTGTGCGTTCTCTTGACACTAACGTTTCAGGAGTTTTACGTTCCTTGACACTTGAGAGCGCTCTCGAACGCGCTCTCGCCCCCCATGATCGAGGTGCTGCTCGTGCGAACCTCCCTCTCCAGACTCGCCTCCAGGCCTGCGGCGGCGACGCTCATCGCCATCGCCGTGGCCGCTGTGGGCCTGGGCCCCGCAGCCTCACCCGCTGCCGCCGCCACCATCCCCGCCGGCGCCGGCAGCTACACCGACGCCCGCCCCGCCGGTACCTCGGGCCCGACCACCAACACCGGCGCGCCCGTCACCCCCAAGCTCACCACCGCCGCCCGGGACAAGCCGGTCCCGACCAACGACTGGTGGTCCTCGCTCGCCTTCCAGCGCTACGGCGACAACCCGCACAGCACCCCCATGTACGGCCACCCCCTCACCTACCAGGCGACCTCCGGCGGACTGGAGGTCGGCTACCCGACCACGCCCGCGATCGTCGGCGACGGCCGGCAGTACGAGTACGCCCACAAGGCCGACCTGACCGTCGGCCTCAGCGGCCTGAACTCGCCCGACACCAAGGCCGACGCCTGGTCCGACTGGACCGTGACGCCCTACTGGGCGGACGGCTCCCGCACCTTCCGGGCCACCATCGGCCACGGCATGCCCTTCGTGTACGCCAAGGGCTCCGGCGGCGACGCCCGCATCTCGACCGCCGCCGCGCCCACGGTCTTCGCGGACGACGGCAACGTCCTCGGCATCACCGTCGCCGGGCACCACTACGCCCTGTTCGCCCCGACCGGCAGCGACTGGAACGTCTCCGGCTCGACGATCACCGCGGGCCTGGGTTCCAAGGACTACTTCTCGCTCGCCGTCCTGCCGTCCACGGACGCGCTCGCGACCTACCGGAAGTACGCCTTCAGCTTCGTCACCGGCTCCCAGGTGGCCTGGGAGTCCACCGGCGGCACGGTGAAGGCGACCTACAGCCTGACGACCGAGGCCAAGGAGGGCACCGAGCGCGGTACGCTCCAGGCCCTCTACCGCCACCAGTGGCTGCACACCACCGACGCGCTGACCCCGTACACATACGTCTCGCCGCGCGGCACGATGAAGGTGCGCGAGTCCGCCTCCTTCACCACCAGCCAGAAGAACAACGGCGTCGTGCCCGCGCTGCCCGCCTCCAGCGGCGTCGACAAGGCCCGGCTGACCGGCTACCTCAACGAGGTCGCGAACGCCTCCGACCCGTTCTCGGGGGCCGCGGACACCTACTGGACCGGCAAGGCGCTCGGCCGCCTCGCCCAGCTGGTGCCCGTCGCCGACCAGATCGGCGAGACCGCCACCCGCGACAAGCTCCTCGGCCTGATGAAGGGCCGGCTCCAGGAGTGGTTCACGGCCGGCGGGGCCAGTGAGTTCAGCTACGACAAGGACTGGAAGACCCTCACCGGCTACCCGGCCTCGTACGGCAGCGACACCGAGCTCAACGACCACCACTTCCACTACAGCTACTACGTCTACGCGGCGGCGATCATCGCCCAGTACGACCAGGCCTGGGCCGCCGACTCGGCCTGGGGCACGATGATCAAGCACCTGATCCGCGACACCGCCAACCCCAGCCGCACCGACTCCGCCTACCCCTTCCTGCGCGGCTTCGACGTGTACGCGGGCCACAGCTGGGCCTCCGGCCACCAGGGCTTCGCGGCGGGCAACAACCAGGAGTCCTCCTCCGAGTCCATCAACCTCAGCGCGGGCCTGGTCCTCTGGGGCGCGGCCACCGGTGACACCGCCCTCCGGGACCTCGGCAGCTTCCTGCTGACCACCGAGTCCGAGGCGATCACCCAGTACTGGTTCGACGCGGACGAGCAGGTCTTCCCCGGCTCCTTCGGCCACGACACGGTCGGCATGGTCTGGGGCAGCGGCGGCGCGTACTCCACCTGGTGGACCGCGAACCCGGAGGAGATCCACGGCATCAACGTCCTCCCGGTGACCGGCGGTTCACTCCACCTGGCCCGGGAGAAGGCGGCCATCAAGCGGAACATCGCCGAGATGGAGCGCGAGAACGGCGGGCCCGCCCAGGAGTGGCGCGACCTGCTCTGGGAGTTCGAGTCGCTGGCGGACCCGGCGGCGGCGAAGGCCAAGTGGGACGGTGTGAACGGGAACTACGAGCCGGAGCAGGGTGAGTCCAAGGCGCACACCTACCACTGGATCAACACCCTGAACACGCTCGGCGCGCCCGATATGACGGTGAGCGGCGACCTGCCGACCTCGGCCGTGTTCACCAAGGACGGCACCCGCACCTACACCGCCCACAACCACAGCTCCACCGCCCGGACGGTCACCTTCTCCGACGGCAAGACCCTGTCCGTACCGGCCCGTTCGACGGCCACCGGCACGGGCGCCGGCGGCGGTAACCCGGACCCGGAGGAGCCGGAGGAGCCCGGTCCGTCCACCGGGAACACCTTCCGCCTCAAGACCGGCGGCGTCCTCACCACCGCCACCACCGACCCGGCGGGCGCGGACACCGTGGCCTCGGCCGAGGGCGTCAACCGGGACGGCACCCCGAACCGGCCGACCGTCTACGAGGTGAAGCAGGTCGACGGCAAGGTCTCCGCCGGGGCCGCCACCGCGTTCCGCCTCCGGGTGGACGCGGGCACGAAGGTCGGACTGGCCCCGCAGGTCCGGGTCAGCTACGACCTGACCGGCGACGGCACGTTCGACCGGGCCGAGACCTTCCGCTACTTCGCGACCGACCCGGTCAACGGGTGGGAGGAGTACACGCAGGCGTCCGGCACGCAGGCCGTCACGGGCAGCCTGGGCGAACTCAGGAAGGGCACGGTCCGTCTGGAGATCTGGAACGCGCTGGGCGACGGCACGGTCCAGGTGCAGACCGGCACGGACGGGGCGGTGCTGAGAATCCCGTACGTGTAAGAGGTCGACGTACGGGCACGATCGGTGCGGCGGGTCTCCGGCTCCTCAGGGCGGAGGCCCGCCGCACTCCGCTGTCCGCGCGCCGCCCGCCGCACTCCGCTGTCCGCGCGTCGCCTGCCGCACTCCGCTGTCCGCGCGCTGCTGTCCGTGCGCCGCGGGCCCGCCGGGGATCAGGCCGAGGCCCGTCGCACCAGCGTGACCGGGGTGATCACCGACTCCGGGACCTCGCCGCTGCCCGTACGGTCCCGGTCCAGGGCGCGCAGCAGCAGGCGGGCCATCAGCCGGCCCTGCGCCTCGATCTCCTGGCTGATGGTCGTCAGCGGCGGATCGGTCTCGGACGCCACCGACTCCATGTCGTCGAAGCCGACCAGCGCCACCTGCTCCGGCACCGGGATCCCGCGCTCGCGCAGCACCCGCAGCGCGCCCGAGGCCATCAGGTCGTTGGCGACGAACACCGCGTCCAGATCCGGCCGCCGGTCCAGCAGCTCCGCCATCGCCCGCGCCCCGCTCTCCACGGTGAACGCGCCCTCGGCGACGAGCGTCGGGTCCAGGTCCAGCAGCACGTCCCGATAGCCGTCCAGCCGGTCCATCGCCGAGGTCTGGTCGGCGGGCCCGCCGATGTGCGCGATGCGCTCCCGCCCGAGGTCCTTCAGATACTGCACGGCCAGCCGGGCCCCGCCCCGGTTGTCCGCGTCGACATACGGAACGGCCTGGTCGCCCGGGTCGGCGGTCCAGCTGGGCCGCCCGCCGTACACCGCCGGTATGCCCGCCCGCCGGGTGATCGCGGGCACCGGGTCGTCGGTGTGCAGCGAGAACGCGAGCGCCCCGTCGACGTGGCCGCCGGACAGATAGCGGGCGATCCGGTCGAAGTCCCCGGGCCCCTCCACCAGCAGCAGGACGAGCTGGGTGTCGTGGGCGGTGAGCTCCTTGCTGATGCCCCGGATCTGCTGGGAGAAGAAGGGGTCCGAGAAGAACCGCGTCTCCGGCTCGGCGATGACGACGGCCACCGCCCCGGTGCGCCGCGTGACAAGGGTCCGCGCCGCGTGGTTCGGGATGTACCCCAGCTCCTCGACCGCCTGGAGCACCTTGTCCACGAGCGGCTTGCGGACGCCGTCGCCCCCGTTGACGACCCGAGAGGCGGTGGCCCGGGACACCCCCGCGCGTGCCGCGACGGCTTCCAGGGTGGGCCGGGACCCGGGGGACTGCTCGGGCAAGGCGGTCGCTCCTCGTCGACGGGGGCGGCGATACACGGGCTGGTGCGTGTGCGTGGTGCGTGCTCGGTGTCGCCGCCGGATCGTCTACAGCCTAGCGCCGGGTGCCGACCGGGCTGAGAGCGCTTCCAGCGGGGCGGGCGGAGTCGCGCCGGGCGGGTCGGCGACCCGGCGCTCCGGAGGGTGCGCTCACGCGTGGGCGGCGGGGCCGGCCCCTCCTCGGGGCCGGGCCCACCGCCGCTCGGGGCGTACGCCGGATCACGTCACATGATGCGGAACGCCAGGTAGTACGCGGACAGCTGCTCGTGGTAGCCCGGGTCCTCGGACTGCCGGTGGCGGTCGAACTCCGGTGAGTCCTTGACCTGGTCCTTGGTGAGGTCGACGTAGACCTTCTTGTCCTCGGTGTCGATGCGCTTCACCGTGCCCGCGGGCAGCAGGACGTCCTTGCCGAAGATCCAGACTCCGGTGTCGACGAGCAGATAGGCGGAGCCCACCTCGTCGGAGTGCTTGTCGACCTTTCCGATACCGCCGTCGGTCGCCTCGACCGCGTAACCGGTCAGATCGGCGCCCGCCGTGTGACCGCTCGACGGCTGGTAGCCCCACAGGGAGTCGCTCATTGTGGCTCCTTTCGCGAAGGTCGCCTCGCTCGTTCTTGCGGCGGATGATCGCTGTGCTGTCGATATCCCCACGGAACGTCGTGTGCCCGGGGAGAGGCGGCCTACGCCTGGTCCGGTTCCGCTAGGGGCGGGTCACCACCTTGATGTTGAAGGTGTGGGACCCCACGCCTCCCGCGATCCCCATGAACAGGAACGCGAAGTGTTCCTGGCCGCGCGCGGTGGTGATGCCGCCGATGTCGAGCTGGGAGGACGCGGGCCAGCCGAGGTCCGTGAGCAGCCGGCCGGTGGTGCGCTTGGCCCCGGCGTCGTCGCCGGAGAGGAAGACGGTGCCCGGCTCGGTGAGTTCGCCCGGGGTGGTCATCGTGGTCGAGTCCATCGTGCAGAGCGTCTTGACGACGGGGGTCAGCGGGAAGGCCTCCTGGATCAGCTCGCCCAGGCTGCTGTTGGGGTGGGTGAGGGCGCTGAAGTCGTCGGAGAGGCCGACCCCGACATCGATCAGCAGGGTGCCGGCCAGGGCCGGGGCCCCGATGGAACGCAGCAGGTCCACGGAGACGCCCCCGGGGGTGGCGTTGACCAGAACCTCCGCGTGCGCGGCCGTCTCGTCGAGGCCCGCGACGGGCAGGTCGAGGCCGGTGCGTTCCCCGGGCCGACGTGATCCGAGCAGGACGTCGTGCCCTGCGGCGCGCCAGCCGTGGGCCAGGGCGCGAGCGACATTTCCGGTGCCGAGCAGTCCGATACGCATGGGGAGGACGCTAGCCAGCGGGACCCTGCGGGCGTATCGGGCGAGAGACGGGGGTGGGGCGGTACCTGAGGCGTAGGGCCTCAGGTACCGCCCGGTCCGCCTCGCCGGTCAAGCCGCTGTGTGGGCCACGAAGGCGACATCCTCCCGTTCCTCGTCGAGGGCGATACTGAGGGAGGCGTCCAAGGCGAGGGCCAGCCGCCGGAGCAGGAGCAGGGTGGGCACGGCATCGGCGCCCTCAATGCGGGAGATCTTCGACTGGGTCAGTCCTGCGCGCTCGGCCACATCCTGCTGGGACAGGCCGAGTTCCTTGCGACGGTCGTACACCGCCTTGGCGAAGGCCATGGCGAGACGGATCTCCGCGCGCTCGGCGCGGGTCTCCTCGGACTCGCCGCGCCCGGAGGCGAGTTCCTGTTCTCGCTTCAGCTTCCAGCGGCTGTGATTCATGAGGTCTCCCCGCTCTCTGGGCGTATGTACGTCATGTGCGCCGGGCCGTGCTCGGCCTCGCATCGCGCGCGGGCCCGCACGGCTCGATCCACCTGGGCCGACTCCCGCATCCGAGTCTTGCGGAAGACGGTGAGAAGCACGATGCGGTGGCCCGAGGCGAACCAGTACGTGATCCGCGTGGCCTCGCCGTTCAGTGTCGGCCGAAGTTCGTACACTCCGTCCTGCAGGGGGCGACTGAACGGCATCGGCGTGCTGGTTCCCATCGAGGCGAGCAGGCCCGCGTACTCCTCCACTTTCCTGTAGTGCTTCTCGGGGAGAAGCTCCAGCCAGTCACGAACTTCGGGCTCCACCTCGATGACGTGCATGTATGTCACGCTCGACACCGTAATATGCTGTCTACGACATGGTAGCGGTGTTCGGATCTTTTCTGCCCGTCCGAGTGGGCCGGGAGATGCGGCTTGACGATGCCTCGGGCGTACGGGACGAGAGCCGGGGTCCGGGATCCGGGGTCAGACGCCCGCCGGGGTCTTGGCCGGGGAGGAGCCGGGGTCCGTGCCGCCGGGGCCGTCCGTCGGGCCCGGGTCCGGTGTCGGGTGGGTGCCGCCGGTGGCGGCGACCGTCGACGGGGCCGGTTCCTGGGAGACGTTGAACTCGGCCAGCAGGTCCTTGCCGAAGCCGAAGAAATACGTCGCGACGAACCCGGCGACATAGCCGACGAGGAGGCCGCCCGCGTAGATCGCGATCGTCGAGCCCAGGCCGTGGTTGCCGTCCAGGAGGGGGAACAGGGCCCAGCCGGACGGGCCGATGGCCGTCGAGCCGACCGTGTCGCCGAGCTGGTTGAACAGTCCGACGAAGCCGCCGCCGAACGCGCCGCCCACGCACGCCGTGACGAACGGGCGGCCCAGCGGCAGCGAGACGCCGTAGATCAGGGGCTCGCCGACGCCCAGCAGGCCCGCCGGCAGCGCGGACTTGATGGTGCGGCGGATCGACTCGTTGCGGGGGAGGCGGAAGTAGACGGCCATGGCCGCGCCGACCTGGCCCGCCCCGGCCATCGCCAGGATCGGGAGCAGGACCGTGTAGCCCTGCTGCTCGATGAGCGTGGTGTGGATCGGGATCAGCGCCTGGTGCAGGCCCAGCATGACGAGGGGGAGGAACAGGCCGCCGAGGACGAAGCCCGCGCCCGCGCCGCCGTTGGAGAGCAGCCAGTCGGCGAACGTGCCGATCGCGGAGGAGATCTCACCCGCCACGTACATCAGGCCGAAGATGGTCACCAGGCCGGAGATCAGCACCGTCAGGGTCGGGGTGACCAGGACGTCCAGCGCCTCCGGCACCCACCGGCGGCACCACTTCTCCACGTACACCGCGAGCACCGCCGCGCCCAGCGCGCCGAGCACACCGCCCTGGCCGGGGGAGAGCGTCTGGCCGAAGGCGTCGATGTTCGCGACGCCGGGGAAGACGATGATCGCCGCCACCGCACCGCCCAGGATCGGGGTGCCGCCGAACTCCTTCGCCGTGTTGTAGCCCACGAACACCGCGATCAGCGCCATGAAGCCGGACGCCATCGCCGCCAGCGCGGGCGTGACGGCGGGCAGCCACTCCAGGTTCACCAGCAGGCCGTTGAGGCCCGCGATGATGCCGCAGCCGATCAGGGCCGGGATCAGCGGCACGAAGATGTTGGCGATCTTGCGCAGGAACAGCTTGAAGGGGGTGGCGTTCTTCGTCTTCTGCTGCGCCTTGATCGCCGCGCCCTGCGCCGCCAGCTCGTCGGCGGTCAGGGCCGTCGGAGCGGGGGCGGTCGCGCGGCCCTCCTCGACCAGCTGCTCGAACTCCGGGGTGACCCGGGCGACCGTGCCCGGACCCAGCACGATCTGGTACGTGTCGTCCTCGACGACGCCCATCACGGCGGGCAGGGCCTTCAGCGCCTCGTCGTCGACGAGGGACCGGTCGTGCAGCCCGAGGCGGAGCCGGGTCATGCAGTGGGCGATGGAGGCGACGTTCGCGGCGCCGCCGACGAGCGGCAGGATCGCGGCGGCGGTGGCGCGGTTCTTGTCTTCTGTGGCCATGGTGCTCGGTGCCTTGCTGTGCGGGGGGTGGGGTGGGGTACCCGGGTGGGTCAGGTGGTGCGGACCGCTGCGAGAGCGGCGCGGAGGTGGCCGTCCGCCTCGGTGAGGCGGGTGGCGGCGGTGGGGCCGTCGACCTGGCCGAGGATGACCAGGATCGCGTTCTTGACCTCGCCGTCGGTGGCGGCGAGCGCGGCCTCGATCTCGGCGTCGGACGCGCCGGTGGCCAGCGAGACGATGTGCCGGGAGCGGGCGCGCAGCTTCTCGTTGGAGGCGCGCACGTCGACCATGAGATTCCCGTACGTCTTGCCGAGCCGGATCATCGTGATCGTCGAGATCATGTTGAGCACGAGCTTCTGCGCCGTGCCCGCCTTCAGCCGGGTCGAGCCGGTGAGCAGCTCGGGGCCGGTGACGACCTCCAGGCCGTGCTCGGCGGCGGCGGCGAGGGCCGAGTCCGCGTTGCAGGAGAGGCCGATGGTCAGGGCGCCCCGCGCGCGGGCGTGCTCGACCGCGCCGATCGCGTACGGCGTGCGACCGGAGGCGGAGATGCCGACCACGGTGTCGTCGGCGCCGAGCTTCAGCGCGTCCAGGTCCGCGGCGGCCAGCTCCCTGCTGTCCTCCGCGCCCTCGACGGCCGTGACCATGGCGGACGGGCCGCCCGCGATCAGGCCGACGACCTCGGACGGGTCGGTGTTGAAGGTGGGCGGGCACTCGCTGGCGTCCAGCACCCCGAGGCGGCCCGCCGTGCCCGCGCCCGCGTAGATCAGCCGGCCGCCGCGGGCCATGCGCGCGGCGGTGGCGTCGATGGCCGCGGCGATCTGCGGCAGCCGCGCGGCGACGGCGGCGGGGACGGTGGCGTCCTCGCCGTTCATGATCCGGGCGATCTCCTGCGTGGACAGCCGGTCGATCTCGGCCAGCTCGGGGCGGAACGCCTCGGTGGTGAGGGTGGCCAGCTGGGCGCGGAGCTCGCCGTAGCTCTCGCCGGCGGGGGTGTCGGGGTTCGCGTCGGTGGTGGAGGTCATGGGGTGCGGCTCTGCTTTCTCGGTCTCGTACGCGTACGGGTGGTGCGTGGCCCGTGGTCCGGGGCGGTCAGCGGGTGCGGGGGTTGTGGCGGTGGGCGAGGGCCTCGTAGGAGGCGGCCAGGGCGGGCGCGGCGGTCTCGTAGGTCCGCTGCGCGACGCCTATGAACAGGCAGTCCACGACGAGCAGCTGGCTCGTCCGGCTCGACATGGCGGCGGGGCGCAGCTCGCTCTCGCGCGCGGTGGACGTGGTCAGGACATGGTCCGCGTACTGCGATACGGGCCCGTCGGGCCGGCCGGTGATCGCGATCGTCGTCGCCCCGCGGTCGAAGGCGACCCGCAGCGGCTCGATGACGTCGCCGGTGGAGCCGGAGTGCGTGATCGCGATGGCCACGTCGCCGCTGCGCAGCTGCACGGCGTTGGTCACCGCGAGGTGCGGGTCCATGTGGGCGTGGGCGATGAGGCCGATCCGGAGCAGCTTCTGGGCCAGGTCCTGGCCGACGAGGGAGGAGGCCCCGACGCCGTAGATGTCGATGCGGCGGGCGGTCGAGGCGGCGGCGACGGCGGCCCCCAGCTGTACGGTGTCGAGCCCGGCGGCGGTGTCGGCGAGGGTCTGCTGCTCGTCGTAGGCGAGCTTGGCGACCACGTCGGCGATCGGGTCGTCCACCGCGATGTCGGCGGTGACGGCGGGCGCCCGGCCGGACTCCTGGTGCGCGGCGAGGCCGGCCAGCGCGAGGCGCAGGTCCCGGTAGCCCGGGTAGCCGAGGAGGCGCGCGGTGCGCACGACGGTGGCCTCACTGGTGCCGGTGAGCTCGGCGAGGCCGGTGACGGTGAGGGCGGCGCATCCGGCGGGGTCGCCGGCCACGGCTTCGGCGACCAGCTGCATGGAGCGGGTCATGGAGGGGACGAGGGTCCGGACTTTGGCGGCGAGGGCCGCGGGGGCCGGCGGAGAGTCGCCGCTGAAAATTTCCTTCACGTCACTGGTCACATCTGAAAGATATTTTCAACGCCGGGGTCCGTCAACCCCCCTTTGGTCCCTACCTCTGGCGGCGTCTCCGGTGGTACCCCCGGTGGTACCTCCGGCGGTGCCGCTCGCTCCCGGGCGCACAATGGGGGCATGGAGTTGAACCCCCTGGAGCAGGCCCTGCACACCGCCCGCGCGCTCGTGATGGCCGACCTGGCGGCGGGAGACGTCGCCGAGGCGGACATCGTCTCGCTGGTCGAGGACGCGGTGACGCACCGGCGGTGGTGGGTGGAGCAGTGGCCCGAGGGCGCGGAGTTCGTGGCCGGGCTGGTCGCCCAGGACGTGCAGGACGCGCTGCTGGAGCGGTACGGACGGTGGCCGCTGTGCCCCGCCTGCGCCGAGGAGGAGCCGCACGCGCTGGACGTGGAGCCGGAGCTCGGGCCCGACCCGCACTGGGTGTGCACCAAGGCGGCCGTGGCGGTGGCGCCGGTGGGGGCGCTGGGCGAGGTGCTGCGGCGGTGACGGTCTATATCGACCCGCCCACCTGGCCCGGACACGGCCGCCTCTGGTCGCACCTGGTCAGCGATGTCTCGTTCGAGGAGCTGCACGCCTTCGCGGCCGCGATCGGCTGCCCGCCGCGCGCCTTCGAGCGCGATCACTACGACGTGCCCCAGGCGCACTACGCGGACGCCGTGCGGGCCGGGGCGCGGGAGATCGGCTCGAAGGAGCTGGTCCGGCGCCTCACGGCCGCGGGGCTCCGCAGGCCGAAGGGGCGGCCGGCGCCGGGGTAGTGCCCGGCCGCCTCGGGACCGGGCGGCGGCAGGCCTAGGAGAGCGCGCCGTCGTAGTCCGGGAGCTTGAAGCCGCGTTCGGCGTGGCCGCCGACGAGGTCGGTGGTGTTGTTCCCGATGTTGGCGATGATCGTGTAGCCCTTCGCCTCGATCGCGGCCCGCTGCTCGGTCTTGTAGGCGCTGACCTCCTCGAAGAGGTCGGGCAGGCTGCGCACGTGGAGTCCGTCGACCGGGTAGCCGGCCTGCTTCAGGTTCCAGTCCGTGAGGGAGTGGATGATGCCCGGCCGGGCGGTGACGAAGAAGACCGCCACGCCGCGCGAGTCGGCGTAGCGGGCCAGTTCGCGGACCTCTCCGACGGCGGGGGTGGGCAGCTCCCAGAACGGGTGGAAGTGCGTCTCCAGCGCGGTGTTGTCGATGTCGAGGACGATCGCCTGCTTCTCGCTCCCGGCGCTCTCCGTCCGGGCCTCGATCCAGGGGCGCGCCTCGGCGACGACCGCCGCCACGTCCTGCCGCCAGGCGGTGTAGTCGACGTCCGCGGCGAGGGTGGAGGCGGAGGGGGCCGGGGCGGCGGTGCGGGCGGGGGCCGTCTCCGTCGCCCCGGCCGAGGCGACGGGGACCGCGACGAGGGCGAGGGTCGCGGCCAGTGCCGCGGCCGTGCGCTGGATGGTGGCGCCTGCATGCATGGGGACTCCTGGGTGGGGAACCTGCCAATGGCCCGTACGCCGCGATCGGACGACGGGTTGTCATGCTCGCGCTCAATGATGAAGGGCGGGTGGCCGTCCCACTACTGGTCGGTAGCGTCTTTTTCGGCTGCTGTTCGGCTACCCGACGGGAATCGGCCGGGCGGCGGCCGGAAGTCGCGGAGCTCGCCGGCCGGAAGCCGCGGAAATCGCCGGCCGGGCCCACCCGTCCGGAACCCGGTCACGCGGGGGAGGCCCCCGGCGCGCCCGCCGCGCACTCGCCCGTCCCGACCCGCTCGGCGGCGGGCGCTTGTGCCGGCGGGGCAGCCCCCGCCGTACGCCCCTGACCGGCCGCCGTGCTCTTCGCGATGAGCCGCGAGCGCGACCGGCCGCCCGCGCCGCCGCCGCCGCGCTGGAGGCGCAACGCCACCGCCACCGCCGCCAGGGCCAGGGCGGTCATCGCCGCGCCCGCCCAGGCGGTGGAAGCGAAGCCGAAGTCCAGGTCGATCACCGTGCCGCCGAGCCACGGCCCACTCGTGTTGCCCAGGTTGAACGCCGCCGTCGTGGTGGCTCCGGCCAGCGTCGGGGCGGCCCCGGCCACGTTGAACATCCGGGCGTTCAGCGCCGGCGCGGTGAAGAAGGCGGACAGGCCCAGCAGGAACGCCAGCGCGATGACCGCGACCTGGCTGGAGGCGAACAGGGCCAGCGCCGCCAGGAAGACCGTGGACGCCGTGATGCCGCTCAGCAGCACCCCGAACAGGTGCGCGTCCGCGACCCGGCCGCCGATCACCGTGCCGATCAGCGCGCCCACCCCGAACAGGCCGAGGATCCACGGCACCCGGCCCGAGTCGAGGCCCGCCACATCCGTGAGCAGCGGCGCCAGATAGCTGAACGCGCAGAACACCCCGCCCGCCGCGAGCGCGGTGATCACGATGGCCAGCCAGACCTGCCGGTCCCGGTAGATCGCCAGCTCTTGCTTCAGCTCGGGCTTCCGCTCCGGCAGCGGGATGTGCGGGATGCGGGTGGCGACGCCGATCAGGGCCACCGCCGAGGCCGCGCCCACCGCCCAGAACGCCGAACGCCAGCCGAGGTGCTCGCCGAGGAAGGCCCCCAGTGGCACGCCCAGCACGTTGGCGACGGACAGGCCGCCGATCATCACGGCCATCGCCCGTGCCCGCGCGTTCACCGGGACCATCGCGATGGCCACGGCCGCACCGACCGCCCAGAAGCCCGCACAGGCGAGTGCGCTCACCACCCGGGAGGCGAAGAGGATCTCGTACGTCGGAGCCAGCGCACCGGCGATCTGGCCGAGGCCGAACACCGAGATCAGCGCGATCAGCGTGGTGCGGCGCGGCAGCCGGAGGGTGGCGACGGCCAGCAGCGGGGCGCCGACCACCATGCCGATCGCGAACGCGGATATGAGGAGTCCGGCCTGCGGGATCGACACGTTCATGTCGTCGGCGATCGGCGGGAGCAGGCCCGACAGCATGAACTCGCTGGTGCCGAGTGCGAAGACCGAGAGGCCGAGAATGTATACGGCCAGCGGCATGGGAGTGCGGCGGGAGAGAGAGTCGGGCATGACTCGTCCCAACGCCGGAGAACGCTTCCGCATTCCCGGCGCCGGGGCGAGCGGGTCACGCGGGGAGCGCGTGCAGCTTCTTGCCGTGCAGGGCGAAGACGCGCTTGCCGTCGGTGGCCACCAGCCACGCGTGGTAGTCGCCGGACTTGTCGTTGAACGTCCAGCGCAGGCCGCCTGTCTTCGCGTCGAAGGCGTGGACGCCGCCCCGCTTGTCCAGGTCGGTGGCCCCGTAGAGCGTGTCGCCGACCCTGACGAACTGCCGGGGCACGTGACGGTTCACCTTCGCGAGGGCCGTGGACTGCCAGACCTTCTTCCCGGTCCCCGGCTCGAGGGCCCACAGCGTCCGGCCGCTGTCGGCGATGTAGAGCACGTCCTCCAGGATGGTCGGCTCCCTGAAGGTGGTGAACTGCTCGGACTCGACGGACCACTTCTCGGACCCGTCGGCCAGCGCGAAGGCCTGGAGCCGCTGCCCCTGCGGGACGATCACCAGATCCTGGTGGATGGCGAAGGGCCCGTAGCTCGTCTTCGTCGTCTTGTGCGTCCACACCTGCTTGCCGGTGGCGGTGTCGCGGACCGTGAGGTTCTTCTTGAAGTCGGTGTAGACGAGATAGCGGCCCTGTACAACGGCGTGCACGCCGTTCTGCTCGGTGCCGAGATCGCGCTGCTCCTTCCACGCGACCTTGCCCGTGGTGCTGTTCAGCGCGGCGACCACGTTGGTGCGGGACGAGCCGTCGGCCTCCAGGATCTCGGCGATGACGTACACCTGCTCCGCGTCCACCGCGATCGGCCTCGGCTGGCGGTACTCCTTGCCGAGGTGGCTGCGCCAGGCCTCCTTGCCGGAACCCGGGACATAGCCGGCGACGGTGCCGTCGTACTTGCCGCTCGCCAGGTACAGCGTGCCGTCGCCGAGCAGCAGCGGCGCACCGGGGACCGCGCCGCCCGGCAGCGACCACCGCTCCTCGCCGGTCGCGCCGTCGAACGCGGCCAGCGGGTCACCGCTCGCGATCACCACGCCGTCCACGGCCACGAGTTCGTCGTTGTCCCCATAGGTCTGCGCCGACGTCGACTTCGTCCACAGCGGCGCGGGGGCCTGCCCGTCCTTGGGGGAAGCGCTTGCGGACGGCGTGCTGCCGCCGGCCCCGCCGCCGCCGGTGGTGTCTCCGGGGAGGTCCTCGTCCTGGCAGCCGGTCGCTCCGGCTCCGAGAGCGGCCAGCGCGAGCCCGCCGCCGGCCAGTCGCAGCATGCGCCGCCGGGAAGATCTGCCGACCGTCGTGCCGTGTCCCTTGGACATTTCGCCGTACCCCCGTGGAGTCGTATGAGCCGAAGATGATCGGTCTGCCGTCGCAGAGTGTGTGCATCTGCGATGCGAGACGTTAGCCGCCGTCGGGCGTCACCGGTCGGGCCAGGGTCCGACCGGGACGACACCGTGAACGAACCGGAACATTCACCGGCCCCGGGCCGGTCCCGGCCCGGCCCCGGCCGGTGGCGAGCTGTCAGCGGGGGCCGGACGACGTCAGCAGCTCCAGTTCCGTCGCCAGGTTGTGCCGGGCCCGCGCCTCCCACTGTTCCGCGCCGTGCGGGGTGCGGAACAGCCGGGGCAGATCCAGGAGTTGCCGCAGCACCGCCGCCCGGCCCTCCCGGAACGCCGCGTCCGGGACGAAGCCGTACTCCTCCCGGACCTGGGCCGCGTAGGTCCCGTACTCCTGCGGGCCGCCCGCCAGGATCGCGAGGTCGGCGTCGCACAGCACCTCGCCGTTGCGGTCGCCGTCCGCCGGGTCGTGCGTGACGGTGAGACGGACCAGCCGGGCGACCTCCGCCGTCACCGCCGCCGGCACCCCCGCCTCGGGCAGCGCGCGCTCGGCGAGGGCGGCGCTGCGCTCCTCGTTCTCCGTCCGGTCGGGCCGGTACACCGCGTCGTGGAACCAGGCGGCGAGACGTACCGCGTGCACGTCGTCGGCGTGTCCGGCCAGGGCGTCGATGCCGTCCAGGACCGTGAGCAGGTGGGCGGTCGTGTGATAGCGGCGCTGCGGCTCGGCCCAGCGGGCGAGGAGGTTCTCCGCGTACGGCAGCGGATCGGGGCCGTCCGCCCCGGCTCGCGCGGCCAGCAGCGTGTCGTGCCAGCGGTACCGGAGGCCGGCGTCGTGGGGCGGGTGTGGGCTGTCCGTCATGGGACGACTCTAGGACGCGCGGGTCCGGGTGCGGGTGCGGGGCGTGCGGGTCAGGTCCGGGCGCGCGGGTGCGGTTCAGGGACGTGTGGGTCGGGTTCACGGGCGCGTGGGCGGGTGCGGTTCAGGGTGAGCCGGGCTCGGTCCGGGTGCGGGCGCGTGGGGGCGGTTCAGGGGAGCCGGGTCCGGTTCCGGGACGTGTGGGTGCTGTTCAGCGGCATCCGGGCCCGTCCGGGTGCGGGGCGTGCGGTGCGGTTCAGGGGCAGCCGGGTCCGGTCCGGGATCGGGCGTGCGCCGGGGGGCGGGTTTCCACCGGCCGGACCGGCCCTTGTCGGTCCGCCGAACGGTCATTACCGTGCGCCCGTGATGATGGATCTCAACGCGGACCTCGGCGAGGGCTTCGGCGCCTGGACCCTGACCGACGACGACGCGCTCCTCGCCTGTGTCACGAGCGCCAACGTGGCCTGCGGTTTCCACGCGGGCGACGCCTCCGTGATGCGGCGGGTCTGCGACGCGGCGGCGGCCGGCGGGGTGCGGATCGGGGCGCAGGTCTCCTACCGGGACCTGGCCGGGTTCGGGCGCCGGTCCATGGACGTGCCGCCCGCCGAGCTGACCGCCGAGATCGCCTACCAGATAGGCGCGTTGCGGGTCTTCGCGGAGTCCGCCGGGTCCGCCGTCTCGTACGTCAAGCCGCACGGCGCGCTCTACAACCGGGCCGTCTGGGACGACGGCCAGGCCGCCGCGATCATCGCGGGCGTGCGGCTCGCGGGCGGTGACCTGGCCGTGCTCGGGCTGCCCGGATCCCGGCTGCTGGCGCACGCGGCCGACGCCGGACTGCCCGCCGTCGAGGAGGCCTTCGCCGACCGGGCGTACACCCCGCAGGGCACCCTCGTCCCGCGCGGGGAGCCGGGTGCGGTGCTGCACGACCCGGACGACGTCGTACGCCGGAGCGTCGGCATGGCCGTCGGGCGGGCGGTGACCGGGGCGGACGGCAGCCGGATACCCGTCTCGGCGCGCTCGCTCTGCGTCCACGGGGACACCCCGGGCGCGGCGGACCTCGCGCGCCGGGTGCGGGCCGCGCTGGAGGAAGCGGGCGTCGTGGTGCGGGCGTTCGTATGAGCGGCTCCGGCGGCAGGGGAGAGGCGGGCGTCCTTCCGGGGGAGGCCCGCGTCCTGCCCGCAGGGCCGCACGCCCTGCTCGTCGAACTGGCCGACGGCGAACACGCCGAGGCCTTCCACGCCGAACTGCTCCGCCGCCGTGCGCGCGGGCAACTCCCCGCCGTACGCGAGATCGTCCCGGCCGCCCGGACCGTCCTGCTCGACGGGATCGCGGAGCGCGCGCCCGGGGACCGGGACCTGCTCGCCCGGGAACTGGTCTCCTGGCGGATCCCGCCGCTGCCCCGCGAGGTGCGCGACGCGGTGGAGATCCCCGTCGTCTACGACGGCCCCGACCTCGACGAGGTCGCCGCGCTCTGGGGCGTCCCGGCCGGGGAGGCGGCCGCTCTGCACTCCCGTACCGCGTTCCGGGTGGCGTTCTGCGGGTTCGCCCCCGGGTTCGGCTATCTCACCGGGCTGCCCGAGCAGTTGCACGTGCCCCGGCGCCCTACCCCGCGCACCCGGGTCCCGGCCGGGGCGGTGGCCCTGGCCGGGCCCTACACCGGGGTGTACCCGCGCTCCTCGCCCGGCGGCTGGCAGATCATCGGGCGGGTGCCGGACCCGGGAGTCCTGTGGGACCCGGCCCGGGAACCGGCGGCGCTGCTCGGGCCGGGGACGCCGGTCAGGTTCGTGGCGGTGGCGGCGGACACGGTGGCGGACGGCGGGGGCGCGGTGGTGCCGCCGATGCCTCGGACCGGCGGGTACGCGGTCGTGCAGCCGGCGCCTCGGACCGGTGGGGGCGCGGTCGTTCAGCCGGCGCCTCGGACCGGTGGGGGCGCGGTCGTCCCGCCGACGCCCCGGGCCGGCGGAGACCGGGAGCGCGCATGACGTCCGCCGCTGCGCTGCGCGTCGTCCGGGCCGGCGCGCTGACCACCGTGCAGGACGCCGGCCGTCCCGGCTGGGCGCACCTGGGGGTCGGGCGGGCCGGGGCCCTGGACGCGCCCGCCGCCCGGCTGGCCAACCGGCTGGTGGGCAACCCGCCGGACGCCGCCGTCCTGGAGACGACGCTCACCGGGTGCGCGGTCCGCCCGGACCGGCCGGTCGTGGTCGTCGTCGGCGGTGCGGGCTGCCGGGTGACGGTCGACGGGCGGCCGGTGGCGTGGGGCGCGCCGGTGCGGGTGCCGGCGGGCGCGGTGCTGGACGCGGGCCCGGCGGCGGGCGGCCTGCGCGGCTATCTGGCGTTCGCGGGCGGCCTGGTGCCGGAAGCGCTGCTGGGCAGCCGCTCGGCGGACCTCCTCTCGGGGCTCGGGCCCGCCCCGCTGAGCGAGGGCGACGTACTGCCGCTGGGCGATCCGGCGGGGTGCGGTCCGCTGCCGCCCGCCGGTCCCGTTCCCTGGCCGGGCGTCCCCGCGGAGCTGGTGCTCCCGGTCCATCCCGGGCCCCGCCACGACTGGTTCACCGAGGCCGCCCTGCGTACCCTCTTCACCGCCGTCTACCGGGTCTCGCCGCAGAGCAACCGGATCGGCCTGCGTACGGAGGGTCCGGCGCTGGAGCGGTCCCGTCCGGGGGAACTGCCCAGCGAGGGCATGGTCCTGGGCGCGATCCAGGTGCCGCCGGACGGCCGGCCCGTCGTCTTCCTCAACGACCATCCGACGACCGGCGGTTACCCGGTCGTCGGCGTCGTCCCCGAACGGTCCCTCGCCCCGGCGGCGCAGGCGGCGCCGGGGACCCGGCTGCGTTTCGTACGCGCCCAGGGCCTGTCCTCGCACGGCCGTCCGCCGGGCCTCACGCGCCCTTGAAGGTGCGCAGCCGTAGGGAGTTGCCGACCACGAAGACGGAGGAGAAGGCCATCGCGGCCCCGGCGATCATCGGGTTGAGGAGTCCGGCGGCGGCCAGCGGGAGGGCGCCGACGTTGTAGGCGAAGGCCCAGAAGAGGTTGGTGCGGATGGTGGAGAGGGTGCGGCGGGAGAGGCGGATCGCGTCGGCGGCAGCGTTGAGGTCGCCCCGGACCAGGGTGAGGTCGCCGGCCTCGATGGCGGCGTCCGTCCCGGTGCCCATCGCGAGACCGAGGTCGGCCTGGGCGAGGACGGCGGCGTCGTTGACCCCGTCCCCGACCATCGCGACGACCCGGCCCTCCGCCTGAAGGCGCTTGACCACGTCGACCTTGTCCTGCGGCATGACCTCCGCGTACACCTCGTCGATGCCGACCTCGGCGGCCACCGACTCCGCCACGGCCCGGTTGTCGCCGGTGAGGAGGATCGGGGTCAGGCCGAGGGCGCGGAGCCGGCGGACGGCCTCGGCGCTGGTGTCCTTCACCGCGTCGGCGACCTCCAGCACCGCGCGTGCCTCGCCGTCCCAGGCGACGGCGATCGCGGTGCGCCCGGCGGCCTCGGCGGTCGCCTTCGCCTCGGCGAGAGGGGCGGGGAGACGGATCTCCCACTCGGCCAGGAGCTGTTCCCGTCCCACGAGGACGGCGTGGCCCTCGACGATTCCCTGGACGCCGAGTCCGGGGATGTTCTGGAAGTCCTCGGGGGTGGGGAGGGGGCCGGTGGTCTCGGTGGCGGCGGTGGCGATGGCCTGGGCGATGGGGTGTTCGGAGGCGTGTTCCAAGGCTCCGGCGAGGCGGAGGGCTTGGGCTTGGGTGGTGGTTTCGGTGGTGTGGGTGGTTTGGAGGGTCATGCGGCCGGTGGTGACGGTGCCGGTCTTGTCGAGGACGATGGTGTCGGTGCGGCGGGTGGTTTCCAGGACCTCAGGACCCTTGATGAGGATGCCGAGTTGGGCGCCGCGTCCGGTGCCGACCATGAGGGCGGTGGGCGTGGCGAGGCCGAGGGCGCAGGGGCAGGCGATGATCAGGACGGCGACGGCTGCGGTGAAGGCTGCGGTGGGTCCTGCGCCGTTGCCGAGCCAGAAGCCGAGGGTGGCGAGGGCGAGGGTGATGACGATGGGGACGAAGACGGCGGAGATGCGGTCGGCGAGTCGTTGGGCGGAGGCCTTGCCGTTCTGGGCGTCCTCGACGAGGCGGGCCATGCGGGCGAGTTGGGTGTCGGCGCCGATGCGGGTGGCTTGGACGACGAGGCGGCCGCCGGCGTTGAGGGTGGCTCCGGTGACGGTGTCGCCGGTGGTGACCTCGACGGGTACGGACTCGCCGGTCAGCATGGAGGCGTCCACGGCGGAGGAGCCCTCGACCACGGTCCCGTCCGTCGCGATCTTCTCCCCCGGACGCACCAGGAAACGGTCCCCGACCTGCAACGCACCGGTCGGGATCGTCGTCTCGACGCCGTCGCGCAGGACGGTGACCTCCTTGGCCCCCAGCTCCAGCAGCGCCTTCAGCGCCGCCCCGGCCTTCCGCTTCGAGCGGGCCTCGAAGTAGCGCCCGGCGAGGATGAACGCCGTCACCCCGGCCGCGGCCTCCAGATAGATGTTCCCGGTGCCGTCGCTGCGGGCGATGGTCAGCTCGAAGGGGTGCGTCATCCCGACCATGCCCGCGGTCCCGAGGAACAGCGCCCACACCGACCACAGGAACGCGGCCGACGTGCCGACGGAGATCAGGGTGTCCATCGTCGCCGCGCCGTGCTTCGCGTTGGTCCAGGCGGCGCGGTGGAAGGGCCAGGCGGCATAGGTGACGACGGGGGCGGCCAGGGTCAGGGAGAGCCACTGCCAGTAGTCGAACTGGAGCGCCGGGACCATCGCCATGGCGATCACCGGGACGGCGAGGAGGACGGCGGTGACCAGGCGCTGGCGCAGGGTGGTGAGCCCGTCGTCCGCGCTCTCCTGCGGATCGGGGCCCTGCGGTGGGGCAGCGGGGCCGGCGACCGGCGGGGCGGGCGGCCGGGCGGTGTAGCCGGTGGCCTCGACGGTCGCGATCAGGTCGTCGACGGATACGTCGGCGCCCGAGTAGGTGACCTTCGCCTTCTCGGTGGCGTAGTTCACGGTGGCCTCGACGCCGTCCATCCGGTTCAGCTTCTTCTCGATACGGGCCGCGCACGAGGCGCAGGTCATCCCGCCGATCGCGAGCTCGACCGCGGCGGTTCCGGCACCGGCCCCGGCAGGGGGTCCGGCAGCGGTGGTGGCGGTGGTGGCGGAGTGCGCGGACACGGGGTCCTCCCAGATGCCGAGGTGATGTCCAGATACCCCTGGGGGGTATCTGTTTCTCTTCCCATGTATACCCCCCTCCCCTATGAAGCGCAAGGCGGGCCGCGGGGGGCGCGTCACCCGTCCGCGGGGCCGGTTCGCGCACCGTCGTGATCGTGCGTTCAGATAGAGGGCTGCGCCGTCCGCCGGTCACCCGTAGGCTGGACATTGGACTAGACCTATAGCTGCGTATCGGAGGAATGGGGACCCATGAGCAACCGTGCAGTCCTGGAGGTGATCGCTCTCGACGCGGAGGACGCGGTCGCTGCCCAGGCCGGGGGTGCAGACCGCCTCGAACTGGTCACCGACATGGCCGCGGACGGTCTGACGCCGTCGCGGGAGACCTTCGCGGCGATCCGGTCCGCCGTGGACATCCCGCTGCGCGTGATGCTCAGGGTGGCGGACGGCTTCGCCGCCGGTGACATCGATGTACTGGTCGGCAGAGCCCGCGAGATGCGGGAGGCGGGGGCCGACGAGTTCGTGCTCGGGTTCCTCGACGAGGACGGCCACCCCGACCTCGTCGCCGTCGAGCGGCTCGTCGCCGAACTGGACGGCTGCCGGTGGACGTTCCACCGGGCGATCGACCGGGCCGCCGACCGCGACACCCTGCGCAAGCAGCTCGCGGACCTGCCCGGCCTCGACACGTACCTCACGGCGGGGTCACCGGCCGGGGTGGACGCCGGCATCCCGACGCTTCTCGCCGAGGCGGCCCGTACGCGCGAACCGGGTTACGAGGCACAGATCCTGGTCGGCGGCGGCCTCCACCTGCACCACCTGCCCCAACTGCTGGCGGCGGGGATCGACGCGTTCCACATCGGCGGCGCGGCCCGGCCGGCGGGCTGGTCGGCCCCGGTGGACGCGGCAGCCGTACGGGAGTGGCGCCAGGTGCTGGACGCCTGAGGCCCAAGGCTCAAGGCCCCGAGGCTTCAGGCCCACGGCATCGAGCCCCAAGGCTTCGGGAGGGGAGGACCGCCCGGCAGCGGCCCGCCTCCCCTCCCCGCCGGGCCCGCGCTACCCCAGCGCCTCCGGCAACGCCGCCGCGTGCACCACGGTCAGCCCCGACACCGCACGGGTCAGCGCCACGTACAGCCGCCGCAGCCCGGTCCGCTCGTCCGGCTCGCCGTCCACCACGGCCGCCGGTTCGTCGAGCACCACGTAGTCGTACTCCAGCCCCTTGGCCAGCGACGCGGGCACCAGCGTCAGCCGGGACGCGGCGGTGGTCTCCTCACCCGGGGAGAGATACGCGTGGCCCGCCGCCGTCAGCGCCGCCCCCAGCGCCGGGATCCGGGCGTCGGCGGCGATCAGCCCGATCGACCCCTCGTGGCGCAGCGACTCCTCGCAGGCGGCGACGGCGGCCGCGTCCAACACCTCCGCCGACGCCACCTCCCGTACGACCAGCGAACCGGGCGACTCACGCACCGACTCCACCGCCGCGAGCCCCGGCGAGATCACAGGCAGCAGCCGGGAGGCGTACGCGATGACCTCGCGCGGCACGCGGAACCCGGCCGTCAGCTCCTCCACCACCGCCTCCGCCTTGCCGAGGTGGAACAGCGCCTCGCTCCAGCTCTCCGTGGACCACGGCGTCGTCCCCTGCGCGAGGTCGCCGAGCACGGTGGCCGAACCGGTCGAGCAGCGGCGTCCCACCGCCCGGTACTGCATGGGGGAGAGGTCCTGCGCCTCGTCGAGGACGACATGGCCGAGCGAGTGCGTACGGGCGATCAGGTCACCGGCCTCGTCGATCAGCACGGCGTCGGCCGCCGACCACTTCGCGGACTTCACACTGCGGGCGGGCTTCGCCCACAGCAGCCGCTTCTGCTCGTCCTCGCTCAGCAGGCCCTCCGCGTGCGCGGCCAGGAACGCCGGGTCGGAGAGCAGCCGCAGCACCAGCTTCGCCGGGTCCACGGCGGGCCAGATCGCCTTGACGGCGGCCTTCACCGCGGGGTTGCGGGCGACCGCGTTCTGCACCCGGTCGTCGGGGGCCTCCCCGGCCTCCTCCATCCGTACGAGGACGGCGTGCGCGATCCGCTGCGGCAGCGCCTCGTGCGCGGCCCCGTACCGCATGTCGCGGGCCAGCAGCTCCTCGACCATCTCCTGGACCTCGTACGCGGGCACCCGCCAGCGCCGGGACCCGCGCACCACGACGACGGGCTCGACGGGCGCGGTCACATGGGAGCGGATGGCCCGCCGCAGCAGCTCGGCCATCCGGGCGTCGCCCTTGACGACGGCGGTGACCGCCTCGTCCTCGCCCCGTACCTCGACCCCGGTGCGCACCAGGTCGTCGACGGTGGCCTGCTTCACCTCCAGCTCGCCGAGGGCGGGCAGGACCTGCTCGATGTAGTGCAGGAAGGAACGGTTCGGCCCGATGACGAGGGTGCCGGTGCGGGCGAGCCGCTCGCGGTGCGCGTACAGCAGGTACGCCACCCGGTGCAGGCCGACGGCGGTCTTCCCGGTGCCGGGCCCGCCCTGCACGCAGACGGTCCCGCCGAGGCCGCTGCGGACGATCTCGTCCTGCTCGGGCTGGATGGTGGCGACGATGTCGCGCATCGGCCCGACGCGCGGCCGCTCGATCTCCGCCTGGAGGAGCCGGCTGGTGTGCTCGGCCTCGGCGGGGTCGGTGAGGTGCTCGTCCTCGTACGCGGTCAGCTCGCCGCTGGTGTAACCGAAGCGGCGGCGGAGCCCCACGTCCTGGGGGTTCTTCCGGGACGCCTGGTAGTACGGCTGGGAGACCGGCGCACGCCAGTCGATGACCATGGGGTCCCCGGCGGCGTCGTGGACGTGCCGGCGACCGATGTAGAACCGCTCGCCCTCCGCGCCCTCGGCGAGCTCGCCGCCGACGGCGTGCAGATAGTCGAGGCGGCCGAAGAACAGCGGGGTGTGGGAGAGGTCGGCGAGCGCCTTGATGCGGTCGTCGATCTGGGCCTGGAGCACGGCGGCGTTGACCCAGTTCGCGGTGACATCGCGGATGTCGAGGGCCTGGACGTCCTCGCGCATCCCGCGCAGGGCGGCGCGGGACGCGGCGAGATGGGCACGCTCGTGCGCCAGGGGGTCGAGGGTGGAATCGCTTTCTGCTACGTGCGCGGGCACGGTGTTGCCTCCGGCTCTTCAACGCAGGACGGCGGACCGCACGCCGATGCCGGCCGGGGCCGGGAGCAGGGCGGTCCGCTCGGAAGGTTGGTTCGCGTGGGTGCCGACCGGTTTCCGTCCGGTCGGCGGCGCTCCCCCGGCTGCCGGCAGCGAAAGGCCGGTACCACGGTGCGGGAGGCGGGCAGACGGGCGATTGTAGCCACCGGGCGGGTCGGCGGCGAACCGGTTTACGGGCTCCGCCGCAGGGCCCGGCACCGGGGGTACCCGTAGGGGACGCGGAGCCCCGGCATGGCACCGCAGGGCTACGCGCCGGCTCACCGGGTTCCGTCTGCGGGCCGACGCGCCCGAACGGGTGACGGGAGCACCATGGATACATGAGCACAGCCACCGTGAACCCACGCAGGACCGGCCCCGCGCACGGCGCGACCGCGGCCACCGGTCACCATCGGCCCCACCGCCTCGGCGACGCGGTACGCGCCGTGAAGGTGTTCGTGACCACGGCGTTCGGCGTCGTCGTCCTCGGGGAGTACGCGGAAGAGGCGGGCGTCGTCGGCCGCGGCCGCTGAACGCCCGCCTCTTCCGGGCAGGTCAGTTGCCGGCGAGCAGCTCGTCCGCGTCGACGATGCGGTACGCGTACCCCTGCTCGGCCAGGAAGCGCTGGCGGTGCGCCGCGAAGTCCTGGTCGATGGTGTCGCGGGCGACGACCGAGTAGAACCGGGCCTCGTGCCCGTCGGCCTTCGGCCGCAGGACGCGGCCCAGCCGCTGGGCCTCCTCCTGACGTGACCCGAAGGTCCCGGAGACCTGGATGGCGACGGTCGCCTCGGGCAGGTCGATGGAGAAGTTGGCGACCTTGGACACGACGAGCACGCTGAGCTCGCCCTGACGGAACGCCTCGAAGAGCTTCTCGCGCTGGGCGTTGCTGGTCTCGCCCTTGATCACGGGGGCGTCCAGGTGCTCGCCGAGCTCGTCGAGCTGGTCGATGTACTGGCCGATGACGAGCGTCTGCTCGCCCTGGTGCTTGCGGACCAGCGCCTCGGTCACCTTCCGCTTGGTCGCGGTGGTGGCGCAGAACCGGTACTTCTCCTCCGCCTCGGCGGTCGCGTACGCGAGCCGCTCGGAGTCGGTGAGGTTGACCCGGACCTCGACGCAGTCGGCGGGCGCGATGTAGCCCTGCGCCTCGATCTCCTTCCACGGGGCGTCGAACCGCTTGGGCCCGATCAGCGAGAAGACGTCGGACTCCCGCCCGTCCTCACGCACCAGAGTCGCCGTGAGACCCAGCCGCCGCCGGGCCTGGAGGTCGGCGGTGAACTTGAAGACGGGCGCGGGCAGCAGGTGCACCTCGTCGTAGATGACCAGGCCCCAGTCCCGGGAGTCGAAGAGCTCCAGGTGCGGGTAGACACCCTTCCGCCGGGTCGTCAGCACCTGGTAGGTGGCGATGGTGACCGGCCGGATCTCCTTGCGCGTACCGCTGTACTCACCGATCTCGTCCTCGGTCAGCGAGGTCCGCTTCACCAGCTCGTGCTTCCACTGCCGGGCCGAGACGGTGTTGGTGACGAGGATCAGGGTGGTGGCCTTGGCCTCGGCCATGGCACCGGCCCCGACGAGCGTCTTCCCGGCCCCGCAGGGCAGCACGACCACGCCCGAGCCGCCGTGCCAGAACCCCTCGACGGCCTGCTTCTGGTACGGCCGCAGCGACCAGCCGTCCTCGGCCAGCTCGATCGGATGGGCCTCGCCGTCCACGTACCCCGCGAGGTCCTCGGCCGGCCACCCCAGCTTGAGCAGGGTCTGCTTGACCTGCCCGCGCTCGGAGGGGTGCACGGCCACGGTGTCCGGGTCGATCCGGGCCCCGACCAGCGGCTGCACCTTCTTCGACCGGAGGATCTCCTCCAGCACGGGCCGGTCGGTGCTGGTGAGCACCAGCCCGTGCACCGGGTGCTTGGACAGGGTGAGCCGGCCGTACCGCGCCATCGTCTCGGCGATGTCGACCAGGAGCGCGTGCGGCACGGGGTAGCGGGAGTACTCGACCAGGGCGTCGACGACCTGCTCGGCGTCGTGCCCGGCGGCGCGGGCGTTCCACAGCCCGAGCGGGGTGACCCGGTACGTGTGGATGTGCTCGGGCGCACGCTCCAGCTCCGCGAACGGTGCGATGACACGACGGCAGGCGTCCGCCAGCTCGTGGTCGACTTCGAGGAGCAGCGTCTTGTCGCTCTGGACGATGAGGGGTCCGGTCACGCGCTTCGGCCCTTTCTGCGGGGTGCGGCCACGGATGCGGCCAAACGTCCAGTGTGCCGCATCGGGGGGCGGGGCGGGGCGGACGTGCGCTCACCCTCCGGGGCGGTGCCTGCGCTGCGGCCCGAAGCGCACCGGGACGCCGGGGGAGTACAGCACGCTCATCGGCTCCCCGACGGGCGCGGGCAGCCCTCCGGCCGCCACCAGGTCCTCGTCGCACTCCAGGAGCTCCGCCCGGTGCAGCGGCCAGCGGGGATGGACGTTGGGCAGATACGCGGTCCGCCCGAGGAGACCGGTGTGCAGGGCCCACCGGGCGGTGAGGAAGTGTTCCAGCGGCGTCGGCTCCCCGATCGGCTCCCCGGTGCGCAGCACGATCCGGCTCCGCGCACCGCGCGGACCGGGCCAGCGACGGGTGCTCGTGTACGTGAGGGTGTCGCCGGAGCGCGCGATGTCCATCCGGGACCACACGTACGGCAACCGGAACCCGGCCCGCGCCACGAGGACGGGGATCAGCCGCGAGGCGTCGAGCGAGCGGAAGACGACCGCGCGCCGGCCGTGTCCGTCCACCGAGTACAGCCGGACGTTGGTCTCGGGAAAGGTCCCGAGATACGGAATCCCCGGCAGCCCGAGTACGCCCACCCGGTACATCCGGAACGCCACCAGGCCCACGTACGTCGTCGTCCCGTCGAAGGTGTCCGGCACGGTTCCCGGCGGCAGCAGCGGTGCCACGTCCGCCGGATCGACGGCCCAGTGCAGGAACGCCAGGTCCAGCCAGGACTGCGTGAGCAGCGGGGGCATCGGAGTGGCGGGCGGGTGGGGCGACACGGGCTCGGTCGGCACCGGCTCGGGGCGGCGGCTGAGGGACATGCCCGCAGCATCGCAGAAGGGCGCCCCGGCCCCCTAAGGGCTGTCCTCCGCCAGCTCGGCCACCCCCGTGATCCGGTGCAGCGGGTAGGTGCGGACCTCGTCGGCCGTGTGGTCGTAGGCCGTGACGAAGCCGCCCTCCACCCGGACCGGGGCGATGACGCGCTGGCTGGCCGCGCCGTCGGCGTTGACGTAGCCGATCCAGACCGCCGAGCCCGTCATCGCGGCCGCCTGCACCGTGGCCAGGGTCTCGGCGGGGGTGGTGCGGGGGAGGGAGCCGGAAGGGGCGGTGGACGGGCCGTCGGCCGTCTCCTTGCGGACGACCGTGGCGGCCGTGTCGCCGGCCCGGATGGCCCGGACCGCCGCGCCGAGCAGGGTGTCGTCCGGGACCGGCGGGCCCTCGGGGACCGGGGCCGGTGGGGTGCGGGGCGGGGTGCGGCGGGCGCCGGCGCGGGTGATGAGGACGTCGCCCTCGGCCGATTCGGCGGCCGGCGCGTAACCGATGTCGCGCAGGGCTTCGAGGAGGGAGCCGGGGTCGGACGGGGAGGCCAGGACCGTGGGGGCGAGCCGGCGGAGCCTCAGCCCCATGGAGCGGCGGTCGGCCAGGATCTCGTTCAGGACCGCCTCGTCGTCGCAGCGTACGTACGCGGCCGCCGCACCGATCCGCAGGTGGCCGTGGCGGCGGGCCACGTCGTCGATCAGATAGCTCAGCGGCTGCGGCACCGGCGTACGGCTGTGCGCGGCCAGGAACGCGTGCAGGTCGGTGGCCGCCTGTCCGGCGTCCAGGGCGCGGCGCACCGAACCGGGCGTGAAGCGGTACACCGTCGCCCCGCCCTTCGACTCCACATCGGCCAGGACCGACAGGGTCTCCGCCAGCGGGCGTTCCAGCGGGCCCGGCGCCACCGCCGTCAGGTCGGCCTGGAGCAGTACGTGGTCCAGGGGCTCGGGGATCAGCGGCGCCAGCCGGGCGGCCGCCGCGTCCGGGCCCTCGTCCAGCAGCGCGCGGGCCTGCGTGGAGAGCGCGCCCCGGCCCGTGATGCCCAGCAGCTCCGCCTCGTTGAGCGTCCACAGGGCGAGGCGGGAGCGGAGGTCCGCCCCTTCCCCCGGCCCGGTGACGGCCGGCGGGGTCGTTCCGCCGCGCAACGGGCGCTCCCAGCGCAGCCGGCGCAGCAGCGTCTCGGCGTCCGGCGCGGTGCCCGGCGGGAGTTCGGCGAACAGGGCCAGGACCCGGCGGCGTACGTCGGGGGCGGCCGAGCGGTCCAGCTCCGGGCCGAGCGCGGAGAGGGCCCGCCCCTTGGCGTCCTGGCCGCCGACCAGGCCCGGGGTCCGGGTGGCGGCGAGCCAGGCGGTGGCGAGGTGCGTCCAGCGGTCCTCGGCGGACAGGTCGAGCCACTCGTCGGACGCGGGCGTCGGCGCGTACCGTTCGTCGGTCTCCCCGTCGGGGGCCAGCAGGCCCGCGCCGTAGGCCAGTTCGACCCAGAAGGCGGTGACCGGCTCCGTCACGTCCAAGGCGTTCGCGGCCCGCTTCAGCTCCCGTACGCTCAGCCCGCCCGCGCGCAGGATCGCGGGGCCGCCGCCGTTCCAGAGCTTCAGCAGCTCCTCGACGGTCGACAGCGCGGTGAAGGCCTGGCCCGCCGCCGCTCTGTCCACAGCCTGTGGATCGCGTTCGGCGCTCGCCGAGACGACCGGCGGGACCGGTTCCGGCACGCGGTGCGCGCGTCCGGCGCGCAGATGGAGGGCCGCCTCGCGCGGCAGGACCACCGTGCGCGTGGAGACCGGCAGCAACAGGCCCCGGTCGCGCAGCCACTTCACCGGCGGGGTGGGGTTGGGGGTGACCTCCCCGTACGGCGGGCCCCACACCAGCCGGTCCAGGACCGACAGCGCCTCCACCGGGGCGGTGTCCAGCAGCTCCGCCATCCGCGTCCGGTCCGTGAACAGGGCGGCGAGCGCGGCCACCGCGGACACCGGGTCGTGGGTGGCCGGCAGCCCGGTCGCGGCGAGGATCTCCTGGAGCCGGCCCGGCGACATCCCGGCCGTGGCCTCGGCGACGGTGGGGCCCAGGCCCGTGGGGGAGGGGTGCTGCGGGGACGGGGCGAGCAGTTCGCGGGCGGTGCGCACCAGCCGCAGCCGGTCGTCCTCGCCCCAGACGAGGGCCTGTTCGCGCAGGGTCGCCAGCGCCGTCGGCAGGGCGGCGGTGACCGCCGTGCCCGCGTCGTCGTGCTGTTCGCCGTCGTCGAGCCCGTCGCCGGTGAGCAGGGACAGGAGCGTGTCGTACGGGGCCGGGTCCGGGGCCACCGCCAGCGCCTCGGCGGTCTGCAGCGCGAACCGGTCCAGGTGTTCGAGCGCGCGGACGACGGACGCCCGCGTGCCGGCCCGCGTGGCGAGCTGGGTGATGTCGTTCGGCACCGGGTTGAGGAGGTCGGGGCGGGCACGCAGCAGCCCGGCCAGCGATTCGTCGCCCCGGGCGCGCAGGGCTTCGGCGAGCGTGCGCGGTGGTGTGGTCGTCCCCATCCGTCCCACGGTAGCCGCTGGAACGCTACCGTCGGGGCAGGGCCGGTAGAGGGGATGCACCGCGTGGGGATCGAGAGCGACCAGCTCGTCTACGACTACCTGAGCCGGGTCGGCGACCTGGCTCAGCGACAACAGCTGTCGTCGGGCGCCCGGATGCGCCTGGTTTCGACGCTCCGGGGCGAGATCGACCGGCAGCGCGGCACGGAGGGCGCCGACTCCCCGGCGACCGTGCGGCGCATCATCGGCAGGCTGGGCAGCCCGGACGAACTGGTCGCGGAGGCGGCGGAGTCGGCCGACGGCACGGTCTCGCTGCCGTCCGCCAGGACCGGGACGGGGACGGGCGAGCAGCAGCGGCGGACCCTGCCCCGGCCCCGGAGCGGCTTCCTCCGCAAGGAGCCGAAGGAGGCCGCTCCCGGGCCGGACGAGGGCCGGGAGGGCAAGGCCTTCGGGAAGCCGAAAGCCGGTTTCGGGCGGGGCGCGTCGCGCCGCGCCGCCGAGGACGGGACCGACGCTCCCGACGGTGCTCCCGGTGCGCGCTCCGCCGCCGGGCCCCGCCCGGCGTCCGCCCCCGACAAGGCCGCCGCCCCCGACGACACCCCGGTCCGCGACTGGCCCGACCCGTCCGCCCCGCACATGCTCGGCCAGGACCAGCAGGGGGACGCGGACGGCGGGTCCGACTGGTGGCGGCTGGAGCCCGGCCCCTTCGACGAGGGCACCGCCATCCCCGGGTTCTTCGGCGGCATCGAGGCCCCGGAGCTGCTCGGGCGTCGGCCGAAGCCGGTCCGGAAGGACGAGCGGGACGAGAAGGACACGGAGGACGACGAGCCCGGCACCGACGAGGAGGCCGCCGAGGACGGCGCGGGGACCGCCCGGCGCCGCCGCGCCCTGCGTCTCGTGAAGCTCCGCCGCCGCAAGGCCGCGGCGGTCGTCGAGCCCGCGGCCGCCGCCCCCGCCCCCCGCGGCGGCTTCGCGCACCCGCTGCTGCTCCTGGCCGCCGCGCTGCTCGTCGCCGGTGTGGTCACCGGATCCTGGCTGCCGCTGGCGGGCGGCTGGCTGATCGCGTACAGCTCGCGCACCCTCTCCCGTACGGCGGCGAAATGGGCGGCGCTCGGCCTGCCGGGCGTGGTGGCGGCCGGGGCCCTCGCGTGGGTGTGGGGGCGGATGGAGGGGCGCTGGGGCGAGCCCATCCGCGAGGGCGCGATGCGGGACGTTCTGCTGGAGACCTGGCCGGTGGTGGTCCGCGTCGCCGCCGTCGCCTCCGCGCTCTACCTGGTGTGGCGGGCGCGCCGGACCTGAGGGGCTGTCGCAGGACCTGAGGGCCTGAGGGCTTGTCGCCGGGGTGGCCGGTCCGTCCGGGCGGCCGGGCGGCCGGTCTGTCCGGGCGGCCTGTCGCCCGCGCGGCCGGGACCCGCCGGACCGGACCCAACCCAACCGCGCGTCCGATCCGCCGACTCAGCGCTCGACGGGTGCGTTCGGCTCCAGGGGGCTGACGGAGAACGTCAGGCCCCCGGCGTGGGCCACGATGGCGTCGCCCTTCAGGCGGACCGTGGGCGGCCCGGCGTCCTGCTGGAGGCTCGCACCCTCCCGGGACGGGGTCTTCCACAGGATCCGGCCGTCGGCCTTCCCCAGCGCCAGGAGCCGCCCGTGGCCGTTGACGAGGTACAGCGCCCCGTACTTCTCCGACAGCACCGGAGCGGACAGGCCCTCCACCTCCGTGTCGCGCCGCCACCGCACCTTGCCGGTACGCGCCGAGACGGCGGTGACCGTGCCGTCGTCCCGCACCAGGTAGAGCGTCTGGCCGATCAGCGGCGCCCTGCCGTCCGGCGTGACGCGACCCTGCTCCGGCAGCGGCACACGGCGGGACTTCCCGGTCGTGGTGTGGATCCTCAGCGCGGACGTGTAGTCGCCGGGTTCGTCCTGGGCGTCGACGGAGTGCTCCAGCAGGACCAGTTCGTCCCCGTCGACGCCCACCGGGTTCGCGTGCGACGGGACGGCGGCCACCGCACGCCCTTCGCCGGCCGGGCCGATCTGCCACAACTCGCCCTCGACGGTCGGGTCGTCCACCGGGAAGCAGCGGGCGTACAGCGCGCCGCCGCCGGACCAGGGCAGGCAGTGGTCGCCCTCCGGGATCGTGAAGCGCCAGGCCTCGACGCCGTCGTCGGCGTTCATGGCGACGAAGTGCCGGCTGTTCACCGACAGGGCCACCACCCACTTCCCGAACGGGACCGGACGGGAGCCGTCGGCGATCGAGTGGGTCCACTCGACCTCGGCGCTGTCGGCGCTCAGGCCGGTCACCCACTGACGCACCTCGGTCGACCAGGAGGGGCCCTTCATGTCGTTCACCACCACGACGCCGTCCCGCACCATCACCGGGACGGAGGATTCGATCCCCGCCGAGAACCGCCACTCGGTCTTCCCCGTGGCGGCGTCCAGCCGTGCGGCGGTGTAGCCCCGGCCGCCGCAGTACAGCGCGTCACGCGGGGCCAGACAGCCGCTGTCGCCGTCACCCCCGCCGTCCATCGGCGTCTGCGTGCGCATCGTGTTCAGCCACGGCCGCCAGCCCTCGGGCAGGACCGGCGCGGGAGCGCGTGACGTGGAGGGCTTCGCGCCGGCCCCGTCCTCGCCGCCTCCGCCACCGGGCCGGAGGATCACGGCCGCCGTCAGACCGGCCGCCGCCACGGCCACGGCCAGCGCGGCCGGCAGCACCCGCCGCCCCCGCAGCCGTGCGGGGCGGGCGGGCGGCGGTGACGGGTCGCGCGGCAGGACTCCGGTCGGGGGAAGGACACCGGTAGCGGGAGTGTGCGGCTGCCCCGCGGCGCCGGGCGACGGCGACGTCCGGCGCGGTGGCGACGCCTGGAGCGGTGGCAACGTCTGGAACAGGGCCAGCAGTTCGGCTAGGCCGGGCCGCACGGCCGGGTCCTTCTCCAGACACCGGGCCAGGATCGAACGCAGCGCCTCCGGCACGTCGTCCAGCACCGGCGCCGTGTGGACGACGTTGTACGCGGTCGTGTACGAGCTCTCCGCGTCGAACGGCCCGTACCCGCACGCGGCGAACGTCAGCACGGCGGCCAGCGAGAACACGTCCGACGCGGGGCCGACATCACGCGTCGAAGCCAGCTGCTCGGGAGACATGTAGGGCGGAGTGCCCAGGGCCCGGCCCGTCGCGGTCAGCATCTGGTGGTCGGCGACCCGGGATATGCCGAAGTCGATGACGCGCGGCCCGTCCTCGGCCATCAGGACGTTCGCCGGCTTCAGATCCCGGTGCACCACCCCGGCCCGGTGGATGTCCTGCAACGCCTCGCTCAGCCCGAGCGCCAGCACCCGCAACTCCGCACCGGCGAGAGGCCCGTCCTCCCTGACCCGCTGAGCCAGCGTCCGGCCCGGAACGTACAGCGTCGCCATCCACGGACGCACCGCCTCGGGATCCGCGTCGACCACCGGCGCGGTGAACGCTCCGCTCACCCGCCGGGCCGCCGCGATCTCCTGCCGGAACCGCATCCGGAACTCTTCGTTCTCGGCGTACTGCTCGTGCACCACCTTTACGGCCACCCGCCGGCCGGACGCGGACCGGGCCAGATAGACCATCCCCATCCCGCCTGAACCGAGGCGGTCCATCAGTTCGTAGCCGCCCACCATCGCCGAGTCAGCATCACTCAACGGCACCTGCCCCAGCTCCCCCGCCAACGCCCGATCGCACCCTCATTCGCCGGACACACCCTAGAACAGCGGAAACCGGCGGCCCGTGCAGGGCCGCCGGGGCGCTACGCGGTCAGGTGGGACCTGAGCTCTTCGAGGATCTTGTCGGCCGCCGTGTAGCCGATGCCCTGGATCCACAGCTGGTCGTCGACCGCGAAGACCTTGCCGTTCTTCACCACGTCCATGTTCTTCCACAGGCCGCTGCCGGTGGTCTGCGTCTCCTTGGACTTCTTCGGGTCGCCGTACGTCGAGTGGAAGACCGCGTCCGCGTCCGCGAGGTCGATCTTCTCGGGGCTGACGTCGTAGGAGAACCCGTCCTTCGCCTTGTCCACGACGGCCGGGCGGCCCAGGCCCACATCGGCCAGGATCGTGGCGATGTAGTTCTTCCTGCCGTAGACGCGGATGTCCGCGCCCTCGACGAAGCGGACCATGTTGACCTCGGTCCCGGCCGCCTTGTCCTTGCCGCCCAGCGCCTTCGTCACGTCCGCCACGTGCTCGGCGTAGTCGTCGGTGACCATCTTCGCCTCGGCCTTCTTGCCGAGGGCCTCCGCGTGGACCTGGAAGTTCTCCTTCCAGGGATAGCCGGTGTTCTCCGTCATCACGGTCGGCGCGATCCTGGACAGCTCGGCGTACTTGTCGCCGTGCCGGATCTTGCTGGTCAGGATGAGGTCGGGCTTCAGGGCGGCGATGGCCTCCAGGTTCGGGGTCATCATCTCGCCGACGTCCTTGATGCCCGCCACCTGCTCCTTCGGCAGGTAGGCGAGGAAGCCCGACGCCACGTCCGCGTGGGTCGCGCCGACCGGCTTCACCCCGAGGGTCAGGGCCGAGTCCAGCTCGGCGGTGTCCAGGACGACCACCCGCTCAGGGGCCTCCTCGACCTTCACGTCGCCCATCGCCGTCCTGACCGTACGGGTGGAGTCGGCGGAAGCGGAGTCGGAGCCGGAGTCGTCGGACGAGCCGCAGGCGGCCAGGGCCAGTGCGGCGACGGTCGTCAGGGACACGGCGGCCAGGGCGCGGGGGCGGAAGCTGCGCGGGGTCATGGGTCAGAGGACCTTTCCGGGGGTCGGGGCGGAGGGCGAGACGGAGGCGGAGACGGAGGCGGGGGTCCAGGGGGCGCCGGGGACGACGAGCGGCGAACCCGTCACCGGGTCCGGGACGATCACCGCCGCCAGACCGAAGACCTCACGGACGAGCTCGGCCGTGACGACGTCCCCGGGCGCGCCCTCCGCGACGATCCGGCCCTCCTTCATGGCGACCAGACGGTCCGCGTACCGGGCGGCCTGGTTGAGGTCGTGCAACACCGTCACGACGGTACGGCCCCGGGTGCCGTCCGCGGCAGGGGACGCCAACTGGCGTACCAGGTCCAGGACTTCCACCTGGTGGGCGATGTCCAGATACGTCGTCGGCTCGTCGAGCAGCAGCAGGTCCGTGTCCTGGGCCAGCGCCATCGCGATCCACACCCGCTGGCGCTGACCGCCCGACAGCTCGTCCACCGACCGGTCGGCCAGCGCCGTCACATCGGTGCGGGCCATCGCGTCGGTCACCGCCCGCTCGTCCTCGTCCGACCACTGCTGCCACCAGCTCTGGTGCGGCTGGCGGCCCCGGGCCACCAGGTCCGAGACGGTGATCGCCTCGGGCGCCACCGGGGTCTGCGGGAGCAGCCCGATGGACCGGGCGATCGTCTTCGTCGGTATCCGCGCCAGCTCCGTGCCGTCCAGCAGGACCGCCCCGCCGCGCGGCTTCAGCAGCCGGCCGAGCGCCCGCAGGGTGGTGGACTTGCCGCAGGCGTTGGGTCCGACGATGACGGTGACCTGCCCGTCGGGCACGGTGAGGTCCAGCTCGTGGACCACCGTGCGGTCCTCGTAGGCGAGGGTCAGGGAGCGCGCGGCGAGCCTGCCGGTGTGCTGCGCGATGCCGGTCGTCGGGCTCATGCGGTGCCTCCACTGCGGCCGCGCTGACCGCGGATGATCAGCCAGATCAGATACGGGGCGCCGACCGCCGCCGTGAGGACGCCCACCGGCAGTTCGGTGGGCGAGAACAGCCTGCGGGCGAGCAGATCGCCGAAGACGACGATCACCGCGCCCAGCAGCGCCGAGGACAGCAGAGGGATCTGCGCGGTCCGGGTCATCCGGCGGGCGATCTGCGGGGCGAGCAGCGCCACGAAGTCCACCGGCCCCGCCGTGCCCGTCGCCACGGACGCCAGGACCACGCCGAGGGCGATGAGTCCGAGCCGTACGCGCCCCAGACGCACGCCCAGCGCGGTGGCGGTGTCGTCGTCCATCGTGACGGTGCGCTGCGCGCGGGCCGCCCACGCGACGGCGGGCAGCAGGATCAGCAGCGTCCAGCCGATCGGGCCCGCCTCCGACCAGCCGCGCCCGTTCAGCGAACCGGTCATCCAGATCTGCGCCTGCTGCGCGACCAGGTAGTCGCCCTTGGTCAGGAACAGCGTGGTCACCGACCGCAGCGCGATGGCGAAGCCGATGCCGATGAGGACGAAGCGGGTCGCGTGCAGGCCGCCGCGCCAGGCGAACACGTAGACCAGCGCGGCTGCCGCCACTCCGCCGATGACGGAGAGATAGGGCAGAACCGTGTACGAGGTGATGCCGAAGGTCATCGCGCCGACCGTGAGCGCGCTCGCGCCCTGGCTGATGCCGATGATGTCGGGGCTGGCCAGCGGGTTGCGGGCCACCGTCTGGATCAGCGCCCCGGCGACCCCGAAGGCCACGCCCACCAGCAGTCCGACCACCAGGCGCGGCAGCCGGAGCGTGCCCACGACCAGCTCGGCCGGGGACGGCTGCCCGAGGACCACCTTCACGACCTCGCCGGGGGCGACGAAGCTCTCGCCGACACAGAGGTAGGCGACGCAGACGGCGGCCAGCAGCACGACCAGGATCGCCGCGACGGCGGAGGCCCGCCGGTGCAGCAGGAACCGGCCGCGGGGCCCGGCCTTCACGACGGAGTACCCGGCGGGCCGGACCCGTACGGCTGTGGACGTCTCGCTCACGCGGGCACCGCCTTCCGGCGTACGAGGGTGACCAGGAACGGCACCCCGATCAGGGCCGTCATCACGCCCGCCGGGACCTCGCTCGGCGGGAACACGATGCGGCCGACGACGTCCGAGACGAGCAGCATCACGGGCCCGATCAGCGCCGCCATGGGCAGCACCCAGCGGTGGTCGTTGCCGACGACCGCGCGGGCGATGTGGGGGACCGCGAGTCCGATGAACGCGATCGGCCCGGCGGCGGCGACCCCGACCCCGGTCAGGACGGTCGCCCCGATGCCGCCGACGATCCGGACCGCCGCGACGTTCTGCCCGAGCCCCTTCGCCACGTCCTCGCCGAGCGCGAGCGCGTCCAGGCCGCGGGCGACGGAGAGCACCAGGACGGCGCCGAGGAGGAGGAAGGGCCAGATCTGCTGGACGACCTCCGCCTCCCGCCCCGCGATCGAGCCGACCTGCCAGAACCGGAACTCGTCCAGCGCGGACGCCTTCGTCGTGAGCACGCCCATCGTCACCGACACCAGCAGCGCGTTGATCGCCGCACCGCCGAGGGCGAGCTTCACCGGGGTCGCGCCGCCGCGCCCGCTGGAGGCGATGGCGTACACGGCGACCGAGGCGACGGCCGCGCCCGCGAAGGCGAACCACACATACCCGGTGAGCGTGTGGATCCCGGCGAACGCGATGGCCATCACCACCGCCACGGACGCGCCCTGGCTGATGCCGAGGATGCCGGGGTCGGCGATGGGGTTGCGGGTGATCCCCTGGAGCACCGTGCCCGCGAGCGCCAGCGCCGCGCCGACCATCAGCCCGATGAGCGTGCGCGGCACCCGCATGGTGCGGATCACCTCGGCGGCGTCGGAGTGCCCGCCGTGGAGCAGGGCGTCGAGCACCTCGCCCGGGGGGATGGAACGCGCGCCGACGGCGAGGCTCAGCAGGACGGCCAGCAGCAGTGCGACGACGGCCGCCGCCGTCGCGGCCGCGCGTCGGGAGAGACGGGGCGCACGGGGTGGCGCGGCGGCGCGCACGGGCGCTGACACTGACATCTGACCCAATCGAGACGGCCCGGTACGTGAGGGGTGCGGGGCCGGGGCTGGTAAGGCTTGGCTAAGTACGCGGCTCAGTCTAGGCGGCGGGATTTCCGCTCCGCCGGGGGCTTCGGGTCCGGCCCCGGCCGGTCGGCACAATGGCAGGCATGACGTCCACGGCTCAGCACCCCCCTCGGCCCCCTCACCGGCGCCCCCTGACGGTCGGCTTCGACCTCGACATGACGCTCATCGACTCCCGCCCCGGCATCGCCGCGGCCTACCGGGCGCTGTCCGCCGAGACGGGCGTGCCCATCGACGCGGACCTGGTGGTGAGCCGGATCGGCCCGCCGCTGGAGACGGAACTGGCGCACTGGTTCCCGGCCGCCGAGGTGACCGCGGCCGCCGACCGGTACCGGGAGATCTACCCCGACCACGCGATAGTCCCGACCACCGCCCTCGCCGGGGCGCGGGAGTCGGTGGCCGCGGTGCAGGCGCTCGGCGGCCGGGCGATCGTCGTCACGGCGAAGTACGAGCCGAACGCGAAGCTGCACCTGGCCCACCTCGGGATCGAGCCGGACACGGTGGTCGGCTGGCTGTGGGCGGAGGCCAAGGGCGAGGCCCTGCGCGAGCACGGCGCGCAGGTGTACGTCGGCGACCACACCGGCGACGTGCGCGGGGCGCGGGCCGCCGGGGCGCTGTCGGTCGCGGTGACGACGGGCCCGTGCGACGCGGCGGAGCTGCGGGCGGCGGGCGCGGACGTGGTGCTGGCGGACCTGACGGGCTTCCCGGCCTGGCTGGCGGCCTTCGAGGCGGACCGGGCGGCGTAGCCGGGAGCGGTGCCCCGGCGCTCGGGGCAGGGGCGGGCCGCCTACGGGTTCGCGGCCCGTTTCGGTGAGTTGGCCCAGGCCGACCGCACGACGCCCGCCCCGGCGATCAGGAACCCGAGGCCCATCAGCATGGAGACCGCGTACGCGATCGACGGGAACGGGTCCGTGCCCAGGAAAAGTGGGGCGACTGTGACCAGTGTGGCCAGTGCGCCGACGAAAAAGACGATCGCGCCGACCTGAACAAGCCGGTCGCCTGCGCCTGAAGGAGTAGTACTCACCCGACCAGGGTAGTTCCCAGCCCGGAGGAACTCTCCGGCGACGTCTTGTCACCGGCCGTAGGGCCATTAGCCTGGGACCGGGCGGGTCGAGGTGACCCGCTGTATTGCTATCCGGAGCCGTTTCCCGGCTCTCCCGCACCGACGAGTACGAGGACGAGGACAGACGTGCCCACCGGCAAGGTCAAGTGGTTCAACAGCGAGAAGGGCTTCGGCTTCCTCTCCCGCGACGACGGCGGCGACGTCTTCGTCCACTCGTCGGTACTCCCTGCCGGAGTCGACGCACTCAAGCCCGGCCAGCGCGTGGAATTCGGCGTGGTAGCAGGCCAGCGCGGCGACCAGGCGCTCTCCGTGGTGATCCTCGACCCCACCCCGTCCGTCGCGGCCGCGCAGCGCCGCAAGCCGGACGAGCTGGCCTCGATCGTGCAGGACCTGACGACGGTCCTGGAGAACATCACGCCCCAGCTGGAACGGGGCCGCTACCCGGACAAGGCCGCCGGCGCGAAGGTCGCGGGCCTGCTGAGGGCGGTCGCGGACCAGCTCGACGTGTAGACGGGACGAGCAGACGTCCAGCGGACCGACGACCGGTCGAGGAGCGGGGGGCCTCCCGCCCGCTCAGGGGAACGCCAGCGCGTCCGGGCCGAGGGGTGGGACCAGTCCCTCGGCCGCCGCGCGGGTCAGCAGGCCGCGGATCGCCGCGTAGCCGTCCTCGCCGAGGTCGGCGGTGAACTCGTTCACGTACAGACCGATGTGCTGGTCCGCGACGGCCGGGTCCATCTCCTGGGCGTGCTCCAGGACGTACGGGCGGGAGGTCTCGGGGTGGTCCCAGGCCTGTCGGACCGAGCTGCGTACGGAATCGGCCAGGCGCCGCAGGGTCTGTGCGCCCAGTGAGCGCTTGGCGATGATCGCGCCGAGGGGGATCGGGAGGCCCGTGGTGTCCTCCCAGTGGCGGCCCATGTCGGCGAGGTTGTGCAGACCGAAGTTCCGGTAGGTGAAGCGGGCCTCGTGGATGACCAGGCCGGCGTCCACCTTGCCGTCCCGTACGGCGGGCATGATCTCGTCGAACGGCATCACGACGACCTCGCCGACGCCGCCCGGGACCATCTCCGCCGCCCACAGCCGGAACAACAGGTACGCCGTCGAGCGCTCGCTCGGCACGGCGACGGTCCGGCCGGTCAGGTCGAGGCCGAGCTCCTTGGTGAGGACCAGCGGGCCGCACCCCCGGCCCAGCGCCCCGCCGCACGGCAGCAGCGCGTAGTCGTCGAGGACCCAGGGCAGGACCGCGTACGACACCTTCAGGACGTCCAGCTCGCCGCGCTCGGCCATGCCGTTGGTGATGTCGATGTCGGCGAAGGTCACGTCCAGCGCGGGCGCGCCGGGGACCCTGCCGTGTGCCCAGGCGTCGAAGACGAAGGTGTCGTTGGGGCAGGGGGAGAAGGCGATCTCGATCGCGTCCCGGGACGGGCTGTCGCTAGCTGCGGTGTCGGTCGTCATGCCGGTTCCAACCTTCCAGTACGGGTGCGGTCTTCCCGAACGCTTCCGTGAGCGCCGCCAGCGCGTCGCCGATGCGCCAGGCGTCCCGGTCGCGGGGGCCGACGGCGTTCGAGACGGCCCGCAGCTCCAGTACGGGCACCTCCACCCGGGCGGCGGCCTCCGCGACTCCGAAACCCTCCATCGCCTCGGCCAGCGCCCCCGGGTGCGCGGCGAGCAGGCCGGCGGCGCGTTCGGCGGTGCCGGTCACGGTGGAGACGGTGAGGACGGGGCCGGCGGCGGCGCCCGTGGCGGCCGCCACCTCCCGTACGAGCGCGGGCGGCGGGGCGAAGCGGTCCCGGCCGAAGCCGAGCGCGGTGACGGGCAGAAAGCCGTCGGGCGTGTCGGCGCCCAGGTCGGCGGCCACGATGTCGCTCGCCACGACCAGCGAACCGAGCGGGGTCAGGGGGGTGAACGCCCCGCCGATCCCGGCCGAGACGACGAGACCGTACGGCTCCGGGGCCGATGCCTCGGACGCGGCATCCGGCGTCCCGGGCGTGGACGTTCCGGACCCGGCCCCCGACGTTCCGGCTCCCGATGTTCCGGACGCCGATGCCCCGGACGCGGATGGTCCGGGCGGCTGGGCGGCGGCCGCCAGGGCGAAGGCGGTGGCCGCGGCGGCGGCGGCCGGGCCAGCTCCGCCCGCCAGGACGTCGAACGCGCCGCTGCGGTGCAGCTCGGCCCCCGGCAGCGTCACCGTCCGATGCGTGCCCCCGAACGCACGCGTGACCGCGTCCCGTTCCACCGGGACAGCGGTCACGACGAGCACACGCACGGATATCAGCCTCAGGGTCGAGGACGGAGGGAGGGGGCGGGCGGGGTCAGTTCTTCTTGAACTCGAACTGCCAGATGCCCGTGAGCTTCTTGCCCTTGGTCTCCACGATCGAGACGTTCGTCTTGTTGGACGGCTCGCCCGTCTGGCTGGCGAAGAAGGCGCTGCCGGGGATCGTCCGGTACGTCTTCTCGAACGGCTCCTGCTCGGCCTGCTGGCCGTTGATGAAGAGCGTCCAGCCGTTCTCGGCGATCTCGGGGTCGACGCCGAAGCGGACCTTGTCGTCCATGGAGACCTTGATGGTCTTGTCGGCCTTCTTGTTCAGGCAGCCCTGGATCAGGGACTCCTTGATCGCATCGCCGTCGTTGTAGCAGGCGGCCTCGGAGTTCACCGAGTCGCTGCCGACCGTCACGGTGGCGAGCGGCGTCGGCTTGTCGCAGGCGGACAGGACAAGGAGTCCCGCGGACACGGCACCAAGAGCGACGCCGATTCGACGGCCCTTACCGGAGAAGAACGCAACGGTCATGGGCCGAAGGCTATCGGTCGCCTCCGCTCATGCCACGCGGGGGTGCGGCGTGCCGCGCCGCGCGGCTCCCAGGAGGCCCCGTACGGACGTGGCCGCGCCGAGCGCGAGAATGCCCGCCGCGACCGACATGCCGAGCACCGCGTTGAGCGGCAGGGCGATGCCGATGCCGCCCCCGACCACCCACGCCATCTGGAGCAGTGTCTCGGACCTGGCGAACGCGGAGGTGCGGACTTCCTCGGGCACGTCCCGCTGGATCATCGCGTCGAGCGACAGCTTGGAGAGGGCCTGGGTGAAGCCCGCGACCGCGCCGAGCGCGGCGACCAGCGCGGTGGAGAAGAACACCGCGGCGAGGACCGCGACGCCCAGGGCGAGCCCCAGCACCGTCGCGATGATGACCTCGGGGCCGCGCGCCCTGAGCCAGGACCCCACCGCCGTACCGCAGGCGTTGCCGACGCCCGCCGCCACGCCGACGATGCCGAGCGAGACCGCCGCGCTCTGCCCGGCCAGCGGGTGCTCGCGCAGCAGGAACGCCAGGAAGAAGATGAGGAAGCCGGAGAGGGCCCGGTGCGCGGCGTTGGCCTGGAGCCCGTGCAGGACGGACCCGCCGACGGACCGCAGGCCCGGCGGCCGCTCCTTGGCCGGTTTCTCCCCGTCGCGGCCCCTGCGCAGGCCGGCCCGGGTGCTGCCCTTGCCGGGGGCGGGGCGCGGCTCGGCCTCCTCGCGGTGCGGGACGATCAGCCGCGCCCGGCGCTCGCCCTTCGCGGAGTCGACCTTGGGCGGCAGGGTGAAGGCGAGGAACGTGCCCGCGACGAAGATCGCGCAGGCCCCGTAGAGCGGCCAGGGGGAGCCGATGGTCTGGAGGCCGGCCCCGATCGGGGCCGCCACCCCGGTCGCCAGCAGCCCGGCCAGCGTGACCCGGGAATTGGCCTTCACCAGGGAAAACTTCGGTGGCAGCAGGCGTGGCACGACCGCGCTGCGCACCACGCCGTACGCCTTCGAGGAGACCAGGACGCCCAGCGCGGCCGGATAGAGCTCCAGACCCCCCGTGGCGACCGCCCCCGACATGGTGAGCGCCAGCAGCGCACGGGCCAGCATCGCGCCCGCCATCGCGGCGCGGCGGCCGTGCGGCAGCCGGTCGAGGAGCGGGCCGATCACCGGGGCGAGCAGGGTGAAGGGCGCCATCGTGATGGCGAGGTAGAGCGCGACGCGCCCGCGCGCCTCGTCCGTCGGGACGGAGAAGAAGACCGTGGAGGCGAGCGCGACCGTGATCATGACGTCGCCCGCGCCGTTCACCGCGTGCAGTTCGATCAGTTTGCCGAGGCCGGATTCCCCCGCGCCGTGGGCGTGCGTCGCCTTGCGGATACCGCGCGCCGTGCCGGTGAACGGGGCGCGCAGGGCATGACCCGTCGCCCGTCCCGCCCTGCGGAGCGGGCCGGGACCGTCGTGCGACCTGGCGGCAGTCACCCCGTCATAGTGCCCCAACCCTGGCCGGTCTGAACGGTGATCGGCCGTGGACGCGCGAGTGACGCCCTGTCGGACGAGCGCGACGGCGCCGGCCCGCCGCAGCCGCTGCCACCCCCTCTTGACCGGCAGGGGACCGGCACAGGACCGGCAGGGGACCGGCCGGGGCGGGAACTCGCCGGGAACGGATACGGCACGTTTGGGACGGGCAGGTGGGCGCAGCGCGGCGGAGAGGGTAGCGTGCGTAACGCGCCACCGGCGGTTGTTCTTGGCCGCGCGCCTCTCGGCGATCCCGCAGAATGGGTGGCAGAAGGCGCGCCCGAGGCAGGCACAACGGGTGTGGACGTCGACGCGGCCCCCAGGTCCGCTCCGCCCGCACTTGTCTGGCCGAAACGGCAATCGTGCAGCAGCTGGCGCGCTCGTGAGACTGGCGTATGGAGAGAAGCGAAGACCTGTGAGTGCTGCGACGACGACGCGAAGCCGTACGACCCGTACCCCTGTTCCCGACCGCCTGTGCGCCGAGGCGGTGAACCTCGCGCGCGCGGCCGCGGAGGAGGCCGCCGCGCCCGGTGTGGTCGGTGAGCACATCGGCGTGGTCTCCGAGGGAGACCGGGTCGTCACCCACTATTTCGAGGCCAAGGAGCCCGGCTACCGGGGCTGGCGCTGGGCGGTGACGGTGGCGCGGGCCTCCCGCGCGAAGAACGTCACCCTGGACGAAACGGTGCTGCTGCCGGGCACCGACTCGCTCCTGGCGCCGGAGTGGGTGCCCTGGAGCGAGCGGCTGCGCCCCGGCGACATGGGCCCCGGCGACCTGCTGCCCACCGAGGCGGAGGACCTGCGCCTGGAGCCCGGCTGGACCGGCGAGGACGAGCCGCCGCCGAACTCCGTGGTCTCCGCGGAGCTGGCCGAGCTCGTCGACTCGGAGGACGCCGAGCTGACCGACCGGCCGGTGGCCGCGACCAGCCGCGGGTCCATCGCCGCGGTCGCGGACGAGCTCGGTACGCGCCGGGCGCGGGTGCTGTCGCGGTACGGGCTGTACGCGGCGGCCGACCGCTGGGACGAGGAGTTCGGCCCGAAGACCCCGATGGCCCAGGCGGCCCCGGCGACGTGCGTCAGCTGCGCGTTCCTGATCCCGATGGCGGGCTCGCTGAAGCAGGCCTTCGGGGTGTGCGCGAACGAGTTCGGTCCGGCGGACGGCCATGTGGTGTCGCTGGCGTACGGCTGCGGCGGTCACTCGGAGGCCGCGGTGATGCCGGCGCCGCCGAAGCCGGCGCCGCATGCACTGGACACGATGCGGGTGGACGCCTATTCGCTGCGGCCGGAGCGCGGCGGTGGCTCCGTGCCTGCTGAGGCGGACGGCGCGTCGGAGGACCTCGGCCACTCCTGAGGCTCCCGCACCCGTACTTCAGCCCGTCCGGCGTTTGAGGACGGAACCGTCGAGGTGGTCCGGCGTGCGGCTTCGCGGGCCTGGGCTCCTGGAACCTGCTCAGTGACCGCTCACCCGAGCATGGGTTCCGTCCTCAAACGCCGGACGGGCTGAAACGGATCGCCGGACGGGCTTGAAAGGCCGACGCGCCGGCGCGGTACCTTCGGGCGCACACTGGGCGGCACGGGCATCCGCGCGCCCGACCGACACACCGGACGGAGTCGAGAGCGTGAGCATGAAGGCGACCGAGGGGGCCGATCCGTTCGGGACGACACGGCTGCGGCGCGGCGTGCTCGACGCGTGGGGGGCCGGGCCCGCCCGGTTCCGGGAGGACGCCAACGCCGAGGAGGACCTCGCGCTCGGCGGCTACCGCGACCGCCTCGTCGTCGAGCTGGCCCAGAACGCCGCCGACGCCGCCGCCCGAGCCGGCGTCCCCGGCAAGCTCCGCCTCACCCTGCACTCCGCCGCCCCCGGCGACGCCGGGGCCCGCTGTGTCCTGGCCGCCGCCAACACCGGCGCCCCCCTGGACGCGACCGGCGTCGAGTCCCTCTCCACCCTGCGGGCCTCCGCCAAACGCGAGGGCCACGAGTCCGCGGTGGGCCGGTTCGGCGTCGGGTTCGCCGCCGTCCTCGCGGTCAGCGACGAGCCCGCGGTGCTCGGCCGGCACGGCGGCGTGCGCTGGTCCCTGGCCGAGGCCCGCGACCTGGCCCGCCAGGCGTCCACCGGCAGCCCCGGCCTCGGGGACGAGCTGCGCCGCCGCGACGGACACGTACCGCTGCTGCGCCTCCCGCTGCCCGCCGAGGGCTCCGCGCCCGACGGGTACGACACCGTCGTCGTGCTGCCGCTGCGCGACGGGACCGCCGAGGACCTGGTGGCCCGGCTGCTGGCCGCCGTGGACGACGCGCTGCTGCTCACCCTGACCGGCCTGGACGAGGTCGTCATCGAGACCCCGGACGGCACCCGGACCCTGAGCCGCTCGGCCCACGGCCCGTACACGCACATCGACGACTCCGCGCAGGGCCTCACCCGCTGGCGCACCGTCTTCCACCACGGCCCCGTCGAGCCGGCGCTGCTCGCCGACCGGCCGGTCGAGGAGCGGCTGCGCCCGCACTGGTCGGTGACCTGGGCGGTCCCGGTCGACGAGTCCGGGGCCCCGCTCCACCCCCGTACGGCTCCGGTCGTGCACGCGCCGACGCCCACCGACGAACCGCTCGGGATCCCGGCCCTGCTCATCGCCTCCCTCCCGCTGGACACCGCCCGCAGGCACCCCGCGCCGGGGCCGCTGACCGACTTCCTGGTGGAGCGGGCGGCCGACGCGTACGCGGAGCTGCTGGGCTCCTGGCGGCCGGTGTCGACCGGGACCATCGATCTGGTGCCGGGCCGGCTCGGCCAGGGTGTGCTGGACGGGCAGCTGCGCGGCGCGATCATCGCCCGGCTGCCCCGGGTCGCGTTCCTGGAGCCCGCCGCGCCCCGCGACGCGTCCGCCGAGGGCGACGTCCGCTGGAACGACTGGGAGCGTGACGAGGACACCGCCCCCACCGCCCCGGACACCGCCGCCCTGCGCCCCGTCGAGGCCGAGGTCGTCGAAGGCGTCGGGGACCAGACCGTACGCGTCCTCGCCGAGGTGCTGCCCTGCCTGCTGCCCGCGGGCCTGGAGCGCCGCACCGAACTGCGCACCCTCGGCGTCGCCCGGGTCCCCCTGACCGAGGCCATCGACCGCCTCGCCGGTCTGGAGCGGGACCCGGCCTGGTGGCACCGGCTCTACGACAGCCTCGCCGGCACCGACCCCGACCGGCTCACCGGCCTGCCGGTCCCGCTCGCGGGCGACCCGGACGACGAGCGGGCGGGCCGCCCGCCGCGCACCACGATCGGCCCCCGGCAGATCCTGCTGCCCCTCCCGGACGCGCTGACCGGCCCGGTCCTCGGTCGGCTCTCCCGGCTCGGGCTGAAGGTCGCCCACCCGGATGCCGCGCACCCGCTGCTGGAGAAGCTCGGGGCCCTGCCCGCCACGCCCCGCGCCGTGCTGACGACTCCTCACGTGCGGGCGGCGGTGGCCGGTTCGCTGGACGCGGGGGAGATCTGGGACGAGGACGCGCTCGACGGCGACGAACTGGCCGAGACCGTGCTCACCCTTGTCCGGGACGCCGAGCTGGCCCCCGGCGACGAGCCGTGGCTCGGTGCGCTCGCCCTCCCCGACGAGGACGGCGAACCGGCCCCCGCCGGTGAACTGGTCCTCCCCGGAAGCGCGTTCGCCCAGGTGATGCGCGAGGGCGAACTGGCCCTCTGCGATCAGGAACTGGCCGAGCGGTGGGGCGAGGGGCCGCTCACCGCCTGCGGGGTGCTCGCCACGTTCGCCCTGGTGCGGGCCACCGATGTCGTCCTGGACCCGGACGAACTGGAGCCTCGCGACAGCGACTTCGCCGAACCGGACGACGCCGGGCTGCTGGACGCCGTCGACGTGTGGTGCGAGGACCTCCTCGACCAGCTGCCCGAGACCCCCGTGCCGCCCGTCGCCACCGAGATCGTCGCCGTGCGGGACCTCGACCTGGTCGACGACGACGCCTGGCCGCAGGCGCTCGCCATGCTGGCCCGGCCGCCGCTGCGCGACGCGCTGACGCAGCCGGTGCGGGTGCTGCTCCCGGACGGGACGACGCAGTCCGTGCGCCCCTACACGGCGTGGTGGCTGCGCGACCACCCCGTGCTGGACGGCCGCCGCCCCGCCGGGCTGCGGGCGGCCGGCGGTGACCCGCGGCTGGCCGGGCTGTACGACGCGGTGGACGCCACCGGCTTCGACGACACCCAGGTGCTGCGCGCCCTCGGGGTGCGCACCTCGGTCGCCGCCCTCCTCGACGAGCCCGGCGGCGCGGCCGAACTGCTGGGCCGCCTCGCCGACGAGGACCGCCCCGTCACCCCCGTACAACTGCACGCGCTCTACACGGCCCTCGCCGAACTGGACCCGGACCAGGTGACGTTGCCGGACGAGTTGCGCGCGGTGGTGGACGGGGAGGTGGCGGTGGTCGACGCGGCGGACGCCGTGATCGCGGACGCCCCCGACGTGCTGCCGCTGACGGAGGGGCTGCCGCTGCTCCCGGTCGCCCCGGTCCGCGCCGCCGAGCTGGCCGACCTGCTCCAGGTGCGGCGGCTCGGCGAGACGATCGAGGCCGGGGTGACGAGTGAGGGCGAGGAGCACCGCGTACCGGAGCCGGTCCGGGTCCTGCTCGGGGCCGGCACTCCGGACACGTACATCGAGCACCCCGAACTCCGTGCGGGCGGCGTCGAGCTGGACTGGCGCCGCACCCCGGACGGGGTCGTCCACGCCGCGACCCTGGAGGGCGTGGCGGCGGGCCTGGCCTGGGCGGCCGGCCAGTGGCCCCGCCGCTTCGAGGTCGCGGCCCTGCTGGAGGACCCGTCCCGTACGGAGGAGCTGGCGCGGGACCGCTGGTTCGACTGAGGACTGAAGGCTGGGGGCTGGGGACTGGGCGCTGGGGATTGAGCGCCGAGGGCTGAGTGCTGAGGGCCGGGTGTCACCGGGGCGTGAGCTGTGACTTCACAGAAAAGTCACAGCTTCGTACAACCGTTCACCTGATTCGCCTGTCTGTTCCAGTGAGCCAAGAGGCTCATGGACCAGATGGGTCCCGCCGGGCTGGCGATGCAAACGCGCCCCGGGACCCCTTCTCCACTTGGGGACACATGCGTATTCGTGCCACCGTGGCCGCCGTTTCCGGCGCCCTGGCCCTTTCCGCTCTCGCAGTACCGGCCGCGCAGGCCGATGACGGTCGTTCGTGGACCCTGGACCGCGGCTTCACGGCCACCCAGCCCTCGGCCGGGGAGAAGTCGCAGCGCGGGTTCGCGGCAGCAGCTGCCACCGACGCCAAGATCACCTCGGCGGTCGTCAACGGCGGCAAGCCGATCGTGGTCGGCACCAAGTCGAAGCAGACCGTGCCCTACACCGTGACGGCCACCGATGACTCCGGCATCGCCGGGGCCGCCGCGTTCATCTGGATCGGCTCGTCCGTCGACGCCGATGACAGCTTCGGCTTCGGCCCGAACGAGAAGTCGATCTCCTGCAAGGCGGTCAACGCGACCACCACCACCTGCAAGGGCACCATCACCCTCAACCCGGGGCTGCTGCTCAACTCGGACGCGACCTGGTGGCGCGTCGGGGCGGCGGCCGGCGCCAACGACGGCCAGGACGTGGAGCGTGACGCGGTCTCCAAGGTCCGCGTCCAGCGCTTCTCCAAGCTGACCGTGAACGCCTCCCCGGAGCCCGTGAAGAAGGGCAAGACCATCACGGTCACCGGCAAGCTGACCCGTGCCAACTGGGACACCGGCACGTACAAGGGCTACAGCCAGCAGGCCGTGAAACTCCAGTTCAAGAAGAAGGGCGCCAAGAGCTACACGACGGTCAAGACCGTCAAGACGAGCTCCACCGGCACCCTGAAGACCACCGTCAAGGCCTCGGCCGACGGCTACTGGCGTTACAGCTTCGCCGGTACGCCGAGCACCCCGCTCGTCTCGGCCGCCGGTGACTACCTCGACGTGAAGTAGCAGCAGCCGGACAGCCGGAAGCCCCCGGGAGGCCGAGCCTCCCGGGGGCTTCTCCGTGCGTGCGTCCTAGGACCCGAAGCGCCGCCCCACCCAGCGCCAGGTGAACTCCAGCAGGGCGGCCGCCGCCACCGCGATGCCGACCGCCGTCCACGGCATCGGCGCGCCCACCAGCTTCAGGGCGAAGAAGTCCTGGAGCCAGGGCACCACGAGCACGATCAGGAAGCCGAGCCCCATCGCCGCCACCAGGCCGATACGCCACCAGGTGTACGGGCGGGCGATGATCGCCAGGACCCACATCGAGACCAGGAACAGCGTCAGCGTCGCCGCGCTCGTCTCGGCCTCCAGCGCGCCCTCGCCGCTGTAGTAGTGCCGCGCCACCAGGTACGTCGTGAAGGTGGCCGTCGCCGCGATGACGCCCGAGGGGATCGCGTACCGCATCACCCGGCGTACGAAGTGGGGCTGGGCGCGCTCCTTGTTGGGCGCGAGCGCCAGGAAGAACGCCGGGACGCCGATGGTCAGCGTCGACAGCAGGGTCAGATGCCTCGGCAGGAACGGGTACTCCACCTGGGTGCAGACCACCAGGATCGCCAGCAGCACCGAGTAGACCGTCTTGGTCAGGAAGAGCGTGGCGACCCGGGTGATGTTGCCGATCACCCGGCGGCCCTCGGCGACCACCGAGGGCAGCGTCGCGAAGCTGTTGTTCAACAGCACGATCTGCGCCACCGCGCGCGTCGCCTCCGAGCCCGATCCCATCGACACGCCGATGTCGGCGTCCTTGAGGGCCAGCACGTCGTTGACGCCGTCGCCGGTCATGGCGACCGTGTGGCCGCGCGACTGGAGGGCGGCCACCATGTCCCGCTTCTGCTGCGGGGTGACCCGGCCGAAGACCGCGTTCTGCTCCATGGCCGTGGCCATCTCGTCCGGGTCGGTGGGCAGCCGGCGGGCGTCCAGCGTGTTCTCGGCGCCCGGCAGGCCCAGCTTCCCGGCGACCGCGCCGACCGAGACCGCGTTGTCGCCGGAGATGACCTTGGTGGCCACGTTCTGGTCGGCGAAGTAGGCGAGCGTCTCGCCGGCGTCCGGCCGCAGCCGCTGCTCCAGGACGACCAGGGCGGTGGGGTCGGCTCCGGCAGCCGCGCCGGGCGCGTTCAGCTCGCCCCGCGTGCGGGCCAGCAGCAGCACCCGCAGGCCCTGCTCGTTGAGCTGCTCGATCTCCGCGAGGGTCGCGTCGCCCTCGGACAGCAGGACGTCGGGGGCCCCGAGCAGCCAGGCGGAAGCCGTCCCGTCGGCCTCCGTGAACGCCGCGCCGCTGTACTTGCGGGCGGAGGAGAACGGCATGGCGTCGGTGACCGTCCAGCGCTCCGGGTGGCTCCCGTCCGCCGTCGCCTCCGTGCCGCCCTCACCCGTCGGGTAGGCGTCGATGATGGCCTGGAGGCTGGCGTTGGGCCGGGGGTCGGAGGCGCCCAGCGTCCGCAGCACCTGCCGCACGTACGCCTCGTCGCTCCCGTTCAGCGGCCGGACCTCGGTGATGTCCATGCCGCCCTCGGTGAGCGTGCCCGTCTTGTCCAGGCAGACCACGTCGACCCGGGCGAGGCCCTCGATGGCGGGCAGCTCCTGCACCAGGCACTGCTTGCGGCCCAGCCGTACGACGCCGATGGCGAAGGCGACGGAGGTCAGCAGGACCAGGCCCTCGGGGATCATCGGGACGATGCCGCCGACGGTCCGGGCCACGGACTCCTTGAAGTTGTTGTCCTTCACGACCAGCTGGCTGATGATCAGCCCGATCGCCGTCGGCACCATCATCCAGGTGACGTACTTCAGGATCGTGCTGATGCCGCTGCGCAGCTCCGAGTGGACGAGGGTGAAGCGCGACGCCTCCTCGGCGAGCTGCACGGCGTACGCCTCGCGGCCCACCTTGGTCGCGGTGAACGCCCCGCCGCCCGCGACGACGAAGCTGCCCGACATCACCGGGTCGCCGGCCCGTTTGATCACCGGGTCGGCCTCGCCGGTGAGCAGCGACTCGTCGATCTCCAGGCTGTCGGCCTCGGCGACCGTGCCGTCCACCACCACCTTGTCCCCGGGGCCCAGTTCGACCAGGTCGCCGAGGACGATCTCGGAGGTGGAGATCTCGGCGGCGACCCCGTCGCGCCGCACGGTCGGCTTCGCCTCGCCGATCACCGCGAGGCTGTCCAGGGTCTTCTTGGCCCGCCACTCCTGGATGATGCCGATGCCGGTGTTGGCGACGATCACGAAGCCGAAGAGGCTGTCCTGGATCGGCGCGACGAACAGCATGATCACCCAGAGCACGCCGATGATCAGGTTGAACCGGGTGAAGACGTTGGCCCGGACGATCTCGGTGACCGAGCGCGAGGAGCGTACGGGTACGTCGTTGACCTCACCGCGCGCGACCCGTTCGGCGACCTCGGCGGTGCTGAGACCACCCGGTCGATGGGCCGGCGGCGGTGGCTCCATGGGGTGCACGGGATCGAGTTCCGCCCCCGCGTCGATCATGGCCGGCCGGGGGGGTCCGGGGGTCTGCTCCCCGGAGGAATCGAGTGCCCGCTGCGTCATGGGTCCGACGTTACGGGCGTGCGCGTCGAATCACCCACCGGAGGGTCGAAGATCCGACCAGGGGAGGACCAAGTCGGTCCCGTGGTTGTACGGAAGGGCTGCCGGGCGCCGTGGAGCCAGGCGGTCCGGCCGGCGGAGCCCGGATCGGGCGGTCAGGTTCCCGGAGTCCGGATCAGGCGGCCCCGGAGTTCAGATCAGGCGGTCCGGTCGGCGCGGCCTGTCTGGCCCGCTCCGCCCGCCCGGCCAGCTCCGCCCGTCGAGTCCGCCGGGTCGCCGCCCAGCGCGTTGTCCGCCGCCTCGACCCCGGCCGCGTCCTTGGCCTCGACCCGGGCCGCGTGCCGCTTGAGGGCGGCGTCGCGCCCGCGGACGTACCAGATCCCGATCAGGCCGAGTCCGGCGCCGGCCAGCGGGGTCCACACCCACCAGGTGTGGCCGTGGTCGGCGAACCAGCCGTAGAACGGCAGCTGGGCGAGGAAGAGGACGAACCAGAGGATCGTGCCGCCGACGACGGTGGCGACGACCGGCCCCTCCAGGGGTTCGGGCGCCTCGTGCTTCGGTGTCCACTTCTCCATGCGTTCAGTGTATGGGGCCACTCGATCGGCGGACGGCGGGCCGGTTGGCCCAGGGGTCTACGCGCGGAGATAGCGATCTTCGCTTGATGTATTCATACTGAATCCGCTTTGGGATGGCTCGAATTCATCGTCTGAACATCCAAATGCGACCGCTTTCCCGCCCTCCCTCCCTACGTACGACTGAGGTCATCCATGCCCCCCTCGGCCACCGCTCCGGTCGACTCCCCGCCCCCCTCGGCTCCGCAGTCCCAGGGCAGCCTGGACCGGTTCTTCAAGATCTCCGAGCGGGGGTCGACCGTCGCCCGCGAGTTCCGCGGCGGGTTCGCCACGTTCTTCGCGATGGCGTACATCATCGTGCTCAACCCGATCATCCTGGGCAGCGCGAAGGACATGTACGGCCACCAGCTCGACAACGGGCAGCTGGTCACCGCCACCGTGCTGTCCGCCGCGTTCTCCACCCTGCTGATGGGCGTCATCGGCAACGTGCCGATCGCGCTCGCCGCCGGCCTCGGCGTCAACACCGTCGTCGCGCTCCAGCTCGCCCCCCGGATGAGCTGGCCGGACGCGATGGGCATGGTCGTCCTCGCGGGCGTCGTGGTGATGCTGCTCGTGGCGACGGGGCTGCGGGAACGGGTGATGAACGCCGTGCCGAAGTCGCTCCGCAAGGGCATCGCGATCGGCATCGGCCTGTTCATCCTGCTGATCGGTCTCGTCGACTCGGGCTTCGTCTCGCGCATGCCGGACGCCGCCCACACCACCGTGCCGCTCCAGCTCGGCGGCGACGGCCACCTCGACGGATGGCCGGTTCTCGTCTTCGTCCTCGGCGCGCTGCTCACGCTCGCGCTGATCGTGCGCAAGGTCCCCGGCGCGATCCTGATCTCGATCGTGGCGATGACGGTCGTCGCCGTGGTCATCGACGCGGTGGCCGGCCTGCCCGACGGGGCGTGGGGCCTGACGACGCCCGCGTGGCCGGGCAACCCGGTCTCCGCGCCGGACTTCGGGCTGCTCGGCGAGGTCAGTCTGTTCGGTGGATTCCAGAAGGTCGGCCTTCTGACCGGCGTCCTGTTCGTCTTCACCGTGCTGCTGTCCTGCTTCTTCGACGCGATGGGCACCATTCTGGGCGTCGGCGACGAGGCGAAGCTGATGGACCAGGACGGCAACTTCCCCGGCATCAACAAGGTGCTGTTCGTGGACGGCATCGCGGTCGCCGCGGGCGGTGCGAGCTCCTCCTCCGCCACCACGTGTTTCGTGGAGTCCACCGCGGGCGTCGGCGAAGGCGCCCGCACCGGACTGGCGAGCGTGGTGACCGGTCTGCTCTTCTCGGTGGCGCTGTTCCTCACACCGCTGGCGACCATGGTCCCGTCGCAGGCGGCCACTCCCGCCCTGTTGGCGGTCGGCTTCCTGATCATCGCGGGCTCGGTGCGGGACATCGACTGGAGCGACTACACGCTCGCCGTCCCGGCGTTCCTCGCGATGGTGATGATGCCGTTCACGTACTCGATCACCAACGGCATCGGCATCGGCTTCGTCGCCTTCGCCGTGCTGCGCCTGGCGGCCGGCCGCGGCCGTGAGGTTCCGGTGGCCATGTATGTGGTGTCGGCGGTGTTCGTCTTCTACTACGCGATGCCGGCGCTCGGCCTCACGTGATCGGTGGCGTCATGCTCCTCCTGGAGTCGACCGGAGGCGTCACGCTCCTTCTGGAGTCGATCGTCGGAGGCGTCACGCTTCCCCCGGGGTCGCCGTAGAACTTCTCCGTCTCCTCGACGGCCGCCTTGAAGCGTTCGTCGAAGTCGTCGCGAATGAGCGTCCGGACCACATAGTCCTGGACGCTCATTCCGCGTTTCGCGGCGTGCTGCCGGAGCCGGTCGAGCAGCTCACCGTCTATCCGTAGGCTGAGCACTGTCGATCCCATGTCCAGCAGGGTCGCCGCCCCGGAGCGCTCTTTGCGTCACTTTCCGCTTCCAACTCACTCGTTCGGGTGATCAGTTTTTCGCGCGTGTACCACCAGGTGGTATTTAGGTTGGGTAATGAGTTACGCTAACAAACATGCCTGACCTGATCCACGACGGCGACAGTGCCGCCGCCGTGAGCTCCCTCCGCTCCGCCGTGATGCTGCTGGGCCGTCGCCTGAAGCACCAGCGTGTCGACGAGTCGCTGAGCCCCACCGAGATGTCGGTGCTCGGCACCCTTGCCCGCTGCGGTTCGGCCACCCCCGGTGAGCTGGCCCGCAAGGAGCACGTACAGCCCCCGTCGATGACCCGCATCGTCGCGCTGCTGGAAGCGAAGGGGCTGGTCAGGCTGGAACCGCACCCCGATGACCGTCGGCAGAAGAGGGTCAGCCAGACCGAGCAGGCCGAGGCCATGCTCGCGGAGAGCCGCACCAAGCGGAACGCCTGGCTGTCCCACCTCGCCGAGGGCCTGGACGAGGACGAGTGGGAGACGCTTCGGGCCGCCGCGCCCGTATTGGAGAAGCTCGCCCACCTGTGACCCCACGGGCGCGTCGGCGGTGACCCGCCGCCGGACCGGACGTACGACGTCCGGCCCGGCCCGGATCACCGCCGGAGCGCCCGTCGTCACGTCCTCGTCGGACCGAACGCCGCAGACGCCCGAGGAGGCGAACCCTTTTGAGTACGGGATCCGGAGCAGACTCCGCCCCCGCACCGACTTCCACCCACGAGAGCAAGACCGGCGGGACCTTCTCGTCGCTGAAGATCCGTAACTACCGCCTGTTCGCCACGGGCGCCGTGATCTCCAACACCGGTACCTGGATGTCCCGCATCACGCAGGACTGGCTCGTGCTGAGCCTGACGGGCTCCGCCACCGCCGTAGGCATCACCACGGCGTTGCAGTTCCTCCCCATGCTGCTCTTCGGCCTGTACGGCGGCGTCATCGCCGACCGCCTTCCCAAGCGGCAGATCCTGCTCGTCAGCCAGGCCATGCTCGGCCTCTGCGGCATCGCGCTGGCCGTCCTGACCCTCTCCGGGGTCGTGGAGGTCTGGCACGTCTACCTGGTCGCCTTCCTCCTCGGCATGGTGACCGTCGTCGACAACCCGGCCCGCCAGTCGTTCGTCTCCGAGATGGTCGGCCCCGCGCAGCTGCGCAACGCGGTCAGCCTGAACTCGGCGAACTTCCAGTCCGCCCGGCTCATCGGCCCCGCCGTCGCGGGCGTCCTGATCACCACGGTCGGCAGCGGCTGGGCGTTCCTGCTCAACGGCCTCTCCTTCCTGGCTCCGCTCGTCGGCCTGCTGATGATGCGGACGAACGAGCTGCACGCCTCGGTGACCGTGCCCCGCGCCAAGGGCCAGCTCCGCGAGGGCCTGCGCTATGTCCGCGGCCGCCCGGAGCTGATCTGGCCGATCGTCCTGGTCGGCTTCGTCGGCACGTTCGGCTTCAACTTCCCGATCTGGCTGACCGCCTTCGCCGACGAGATCTTCGACGGCGGTGCGGGCATGTACTCGTTCTTCAACATCCTGATGGCGGCCGGTTCGCTGGTCGGCGCGCTGCTCTCGGCCCGGCGCCGCTCCTCGCGGCTGCGCATGCTCGTCGCCGCGGGCACGGCGTTCGGCCTGCTGGAGATCGCCGCCTCGCTGTCCCCGTCGGTCTGGCTGTTCTCGATCCTGCTGGTCCCGATCGGCATGCTCGGCCTGACGACGAACATCACCGCGAACACGAGCGTCCAGATGGCCGCCGACCCGGAGATGCGGGGCCGGGTGATGAGCCTGTACATGATGGTCTTCGCCGGGGGTACGCCGGTGGGCGCCCCGATCGTCGGCTGGATCAGCGACACGTACGGCGCCCGCACCGGCTTCGCGGCCGGCGGTGCGATCTCGGTGATCGCCGCCCTGGGCGTCGGCTTCGCCCTCGCCCGCGTGGGCGGCCTCCGCCTGAAGGTCGACCTCCGTCCGGGCCGCCCGCACGTCCGCTTCGTCCCGCGCGAGCAGCTGGCCACGGCGGCGTGACACCCATGGAACCGCCCTCCTCCCGGAGCGACCGGGAGGAGGGCGGTTCTCGTGTGCCGGGGCGGGGTCAGTCGCGGGGGAAGGCGTCGGTCTTCAGGACCAGGTCCACGGAGGTGCCGCTGCCGCAGGGGCGTGCGGGCAGCCGCGTAGGACAACGATAGGCCCGGCGCCCCGGACACGCCCGGACCTGCCAGACTCGCGCGCATGAGCAGCAGCGAACCCGGTCGTCCGTCCACCCAGCGCCTCTTCGCCGCCGTCCTGCCGCCCGCCGGAGCAGTCGCCGAACTCCGTAGGGCACTGGCCCCTCTCCACGCGCTGTCGGGCGCGGAGGAGCTGCGCTGGACGGGCCCCGAGGGCTGGCACTTCACGCTGGCGTTCTTCGGCGAGGTGCCCGACGACGTCGTGCCGGAGCTGGAGACCCGCCTGGAGCGCGCCGCGCGCCGCACCGACCCCTTCCCGCTCCGGGTGCACGGCGCGGGGCACTTCGGCGGGCGGGCGCTGTGGGCCGGGGCGGCGGGCGGGCTCGACACGCTGCGGCTGCTCGCCGAGCGCGCCGACGCAGCCGCCCGCAGGGCCGGGCTGCCGATGGAGGAGCACCGCCGCTACATCCCGCACCTCACGCTGGCCCGGAGCCGGGGCGAGGCGGAGCTGGGGCCCCTCACGGAGGCGCTGGCGGGGTTCGAGGGGGAGCGCTGGGAGGCCGGTGAGCTCAGTCTCGTACGGAGCAGTCTGCCGGTGTCCGGGGTGGCGGGGGAGCGGCCGCGCTACGAGGCGGTGCGAGCCTGGCGGCTGGGCCGGTGAGCGGTGCGGTTACGCTCGAAGGGTGGACCCGAAGACCAGAAACCGCATCATGGCGGCCGTGCTCGTGCTGATATTCGTCGTCGTCGCCGTGGGGGCCGCCCTCGGCGGCTGAGACCGGCGGGCCCCCGGCCGGCGTGCCGCGCCGGTCCGGTGGCCCGGCGCGTCCGTGGTGCGTGCTTGCCTGGAGTGGACTCGAAGGAGTTGGCTTGGGCGTCATGAAGTACACACAGCTCGGACGTACGGGACTCAAGGTCAGCCGGCTCGTCCTCGGGACGATGAACTTCGGCCCGCAGACCAACGAGTCGGACAGTCACGCGATCATGGACTCCGCGCTGGGCGCGGGCCTGAACTTCTTCGACACGGCCAACGTCTACGGCTGGGGCGAGAACAAGGGGCGCACCGAGGAGATCCTCGGCACCTGGTTCGCCCAGGGCGGCGGTCGGCGCGACAAGGTGGTCCTGGCCACCAAGATGTACGGGAACATGGCCGCCGAAGGCGAGGCCTGGCCGAACCACGACAAGCTCTCCGCCGTGAACATCCGGCGGGCGGTCGACGCCTCGCTCAAGCGCCTCCAGACCGACCACATTGATCTCTACCAGTTCCACCACGTCGACCGGAACACCCCCTTCGACGAGATCTGGCAGGCGATCGACGTCCTGGTCCAGCAGGGCAAGATCCTCTACGCCGGTTCCTCGAACTTCTCCGGCTACAAGATCGCCCAGGCCAACGAGCAGGCCGCCAGGCGCGGTTCGCTCGGCCTGGTCAGCGAGCAGTGCATCTACAACCTCGTCGAGCGCCGCGCCGAGATGGAGGTCATCCCGGCCGCGCAGGAGTACGGCCTCGGGGTCATCCCCTGGTCGCCGCTGCACGGCGGCCTGCTGGGCGGCGTCATCAGGAAGACGACCGAGGGCGGCCGCCGCGCCTCGGGCCGCGCGGCCGACGCCCTGGCCGACCCCGCCACCCGCGCCCAGCTCCAGGCGTACGAGGACCTGCTCGACAAGCACGGCCTGGAGCCCGGCGAGGCGGCCCTGGCCTGGCTGCTGACCCGCCCCGGCGTCACGGGCCCGATCGTCGGCCCGCGCACCGCCGAGCAGCTGGACAGCGCCCTGCGCGCCCTGGAACTGGACCTCCCGGAGGCCGTGCTCACGGGCCTGGACGAGATCTTCCCGGGCCCGGGGCCGTCGCCGGAGGCCTTCGCCTGGTAGGTCGCGACCGCGAGAAAGGGGGCCTGCCGTCGTCGTGACGGGAGGCCCCCTTGCTGCTGTTCTCCGTCCGTCAGCTCAGTGCTTGGAAGTCGAGCCAGCCGGAGGTTCCGACGACGACGCCGCCCCCGGAGAGGTTGGAGTACAGGTAGAGCCTGTCGTCACTGCTGGTGGCGAATATGTCCGCCTTTCCGTCCGAACCCGCGTCGGGGAAGGCGGTCAGCAGCGGTCGGTGGGCGCGGGTCCAGCCGTTTCCGATGACGGTGGAGGCGGTGCCGTCGCCGAGGCCCTCGCCGGCGGGGCCGGTTCCCTGGTAGAGGCGGAGCTCTCCGCCGGTCTTGTGCCGGGCGATGAGGTCGACGCGGCCGTTGCCGGTCCGGTCACCCGGTGAGACCAGGTCGTAGTTCGACCAGGATCCGTTGCCGACGAGGACGGGCGCTTGGGAGTCGTCCAGGTAGAAGGACTTCGAACCGAAGTACAGCCAGAGGAAGTTGCCTTCCTTGACGAGGAGGTCGGGGTATCCGGCGACATCGGCGGTGCCGTCGTTGTCGGTGTCCAGGGGACCGTCGACGTCACCGATGGCGAGGACCTGGTCGGCGTTGGCCCAGTGGTTGTTGGCATCGTCGAAGACGGCGAGTTCCTGGCGGTCGTACTGGCAGGAACGGGAGTGCCCGTCGGCTTGTTCGTCCTGGGCGGTGCAGGCCCAGCCGACTCCGTTGTTCGGGTAGAGCTGGAGGGTCTTGCCCTCGTCGCCCGGGATCGCCGCGACGAGGTCCTCGAAGCCGTCGCCCGTCCAGTCCCCGCGATGGGTGATGGAGGCCCCGCTGAAGTCACCGTTGCCCGCGGTGGTGCCGGTGCCCAGGTAGCCGTTGCCCTGGCCGGGGTACAGCCACAGCTCGCCGCTGCCGCGCACCCCGTAGAGGTCGGCGTTGTCGTCGCCGTTGAGGTCGCCGGCCTTGTCGGGGATGGTGAGACCGTCGGCGTAGAAGAGGTAGGAGGCCCGGTCGGAGCGGTTCTGTGCGGCGTCGAGACTGCGGACGTAGAGCCGCTGTGATCCGGCCGAGGGCGGGGTCAGGACGAGTTTGGCGTCGGGCTTCCCGTCTCCGTCCAGATCGACGCCGGGGACGACGTTGCGGACGGTGGGGTCCCAGTCGCTCCAGTACTCGTAGGACTTCACGTCATTGACGCCCCCGTTGCCGAGGATGAATGTTCCGGCGGTACGGGCCTGCCCGGTGGTCGCCGGCCAGCCGTCGGATCCGTCGGGGAACTCCGCGGAGCTGATGCTGGGCGGAGTGCTGGGCCGTGTCGGATCGAAGGTGAAGCCGCAGGTGCCTGAAGGTGCCCATGCCGAGTTCGCACTCGAGTCGAGCGTCTGTACCTTCCAGCCGAAGTTGCCGCCCGCCGCCGCCAGGTGCGCCTGCAGCGTCGCCTTGGGAACCTTCACCTTCGCGACGGTGCCGGACGTGGCGGACACGATCTGGTTGAAGATCTCCGTGCCGCCGGCCAGCCTGTTGGCCCGCCAGAGGCGGAACTGGGCTCGGACCGTCCCCCCGTCGGCGTCGGAGACCTTCGCGGTCAGGGTGACATCGGTGTTCCCGATCGTGGTGTACGGAGCCACCGTGTCGCACCCACCGGAACTGGGAATCGTGTCCAGGCTGTTGGGCACGTTGGGAACGGTGTTGTACGTGGTTGACAGGGCAGCCGTCGTGGCGTCGAACTTCTTCCACCCGAAGACGTCGTTCTCCATGCTGTCGGGTGCCTGCAGCCCGAAGGTGAGGGTGTTCCACTTGTTGGCGATGCCGTCCTTGGCCGCCGCTGTCACGTCGAAGGCGAGACTACCGGCGGGGCAGTCCGATCCCCAGCCGAGGGACTCGTTGACCGAGTCCAGCTTCTTGCGCCGTTCGGGCCGGTTGTTCCAGGTGGTGGACGCGGAGATCGCGCCGGTCGCCCAGAGCTCGACGGGTTTGTTGGTGCACGACCACGACCAGGTGTTCTTGATCCGGAAGGTGGAGGAGGACACCACCTTCTTGGTGGACCACAGGTTGGAGGACTTCATGCGGAAGTAGGAACGGGCCAGTCCGTTGGTCTCGTTCTCGTACCCGACGCGGGCGGTCGTGGTGCCCTTGGCACCGTCCCAGTTGGCCCCGTTGAAGTACGAGTTGTTCGGGTGCCGCTTGTACGCGATGGTCCAGGAGTGGCGGGAGCCGGAGACCGCCGGGTCCAGGAGAACCGGGTACTGCGTGTCCTTGCCCGTCAGAAGGTCCGGGTCCGGTGTCAGACTCAGCGTTCCGTCCGTGACGGCGAGCCCCATGGTCGCCTGCCGGGCACCGTATCCGGGCTCGAACTCGTCGGCCGGCGGCGGCGGTCCGGTGGGAGCGCTGCGGGCCGAGCGGGCGGTGGCGGGCGCTGCGGTGGTACTGCTGTCCCACATCATGGGAGCGGGCGCGGTGAAGACCGTCTCGCCCGCCGGGTTGACCGCCGAGAAGTTTCCGTGGGAGTCGGTATTCGCCTCCAACCCATCGGTCTGCAAACTGAATTGGACCTGTCTGAGGGCGGGGTCGGCTGCCGCTTCGGGGGTTTTGACGACCAGGAGACTGGTGAATCCCGCGGGGTTCGCCTTGACCTTGAGATCGACGTCGGTCAGGACGTTCCCGTACGTCACGGTGTCGCCGTCGATCTCCGCCTCGGGCAACGATTCCGGCCACGTCCAGGACATGCTGCGACCGTCGCGTATCACCGTTGCCAGCGGCCCGTCGCCGCCGCCGGACAGGCGCACGTCCACTTCGGTGGCCTTCGGCGACAGAGTGCCGTCCGAACGGGATATCAGCGTGGTGTCTATCGATACGAGTTTGCCGCCCTGACGAACGAACTGCGGTAGCGCGTAGGTGTCCTGGGTGAAAGTCCCGTCGGGGTTGGCGAACACCCGGGTCGTCTCGGTGCGCTGGGCGAGCACCTCCGCCGGGCGGCCGGACTCTGCGGCCTTCGCCTGCGCGGCGGCCTCGGGATCCGCCTCGGGGCCGGTCCTCGGGTTCGCTTTCGGATCGGTGGAGACGCCGGCGGCCGAAGGTTCCGCGGCGGAGGCGTCCGGAAGCTGCTGGGGAACACCGAGCGTCATGAGAGCGGCGAGGGCCGCCACGGCGGTGACGCCCCCCTTCGCTCTCCATCTGGTCTTGCTTCGCAAAAGTTCCATCAAAGAAGTCCCCTCCCGGATCAGTTCGAGTCGCACCCTAGAACGTGAGGGAAGCGTGATGAAAGTGGCCTCGGTGTGACGGTCCCCCCATCCCTGAAGCTGACGACCTTTATTCCGGTTTTTTCCGTGCATATGGCAATGAACCCCACACGCTTCTCCTTGGGAGGCAGTACTGGTTCGTCAAATCGTTACCCCTTGCGAGTGTTGATGCTGTGAAAGCCTTGCTAACTTCCGTGGGCAGCTGTGACTTTTGGGCAATGGGTGGGGAGTTCTGCGCATGTTTTCGGGTGGGGTCGTCCGTACGGGACGTTTGAGGAGACGGGCGCAGCCGGTGGCGGCCACTCTGGCCGCGGTCCTCTTCACTGGGCTGCTGGGAGCTCCGATCGCGGCAGCCGCCGAACTCGACCTGTTGAGGCTGCAGAAGCCTGACCCGGTCAAGACCCGCGAGGTCGAGAGGCGGGATGCGGCGAAGCCGGACCGGACGGCCCAGCATCCATGGAAGAAGGCCGAGACCACCTGGCCCGATGCCGGTACCGCGACGGCGGCCCTGCGCGAGAACGGAGCCGCGGCGAAGGCCGGCTCACTGCCTGTCAGCGTGAGCCGTCCCGTATCCGCGGCTGCGGAACCGGCGAAGGCCTCGGCGCTGAGGTCCGCTCCCGGAAAGGCCCAGGAGCCGGGTCCGCAAAAGGTCCAGGCCCAGGTTCTCGACCGCGCCACCACCGAGTCGTTGGGCGTCGAAGGCATCGTGCTGGCTCTGCGTCCCACGGCGGGCACCGAGGGCACCGTGGACGTCAAGGTCGACTACACGGACTTCCGGAACGCCTACGGCGGCGACTGGGCCTCCCGGCTCACGTTGAGGACGCTCCCTGCCTGCGCACTGAACACCCCGGGCAAGAAGGGCTGCGCCACCGGTGAGTCCCTGCCCACCAGCAACGATGTGAAGTCCGGCTCGCTCGAAGCCGCTGTCGAGCTGCCGGCGGCCGTGCCGACCGGCTCCGGAGCCGTGGGAGCCGACCCCGTCGTGCCGAGGTCGGGTGCGCGTGCCGTCGCGGGCGGCACCGTGCTGCTGGCCGTGACCGCCGCGGAGGGAGGCCCGTCGGGAAACTTCAAGGCCACTTCTCTCTCCCCCTCCGCGTCATGGTCGGCGGGCGGCTCGAACGGAGCGTTCTCCTGGACGTATCCGATCGCCGCACCGGCCGTCGCGGGCAGCGCTGTTCCGGACCTGAAGCTGGGCTACTCCTCGCAGTCGGTCGACGGCCGTACCGCGTCGACGAACAACCAGGCCAACGGTGTCGGTGACGGCTGGTCGATGGAGCCGGGCTACATCGAGCGCCAGTACATCTCCTGTACCGAGGACACCAAGAACAGCACCACCACCGCCAAGGTCGGCGACCTCTGCTGGAAGAAGGACAACGCCGTCATCAACCTGGGCGGCCAGTCCAACACCCTGATCAAGGACTCCACCACGGGCAAGTGGCACCTGGAGAACGACGACGGCACGAAGGTCGAGAAGCTGGCCAGCGCGGCACGGGCCAACGGGGACGACGACGGCGAGCACTGGCGGGTGACGACCCCGGACGGTACGCGCTACTACTTCGGCTACAACCGCCCGACAGGCTGGGCGGCCGGCAAGGACGAGACCAACTCCACCTGGACGGTGCCGGTCTTCGGCAACCAGACCGGCGAACCCTGCTACGCGGCGGCGTTCAAGGACGCCTGGTGCCAGCAGGCCTGGCGCTGGAACCTGGACGCGGTCATCGACCCGCACGGCGACGCCATGACGTACTACTGGGACAAGGAGACCAACTACTACGGCCGCAACGTCAACCCCAGCACGGGTGCGTCCACCGCGACCCCGTACATCCGTGGCGGTGCCCTGAAGCGCGTCGAGTACGGCCTGCGGTCCGGCAACTTCTACGCCCAGCCCGCGGCCAAGATCGACTTCACGAACAGCGAGCGCTGCCTGAGCGACTGCGGCACCTTCGACAAGGCGCACGCGAAGAACTGGCCCGACGTTCCCTTCGACCGTTACTGCGCCTCGGGTACGGAGTGCAAGGACCGCTACTCGCCCTCCTTCTGGAACCGGACGCGGCTCACGAAGATCGACACGTCGGTTCTCGTCGGAACCGCCTTCAAGCCGGTGGACACCTGGGCCTTCGCCCATCAGTTCCCGGCCACGGGTGACGGCAGCTCCCCCGCACTGTGGCTGGCGTCGATCACACGCACCGGGCACGGCGGAACCGGCTCGGTCACCCTTCCCGCCGTGACCTTCAAGGGAGAGTCCCTGCCGAACCGCGTCGAGGGCGCCACCACCGGCGGCGACCCGGACCCGGTGCCGCCGCTGTGGCGCTACCGCGTCTACGGCATCAACACCGAGACCGGCGGGACGATAGGGATCACCTATTCCGCGGCTGACTGCAAGGCGGGCAGCGTCCCCACCCCGGCCTCGAACACCCGACGCTGCTACCCGGTGAAGTGGTCGCCCCCGGACGCTCCGGCGGCCGACTACGAGCCCTACCTCGACTGGTTCCACACCTACGTCGTCACCCAGATCCTGGAGACCGACAACACCGGTGGAGCCCCCGCCAAGCAGACCGACTACACGTATCTGGACGGCATGGGCTGGGCGAAGTCGAAGGACGACGAGTTCACCGATGCCAAGCACCTCACGTACGGCGAACGCAAGGGATACGGCCGCGTCCAGGTGCGCAGCGGTGTCGCCCCCGACAAGCGCACCCTGAAGGAGTACCGCTACTTCCGGGGCATCGACGGGGCCGTGGTCAAGGACCACGAAGGCATCGCCGTCACGGACCGGGAGGCCTTCGCCGGGATGACCCGGGAAGAGGCCACGTACAACGGGGACGGCGGCAAGCTCGAAACCACCACCAGCCACGAACCGTGGCGGTCGGCCGCGACGGCCACGGAAACCCGTGCCGAAGGGCTGCCCACCCGCTACGCGTACGCCACGGCCGGCAAGAGCGAGCAGACCCGTACCGCCGTGGGAACGGGCTGGCGCAGTACCCGCACCGAGCGCACCTTCGACGCCCTCGGCCAGACCCTGACCGAGTCCTCGCTCGGGGACACGGCGAAGACGGGCGACGAGCGGTGCACCACCACCGCGTACGCCCCCAACGCATCGCTCAACATCCTCACGACGGTCTCCGAGACGAAGACCGTCGCCAAGCCCTGCGGCACTGCCCCGTCCCTCCCCGGGGACCTGATCTCTGCCGTGCGGCACTACTACGACGGTGCCACCAGCCCGGCCACCGCCCCGGTCAGGGGTGACGTGACCCGGCTGGACGAGCAGGACGCCAAGGGCACGGGTTACCTCACCACGGCCACTCACACCTACGACCAGCACGGCCGGGAGAAGACCTCGACGGACGCGCTGCAGGTCACCACGCGGACCGATTACACCCCGGCCACCCTCAAGGCGCCGACGACGGTCGCCGTGACGAACGCCAAGGACCACGTGGCCACGACCACCCACGACCCGGTCCGGGGAGTGGTCACCGCCACGGTGGACCCGAACGGCAAGCGCACCGACGCTGTCCACGACGGCCTCGGCCGTGTGCTGAAGGTGTGGGAGCCGGGCTGGCCCAAGGCCGCCCACGAGGACAAGCCCTCGGCGGAGTACAGCTACGTCATCTCCAGGACCGAAGCGAACGCCGTCGCCACGAAGACGCTGAAGCAGAACGGCGCCTACACCACCACCTACGCGCTCTACGACGGCCTGCTGCGCGAGCGGCAGACGCAGGCCCCGGCCACCGGCACCCAGAACCGGATCATGACCGAGACCCACTACGACACCCGTGGCTGGGCCTGGCAGACGTACGCCCCCTACTTCGCCGAGGGCGCACCCTCCGCCACGTTGTCCTCCGCCGCGGTGAACACCGTGCCGGCGGCAGTGCAGAACCACTTCGACGGACTCGGCCGGGTCACGGACGCGCTGTCCGTGAAGTTCGGCGACAAACAGTGGCGCAGCAGGACGGTGCACGAGGGCGATCGCACGACCGTCATCCCACCGAAGGGCGGAACGGCCACCACCACCGTGACCGACGCGCGAGGACGTACGACCGACCTCCTGCAGTACACGGATGCCCAGCGCACGGCGTCCCAGAAGACGACGTACACGTACGGGAAGTACGACGAGCCGAGCACGGTCACGGACCCCGACGGCAACGTCTGGAGCTATACGTTCGACAGCCGGGGCCAGAAGACCAGGAGTGACGACCCGGACAAGGGCGTCACGGAGACGACCTACAACAGTCTTGGGCAGCCGGTCACCACGACCGACGAACGCGGTGTCACGCTCACCACGGAATACGACGTGCTCGGCCGTACGACCGAGCTCAAGCAGGGCAGCACCGCCCTCTCGAAGTGGACCTACGACACGCTTGCCAAGGGGAAGTTGACCAGCAGCACGCGTTACGTCGGAGGGGCCGCGTACACCACGGCGACCGACGGCTTCAACGACCGCTACCAGCCGACGTCCACGACCACCACGGTTCCCGCCGCGGCCGGTGGCCTGGCGGGCACGTTCACCTGGACGTACGGGTACAAGCCGGAAACCGGGGCTCTGCTCTGGACGCTCAATCCGGCCGTGGGTGACATTCCGGCCGAGCGGGTCGTCACCAACTACAACAGCGACGACCAGCCGTTCCGCACCAGCGGTCAGTTCGACGCACTGGTCTCCAACACTCGCTACGACGTCTTCTCCCGCCCCGTGCGTACCGAGTTCAGCGCCGACCTCGGCAAGAAGGCGTACAAGACGCAGGTCTACGACGAGCACACGGGCCGGGTCATCCAGCAGACGACGGACCGGGACGTCGCTCCCCAGCGCGTCGACGACACCGCGTACACCTACGACCCGTCGGGCAACGTCACCGGCGTGACCAGCATCAGTGGCCAGGACGCACAGAAGTCCACCGACACCCAGTGCTTCACCAACGACCCGCTGGGCCGGCTGACCGAGGCGTGGACGGCCAAGACCGACTGCGCGGCGGCCCCCTCGGCCGCCACGGTCGGCGGCCCGGACGCGTACTGGCTCAGCTACGGCTACGACAAGCTCGGCAACCGGACGAAGCAGACCGAGCACGCCACCTCGGCCGGGACGACGGACGCCGTTACCGACTACACCCAGCCGGCCCCCGGCGGCGACCGGCCGCACGCGGTGCAGCAGGCCTCCGTCACCGGCGGACCGGACAACGGGCGTACGAGCACCTTCGAGTACGACAAGACCGGCAACACGACCAAGCGCACCAGCGGATCGACGGTCCAGTCCCTCACCTGGGACGCCGAGGGGCACCTGGCGACGCTCACCGAGGCCGGCAAGCAGACCAGCTACACGTATGACGCCGACGGGAACCGCATGATCGCGGAGAACGGCGACGGGTCCAGCACCCTCACGCTCCCGAACGGTGATCAGCTGAACCTCGCGGCGAACGGCGCGAAGACCGCGACCCGGTACTACACGCACAACGGCGAAACCGTCGCGGTGCGCAACGGCAAGGCCATCGCCTACTTGATCAACGACCACCAGGGCACGGCGATGACGGCCATCGCGGTCGGCTCGCTCGCCCTGACCCGCAGGAAGCAGCTGCCGTTCGGCGGCCTGCGATCCGAGCAGTCGACGGCCTTCGGCTCCCGCGGCTTCGTCGGCGGGACGAATGACCCGACGGGCCTCACGCACCTGGGCGCCCGAGAATACGACCCGGTCCTCGGACGCTTTCTCTCCGTCGACCCGGTCATCGACTTCAACGACCCGGCGCAGATGAACGCCTACAGCTACGCCCACAACAGCCCCCTCACCAAGTCCGACCCGACGGGCCTGCGCCCGGACGGTCCGGTGGGCGGCAACTCGTACAACGACGAGCGGTGGGCGAGTGACCGGGGCATGACGGCCGGCTACACGAAGAAGAACAGCAAGTGGGTGTGGAAGCAGACGCCCAAGAAGGATGCTGCCTCTCAGCGGAAGTACAGCAACTACCGGGCCAACCCCGCCCACTACATGATCGACGACAAGCACGCCCGCAAGTACGCGGCGGACGTCAACGCGCAGGCGAAGAAAGCTGCTGAGGCCCGCGCCAGGGCCGCGGCGGCGGAGCAGCGCAAGAGGGACGGTATCTTCGGCAGCATCATGAAGGGCAACTGGAACAACGCAGCCACCAACCTCAAGGAATCCGGTCCGGTGCGTTGGGTTGCCGAGAACGCGGACACGATAAAGACGGTCGTGGGGGTGGCCGCGCTGACCGTCTGCGTCGTGGCGTCTGCCGGTGTCTGTCTGGCTGCGGGCGGTGCGGTGATCCTTGCCGGAATCGCGGTGGACGGTGCGGCAGGTGCAGAGATGGACGGCGCGTACTGGAAGGGCACAGCCGTTACAGCAGGCATCACGCTGGCAGGTGGAGTCGCCGGCCGGTGGGCTTCGGGTGGGGGGAAGTGGGCCTCGGGCGGTTGGTACAAGTCGCCCAAGGTCGTCACCAGAGGGCCGAGGCATGCGGCTGGACGTCCACGCCACGCAGCCCGGACCGATGTGGGACCCACGGCCAACGCCTACATGCAGAACGGGCTTCTCGCCGGAGGCAGTTGCGGAGCTCCGGCCGTGAGCGGAATAAACGCGGGGTATTGCCCATGAGGTCCTCGCGGGCCGAAGTCCCAGGGGCTTTCGTCAAGCGTCGGGAAGACGGCTCCATTCATCTGCGACGGAAGGGCACGGTGGTATTCGGATGGGCCATCATTCTCGCCTTCTGTCCGGTGCTCCTCCTGTTCGGTCTCGCGGAAGTCGAAAAGTACGGGTTCCGGGGGGTGGGTCTCCTCTGGGTGACGGGATTCGTTTCTGCGATGATCGTTCGTGCAACCATCAGGCCGCGAGTCGTTCTCGACCCGGACGGATCCATCAGGGATGTAGGGCCGCTCCTTGAGACGACCCTGTTCAGGGATGACGGCCTTTCGGTGAGATGTGAAAGCAATGGATTGATGATCATTTGCTCGGGTGGCGAGCGCGGTGCGTGGTCGTTCTCGCAGAGCCTTATGGGTGGAAGGTCCGCTCGCCATGCGTGCAGGTTCATCGATGGGTGGCTGAAGAGGGAGCGGGATGTGCCTTCAGCGCGTGTGCACGCGGGCAAGAGAAGAAGATGGCATGTCGGGCCCGTCGACGTGTTTCTGCTCGTGGCACCCTTCGCCGCTCCCGTGCTCATGAAATTCTGAGTGGCGCCCACGGGTGGCCCGCCGGTTCCTCGGCGTGCCGCCCGCTGTCGCCCCCATTCTCGCGAAGCGCTCTCCAGGGAGCCTTCGGCGGCGGCTGCATGATGGCTGAGCCAGCACGCTCGGAGATTCTCTGAGCCTCACCGCTCCGTTCCCGCGAACCCGTCCAGCGCCCCCAGCACCGCCCGCCGGGTCTCCGTACCGCCCAGGTGCCCCGCGTTGTCGATGATCGTCAGCTCGGCGTCCGGCCAGGCGCGGGCGAGTTCCCAGGCGGTGATCAGGGGGCTCGCCAGGTCGAAGCGGCCGTGGATGAGGGCTCCGGGGATGCCGGTGAGGAGGTGGGCCCCGGCGAGCAGGTGGCCCTCCTTCAGCCAGGCTCCGTGGGCGAAGTAGTGGGCGCAGATCCGGACGAACGCCTGCTGGGCGCGGTCGGGGCGGCTGCTGTACGGGGGCGGGCCCGGGTTCGCCTCCATGGAGAGGACCGCGTCCTCCCAGGCGCACCAGTCGGCCGTCGCCTTCTCCCGCACGGCGGTGTCCTCGCTCTCCATGCGGCGGGCGTACGCCGCGACCAGGCCGGCCGGGTCGCTCGTCTCGGGGACGCCCGCGCGGAAGGCGTCCCAGGCCTCGGGGAAGAGTTGGCCGACGCCCCGGTAGAGCCAGTCGATCTCGCTGCGGCGGGTCGTCGTCACCGCGGGGATGACGATCTCCGTGACCCGCCCGGGGTGGGCCTCGGCGTACGCCAGGATCAGCGTGGAGCCCCAGGAGCCGCCGTACAGCAGCCAGTTCTCGATGTTCAGGTGTTCCCGCAGGCGTTCCATGTCGGCGATCAGGTGGGCCGTCGTGTTGTGCGCCATGTCGGTCGTCGGGTCGCTCGCGTGCGGCGTCGAGCGGCCGCAGCCCCGCTGGTCGAAGAGGACCACCCGGTAGCGGTCCGGGTCGAAGTACTGGCGGGCGCGGGGCGTGCAGCCGGAGCCGGGGCCGCCGTGCACCACCAGGGCCGGCTTGCCGTCCGGGTTGCCGCACGCCTCCCAGTGCACGAGGTTCCCGTCGCCGACATCCAGCATGCCGCTCGCGTACGGTTCGATCGGCGGATACGGCGTGTCGTCCGGTGTCCGGTCCATCCCAGGGCCTCCCTCGTGAAGCGGACACCCTACGGCAGCCGCGTAGCCTGGTCGCCGTGAACGCTACTCCCCGGGTCCTTGCCGTCCTCGACGAGATCCTCGCCTCCACCGAACCCGGCGAGCGCGGTGCTCTGTGGCATCTGGCCGAGCCGGGGAGGGAGTTGGACGCCAATCTGGTGCGACTGCCGCCCGACGCGGAGGTCGGTGAGCATCAGGAGGACGTGCTCGACGTGCTTCTCGTCGTGCTGGCGGGGGCGGGCAGCCTCAGAACGGGCGGCCAGGTCCTGGAGCTGGGGCCGAGCACCGCGCTCTGGCTGCCCCGCACCTCCCGCCGCGCGCTCACCGCGGGGCCGGACGGGCTCACGTACCTCACCGTCCACCGCCGCCGCCCCGGCCTCGCGATCAAGCCGCCGGGCGGGGCGTACGAGGGCGGCGAGGGGCCCTGCATGCTGGACCGGGTCTGCCCGGAGTGCGGGCGGCTGTCGCAGGACCCCGCACCGGTGTTCTGCAGCCGGTGCGGGGAGCGGTTCCCCGAGCGCTGAGCCCGCGTCAGGGGCTTGTGCGTCCCGTCGGCGTAGGGGCCCTGCGTCGGGTCCCTGCGCCGGGCTCGTGCCTCCTGTCGGCGCCGGGGTCTGCGAGGGGCTCTGCGGGTCCCGTCCGCGTCGGGCCCCTCAGAGCCCCTCGCACTCCGTCAGGTCCGGCCGGCCCGGCGGGTTCTTGTTGCCCACCAGGCCGGACAGGTTCTCCTTGTACATGTCCTCCCAGATCCGTCCGTCCAGGATCGTCCGGAGCGCCGAGCACACCTCGCCCTTCAGGATCGGGGTTCCCGGCCGCATCGCCACGCCGTAGCCCTCCGCGCCCTGGATGTTCTCCAGCCGCCGCACCTTGCCCGGGTTCGCCTCGACGTACCCGGCCAGAATGATGTCGTCCGAGGCCACCGCGTACACGTCGGACTTCGGGTCCAGCAGCTTGTCCAGGCAGTCCTGGTAGGTGTTGGGCTGCGACTTCGCCATGGTGAAGCCCTGCTCCGGCAGCGCCTTCTCGTAGGTCGAGTCCCGCGCCGTGCACACCTCGACCCCGAGGTCCCGCAGGTCGCTGGAGTCGTTGATCGTGTACTTGGCCGACTTCTCGCGGACCAGGAAGCCCCGGCTCGCCTCGTAGTAGGGGCCCGCGAAGTCGACGCTGTACCCGCCGGGCGAGGCCGTCTTGCGGTCGTCGGTGATGCTGTACGAGGCGATGACCAGGTCCACCTGCTTGGTCTTCAGCGCGGTGCTCCGGTAGTCCGTGGCAACCGTCGTGAAGGCGACCTCGCCCTTGCCGTAGCCCATGCTCTCGGCGATCGCGTAGGCCAGGTCGATGTCGTAACCCCGGTACGTACGCGTCTTCTTGTCGAACTTGCTCAGGCCGGGCTGGTCGCCCTTGACGCCGATCTCCAGGGTGGGGTGCCGGTCCTTCCACCGCTCCTGCGTGCCGCTGCCGGCCGGGCCCTCGCCCTGGCCCCGCACCGACCCGGCCCGGTCGCCCGGCCCGCCGTCCTCGCCGTCGCCCTGCGAGACCAGCCAGCCCGCGCCGGCCAGCAGCGCCACGCACACCACGGCGGCCGCGACCTTCCAGCCCCGGTGCCGGGCGCGCGGACCGCGCGCCGCCGGAGGAACGTGCGTCGATGAGGGCACGGCGGGCGCGGGTGCGGGAGCCGGAGCGGCCGGAGACGGAACCACCGGAGGCGGGGTGGGGGTCGAGGGGCGCGGCGTGGGGGCGGCCGTCGGCGGGTGCGTGTTCGAGGCACCGGCGTCCGGCGCGGCGGGGTCCGCGAGCACCTCGCGGAGCATCGCCTCTGCCGCGGCCGCGTCCAGTCGCTCCCGCGGGTCCGTGATCAACAGCCCCTGGACGACCGGGGCGAGAGGCCCGGCGTACCGGAGGGCCGGGTCGGGGGACTGCCGGATGTTCTCCTGGACCTCCCAGACCTCTTGCCCGGCGAAGGGCATGCGGCCCTCGACCATCTCGTACAGCGTGATGCCCAGCGCCCACAGGTCGGAGGCGGGCGTGGGGCCCGGGGAGGCGGGGGCGAACAGCTCGGGTGCCAGGTAGGGGGGCGTGCCGATGACGCTCCCGAACTGGGTCACCTGCGCCGCGCCCTCGAAGGTGGCGATGCCGAAGTCCACCAGGATCGCGAGCCCGTCGTCGCGGACCAGGACGTTGCCGGGCTTGACGTCGCGATGGACGACGGACGCGTCGTGGACCGCCCGCAGGCCCCGGAGGATCTGGAAGGCGATGTCCGCGGCCCTGGGCACGGAGAGGACCCGTTCGCTGCTCAACAGGTCCCCCAGGGACCTCGCTTCGAGCAGCTTCATCACGATCCAGACCTGGTTGTCGGTCTCTACCTGGTCGTGGACCGTCACCACGTTCTGGTGCTCGATCTTGGCGATGGCCTCCGCCTCGCGGCGCGCCCGCTGCATCGCCGCCGCCTGGGTGCCCGGGGTCACCGTGTTCCGGTCGAGCAGGCCCTTCACGGCGACGTACCGGCGCAGCCGCAGGTCGTGGGCCTTCCAGACCTCGCCCATCCCGCCGCTGCCGATCGGCTCCAGCAGCTCGTAGCGGCCGTCGATCACGGTGCGGGGGGAGGGCGGAGCGTCCTGTGGCGGCACGCCCGGCCACGCCTGTGGTGCTCCCGCGGCCTGCCGGGGGTCGTTGCCCGCCCAGCGGTCGTCGGGACGCCCGGCAGGCCCGTCGCCCGCTCTGCCGGCACTGTCTTCGTTGTGCATACGACCCCCTGTGCACTTCATGGACCACGCCAGATTAGACGCTCCTCAAGGTGACGGACGTCCCGATCTGACGTGCTGGTTCGCGCCCCGGAGGGCTGTTGTGCCGAGCCGGGTCAGGAAGCCGCGCCGCCGTTGCTCTTCAGCAACTGGCCGTTGACCCACTGCCCTTGGGGGGAGCAGAGGAAGTCCACCAGGTGGGCGGTGTCCTGCGGGGTGCCGAGGCGGCCGAGCGGGGTGTCCCGGGCCAGGGCCTCGCGCAGCTCGTCGGTCATCCAGCCGGTGTCCACCGGGCCGGGGTTGACGACGTTCGCGGTCACGCCCAGGTGGGCCAGCTCGTGCGCGGCGGCCAGCGTGATGCGGTCGAGGGAGCCCTTGCTCGCTCCGTAGGGGAGGTTGCCCACGGTGTGGTCGCTGGTGAGCGCGACGATCCGGCCCGTCGCGGTGCGGGGCGTCGCACCGGAAGCGCTGTCGGGCGTGGAGCGGAAGCGGAGCCCGTACTCGCGGATCAGCAGCCAACTGGCCCGGGAGTTCACCGCGAAGTGCCGGTCGAACGCCTCCACCGTGGTGTCCAGCAGTCCCGAGTCCACCGACTCCGCGTGTGACAGGACGAGCGCGGTCACCGGCCCGAGGCGCTGCTCGGCCTCGTCGAAGATGCGGGCCGGGGCGTCGGGGTCGGACAGATCCGCCTCGATCGTCGCCGTACGGGCCCCGGCGTCCGCCAGCTCCTGGGCGATGGACGCGGCGGCCCCCGGCTCGGCGCCCCAGTCCATGCGGCGGTCGTAGGGCGTCCAGTAGGTGAAGGCGACGTCCCAGCCGGAGGCCGCCAGCCGGCGCGCGATGCCCGCGCCGATGCCGATGCTGCGTCCGACGCCGGTGATCAGGGCGATGGGGCGGGACGGCCCGGGGGTGGGCGAAGGCTGCTCGGTGATCGTCACGCGGTGATCCTTCGCGACCCGTACGCGTACGTCAATGGCCTTTCCGGACGCGGGGGGCGACGCCCTCGTTCCCGCCCTGACCTGCGATGACCCGCGTTGACCTGCGGTGACTCATCTTCCTGGTGGGTCGACTCGATCTTTGTGTTTCCCTCCGGCGGGGATGCGCTCCTAGCGTGGACAGCGGAAATCGCAGCGAAGGCCGCATTTCGGATGTGGCCGGCAGAGGGGATCCGTCATGAGTGAGCAGCAGCAGCGGCAACAGCAGAAGCAGCTGGGTGGTAGGACCGCGGTGGTCGCCGGAGGCGCGAAGAACCTCGGCGGCCTGATCAGCCGCACGCTCGGCGAGGCCGGCGCGAACGTCGTCGTCCACTACCACGGCGAGAACACCGCCGCCGATGCCGAGAAGACCGCGGAAGCCGTACGGGGTACGGGCGCCCAGGCCGTCGTCGTCCGCGAGGACCTCACCCGCGTCGAGGGTGTGCGGAGCCTCTTCGACCAGGCGCTGGACGCCTTCGGTGGGGTGGACGTCGCCGTGAACACCACCGGCATGGTGCTGCGGAAGCCGATCGGCGAGACGACCGAGGAGGAGTACGACCGCATGTTCGCGATCAACTCCAAGGCGGCGTACTTCTTCCTCCAGGAGGCCGGCGCCCGGCTCAACGACGGCGGCCGCATCGTCAGCCTGGTCACCTCCCTGCTCGCCGCCTTCACCGACGGGTACGCCACCTACGCGGGCGCGAAGGCCCCGCTGGAGCACTTCACCCGGGCGGCGGCCAAGGAGTTCGCCCCGCGCGGCATCGCCGTGAACAATGTGGCCCCGGGACCGATGGACACGCCGTTCTTCTACCCGCAGGAGACGCCGGAGCGCGTGGAGTTCCACAAGTCCCAGGCCATGGGCGGCCGGCTGACGGAGATCGAGGACATCGCGCCGCTGGTGAAGTTCCTCGTCACCGAAGGCGGTTGGATCACCGGTCAGACGATCTTCGCCAACGGCGGCTACACGGTCCGCTGACCCGTCCCCGCCGACACGCCCTTGCCGACCCGTCCCCGCCGACCCGTCCCCAGGGGGTGTCCGGCCATCCCCGCAGTGCCCTGTGAAACGTCGTCGGCGTCCGGGAGGACCGCGTGAGTCTGGACCTGCGCAAACTGGAGCATCTCGTGGCCGTCGCCGAGGAGGGCGGGTTCACCCGGGCGGCCGAACGGCTGCACCTGAGCCAGCAGGCGCTGAGCACCTCCATCCGCACCCTGGAGCGGCACGTCGGCGTCCAGCTCCTGGACCGGGGCCATCAGCACGTCACCCCGACCCCGGCCGGGCAGGCCCTCATCGACGACGCCCGCGCCCTCGGCGCCCAGGCGCTCGCCGCCCTGGACCGCGCCCGCCGCATCGGGCGCGGGCAGGCGGGGCACCTGCGCATCGGTCACACTCCGGCGGTCACGGCCGAGGAGGTCGTGGACCTGCTGACCCGCGCCGGTACGGAGGAGCAGGGCGTACAGGCGCACGTCCGCCAGCTCTTCCCCGACGAACTGCGCGAGCAGCTCCTCACGGGCGCGTGCGACCTGGGCCTGAGCCGCGCCATGCCCGCCGACACGGGGCTGACCCGGGCCCGCATCGCCGAACACCGCCTGAGGGTCGCGGTCCCCGCCGGGCACCCGCTCGCGGCCCGGCCCGCGGTGGCCCTGGCCGACCTGCGCGGCCAGCCGCTCACGGTGTGGGGCGAGCCGGGCTCGTCCGCGTACACGGATCTTCTGATCGGCCTGTGCCGTCAGGCGAACGTCGAACCGGACACCCGGCGCAACCCGGTCCAGGGCACGCCGCCCATCACGGCCGTCACCGCGACCGGCCGCATCGCCTTCGTCACGACGGCCCCGGGCCCGGCCGCGGGCGGCGCGGCCCAGGTCATCGAGCTGGACCCGCCCGTCCACGTACCGGTCCACGCGCTGTGGCCCGCGCACACGACGTGTCCGGGCCGGGACCTCTTCCTCAGCCGGACCGCCGAGGGAGCCAGGTGACGACGATCGGGGTGGCGAGGGATCGGGGGTTGCGGGGCCGCCCGTCCGACAGCGCGCACGCGGGACGGCCCGCCCGACATGCGGTGGCGGGTGTGCCGACAGAGACTCGGTGAGGATTTCCGGGACACCCGTCCCGGACGTGCCGGAGGAGGAACACGATGACCACTTCGATCAGCGACCCGGTGGTGGAGAAGTTCATCGCCACGGTGAACGCGGGCGACAGGGCCGCCTTCTTCGGCGACGTACTCACCGAGGACGCCACCATGTCCGACGACGGCAGCGAGCGGGACCTGGCGGCCTGGACGGAGAAGGAGATCTTCTCCCCGAAGGCCAACGGCCGGATGGAGGTCGTGGACGCCTCCGACGACGGCCGCACCCTCGTCGTCGACTACACGAACGACGCCTGGGGCACGATGCGGACCCGCTGGGTCTTCACGGTCTCCGGCGACCGCGTCAGCCGCTTCGAGACGGGCCAGGCGCCCTCCTGAAGCCGCCGCGCGCACGACCCCGAGGCTCCGGAAGCCGGAGTTCACAGGCGGCGGTAGGTGCGGCCGCCGCGCCGGGGGAGGGCTGCCGGGTCGTCGGGACCGTCCGCTGTGGCAGCCAGCGCGAGGTGGAGCTCGGCGCGCACGGTGGCGTCGGCGAGGTTCTGCGCGAGGTGTTCGGCGCACTGGGTCAGCCAGATGGCCAAGGTCGTGCGGTGGACGTGCAGTTCGGCCGCGGCGGGGGCGGTCTTCGCGTGGTGGCGCAGCCAGCAGGCCAAGGCGATCCGCAGGTGCGGCTCCAGCCCGCCGACCAGGCCGCTTGCCCAGGTCCGGGCCGCTTCGGTGTCCAGGAGGCCGTTCGGCAGCGTTGCCAGCCGGGCCGGGCCGGGCGGCCCGGGGGCGCCCGGCCGGGCTGAGCCTCCGTCGCCAGCCGATGCCGATACCGATGCCGATACCGATACCGATGCCGCTGACGACTGCTGCTGCTCGCGCTCCACGCCGGTTCCGTCGCTGCCGCTGCCTTCGCCTTCGCCTTCGCCTTCGCCGTCGTCGGGCGTGGGTGCGCGGAAGGCGAGCAGCAGGTGCGCTTGTACGGTCGCGTCCTCCAGATCGGCGCCGAGCAGACGGGAGAGGTCGCGTATCCGGGCCCGGACCGTGCCGGCGGACAGGCCGAGCGCGGCGGCGGCGCGGGGCTTGCTGCCGGTGCGCAGCCACACCAGGAGCAGGTGCTGGTGTGCCGGGGTCAGCGGACGGAGCACGGATCCGGCCCACCGGGTGTACGGGGCGGTGGGCAGGAGGCGGGCGAGCCGGGAGGTGCCGACGGCGTCGGCGGGGACGATACGGCGGGTGGTGGTGGCGCTGTGCCGGGCGGCGGCGGCGTCGCTGTGGGCGGTGGGCATCTCGGCCAGGGGCAGGGGTCCGGCCATGCCCGCGAGCAGGCGGTGACGCTCGCTCACCCGGGATACCAGGCGCAGGATCCGGCCGTCGTCGCCGCCGCGGTGGAGCTCGGCGACGACGAGTTCGCCGTCCAGCCGGCCCATCAGGGTGCAGGCATCGGCGTGCGGGGCGAGGGAAGGGCGTGCGGCCCGCCAGAGGACCTCGTGGGCGGTGGGGACGTCGGCGCCGGTCAGCCGGTACACCGTGACATGCGTGAGCCTGCTGCCGCCCGGGGTCTCCCTGGACATGGGCCTGCTCCCGCCCGCGGATTCCCTGCTGCCGCCCAGGGTCTCGGTGACGGCGGCGGTGTGGCCGGCCAACAGCAGCCGGATCAGGGTGGCGTGCAGCCGCATCTGCTCGTCCCGCAGCTCCGCCGCCCGCTGCCCGCGCACCTCCAGAAGAGCCGCGGTGGTCGCGGCGACATGGGCGGCGAAGTCCTGGGGCACGGTGGGCGCCGGGGTCAGGACGAGGACGGCACCGGCCGCCGGGCGCTGGACGCAGTGCGGGTGTTCCTGCGGGGCGGCGGCCGCGTGCACGCCACTGGCGGCCGCGGCGGCGGGGGTGCTGTAGACGGCCCCGGCGATCGGGTCGGCCAGCACCGCCCACCCGTGGACCAGGGACGCGGCCTCACTGATCAGCTCTGCTCCGGACCGGGTCGCCGCCCGCAGCAGCCGGCCCGCCGTCTCCCGCCCGTTGCGGGCGCCCCAGGAGCCGGCGGCCTCGCGGTCGGTCGTGCCTGTGGTGCTCATACGCAAGCCTCTGCGGGCCGTGCGCGCCGCGCACGGGGAAGTGCCGTGCGCGGCGCGGCAGTTGCGGACGTAGGTCAGGGAATGCGGGCGACCGCGCCCCACCCGGCCCGAGCCGTGGTGGTGCCGGTGTTCGCGTCGGGCCGCCAGTTCGGCCAGGACACCATCCCCGGCTCCACCATCTCCAGCTCGTCGAAGAACGCGATCGTGGTCTCCGGCTCCCGGAAGATGTACGGGATCGCGCCGCTCGCGTTGTACTCGTCCTGGACGGCCCGGTGGGCGTCGTCGGACGCGGTGGAGTGGCTGAGCGAGAGGTAGCTGCCCGAGGGCAGGCGGTCCACCAGCCGCCGCACCAGGGAGAGGGCGTCGTCCCAGTCGACGATGTGCCCCAGGACGTCACTGATCACGAGGGCGACGGGCTGGTTCAGGTCCAGGGTCTTGGCCGCCCCGGTGAGCACGGTCTCGGTGTCGCGCATGTCCGCCTCGACGTAGGCGGTCGCACCCTCGGGGGTGCTGGTCAGCAGCGCGTGGACGTGCAGGAGCACCAGGGGGTCGTGGTCGACGTAGACGATCCGGGATTCCGGGGCTATCCGCTGGGCGACCTCGTGCGTGTTGTTCGCGGTCGGCAGCCCCGCGCCGACGTCCAGGAACTGCCGGATTCCGGCGTCCCGGGCGAGGTGGGTGACGGTGCGGCGCAGGAAGTCCCGGGACTCCCTCGCGAACGTCTCGATCAGCGGGTACTTCTCACGGTAGGCGTCACCCGCCGCCCGGTCCGCCGGGAAATTGTCCTTGCCGCCGAGCCAGTAATTCCAGACACGTGCGGAGTGCGCGACGCTCGTGTCGATCTGTGCGGGCAGTTCAGGCCCATTTCCGGTCGTACTCATCCTGTAATACCTCTCCTGTTCGGGCCGGTCGCATCGCCATCACGCACGACACGTCCAGCATTCCCTGATACGTCTGTACGGGGTGGGGGCTGTCCCACACCTCCGCGGTGCCGGGCAGCCCGCCCTCGCGCACCACATGGTCCGCGATCTCCCGGCTCTCCACCCGGTAAAGGCTCAACGCCGGTACGCCGGTCAGCGGGTGCGGAGGTGCGTACTCGGGGTGCAGTTGCATGGTCACATCCTGTCGCTCGGCGGCCTGTTGCAGGGTGCTGACCTGCTCACGCATCACCTCGTCGCCACCCACCCGGCACCGCAGCGCGGTGACGGGCAGCACCGCCCACAGCCTGGTCTGCTGCTCCTGGAGCTTCTTCTGACGCTCGACCAGAAAGTCCGCCCGCCGCTGTCGCGAGGCGGCGTCCCGGTCGGGGCACATCACCTCGTCCACGGCCATCGCGTAGGCCGGGGTCCGCAGCAGCAGCGGGACCAGCGCCGGGTGCCACGTGCGTACGACGCCCGCCGCGGACTCCACGCTCATCAGGTCCATCAGCCAGGGCGCCATCGCGTCCCGCCACGGATGCCACCAGCCGGGCATGTTCGCCGCGTTGAGCCGGCCCATGATGTCGTCGGCCTCCGCCGCACCCGCCCCGTAGGCCGTGAGCAGGGCGGATACCTGCCCCACGTCGAGGGAGGTCTGCGCCTGCTCCAGCCGGCGCAGCGTCGTGGGGTGCCATCCCAACTGCGTTGCGGCCTGGGAGACGGACAGGCCGACGCCTTCCCGGAGGCGTCGCAGACGGGCCACCAGGACCAGGTGCTGTGCCGTCCGGCCCGACCTTTCGCGCGCCACGGCCTCCCCCTCCCTGTACCGGCTCGATCTATCCGACATTCCGCGCAGTCTGCGCACAGTGCACACAGCGCACCTTGCGACGGTCGCACGGCGCTCTCAAGGTAAGCATGTCCGACTCCATCGCACACCAACTCGGCGGGACCGGGCCGCTCCCGCCGTCGCCTCCGCCCACCGTCCCGTGCACCGCAGTTCCGCGCACCGTCGTTCCGGCGGCCCGTTCTCTGGAGCCCACCCCATGACCAACCTGACGCATCTGACCCACCCGGCCCACTCGGCCCACCCCGCACATCAGGCTCATCCGGACCTCCGGTCCGTCGTCGCGGCCCCGAGGCCCGCTCCGGCCCGCCCGCTCGACCTGCGCGTCCGCGCGCAGCGGATCCAGATCGACGAACTGATCGTCGACGACCCCCGTCAGGTGCTCGACCACGCCAGACAGGCCGCCCTCAACGACCCGGACACGGCCGCCCTGCTCGGGCACAGTCCCACCGCCTCGATGTCGCTCCCGGCAGCGGCCGCGCTCCTGTGCGCGCTCTACGACACCGACGAACTCACCACCATGGGGCTGCGTCTCACCCGCCACACCACCCGCGTCAGCGCCTCCAACCAGCAGACGGAGCCCGTCTCCCTGGTGCGGTCCAGCACCCCCGACCAGGAGGACTGAACACCCGCGGGACCAAGCGGACTCCGCTGCTCGAAGCCGGCTCGGCCCGGCAGGGACGGTGCCGCGCGGCCCGTCACACCGACTCGAGCACCAGGCGGCTCCAGCGGACGCCGGCACGGGCGTGAAGATCGGTGCCCTCACTGCGGTGTACTGCCCGCAGACCGTGCGTACGGCCCAGCCGGACCGTGTCCGCGGCCGACACGTCGAACATGCGGCGGCCCTCGGGAACAGGCCCGTGCCGCAGATTGACGAAGAACCGGCCACCCGGCACCAGCAACGAGACGATCCTGGCCATCGCCCGGAGGCGCTCCTCCGTATCCAGGTGCATCCACACCGCCGTGGCGAAGACGGCGTCGAAGCGGCCTGGATGCCGGTGCAGGGGCAGGTCAGGAAGAGCGTCGTCGACCCAGTCGACCGTACGGACTCCATGGATCGCCCGCCCGTGCGCCCGCAGCTCCGCGGTAGGCTCCGCCGCCACGACACGGTGCCCACGGGCCGCCAGCGCTGCGGCATCGCGCCCGGTGCCCGCGCCCACGTCCAGGATGCGGGCGGGCGCGGCGGGAACCAGATGCAGCACGTCGCGGTGGACCGCGTCGAAGGTGACCTGCTCGTACTGCACGGCCAGCGCGTCGGCGGCTTCGGCATACCCGGCCGTGCTCGAGGCCGGTGCGGTCGCGTTCCCGGGAACGGCTTGATCACCCATGGCAGGAGAGGCTAGCGGCCCCCAACGCCCCTGGCCGGGCCGTCCGACCAGTCCTGCCAGTCCTGGGGCGTGTATCGGAAGTGGCTTGAGAGGCTGCTGGTTCGTCAGTCCGGCGACGGGGCGGCGAGCCAGCGGTCGTCCTGGAACTCGGCTGGGACTTCGTCCTCCCACGGATCGATCCCACGGCGTTCCAGCTCGTCGAACCACCGGTCCCGCTGTGATTCGGGGAGGCGTCGTCCACACCAGGGGCAGAAGTCGATAGTGATGCTCGACGTGCCGCCGTCGTGGATGATCAGCCCGTACTCCAGGAACTTGGCGCTGAACGTGATCACCGCGTCCGGACAGGCAAAGGGATCGTTGTGCTGGTCGCAGGGCACGTTCACCCGGCGGCTCATCGCCTCGCAGCAGTGACTGGTCATGACCTCGGCTTCTCGTTCATCTGCACTATGCCCCGAAGTGGATCACGGCCGTGATGATCGCTGGGCCCTGGGCCCTGGGCGCGGGGGTATGACCTGTTCCGCCGCCGGCAGCGGGACGGCACCTGGCAGCGGATCTTCAGCGAGCTGCAGGCTTCCCAGGTGATGAGCTCCCTGGAGTCGGCCTGGGCCGTCCTCGTGGCGGCCATCAACAAGCGGCTGTATCCAGCACATTCGATGCACGCCCTAAGGGCTGTCCCGCAAAGATCCTGAAGCCGCCCCGGGCATGGCGGCAGCCATGCTTATCCGGCGAGGGCGAGGTTGTGCATCCGGGCGATGCCGAGCATGGCGTGGTGGACGCCATCGCCTTTGAGGCGGCAGTCGCGGAGGATCTTCCAGGTCTTCATGCTGGCGAAGACGTGCTCGACGCGGGCCCGGACCTGTTTGTGGGACTTGTTGTGTTCCTCTTTCCAGTCCGGGAGTTCGCTCTGGCCGCGCTTACGGCTGTGCGGGATGACGAGGCCGGTGCCCGGGTAGCCGCCGTCGGCGATCGTGACGGTGTTGCCCACGGCGGCCTTCGCGCCGGACTCCTCCCACGCCTTGCAGTCGTTGCGGTTCCCGGCGAGCGGCCGGCCGACCACCACAACCAAGCGGGTGTCGGCGTCGATGACGACCTGGTGATTGGTGGAGTACCGGTAGTTCTTCGACCGCTCGGCGATGGCGTGGTCACGGGTGGGGACCAGGGTGCCGTCCACGATGAGCACGGTGTCCTTGGCGAACCGCCTACGGGGCTGAAGTGCGAGCAGGGGTCCGAGATGGTTGATGACTCGGCCGGCCGTGGACTTCGAGACGCCGAACAGCGGAGCGAGCTGCCGCAACGTCAAATTGGTGCGCCAGTACGCCGTGACCAGCAACACCCGGTCCTCCAGAGGCAGGCTCCACCGCCGGCCTCGGTGGACCACATCTGCTCCATCGCGCCGCAGCGTGGTCAGCAGCTTGCCAAAGCAGCGCGGGCTCAGCCCCGCGAACGGGATTATCCAGGACGGTTCCGATGCCGTGATCACACTCACCACATCATGATCACCACTCAGGCCGGCCCAATGCCGAAGCAATCCCACAGTTACGCTGCTCGGGGCAGTCCACAGTGCGCAAGACCCGGGGGAAACCGTGAACCGACCTCTGCTGTTCCTCGACGTGGACGGGCCGCTCAACCCTTACGCGGCCAAGCCGGAGCGGCGTCCCGACGGCTACACCACACTTAGAGTCCCCCGGAACGACGCCCATCAGGACGACAGAGGCCTCTCGTCCCGACGGCCCCTGCGGGTCTGGCTCAACCCAGAGCATGGACGATCCTTGCTCCAGCTCGGCTTCGAGCTGTGCTGGGCCACCACGTGGATGGACGACGCCAACCGGTGGATCGCACCGGTCCTGGGCCTTCCGGAACTTCCCTTTGTGGACTTCGGCGACGTCCTGCTCCAAGAGCGCCCTGATGGCGTCCACTGGAAGACCGGGCCGCTGGTGGACTACGCAGGCGACCGTCCTTTCGCGTGGGTGGACGACGAGCAGAGCGAGTTGGATCAGAGCTACGTGACCGCCCACCACCAAGGCGCCGGGCTCCTGCACCACGTCAACCCGCGGATCGGCTTACGGGAAAACGACTTCCACTCGCTCGCCGACTTCGCCCGGTTCCTGGACACCTCACGAACCACCAGTTGAGCACCTCGCCGGCTCTTCCGGCTGCTCTGCACTCGGAGCCAAGATCTTTGCGGGACAGCCCTTAGGGCCCGTCTGACAATTCCGGTCTGATCAGCGAGATTCGGCTGAGCTGGCAATCCGGAGGTGCGCCGATCGACTGGGGGGACTGGGCAGTGGCTACGAACGGCGGGCCAGTAGATGGGCGTCGAGGAAGCCCCGATCAGAGGATGGATCGTGGAGCAGCCGGGCGAAGGGATCGAGCCCAGCATCGCCCAGCAGTTCGGCGAGGCGATCCACCGGCCAGCTGTAGGCGGGCGCCACCTTGTGGTCGAACCGGACCGGTTCTTGTCCGTCGGTCCCGAAGAAGGAGACCAGGAGCAGACCGTCCGGTGCCAGGACGCGTACCTGTTCGGCGAGCAGCTCCGGTAGTTCTCCCGGAGGGGTGTGGATCATCGAGTAGTGGGCCAGTACGCCGCCGAGCGCGCCGTCCTCGATCGGCAGGGATTCCATCCGCGCCTCTTGGAAGCGCAGCGCCGGATGGGCCTGCCGGGCGTGGTCGACCATGCCGGGGGCAAGGTCTAGTCCGAAGGCGTCCAGGCCGAGTTCGTGCAGCATGGCTGTCAGATGTCCGGGCCCGCACCCGACGTCCGCTGTCCGCAGGTTGCCCGTCGCGCGCACCAGCTCGGCGAAGGTGCCGATCATGGCCCGGGAGAAAGGCTGTGTCTCCAGCCGGTTTGCGAACAGCGATGCGTACAGGTCGACGACACCGTCGTAGGCAGTCCTGGTCTCGTCCTGATGATTTACCACGGGCAGGACTCTATAGCCGGTCTGATAATTGATCTTGTGGCAGGTCGAGGTGAGCTGACGGACGCGGCATGGAGGCGGATAGAGCCCCTTTTGCCTCAGATGGACGGACGCGGCCGTCCGTGGCGTGATCACCGGCAGGTGGTCAACGGGGTGCTGTGGCGGCTGCGGACCGGGGCTCCGTGGCGGGATCTTCCCGAGCGATATGGGCCGTGGCAGACCGCCTACGAGCGGTTCGGCCGCTGGGAGGCGGACGGCACCTGGGTACGGTTGCTAGTGCGCTGACCGCATAGGTTGACCGGTTTGGTGATTGTGGCGGCAGTTGGATGGGTGATGACGTCCGATCCGACCGCTGGAGGTGCGGTGGCCGAGCCTGTCCGTCTGCGCAGACTGACCGACCAGGAGGGGCAGAAGCTGCAGCAGATTGTGCCTCGGGGCAGCACCAGCTCGGTGCGCTATCGACGCGCGATGATGCTGCTGGCCTCGGCCGGCGGGAACCGGGTGCCCGTGATCGCCCAGCCGGTGCAGGCCGACGAGGACACTGTCCGGGACGTGATCCATCGGTTCAACGAGATCGGCCTGGCCTGCCTGGACCCTAGGTGGGCGGGAGGCCGTCCCCGCCAACTCAGCCCTGCAGACGAAGACTTCGCCATCCAGACGGCCATCACCCGCCCGGCCAAACTCGGCCAGCCCTTCACCCGCTGGTCCCTGCGCAAGCTCGTCGCCTACCTGCGCAAAGCCCACGCCCACGTGATCCGCATCGGCCGCGAGGCGTTACGCTGCCTGCTCGCCCGCCGCGGCATTACCTTCCAGCGCACCAAGACATGGAAGGAATCCCCCGACCCGGACCGCGAGGCGAAGCTGGACCGGATCGAGGAGGTCCTCGACCGCATCCCTGACCGGGTCTTCGCCTTCGACGAGTTCGGTCCGCTCGGGATCCGTCCCACTGCGGGCTCAGGCTGGGCTGAGCGGAAGCGCCCCGACCGGCTGCCCGCTACCTACCACCGCACCCACGGCGTGCGCTACTTCCACGGCTGCTACTCGATCGGCGACGACACCCTGTGGGGCGTCAATCGCCGCAGAAAGGGCGCCGCCAACACGCTGGCCGCGCTGAAGTCCTTCCGCGCTGCCCGGCCAGACGGCGCCCCAATCTACGTGATCCTGGACAACCTGTCCGCCCACAAAGGCGCCGACATCCGCCGCTGGGCCGGGAAGAACAAGGTCGAGCTGTGCTTCACCCCGACCTATGCATCCTGGGCGAACCCGATCGAAGCCCACTTCGGACCGCTGAGGAAGTTCACCATCGCCAACTCCCACCACCCCAACCACACCGTCCAGACACGGGCCCTGCACGCCTACCTGCGCTGGCGCAACGCCAACGCCCGCCACCAATGACGTCCTGACCGCCGAACGCAAGGAACGCGCCCGCATCCGCAGCGAAAAAGGCATCCGCTGGGGCGGACGTCCCCTCAAGACCGCAGCGCGATCACACTTCCCACCCAGTGCACGGCTCCTCGTGAAAGGCTGGGAGCATGATGGGTGGACAGTCTGAGAACCCAGAACTCTGGGCCTTCCTGGAATCACCGCACCGCGGCGAACTCCTTTCCGGCACCGTCACAGCGATCGAACGCTTCGGTGTGTTCGTGGCGCTGGACGACGGACCCGACCATCCGGTCTTCCCTGGCGTCGGGTTTATCTCCTTCGCTGAACTGTCCTGGCGACATTTCGAGGCAGCCTCCGATGTCGTGCAGGTTGGACAGCGCCTCTCATGCGAGTTCCTCCAGTTCGACACGTGGAACCTGGAGGCCAGACTGTCCTTGAAAGCCACACAGCCGGACCCCTTTCAGGTATTCGCTGACACCATCGCGGTGGGGCAGAAACTGTCTGGCCAGGTCACCAAGCTGATCCCGTTCGGCGTCTTCGTCCAGGTCGCCGACGGAATCGAGGGACTGGTTCACCTGCGAGAGCTCGCCTGGACACCGGTGGAGACTCCATCAGATGTCGTCCAGGTCGGCGACAAGATCACGGTGGTCGTCACCGAGATCGACCGAGAGCGACGCAGGCTGGCCCTCTCCCGACGACAAGGCTCATCCGCCGCCGTGTGATGCGCTGCCTTCCTGCGACAGCTCCCTTGCACGAGAGTTCCTGGACGTCTGCTTAGCCAAAGGAGGCACGCTCGCCCGGCCGGTGAACCTTTGCGGTCAGAGCACTAGCGAGGCGGCGTTCAGAGACGCCAGGGAGGTTGCGCGAGGTTGCTGCCTTCAGCAGGCGAGTTGCGAGAAGTTGCCGATTCAGGTCCCCGGAACACAAGACACCGGGCGTCGAACTCACGGAAGCTGTGAGCCAAGGCTCTCTGGGAAGGACGTGGTTGTGTCCCGACGTCTGCGTTTCAACGGCACGGGCAGTGGTGTGAACGGATGCTCGTCCCTGCACGAGGATCTCGACACCGGCGAGGTCGTCGTACACGGAATGCCTCTCACCGACCCGGCCGAGATCGCCCAGCTCCGGCACCTCAATGAGGGAGAGGTGCCCGTGGTGGTGCCGCGTGAGCTGCTGGTCGACTTCGGCCCGAAGGAGGTCGTCCGCGTGCCGAACGTCATCGGACTGGACGAGTTCGACCGGCTCTTCACTCAGTTCGACCATCACGCTCTCCCGTACGAGGAGTTGGCGGTTGACTTCGCTGCGGTGAAGGGGACCTGAGGCAGGCACGCACCGGTGAGTACGGATTACCAGCAGGCGCGGGAGGCTCTCGGCGAACGCCTGCGCGAACTTCGCCTCTCAGCCGTCGGTGGCCGGCTCACCGGTACGGAGCTCGCCGTGCGGAGCGGGTGGAACAAGTCCAAGGTCAGCAGGCTGGAGAACGGCAGGCAGACCCCCTCGCCCGACGATCTGCGCGCCTGGGCGGGGGCGACCGGCCGGCCCGACGCGTACGACGAACTGCTCGCGCGCCTGCGAGGTTTCGAGTCGCACATCCGCTCATGGAGACGGCAGTTGGCCTCCGGCCACAAGGTGGTTCAGGACACCCACCTGGGCGCTCATGCCCACGCGTCGGTGTTCCGCGGTTGGGAGCCCTCCATGGTCTTCGGGATCCTCCAGACGCCCGACTACGCACGGTCGATCTTCACGAGATACGCGGAGCTGCAGCGCTCCCCGCGCGACACGGAGGAGGCGGTGCGCTCCCGTATGGAGCGGCAGCAGGTGCTGTACGACCCCTCGAAACGCTTTCACCTCATCCTGTGGGAGGCGGCGCTTCGGGCCCTGGTCTGCCCGCCTGCGGTACTCGCGGCCCAACTCGACCGTCTCGCCGGAGCCATCGGGCTGGACACGGTGGAGCTCGGGATCATTCCTTTGTCCGCTCCTCTCAAGATCCCTCCGGCCACCGCTTTCTGGATCTACGACGACCGCCAAGTGATCGTGGAGAACTGGCATGCGGAGCTGTGGATCGATGATGTGAGCAGCGTGGACACCCACCTGCGGACGTGGCAGACGCTTCGGGAGTCTGCTGTGTACGGTGTCGACGCCCAGACGCTCGTCGCCGCCGCGCGTGGGGCGTTGAACGAAGGATGATCCTGGCCGCCGCCACCTCAGGGGCGGCGTCTTCGGGTCCGGTCCCGTGGCAGCCGGGGGCCTCAGGCCCCCCACAGCCAGGAGCCGTACGCGGCGGACGCGACGAGTTCGCCCAGGCCGAAGGCGAACGGAACAGGGGCCAGCAGGAAGACGCCGGCGCGGACCAGTGCCGGCCCGGCGATGGAGACCACTTCATGGGGACCGCTTGTCGTGAAGAAGTCACGCCAGCGCAGGACGTCCCCGGAGCTGGACGCCCAGAAGAACAGGCCGATCACCAGGAAGACCGTGCCGGTCAGCAGTCCCAGAAAGGTGGTCGCTTCCAGCAGGTCGACACGGGCGTCGTGCTCGCGGAGGACGAAGGTGGCGACCACTAGGCAGACCGCAGCCCCCACGCCGTACGCCGCCCCGCGCACCACAACGTCCCGCAGACGTAGGCGTGGTTCGAGTACCTCGTTCGCGTCCCTGCTCTTGCCGGCCATGGAGGTGTCCCCGCTTTCGCTGTGTTTGCTGCTACGAGGTGGCGAACTCCACGAGGGACGTCCAGGAGTCGGGGAGATGCCGAGCACAGGGACGGTGTGGGAGCAGAAGCGGCGACCTCGATCCAGTTGCCGTTTTCAGGGTCGCCGTTGCTGGGCTTGAACCAGTGGAGGTCGGTGCTCATATTCCCGAGATGCATCGCGACCACACCATGCTCCCCGGTGCGTAAGCAAGCGGAAATGTCTGGCATGCTGCCCTGCCCAGCCGTTTCCTTGTCTGAAACTCGTTCCCGACCGCATACGTGTGCATAACCTGCGCTAGCCTCTCGAGGCGCAGAAATGGAACGCAGCCAGAGGGGGAGCGTCGTGTCCTATTCGGAGCGCTGGCAGGAGTTGTTCGGACCGAACGGAGATGGGCCCGCGATGAGGCTCGCCTCGGCGTCCGATGATCCCGGGGCCGGCGCGGGCGGAACAGGGAACCTCAAGTACAGCAAGGGTCCTTGGACCAGTGCTTCCGGCACTGCCGGCGATCTGCGGACCAGCGCGGAGACGAGCCGGTCGGTGCTCGGGCGTGGGCACGAAGGTGTCGAGGCGGGAGCCGCCGGTCTCAGTTCCGCCACGGCCCTCAAGAGCGTGCTGACGTCCTGGGAGGCGCGCCTTCAGGAGGTGCGGGACGAGTGCGAACAGCTCAAGGGCACCCTGTTGACGGTCGCCAAGGAGATGGGGGAGTCGGAGACCGCGATCAAGTCGTCCCTCAAGAGTGTCCACGTCCCAGGCGAGGCAGATAAGAAGCGATGACCGGATCCCTCACTTGGCAGCAGCTGCGCGACCTCAAGACCTCCGAGCTCACGCAGGCGGGCGACAAGTGGCACGAGGTCTCCAGCCGTTCGGCTTCCGATGGGGCACGGGTCGACCGTGCGATGTCCGCGAAGCTCCGCGATACCCAGGAGAGCGATTCGGCCGAGGCGGCTCTCGGCAGACTTCGGCGCCTCAGCCGCAACTTCCAGTACGTGCAGACCGAGTGCGGACTGGTCCGTACGGCGCTCAACGGGCTTGCCGGAGATCTCGCCGAGCCCCAACTCCAGCTGAAGCAGGCACTTGAGGACGCCGCCTCCCTGAACTTCACTGTCCACGACGACGGCTCCGTCAGCTATCCGGCTGCCAAGGTCGAGGATCTGACCGGGGCGAAGCAGGATGCTCCGGGCGGTAGTTCGCAGGGCAGCTCGCGTCTCCCGCTGGAACCGCCAGGCCTCGGATCACCGGGGCAGCACTCGCTCTCCCCCGGTTACTCGGGTTTCAAGCCGATCAACCCGAACGCGGCGAAGGCACAGGGCGTGGCCGACCGTATCGCCCGAGCCGTACGGTCCGCGCGGGAGATCGACGCCCGGTACGCGAAGACTCTCAACGGCCTGAAGGCGGAGAAGGGCCTCGATGTCACCGCGGCCACGCTGAAGGACGTCTTCCGGGACACCGCCGACGTCCGCTCGACCGCGGGTATGCACCTTGCCGAAGGCATTCCGCAGGACAAGGATCCCGCTGACCGCAAGAAGTGGTGGGACGGGCTGACCGAGGAACAGCGGGAGGAGTACTTGAAGGTCGCACCGGATCTGATCGGTGATCTGGATGGCATCCCGGCGATGGCCCGCGACGAGGCGAACCGCAACTACCTGCCGGTCCTCATCGACGACCTGGCGCGGCAGGATGGCGACGAGGCGAAGACCAAGCTCAGCGCCCTCCGCATGATCCAGGACAAACTGAAGGAGCCCAGCCACCCACCCATGTTTCTTCTGGGCATCGGGGACGAGGGCAACGGACGTGCGATCGTCTCGTACGGCAACCCTGACAGCTCCAGGCACGTCGCGGCGTACGTCCCCGGTCTCGGTACCAAGCTCAACGACGACTTCGTCACTGGCACGATGAAGCGGGCCCAGGACACGGCCATCGGTGCCCAGAAGGTGGATCCGTCCACTGCCTCGATCATCTGGCTGGGCTACGACGCCCCGCAGAGTGTGGACGTGATGTCGAAGGGCGATGCGCAACGGGGTGCCCCGGCGTACAACGAGTTCATGGCAGGCCTCTCGGCGACGAACGCGAACGAGGACCCGCATGTGACGGCGATCGGGCATTCCTACGGCTCGCTCACCGTGGGCACGGCCGCCAAGGAGTCCGGCGGGATCCCGGGCGTCGATGATGTGATCCTGCTCGGCAGCCCCGGCGTGGACGCGCAGAAGGCGACGGAACTCGGCGTGGGCAAGGACCATGTGTTCGTGGGCGCAGCTGACAACGACCCGGTCACCCACCTGCCCACGAAGGGGGAGTCGGCGCTCGCCGCGGGGCCCGCCTGGGTGCTGGGAGGCGCCGAGGGGAGCAGGAGGGCTGGTGATCTCTTCGACGTCGGCAACGACGACCTGTACTTCGGCAAGGACCCGGCGAGTGAGGCGTTCGGAGCACAGCGCTTCGAGGTCGACGACGGGCCCAGGATGGTCCTCGAGGCCGGCAAGTTCGAGGCCCACTCCCAGTACTTCGATCCGGAGAAGGACAGGGTGTCGGCGACCAACATCGCCAGGATCGTCGGCGGAAGTCCTGAGGACATCGTGAGGGAGGAGCATCGATGAGGCGCATCACGCGGACCGTTCGCCTGGCCTGTGCGGCGGTTGTGGCCGGCGCGCTGCTTGCCGGGTGCGGGCTGTTGGGCGGTGCCAAGAACGTGAAAGGAGCAGTGGCAGGCATGGACATGCAGGGAGCGGCGGAGCGCGCCGACGGGATGTTCTACGCGACTGTCGGGGAGATCAAGCCGGAAGTCGAATGGGACCACTACACGACGACGACCGGCAGTTGCGACGTGACGCGCTACTGGACTGTGATGACGGTCATCTCCGAACAGCGCCGGGGCAACTTCCTTGGTGTGGTCGAGCGTTTCTGGAAGGCGAGCGGCTATCGGATCGACATGGTAATTCCGAGCAAGGAGATGCCTGAGATCATCGCCACATCCAAAGACGGCTTCGGTATCAGCGTCATGTTCGGCTACAAGGGGCAGGCGTTCTTCGAGGTCACGAGCCCTTGTGTGGAAGAGTCGAAGGTGGCCGCGCCCACGAAGGCGGCGAACGGCCGCGCGTACGAAGGCGAGATCCCCACCCCCAACGTCCGCTCCGGCTTCTGGTCCGCCGAGTCCCCAGTACCGGGCCCCGCCCCCTCGCCCTGACTCCAGCGTGGGGCTGTTTGCCCTGGGGCAGCTCAGGAGGCGGCGAACTCCACGAAGGACGCCCAGGTGCCGGGGGAGACGGCGAGCGCGGGGACGGTGAGGTCCTTGGAGTCGCGGATGTGGATGGTGTGGGGGCAGGTGGCTACCTCGACGCAGTTGCCGCCCTCGCTGCCGCTGTAGGTGGACTTGGACCAGGTGAGCGCCACCTCTACACAGTCGCCGCCCTGGCTGCCGCTGTAGCTGGACTTGAACCAGTGGAGGTCGGTGCTCATAGTTCCTCTGCCATCTTCTCGATCGTCTCCAGCGTCCTCTCCGGAGTGTAAGCCTGGGCCCGTGTGACGCCATACTGGCCGAACAGGTTGCCCAATTCCGGGTGTTCGGTGATGAAGAAGCTGCCGCCCTGCCCCTCGATATAGGCGAGTTGCTGGCGCTTGTCGGTCTCCAGCACGACGAAGGGGCCGTCCAGCGCCGCGTGGTCCTCGCGGTACGGGTCCATCAACTGGATCCGTACGTGCCGGAGCCGCGCCACATCGGCGAGATGGTGGAGCTGGGCCTTCATCACACGGCGGCCGCCGATCGGCCGGGTCAGCACGATCATCTCCAGGACGAAGCTGATGTCGGGCAGTGGCCTGCGCGACAGCAGCTTCATTCACTTCGACGCCGTCCGGGCCATCGGCTTGCTCGGTGAGGAAATCGCGTACGAGGTCATGCAGTTCACCGACTTCAACGCCGGGCCCATCGTCCGCTCCGGCATCGGCGAGCGCAGCATGTACTTCCTGCTCGCGCCCGGAGCCGCCGCCGAGCACCGGTGGCCTCCTGGCGTGGAGGCGATGAGCAGGGACGCGCGCGGGGACGCGTTCGTCGGGGTTCCGGCGCTGGGCGGGGGCACCTGGCCGTTGGACTGGCGGTCGCGGCCCACGGCTCAGGATCCGTTCGTGGACGGTGTGTTGCTGCATGAGATGGCCTGGCTGAGGGCGGAGTGCGCGGTGAGGGAGTGAGCCGGGCAGTTCGTCGCTCTCCCGGCGCTCCGGCGGGTCCTCAGCTCAGTGACAGGGTGCCCTGATCATCCCTGATCTTCACCTTGGCCCAGGCGTGGCCGCTGGTTCCGTCGCCGCCGACGCCGTTGACCCTGCACTCGAACTCCCGGCCCGCCTCGACGGGGACGGAGGCGGGGCAGGTGACGTCGTCGATGGTCGGGGGCTCCTTGAATTCGGCGGGGTTGACGTGGTTGAGCACGGCCCGCGCCAGCGCGTCCTGGTCCAGGACGCGCGGCGACTGAACCGCGGGGCTCCCGGCCAGCAGCATGATCATGTAGGTGAGCGCGCAACCGGCGATCACGGCCAGGGAGAGCGCGACGACGGTACGGGCGGGGCTGCGTTGATCAGTCACCCGGACAGTCCTATCCGGCTGTCCGTGTTCAGACAACCTCAGCGGCGTGACATGAAGTCGCCTCCTCGGGCGGACCGCCGTCGCTCGTGGGTGCGTCAGGCCGGCAGGTTCTCGATCACCAGCGCGTTCCGCCGGCGGCGCTCCGCCCCCGCGAGGCCCGGACGTCCGCGCTCACCCGCTCGGGCCCGCGAGTTCACCGGAGGAACGCTTCCGCACCCCGTCCGCTAGCGGGTGGCGACGTAGTCGCCGGTCGACGACCTGGGGCCGGAGGTGGAGTTGCCGTAGTACGTCCAGCGCCAGGTTCCCGGTCCGGTGGCCTTCACCGTGGTCTTGAGGGCGCCCGTCTTGCTCGATGTGGCCTTCTTGACCGTCTTGTACGAGGTGGCTCCCGCCGCCTTGAACTGGAGGCTCACCGAGCGGCCCCCGTATCCCTGGTACGTGTGGGTGTTCCAGTTCGCCCGGGTGACCTTCCCGGTCACGGTGATCGTCTTCCCCTTCACGACCGGTTCCGGCGTGGCGTTGACGGTCACCCTCGTGGCCCGCTTGACCTGGAGGGGGAGGTTCTCGTCGTCGATGTCCTGGGAGTCCTTGGGGAGGAAGAGCCGTGCGGCGGTCTTCCAGGCGCCGGCGTCCTCGTTCCCGAAGTCGGTGTGCCGTGGGTCGATGTAGAGCCACTGCTCGAAGTCGCAGGTGCCCGTGGCCTTGTTCACGACCTTGCAGTCGCTGCCGATGACGGCGGAGTGCATCGTGTCCATGTTGCTCAGCTTTCCCCGGTAGGGAAACACCGTCGGCCCGTACTTGTACTTCAGCTTGGTCGTCATCCGGAAGGTCGCGTACACCTCGACCTCCTCCTTCACCCCCACCACGATCGGCTTCCCGCCGTTCACCGTGACCCGGGAGAAGGCGACCCCGCCCTCCGCCGCCCCGGCCGGTACCGCCGCCACCCCGGTGAACACGGCCACCGCCCCGCCGGCCACCGCCGCTCTCCACATCGTCTTGCGCATCGTCGAGCCCCGCCCTTTCCCCTGCCGCCTGGCCGAGCGCGCAGGCGCACCGGCCGGAGGTCTGTCCTCGCGGCTGATTGTGGGACCGGGAAGGGCCGTACGTGGTTGTACCGGGGGCAGCAACGATTCGATCACCGACGAGGATCTCCGCGAGAAGCGCAGCACCGTCGCAGGCCCGGTCAAGCCTTGCTGGATGCGGTCTTGGACGTGGCCTGCCTGGCGGCCTGTTCGATCTTCGCGCAGTGGGCGGCACGGGCTTCCTGGTCGATCTGCTGCTCGTTCTCGGCGCGCACCCCGGTCCGGCCGTCGAGGCCCTCGCGCAGGATGTCGGCGTGCCCGGCGTGCCGGACGGACTCGCCGAGGACGTGGACCATGACGGCGAACAGGTTCGTGTTGGGACAGGGCTCCGGCCACCACGGCACGTGGCCGGGGGCGTCGAGGGGAAGCGCGTTGATGGTCGCGTCCGAGTGCTCCCAGACGCGCCGGTAGAACCCGATGATCTGATCGAGGCTCTCGTCCTCGGTCGCCCACTGATCGCTGCCGTCGGAGTCCTGCCACCGGGGCAGCGGTTCCGGGGAAGGTCGGTCGAAGACCTCGCCGAAGTACCTGGCCTCGACGGTGGCCACGTGTTTGACGAGGCCGAGGAGGTTGGTTCCGGTCGCTGTCAGAGGCCGGCGGACGTCGTATGCGGACAGGCCCTCGAGTTTCCAGAGCAGCGCCTCGCGGTCCCGCCGCAGTCTCCCGTGCAGGTTGTCCTTCGCGAATTCAATGATCATGTGGCACGCACCTTCTCTTCAGGGCGGTTCCTCTGTCAGGCGTCCTCAGCAGGCCCCGGCACGGGAGCCTTCTCACCTGATCGCCCGGACCGCTCCTCATCGGCGGGCCTGGTCACGCGGATCAGGGTCTGCTGGCCGTTGGCGACCAGCTTGCGGAGGCCGCCGTCCTGGACTCCGTACACCTCCAACTGGCAGACCGTCAGGGTGCGTCCCGGCTTCAGGACGGTGCCGATCGCCTCCAGGTGGTCACCGGCTGCGGGCGCGAGGAGGTTGATCTTGTATTCGACGGTGAGGACCTCTGAGTCCTCGTCGAACAGCGTGAGCGCGGCGTAGCCTCCGGCGCTGTCGGCGATGGCGCTGGTGGCGCCCGCGTGTACGTAGCCGTGCTGCTGGGTCACCTCGGGGCGGGCCGGGAGGGTGATGTGCACGCGGCCGGGGCCGATATGGGTGAGGCGGGCGCCGAGGTGGGTCATGAGGCCCTGGCGGTCGAAGCTGGATCGGATGCGCTCGCGGACCCGGGGGCTTGCCTGTTCGGGCTGCGTCTGGTTCTCCACGTGCGTGGTCTCCTTCAAGTCCGCTTGCCGGTTCAGGGAGTTCTTCTCAGTCGGTGAGGCGTTCCGCCGGCAGGAAAGCGGAGAGTGACGCCGGTGTCACCTTCTGCGGTACCGTGATCGTGACATCACGCTCCGTGTGTCCGGTCTCAACGGCACATAGGGCGGCCCCCGGGGGTGTTTGCGCACCAACCCGAGGGCCTTCACCACTAGTGGATCTGGAGTCCACCCGCGATGCTCTCGCATGTTATCCCGCCCCCTCGGAGCTACACGAAGGCCCCCAACGGCCTGGTGCGTCACCCGGGTATCGGCAGTGACGCGAAGATCCTGGTCCTCTACGTCCAGGGGCTGCCCGAGGAAGACCGGGACAAGGCTCTGGGCGAGCACGCCCGCGCTCTCCGTATGACCGGTCGCGCCTACCAGAAGGCCAAGGCCGACCTCGTGACGTACGGGTACGTGCACGAGGAGCGCGAGGCCGTCGCCGGAGGGCGCTGGCGGACTGTTCAGGTGTTCAGCAACCAGCCGTTGACGGACGACCAGGCCGCCCGTCTCCGGGCCGGTGTGCCCGCCGACGGGTACGAGCTCCTGGGCGCTTCCGCCGTGCCCGATGCCTGGTCGGCTCCGAGTGCGCACTCTCCGACGGTCGGTGAGCCGACCGGTCGGGTGGCCGGTGGTCAATTACCCGCAGACGAAGAACAGGGCGAAGACTCTTCCCACCCACCCACCGAAGCGGTCACGGAGCCGGAGCGGGAGGAGTCGGAAGGGGACGAGTCGGACGAGGGCGAGTCGGACGAGGGCGAGTCGGACGAGGGCGAGTCGGAAGGGGAGGCGCAGGTGGCCGTACACGTGCCGGTGCAGGCTGAAGTGCTGCTCGCCGAGCGTGTGTTGCTCTCGCTCCGGCACCAGGCCCGTGAGCTCTCGCTCGGGGTGTCCGAGGCCCGCAAGCTCGCCGCGCCCGCCGCCGAGTGGCTGCGGCGGGGCGTCAGCGCGGGGGACCTGCGGCGGGCGCTGAGCAGCGGGCTGCCGGAGGAAGGGGTGCGGACGGCCTTCGGGTTCCTGGGGCACCGGCTGGTGGAGAAGCTGCCCGCGCCTCCGGAGGAGACGGCGGACCTGGTGGTGTCGGCCGAGCCCGGACCGCCGCCACCGCTGGCCCTGACCGTCTGCGACGGGCCCGGCGAGGAGCACCTGTTCCGGCCCCATGCGTCGTGGGTCACCAGCTGCGGGCCCTGCCACCGCGAGGAGCAACGCGCCTACTGGGCCGACGTGCAGGCCCGTGCGGAGGCCGACCCCGAACCTCCGCCGCCGTCCTGGCGGGAGCGCGTCGCCGCCGAGGCCCGTGCGGACGGGGGCGGGGGCCGGGGGCGTTGAGTGGGCGTTCCGGTTACGGGACCCGGGCCACGGCCACGTAGATGCCGCTGTGCTCCTGAGTGGGCGCGGACGTGCCGTTGAACCACTCCGGGGCCGTCACCAGGCCGGGGGCGGCGATCTCCAGGCCCTCGAAGAACCGCGAGAACTCCTTGCGGGTCCGCAGGGCCAGCTGGATGCCGCCCTTCTTGTACTCGTCCTCGCTCTGCTGCCCGATCTGCTGGTTCACGTCGGACGCGCCGTGGGACAGCACGACGTAACTGCCGGAGGCCATGGAGCTCGTGATCGTGCGGACGATGCCGATCGGGTCCGCGGCGTCCGGCAGGAAGTGGAGGAGGCCCAGGAGCGAGAGGGCGACCGGGCGGTCGAAGTCCAGGGTCTTGCGCGCGGCGTCCAGGATGGCGGTGGGCTCGCGGACGTCGGCGTGGACGTAGTCCGTCACGCCCTCCGGCCGGCTGATCAGCAGCGCTTCCGCGTGGCGCAGGACGATGGGGTCGTTGTCGCAGTACACGACCCGGGCGGAGGGGCGTATCTCCTGGGCCACCTGATGCAGGTTCGGCGCGGTGGGGATGCCCGTCCCGATGTCCAGGAACTGCGTCACGCCTTCGGCCGCCAGCCACGCCGTCGCGCGGTTCATGAAGGCGCGCTGCTGGCGGGCGCCGATCTTCGCCTCGATGGGCAGGAGTTCGGCCACCGCCTGGTCCACCGGGTAGTTGTCCTTGCCGCCGAGCAGCGCGTCGTAGACCCGGGCCGAGTGGGGCTTGCTGGTGTCGATCGGGGGGTGAGGCGCTTCTGCCGTCATGCCGAACTCCAGATACACGTGGTGTGGACCATTCAGTCGGTGCAGTCTGCCACAGCGCCTACGGTGCGCGGCCGGCCATCCAGTGCCCCACCAGGTCGGCGTAGAGGGGGCTTTGGGTGAGGAGTTCGTCGTGGGTGCCGACGGCGGTGCGTTCGCCGTCGAGCACCAGGACGCGCGGGGCGCGCAGCGCCGAACTGATGCGGTGCGCCACCACGACGAGCGTGCCGCCCCGGGCGGCGAACGCCCGCTCGGCGCGCTCCTCGGCCGCCGGGTCGAGGTGGCAGCACGCCTCGTCCAGCAGGACGATCGACGCGTCCGACACATGGGCGCGCGTCAGGGCGACGAGCTGCCGCTCACCGGAGGACAGCGGCGGTCCGTCCAGTCCGACCGTCGCGTCCAGGCCGCCGAGCCGTTCGACGAGGTCCAGAGCGCCCACCTCGGCTGCGGACGCCAGCAGTTCGGCATCGGTGGCCTCCCGCCGCAGGTAGCGCAGGTTGTCCCGCGCGGTGCCGGTGAACACGTACGCCTCCTGCGGGATCAGCGTCACCGCGCGGTGGAGCCAGGTGCGGTCGACCTCGGCGGCCGCCGCACCGCCCAGGGTGAGCCGTCCGCTGTCCGGCCGGGCCATCCCCGCCAGCAGCGTGGTCAGGGTCGACTTTCCCGCGCCGCTCGGCCCGACGACCGTCAGGTGCGCTCCGGCCGGGATGTCCAGGGAGAGCCCCTCGATGACGGGGACGGCCCCCGGTCCGTACGCGTAGCAGACGTCCACCAGGGACAGGTCCGGGGATCGTGGCAGCCCGACCGGTAGCCGGGGGGCGGGAGGTCCTGGAGACCCGGGGGAGTCTGGAGGGCCGGGAAGGCCGGGAAGGCCGGGAAGGCCGGGAAGGCCGGGAAGGCCGGGAAGGCCGGGAGGGGCTGTCGGGGACGGGTCCGTGGTGCGGCCCAGTTGGCGCAGTACGGTCGCCAACTGCACGCCCCAGGAGCCCAGTACGGCTACGAGCGAGCGCAGCGCGGGCGCCACCCCGCTCACCAGATAGCTGGTGGCGCCCAGCAGTTCGCCCACCGACAGCGTGCCCCCGCCCAGCAGGCGCGGGGCCGCCAATAGCAGTACGAGCAGGGGGAGATGACTTCCCAGCGACACCAGCAGGGCGTTGACCGAGGCCGCCCGCGCGACGGCGCGGCACGCGTCCCGGTGCTCGGTGATCCGGGCCGTGAGGTCGTCGCCCACCCGGTCCCGCGCACCGCACGCGACGACGTCCCGAATGCCGTCGAACGCCTCGCCCGCCGCCGCCGTCAGGCGTTCCTCCGCCCGGAGTTGGCGGCGCTGACGGCGGGCGAGCACGCGCAGGCGCGGGACACAGAGGAGCAGGGTGAGCAGTACCGGGGGCAGGGTGATCGCCGCCACCGGGGCCGACAGGGCGGCCAGGCCCACGAACGCCATCAGCAGGGAGATGCCCAACTGGCGTGCCGAGCGCAGCAGGGCGGACACGAGCGAACGCACCGTCTCCACCTGCACCGTCAGCCGAGCCACTCCGGTGCCCGCCGTGCCCCGCGCGCCGGCGGCGGCCCGGTGCACCGCGCCGGCGGTCACCGCGGTCACCAGCTCGTCCCGGAGGGGTTCCACGAGCCGCCCCAGCCACGGGGTCAGCGCGCGCGTCATCAGGGCGCGGAACACCATCGCGGAACCGAGCAGCCCGATCCAGAAGAACCCCTCGGCGGGCCGCCCCGCCAGGAAGCCCCGGTCCAGGGCGGCGGCGACCAGCAGCCCCGAGCCGAGCGCCGGGACCGCCTCGAGCAGCGACCATCCCGTCACCGCTGCCGCCGCTCTGCGGTGCTGCCGGAGGAATCGGGCGAACAGGCGCCGGTCGATGGGGGCCGGGGCCGCGGCGTGGGCCGCTGCGGGCGGGGCGCTCATGCCGTCTCCTGCGGTTGCGTCTTCCGCCGGGGGTGCGGGGGCGGAGCGCCGGGCTCGGCCCCGGGCGGGCTGTCGGTCCCGGCCCTGGGAGGGCTGTCGGTCCGTGCCCCGGGCGGACTCCCGGTCCCGGCCCCGGGCGCGTTGTCGGTCTCGGCCCCGGGCGCGCTGTCGGTCTCGCTCCCGGGCGCACTGTCGGTTCCGGCCCCGGCCCCAGCCGCTCCGTCGGTCTCGGCCCCGGCCGCGAACAGGGCCCGGTAGGAGGGCCGTTGCCACAGTTCGGCATGGGGCGCCACGGCGCGCACGCGTCCGTCCTCCAGCCAGGCCACCAGGTCGGCCCGCGCCGCGGTCGACACCCGGTGGGCGATCAGCACCCGGGTGCGGTCCGACCAGGCCGAGGCGAGCGCGGAGTCGACCCGCGCCTCGGTGGCGGTGTCCAGGCTCGACGTCGCGTCGTCCAGGACGATCACCGCCGGATCGTGCACCAACGCACGTGCCAGACCCAGGCGTTGGACCTCGCCACCGGAGAGCGGGGCGTCGGACAGCGGGGTGTCGAAGCCGTGCGGGAGACGGGTGACGAAATCGTCCGCCCTGGCCGCCGCGGCGGCCGCCACCACGTCCTCGTACGAGGCGTCGGGGCGGGCGAAGGCGATCATCCCGTGAACCGTGGCGCCCAACAGCGCGGGCCGCTCGAAGGCGTACCCCACAGCGGCGTGCAGGGCGCGGGGCGTCAGCTCGCGCAGCGGTACGCCGTCGATGGCGACGGCGCCCCCGTCCGGGTCCCTCAGCCGTCCGATCAGCGCGGCCAGGGTGCTCTTGCCCGCCCCGGACCGGCCGACCACCGCGAGAGCCGTACCCGCCGGGACGGTGAGGTCCACGGCGTCGAGGAGCAGCCGGGAGCCCGAGCGTACGGTCACTCCCGACAGGGTCACCGTGCCGTGGCCGCCCGCCGGGCGGGCCCGGGTGCCGGGGGCCGGGGCCGGCTGGTCGACGACCTCGGCGACCCGGCGCGCCCCGGCGGCCGACATGCCGAGGGCGAAGAGCGCGTCGAGCTGGTCGAGCGCGCCCATCGCCAGCGCCGTGTACCCCACGACGGCGGCGAGCTGCCCCGCGGTGATGTCCCCGTTCAGCAGGGCGAGACCTCCGGCGCAGAGCACCAGCACTTCGACGGCGGGGATCAGCAGGCCGACCTGCCAACCGGTGTCGCGCTGCAACCGCCAGACCCGGTGACCGGTCCGGGACAGTTCCGGCAGGGGTTCCAGGACCCGGGACGTCTCGGCCCCGGCCGTGCCGCTCGCGCCGATGGTGCGGGCCCCGCCGAGCGCTTCCAGCAGCAGCGCGGAGATCCTGCCCTGGGTCTCCTGGTAGTGGAGGAAGAGCCCGGAACTGCGGTTCATGAACATGCGGGCGATGAACACCAGCGGCGGCACGCCCAGCGAGAAGCAGAGCCCGATCCGCCAGTCCAGCAGCCACAGCGCGACCACCCCGCCGAGCGAGGTCAGCACCGCCGCCGAGGCCGTGACCAGGGTGACCCCGGCCGAGCCCGCCTGCGCGCAGCCCGCGGAGAGGCGGCCCGCGAGATCGCCCGCGGGGAAGTCCGCCGCACCCGGCACCCCGGCGTCCAGGGCGCGCCGGGCCAGGGTCCGGCGCAGGGCGGCCACCGTCCCGGAGCCGTAACCCCCGTTGGCCAGGGTCTGGACGGCCCCGGTGATCACGACGAGGGCCAGGAGGGCGGCGCACACGAGGACGGGGCCCGAGGAGGGCCGCCGCGCGACGACCGCGTCCAGGGCCCGCGCCATGGCCCAGGGGAGCGCGAGCGTGCAGGCCGAGCCCAGGACCGCCGTGACGGACGTGAGGACGAACCAGCCGCGCGTCTCGGCGGTCGCGTCCCTCAACAGCCGCTCCGGGGACGTCATGGCGCTCCTTCCGAGGATCCCGCCGGGGCGGCGGGCGGGGCGTGCGCCGGGCGGGTCCGGGTCGGTCCCGCCCGGCGCACGGCTGCTACTGCTGCTCGATGCTGGTGATCGAGCAGGTCCAGGTACAGGTGCGGGTGCAGCCGGCCAGGGCGACGGACTCCTCGCCCTCCAGGGTCTGCAGCTCGTCAACGTCGACGGTCATGGTGTTGTCGATCATGGTGTCGTCCTTTCGTCGTGAGTGATGTGCGGGAACACCGCCGGGGTCCGGCGGTGTCGCACGGCCGCGTCGGCGGCCGTGAGCTCTGGGTGGGCGGCGGTGCGGCGGCGGGCCGGGGGGCCGGCCGTCAGGAAATCCACCAACCGGTCGGTGAGTCGGGCGCCGCCCCGCTCCTGGAGCGGGTGGTGGCCCGCCCCCGCGATCTCGAGGCAGTCGAAGGGGGCGCGCTCCGCGTGGTCTGCCCCGGCCAGCCGTTTCCGCAGGCGGCGCGTCTCGTCCACCGGCACCACGGGATCGTCCGCGCCGTGCAGGGCGAGCAGCGGTACGCGGATGCGGCCGGCCAGCCGTTCGACGTCCCGGTGGCCGAGGTCGTCGTCCGGCGGTTCGCCCAGCCCGTGCCGGTCGATCAGCGCCCGTACGGCGGGAGTTCCCCGTTCGTGCAGTCCGCGCGCGGACAGGAACGGGGCGATCACCGCGCAGCGTGCCCAGGCGTACGGGTCGGCGCACACGGCCAGCAGGGCGAGGAAGCCCCCGTAACTGACGCCGAGGAGGGCGGGAGGCTCGGCGCCCGGCGGGCGGCGCTCGGTCAGCGTACGGACCAGGGACCGGATGTCCGCGAGGTCGGGCACCCCCCAGGCGCCGTGGACGGCCGCCGCGTGCGGGCGGCCGTAGCCGGTGCTGCCGCGCTGGTTGGGGGCCACCACCGCCGCCCCGGCCTCCGACAGGCGCGCGAACAACGGGTTGAAGCCGAGCGTCCAGTGGTCCTCCGGGCCGCCGTGCAGGGCCACGACGACGGTGGGCGCGGTGCGCCAGTCGCCGAGGCAGACGGACTCGAACCGTCCGGACGGGGTCGGGAACCACTCGGTGGCTCCTGCGGCCGTGGGCGTGGGCGTGGTTGTGCTCGTGGGCGTGGTTGCGGTTGTGGTTGTGGCCGTTGTCGTGGTTGTGATGGGGGGTGGTGTGTCGTGTGCGGCGGGGGCCGTCGTGGTGTCCGGGACGGTCACCAGATCGGCGGGGCGGTCCGGGGTCGCGTACACGACGCGCAGCCCGCCCGCGCTCCAGCCGGCGGCCGGGTGGAACGCACCCGGCGGCAGCGCGGCGGGCCGGGGCCGGTCGTCCGCCACGTCGTACAGGAACAGGCGGGCCTGCGCACCCCGGGAGACCCGCAGGGCCACCCGCCCGCCCGCCGGGTCCGCGGCCAGCGGAAGGACCGCGCCGTCCAGGGAGTTGAGCCGGTCCGGGAAGTCGAGGCGGGCCCGGCCGTCGAGGCCGGTGCGGGCGATCCGCAGCCGCCCGTCGCCGGGGTCGCTCGCCGTCAGCAGCAGCCCCGAGCCGGGGGCCGACAGCAGCAGGCGGTGGGTGCGGCCGGTTGCCGTGGACGCGAGCGGGCGCCAGGTCCCGTCCCGCAGATCGAGGGTGACGGGACGGTACCCCTCGGGCCCTTCGAGGTCCGTGGCGTAGCGGCAGCCGGTTCCGTCCAGCGGCAGGAGAGCGGTGACACGGCCCGGCAGGGTCACCGGATCGGTCAGGCGCAGCGGTGCGGGGCGGACCCGCCAGACCCGGGTGCGGCCGTCCCGGCCGGTCTCCACGGCCAGCGCGAGCGCGTCGGGCGGGCCGCCGGGCGTCAGCCGCAGACCCCGCGCCTCGATGGCCGCGGATTCACCGCCGCCGCCCGTGAGGCCCGCTCCCGCGCCGGTGGCCGGGTGGGACAGCAGGAGCAGATGACGGCCGGAGCCCGCCGCCCCGCGCAGCCGCAGCAGTCCACCGTCCTCGGTCGGCAGCACCTGGGTGGCGGTGGACTCGGCCGATGTGCCCTCCCGGTAGCGGGGCGCACCGTCGGCGTACCGGGACGCCGGGCCGTCGAGATCCCACCAGCCCGGGACCAGCCCGCCGTCGGCCGCGCCCACCAGACAGGCGGCGAAGCGCGACCGGGCCGAGAAGCGGAAGCTGACCCGCTCCGGCCGCCGCTTCACACCGCACCCGGCCCGGTGCGCGCGTGCGGCCGGTCGGCGGCGGCCGGCCGCACGACGGCGTTCCCGCCGGTGGTGTTCAGGGCGGTGGTGTTCCGGCCGGTGGTGTTCAGCGCGGCGGTGTTCCGGCCGGTGGTGTTCAGGGCGGCGGTGCCCCGGCCGGCGGGGGCGGGGCGTTCCGGAGCGTCCGGCATCCAGAGCCGGGTGCCGCCGTCGCGCAGGCGCAGCAGCATGCCGACCGTTCCGGCGAGGCCGGTCTGGTATCCGGCGGTGACCGCCTCCAGCGACTCGTCGGGCACCACCAGGAGACCGTCGCGCAGCACGGCCCGGGTGTGGATGCACGCGGCCAGTTCCCGGGCCCGGTCCCGATAGCGGGGGTCCCCGAGCGCGGCGGACATGTCGAGCAGGAACTCCGCGTTGCCGGCGAGCCCGTGGCAGGCGGCGGGGGAGGAGGACCACATGGTCTCCCGCACCGCGGCCGCCGCGAGCGCGGCCGACTCCCGGTGGCGTTCCTCGCCGGACTTCCGCCAGAGCCGGATCAGGAAGGCGCCGATGCCCGAGGAGCCGCTGCACCAGTGCGTCTGGCCCACCGGCCCGTCGGCGACGCGGTCCCCGGCCGGCCAGACCGCCCGCCCGTCCTCGAACCGGGCGAGCTTCACCAGGGTGTCGCCCGCCACGCCGGCCGCGTAGACGAGGTCGTCCCGCCCGGTGGCCAGCCCGGCGGCCAGCAGGAACGCCCCGACGCCCGCGATGCCGTGGGCGAACCCGTAGTGGCGGGCCCCGGCGAGGTTCGAGTCGAACGTGGCGGGGACGGGCCAGATCACCCCGGCGGGGTGGTCCTCGGCGGCCGTGAGGAGGCCCTTGGCGCAGGCGATCACCCGGTCGCGGAAGACCGGGTCGCCGGTCGTGCGCCAGAAGTGGAGCTGGGCCATCCCCGCCCCGGCGGCGCCGTGGCAGATGTCCGGGTTGGGCCATTCGACGGGAACGGCGCGGGCCAGCGCGGACGCCTCCTCGGCGACGGCGTCGTCGCCCAGCAGGAGCGCCGCGTCGAGCAGCGCCCAGGCGGTGCCGGAGCGGCCGAAGTGCAGGCCGGGCAGCAGCGTTCCGTCGGCCGTCCGGCCCGCGGAGGGTTCGGCCAGCCGGCTCCGCGTCCACTCCGTGAGCTCGGCCACCCCTCGGTGCACCTCGGGCCCCGCGCCTGCCGCCGCGGCCCGGGTGAGTACGGCGAGGACGCCGGCGGAGCCGTACTGGACGTTCAACGGGTCGGTGGTGGCGCCGAAGGCGCTGACGTCCCAGCGGTGCCCGCCGTCGCCGGAGCGGGTGCGGAGCAGATAGGTGAGGCCGTCGGCGATCAGCCGCTCGCGGTCCGCGTCGGCGATGCCCGCACCGCTCTCCCGGCCGGCGGGCGGCCGGGCCGGCCCGGCCGTTTCCCGGACGTGGGAGATGGCCCTTGCCCGGGTCCCGGCCGCGGGAGCCCCTGCTGCGGGAGTTCCGGCCCTGGGAGTCCCGTTCGCCGGAGCCGGAGCCGGAGCCGGAGCCGGAGCCGCAGCCGTGTCCGCGGGAGCCGCAGCCGGAGCCAGAGCCGTGTCCGCGGGAGCCGCGGCATCCGCATCCGCAGCCGCGAGAGCCTCACGCACCCGGGGAAGGTCCCAACGGCCTTCGGGGCGAGGGGAACAGAGAGCCAGGAGCAGCGGCAGCAGCCGTGCCGCCCAGGGGCGGTCGGCGATGGCCAGGGTGATCAGCGCGTCCGTGCGGTCTCCCACCGGGCGCTCGTCCGGGACCAGCAGCATGTCGACGCCCGTCGCCAGATGCAGCAGCACCGCGCCGAGGCTGTAGAGGTCGCCCGCGTAGGTGGGGGGCGTGAAGTCGTAGTCCGTCAGCGCGGACACCTCGGGTCCGACATAGCCGGGGGTGTAGCCGCGGCGGACCGGGACGCCCTCGGGGGCCAGATACTCGACGTCGATCAGCCGTACGTCGCCGTCCGGGGTGACCATGAGGTTGTTCGGCGAGAGGTCCCGCAGCACATGGCCGGTGCCGTGGACGGCCGCGACGATGTCCACGATCTGTGGGGCCAGGGCCAGGAACTCCGCGAGGTCGCGCACCGGGCGCTCCGCGATCCGGTCGCGCAGCGTCCGCCCCGGTACGCACTCCTGGGCCAGGAACAGGTTGCCGCCCTGGCCGAAGAGCTCGATCCCGGCCGGGGTGAAGCCCAGCGGGGCCAACTCCCGCAGCATGTCGGCCTCGTGGCGCAGGGTGTCCTGGAGGTCGGTGCCGTCCATGCGCACCCCCACGTGCGCCCGCGCCTCCTTCACCACGACCTCCCGGCCGGTGGACTCGTCGGTCGCCAGATACACCCCGCCCTTGAACGCGTGGCGGATCGCCTTGCCGACCACGTACCGGTCGTTGAGCCGGACGACCGGCTTCTTCCTCGGAGCGGTGGGAGCCGTGGGAGCCGTGGGAGTGGTGAGGGTGGTGGGCGTCGTGCCGGTGGTGGCGGCCGTGGTCACGGGCCGCGCCGTTTCCGTACCGTCCGGCGCGGCCGGGAACGGCGGCGGCGCCCACGAGGGCGTGGTCACCCAGGCCTGACGCCGGTCCTTCTCCAGCCCCCCGTCGGGGCGGCGCAGCCGGACGTCCGCGTCACCGTCGTTCGTCGTCGTCCGCACCCCGTGGAACACCCCGTAGCGGTAGTGGACGAGGCTGCCCGGGGCGTACGGCCGGTCCGACAGGATGCGCGGGCCGCGCAGCCCCAGCGTCGCCTCGTGCAGCCGCCGGGCCAGCCGGCGGAACCGGTCCGGGGTGTCGGGGTAGACGGTGATGAACTTGCCGCCGCCCCCGCGGTCCGCGCGCCCGCCCGTCAGCAGGGCGACCCGGTCCAGAGCCCCGGCGAACTTGAACGAGGCCCGCTCCTCGACCAGGACGTCCGCCGCCACCGCCAGGACCAGGGCCGCCGACAGCGGGGTCGCCGACAGGTGCAGTTTCCAGCCCTGCTCCCCGCTCCGATGGCCCTTCGGGCGCACCGAGCACCAGAACTCCCCTTGATCCACCGCCCATTGCTCCGCGCCCCGCCGGTGCAGGACCCCGTGGACGACGGCGGGCAGCAGGCCGGTGTCCACGGCGAAGTAACTGCTGGTGCCGGGTTCGTCGCGGTCAGCGGTCACGAGAGGTCCTTCCGGTGCGGAGCGGAGTGTGGCCGGGTGTGCCGTGCCCGAGGACGGCCGATGCGACGTGATGAGCCGTCATATGTCTTTCGGCCACGACTGATCGAAAGATCTGCTGAGTTGTCCGGGAATCCCCGACCGCCCCCCGGCCGTCTGTGCCTATCGTGGCCGCAAGCGATCCCCCGATCGCCACGGGTGACGTTAGCGGTGTGCCGAGGGGCCGGTGCACCACCCGTTCTGGGGGGTTGCGATCAAGGGGGGCCGACGGATCGACAGCAGCGAAACGGGGCTCCACCGCGCCCGGAAGACCATGGTCATCGCCACCGCGCTCTACCGCGGCAGCCACCTGGTCGCGGGCGGCGTCGCCGTCACCCAGCACCAGCGCGACCGCCCGTTCCCGTGGCTGGCCCTGGGCTCCGTGATCACCCTGACCGCCCTCATCTGGGCCATGGCCGCCCGGCGCGGGCGACTCGTCCCCTGGGCCGTGGGACTCGACGTCCTGGTGACCGGCTGTCTGCTCCCCTTCGGCGCGTACGCCTGGGGCGGGGCCCGCGCGCCGGAGTCGATCGCCTGGGTCATGCTCCTGGGCGGTTCGGCGTCGGCGATGGCCGCCGTCGCCTTCGGGCTGCGGCGTCTCGTGCTCGCCGTGGTGCTGCTGGTGGCGACCCATCTCGCCGGCTATCTGATGGTCGACGCGGGCACGGCGGTGACCGGCGCCCATCTGAACGCCCTGGTCTTCTCGGCCGTCGTCTCCTGGGTTCTCACGTGGTACCTCTGCCGGCAGGGCGCGCAGGTCGACTCCGCCAACGGGCGGGCGCTGGCCGCCGAGGCCCAGCGGGCCAGGTACGCGGAGCGCATCGCCCACCACAACGCCCTGCACGACACGGTTCTCGCCACGCTGAGCGCCATCGCCCGCGGTGGCGTCGACGCCAACACCCCGGTGATGCGCGAGCGTTGCGCCCGCGAGGCCGCCTATCTCAGGAGGCTCGTCGAGCAGGCGCACGACCGTGAGTCCACCTCCGAGCTCCAGGCCGCGCTGGAGGAGTCCGTACGCGCCGCCGAGGCGCTCGGGCTGCGGGTGACCGCCCGCTACCACGAGCCGCCCGCCGTCCCCGGCGACATCGCCCTGGCCATGTCCCGGGCCGCGACCGAGGCCCTGAACAACGTCCGCTGCCACGCCGGTACCGGTCACGCGTTCCTGACCGCCGCCGGTGACTCCGGCCGGCTGGTCGTCACCGTGGTCGACCGGGGCCGGGGCTTCGACGTCGGCGGCTCCCGTACCGGCGGGATCGGGCTCGACCGTTCCGTGCACGCCCGGATGCGGGGGATAGGCGGCCGGGCGTCCGTGGACACGGCTCCCGGCGAGGGCGTGCGAGTGGAGCTGAGATGGCCGGGCTGATCACCGTCGCCGTGGTCGACGACGACCGGATGCTGCTCGACGGCATCAGATCGTGGTTCGCCGGGGTCGAGCAGCTGCGTCTCGTCGCCTGCGCCGCCACCGTGGACGAACTGCTCGCCGGGCCCTGGGAGCCCCCGGACGTCGTCCTGCTCGACCTCATGCTGCGCGACGGACGGCCGCCCGCCGAGAACATCCGCAGACTGCGCGAGTCCGGCAGCCGGGTGCTGATGATCAGCGTGGTGGCGGACCGCGACCGGATCGTCTCCGCCATCGCGGACGGCGCCGACGGCTTCCTCACGAAGGACCACGATCTGTCGGTGCTCGTCGAAGCGGTCGGGGAGGTCGCGGCCGGGCGCACCGCCCACTCGCCGGAGCTGGCCTTCGCCCTCGCCTACGATCAGGGCGCCGCCCGCCCCAGGCTCTCCCCGAAGGAGCGCGAGGTGCTGGTGGACTACGCCTCCGGGCTCACCCTGAAGTCGACGGCCCGCAGGTCCGGCATCACGGTCAACACGGCGAAGTACTACCTGGACCGGGTGAAGGCCAAGTACCAGGAGGCGGGCCGGCCGACCTACACCAAGATCGACCTCGCGACCCGGGTCCGCGAGGACGGGTGGCGTTGACCCGCACGCGGGCGGCAACCGAAGATCGCTGGTGTGAACCCCCCTGACGTACCCCCGCACCGCCCGCCGCACGGCCCTCCCGAGCCGCCCCGCCCGCCCGAGCCGCTTCGTACCACCGAGTCGTTTCCTGCCGCCGAGCCGCCCCGCCCGCCCGGAGCGGCCTGGCAGGGCTGGGACAGGCCTCCCGAGTGGAGCCGTCCGGTGTCCGGGCCCGTGCGCGCCCCCTCCGGCTCCCGCTACGACGAGCAGGGCCGCAACGGGCAGGGCGGCGGACTCGGCTGGCTGGGCGAGCTGCTGGCCGCCCTGGTGCTGGTCGTGGTGGGTGTACTGACCGTCAGCCTGGTCGGTTTCGTCATCGCGGAGGTGCTGGACGCGGGCCCCGCGGCGGCGGACAGCGACCTCTTCTTCGAGGACCCGGTCGCGGATCTGGCCGTACAGCTCCTCGGCATCGCGGTCGGCATACCCATCGTCCTGTGGGCCGCCCGGTACCTGGGCAAACGCCCGGCCGGCACCGTCTCCTCCGTCGTCGGGCGGCTGCGCTGGGGCTGGCTCTGGCGGTGCGCCGCCGTGGCCTTCCCGCTGATGGCCCTGCAGATCGGCCTGCTGATCGCGTGGACCTGGGACGACGAGCCCCTCGGGGAATCGGGCAGCGGCTTCCCGGGGTGGCCCGTCTTTCTGCTGAGCCTGGCCGTGATCGTGGCGCTGGTCCCGTTCCAGGCCGCCGCCGAGGAGTACGTCTTCCGGGGCTGGCTGGTCCAGGTGATCGGCCGGACCGTCCGCTCGCCGTGGCCCGCGATCGTCCTGGCGTCCCTCCTGTTCGCCCTGGCCCACGGGTTCGGCGAACTCTCCGGGTTCCTTCTGCTGCTCTACTCGGCGCTGTGGTGGGGCTGGCTGGTGATCCGCACCGGCGGGCTCGAGGCCGTCATCGTCATGCACGCCGCGAACAACCTGCTGGCCTTCGGCCTGGCGGCGGGCTTCGGTGAACTCGCCGGCACGGAGACCGCGGCCGACGCCCCCTGGCAGGCCATGGCGGTCGAACTCGTCTTCGCCCCGCTGTACTGCCTGACCATGGCCCGGATCGCGGGCCGCCGCGGGGTGGAGCGGGTGAGCCCCTGAGCCCCTGAGATCCGGGGCGGCGGCCGGCGGGCGTCCGCGACGGACCTCACAGCCGTACGGTCAACTGCGCCTGGACGTGCGCCCGCAGCACCGCCGCCATGTCCGTCGCGCAGTCGCTGATCAGCCACTGGATCTGGAGGCCGTCCATCAGCGCGATGAGCTGCTGGGCGGCGTCCGACGGATCGACGTCGTCCCGGAGTTCGCCCGCCTCCCGGGCCTGGCGGTAGGCCAGTTCGGTGTTGGCAACCGATGTGCGGTAGCGGGCCTCGAAGTAGCCGTGCGCCGGGTGGTCGGGGGAGGTGGCCTCCGCCGCGACCACCGAGAACAGCTCGACGATCCCGCGCCGCTTGGCGTTCAGCTCCGCGAGGTCCGTCAGCCGGCGCAGATGGTCGACGCCCCGCGTCACACCGAGGGCCAGCCACTCGTCGTCCACGTCGTCGCGCCGCTGGAGCACGGCGAGCAGCAGCGCCTCCTTCGTCGGGAAGTGGTGCAGGAGGCCCGGGTGGGAGATGCCGCAGCGGGTGGCGATCACCCGGAGCGACGCGCCCCGGTAGCCGGCCTCGCCGAACAGGGTCATCGCCTGGTCGAGGATCTCGATCCGCTTGGCCCGGCCCTTGGCGTAGCCGCGCCGCGTCCCGGAGGTCACGCGCCATCACCCGCTGTCATCGAACGCCCTTCCCGCCCACGTGATCGGCGCGCCCACCGCTCGGGCGTACCGCGCCGCTGGTTCCGCACCGGTCCGGCACCGCCGCTCCGGCCCAGATTCTCACAGGGATGAAACGTGGCCACCCCAATACTTACCAAGCGGTCGGGATTGAGCGTACGGTACTGCGGAGTGCCGTCGTGAAAGGAACTCCCGTGGGTCTCAAGCCGCCGTACCTCGACCCCGCGCTGCCCGTCGCGGAGCGGGTCGCCGACCTCCTGGGGCGCATGACGCTGCCCGAGAAGGTCGGCCAGATGCTCCAGCTCAACGCCAAGGAGGGCGTGCGGCACCTCGTCGAGGACCTGCACGCGGGCTCGATCCTGCACGCCTCGCCGGAGCGGGTGCGGGAGGCCGCCGCGCTCACCGAGCGGACCCGGCTGCGCATCCCGCTGCTCGTCGCGGAGGACTGCATCCACGGACACTCCTTCTGGGAGGGGGCCACGATCTACCCGACGCAGCTCGGGATGGCCGCCACCTGGGACCCGGAGCTGGTGGAGCGGATCGCGCGGGCGACGGCGGTGGAGGTCGCGGCGACCGGGGTGCACTGGACGTTCTCGCCGGTGCTCTGCATCACCCGGGACCTGCGGTGGGGCCGGGTGAGCGAGACGTTCGGCGAAGACCCGTATCTGATCGGCGAGTTGGCCTCCGCGATGGTCCGCGGCTACCAGGGCGACGGCCTCGACGACCCGACCGCGATCCTGGCCTGCGCCAAGCACTTCGCCGGGTACTCCGAGACCCAGGGCGGCCGGGACGCCAGCGAGGCGGACATCTCGCGGCGCAAGCTGCGCTCCTGGTTCCTGCCGCCGTTCGAGCGGGTCGCCAAGGAGGGCTGCCGGACGTTCATGCTCGGCTACCAGTCGATGGACGGCGTGCCGATCACCGTCAACCACTGGCTGCTCGACGAGGTGCTGCGCGGCGAGTGGGGCTACACCGGGACGCTGGTCACCGACTGGGACAACGTCGGCCGCATGGTGTGGGAGCAGAAGGTCTACGGCGACTACGCGCAGGCGTCGGCGGCGGCGGTCCGTGCGGGCAACGACATGGTGATGACCACGTCGAACTTCTTCGAGGGGGCCCAGGAGGCGGTGGCGCAGGGCGCGTTGGCGGAGCCGGAGATCGACGCCGCCGTACGTCGCATCCTGACGCTCAAGTTCGAGCTGGGCCTCTTCGAGAACCCGCGCCACCCCGACGCCGGCCGGCAGGCCGAGGTCATCGGCAGCGGGGCGCACGCCGTGCTGAACCTGGAGGCGGCCCGCCGCTCGCTGGTGCTGCTGGCGAACGACGGCACGCTGCCGTTCGCGGGCGGCCTGACGGCGGACGAGGACGGCCGGGGGCGCGCCGCCGCATCGGAGCGCCCGCGCACGGTGGCCGTCATCGGCCCCAACGCGGATGACGCGCAGACCCAGTTGGGCGACTGGGCGGGCTCCTCCGGGCAGGCCGACTGGCTCCCGGACGGCCAGCCGCGCGCCATGATCCGTACGGTCCTCGACGGCTTCCGCGACCAGTCGCCCGCCGACTGGACCGTGTCGTACGCGCCCGGCGCCCGGATCCTCGACGTCGGCCCCGACCCCGAGGGGGCGTTCTTCCCGGACGGCCAGCCCCGCCCGGAGGTCGTCGTCCCGGCGGCCCCCGACGCGCGGCTGATCGCCGAGGCGGTCGCCGCAGCCGAGGCCGCCGACCACGTGGTGGCCGTCGTCGGCGACCGGATCGAGCTGATCGGCGAGGGCAAGTCGACGGCCACCCTCGAACTCGTCGGCGACCAGGTGGCGTTGCTGGACGCCCTGGCGGCGACGGGCAAGCCGCTGGTCGTCGTGGTCATCAGCTCCAAGCCGCTGGTGCTGCCGCCGTCCGCGCTCGGAGCGGCGGCGATCGTGTACGCGGCCAACCCGGGCATGCTCGGCGGCCGGGCGGTCGCGGAACTGCTCCTCGGGCTGATCGAGCCGACCGGCCGGCTGCCGCTGTCCTTCGCCCGGCACGCGGGTCAGCAGCCGACGTTCTACAACCAGGTGCGCGGCCAGCACGGTTCGCGCTACGCCGACCTCACCCAGCGCCCGGCGTTCGCGTTCGGCGAGGGGCTGAGCTATTCGACGGTCGTGTACACGGACCTGGAGGTGCTGACGGCGGTCGTCGACGAGTCGGAGACCGTACGGGCCCGGGTCACCGTGACCAACACCGGGGCGCGGCCGGCGCTGGAGACGGCGCAGGTGTACGTGAGCGACACGGTGACGTCGGTGACCTGGGCGGAGAAGGAGCTGAAGGCTTACCGGCAGGTGGCGCTGGCCCCGGGTGAGTCGCGGGAGCTCCTCTTCGAGCTTCCGGTCGCCGACTGCACGCTCGTGGACGCGGAGGGCCGCCGCATCGTGGAGCCGGGCCGCTTCGAGCTGCTGGTGGGCCCGTCGTCCCTGGACCAGGCGCTGCTGCGGGGGGAGTTCACGGTCAAGGGCTGAGCCCCGGACCGCGGGCGGCCGCGCCGCCGGAGGGGTCGCCCACGCCGTCCGGCGCGGGCGGCCTCTTCGGCGTGGGCGGCCTCTCCGGCGTGGGCGACGGCCGGACCCGGGAGCGGCCGAGGAGGACCCCGCAGAGGGTGAGCAGCAGGCCGCAGACCTGGCGGCCGGACAGGGTCTCGTCGGCGATCAGGATGCCCAGCAGCACCCCCGTCACCGGGTTGAGCAGCCCGAGAAGGCCGACCGTGCCCGCCGGGAGGTGCGCCAGCCCGGCGAACCAGGCGGCGAAGGCGACCGCCGTGGCCACCACGGCGACGTAGCCGAAGCCGAGCAGCGCGGGGCCGTCGAGCGCGGGCGGCGCGCCCTCCACCAGGACCGCGCACGGGAGGAGCAGCAGCCCGCCGCCGATGAGCTGCCAGCCGGTCGAGGCGAGCACGTCCACCTCGCCGCTCCAGCGCTTGGCGAGGACGTATCCGAACGAGGAGACGGCCATCGCGGCGACGGAGGCGAGGACGCCGACGGCGTCCACGGACCCGCTCGCGGTGAACACCATCAAGCAGACGCCCGCGATGCCCACGCCCGCCCCGGCGAGGTGCCGGGCCCCCGGCCGCTCGCCGACGAGCCCCCAGGCGAGCAGCATCATGGTCAGCGGCGCGACGGCCATGATGATCGACGCCAGGCTGGTGGGAAGGCGCTGCGCCGCCACGTACACGAGCGCGAAGAACCCGCTCATGTTCAGCGCCCCGAGCACCAGGGACTTGGCCCACCAGCTTCCGCGCGGCAGCTTCCGGCACACGGCCAGCAGGAGCAGCCCGGCGGGAAGCGCCCTGATCGCGGCCCCGTACAGGGGGGTGCCGGCGGGCAGGAACTCCCGGGTGACGAAGTAGGTCGTGCCCCAGGCGACCGGGGCCACGGCCGTGGTCAGGGCCCATTTCAGGTTACCTTCCATGGAAGGTACTATAGCTTCCATGGAAGGTAACCAGCACGGCGAAGCCGCGGAACGCCCCGCCCCGGACCATGTGGCGCGCATCCAGGCCGAGTGGGCCCGGGAACGCCCGGACGTGGACGTCTCCCCGCAGGCGGTCATCGGCCGCCTGCACCGCCTGGGCCTGCTCCTGACCGCCCGGCTGAACCTCGTCTACCGCCGTTACGGCCTGTCCGAGGGGGAGTTCGACGTCCTGGCCACGCTGCGCCGGGCCGGTGCGCCCTTCGAACGCGCTCCGGGGGAGCTGGCCGCGCACACGATGGTCACGACGGGCGCGATGACCAAGAGGATCGACCGCCTGGAGCGGGACGGCCTGGTGGCACGACGCCGGGCGGTCGCCGACGGCCGCGGCCGCGTGGTCGCGCTCACGGAGGCCGGCCGGACGCTGATCGACCGGGCGTTCACGGAGCACATGGGCAACGAGCGAGAGCTTCTGGACGCGCTGGAGCCCCGGGAGGCGGAGGAGCTGGAGCGGCTGCTGACGACGTGGCTGGCGAAGGTGGAGCCGGTGCGCGGGGGCGCGTGAGCGGCCGGGGGTGCGTGGCCCGGAGCTGAGGGCGGTGCCGAGGTACTCACTCGGACTCGGTTTCGACCCGGTGCCGGGACACGCTGAGAAGAAGCGTTTCCGCGTGCGGGTATTCGCCCGTACGGGTGTGGCGTGGCCGCCCGGACGGCGGTGGGGCGAGCACAATGGGGCGGCGGTTCGTGCAGAGGCGCGCAGGCGCCTCTCCCGCACCTTGCGCTCAAGGAGGACCGGTGGCGGAGAGCTGGACGGTTCAGCGGACCGGGCCCGGGGATGTCGCCCGCACGCAGGCGCGGGAACAACTTCTGGAAGCAGCCAGGGAGTTGTACGGCGTCAACGGGTACCGGGAGACCGCCGAGCACGATGTGTGCGAGGCGGCCGGGGTGCCGGTCGAGGTGCTGCGCCAGGAGTACGGCTCCCGGGAGGGGCTGCTCATCGCCCTCCACAACCGGGTCACGACGACCGGGCTGCGGGCGGCCGAGAGCGCCCTGCTGTCCGAGGGCATCGAGGACTGCTCGATCGCGGAGCGGGTACGGCGGCTCTTCGACGCGTACGTGGAGTCCGTCACCAGCGATCCGCGCGAGGCCCGCGTGACGTTCGTCGAGGTGCTGGGCGTGAGCGCCGTGGTGGACGAGCACTGCAAGCTCTGGCGGGCCCTGTGGACGGAGTTCCTGACCGGGGAGGCCGAGCGGGCGGTGGAGCGCGGCGAGGCGGAGGACCGGGACCACCGGGTCGACGTGATGGTGATGGTCGGCACGGTCCACGAGCTGATGGCCCACCACACCCGCCGCTGCCGCCGGGCCCGCCCCGGGGAGGTCTCCGGGGAGCTGACCGAGCTGGCGCTGTCGATGCTGGGATCCCAGCGGTCGGGTGAGCCCGAGGGGCTCTAGGGCCGGTCGCCCGAGATCTACGGCCCCGACGAGACGCCGATCAGGCCGGCAGGGCCTGTGCCGGAACCGGCTGCCCCGCGTACCGCGCGCCCAGCCCCCACGCCTGGTGCATCGCGTCGGCGAAGGCCGCCGCGAGCTTGTGCTCGCCGGTCGGGCCCGGGTGCGTGCCGTCGTAGGTGTCCGTGTGGATGTCGTACGCCGTGGGGTGCGAGGCCAGCAGGAGCGGGGAGGACGGCGCGTCGAGGTCGGCGACGGCCTTGGCGAGCAGGTCGTTGAAGTGGGCGCAGGAGGCGGCGAAGGGCGCGTCCGTCTCGGCCCGGATGTTCGGTATCACCGGGAGCAGCACCATGTGGATGTGCGGGTTCGCCGTGCGCGCCGCCGCGACGAACGCGCGGGCGTTGGCCGCCGTCTGTTCGGGGTCCGTGTAGAACCCGAGGTCTATCAGTCCGAGCGAGACCAGCAGCAGGTCCGCCTCCGCCTCGCGCACCGCGTCCGCGATCACCGGGGCCATGTGCAGCCAGCCCTCGCCCCAGCCCGCCAGATGGCGGCGGGCGGCGGGCGGGAAGGACGGGTCCGCGTACGTCCGGGAGAGCGGAGCGTTCGCCTCGGTGTCGTACAGCGTCGAGCGCGGGCCGACGATCTCGTACGGGAGGCCGGACGCCGCCTCCAGGTGCTGCCACATCCGGTAGCGCCAGGTGAAGTCGCCGGCGCGCCCGATGGTCATGGAATCGCCGACGAAGAGGAAACGCATGGCGTCATCATGGCCGATCAGGGCTCCGGCCTGCGACGTGACGATGGACACTTGGGCCATGCGTCCGTATCCGACCGGCCCGGCAGGCCGCGCCGCCGCCCCATTCGCCGCCGCTCTGGCGCTCGCTCTTCCGCTGTTCGCCGGGGCCGGTCCGGCCGTGGCCGAGGACGGGCGGCCCGACCGTGACTTCACGATCGAGGACCCCCGCATCACCGAGTCCAGCGGCCTCGCCGCCAGCCGCGCGCACCCCGGCGTCTACTGGACGCACAACGACAGCGACGACGGCCCCTATGTCTTCGCCGTCGACTCCCGCACCGGGAAGACCCTCGCGACCATCACCATGCGGGGCGTGGGGGAGCCGAGGGACGTGGAGGGCATCTCGATCGGACCGGACGGCGACCTCTACGTCGGTGACATCGGCGACAACCTCGACGGCACCTGGGACCACGTCTGGATCTACCGCTTCCCCGAGCCGAAGGTCCTGCGCGACGCCACCGTCACGGCCGTCCAGTACGACGTGAAGTACGCGGACGGGGCCCGCAACGCCGAGGCGCTGATGGTCCACCCGAAGACCGGCCGGGTCTACATCGCCTCCAAGAACGAGGACGGCGGCGGCCTCTACGAAGGGCCCGCGCAGCTGACCACCGGCTCCACGAACGTGTTCCGGCGGGTGGGGGAGGTGCCGTGGGTCACGGACGGGGCCTTCTCGCCCGACGGGACCCGGCTGGTGCTGCGCTCGTACTTCAGCGCCCGGGAGTACGCCTTCGAGAAGGGCCGTCTCGGCGAGGACCGGTCGGTCGCCGCCCCGTTCCAGCGGCAGGCGGAGTCGGTGACGTACACGGCGGACGGCTCGGCCCTGATGTTCGGCTCGGAGGGGGAGCGCAGCGGTGTCGTCCGGGTGGAGGTGGAGGGCGGGCCGGAGAAGCCCGGCGGCGGTTCCGGCTCCGGGTCCGGTTCCGGGGCTCCCTCGAAGGGCGGCGACGCGGCGGGCGAGGGGGGCGGCGACGGCAACGTGGCGCTCGGGGCCGCCGTCCTCGTCGGGGTGGCGGCGCTCTGGCTCGCCCTGAAGCGGCGGCGCGGATAGCCGGACGGGCGGGGGCGATCGAAGCGTCAGCGTGTGCCGGCCCACGGGCCGGGCGGACAGGGACGGGGACGGACGGACAGGGACGGGGCCGGGCGGGCGGACAGAGGCGTCCGGGCAGGTCCGTCCTCAGGTGTCGTCCGTCACCGGCCACACCTCGTAGTGCAGCGTCCGGTCCCGCTTCAGCCGGTGCGCGAGCGGGACCAGCACGCCCTGCACGACCGGGTACTTGCGCGACAGCATCCGCGCCGCGTGCGTGTTCTCCTTCGTGCCCGGCTTCAGCAGCCGTGCGTGCGCCCTGACCTGCGGTCCGGTCGGGCTGCCCCGGACCGTGCAGGGGGCGAGCTCCACCTGCGGGTGGTTGCGCATCCGCTCGACCTTCCAGGCGGAGGAGAACGTGCGGATGAACGCGTGATCGCCCTCGACGGCGATGTTGACCGGTGTGCCGACGGGGGTCCCGTCCTGCCGGTGGGTGCTCAGCAGGACGGCGTACTGCTTGACGAAAGGAGCGAGCTCCCGGCTGGCGTCCATATATCCATTGGGGCACGGGCCGGGGACGCTGTCATTTCCGGGCCCCCGGCCCGTCCGCGGTCCGGCCCTCGGTCCGGTCCGCCGTCCGTTCCGCGACCAGGGCCTCGAAACCGGCGATCAGCCGGTGCAGCCCGAACGCGAAGTGGTCGAACTCGGCGCTGAAGGTGTCCTCCGCCATGCTCGCCATCATCGGGTACGCGCCGCTGAGCATGGCCCGCTCCAGGTAGGGGCGCTGGTTGTCCCAGAACTCCTCGTCGCTCAGCCCGGTCTGCCGTACCGCCTCCGCCGCGTCGGCCTGGGTGCGGGCGAGGCCCTCCACGAAGCTGTTGACCGTGATGATCACGCCGATCAGCTCGGGGTCGCGCAGGCCCATGGACCGCAGGGCGGTGAGGGAGAGCTCGAGGCCGCGCAGGGCGCTGGGGCCGAGCACCGTACGCGCCTGGTTGATCTTGAGCAGCCAGGGGTGGGCGCGCAGGTTGTCCAGGTAGGTGCGGGCCATGGCGTCGATCGACGCCCGCCAGTCGGCGGGGGCCCCGGACGTGTCGGCGGGAAGGTCCGTGGGGGAGGGGAGGTCCGGGCCGGAGGGCAGGGGCTCGCCCAGGACCCGGTCGAGCATCAGGTCCAGCAGTTCGGCCTTGCCGGGGACGTACCGGTAGAGCGACATGGTGCCGGTGCCGAGCTCGGTGGAGAGCCGGCGCATGGAGACGGCCGCCAGCCCTTCCGCGTCCGCGACGGCGATCGCGGCGCTGACGATCCGGTCCAGCGTGAGGCCCGGTTTGGGGCCGCGGCTCGGGCGCTCCCCGGTGCCCCAGAGGAGTTCCAGGCTGCGCGCGATGTCGCCGCTTCCGGTGGCCGTGCCGTCCGTCGCCGCTGTCGATCCGTCTTTCGCCATGAGGTCAGCGTAGTGCTCCGGAGCAGGGCCGGGTACACCGTACCCGTATGGGAGTACGCCGTACTCAGTTTGGGGTACGGTGTACTCAGTTGGCTTCCGGTCAGTCGGAGAAACAGGGGGTTGTGCCATGTCCACGCTGGAAACCGGGTCGGGTTCCGCATCCGGGTACGCGGTGCTCGCCGAGGGCGTCGTGAAGCGGTACCGGGGGAAGGGCGGGACGGAGAAGCGGGCGCTCGACGGATTCGACCTCGCCGTCCGCCCCGGCACCGTCCACGGCCTGCTCGGCCCGAACGGGGCGGGCAAGACCACCGCCGTGCGGGTCCTCGCCACCCTGCTGCGCCACGACGCGGGCCGGGCCGAGGTCACCGGGCTCGACGTGGCCCGCGAACCCCGCCGCGTACGGAGCAGGATCGGCCTCACCGGCCAGTACGCGGCCGTCGACGAAGGGCTCACCGGGCGGCAGAACCTGGAGATGTTCGGCCGGCTCTTCCATCTCGGCAACCGCCGGGCCCGGCAGCGCGCCGGGGAACTGCTGGAACGGTTCGACCTGGTCGAGGCGGCCGACAAGGGCGCGAAGGAGTACAGCGGCGGCATGCGGCGACGGCTCGACCTCGCCTCCTCGATGATCCTTTTCCCCGATGTGCTCTTCCTGGACGAGCCGACGACCGGGCTCGACCCGCGCGGCCGGGGCGAGGTCTGGGACGCGGTCCGGGCGCTGGTGGCGGGCGGCACGACGGTGCTGCTGACCACCCAGTACCTCGACGAGGCGGACCGGCTGGCCTCGCACATCACCGTCATCGACCGCGGGCGGGCCATCGCCGACGACACCCCGGACGCGCTGAAGAACCGGGTCGGCGGCGACCGGATCGAGGTGGTGGCCGCCGACGCGGGGGACCTCGATGCGGTGGCGAGGACCGTCGGCCGGGTGGCCGGCGGCGGGCTCGTCGTCACCGACGCCGCCACCCGCCGGGTGCACGCCCAGGTCGCCGACCGGGTGGCCGCGCTGACCGAGGTGGCCCGGAGCCTCCAGGACGACGGGATCGCGGTGGAGGACATCGGGCTGCGCCGGCCGAGCCTGGACGACGTGTTCCTGCGGCTGACAGGACAGGGCACGGCCCACGACGGGTCCCGGGGAAGCACGACGCACGACGCACGGGAGGTGGCGGCGGCATGACCGTGCTCGAACAGAACCCTGCGGGGACCGACCTGTGCCACGGCCGGGGCCGCGCCTACTGGGCGGTCTCCGACTGCTGGAACATCACCCGCCGCACCCTCACCCACTACCAGCGCCATCCCTCCGCCGTCGTCTGGCAGTTGGGATTCCCGATCCTCTCCGTCCTGCTGTACGGATACGTCTTCGGCAGCGCGATGAAGGTGCCCGGGGGCGGGGACTACCGGGAGTTCCTGATGCCCGGCATGTTCGCCATGACGATGGCCATGGGCTTCATGAACACCGCCGTGGCCGTCGTCACCGACGCCGCCAAGGGGGTCGTCGACCGCTTCCGGTCCATGCCGATGGCCCCCTCCGCCTTCGCCTCCGGACGCGGGGCGGCCGACCTGGTGGTGGCCGCCGCCGAACTGACCATCCTGGCCGTCACGGCGCTGCTGATCGGCTGGCGCGCGGACGGCGGGGTGGTGGCGGCCCTCGGAGCGTTCGGGCTGCTCCTGCTGCTGCGGTTCAGCCTGATCTGGGTGGGCGTCTGGCTCGGCATGCTGGTGCCCACCCCGGAGGCGGCGGGCGGGCTGTACGCGGTCGCCTTCCCCGTCACGATGATCTCCAGCACCTTCGTGGCCCCGTCCCTGATGCCCGGCTGGCTGGGCACGATCGCGGCCTGGAACCCGATCTCCTCGACCGCGACGGCCACCCGCGAACTGTTCGGCAACCCGGTGGCGGGCGGCGGCACCTGGGTGGAGGAGCACGCGCTGCTGATGGCGGTGGTGTGGCCGCTGGTGATCACGCTGGTGTTCCTGCCGCTGGCGGTCCGCCGCTTCCAGCGCCTGAGCCGGTGAGGGGGTGAGCGCCTGAGCCGGTGGGCCGGTGGGCCGGTGAGCGCCTGAGCGGGGAGCGGTGAGCGGGCGAGCGGCGGACAGGGAGGGCGGGGGCGGGGCCGGTGCGCGTAGGGTCGGGCACCGTGCCGACGACCCCCGGGCCCCTGCCCTTCACCACCGCCCGCCTCGACGCGCTCCCCCTCGATCCGGTGTATGCCGAGGAGATGGCGGCCGTCCTCGCGGACCCGGCGCTGTACGCGTTCACCGGGGGCGGCCCGCCGGAGCCGGCCGCCCTGCGGTCCCGCTACGAGCGGCAGTGCGCCGGTTCGCCGGATCCCGGGGAGCTGTGGTGGAACTGGGTGCTCCGGATCCGCGCGGACGGGCGTCTCGCCGGGTACGTCCAGGCGACCGTACGGGGCCCCCGGGCGGAGATCGCCTGGGTGGTCGGCACACCGTGGCAGGGCCGGGGTTACGCGAGCGAGGCGGCCGGGGGCCTCGCGGCGCACCTGGCCACGGCCGGGGGCGTCCGGGCGCTCGTCGCCCACATCCACCCCGACCACGCGGCGTCGGAGGCGGTGGCGGTGGCGGCGGGCCTCGCGCCGACCGGAGAGTGGGAGGACGGAGAGAGGCGATGGGCGGGCAACCCGCCCGTTCCGGAGCCCCCGGGCCTGTCGTAGGGTCCCGGTCCATGACCGAACCCGACTTCCTCCACACCACCCGGACCTCGTACGACGCCATGGCCCCCGCCTACGTCGATTTCGCCCGCGGCGAGTTGGCCGCCAAGCCGCTGGAGCGTGCGTTGTTGAGCACGTTCGCGGAGCTCGCGGCGGGGAGCGGCGGTGGTCTCCCGGTGGCCGACGTCGGCTGCGGAACGGGCCGGGTGACCGAGCATCTCCACGGACTGGCCCTGGGACTCGACGTGTTCGGGATCGACCTCTCCCCGCAGATGGTGGCCACGGCACGGAAGGAGCACTCGGACCTGCGCTTCGAGGAGGGCTCCATGCTCAGCCTCCCGCTGCCGGACGCGTCGCTGGGCGGTCTCCTGGCCTGGTATTCGACGATCCATGTCCCGGACGAGGAACTGCCCCGTGCCTTCGCGGAGTTCCGCCGCGTGCTGGCCCCGGGGGCACATGTGCAGCTCGGCTTCCAGGTGGGGGACGAGCCGCTGCGGATGACGGAGGCGTGGGGGCTGAAGATCTCGCTTGTCTTCCACCGTCGGCAGCCGGAGCGGATCGCCGAACTGCTGCGGGACGCGGGCCTGGAGGTCCGGTCCGTGGTGTGGCGGGAGCGGGAGACGGACGGGCCGTTCCCGGAGCGGGCGCCGCAGGGGTTCGTCCTGGCGCGCAGGCCGATTGTCAGTGGCGGCTGTGAGGATGGGGACATCAGCACAACGGACTGACCGGCACACGGATTGTGGGGGACCCCATGGGCGCCTGGGACATCGGCCACTTCGACAACGACACCGCGGCCGACTTCGGCGGCCGGGTCGACGACACGGAGTCCGGGGAGAAGGCGGATGTGCTCCGGGGTGTTCTGACCGCCGTCGCGGACACCGGGGAGGCGGACTATGCGGACGGCGGGGAGCAGGCGGTGGCCGCCGCCGCGCTGATCGCCGCTCAGTGCCCCGGCGGCGAGCCCGTCACCACCGCGTACGGCCCGAAGGAGCCCCTGCCCCCGCTCCCGGCCGACCTGCGCCCGCTGGCCGTCCGCGCCCTGGACCGCCTCACCGCGAAGAACGCCGAGCCACTGGACCTATGGGCGGATGCCGGTGCGGACCAGGAGTGGCTGGCGGGGATAGCCGCGCTGCGGGTGGTGCTGGCGGGCGCGCCGGGGGAGTGAGGCCCGGCTCGGGTGGCGACGGACGGAATTCGACGGTCGCCAGATGCTTCACCAGGCCGAGCAGATGGGTCCCGGTCGGGGTCATGGGGCGGCGGCCAGTTGTTCGTCGTCCAGCCCGTGCAACTTCCACAACACGACATCGCGGTGGCGGTCGAGGCTGATGTGGAGGCTTTCCTTCTCGCCGCCGGTGTATGGGACAGGGGGAATCGGGGACACATGGGTCACGGGGGAACTCAGGTGCGGACCCTAGTGGCGTCCACCGGGTCGTGTCCTCAGCGTTTCGGGCTGCCCGTGCGCACGATCTCGTCGACGTCCAGGGCGACTTCGACACCGATGGAGGCGGGGAGCGGGGCCTCCTGGCCTGGAGCGTAGACCTCGTGGCGGTCGTAGCCGCCGGGCAGCGGTTCGGTCAGGACGTGGACCCGGGCGTGCTTGCGGTCGACGATGACGTACACCGGGATCCTGGCCTGGGCGTAGGCGGTGACCTTGTGGTGGAAGTCGGTCCGGTAGTTCTCGGAGGTGACCTCCAGGACCAGCCGGAAGCAGGCGGGGGCGTAGCAGTTGTTCTCGATCAGGTGCTCGTCGAAGTCGGCGTCCACGATCGACAGGTCGGGGATCGCGTAGTCCTCGGCGCCGCTGGGGAGCCAGAGGCCGATGCCCTGAAGGACCTCGACTTCGGTGTCGCCGTCGCTGAGGCCTGCGGAAAGGAGCGGGAGCATGACGGTGGTCAGTGCGTCGGCGTGGGGTCCGTCACGGAGCGGCGCAACGGTGATCATGCCGTCGATGATCTCGACCCGGTACCCCGGAAGCCGGTCCATGAGCCGGTTTGCCGCGTTGATCAGCGGTTTCGGCTCATCGGCGCAGGGGTGGTCGACTGATGCCGTGGGCATTGGGGGCCTCCTGCGTGAGAGGTTGGCGCAGAAACGGCCCGGCACACCGTGTGGGTGCCGGGCCGTCTCCGTACAGCGAAGAGGCGAATGGCTACAGCTTCTCGATCACGTAGTCGACGCACGCCGTCAGCGCCTGCACGTCCGCCGGGTCGATCGCCGGGAACATCGCCACGCGCAGCTGGTTGCGGCCCAGCTTGCGGTACGGCTCGGTGTCCACGATGCCGTTGGCGCGCAGCACCTTGGCGACGGCCGCCGCGTCGATCTCGTCCGCGAAGTCGATCGTGCCGATGACCTGCGAGCGCTTCGCCGGGTCGGTGACGAACGGGGTCGCGTACTTGGAGGCGTCGGCCCAGCCGTACAGGTGGCCGGACGAGGCGGCCGTGCGGCCGGTCGTGAAGTCCAGGCCGCCCTGGGTGTTCATCCACTTCAGCTGCTCGTTCAGCAGGAAGAGGGTGGACAGCGCCGGGGTGTTGTACGTCTGGTTCTTGAGGGAGTTGTCGATCGCCGTGGGCAGCGAGAAGAACTCCGGGACGTGCCGGCCCGAGGCGTGGATCCGGGCGGCGCGCTCCAGGGCCGCCGGGGAGAACACGCCGATCCACAGGCCGCCGTCGGAGGCGAAGGACTTCTGCGGGGCGAAGTAGTAGACGTCGGACTCGGTGATGTCGACCGGCAGGCCGCCCGCACCGGAGGTCGCGTCCACCAGGACGAGGGCGCCCTCGTCGGCGCCCGCGACGCGCTTCACCGGGGCCGCGACACCGGTGGAGGTCTCGTTGTGGGTGAAGGCGTAGACGTCGACGCCCGCCTCGGCCTTCGGGTCCGGGTGGGTGCCCGGGTCGGAGGCGATGACGGTGGGGTCGGACAGCCAGGGCGCGAGCTTCGCGGCCTTGGCGAACTTCGAGGAGAACTCGCCGAAGTTCAGGTGCTGGGACTTCGACTCGATCAGACCGTGCGTCGCGACGTCCCAGAAGGCGGTGGAGCCGCCGTTGCCGAGGACGACCTCGTAACCCTCGGGGAGGGAGAAGAGCGCGCGCACGCCGTCCCGTACCTCGCCGACCAGGTTCTTGACCGGGGCCTGGCGGTGGGACGTACCGAGGAGAGAGGTGCCGGTGGCGGCCAGCGCGTCGAGCGCCTCCGTCCGCACCTTGGAAGGACCGGCGCCGAAGCGTCCGTCGGCGGGCTTGATGTCAGCGGGAATCTGGATGTCGGCCACGGTCGGAGCGTAGTCCCTCCGCGGCACGGCTCAGCAACCGTGTCCGTCGGATGAGACGCGCGCTCCGACCCGTGGATCACCCCGCGGAGGGAGGAAGGCCCTACGCGTCGCGGCCGAACGGGCAGCCCAGCTCCACCGGCAGCTCGTACAGGTCGTTCTGCGTCACGATCGGCTTGTTGCGCAGCTCGGCGGCCGGGACCGCCAGCTCCAGTTCCGGGAACCGCTCGTACAGCGCGGGGAGCGCGATGCCCGCCTCCAGGCGGGAGAGCGCCGCACCCGGGCAGACGTGCGGGCCGTGACCGAAGGCGATGTGCCGGTTCGGGGTGCGGGCGGCGTCGAACTCGCCCGCCGTCGGGCCGTAGCTCTCCTCGTCCCGGCCCAGCGCGCCGAAGGAGACGATCAGGCCCTCGCCCTTCGGGAGCACCTGGTCGCCGACCTCGATGTCCTCCGTCGCGAAGCGGATCAGGACGTGCGAGGTCGGGGTGTTCCAGCGCAGCGTCTCCTCGATCACGCCCTCCCACGCGATCTCCCCGTTCAGCACCTTCTTGCGCTGCTCGGGGTGGGTCTGGAGCGCCTCCACGACGTTGACGATCAGGCTGATCGTGGTCTCGTGCCCGGCGGCGATGATCAGTTGCAGCGTGTTGACGATCTCCTCGTCGGTGAGGTGGTCGCCGTCCTCGGAGGCCGCGATCAGGGCGCTGGTCAGGTCGTCGCCCGGGTTCGCCCGCTTGCCGTCGACGATCTTCGTGAAGAGCGTTCCGAGGTCCGCCATCATCTGCGGGACCTCCTCCGGCGGGGTCTGCGTCGAGAAGAACTTCTCGAACAGCTCCTTCAGCCGCGGGTGGTCCGCCGCGTCCACGCCCATCAGCTCGCTGATGACGTTCATGGGGAGGGGATAGGCGAACTCGGCCTTCAGGTCCACGGGCTGTCCGGCCGGCAGCGCGGCCAGCCGCTCCAGGCTCGCGTTCGTCAGCGCCTCGATCCCGGCGCGCAGCCGTTCCACCCGCTTCACCGTGAGCGCCTGCGCCACCAGCGTACGGAGACGGCGGTGGTCGGCCCCGTCGACCGTCAGCATCGAGCGGCCCGGGTTGGCCAGGCCGATCAGCGGCCAGTCCATCGGTATCTCGCCGCGCCGCCAGGCGTTCCAGACGTTGATGTCCTTGACCACCCGGCTGTCGGTGAGCAGCGCGCGGGCCTCCGCGTGCCGGGTGACCGCGTAGACGTGCACCCCGCCCGGCAGCTCCACCTCGGCCAGCGGACCGGCCGCCCGCAGCGCGGCGCTCTCGCCGTCGAGGTCGGTGACGAACGGGTCGAGCGCGATACGGGCGGTCATGCGGAGCCTCCGAGGCTTCCGGGTCTTCCGACGGCGGGCGTGGGTGTGAAGAGCACCGGCAGGTCCGTCAGTCCGCGCAGCCACGGTGACGGGCGGCGGGTGAGCTGCTCGGCGGGGACGGCGAGGTCCACGTCCGGCAGCCGGTCGAGCAGGACCTCGATGCCGGTACGGGCGATGACCTCGGCGGTCTCCTGGGCCGGGAACGGGCAGCGGTGCTCGCCGTGGCCGAAGGAGAGGAAGGCGTTGTTGCCGCCGGTCAGCGCCGACGCGTGGGTCCGTATCTGCGGGTCGCCGTTGGCGGCGGCGATTCCCAGCAGCAGCAGGTCCCCGGCGCGGATGTGGCGGCCGCCGAGGTGGGTGTCGCGGGTGGCCCAGCGGCCGGCCACGTTCTGCGTCGGGGTGTCCTCCCAGAGCACCTCGTTCATGGCCTCCGCGACGCTGTGCCGGCCGCCCGAGAGCGAGGCGGCGAACCGCTCGTCGGTGAGCATCAGGCGCAGCGAGTTGCCCATCCAGTCGGCGGTGGGCTGGTGACCGGCCGCCATCATCACCATGAGGTCCTGGACGATCTCCTCGTCGGTGAACCCGCCGGTGTCCGCGATCATCCGGCTGGCGACATCGTCGCCGGGTTCGGCGTGCTTGGCGGCCAGCAGCCCGAACATCGAGGCGGCCAGGTGCTGCTGTCCGGCGAGCGCCCGCTCCCGGCCGTCGATGATGTCGTTGATCGCGCCGACCAGGGGATGGGCGTCCTCGTCGGAGAAGCCGTAGATCCGGCCCAGCACGAGGGCGGGCAGCCGCTTGGCGTACTCCGCGATGATGTCGACCGCACCCTTGGTGCAGAAGCGGTCGACCAGCTCGTCCGCGAACTCCTCCGCGTACCGCTTGAGGGAGAACGGGTCGACGCCCTCCAGCGCGTTGCTGATCATCATGGCGCGGACGCTGTGGCGCTCGCCGACCGTGTAGAGGATCGAGGGCTGCCTGCGTCCGATCATCGGCAGCAGCGGCCAGTCGTCGGGGATGCGCTCCCACTGGTTCCACAGTTCGGAGTCCCGGCTGAAGAGGACCGGGTCGCCGGTGACCTGGTGCAGCTCCCGGTAGCCGAGGACGAGCCAGGCGGGCACGTCGCCGTCCAGCACGATCGGGGCGATTGCCCCGTGGTCGCGCCGCAGGTCCCGGTAGAGCTGGACGGGGTCGCTCTGGAAACGCGGCCCGGACAGGGGGACGGACTCGTGGGTGACGGGGCAGCCCGAGGCGGTGGCGGTCACGGGGCGGGCTCCGGGGTCGGGGCAGCCGCCGCCAGAGCCGCCTCGGGGGCGAGCAGGCGGGCGGCGGAGAGCGCGGCGAGGTGCTCGACGAGCGTGATGAGCACGTACTTGCTGGAGGAGCGGTCGCGGGCGTCGCACTCCACCAGCGGCACGTCGTCCGAGAGGTCCAGGGCCTCCCGGATCTGCTGCTCGCTGTGGAACGGGCCGCCGAAGTCGTTGCACGCCACGATGAACGGCGTGCCGTGGTGCTCCAGGCGGTCGATGGCGTACCAGGAGTCGGCGAGCCGGCGGGTGTCGACCAGGACGACCGCGCCGAGCGTGCCGGAGAACAGCCGGTCCCACAGGAACCAGAAGCGCTCCTGTCCGGGCGCGCCGAAGAGGTACAGCACGGAGCGTTCGTCGAGCGTGATGCGGCCGAAGTCGAACGCCACCGTGGTGGACGTCTTGGTCTGGACGCCGTCGAGATGGTCGACGGCCTCGCCCGCCCGGGTCATCGTCTCCTCCGTGCTGAGCGGGCGGACCTCGCTCACGGATCGGACCATGGTGGTCTTGCCGACCCCGAAGCCGCCGACGACAACGATCTTGAGTCCGTTGTCGGCCGTCGCGCTCAGGGTGGCGCGGTCAGAGGTTGCGGAGTCCAACGAGCACCTGTTCCAGGATGTCGGGGTCGGGGAGCCGGTCCGCGACACGGGCTGTACGGGGGTGGCGGGCGCTGATCCGGCTGGTGTCGAGCAGGTCGCACAGCATGATGCGGACGATGCTGACCGGCAGGTTCAGGCTCGCGGCTATTTCGACGACGGCGGTGGGGCCCTGGCACATCCGCAGGATCGCGACGTGCTCGGACTGCATCCCGGGGGTCGGGTCGCACTCGGCGACGACGAGCGTCACCAGGTCGAAGGCGGCGGAGTCGGAACGGCTGCGGCCCCCGGTGAGGGTGTACAGCCGGTCCGGATCGTCGTCGCGGCCCCGTCGGGAGCGGGGCGTCGTCGTCATATGGGTGTGCTCTCGGCGGGGGTCCGTGGCGGCGCGACGAGGTGTTCGCCGAGCTGCTCGACGAGCTCGCTCATGTTGTGGCCGACGAGGCCCACATCGGCCTCCTCGTCGGCGACGACGGCCAGGTGGGCCCCGGCCCCCGCCTCCACGATGAACAGCACGCCGCCGTAGAACTCCGCCATCGCGGACCGCACGCCGCCGGTGCCGTCCCCGAACTCGACGGACGCGCCGTGCGAGAGGCTCTGGATGCCGGCGGAGATCGCGGCCAGCTGGTCGGCCTGGTCGACGGAGAGCTCAGGGGTGCGGCACAGCTTGAGGCCGTCGCGGGACAGGACGAGGGCGTGGCGGGTGCCGGGGGTGCGGTCGAGCAGCCCCTCCAGCAGCCAGTTGAGCTTCTCGTCGGTGGTCGCGGTCATCGGGTGTTGCCTTCCGGGTGCGGGGAGTTGGGCCGTACCGCCCGGCTGAAGGTGCTGAAGCGCGCTGCCTGGACCTTCGGGTCGGTGGTACGGGCCCGGGGGGTTTCGGCTCCGCCGGGGGTGGCGTTGCCGGTACGGGACTCGGCGGCGGCCAGGGTGCGGCCGCGGCGGCGCTGGGGGAGGCCGCTCTCGCCGAACGCGGGCACGACGCCGGTGGATTCGGACTCCGGCTCCGGCTCCGCCGCCGGGGTCGGGGGCGTGGAGGCGTCGTCCTCGGCGAGGGACCGGGCCGCGGGGGCGGCGTCGGCGGCGTCCGTACCGGCGGCCGAGGTGTGCGAGGGCTCCGGCTCGGCGGGGGCGGCGGGGAGCGTGGCTGCCGGGGCCGGGGCCGGGGTCGTCTCCGTCGGCGCGGGCGCGCGGGAGATGACGTCCTGGGGGAGCATCATCAGCGCGCCGGTGCCGCCGCGCGCGGACGGCCGGAAGGACACGGTCAGGCCGTGCTTACGGGCCAGCCGGCCGACGACGGCGAGCCCGAGGCGGGTGCCGGAGAGGTTGGTGAGGTCCTGGTTCTCGGCGGAGACGGCCTTCTCGGCGCGGCGCAGCTGCACCTCGCTCATGACGAGCCCGCTGTCCTCGACGGTGATGACGATGCCCGCCGGGACCTCCTCCACATACACATGGACCTCGGCGGTGGGCGGCGAGAAGTTGGCCGCGTTGTCGAGGAGTTCGGCGAGCGCGTGCATGACGCCCTCGGCCGCGTGACCGGCGATGGCGACATCGCTGGTGGAGTGCAGGCGGACCCGCTGGTAGCTGCCGATCCGGCCCATCGCGCCGCGCAGGATCGACTCCATGACGATCGGTTTGGCCCAGCGCCGGCCGGAGCGGGCCCCGGTCAGCACGGCGATGGAGTCGGCGAGGCGGCCCGCCTGGGCGGTGCGGTGGTCCAGGTGGAGCAGGTCCCCGAGCACGGACTCGTCGGAGTGCCGGTGCTCCATCTCGCGCAGGTCGGCCAGCATGCTGGTGGCCAGGGCCTGCATCCGCCCCGCCGCGTTGGCGCAGGCGGCGAGGGCGGCGGAGCGCTCGGTCTCGGCACGGGAGGCGCGGGCGGTCAGCCGGTCGACGGTGACGCCGAGGCGGGCCTGCTCGGCGGTGGCGTCCGCGGCCGTCCGCTCCTTCTCGGCGCGGGCGTCGGCGGTGACCCGGGCGGTCTCGGCGGAGGCGGCGGCCTTGATCCTGGCGGTCTCCGCGGTGAAGCGCTGGGCCTCGACGGCGGAGGCGGAGACCAGGCGCGAGGTCTCGGAGGTGAACCGCTGGGAGTCGGCGGCGCGCAGGGCGCGCAGCGTCCGCGCGGTCCCCAGGGTGTGGACGGTGACGGCCACGCAGACGCTCAGCAGCACGGCGGCTGCGCCCGCGCCCCAGGCCAGCGGGGTCCGTACCGAATCGGGGGCCGCGGCGACGCCCCACAGGGTCAGCGTGCCGGTTGCGGCTGCCGAGATCAGCAGCGCGAGTGCGGTGGGCCGGTGTGAGGGGCGCAATCGGAGTCCTCGGTGGCGGACGGTGCGGGACGGTACGGGGCGTGCGGTGTGGCGTGATGCCGGTTGGTACGGGTGGTGCGGGGTGGTGCGGACGTGGGTGGAGCTGACCGGTTGAATTCCGGACAGTTCGTCACGGTTCTGGGCGATCGCGCACAACTGGAGCTGATAATTCCTGCGCAAGTCTTGGTCACTATAGGAGACTTGACGGTCTGTTTGGGAAGATCTTGTGGGCTTTTTTGTGCGGCTTGTCCACTTTCATCCGTGCACATCCCAAGAGTTCATCCGTACCGACGGCATGCTGAAGGAATGGCCGAACAACATCGACCGCATTCCGGACCGCCCCCGGCTTTCGTCGCGGCGCTCCGCTCCGCCGTACGCGGCGAGAGCGACTTCGGCGCCACCGCACGGGCCTTGACGACGATGGACGCCTCCAACTACCGCCGCGTCCCGCTCGGTGTGCTCGCCCCGCGCGACGCGGACGACATCGCCGCCGCGCTGGCCGTCTGCCGGGAACACCGGGTTCCGGTGGTGGCGCGCGGCGGCGGCACGTCCATCGCCGGGCAGGCCACCGGGGCCGGCCTCGTCCTCGACCTCACCCGCCACCTGCGCACGATCCTCGACCTGGACCCCGCCGCCCGCACCGCCGTCGTGCAGCCTGGCGTGGTCCTGGACGACCTGCGGGCCGCCGCCGCACCCCACGGCCTGACCTTCGGCCCCGACCCCTCCACCCACAGCCGCTGCACCCTCGGCGGGATGATCGGCAACAACTCCTGCGGCGCGCACTCGGTGGCCTGGGGCACGACGGCGGACAACGTGCGCGGCCTGTCGGTGGTCCGGTACGGGGGCGAGGCGCTGCGCCTGGAACAAGGAGAAGCGGAGGGGCCCGAGGGCGTCCGGGCCCTGATCGCCTCCCACCTCGCCCTGCTCCGCACCGGCTACCCCGACCTCCCGCGCCGCATCTCCGGGTACGCGCTCGACGCCCTGCTCCCCGAACACCCCGGCGGCCCCGACCCGGTCCGGGCGTTCTGCGGCAGCGAGGGCACCCTCGGCGTCGTCACCGAGGCCACCGTGCGCCTGGTCGAGGTCCCGCGCGCCCGCGCCCTGGCCGTCCTCGGGTACGCCGACGAGTCCGCCGCCGCCGACGCCGCCCCGGGCCTCCTCCCGTACCGCCCGCTCACCGTCGAGGGCATGGCCGCCGACCTGGTCCGGGGGGCCGTCGGACTGCCGCGCGGGGCCGCCTGGCTGTTCGTCGAGACGGGCGGCGACACCCCGGCCGAGGCGAAGGCGCACGCCGAGCGCGTCCTGCGGGGAGCCGACGCGGTGGACGGGATCGTCGTCACCGACCCGGCCGGGCAGCGGGCCCTGTGGCGGATCCGCGAGGACGCCGCCGGCACCGCGACCCGGATGCCCGACGCAGGGGGTGCGGCCGGACGCGGGGGAGAGGCGTGGCCCGGCTGGGAGGACTGCGCGGTGCCGCCCGCCCGGCTCGGCGTCTACCTCCGCGACTTCCGGGCCCTGCTCGCCGAACACGGCCTGCGCGGCACCCCGTACGGCCACTTCGGCGACGGCTGCATCCACGTCCGCATCGACTTCGACCTGATCAGCGAGGCCGGGGTGGCCCGCTTCCGCCGGTTCTCCGAGGAGACGGCCGACCTGGTGGTCGCGCACGGCGGCTCCCTCAGCGGGGAGCACGGCGACGGCCAGGCACGCGCCGAGCTGCTGCCCCGGATGTACGGGGACGAACTCGTCGCCCTCTTCGGCCGGTTCAAGGACCTGTGGGACCCGGACGGCGGCCTGAACCCCGGCATCCTCGCCCGCCCCGCGCCCCTCGACGCGAACCTCCGCTTCGCCGTCCTGCCGAAGCGCCCGGTGGATGTGGAGTTCGGGTATCCGCAGGACGGCGGGGACTTCGGGGGCGCGGTCCGCCGCTGCGTCGGCGTCGCCAAGTGCCGTACGACGGAGGCGAGCGGCGCGGGCGTCATGTGCCCGTCCTTCCGCGCGACCGGCGAGGAGGCCCATTCCACGCGCGGGCGGGCCCGGCTGCTGCACGAGATGCTCGCGGGCGAGGTCATCACGGACGGCTGGCGGAGCACGGAGGTGCGGGACGCGCTCGACCTCTGCCTCTCCTGCAAGGGGTGCCGCAGCGACTGCCCGGTGGGCGTCGACATGGCCACGTACAAGGCGGAGTTCCTGCACCACCACTACCGGGGGCGGCTCCGGCCCGCCGCCCACTACGCGCTGGGCCGCCTCCCGCGGTGGCTGCGCCTGGCCGCCCCCTTCGCCCGTCCCCTCAACGCCCTGGCCCGGCTGCGCCCCCTCGCCGCGCTCGCCAAACAGCTGGCGGGGATCGCGCCCGAGCGGACGATCCCGGTGCTGGCGACGGAGACGTACAGCCGGTGGTCCCGCGCGCGTCAGGGCAGGGGCACTCACCTCCGCTCCGCCGGCCGGGTGGTGCACCTCTGGGCGGACACCTTCACCGAGCATCTGTCGCCGCAGGTGGGCCGGGCCGCGGTCCGGGTGCTGGAGGAGGCGACGGGACGTACGGTGCTGAACGCCGCGCCCGGCGCGTGCTGCGGCCTCACCTATGTGTCGACCGGCCAACTCGACGCGGCCCGCAGCGTGATGCGCCGCACCCTGGACCGGCTGCACCTCTTCCCCGGCCACCCGCTCGTCGTCCTCGAACCGAGCTGCGCCGCAACGCTCCGCACCGACCTGCCCGAACTCCTCCCCGACGACCCGCGCGCCGCGGAACTGGCCGCTTCGGTGCGCACGTTGGCGCAGTATCTGGAGGAGTACGCCCCGGACTGGACCCCGCCCCGCCTGGACCGCCCGGTCGCCGGTCAGACGCACTGCCACCAGCACGCGGTCCTCGGCGACGCGGCGGAACGGAGACTGCGCGAGCGGATGGGCCTCACCGGCGAACTCAGCGGCGGCTGCTGCGGTCTGGCCGGGAACTTCGGCTTCGAGAAGGGCCACTGGGAGGTGTCCGTCGCCTGTGCGGAGGAGCAACTGCTGCCCGCTGTCCGGGAGTCGGAACCCGGTGCCGAACTCCTCGCGGACGGTTTCTCCTGCCGTACGCAACTGGACCAGCTCGCCGGACGGCGGGCCCGGCACCTCGCGGAGGTGATCGCGGAGGGGCTGGGGCCCGGCGCGTGAGGCGGTTCGCCTCCGCCGGGCGGGCGGTCACCGGCCTCGCGCGACGATCTCGCGGGCCAGGGCCGCCAGCTGGGGGAGCGCGGGGTGGCCCGGGGCGTCGCGGCGGGCGAGGAGGACCGGGACGCCCGGGGCGTCGTCGAGCGGGACGAAGGCGACCCCCGCGTGCGGGTGCATGCCGATGGTCGAGGCGGTGGTCACCCCGCTGCCGCGTCCGGCGGCGATGGCGGTGAGCCACTCGTCGGTGTTCCCGACGGTGAGGGTCGTGGCCGGGCGGGCGTGCCGCGGCCACAGGTCGATGGTGGTGGTGCCGGAGACGGGGTTCAGGACGACGGGGCCGTCCGCCAGATCGGCCAGGGCCAGCGACGTACGTCCCGCGAGCGGCCCGTCCGCCGTCACCGCCGCCACCCGGACCTCGGTGAACAGCACCTCGGCGACGAGCCCCGGCGCGTCCACCGGGCCCCGCAGCAGCGCCGCGTCGACCTCGCCCCGGGTCAGCCCGGCGGTGCGGTCGTCGATGCGGAGCAGTTCCAGCGGGGTTCCCGGGTGGCGTTCCTGCCAGGTCCGCAGCAGCGGCGTGGTGTACGGCCCGAAGGCGGCCCAGGCGTGCCCGAGCCGCAGCGGCCAGGTGCGCAGCCGGCCGGAGTCGAGCGCCTCGTCGAAGGCGGCGACCGCGGCGGCGGCCTTGTCGCGGAAGGCGAGGCCGTCGGGGGTGAGGGCGAGGTGATGGGTGGAGCGGTCGACGAGCCGGACGCCCAGGTGCCGCTCCAGCGCCGCGAGGGTGCGGGAGACGGCGGGCTGGGTCAGCCGGAGCCGGGCGGCGGCGCGGGTGATGTTGAGCTCGTCGGCGACGGCGAGGAAGGCCCGCAGGTGCCGGAGTTCGACGGGGCGGACGGGGGAACTGCCTTCGTTCATGCGTGGAGAGCATAACGAGAGCGTGATCGGCATTTCACGGAACGCGCAGGCGTCCTTACGGTGAAGGAAAGTCATGGCGCGAAAGTGTTGTTTGCCGTACCGTCCAGTCCATTGCAGTGGACTGGGTCGCCGGGCCGGCTCCGGCTCCTGGGCCACCTCCTCCCGCTCATCCCTGTTGTCTCCCGTTTCCCCGGAAGGTCCCCCGTGAACGACCAGCGCAGCGCCGCCGAACCGGCCGCCGCAGCCGTCGCCGTACCCGAAGCGGTGACGGCGCTCGAAGGTTCCGGGACCGACCGCAGGGCCGCGCTGGTGCCGATCGTCCTGGTGGTGGCCGGCGGCCTGTCCGTCCAGTTCGGCTCGGCCGTCGCGGCGCTGCTGATGCCGAAGGCCGGCGCGCTGGGCGTCGTCACGCTGCGGCTCGCGGCCGCCGCGCTGATCCTGCTGGTCGTCTGCCGCCCGAAGCTGCGCGGCCACTCGCGCGCCGACTGGGGGACGGTGCTCGCCTTCGGCGTCGCGATGGGCGGCATGAACACGCTCTTCTACCAGGCGCTGGACCGTATTCCGCTCGGCATCGCGGTCACCCTGGAGGTGCTGGGCCCGCTCGCGCTCTCGGTGTTCGTCTCCCGCCGGCTGATCAGCGTCCTGTGGGCCGGGCTCGCCCTCGTCGGCGTCGTCCTGCTCGGCGGCGGAGGCTTCGACCGCCTCGACCCGGTCGGCGCGGCGTACGCCCTGGGGGCCGGGGCGATGTGGGCGGCGTACATCGTCTTCAGCGCCCGCACCGGCCGCCGCTTCCCGCAGGCGGACGGGCTGGCCCTGGCGATGGTGGTCGCCGCGGTCCTCTCGCTGCCCCTGGGCATCATCGAGTCCGGGGCCAAGCTGACGGTCCCGTCCACCGTGGCGCTCGGCGCGGCGGTGGCGGTCCTGAGCTCGGTGCTCCCGTACACCCTGGAGCTCATGGCCCTGCGCCGGCTGCCCGCCTCCACCTTCGCCGTGATGATGAGCCTGGAGCCGGCCATCGCGGCGGCCGCGGGCTTCCTGATCCTGGACCAGGCCCTGGCCACCACGGACGCGCTCGCCATCGCCCTGGTCATCGGGGCGAGCATGGGCGCGGTGCGCAGCCAGACGAGGCGTCGCCGCAAGGAGTGACACGGGCCGGAGGCGGCCGGCCTCACGCGGGCCGGCGGGCTCCGGGATCCGGGATCCGGGCCCGGGTCAGCCGGGCGTCGGGAACGGGAAGCGGACGTCGGTCAGCCGCTCCGACACCTCCCACAGCCGCCCCCCGGTGTCGGCGTCGAGGGCCGCCGGGGCGAGCGGGACCCTGGCCGGTCCGCCGCGCAGCTCCCCGGGGCCGTCCGGGCCGATGAGTTCGCCGCCCCGCGCGTCCGGTGCGGTCGCCGCGTACAGCTGCGGGAGCGCGCCCGCGCCGGGGCGTTGGGCGAGGGGGCGCAGGACGTGGCCGAACAGCAGCTTCACCAGGCCGGTCGGCCCGCTCGTCTGCAACCGGGTGGCGGTGTAGCCCGGGTGGGCGAGCAGGCTGCGGACCGGGCTGCCGGACGCGGTCAGCCGCCGGTGCAGCTCGTGCCCGAAGACGGCGTTGGCGAGCTTCGACCGGTCGTAGAAGACCATCGGCCCGTAGCCGCGTTCGCCGTTCAGGTCGTCGAAGTCCAGGCGCGCCTTACGGTGGTTGACCGAGGTCACCGTGGTGACGCGCGGGTCCCGTCCCTCGGCCAGCAGGTCGAGCAGCAGCCCGGTGAGCGCGAAGTGGCCGAGGTGGTTGCAGGCGAACTGCAGCTCGTGCCCCTGTGCGCTGACCGACCGGGGCGGTGCCATCACCCCGGCGTTGTTGACCAGCGTGTCCAGCCGGGAGCGGTCGGCGTGCAGGGCGTCGGAGAACGCCCGTACGGAGTCGAGGTCGGCCAGGTCCAGGCGGCGCACCTCCAGGGAGGCTCCCGGCCGGCCGGCGGTGATGTCGGCGACGGCCCGGCGCCCCTTCTCCTCGTCGCGCACGGCCAGGATCACGTGCCCGCCCCGGTCGGCGAGGGACCGGGCGGTCGCCAGGCCGAGGCCGCTGTTGGCCCCGGTGACCACGGACACCCGGCCGGTCTGGTCCGGCATCTGCCCGGCGGTCCAGCGCTGCTTCTGTGTCGCATTCCGGGGCGCGTCCCGGGTCGCATCCTGTGTCATACGGCATACGTTGTCTTTCATGGCACCAAGTGTCAAGAAGTTACTGAGTGCCAAAAATGGCATGGCGCTACGATGGGGGCGTGAGCACCCGCCCCGCAGTGACCATGGCCCAGCGCAAACGTCAGCTCGTCTCGAACGAACTGACCGAAGCGGCGCTCCAGTTGATGGCGCTGGAGGGGTTCGACGCGGTCACGGTCGACGAGATCGTGGCCACCGCCGGAGTGTCCAAGCGGACGTTCTTCCGGTACTTCGCGTCCAAGGAGGACGTGGTCGTCCAGTTCCTGGCCGACATGGGAGCGGGCATGCATGCCGAACTGGCCGCCCGCCCCGCCGCCGAACCGCCCTCTGTGGCCCTGCGGCACGCCGTCTGGGTCGCCATGGCGGCCTGCGCCGACGGCGTCGAGCACTCCGGCCGGGCCCTGCGGGTCGTCCAGCTGATCCTGCGCACCCCCGCCCTGCGGGCCCGCTTCCTGGAGCACCAGGCCCAGTGGCGCGACGACCTCGCCCTGGAGGCGGCCCGCCGTCTGGGGCTCGACCCGGAGGCGGACCTCTTCCCGCGTCTCGCCGCCGGGACCGCGCTCGCCGCCTTCGACACCGTGCTGCGGCGCTGGAGCGAGAGCGACGGTGCGGAGGACCCCGCCGCGCTCACCGACCGGGCGTTCGCCGTCCTCGCCCCGGCGCTGGACGCGGCGGGGGCGCACACCGCCGCCCCGTAAGGCCTCCGTCCGCCGTGGATCCGCCGCCCGGAATGCCCTCGTCCGTGCGGTGCCGGACCTTACAGTCGGCTGATCCGCCCCTTCCAGGGGGTGTCCGGCACTCCCTGGCACCCACCGGCCTGGAGGCCCCGCCATGGAATCGACCGGAGCGACCGGACCGACCGGCATCCCCCCGCGGACCGGCGAAGGTCAGGACCTGCTGGCCATGGTCGCCGACCAGCGCACCAACTTCCTCTACTCGGTCGTCGGGCTCACCGACGAGCAGGCCCGCACCCGTTCGACGGTCAGTGAGCTGACCCTCGGCGGCATCGTCAAGCACCTCGCGGACATGCAGCGGAGCTGGCTGTCCGTGATCGACGGCACCGCCGCCCGGACGATCGACTGGGCCGACCTCGATCCGGACGGCAACCGGATGACCGACGACGAGACCCTCGCCGGCCACCTGGACGCCTTCCACGCCGCGGCCGAGGTCTTCGACCGCACGGTCTGCGAGGAGCCCGATCTCGACCGGGCGCTCACGCTGCCGCAGTACCCCTGGTCGCCGCCGGAGCCCGTCATCTGGAGCGTGCGCCGCGTCCTGCTGCACGTGTTCCGCGAGATCGCCCACCACAGCGGGCACGCGGACATCGTGCGCGAGGCCCTCGACGGGGCCAGCACCACCGACCGGATGGCGCGGGCGGCCATGGGCGAGGAGTGGCAGGAAGGGACGACCGGCGGCGAGTGACCGAGGGGCGGGCGGCATCGGGCGATGCCGGGCCCGATGCCGCACGCCGCCCGTACCGGCCGGGCAGAAAATCATGCAAGCGTGCTTGATTGTTTCCTGGTGCGCTGCCATGCTCCTCGGCACCACACCCGGTCCCGAGGGGAGCGCACGTGTCCGCTGTCGCAGCCGTGATCGACGATCTATGCGAAGAGAGCGACGAACTCGACGCCCTGGTCGCCGTGTTGGACGACCCGGGCTGGCGCGGTCCGACGCCCGCCGAGCGGTGGACCGTCGCCCATCAGATCGCCCACCTCGGCTGGACCGACGAGGTCGCGCTGCTGGCGGCCACCGAGCCGGACCGGTTCGGGGACGAGGTGGCCAAGGCCCTGGCCGCCCCCGCGTCCTTCGTCGACGAGGCGGCCGACGCGCTGGTCGCCGCCCACGCCCCGGACGCCCTGCTCGCCCGGTGGCGGGAGGGCCGGCAGCGACTCCACAAGGTCCTGCGGGACGCCCCCGCCGGCACCCGGATCCCCTGGTACGGCCCGCCGATGAGCGTCGCCTCGATGGCGACCGCCCGGCTCATGGAGACCTGGGCGCACGGCCAGGACATCGCCGACGCCCTCGGGGTCTCCCGGGCCCCCACCGCCCGGCTCCGGCATGTGGCGCGGATCGGCGTCCGGGCCCGGAACTACGCCTACGCGGCGCGCGGGATCGCCGCGCCCGAGGAGGAGTTCCGCGTCGAACTCCACACCCCGGACGGCGACCTGGTCGCGTACGGGCCCGAGGACGCCGCCCAGCGGGTCGCCGGGCCGCTCCTCGACTTCTGCCTCCTGGTCACCCAGCGCGCCCACCGGTCCGACCTCGCGGTCACCGCCGAGGGGCGCGAGGCCGACCAGTGGCTCTCCATCGCCCAGGCCTTCGCCGGACCTCCCGGACCGGGCCGGCTGCCCCGCGCGGAGCGGGACGGCCACCGGTGAACCGCGCGGCCGCCCCCGCCCCCCTCCGGATCGGCAACGCCTCCGGCTTCTACGGCGACCGCTTCGATGCGCTGCGCTCCATGCTCACCGGCGGCCCCCTCGACGTCCTCACCGGCGACTACCTCGCCGAGCTCACCATGCTCATCCTCGGCCGCAGCCGCCTCAAGGACCCGGAGAAGGGCTACGCCACCACCTTCCTGCGCCAGTTGGAGGAGGGCCTCGGCCTCGCCCACGACCGCGGGGTGAAGATCGTCGCCAACGCCGGCGGCCTCAACCCGGCCGGACTCGCCGACGCGGTCCGGGCGTTGGCCGACAAGGTCGGGGTACCCGTCGCCGTCGCCCATGTCGAGGGCGACGGCCTGCCGGTCCCGGACGGGTTCCTCACCGCCAACGCCTACCTCGGCGGCTCCGGGATCGCCGCCTGTCTGCGGGCCGGGGCCGATGTCGTCGTCACCGGCCGGGTCACCGATGCGGCCCTGGTCACGGGGCCCGCCGCCGCCCGCTTCGGCTGGGGCCCGGACGACCTGGACGCGCTCGCGGGGGCCGTCGTCGCCGGGCACGTACTGGAGTGCGGTACGCAGGCGACCGGCGGGAACTACGCGTTCTTCGGCGAGCACGACGTCCGCCGCCTGCGTCGCCCCGGCTTCCCGGTGGCCGAGATCCACGCCGACGGCTCGTCCGTCATCACCAAGCACGACGGTACGGGCGGGGTCGTCGACCTCGGCACCGTCACCGCCCAACTCCTCTACGAGACCGGTGGAGCCCGGTACGCGGGCCCCGATGTCACCGCCCGCCTCGACACCGTGACGCTGACCCCGGACGGCCCGGACCGGGTGCGCATCGACGGCGTGCGCGGCGAGGCCCCGCCGCCCACCCTCAAGGCCGGGCTCACCCGGATCGGCGGCTGGCGCAACGAGGTCGTGTTCGTCCTCACCGGCCTCGACATCGAGGCCAAGGCGGCCCTCGTGAAGGACCAGTTCGCCGACGCCCTGGAGCGGGCCGACGGGCCCCCGCCGGCCGAGGTGCGCTGGGAGCTGTCCCGTACCGACCACGCCGACGCCGACACCGAGGAGCGGGCCGGCGCGCTGCTCCGGCTCGTCGTCCGCGACCGGAACGCCGACGCGGTCGGCCGGGTGGTCTCCGGGGCCGCCGTGGAACTGGCCCTCGGCAGCTACCCCGGCTTCCATGTCACCGCCCCGCCCGGAAAGGGCGCGCCCTACGGCGTGTTCGAGGCGATCCACGTACCGGCGGGAGACGTCGGGCACACCGCCGTGCTGCCGGACGGGACCCGGCTGCTCATGGAACCGCCCTCGCTCACCCGGGAGTTGGCCGAGGTCGAGGAACCGCCGCTCCCCGCCCCGTACCCCTCCGCCGCCACCCGGCGCGCCCCCCTGGGCCTGATCGCGGGCGCGCGCAGCGGCGACAAGGGCGGCGACGCCAACGTGGGCGTGTGGGTGCGCGACGACGCCGCGTGGCGGTGGCTGGCGCACGAGCTGACCGTCGAGCGGTTCCGGGAACTCCTCCCGGAGACCGCCGAACTGACCGTCGTACGCCATGTCCTGCCCAATCTGCGCGCCCTGAACTTCACCGTGCGCGGCCTCCTGGGGGAGGGCGTCGCCGCGCAGGCCCGGTTCGACCCGCAGGCCAAGGCGGTGGGGGAGTGGCTGCGGTCCCGGTGGCTGCCCCTGCCCGTACCGCTGCTGGCAGGCATCCCGCTCCCGGAGGTGACCGCATGACCGTCCTGCCCACCGGGCTCGACACCAACGGCCCCGACTACGCGGCCAACCGCACCGCCCTGCTGGCCAAGCTCGCCGAGCTGGAGACCGAGCACGCCAAGGCGCTCGCGGGCGGCGGCGAGAAGTACGTGGCCCGGCACCGCGAACGCGGCAAGCTTCCGGCCCGGGAGCGGATCGAGCTGCTCGTCGACCCCGACACCCCGTTCCTGGAGCTGTCGCCGCTGGCCGCCTGGGGCAGCGATTACGCGGTCGGGGCCTCGCTCGTCACCGGGATCGGGGTGGTGGCGGGCGTCGAGTGCCTGATCACCGCCAACGACCCGACCGTACGCGGCGGAGCCTCGAACCCCTGGACGCTGAAGAAGGCCCTGCGCGCCAACGAGATCGCCTTCGCCAACCGGCTCCCTGTCATCAGCCTGGTCGAGTCGGGCGGGGCCGATCTGCCGTCCCAGAAGGAGATCTTCATCCCGGGCGGGGCCCTCTTCCGTGACCTGACCCGGCTCTCCGCCGCCGGAATCCCCACCGTGGCCGTGGTGTTCGGCAACTCGACGGCCGGCGGCGCGTACGTCCCCGGGATGTCCGACCACACCGTGATGATCAGGGATCAGTCCAAGGTCTTCCTCGGCGGACCGCCCCTGGTGAAGATGGCCACCGGCGAGGAGAGCGACGACGAGTCCCTCGGCGGGGCCGAGATGCACGCCCGCACCTCCGGTCTGGCCGACCACTTCGCCGTCGACGAGCACGATGCGCTGCGCCAGGCCCGGCGCATCGTCGCCCGGCTCAACCGGCGCAAGGCGCACGCCGATCCGGGTCCCGCCGAGCCGCCGAAGTACGACGAGGACGAACTGCTCGGGATCGTGCCGGGCGACCTGAAAGTCCCCTTCGACCCGCGCGAGGTCATCGCCCGGCTGGTGGACGGCTCGGACTTCGACGCGTTCAAGCCGCTGTACGGGACGAGCCTGGTCACCGGCTGGGCGCGGCTGCACGGCTATCCGGTGGGGATCCTCGCCAACGCGCAGGGCGTGCTGTTCAGCGAGGAGTCGCAGAAGGCCGCCCAGTTCATCCAGCTCGCCAACCAGCGCGACATCCCGCTGCTCTTCCTCCACAACACCACCGGCTACATGGTCGGCAAGGAGTACGAGCAGGGCGGGATCATCAAGCACGGCGCGATGATGATCAACGCGGTCGCCAACTCGAAGGTCCCGCATCTGTCGGTCCTGATGGGCGCGTCCTACGGGGCCGGCCACTACGGGATGTGCGGCCGCGCCTACGACCCGCGTTTCCTCTTCGCCTGGCCCAGCAGCAAGTCCGCCGTCATGGGCCCCCAGCAGCTCGCGGGCGTCCTCTCCATCGTCGCCCGCGCCTCCGCCGCCGCCAAGGGGCAGCCGTACGACGACGAGGCGGACGCCGGGCTGCGCGCCATGGTGGAGCAGCAGATCGAGGCCGAGTCGCTGCCGATGTTCCTGTCCGGGCGGCTCTACGACGACGGGGTCATCGACCCGCGCGACACCCGCACCGTCCTCGGGATGTGCCTGTCCGCGATCCACACCGCACCGGTCGAGGGCGTCCGTGGCGGCTTCGGCGTCTTCCGGATGTGATCCGCCCATGAGGAGTGACGTGATCCAGACCCTGCTCGTCGCCAACCGGGGCGAGATCGCCTGCCGGATCTTCCGTACCTGCCGCGACCTGGGCATCACCACGGTCGCCGTGTACTCCGACGCGGACGCCGACGCCCTGCACGTACGGGAGGCGGACCTCGCCGTACGCCTGCCGGGGGCGGCCCCCGCCGACACCTATCTGCGCGGCGATCTCGTCGTGGCCGCCGCACGGGCCGCCGGTGCGGACGCCGTGCACCCCGGCTACGGCTTCCTCTCGGAGAACGCCGCCTTCGCCGCCGCCGTGCAGGACGCGGGGCTCGTGTGGGTGGGCCCGCCGGTCAAGGCCATCGAGCTGATGGCCTCCAAGACCCGGGCCAAGGAGCTGATGGCCGGGGCCGGGGTCCCGCTGCTGGCCCCCGTGGACCCGGCCGCCGCGACCGCCGCCGACCTGCCGCTGCTGCTGAAGGCGGCGTCGGGCGGCGGCGGGCGCGGCATGCGCGTCGTCCGCGAACTCGAAGCGCTCCCGGCGGAGTTGCGGGCCGCCGCCGCCGAGGCCACCGCCGCCTTCGGGGACGGCGAGGTCTTCGCCGAGCCGTACGTGGAGCGCGGCCGGCACGTCGAGGTCCAGGTCATGGCGGACGAGCACGGCACCGTGTGGGCGCTCGGGACCCGGGACTGCTCGCTCCAGCGCCGCCACCAGAAGGTCATCGAGGAGGCCCCGGCTCCCGGCCTGGACGAGGCCCTGCGCGCCCGGCTGTACGAAGCGGCCGTGGCGGCGGCCCGTGCCGTGGACTACCGGGGCGCGGGGACCGTGGAGTTCCTGGTCTCCGCCGACGGGCGGCCGTACTTCCTGGAGATGAACACCCGCCTCCAGGTCGAACACCCCGTGACGGAAGCCGTGTTCGGGCTCGACCTGGTCGCCCTGCAACTGTGCGTGGCGGAGGGCGGACCGCTGCCCTCGCCCCGGCCCCCGGAGGCGGCCGGCCACGCGGTGGAGGCCCGGCTCTACGCCGAGGACCCCGCCCGCGACTGGCAGCCGCAGACCGGAACCCTGCTCGCGCTGGACGTGCCGGACGCGCCGGGCCTGCGCCTGGACACCGGGTACACCGGCGGCGACGCCATCGGCGTGCACTACGACCCGATGCTCGCCAAGGTGATCGCCCACGCCCCGACCCGCGCCGGGGCCGTCCGGCTGCTGGCCCGCGCGCTGGAACGGACCCGGATCCACGGCCCGGTCACCAACCGCGACCTGCTCGTCCGGTCGCTGCGCCACCCGGACTTCACGGCGGCGCGCCTGGACACCGGGTTCTACGACCGGCACCTCGCGGCCCTGACCGCCCCGGGGCCCGGCCGGGATCCGGGCCGGGCCGCCCTCGCCGCCGCCCTGGCGGAAGCCGTACGCGCCACCACCGCCGGCGGCCCCGCCCCCACCCGCTTCGGGGCCTGGCGCAACGTGCCCTCGCAGCCGCAGCTCAAGCGCTACCGCGGCGAACCCGACGGGGCCGAGCACGAGGTCGCCCTCCGCACCCCGCGCTCCGGCCCCCCGGAACCGCACGACGCCCCCGGCGTCCGGGTCCTGGCCGCCGCCCCCGACCGCGTCACCCTCGAGATCGACGGGGTGACCCGGACCTTCGCCGTCACCGCCGACGGCGACCGGGTGCACGTGGACACCGCCGACGCCTCGTACACGTTCACCGCCCTGCCCCGCTTCACCGACCCCGCCACACGGACCGAGCCCGGCTCCCTGCTCGCCCCGATGCCCGGGACCGTCGTCCGCCTCGCGGAGGGCCTGGCCGCCGGGGTCCCCGTCGCGGCCGGGCAGCCGCTGATCTGGCTGGAGGCGATGAAGATGGAGCACCGCATCCTCGCCCCCGCCACCGGCACCCTCACCGCCCTGCACGCCGTCCCCGGACACCAGGTCGAGGTCGGCGCGCTGCTCGCCGTGGTCCAGGAGGACCCGGCCGCCATCCCCGTACCGGAGGAGACCGCATGAGCACCGCACGCACCGTCCTCGAAACCGAAGAGCACCAGGCCCTGCGGGCCGCCGTCGCCGCCCTCGGCAAGCGGTACGGGCGCGACTACATGACCACCGTCATCCGCGCGGGCAACCACACCGACGAGCTGTGGGCGGAGGCCGCCAAGCTCGGCTACCTCGGGGTGAACCTTCCCGAGGAGTACGGCGGCGGAGGCGGCGGTATGGCCGAACTCTCCATCGTGCTGGAGGAGTTGGGGGCGGCCGGCTCGCCCCTCCTGATGATGATCGTGTCGCCCGCGATCTGCGGCACGGTCATCGCCCGCTTCGGCACGGACGAACAGAAACAGCAGTGGCTGCCCGGCCTCGCCGACGGAAGCCTCACCATGGCCTTCGGCATCACCGAGCCCGACGCCGGCTCCAACTCCCACCGGATCACCACCACCGCCCGCCGCGACGGCGTCGACTGGGTTCTCACCGGCCGCAAGGTGTTCGTGTCCGGCGTCGACATAGCCGACGCCACACTGATCGTCGGCCGAACCGAGGACGCCCGGTCCGGGAAGCTGAAACCCTGCCTGTTCATCGTCCCGCGCGATGCCCCCGGCTTCGGGCGGAGCGTGATCGACATGGAACTCCACGCCCCGGAGAAGCAGTTCGAGCTCGTCCTGGACGACGTACGGCTGCCCGCCGACGCCCTGGTGGGCGACGAGGACGCGGGCCTCCTCCAGCTCTTCGCCGGACTCAACCCCGAGCGGATCATGACGGCCGCCTTCGGCATCGGGATGGGCCGGTTCGCGCTGGCCAAGGCCGTGGACTACGCCCGCACCCGCCAGGTGTGGAACGCCCCGATCGGCTCCCACCAGGCCATCGCGCACCCGCTCGCCACGGCCCACATCGACCTGGAGCTGGCGCGCCTGATGATGCAGAAGGCGGCCCGGCTGTACGACGACGGCGACGACATCGGGGCGGGCGAGGCGGCGAACATGGCGAAGTACGCGGCGGGCGAGGCGTGCGTGAAGGCGGTGGACCAGGCCGTGCACACCCTCGGCGGCAACGGCCTGACCCGCGAGTACGGGCTCGCGTCCCTGGTCACCGCGTCCCGGGTGGCCCGGATCGCCCCGGTCAGCCGGGAGATGATCCTGAACTACGTCTCGCACCAGACGCTGGGCCTGCCGAAGTCGTACTGAGGGCTGTCGTCAAACTGCCGCTTTCCGGGCGACGACGGCAGTTTGATGACAGCCCCCAGGGCGCGGGAAGGAGCGGGGCCTACTCTCCCCATTCCGCGCCCGCGCGGCGATTTTGATCCTCCACACCCGCACGGCGTCCCGCGCCTGTCGTCCAGGCGGCGCGGGCCACCACGACGACAGGGGACCGCCATGGTGTTCCGCAGCGAGTACGCAGACGTACCGGCCCTCGACACGCCCATCCACGAAGCGGTCCTCGGCGGGGCCGCCGGGTTCGGTGAGACCCTCGCCCTGATCGACGGGACGAACGGCAACTCCTTCACGTACGCCCAGCTCGACGGCTTCCACCGGCGCATCGCCGCCGCACTCGCCGAGGCCGGACTCCGCAAGGGCGACGTCCTCGCCCTCCACAGCCCGAACACCATCGTCTACCCGGCGGTCTTCTACGGGGCCACCCGCGCCGGGGCCTCCGTCACCATGGTCCACCCGCTGGCCACGACCGAGGAGTTCGCCAGGCAGCTCGCCGACAGCGGGGCCCGCTGGGTCGTCACGGTCTCCCCGTTCCTGGAGACCGCCCGCCGGGCGGCCGAACTGGCCGGCGGCGTCCGGGAGATCTTCGTCTGCGACCGGGCGGAGGGCCACACCTCGGTCCAGGACATGCTGTCCTCCACCGCCCCCGAGCCGGAGATCGCCATCGACCCCGGCGAGGACGTCGCGGCGCTCCCGTACAGCTCCGGCACGACGGGCACGCCCAAGGGCGTGATGCTGACGCACCGCTCGATCGCGACGAACCTGGAGCAGCTGAGTCCGCTCCTTCCCATGGGCCGGGGCGACCGCATCCTGGCCGTCCTGCCCTTCTTCCACATCTACGGGCTCACGGCGCTGATGAACGCCCCGCTGCGCCACGGCGCGACGGTCGTCGTCCTGCCCCGCTTCGACCTGGCCCAGTTCCTGGAGGCCATCCAGACGCACCGCATCACCGGCCTCTACGTGGCCCCGCCGATCGTGCTGGCGCTCGCGAAGCACCCGATGGTCGGGCAGTACGACCTCTCCTCGCTCCAGTACATCGTCAGCGCCGCCGCCCCGCTGGACGCCGACCTGGCCGCCGCCTGTTCGGCCCGCCTGGGGCTGCCGCCGTTGCGCCAGGCGTACGGGATGACGGAGCTCTCGCCCGGTATGCACGCGGTGCCGCTCTCCGCCGAGCAGCCGCCGCCGGGAACCGTCGGCAAGCTGCTGCCGGGCACCGAGATGCGGATCGTGTCCCTGGAGGACCCGGCGAAGGACGCGGAGCCGGGAGCGGACGGCGAGATCCTCGTGCGGGGCCCCCAGGTGATGAAGGGCTATCTGGGCCGCCCCGACGCCACCGCGGAGATGATCGACGCGGCGGGCTGGGTGCGCACCGGCGACGTCGGCCGGGTGGACGCGGACGGCTGGCTGTTCGTCGTCGACCGGGTCAAGGAACTGATCAAGTACAAGGGCTACCAGGTGGCCCCCGCCGAGCTGGAGGCCCTGCTGCTGACCCACGAGCACCTCGCGGACGCGGCGGTGATCGGCGTGTACGACGCGGAGGGCAACGAGGTCCCGAAGGCGTTCCTGGTCCGGGGCGCGACCGGGGAGGACCTCACCGCCGAGGACGTCATGGCGTACGTCGCCGAGCGGGTGTCCCCGTACAAGAAGATCCGGCGGGCAGAGTTCATCGAGGCGGTGCCCAGAGCGGTCACCGGCAAGATCCTCCGGCGTGAGCTGCGCGACCGGGAGAAGACGGAGCGGACGTGACCCTGATCGTACGGACGCAGGACCGGGGCGTGGCGACGCTGACCCTGGACTCCCCGGCGAACCGGAACGCGCTGTCGGCGGCACTGGTGGGCGAACTGCGGGAGGCCCTGGCGGTCTGCGCCGCCGACGACACCGTACGGGCGGTGGTGCTGACCCACACCGGCACGACGTTCTGTGCGGGGGCGGACCTGAAGGCGCCGCCGGACCCGGAGGCGTTCGTGGGCCTGATGCGGGGGATCGTGGCGCTGCCCAAACCGGTGGTGGCCCGGGTCACGGGCCATGTCCGGGCGGGGGGCCTGGGCCTGCTGGCGGCGTGCGACATCGCGGTGGCGGGCGAGACGTCGTCCTTCGCCCTGACGGAGTCCCGGCTGGGCCTGGCCCCGGCGGTGATCTCGCTGACCCTGCTCCCCCGGGTGGACCGCACGGCGGCGCATCGCTACTACCTCACGGGTGAGCGGTTCGACGCGGCGGAGGCGGCGCGGATCTCGCTGGTCACGGTGGCCGCCGAGGACGTGGACGAGGCGCTGGTCCCGGTCCTGAACGGCCTGCGCCGGGCGTCTCCGCAGGGGCTGGCCGCATCGAAGGAGCTGGTCACGGCTACGGTGCTGAGGAGCTTCGACCAGTACGCCGAAGACCTCATCGCCCTGTCCGCCGCGTTGTTCGCCTCCGACGAGGCGCGGGAGGGGATGACGGCCTTCCTCGAACGACGGGACCCAGCGTGGGTGCGGTGACCTCTTCTTCCTCCACCCCCTCCTCCACCCCTGCCACCCCCCACAAGGCGGCCCACGCGCCCAAGCAGGACCGCAGCCGGGCCACCAGGCAGCGTCTCCTGGAGGCCGCGGTGGCCTGCCTGGCGGAACACGGCTGGGCGGGCTCCACCGTCTCGGTCGTCGCCGAGCGCGCCGGGGTCTCGCGCGGCGCGGCCCAGCACCACTTCCCGACCCGCGAGGACCTGTTCACGGGGGCGGTGGAGTACGTCGCCGAGGAACGCTCCGCCGCCCTGCGCGCGCTCCCCGTGCAGGGCCGCGCGCAGGTGGTCGCGGCCCTGGTCGACCTCTACACCGGCCCCCTGTTCCGGGCCGCGCTCCAGCTCTGGGTCGCCGCCTCCAACGAGGCCCAGCTCCGGCCGCGCGTCACGGAGCTGGAGGCGAGGGTGGGCCGCGAGACCCACCGGATCGCCGTCGAACTCCTGGGAGCCGACGAATCGCGACCCGGAGCCCGCGAAACGGTCCAGGGCCTCCTGGACATGGCCCGCGGCCTCGGCCTCGCCAACCTCCTCACCGACGACACCGCCCGGCGGGCGCGGGTGGTGGCGCAGTGGGCGGCGCTGGTGGAGGAGGGGCTGGGGTGAGGCGGCCGCCCACCCGGCCGCCCCATCGCTGACGGGTCCCCGAACGCGGGGACCGGACCCTTCCCGGCTCAGGGGGTGTTGGGCCCCTGGGAGGCGCTGCCGTCGTAGACGTGGTCCGGGGTGGCGATCTGTGTGACCGCGCGGGCGAGCAGGGTGGACGGCTCCTGCGTTCCGCTGAGCGAATCCGTGTTGATCATGATGACCATGGTGGCCTTCTGCGCGGGCAGGTAGACGGTCACGGTCTCGTACCCCGGCAGGGACCCGTTGTGCCCGATCCACCCGCCGGTCTCGAAGATGCCCAGGCCGTAGCTGAGCCCCGGGAATCCGGTCGGCAGGGTCTTGAGCCGCTGCGCCTGGGTCGCGGGGCTCAGCAGCTCCCCGGTGGCGACGACCTTGGCCCAGCGGCGCAGGTCGTGCAGATCGGAGATCATCGCGCCGGCCGCCCACGCCCAGCTGGGGTTCCAGTCCGTGGCGTCCTCGGTCTCACCGCTCAGCGTCTGGTCGGTGTAGCCGTGGGCGTGCGGCTCGGGGAACTCGGCCCCCTTCGGGAAGAGCGTGTGGTGCAGGCGGGCGGGACGGAGCACCCGCTCGTGGATGACCTGCCCGAGCTTCTGCCCGGTGACCTTCTCGATGACGAGCCCGAGCAGGACGAGGTTGGAGTTGGAGTACTGGAACTCCGCGCCCGGCTTGAACGTGTTCTTGTGCTTCATGCCGTACGCGAGCACGCCCCGCGGGGTGAACGAGCGGTACGGGTCGCTCAGCAGGTCGTTCACGAAGCCCGGGTCGGCGGTGTACGGGAACAGACCGCTGCGCATCCCGGCGAGCTGACGGAGCGTGATCCGGTCGCCGTTGCGCACGCCGGGGACATAGGCCGAGATCGGGTCGTCCAGACCGACGCGCTTGTCGTCGACGAGTTGGAGCAGCGCGGTGACCGTGAACGTCTTGGTCTCACTGCCGATCCGGATGCGAGTGTCGGCCGACATCGGCTCACCGGTGGCCTTGTCGGCGACGCCGCTCGTGTGGACGTAGCTCCCCTTCCCCGGCATCCACAGCCCGACGACGGCACCGGGAATGCCCGCCTGTTCGCGGACCTCGTCGATGGTTCTGTCCAGCTCGGCCCTCAGCGCGGGGTCGAGGCCGCCCGGCGGACAGTCGTCCTCGCCGTGCCGGTCGCTCCCGTGGTGCTGATCGTGCCGGTCGAGGCCTGCGGCCTGGACCGCAGGGGCGGGAGCCAGGGCCATCGTGGCCAGGACGGACGCCGCGAGCAGCATCGCGGCGAAGGGGCGTCGGGTGGGGGAGCATCGCATGGCGGGACCTTTCCAGGCCGTGGGGGAGGGGGGGCGGAGCGGACGGCAACGACACCATCCGGCCCCCGGGCTCCGCGCCGCATCCCGGCCGCGTCCCGCCAAGTCCACTCGTTCGGGGCCTGAAAACGCTCGCGCCGGCCCGTCGCTCCCGCGACGGTTCGGGTGCGCTCGGGGGCCTCAGCGTGCCCGTGGGCTCGAGAAGCGTGCCCGTGGGCTCAAGAGTCGAGCACGGCGGCGACGGCCTCGATCTCGACGAGTTGGTCCTGGTAGCCGAGCACGGTGACGCCCATCAGGGTGCTGGGAACGTCATGGTCAGCGAACGAGTCCCGGACGACCGCCCAGGCCGCCACCAGGTCCTCTCGCCGGTCCGACGCGACGAGAACCCTGGTGCTGATGACGTCCTGGAGGGACGCACCTGAGGTGGCGAGGGCGGACCGCATGTTCTCGATGGCCTTCGTCGCCTGACCCGCGTAGTCACCGATCGCGGCCGTGGAGCCGTCCTCGTTCAGCGGACACGCCCCGGCGAGGAAGATCAGGCGTGACTCGGCCGGTGCCGTGGCCGCGTACGCGTACTCGGCAACGTCGGACAGGGTGGCGGAGCGGATCAACGTGACGGCACGAGCCATGGTCGGCGGTCCCTTTCCCTCGGGTGCTGGGCTCGGACATCCTGCCAACGCCCGTTGGCTCCCGCCTTCCCTTTTCGCGACGGTCCCCACGCCCAGCGCCCCTCGCCGGGGTGTCCTTCCGCTCGCGTGCACGGCGAGCGGCTGCCGTGTCGTCGGCTGCGCGTCCTCACTCCTGGCGCAGGCCCGTGATCAGCTCGCGCGGCAGGCCGTGGGTGTCGTGGAGGTAGTGGAAGTCCTCGTCGGTCAGCGGGCCTCGGAACCGGGGCCTGGCCAGCACGCCCCGGCCGCGTTCCAGGAGTTGGCCGAACCGGTGCTCCTCCTCGCGCAGCACCCGGAGCACGTCGCCGGGGCGCATGTCCTGCCGGAAGTGGTCCAAGGTGTGCCGGACCAGTTCTTCCGGCAGGTCCTCGATGCCGTACGGCAGGTCCTTCCGCCGGAGCACGGTGAGGACGCGGCGCAGCAGGCGGCGCAGTACGTAGCCCTGGCCCGTGTTGGCCGGGCGTACTCCGTCGCCGAGCAGTACGACGGCCGAGCGCAGGTGGTCGATGACCAGGCGCAGCGACGGTTCTTCCAGGGGCCACAGGGGCGGCACGAGGCGGTGCCAGGGGTCGAAGACGTCGCAGGCGAAGACGGACGACTTGCCCTGGAGCAGAGAGGCCAGCCGCTCCAGGCCGAGTCCGGTGTCCACGTTGCGCTGGGGAAGCGGTACGAGGGAGCCGTCGTCGAGCCGGCGGTGGGTCATCGTCACGTGGTTCCACACCTCCACCCAGCGGTCGTCGCCGGTGGGCGTCGACCGCGGTGGGCCGTCACCGCTCCACAGGAAGAACTCCGAGTCGGGGCCGCACGGTCCGACCGGTCCGTTGGACCACCAGTTGTCCTCCACGGTGAGTTCCACGGGGACGCCTAGGCCCTGCCACAGTTCGAGGGAGGCGGTGTCCGGCCCGGTCCGGCCGTCACCGGCGTAGACGGTGGCATGCAACCGTCCGGGATCGATGCCGAGCCCCTCGGTGAGCAGCCCGTACCCCCAGTCGAGGCTGAGCGGGCCCTCGTAGTCGCCCAGCGACCAGGTGCCGAGCATCTCGAAGACCGTCAGGTGGCGGGCGTCCCCGACCTCGTCCAGGTCCGTGGTGCGCAGACAGCGCTGTACGTTCACGAGCCGCCTGCCGAGCGGATGTGGGCGGCCCTCCAGGTGCGGGGTGAGCGGGTGCATGCCGGAGGTGGTGAAGAGCACGGCGTCGCCGGGCGGCGGCAGCAGTGTCGAGCCGGTGATCCGGCGGTGGCCGCGCTCTTCGTAGTACTCGACGAACGTGCTGACCAGCTGGTCCGTACGCATGGGAGTGGCTCCTTCGCGTTGCAGCGGGGGAGGCACCGGAGAACGGGACCGCTCGGTCACCCGGCCGGGGCCGAAGGGCCACGGGCACTGCCGACGGACCGTTTCCGGTCGCCGGGGGGAGAGAGAAGAAGGTCAGGCGGCGGCAACCGGCGAGCTGGTCGCTCGCGCGGTCGCGGTGGTGGTGATGCCGGTGACGTTCATGCTGGTGACGATAGCGCGGCCCAGGTCGCGGGAGCACGCGAATTTTCCCGCCCTGGCCTTGCCCGGCCCGCCCCGCCCCGGGCCCACTCACCGAGGCGGCTGTCCGTGATCAGTCGCGGTCGCCCGAGGTCCGTGGTGTGCGGGACGCGTCGGCCGGTCCCCGCGAAGGCTCCTGGCGGGCCCTCAGATGGGCCCGTTCGCCCTGATGGCCGAAGAGGACGAGGAGCTCGACCGTCCGGTCGTCGTCCGGGCCGAGCCAGTGCGGCACATGGGTGTCGAACTCGGCTGCCTCGCCCGGCTTCAGGACCAGCGTCCGCTCGCCCAGGATCAGCCGCAGCCGCCCGGCCAGTACGTACAGCCACTCGAAGCCCTCGTGGGTCCGCAAGGTCGGCTCGGTGTCCGGCCCCGGCGGGATCAGCAGCTTGTGGGCCTGGACGCCGCCGGGGCGGCTGAGCGGTACGTAGGTGAGGCCGTCGCGGGTGACCGGGCGGATGTGGATGCGCGGGTCGCCCGTGCGGGGTGCCCCGACCAGTTCGTCCAGCGGTACCGCGTGCACCTCCGCCAGCGGCAGCAGCAGCTCGAGCGTCGGCTTGCGGGTGCCGCCCTCCAGGCGGGACAGGGTGCTCTCGTTGATCCCGGTCCGCTCGGCCAGCTCGGCCAGCGTCATTCCGTGCCTGCGCCGCAGTTGGCGGAGGCGGGGGCCCACGGCCGCCAGGACGCTGTCCCTGCTTCCCGTGTCTGCCGTGTCTGCCGTGTCCGCTGTGCCTGCCGGGTCTCCCATGGTTGTCAGGTTGCCGAAACGGCATGGCTCCTTGCAAGTGCGGCAGCGCGTGACGCACCTTCCTGCTGAGCGGGGTGCTCCATCCGGAGCGACCGCCGCGACGACGAAGAAGATGAAGAAGATGAGGGAGACAGCCATGAGCAGCGACACCACCGGTGCCACCGACTCCGCCGCCTTCTGGGAGAACCACTACGCCGGCGTGGACGCCCAGTGGGGCACCCGGCCCAACGCGGTCCTCGCCGAGGTCGTGACCGCCCTGGCTCCCGCGCCGGGCGGCGGCGGCCGGGCGCTCGATCTCGGCTGCGGGCACGGCGGCGACGCGCTCTGGCTCGCCTCGCTCGGCTGGGACGTCACCGCCGTCGATGTCTCGGCCACCGCCCTGGGCAGGGTCACCGCCGGAGCCGCCGCGGCCGGGCTGACCGGCCGCGTCCACCCGAGCCGGCACGATCTGGCCCGGTCCTTTCCCGACGGAGACTTCGCCCTGGTCGCCGCCAGCTACTTCCACACCCCTGTGGAGATCCCCCGCGAGCAGGTGCTCCGGCGGGCCGCCGAGGCCGTCGCCCCGGGCGGGCTGCTGGTGCTGGTCGAGCACGCCTCGCTGGCTCCCTGGTCCTGGCGGGACGGCCACCAGGACGTACGCTTCCCCGCCCCCGACGACGTACTCGCGTCCCTGCGGCTGGGCGACGGATGGCGGACCGAGCGCTGCCACGCGCCCCGGCGGACCGCCACCGGGCCCGCCGGCGAGACGGCGACCGTGACCGACAACGTCATCGCCGTGCGCCGGGTCGACCGCGCCTGAACCCCGCGCCTGAACCCCGTGTCCGAGGGCGGTGCCAGGGGGGGTGTCAGAGGGGGGTGGCAGAGTGGAGTGCATCGGAATCGGAGGGGGAACCGTGGGGGATTACTTCCAGATCGTCGTCGACCGCGATGTCACCGAGGCGGACGCCGCCCCGCTGGCCGCACGCGTGGTCGCCTGGCTCGTGGCCGAGGGCGTCATCGGGCCCGACCGCACCGAACCCGTCCTCGGCAGCGATCCCGGATATCCGCCGGGTCCGCGGATCCGGGAGGTCGTCGACAGCAGCGGCTGGGGCGAACCGTGGCAGGGCGGGGGGCTCGACGTCGAGGTCACCCGCACCGTGTTCGACTCCGGGCAGTGGGCCGACCCGGCCTTGGCCACATGCCCACGCTGCGCGCGGGACACCGAGTTCCACGACGAGACCTGGGAGGAGATCCCCGGTGCCTGGTCCCCCTTCGCCGAGGCGATCGAGGACTGGTCGGCGGGGGGCGAGGCCCTCGTCCGGTGCGCGCACTGCGATGCCGCGTCCCCGCTCGGTGACTGGACCGGAATGGACAACTGCTTCGCCTTCGGCAACCTCGGCTTCACCTTCTGGGGGTGGCCCGACTTCACCCCGGCCTTCCTCGCGGAGTTCGACCGCCGGCTGGACGGTCACCGCACGGCCTTCGTGTCCGGGAAGCTCTGAGTCGGGGCGGCGCTACGGGGCGGTGCTCCGGGCCGGTGTTACGGGCCGGTGTTACGGAGCGTAGCTACGGGGGCGGGCCCGGGGCCTCGCCTCCGTAGCTACACCCGGTAGCGCCCGCCTCAGCCCGCGACGATGTCGTCGTACCCGTCGATCTCACGCGGGTCGCGCGTCCCCGGGCCGATGTAGGTCGCCGAGGGGCGCACCAGGCGGCCCGTGCGCTTCTGCTCCAGGATGTGCGCCGACCAGCCCGCCGTGCGGGCACACGTGAACATCGACGTGAACATGTGCGCCGGGACCTCCGCGAAGTCCAGCACGATCGCCGCCCAGAACTCCACGTTCGTCGCCAGGACGCGGTCCGGACGCCGCGCGTGCAGCTCCTCCAGCGCGGCCTTCTCCAGCGCCTCCGCCACCTCGAAGCGCGGCGCGGCCAGCTCGCGGGCCGTGCGGCGCAGGACGCGGGCGCGCGGGTCCTCGGCGCGGTAGACACGGTGGCCGAAGCCCATCAGGCGCTCGCCCCGGTCCAGCGCCTGCTTCACGTACGCACCGGCGTCGCCCGTGCGCTCGATCTCCTCGATCATGCCGAGGACCCGGGACGGAGCGCCGCCGTGCAGCGGGCCCGACATCGCGCCCACCGCGCCGGACAGCGCCGCCGCGACGTCCGCTCCGGTCGAGGCGATGACCCGGGCGGTGAAGGTGGAGGCGTTCATGCCGTGCTCGGCCGCCGACGTCCAGTACGCGTCGACCGCCTTCACATGCTTCGGGTCCGGCTCGCCGCGCCAGCGGATCATGAACCGCTCCACCACCGACTGCGCTTTGTCGATCTCGCTCTGGGGCACCATCGGCCGTCCCTGACCGCGTGCCGACTGGGCGACGTACGACAGTGCCATCACGGCGGCCCGCGCCAGGTCGTCCCGGGCGGTCGCCTCGTCGATGTCCAGCAGCGGTTTCAGGCCCCAGACGGGGGCGAGCATCGCGAGCGCCGACTGCACGTCGACCCGGATGTCACCGGAGTGCACGGGGATCGGGAACGGCTCGGCCGGCGGCAGGCCCGGGTTGAACGCCCCGTCCACCAGCAGGCCCCACACGTTCCCGAACGAGACGTGGCCGACGAGATCCTCGATGTCGACCCCCCGATAACGGAGCGAACCGCCTTCCTTGTCCGGTTCGGCGATCTCCGTTTCGAACGCGACGACTCCCTCAAGACCGGGTACGAAGTCGGACATCAGGCGGCTCCCTCAGTTCGGCGGGCGGCGGGCGGGCGGCGTCCTGTGGTCGGCGGCCGTGGAGCAGGTGCGGGAAAGGGCCGCTGCCATACGAAGGCCACAGGGGCCTGCCCCACGATATTGGCGGGTTCCCACGGAGCGGGGAAGCGTGACATCCGGCACAGGGGCCCATTTCGGCAGGGCGTGGTTACGGCCCCTCGACGCCGGGCAGACTCGGCCACTGCGGCAGGATGGGGCCGTGCCCACACCTGATCACTCCGTGCCCACTCCGGATCGTGCTGTGCCCGCACCGGACCACGCCGCCCATCAGGCTCCTTCCGCAGGGCCTTCCCCTGTCGATTCCACCACCGATCCGGCGGCCATGCGCGAGCAGTACCGCTCCGAGGACTTCACCGAGCGCGACCTCAGCGCCGATCCGATGGACCAGTTCGCCCGCTGGTTCCGCGAGGTCGCCGTCGGCGGGGTGCTGCACGAGCCCAACGCGATGATCGTCTCCACCGCGACCCCGGACGGCCGCCCGTCCTCGCGCACCGTGCTGCTCAAGCAGTACGACGACCGGGGCTTCGTCTTCTTCACCAACTACGACTCCCGCAAGGGCCGCGAGCTGGCCGCGAACCCGTACGTCTCGCTGCTCTTCCCCTGGCATCCCATGGCCCGCCAGGTCATCGTCACCGGTGCCGCGTCCCGGGTCTCCCGTGAGGAGACCGTGGGCTACTTCCGCACCCGCCCGCACGGCTCCCAGCTCGGTGCGTGGGCCAGCGCCCAGTCCACCGTCGTCGGCTCCCGCGAGGAGCTCATCGGCCGGTACGAGGAGCTGGCCGCCCGCTACCCGGAGGGCGAGAAGGTCCCGGCCCCGCCGCACTGGGGCGGCTTCCGGGTGGTGCCGGAGACGATCGAGTTCTGGCAGGGGCACGAGAACCGGCTGCACGACCGGCTGCGGTATGTGCGGGAGATCGGTGAGTGGCGGGTGGAGCGGCTCTGTCCGTGATCCCTGGTCCCTGGTCCCTGGCCTCTGGTCCGTGACCCGTGATCCGGGAGCGGCGCGCGGGACGGGGAACGCAGAAACCCGCAGGCTCTGGTTCCTCCGTGCACGGAGGAGCCGGCCGGACTTACCGGCGAGCCTGCGGGTCGGTGACTGCTTGGGATTGGCCGGCGTCCGGCCTGCACTGCAGAAAGAGTGCGACGACGGGCGTCAGCCCGCAGTCACCTCACGAGTCCGAGAAGAAATCACTTCCTGAACACCTCCTTTCCTGTGTGCTCCACAGCCTAGGAGCGGCCCGGATCGCGGTTCAACCGATTTATTCGACGGCGGGATCCCGAGGCGCGGATCCACCGGGAGAACGCCCCCGGGCGAAATGATTTCGGCGAAGTTGATGTGTGCTGAGTCACGTTCGAGTTGAATGGTCTGACGTGCAGCAATACACGCGGCGACGCGTGGGAGAACAGCCGACACGTTCTGCGGGGGGTGCGGAGTGGGTGCTTCCAGGAGCAGCGGGACCACCGACGAGCTCGGACCGGACGAGGATTCCGGCGGCGGGCCACCGGGGTGCTCCGCGTATCCCGGGCCCCCGGCCGGCGAGGACGGGATCCCCGGCGCGCCCGCCGGGTCCGAGCTGCTGGCGGCGCTGCTCGACGGGATGGACGCGGCGCTGTGCGCCTTCGACGCGGGCGGCACCGTCACCCACTGGAACCGCGAGGCCGAACGGGTCCTCGGCTGGTCGGCGAGCGAGGCCGTGGGACGTACCGGCTTCGCGGGCTGGGCGGTGCGCCGGGCGGACGCGGACGAGGTCCAGGGGCGGCTGATGTCGGCCATGGGCGCGCCGGGGCGGCAGGTGCACGAGTTCGCGCTGCTGCGCAAGGACGGCGGCCGGGTGCTGGTGCGGACCCAGTCCGCCGGGGTGCGCGGCGCGGACGGGAAGCCGGCCGGGGTCTACTGCGCGTTCAGCGAGGTGCACGCCCAGATCGACCTGGAGCGGGCCATCGCGCTGAGCGAGGCGCTGCTGGAGGACGCGTCCTGGGGCGTGGTGCTCGTCGACGTCGACCTGCGCCCGACCGTGGCCAACGCGTACGCCTCCCGGGCGCTCGGCGGGGGCCGCACCGCCCTCCTCGGCCGCCCGCTCGGTGAGCTGGTGGTCCAGGGCGTCGAGGAGCTGGAGGCGGCCCTGCATCATGTGCTGGCCGAAGGCGCCCCGAGCGCCCCGGCCGAGTTGTGGGTGACCCTGCGCACGGCGGAGGGCGAGCGCCGCCGGTGCTGGCGCAGCGGGTTCCTGCGGCTGGCATCGCCGTTGACGGAGGAGCCGGTTCCGCTCGGGGTGGGGTGGCTCTTCCGGGATGTCACCGCTGCCAAGCTCGCGGAGCAGGAGGCCGACCGGCTGCGGTTCCGGACGAGTCAGCTGCACCGGGCCGCCCGTACGGCCTCCGAGTGCGAGGACCCGATGGAGGCGGCGACCTCCCTCCTGGACTTCGCGCTCGCCGGGTTCGCCGACCACGTCCTGGTCGACCTGACGCCGGGTGAGTGGACGGCGGGTGACCCGGTGTCGGGCGATCCGGCGGCGGGGGAGCGTCTGGTGCGTACCGCCGCGACCCCCTCGGACGCGCCCGGACCGTGTCTGCTGGTCGCGGGCGGCTCGGTCCCCGTCCGGTACGGCCCCGGGCACCCGGCCCTCCAGGCCGTCGAGCGCACCGGCTCGGTCCGTACGAGCGCGGGCGCCGGGGCCGCCGGAGACCCGGCCTGGGCGACCGAGCGCCGCTGGCCCCGGGACGCCGCCCACGCCCTGTGCACGGTGCTCCGGAGCCGGGGCCGGACGCTGGGCGTGCTGACGTTCCTGCGCGCGGCGAACCGGGCCGCCTTCGAACGCCCGGACACGGCGTACGCGGAGACGGTGGCGGCCCGGGTCGCGGGGGCCGTCGACCTGGCACAGGCGGTGCGGCGGGCGGCCGCCACCTGAGAGTCCTCCGCGGAGAACCTCTCCCGGGAGAGCCGCCCGCCGGCACTCAGTTCTGGAACGCGGCCTTCCGGAGCTTCGCGATCTTCATGGCCTCCGCCGTCCGCTGCGGCCCCTGCGGGAACCTCTGCAGGTGGGACGCCATGGCGACCGGGTCCTGGACCGACAGCAGGAACTCGGCGATCTCCTCCTTCGCGACCACGTCGCGGAACTCGCTCGCGGTCAGGGGGACCACCCCCTCCGCCGTCGAATCCCGCTGTTCGATCCCCACGATGTCGTAGGGCGCGCCCTGCTGCGCGATCCAGCCCTTCTCGGCACCCGTGGCACCCTTCACCAGGTACTTCCGCTTGATCCGGATGGTGAGCATGTATCCGTACCGGGCTTCGGACGCGAACTGTGCCGCTATCGCGGGGTCCGTGGAGAACTCGATCAGCTTCGCGGTCTCGTCGTTGCGGGTCTGGTTCTTGTAGCCCTCGACATGCTCGGGGTCGGGGCGGGTGGCGTTCTCGTCCGGAGCCTTGACCATCTTCGGGAGGCTGATGAACGAGCCGCGGATGATCTCGTTCTGGAGGTGTTTGCGCTGGGTGGGCGTCACGCCGCGCATCAGGACGACCTCCTGTTCGCTGTCCTCGGGCAGCGAACCGACCTGGTCCTCGGGGCTCAGGGCCGAGGCAGGATCCTCCGGGGCGACCCGCCGGCCGGCCGCCTGCGACTGCTCCTCGCCCTCCGTCATCCGCTGGACGGCACCGTGCGAGCCGTTCGCCGCTCCGCGCGGGGCGGTGACGGAGGGGGCGGTACGCACCCCGGCGGCGTAGGCGGCGCCGTCCTTCTCGGCCGCCCGCTCGGAACCCTGCCTCGGGTCGGTGACGGTGATCCCGGCGCCGTTGCCGTGACCCGTCTCGGGAACGCCCTTGAGGTTCTTGTCCACATGGCTCAGCTCGTGACCGATCAGCTTCTCGTCGCTCGCGGCGCCGGAGGAGAGGAAGATGTGGTTGCCGACGGTCATGGCCTGGGCCCCCATCGCCGCCGTGGCGCGCTGGGCCACCGGGCTGCTGTGGACGCGGGTGGAGGCGAGCGCGTCGTTCCGGTAGAACGCCCCGGCCTTCGCCAGCACCGAGGAAGGCAGCGGTGTGCTCGACGAGTTCATGGCGGAGGCCAGCAGGGCGCTCTGGCCTTCCGGAGTGGTGTCCGGCACCCTTCCGTGATCGTGGTGGAGGTGTTCGTCCTCCGTGGCGCGCGCGACACCGGTGCCGCCCGGGGCGCGCTGCACCCGGGCTTCCGGCGCGGGATGCCCGCAGTCGGGACCGTGCTGGTGCCGGTCCTGCGCCCCCTGGTGCCCGGACTGCCGCAGCATCGCGACCACCGTCCGGTTCCCGACACTCCTCTGCAGGCCGGGCATCCGCTCCACGGCGGTTCCGGCGGGTGCGGGCGTCGTGCGCGGGCGGCCGGGCGCCGACGACTTCCCCGCCGCGGTGTCGTCCTCACGGGCCAGTCTCATGCGTCTTCCTCCGACGATCACAGGCGGACCAACCACCTCACGCTCGCACGGAGTACGGGCAGGTTCCCAGGGCTCCGGGGGCAGACATACGGCACTCCCGGACCCCCCGGAGGGCCGCACCTCCTGCCCGGCGGGGTAGGTCTTTCCCCAGGGCAGGGGGTGCGGCCGGTTCGCCGCGTGCGTCCGGCAGTCCGCCGGAGCGTCGTCACGCCGCGTGCAGCGCCAGGGTCGGGGAGAGCCGGGACGCCCGGACCGCCGGGTACAGGCCCGCCACCGTGCCGATGACCAGCGTCGCGCCGAAGCCGCCGCCGACCGCCCACAGCGGGACCACCCAGGGCAGTTGGCCGGAGTGGGCGTAGACCCCCGTCGCCGCCGCGCCCAGTGCCACGCCCGCCAGGCCGCCCAGGCCCGACAGCATCAGCGACTCCGTGACGAACTGGATGCGGATCTGGCCCCGGGTCGCGCCCAGCGAGCGGCGCAGGCCGATCTCGTACCGCCGCTCCAGGACCGAGATGATCATGGTGTTGGCGACTCCGACGCCCCCGACGAGCAGGGCGATGCCGCCCAGCCCCAGCAGCAGGCTGCTGAACGCGCCCTCGGTCGCCGCCTTCGCGCGGAGCGCCGACGACGGGTCGGTGACCTTCACGTTCTGCGGGTTCCGCGGGTCGACCGTCGCCGCCATCACCTTGCGCACGTCCTGCACCGCCGCGTCCGTCGAGCGTTCGTACACCGACGTGGGGTGGCCCTCGAAGCCCAGCAGGCGCTTGGCGCCCTCCCAGCCGACCAGGGCGGAACGCTCGATCTCCGGCGCGAGCGGCAGCGGGGCGAGGATGCCGACGACAGTGAAGTACCGGTCACCCAGCCACACTTGCTGTCCCGGGGCGGTGATGCCCAGCCGCTCGGCCGACACCTGGCCGAGGACCACGGAGGGGTAGCGTCCGGTCGCGGCGTTCAGCCAGCGGCCGCTGCGGACCTCGCCGCGCAGGACGCGGAGCAGGTCGGCCGTCGTCGCCTTGACCGTGATCCCGCCCGTATCGCCCTCGTCGACCTTCTCGTTGCGCCGTACGGTCGCGTCCAGGTCGGCGGTCGCGCCGACGTCCTCGACGCCCCTGATCCGGCCCACCATCCCGACCGACTCCTCCGGCAGCTTGACGTCCTCCCCGGCGAACATCGACTCGCCGGGGGAGGCGACGAGCAGGTTGGTGCCCAACGTGTCGAGTTCGCGGAGGAGTTGGGCCTGGCTGGAGGCGGAGATGCCGACCACCGAGATCATCGTGGCGATGCCGATGGCGATGCCCAGCGCGGAGAGCACCACCCGCATCGGCCGGCTCCGCAGCCCCGCCGAGCCCACGTGCAGCACGTCCCGGGGGCCGAGCCGGGCCGCCCGCAGCCGTCCCCGGCCCGCGCGGCTCACCGGCCCGCCCCCGTCACCACGGGCGGTACGCAGGACGGATTCAGTACGTCCGCGACCACCTGGCCGTCCCGGACGCGCACCTCGCGCGGCAGCTCCCGGGCGATCTCCGTGTCGTGCGTGATGACCGCGATCGTGGCCCCCTCCCGGTTGAGGTCGCGCAGCAGCCGCATCACCGCCTCCCCGGACGCCGAGTCGAGCGCCCCCGTCGGTTCGTCGGCCAGCAGCAGCGCGGGCTCGCCGACCACGGCTCGGGCGATGGCCACCCGCTGCTTCTGGCCGCCGGAGAGCTGGTGCGGCTTGTGGTCCAGGCGGTCCGCGAGGCCGACCCGTTCCAGCGCCTCGGCCGCCCTGCGGCGGCGTACGGAGCGGGAGAGGCCCGAGTAGAGCAGCCCCTCGGCGACGTTGTCGCGGGCGCTGACGCCCGGGACCAGGTGGAACGCCTGGAAGACGAAGCCCACGTGCTGGGCCCGCAGCGCGGAGAGTCTGCGGTCCGAGAGCGCCGCCACGTCGTGGCCCGCGATGTGGACGGACCCGGCGGTGGGGCGGTCCAGGGTGCCGATGATGTGCAGCAGCGTGGACTTGCCGGAGCCGGAGGGGCCCACGATGCCGAGGAGTTCGCCCTCCTCGACGGTGAGGTCCACCCCGCGCAGCGCGGCGACCGGGCCGGGGTACTCCTTGGTGACGCCCGAGAGGGCGACGACCGTACGCGCACCGGGGCCGCGACCGGGGCCGGGGCCCGAGTCCGTGCCGGGGCCGACGTCCCTGCCTGGGCCCGGGTCCGTACCGACGTGACGGCTCATATCCTCGGCACCCCGACCTTCGTGCCCTCGCGCAGACCGCCGCCGGACACCTCGACCCGCCCCTCGGCGAACATGCCGAGCTCGACCTTCACCTGGCGGGACGCACCGCCCCGGACGACCTCGACGCCGAAGCCGCCGCCGGGCAGCGCCAGCAGCGCGTTCACCGGGACGGTCAGGACGTTCTCGCGGGTCTCGCCCGTCAGGTTCACCGTGACCGGCGACTGGTCGAAGCCGCCGACCTCGTCCGGATCGTCGAACGAGACGGTCAGGGTGACCTTGGGGGTGTCGTCCTGCGGGTCGTCGCCCTGCTTCGCGGTCCGGCCGACCGACGAGACCTTCCCGGGCGCGGTCGTGCCGTCCGGCAGCTCCACGGTGACCTTCGTCCCCGCCTTCGCCAACCGGCTCTCGGCGACGTCCAGCCGGAACGTCACGATGCGTTCGGAACCGGTCGTCTCCAGGACCGGGGCCCCGGGCTGGGCCTGCTCGCCCACGCCCGCGCCGACGCTCTTGATCCGGACCTTCCCCGGCGCGAACGCGACGTCCCCCGGCCCGACCTTCCCGGTCCGCTCCGCGTCGTGGGACTTCTGCCAGCGCTCGACGGCCGCCGCGGTCAGCTCCGTGTACTCCTGGTCCGGGGTGAAGCCCGTGTAGCCCAGCTCGGCGAGATTGCGCTCCAGCTGCTCCACGTCCCGGCCCTTGTCGCCCGGCTTCAGCGTCCGGTACATGGGCCCGGAGCCGTACATCAGGCGCACCGGCCGGCCGTCGATCTCGTACAGCCGCTCGTTCCGCTCCACGGTCGAGCCGGTGCGCGGCGTCCAGGTCATGGTGCCCGCCGCGCCCGCGTTGACCTTGCGCTCCTTGTCGTAGCCGAGCGTCCCGTCGGCCTGGGCGCTGTCGCGCAGGTCCCCGCGCTCGACCGGCGCGGTCGCCGGGGGCAGGCCGGTGTTCTTCGCCCCGCCGCTCTCCTCGCCGGACCCCAGCTGGGCAAGGGCGAGGGAACCGGCGGCCACGGCGAGCACCGCCACCGCGGCCGCCACGGCTCGTCCGCGCCTCATCGGCCGACGCTTTCGCACGCCTTGTTGGCCTTCTCGAACTTCTTCATGTCCTTCTGCTTCAGCGCGGGCGCCGCCTGCATCGCCCCGCCGTCGAACTTCGGGTCGGGCATGTCGAAGCCGTTCTTGCGCATGCACCGGGCGAAGGCGACCATCTTGTCCTTCTCGGCCTGTGTCAGCTCCTTCGGACCGCCGCCGACCGCCTTGTCCTCGCAGGCCTTGAACGCCTTCTCCATCTCCTTCTTGTCCATGGACCCGCCGTCGATGGTGATGCCGACGCCGTCCTGGCCCGGCTTCGGCTCGGGGATGTCCAGGCCCTGGTCACGCAGGCACTTGCGGTGCTCCAGCGCCTGGTCCTCCTTCGTCTTCTCGCTGTCGGACGCGGATCCGCCGTCCTTCGTCCCGCCGCCGCCCGAGCACGCGGTGGCCGTCAGGGCGAGGGCGGCGGCCAGCGCGCAGGCCGCCGCGAGGGAGCGCCCTCGCGAACGTCCTCGCGAACGCGCGGCGGTCCGGCGGGAAAGGGTCTGGTCCATGGGGGCTCCTCGTCGGGTTGCTGCCAGGCCGGGTACGAACGGCCCGAGCGTGCGCGAGGACGCGGTTTCGTTTCTCTCCGCCCGGATGCTTACACCGACGAAACACCGCTTTCGGGTACACAGAGCCCATGCGTGTGCTGGTGGTGGAGGACGAGGAATTCCTGGCGGGGATGATCGCCGAGGGGCTGCGGCGTGACGCCGTCGCCGTGGACATCGCCCCCGACGGCCCGGCGGCGCTGGAGAGGCTGCGGTTCGGCGCGTACGACGTGATGATCCTCGACCGCGACCTGCCCGGCCTGCACGGCGACGAGGTCTGCCGGACGGTCGTCGCGATGCGGCTGCTCACCCGGATCCTGATGCTCACCGCCGCGGGGACCGTACGGGACCGGGTGGCCGGCCTCGGCCTCGGCGCCGACGACTACCTGACCAAGCCGTTCGCGTACGACGAACTCCTCGCCCGGGTCCTCGCGCTCGGCCGCCGCGCCCGCCCCGCCCTCCCGCCCGTCCTGGAACGGGCCGGGCTGCGGCTGGACACCGCCCGCCGCCAGGTCTGCCGCGACGGCCGTTTCCTCTCCCTCTCCCGCAAGGAGTTCGCCGTGCTGGAAACCCTGCTGCGGGCCGAGGGCGCGGTCGTCAGCGGCGACGACCTGATCGAGGAGGTGTGGGAGCAGGACACCAGCTACCGCACCAACGCGGTCCGCGTCACCCTCTCCAAGCTCCGCGCCAAACTCGGCGCGCCCCCGGTGATCGAGACCGTCCCGGGGGCCGGCTACCGCATCGGGGACGGCCCCGCCGCGGGACCGGGGAGCGCCCGGTGAACAGTGAGCGCACCCGGCTCGCCGCGCTGTACGGCGGGCTGCTGGTGATGGCCGGCGTCCTGCTCATGGCCATCGTCTATCTGCTGGTCAGCGAGGGCGTGTACGCCAGCATCGTCACCGCCGTCGCCCCGACCGTTCCCGCCACCCGGCTGGACTCCGCCGCCGTCACCGGCCCCGCGCTGCCCACCTCGGACTGGGCGCGGGCCACGATGCTCGAACCCGGCCAGATCGCGGTCGCGCGGAAGGTCAGCACCGCGGCCGGGGACGCCGCGCTCAGCCAGCTGCTGACCGTCTCCGGGATCTCCCTCGCCGTCTACTCGGCGCTCTCCGTGGCCCTCGCCTGGTGGATGGCGGGCCGGGTGCTGCGGCCCGTCGGCGTCATCACCGCCCGCGCCCGCCGGCTCTCCGGCAGCAACCTGCACGAACGCCTCGCCCTGAAGGCCCCGCCCGGCGAGCTGAAGGAGCTGGCCGACACCTTCGACGGGATGCTCGACCGGATCCAGGAGCTGGTCGCCGCCCGGCAGCGGTTCGCCGCCAACGCCGCCCACGAGCTGCGCACTCCGCTCGCCGTGCAGCGGGCCGCCGCCGAGATCGGGCTGGCCGACGACCCGCCGCCCGAGAAGGTCGCCTGGATCCGGGACAAGCTCATCGACACCGCGGCCAGCAGCGAGCAGCTCATCGAGGGGCTGCTGCTCCTCGCGGTCTCCGACGAGGGTCTGCGGCGGCGGGAGAGGGTCGCCCTCGACGAGACCACCACGACGGTCACCGAGGCGCTGGCGGCCGAGGCGAAGGAGCGGGACATCACCGTCGAGGTGGCGGTCCGGCCGGTGACGGTCGAGGGCGACGCGGTCCTGCTGGACCACCTGGTGCACAACCTGGTCTCCAACGCGCTGCGCCACAACCACCCCGGCGGGACGGTCCGGGTCCGGGTCGGGCCGGACGGTCTGGAGGTCGTCAACACCGGGCCCGAAGTGGACCCGGCGACCGTGCCGCTGCTGTTCGAGCCGTTCCGCCGCGCGCGGGCCCGCCGCCACGCGCCCGGCGAGGGCGCGGGGCTCGGGCTCTCCATCGTGGCGTCGGTGGCGCGGGCGCATGGCGGCGAGGCCCGTGCGAGCGCCAACCCGGGCGGCGGGCTGACGGCCCGCGTCGTGCTGCCGGCGCACCCGCCGCAGGCCGCGGCTCAGTGGCGGTAGAAGATCCGGTCCCGGTACTCCGTCATGACCCGGCCGTTCCACTCGTGGCCGCCGTCGACGTTGCCCGAGCGCAGCATCGGCGGTTCGATGCCCCGGGCCACCAGCTGCTCGGCGGCGGCCGCCAGCATCGCCTGCATGATCGCGCTGGTCACCACGGTCGAGGCGGGGGCGAAGGGGGCCTCGATGCCGGGGGCCGTCAGCTCCGCGTCGCCGATCGCGATCTTGCTGTCCAGGACGATGTCGCAGTGGTCCCGCAGGAAGCCGCCCGAGGTGTGCCGGGAGCGGGTGTTCTCCGCGTACGCGACCGAGGTGAGGCCGATGACCTTCAGCCCGAGGGCGCGGGCGTTCTGCGCCATCTCGACGGGCAGGGCGTTGCGCCCGGACAGCGAGATGATCACCAGGAGGTCCCCGGCGGTGGCGGGGCTGGAGTCCAGGACGGCCGACGCGAGGCCGTCCACCCGCTCCAGCGCCGAGCCGAGCGTGGCGGGCATGACGTCCACGCCGACCGTGCCGGGCACGGTGAGCAGGTTCATCAGCGCGAGGCCGCCCGCACGGTAGACGACGTCCTGGGCGGCGAGCGAGGAGTGGCCCGCACCGAAGGCGAAGAGCCGGCCGCCGGACTCGACGGTGTCCGCGACGGCCGCGCCGGCGGCGGCGATGCTGCCCGCCTCCTCGTCGCGCACCCGGGTCAGCAGGCCGATCGCCGCATCGAAGAACTGACCGGCCAGCTTGCTGTCGCTCATCGGGGAGAGCCCTTTCGACGGGGGTGGGGCGGGGTGGTGCGGCGTGGCGTCCGGCAGGCCGGGAATGCCTGTGCCGCCGATCACGTTGCGGTCTGGACCAGTGGCCTGTCAATAGCGCCTTGCGACCCCGCCCGCACGCTCTTCCACCGGTCTTCCACCGGGGCGGCACGGTTGTCCCCGCTATGCGTCAGAATTGGTGCAGGGCCATCGCACGACGTTTTCTAGTCAGAGCATGAGGGGCACGTATGTCCGGACTGATCGACACCACGGAGATGTATCTCCGCACCATCCTCGAACTGGAAGAGGAAGGCGTGGTCCCGATGCGCGCCCGCATCGCCGAACGGCTGGACCAGAGCGGTCCGACCGTCAGCCAGACGGTGGCCCGCATGGAGCGCGACGGCCTGGTCCAGGTCGCGGGGGACCGCCACCTGGAGCTGACCGAGGAGGGCCGCCGCCTCGCCACCCGCGTCATGCGCAAGCACCGGCTCGCCGAGTGTCTGCTCGTCGACGTGATCGGCCTGGAGTGGGAGCAGGTGCACGCCGAGGCCTGCCGCTGGGAGCACGTGATGAGCGAGGCGGTGGAGCGGCGGGTGCTGGAGCTGCTGCGCCACCCGACGGAGTCGCCGTACGGGAATCCCATCCCGGGCCTGGAGGAGCTGGGCGAGAAGGCCGAGGCCGACCCGTTCCTGGACGCCTCCATGGTGAGCCTGGCCGAGCTGGACCCGGGCGCCGAGGGCAAGACCGTGGTGGTGCGGCGGATCGGGGAGCCGATCCAGACCGACGCCCAGCTGATGTACACGCTGCGCAGGGCCGGGGTGCAGCCCGGGTCCGTCGTCAGCGTGACCGAGTCGCCCGGCGGGGTGCTGGTCGGCTCCAGCGGGGAGGCCGCGGAGCTCGACTCCGAGGTCGCCTCGCACGTCTTCGTCGCCAAGCGCTGACACGGCGGCCGGCCCCGCGCCGGCCGCGGCAACACAACCGTGATGTGCGCTTTCCGTTTTCCGTCCGGAATCGCAGCGGCCGGACGCGTCGCGTGCCAGGCTGAGGACTGGCAGGGGACCTGGGGGTGTCGGCCGGCCACGGCCGGCACGGTCGGGGAGGGAGCAGGGAATGCGCCCGTCGTATCGTCACGCGCACCGCACGGTGCCCGTCGCGCTGCGGAATGCCCTGATCCCGGCTGATGCGGGGCGGTTCGCGCCGCCGTCTGCCATCGTTGTCGACGCCGTCGGCCGTCCCCGGACAGGGGGCGGCCCCGGCGTCCGAAGACGCCGGGGCCGTTCCTCCCCCGTGCTGACCCGGAGCCCCGAGCTCTCGAGGTCAGTTCCCGCGGGCCCCTGTCCCCGAGCGGCCCGCCTCCCGCTGAAGATCTCCCCAGGCCGGTCGGCGTCAATCCTTGACGGGTGTCACTCGAACGTGGGGTGTTGGGTGGCGGAACCCCGTTTTCGAATAAGAGTTCGATAGCCTGGCGGGGCGCGACCACACGGTGATCGAGGACCAGAAGGGGGTGCCAGGACTATGGTGCGGCGCATCGATGTGACCGGAACCGACGGTGTACGCCTTGCGGCATGGGAGTTCGCCGACCCGCCCAAGGGGCGCGCGGAAGCGGACGGCGCGCCCGGGGTCTTACTCCTGCACGGGCTGATGGGCCGGGCCTCGCACTGGGCCCCGACCGCCCGCTGGCTCGCCGAGCGGCACCGCGCGGTCGGCCTCGACCAGCGGGGCCACGGCCGCAGCGACAAGCCCGCCGACGGCCCGTACACCCGCGACGCCTACGTCTCCGACGCCGAGGCCGCGATCGAACAGCTCGGGCTCGGCCCGGTCACCGTCGTCGGCCACGCCATGGGAGCGCTCACCGGCTGGCAGCTCGCCGCCAAGCGACCCGACCTCGTCCGCGCCCTCGTCGTCTGCGACATGCGGGCCTCCGCCCTCGGGGCGGCCTCCCAGCGCGAGTGGAGCGACTGGTTCGACTCCTGGCCGCTGCCCTTCGCCACCCTCGCCGACGTCCGGAAGTGGTTCGGCGAGGACGACCCCTGGGTCGAGCGGCCGAACCCCTCGCGCGGGGAGTTCTACGCCGAGGTGATGGCCGAGAGCGAGGACGGCTGGCGCCCGGTCTTCTCCCGCCGCCAGATGCTCCGCTCCCGCGCCACCTGGGTCTTCGACGCCCACTGGGAGGAGCTGGCTCAGGTCCAGTGCCCCGCCCTGGTGCTGCGCGGCCTCGACGGGGAGCTGGGCCGTGCCGAGGCCCAGGAGATGGTCCGCGTCCTGCCGCGCGGCCAGTACGCGGAAGTGGCGGACGCGGGCCATCTCGTCCACTACGACCAGCCGGAGGGCTGGCGGGCCGCCGTGGAGCCGTTCCTGGAGCAGCTGAGGGCCGTCCCGTAGGCGTAGCGGTGGCCGTCGGGCGGTTCAGCCCTTGCTGACCGCCGCCAGGATCTCCGGCAGCCGGTTCGCCGTGCGCGGCGCGGCGATCCGCAGCCCCGCCCACCCGATGAAGGCCCCGTAGAGCAGCCCTCCCGGCACCATGAACCACAGCGCGTCGTGGTGGTCCGTGATGTGCATCCAGACCGTCGGGACGATCACCGGCGCGGCCAGCAGCGCGGCGGCCAGCATGCCGCCGAGGATCGAGATCCAGGCCAGACCGCCCTGCCCCGGCACCACGTTCTTGAACGCGCCCTCCTGCGGGATCGAGTACGGGAACAGCGCCGAGGCCACCGCCCCCGTCGCCAGCATCGAGCCCAGCAGCGCGAAGGACAAACCCAGCGCCCCCGGCAGCGACCGCCAGTCACCGATCACCGCCGCCGTCACCAGACACACCACGAGCGTGAACGGCAGGGTGAGCAGCAGCAGGACCAGCGCCCGCGCCCGCAGCTCGACATACGCGTCCCGGGGCGAGGAGATCGTCAGCGCCACCATCCAGAAGGCCGAGGTGTCCTGGCCGAACTGGTTGTACATCTGCATGCCGAGCATCCCGGCGGCGAAGCACGCGAAGTAGACCGAGCCGGTGCCCTGGACCGCGTTGAGCAGCGGCACGATCGCCCCGATCGCCAGCGCCGTCACCCAGGCCGCCTTGGTCTTCGGGTCCCGGGCCACATACCGCAGGCTGCGCTGCATCACCGTGCCCGTACGGCCCTCCGGCAGCAGCGCCGACAGCCCGCTGCGGCCGGACTCCTCGCGGGCCGGCTCCGCCGCCGCCAGCGTCGAACCGTCCGGCGCGGTCATCAGCTTCACCAGGCTCCGCCGCCACATCCACATCAGCGCCGCCAGGGCCGCCACCGTGATCAGCAGCTGGAGGACGGCGACCCCGTAGGAACCCTCCGAGGCCGCCTGCACCGCCCCCACGGCGGAGGCGCCAGGCAGCCAGCGGACCACGTCCCCGGCGGGTTCCAGCGCGGAGAGCCCGCCGGACTGCCCGAGCCGCTGGGCGCCGAAGTTGACGAACTGGATGCCCACCGCGATCACCAGCCCGCTGAGCACCGCGAGGTCGCGGCCCTTGCGGGAGTTCAGCAGCCGTACGTTGGCCGTGGCCACCGCCCGGGACAGCGCCACGCAGAGCAGCATCGTCAACGGGACCGCGAGCACCCCGAACACGACACCGGCCGCCCCGTGCGCCAGCGCCAGGACCGAGCCGACCACCAGGCACAGGGTGAACAGCGGGCCGATGCCGATCATCGAGGACACCAGCAGGGCCCGGATCAGCGGCTGCGGCCGCAGCGGCAGCATCACCAGCCGGGTCGGGTCGAGCGTGTCGTCGCCGCTGGGGAAGAAGAGCGGCAGCACCGCCCAGCCGAGCGCCACGACACCGGTGAGCAGCACCACGACCGTGCCCGCGTGCTCGTTGCCGCGCAGCAGCACCAGGCCGAGCACCTGGCCCGCGGCGAGCAGCAGGGTGACGACGAGGGAGGCGATGAACGCCGCCTTGCGCCCGGAGGACTGCCGCAGCCCGTTCCGCAGGAGCGTCAGTTTGAGGGTGACGAAGATCGGGGTCAGGCCTGTCGTCGGCGCGGCCGGTGCGGCGGCGGTGACCGGGGCGTCCAGCACGCTCATCGGGCGCCGCCCAGCCAGTCGAGGGAGTCGCCGGCGTCCCGGCCGCCCGCGCCGACCAGTTCGAGGAAGGCGCTCTGCAGGGAGGGGGCGTCGCCACGCACCTCGGCCAGCGTGCCCTGCGCCTTGATCCGGCCCGCCGCCATCACGGCGACCCAGTCGCACAGCGACTCGACGAGCTCCATCACATGGCTGGAGAAGACCACGGTCGCCCCGGACCGGGTGTAGCGCTCCAGCACGCCGCGGATGGTCTGCGCGGAGACCGGGTCGACGCCCTCGAACGGCTCGTCCAGGAAGAGCACTTCGGGGTTGTGCAGGAGAGCGGCGGCGAGGCCGATCTTCTTCCGCATCCCGGTCGAGTAGTCCACGACCAGCTTGTGCTGCGAACCCGCGAGATCCAGCACGTCCAGCAACTGGGTGGCCCGCTTGTCCACCTCGTCGCCCGGCAGTCCGCGCAACCGTCCGTTGTACGCGAGCAGTTCGCGCCCCGAGAGCCGTTCGAAGAGCCGCAGCCCCTCCGGCAGCACCCCGATCCGGGACTTCACCTCGACCGGGTCCGTCCACACGTCGTGGCCCGCGACCTCGATCTTCCCCATGTCGGGCCTCAGTAGCCCGGTGACCATCGAGAGCGTCGTCGTCTTGCCCGCCCCGTTCGGCCCCACCAGCCCGATGAACTTGCCCGCGGGCAGCTCCAGATCGATCCCGGCGACGGCGACCTGTTCCCCGAACCGCTTCCACAGCCCCTGTACGCGAACGGCGGGCCGCGCCTCGTCGGCACCGCCCGTCGTCGCGTCTGTTTCCGTACGTGCAACCGCCCGGTCCGGCATGGCACAACCTTTCGATATCCCCGCGTGGTGGGGACCACCCTACGAAAGGCCCCTCGCGTCCTACGAGGTCCGGGCTCGGGCGTCGGCCGCCTCCCGGGCGCAGGCGTACGCCAGCGGGCTGACCAACTCGTCCACATCGGGCAGCCAGCGGTTGGCGTGGGTGGGCTTGCGGGCCCACTGCACGGCCCCCCGGCCGCCGACCCGGGTGGGCGGAGCGGCGACGTAGTGGCCCTCGCCGCGGCCGGTCAGGTCGATCGCCTCGGCGTTCCAGCCGAGCGTGCGCACCAGCTCGGAGACCTTGGCGGCGGCCCCCGGCAGCACGAAGAACAGCACCCGGCGGTCGGGCGTGCAGGTGACCGGGCCGAGGGTCAGGTCCATCCGCTCCATCCGGGCCAGCGCCAGGAAGCCCGCGGACTCCGGGACCTCCAGCGCGTCGAAGGTCCGGCCGGTCGGCAGCAGCACCGAGGCGCGGGGCTGCCTGGTCCACATGCGACGGGCCGCCGCGCCGCTGCCGGTCGCCTGGCCCGCCCAGTCCGGCCGGTCGGCGTGGGCCCCGGGCAGGGCGCAGCCGGCGTCGCCGCACGAGCAGCGCTCATGACCGTCCACCGCCTCCAGCCAGGTGCCGGGGAACACGTCCCAGTGACGCTCTTCCGCATACCGCACCGCGGCGTCGAGCAGATGCTCGCCCCGCTGCTGGGGGACCTGTGCGGCTTCCGTGACTCCGATGGGCTCTTCCACGACCAGCACAACTCCCGTCGTCACCTGGGGTTACGGCCTCCCCTGAACCCGGGCCCGGTGCATCGATCCTGCACGCGGGGCGCATCGGTGCACGGGCGGGGGCGCGCATGCGGTGTCGCACCGGAGGAGGGGTAACCACCCCCAGGACCGCCGCCCCGGGCCGCTCCCGGCCGCCGCGACGGGACAACGCGCCATGTCCGTACCGAATGCCGATGGAATATGCGCATTTCTTGTGTATGTGCCGGGCAGTGATCCCTTCCACCGATCACTGCACATAACCGATATTTCAGGGGGACATATGGCTGCAAGGCCTCTCGTAGCCCGCCAGCCCAACGAACGGCTCCAGACGCTCATCCAGGAAGCCGCCTGTTCCAACGCGGGCCTCGCGCGCCGGGTGAACATGGTCGGGGCCGAGCGGGGTCTCGACCTGCGGTACGACAAGACCTCCGTGGCCCGTTGGCTGCGCGGACAGCAGCCCCGGGGCCGGGCCCCGGGGATCATCGCCGAGGCGCTGGGCCGCAAGCTCGGACGTACGGTCACGATCGACGAGATCGGCATGGCCAACGGCAAGAACCTCGCCTCCGGCGTCGGCCTCCAGTACGCGCCGACCGTGGCCGGGGCCGTCGAGCAGGTCTGCGAGCTGTGGCGCAGCGACGTGGGCCGCCGCGATCTGCTCACCGGCTCGGCGGTCGCCGCGTCCGCACTGGTCGAGCCCAGCCGGGACTGGCTGATCTCGGGCCCGGACGCACAGGTCGAGCGGGCGGCGGGGGCCCGCGTCGGGATGTCCGACGTCGAGGCGGTGCGGGCGATGACCGCCGCGCTGACCGACCTCGACCACCGCTTCGGCAGCGGCCATGTGCGGCCGGTGCTCGTGCACTACCTCAACAGCGTGGTCTCCGGGCTGCTTTCGGGGGCGTACCGGGAACAGGTGGGGCGGGAGCTGTTCGGCGCGGTGGCCCGGCTCACCGAGCTCGGCGGCTACATGGCGGTCGACACCGGCCAGCCCGGCCTCGCCCAGCGCTACTACATCCAGGCGCTGCGGCTCGCGCAGGCGGCCGGCGACCGGGCGTACGGCGGCTATGTGCTCGCCGCCTCGATGAGCCATCTCGCCGCCCAGCTCGGCAACCCCCGCGAGATCGCCCAGCTGGCCCGCGCCGCGCAGGAAGGGGCCCGGGGACAGGTCACCCCCCGCGCCCAGGCGATGTTCTACGCGGCGGAGGCCCGCGGACACGCGCTGCTCGGGGACGCCAGGACCTGCCAGGCGGTGGCGGGGCGGGCGGTCGCCGCGCTGGAGCAGGCGGGCCCGGAGTCCGGCGACGACCCGGTCTGGATCGCGCACTTCGACGCGGGCTATCTCGCGGACGAACTGGCCCACTGCCACCGGGACCTGGGGCAGTCGGAGGCGGCGGCCCGGCGGGCCAAGGAGGCGCTCGCGGCGCTGCCGGAGACCCGGGCCCGGCGCCGGGGCATCGCGCTGGTGCTGCTGGCCTCGGCCCAGGTGCAGCAGCGCGAGGTGGAGCGGGCGTGCCACACGGGGACCCGGGCGATGGAGCTGCTGGCGACGGTGCGCTCCAGCCGGGGCGCGGAATACCTCGAGGACCTCCAGCAGCGGCTCACGCCCTACGGCGAGGAGCCCGCGGTGCGGGAGTTCGGCGAGCGCCTGGAGCTCCAGGCGGCCTGAGGGGTGCGCCGTCGCCGATGCGGTCCGGGCCGGGTTCCTGGCGGTCCGGCCGTTAACAGCGTCGTGGGGCCGGTGGGTGTTACCCACCCTGTGAAGGGGGCGTGAGGGGCGCCACGCGCTTGGCGGAGGCGGGCGACCACCCGATAGCGTGAGCCGACGATTCCGTAGGTTCACACGTAGGAGTCCCGGTGACGCAGAGCGGACAGGGCGGCGAGCAGCAGCTCCCCGCCGCACGACCCGCGCACGAGGGTGTCGTGCTGCCTGCCGACGGCGGAGCCCCCTGGACCCCGGGGGCGCCGGCCGGGCAGGGCGAGCAGGCGGCGCCCTCGGGTGGCCAGCCGTGGGGGCAGCCCTGGGGGCCGCAGTCCGACGCGCAGCCGCAGCCGGACCAGCAGGCGCAGGGGCACTACGGCTACCCGCCGGCGCAGCCCCTGCCGCCCGCGCAGCAGTCGCCGGGCCCGGAGGGCTACCAGCAGCCGGGGGCGTACCAGCAGCCGTCCCGGCAGCCCGCCCCCTACGCGCCGCAGCAGCTGCCGCAGCCGCCGTCCCAGCAGCCCGGTGGCTACCCGCAGCAGTACCCCCAGCAGCAGCACGAGCCGTACCAGCAGCAGCCGCATCAGCAGCAGCCGCACCAGCCGCATCAGCAGCAGCCACACCAGCAGCACCAGCCGCAGCCGCACCAGCCGCAGCCGTACGCGCAGCCGCTGCCGCCGGAGGCCGGGCCGGGCGCTCAGGGTGTGCCGGGCGGTGACGCGGACGCCACGCAGTACATCGCGCCCGTCCCGGGCGGTCCCGGCCCCGTGGGGCCCCCGCCGGGCGGCGGGGACGCCGACGCGACCCAGTACATACCCCCGGTGCCCGGAGGGGCCCCGTACGGGATCAGGCCGGGCGCGCCGGGGGACCGGCAGCCGCCCGCGGAGTTCGACAACCTGTTCCGCACGGAGGAACCGGCGGGCGCCACGCAGCAGATGCCGCAGTTCGACGCGGGGCGGCAGCAGCCCCCGCAGCCGTACCAGCAGCAGGGCTACCAGCCCCAGCAGCAGCCCCAGGGCGGCCAGTTGCCGCCGCAGGACCCCGGGGGCTACCAGTCCGGCCTCGAGGGCTTCCAGGGTCGCGCCGAGCAGGACGGGCCGGTCCCGCAGCAGAGCGGCGAGGCTCCGCGCCGGCGGTCCGCGCATGTGCCGCTGATCGCCGCGGTCGTCGTCGGCTGCGCCGTCATCGGACTCGGCGCGGGCGCGCTGATGAGCGGCGGCGACGATTCCGGCAAGGACGACAAGGAGCCGGTCGCCGCGCAGAGTTCACCGGTCGCGGACCCCACCACCAAGGCGGCGCCCGACCCGGCGAAGCCGCAGGCCGAGGGGCTGGACAAGCTGCTGGCCGACAGCAACAACAGCCGGGCCGCGGTGATCGGCGCGGTCGAGAAGATCAAGTCCTGCAAGGACCTGGACCGGGCGAACACCGACCTCAAGGGCGCCGCCCAGCAGCGCCGTGACCTGGTGACCCGGCTCGAGGGCCTGACCGTCGACAAGCTCCCGGAGAACGCGGCGCTGACCTCCTCGCTGAACCGGGCGTGGAAGGCCTCCGCCGCCGCCGACGAGCACTACGCCACCTGGGCGCGGCAGGCCAAGAAGAACAAGTCCGTCTGCAAGGGCGGCCAGGCCCGGTCGACGAACGAGACGGCCAAGGCCAACCAGCAGAGCGGGGTGGCCACCCAGGCCAAGCGGGAGGCGTCCAAGCTCTGGAACGCGATCGCGGTGAAGTACTCCCTCACCGAGCACACGCCCACCGAGCTCTGACCCCCGGGACGGGCCCTAACTCCGCGGGGCGTCCGTCAGGGCCTCGGCGACGTCCACGAAGCCCTTCCGCTGGGCGGTGAGACGGCCCTCGCGGACCACCTGGAACGTCACCTTCGTGTTGACGATGCGCGGGTAGCTCAAGGTGCCGACCAGGTCCTTGAAGCGCCAGCGGAGCGTCGGGGTCAGTCCGCCGGTGTCGACCTCGACGCCCCGGTTGAGGGCGGCCACGACCCGGCCCGACGTGACGTCCTGGTCGCCGATCGCCCGGACGGCCGCCCGCAGCGCCGTGTACGCGATCCACGTCGTCTGCACGGCGGTGTCGTCCGGGTCGATGCGGTTGTCCCCGAAGGCGTACTTCCCGACCACCTCGCGCATCTCCTTCCAGCGCGCGTTCCGCGCGTCGGGGTACCAGCCGGTGACGTAGGCGCCCTCGAAGGGGCTGTTCCGGCCGCCCGTGCGGTCGATGAGGGGCTGACTGACGCTGCCGAGGACGGAGGAGACCCTGACCCGCTCGCCGTCCGCCTCCAGGCGGCGGAAGGAGTCGAAGAACGTCTCCGTACGGGCGCCGAGCACCGCCGTCACACAGCTGCCGTCGGACCGCTCCAGCGCCTTCGTGGCCTGCTCGTCGTAGGACGTGGCGTCCAGGGGGGCCACGATGTCGGTGGAGGCGGGCCGGCCCGCGGCCAGCAGCCCGTTGTTCAGGAGCGGCGGCATGCCGTCGCCGCCGATCGAGTCGGGCCGCACCAGCGAGACCCGCTCGCAGCTGCCGCCCAGCTGCCGCCCGTGACCGGCCAGCAGCGCCGACTGGCCGCCGTTGACCGGGTAGGAGAGGTAGCTGCTGAACTCCTCGGTGGAGGCGCCGTAACCGCCGATGTACGGGACCCCGCCCGCCTCCAGCGCGGGCATGAAGCTCTGTCCGTGGCGGCTGTACGAACCGACGACGGCGGCCACCTTCTTCTCGACGGCCTCCCGCGCGCACCGCTCGGCGCCGATCGCGGTGTCGCCCTCGTCGCAGACGATCACCCGCAGTTCGCGCCCGTCGATGCCGCCGGTGTCGTTGACCCAGCGGGCGTAGGCCTCGGCCATCGCGGGCACCCCGGCCATCTTCACCGCGTTGATGTCGTCCGACCGGTCGGGCGCCCAGGTCATGACGGTGACGTGCTCCCTGGATCCCCCCGAGACCCCAGGGAGCACGCCACAGCCGGACAGCAGTACCGCCCCCGCCACCGCCGCGCTGATGATGCCCGGGAAGGGGCGGGAAGAGGTGGGGCGTCGCCGTCCGGTCATGGACCAGGACTTTTCCGGTCTCCGGGTAACGGCGCGGTGTGCCGTCCTCAACGCACGGTGACGTCCAGGTGAATTGCGGGGGCCCGTGCGGGGACGGTGTGAAGGAACGTACGATCGACGACCGTGCAGCAAGGTTCGGAGAACTCTTCCCGTCGCGGCCGTCGCTCCTCCACCATGGGCGGCATGCCGCTCACTGACATGCCGTGGTGGCGCTGGCGCACCAACGTGCGCTCGGCGTTGCACATGCTCTCCGACCCCACCTTCCACCACGAGTGCTGGCTCGCCGGCCGGGAAGGGTACGGGGACGTCACCGACGCCGTGTACCGCCTGGTCGAGGACACCTGGCTCGACAACTGGTCCGCCGAGAAATACATCGGCACCATATTCAGGGACTCCGCCGAGGCCGCCGCCGTGGACACCGCCGCCCTGCGGGTGCTGCGGATCATGCACCAGGTCGGCGCGGACGCCCCCGTCTCCGCCTATCTGGAGCACCACGGCTGGCCCGAGGCCGTCCACGCGGCCCGCGAGGCCCATGTGATGCTCGCCACCAATGACGCGGAGGATCCGGACATACCGCCGCGCTCGCTGGATGTCATCCGCATCATGACCAGAGCCGCCTGAGGGCGGGCCGGTGTGGCACCCTACGGGGATGACCGCGCCGCAGCCCGCCTCCTCCGCCGTCCCGGACACCGACCTGTCCGAGCAGTACGTCCTCACGCTCTCCTGCCCCGACAAGCAGGGCATCGTGCACGCCGTGTCGAGCTATCTCTTCATGACCGGCTGCAACATCGAGGACAGTCAGCAGTTCGGGGACCACGACACGGGTCTGTTCTTCATGCGCGTCCACTTCTCGGCGGAAACCACCGTGACCGTGGACAAGCTGCGCGCCAGCTTCGCCGCGATCGGCGAGGCCTTCCGGATGGAGTGGCAGATCCACCGGCCCGCGGAGCGCATGCGCATCGTGCTGATGGTCAGCAGGTTCGGCCACTGCCTCAACGACCTGCTGTTCCGCTCCCGCACCGGGGCGCTGCCGGTCGAGATCGCGGCCGTCGTCTCCAACCACACCGACTTCGCCGAGCTCGTCGCCTCGTACGGCGTGCCCTTCCGGCACCTCCCGGTGACCAAGGACAACAAGGCGGAGGCCGAGGCGCGGCTCCTGGAGCTGGTCCGCGAGGAGGACGTCGAGCTGGTCGTCCTGGCCCGCTACATGCAGGTCCTCTCCGACGACCTGTGCAAGCAGCTGAGCGGCCGGATCATCAACATCCACCACTCGTTCCTGCCGAGCTTCAAGGGCGCCAAGCCCTACCACCAGGCGCACGCGCGCGGGGTGAAGCTGATCGGCGCGACCGCGCACTACGTCACCGCCGACCTCGACGAGGGCCCGATCATCGAGCAGGAGGTCGAGCGCGTCGGTCACGACGTGACCCCCGACCAACTGGTCGCCATCGGCCGGGACGTGGAGTGCCAGGCGCTGGCGCGCGCCGTGAAGTGGCACGCGGAGCGGCGCATCCTGCTCAACGGCCGCCGTACGGTGATCTTCGCGTAGCCCGCGGACGCAGGGCCGTCGGACCGGTGTCGGCCGTCGGGCCCGGTGTCAGAGCCGGTTGTGCCCGGCGTCAGAGCCGGCTGAGCGCGGCCGTCGCGAACAGCACGTCGCGGATGGCCTCGCGGTCGCCCTCCTGGCCCGCCGCCGCTTCCACCGGCGAGATGTGCCCGGCGACGAGCCGGCAGAACTCGACCCCGTCCAGGGCCACCTGCGCCACCGCGCGCTCGGGCGAGCCGACCGCGGCCGGTGAGTCCAGCGCGATGTACCAGTCGCCGCCGCCGTGGCCCTCGATCTCCAGATGGAGCGAGCGGCCCGGCGCCCCGGCCGTGACGAGGTCCTTCGCCGGTCCCGCCAGTCCGGCGCGGCGGCGCTCCGCGAGGGTCGCCGGAAGCATCCGGGCCGCCAGGTCGATCATCCGGTGCAGATGGGCCGCGGACGGGGCCTGGTACGGGTAGTCGACGGCGTCGGCGATGTCCCCGCCGTGCACCCAGCACTCGAAGGCCCGGTCCAGCAGGGCGTCCTGCAGCGGCAGGGCGAAGGTCCCGTAGGAGACGGAGGCCTCGGCGACGTTCCGCCCGGCGAAGGACGCCGTGCGGATCAGCTCGTGGCTCTGGTCCCGCCAGGGCTCGCGGACGGCCCGGGTGGGCGGCGGCCCCGTCGCCGCCCAGTAGGCCTCGGTGCGCTCGGTGGGATCCAGCGGCACCGTGCCGCCGCCGAGGGGGTCGTCGAGCCCGAGCGCGGCCGACAGCAGTCCGTCGACCGCCGTCAGATGGCCGATCACGCCGGCGACCGTGGTCCTGCGGCTGACCGCGCGCTCCTCCTCGAACCACCGCAGGCGCACCGGCGCGTGCCACTCGGAGTCCCCGATGTCGCGCAGCAGGGCGTCGAGCCGGGCGGTCTCGGCGTCGTACGGGGCGGCCCACTCGGGCACCGGGATCCGGGCCGGGCGGCGGCCCAGGCAGCCGTCCATCACCCGGGACCGCAGCGTCGGGTCGAGGTCCAGGGAGCCATCGGTGTGCAGCAGCCCCACCGCGTCCCGCAGCCGCAGCGCCTCGTCGGCGCACGGGGCGCACGCGGTGAGGTGGACCTCCACGGCGGCGGTCTCCTCGGCCGAGCAGGCGGACAGCGCCCAGGCGCCGAGCAGGGCCTTGAGGACCTGGTGGGGGAGAGCCTGGTCGGCGGTCATGACCAGCTCCGCGGCGAGGTCCGGCCCGGTCGGGGGCTCCGGCTCGGGCCCGGGTGTCGGCTCGGGCTCCGTGCCGGGGTCCGGCTCCGGCCCGGGTGTCGGTACGGGCCCACGATCCGGCTCCCGGTGACCTCGGGCCGGATCAGGGGGCCCCGGGGCGAAGGGCCCCGGAGCGTCGCCCGACGCGGACGGCGACTGCTCCGGCACGGCCTCGTCCGGGGCGGTCCCGCCGGGCGGCGCCAGGGGCGGCAGCGGCACGGACGCCAGGTCGAGATCGTCCGCCGCCCCGCGCGGGCCCGGTATCCGGCGGGCGCCCCGCACCTCTTCCTCGCCTCCATCGCTCTCCCGTCCGTCGCCGCTCACCGGGCCCGTCCGTAACCGGGTGGCGAGGACCCCTCGAGCGGGCGGGCGTTCGCGGTGGAGAGCAGTTGGAGCCCCAGCCGGAGCCGGCGGCGGGCCTCGTCCTCGGTGACCCCGAGATCGGCGGCGGTCTGCCGGTAGTCCCGGCGGTGGATGTACGCCAGCTCCAGCGCCTGCCGCAGCGGCGCGGGCATCGAGGAGACGATGTAGTCGGCGCGGGCGGCGGACGTGGCGCTGCGCACCCGCCGCTCCAGCTCCTCCGGGTCGGGCACCGCGCCCTCGCCGTGCTCCGCCGCGTAGGAGGAGGCCGCGGCGCGGCGCAGCCGCTGGACGGACTGGCGGTGGGTGAGCCGGGCGACCCAGGAGCGCATCGAGCCCTGCTTCGGGTCGTAGGCCTCGGGGTTCTCCCAGACCTGGGCGAAGACCTCGCGGGTCACCAGGTCGGCGGCGTCCTCGTCGTCGAGCATCCGGTGCGCCTGGCTGTGCACGAGGGCCGCGAACCGGTCATAGAGCTCACCGAGCGCCGCCGCCTCGCCGCGGGCCAGCCTCTGCTGCATCCTGCGGTCCCAGCGGGGTGCCGTGTCCTTCGCCATGAAACCCCCAGCCCCCGGCGCCTGTGCCCAGTTCCGTGATCCACCCTGTGCCCGTGAGGACCGAATGTAGTCCGCCGGGCGGGCGGCGTACGAGCCTTTACGGCAACTCTCTTCCCGCGGCGCGTGGCCGTCGACGGTAGTCGATTTTCGGCCCGGATGGATCCCCGACCGCTCTGAGCAGCGGAAACGGGCCGAAGTGCGTCATTCAGCCGGAAACCTCCTGGGCCTCGATGGGTGCGTCGGTGTTTCATGGAGGCGCGGTTGGGCAGCCGCGAGGAGGAACGGAAACTTCCGGATTGCCGGAAGCCCCGGAACGAGAGGTCCAGTCGCGTGACGCTCAAGGTGAACGAGGCGGAGCAGGGCTCCTGGACTGTGCTGCGGATGAGCGGCGAACTCGATCTGGTGACCTCGCCCGTCGTGCGCCAGTCCGTCCACGAGGCGGTGGCGGAGGGCCAGCACGACGTGGTGCTGGATCTGTCCGAGGTGTTCTTCTGCGACTCCAGCGGGGTCGGCGTGCTGATCGCCTCGCGCCGGCTGATGAAGTCCTGCGGCGGCCGGCTGCGGCTGATCCTCCCGGCCCGGGGCGCGGAGGACGGTTCGCACGTCAACAAGGTGCTCGGTGCGCTCGGGGTGCGCCGTCTGTTCGACGTCTACCCCGACGCGGGGTCCGCGACCGACGAGGAGTGCAGGCCGCTGAGCGCCTGAGGCGGCGGCCGCCGATGCGAGGTTGTCACACAGGAGGAGCTGCTCGGTGACACGTGGGCGCCCCGGGCGTCGTACGCTCCCCGCATGGACAGCGCAGAGTACGAGCGAAAGATCGCGCACCGCTTCGCCGCCTTCGACCAGGACGGCAACGGCACCATCGATCGCGCCGATTTCAACGCCGCAGCCGCCCGTCTGCTCACCGAGTTCGGTACGACGGCCCGCTGCGACAAGGGGCAGGCGCTCTACACCGGTGCCGAGGCGTTCTGGCAGGGCATGGCGGGGATCGCCGATGTGGACGGGGACCAGCGGGTCACCCGTGAGGAGTTCGTGGGCGGGGCGGTGAAGCGGCTCCGGGACAATCCCGAGCGGTTCGCCGAGATCGCCCGGCCCTTCCTGCGGGCGGTCATCGCGGTCGCGGACGGCGGGAACGACGGCAAGGCGTCGGTGGCGGACGTGGAGCGGGCGCTCCGGGTCCTCGGGGCGAGCCCCGAGATCGCGGGCATCGCCGCCCAGAGCCTGGACACGGACCGGGACGGGCGGGTCGCGGAGAGCGATGTGGTGGCGGCGTTCGCCGTGTACTTCACGGTGATCGAGCCGGACGCGTAGGAATCCCGGGTGTCGCGGGGGCGGCGCGCCGCCCCCGCGACACCCGCCCTACCCGCCGAACCGCTCCCGCAGCCGGTACTTGAGCACCTTGCGCAGGGTCTCGTTGCGGGGCAGCGCGTCGAGCACCTCCAACTGCTCGGGCAGCTTGTGGACGGAGAGCCCCGCGTCCCGCAGGTGGGCGGCGAGCCCGGCGAGCGTCAGGGGCGGGGCACCGGGCGGCTGTTCGACCACCGCGCAGACGCGTTCGCCGCGTTCGGCGTCGGGGAGCCCGATGACCGCGGCGTCGGCGACGGCCGGGTGCGTGTGGAGCAGGTCCTCGATCTCCTTGGCGGAGATGTTCTCGCCCTTGCGGATGATGATGTCCTTCAGCCGCCCGGTGAGCGTGAGGTGGCCGCTCTCCTGGAGCCGCCCCAGGTCCCCGGTGATCAGGAACCCCTCGGCGTCGAAGGCCGCGGCGCCGGCCCCGGCGTCCAGATATCCCCGGCAGACCGCCTCCCCGCGCAGCCGCACCTCGCCCTCGACGCCGTACGGGAGCGGCCTGCCCCGCTCGTCGGTGATCCGGATCTCCATGCCCTCCGGCGGCCGTCCCTCGGTCAGGGCCAGGTGGGCCGGGGTGTCGTCCGGGGAGCCCATGGTGATCATCGGGACCTCGGTCATGCCGTAGCCGTGGGTGAGCTGGACGCCCATCTCGCGGACCACCGCGTGGTAGACCTCCGGCGGTTTCGGCGCCCCGCCGCCCGCCAGCAGCCGCAGGGTGGGGATGAGGCGGCTGTCCGGGTCCTTGCGCTGCTCGGCCAGGAACATCGCGTAGAACGCCGTCGAGCCGCCCGCCACGGTCACCCCGTGCCGCCGGTACTCCGCCAGCGCGTCCGGCAGCGCGAACTGCTCGAACATCACCGCCGGGAACCCGTACAGCAGGAGCATCACCGTGTAGTCGGGCCCGGCGACATGGGCGTACGGGAACGCCATCGAGCCCACGTCGTCGGCCGAGAGCTTCAGCGCGTGGGCCAGACAGGAGCCGCCCGCGATCAGGGAGCGGTCGGTGTGCAGGACGCCCTTCGGGTCGGAGGTGGTGCCCGAGGTCCAGTAGATCCAGCGGACCTCCTCGCCCGACGCGGGGGCGGGCGGGGGCGGCAGCACGGCCGGGTCGCCGTCGGGGAGGACGTCGTACGCCTCGAAGACCCGCGGCGGTTCGGGCAGTTCGGCGGCGATCCGCTCGGCCATCGCGGTGTGGTCGAAGCCCCGCCGCACGCCGGGCACGGCGAAGAACGCGGCCCCCGACTCGCGCAGCGCGAACCGCACCTCGCGGTCCCGGTAGAAGGGGATGACCGGGCTCTGCACGGCCCCGAGCCGGGTCAGCGCGAAGGAGAGCAGGGCGGTCTCCAGCCGGGTCGGCAGCTGCCAGGCCACCACGCTGCCCGCCCGCACGCCCATCCCGTACAGCCCGGCGGCGACCCGCTCGGCGCGGTCCCGCAGCCGGCCGAAGGTCAGGCTCCGGTCCTCCTGGAGCAGGACCGGGCGGTCGGGGGTGAGAGCGGCCCGGCGTTCGATCAGCTCCCAGAAGGTGCGGGAGGCGCCCAGGGCGTGGGCGGATGCGGTCACGTCGTTCACGGCGGTCACAGCGGTCCCTCCGAACTGACGACCAGTCAGATAATGCGGAGAGCGTAGGGCTCCGCGCCTTGTCGGTCCAGGGGTGCGGAGCTAGCCTGAGTCCCGCACCGAATCTGACGGGTCATCAGAAAATGCCCGCACCCGGGATCACGCCGGATGCGCCGGAGGGGACGACACCATGACGGAACTGCCTCGGATCGTCAGCGTCGACGACCATGTGATCGAGCCCGCGCACCTCTTCTCCACCTGGCTGCCCGCGAAGTACCGCGAACGCGGGCCGCAGCCGCTCACCGCGGGCATCGGGGAGCTGGCGTACACGGGCGGGAAGTACGTCATCACGATGGACCCGGACGGGCCGCCCACCGACTGGTGGATCTACGAGGACCTGAAGTTCCCGTACAAGCGGAACATCGCCGCCGTCGGCTTCGACCGCGACGACATGACCCTGGAGGGCATCACCCGGGCCGAGATGCGCCCCGGCTGCTGGGATCCGGCCGAACGCCTCAAGGACATGGACCTCAACCACGTCGAGGCCTCCCTCTGCTTCCCGACCTTCCCGCGCTTCTGCGGGCAGACCTTCGCCGAGGCGCACGACAAGGAGGTCGCCCTCGCCTGCGTGCGCGCCTACAACGACTGGATGGTCGAGGAGTGGTGCGGCGACAGCGGCGGCCGGCTGATCCCGCTCTGCATCATCCCGCTCTGGGACATCGACCTCGCGGTCGCCGAGATCCGCCGCAACGCGGCCCGGGGCGTCCGCGCGGTGACCTTCTCCGAGATTCCCACCCACCTCGGCCTGCCGTCCATCCACACCGGCTACTGGGACCCGTTCTTCGCGGTCTGCCAGGAGACCGGCACGGTCGTCAACATGCACATCGGCTCCAGCTCCCAGATGCCCGCCGCCTCCCCGGACGCGCCCCCGGCCGTGCAGGCCTCGCTCTCCTTCAACAACGCCATGGCCTCGATGATGGACTTCCTCTTCAGCGGGGTGCTGGTGAAGTTCCCGACGCTGAAACTGGCGTACAGCGAGGGGCAGATGGGGTGGATCCCCTACGCCCTGGAGCGCGCCGACGACGTGTGGGAGGAGCACCGGGCCTGGGGCGGGGTGCGCGATCTGATCCCCGAGCCGCCGTCCACGTACTACTACCGCCAGATGTTCTGCTGCTTCTTCCGCGACAAGCACGGCATCTCCGCGCTGGACGTCGTCGGCCGCGACAACGCCACCTTCGAGACCGACTACCCGCACGTGGACTCGACCTTCCCGCACACCAAGGAGGTCGCCCTCGACCACGTCAAGGGACTGGACGACGAGACCATCCACAAACTGATGCGCGGAAACGCGATCCGGATGCTCGGCCTGGACCTGGACAAGTAGGCGGGGGACGGCGGTGGATCTCGCGTACACGGAGGCCGAGGAGGAGTTCCGGCGGCGGCTGCGGGAGTGGCTGGCCGCCGTGCTCCCCGGCCTGCCCGCCAAGCCCTCGCCCGACGACTGGCCCGCGCGCCGGGCGTACGACACCGCCTGGCAGCGGATGCTGTACGACGCCGGGTACGCGGGCCTGCACTGGCCGGTGGATGCGGGCGGGCGGGGCGCGACCCCGACCCAGCACCTGATCTACCTGGAGGAGACGGAGAAGGCCGGGGCGCCCTACGTCGGGGCGAACTTCGTCGGGCTGCTGCACGCCGGGCCGACCGTCGCCGCCGAGGGCACGGCCGGCCAGCGGGCCCGCTGGCTGCCGCCCGTGCTGCGCGGGGACGAGATCTGGTGCCAGGGGTTCAGCGAGCCGGACGCGGGCTCCGACCTGGCCGCGCTGCGGACGCGGGCCGTGCGCGACGGCGACGACTACGTGATCAGCGGCAGCAAGATCTGGACCTCGCACGCCGAGGTCGCCGACTGGTGCGAGCTGCTGGTGCGCACCGACCCGGACGCGCCCAAGCACCGGGGGATCAGCTGGCTCGCGATGCCGATGGACGCCCCGGGCATCACGGTCCGGCCGCTGCGCACACTCGCCGGGTCCACGGAGTTCGCGGAGATGTTCCTCGACGAGGTCCGGGTGCCGGTACGCAACCGGGTCGGGGCCGAGAACGACGGCTGGCGGGTCACCATGGTCACCCTCTCCTTCGAACGCGGCACGGCCTTCGTCGGCGAGGTCGTCGCCTGCCGCCGCACCCTGGACGCGCTCGCCGCCGAGGCCCGGCGCAGCGGCCGATGGGACGACCCGGTGCTGCGCCGGCGGCTGGGCAGGCTCAACGCCGAATTCCGGGCCCTGTGGCGGCTCACCCAGTGGAACGTGGGGGAGTCGGAGCGGACCGGCGGCGTCCCCGGCACCGGCGGCTCGGTCTTCAAGCTGCGCTACTCCGGGGCCCGCCAGGAGCTGTACGACGCGGCGGCCGACGTGCTGGGCGGCGACGCCTTCGACCTGGACCGGGAATGGGTCCTGGACCGGCTCTCCGCCCTCTCGTACACGATCGCCGCCGGCACCTCCCAGATCCAGCGGAACATCGTCGCCGAGCGCATCCTCGGCCTGCCGAAGGGGCGCTGAGGCCACCGTGGACTTCCAGCTCTCGGACGACCAGCGGGCCCTGCGGTCCGGCATGCGCGACCTGCTCGGTGCGGTCTTCGACCGGGACCGGATGCGGGCGGCGGTGGAGCCGGGCGGTGGTGTGGACCGGGGGCTGTGGCGGGAGCTGGGCGCGGCCGGATTCTTCGCGCTGCGGCTGCCGGAGGAGGCGGGCGGGGTGGGCCTCGGGCTGCCCGAGGCGGTGCTGCTCTTCGAGGAGGCGGGCCGGGCGCTGCTGCCGGGCCCGCTGGTCGCCACGCACCTGGCGGCGGGCCGGGTGAAGGGGGCCGCCGAGGGCGGGACGGTGGTGACGGCCCTCGACGGGGCCCTGCCGGTGGCGCACCTGGCGGAGGCGGACGCGGTGCTGGTGCTGGAGGACGGGGCGCACGCCGGGGCGTGGGACGGCGCGGTGGACGGCGTGCTCAGCGGGGAGGCGCTGCGGGCCTTCGTGGCCGCCGCCCGGCCCGTACGGTCGATGGATCCGCTCACGCCCCTGCACCGGACGCCGACGGCGGAGCGCACCCCGGCGCACGCGGAGCGGTTCCGGTACGAGGGGGCGCTGCTCACCGCCGCCGAGCAGCTCGGCAGTGCCGCCCGGACCACCGAGACGGCCGTTCAACACGCCGGGGACCGCGAGCAGTTCGGATCGCCCATCGGATCGTTCCAGGCGGTCAAACATCTCTGCGCCGACATGCTCGCCCGCACCGAACCGGCCCGCGCCGCCGTGTACGCGGCGGCGGTGACCGCCGATCCGGTGGAGATCGCGGCGGCCAAACTGCTCGCCGACGAGGCGGCCGTACGCAACGCACGCGACTGCCTCCAGATCCACGGCGGCATGGGCTTCACCTGGGAGGCAGATGTTCACCTCCACCTGAAACGGGCCTGGCTCCGGTCCGCGAGCTGGCTCACCGGGGCCGGGGCGGAGGAGCTGCTGGCCGCCGATCTGGGGGCCGCGCGGCCGCGTTCCGGCAGCTCGGCGGCGTACGGCCGGGGGGTTCCGGAAGCCGGGGGCGGAGGGTGACTCAGCGCATCCGCCGGGTGTCGATACCGGCTTGTGTCCTTTGCGTGATTCGTCACCGGGTGGAGTCGGGGCCCGGCTCGGGTACGCTCCGTGGGATGCGAGTGGTTCTGGAACCGGGCGATCCGGGGGCGGCCTGTGCGGCGGCTCCGGTCCGGGGCGAGGGCACTCGACGGAGATGTGCCGGGCCTGCCCGAAGAGCGTTTCTCGCGGTCTCTGCGCGCTCCTGTTCGACTCCCCGCAGCGTGCGTCGCACAGTATGCACCACGCGTACTCCTTCGCGCTGGAATATGCCCGAAGCGCTTGTTGCGGTGACTGTACGTCAACCATGCTGTCGCGTAAGGGAATCACGTTCCGTGACCCTGAGGAGGCGCGAGGCGATGTGTCCGCCGGTTCGGATGGTGTGAGCGGTGCAGGTGCTTCAGGTTCAGCTGGAGGTCGGTCCGGATCCCGCAGAGGTGGGGCGGGCCCGTAGGTGGGCGCGGTCGCGCCTGGTCGGTTCCGGGATAGGGGATGACGAGCCGCTCGCCGAGACGCTCATCCTGCTGATCTCGGAGCTCGTCACCAACGCGGTCGTCCACACGGGCTGTCCGGCTGTGCTGCGGATGCTCTTCGGCGGGGCCGGGACCGTCCGGGTCGAGGTCGCGGACGCCAGCGACTGCCCGCCGCTCCAGCGGCACGCGGAGGGCGACGACACCAACGGCCGGGGCCTGGAGCTGGTGGACGGCCTGGCGGACCGCTGGGGCTGGCTGCCGGAGGGCGCCGGGAAGCAGATCTGGTGCGAGGTCGACCGGGGCGGCCCGGTGCGGGGCCCCCAGACGCCCTCGGTCGTCGGCCAGGGCGGCGAGGTGTGCGAACCGCCCCACTGCCTGTTCACCAACCTGGCCTGAGCGGCCGCCCCCGCTTCACAGGACCGCGACCGGGGCGACCGGCGAGCCGGTGGCCCCGGCGAACGGCTCCGGAGCGGCGCTGAGCAGGAAGGCGTACCGGCCCTCCTCCGCGCAGGCGGTGGACAGCGCCTCCAGGTTCCAGTTCTGGCCCTGGAGCAGGCCCATCTCGACCAGGTGCAGCGCGTGCACCGGCAGCCACAGGTCCTCGATCTCCGGCGGGAAGATCTCGAAGGTCAGGGTGTCGTTGGCGACCGCCGCCACGTCCCGGGCGTGGAACCACTCGGGGGTGCGCACCGACAGCCCCGGCGACGGATAGCCGTACGCGTTCCGGTCCCCGGCCAGCGCCACCTGCACCTGCCCGGTCCGTACGAGCACGATGTCCCCGGCCCGAACGCGCACGCCCCCGAACTCCTCGGCGGCGATGAGATCCTCCGGGGTGACGGCGTGCCCGCCGGGCAGCCGGTCCAGCCCCTGGGCGCGGGCCACGTCCAGCAGCACCCCGCGCGAGACGAGGTGCTCCACGGCGGCGATCGAGGAGAACCGGGCCCCGCCGTGGGCGGTGATGGTGTCCGCCGGGCGGCCGTTGTAGATCTTCCCGCTGTGCGAGACATGGGTCAGGGCGTCCCAGTGGGTGGAGGCCTGGAGCCCCATCGTGACGGCGTCGTCGCTGGTGGCGACCGTGCCGGGGCCGAAGATCTCCTGATTGATCTGCACCATCGTGTGCAGCGGATTGATCCGGCCCGGGATGAGCCCGCTCTGCACCCCGTCCTGCTGGAGCGGTAGCGCGAGAGGTGTCCGGCGGCCGGTGCGGACGGTGGCCACGGCCTCCCGCACGACGGCGTCGGTGATCAGGTTGAGGGTCCCCAGCTCGTCCTCTGCCCCCCAGCGTCCCCAGTTGTTCACGCGCTCGGCGATCTCGTGGAACTCGGCCGGCAGGGACATGGGGACCTCCTGGGTCTTGTGCCGGAGCATCTGACTGCCCGTAAAATCTAACGGTCCGTCAGAAACCGCGGGAAGGGGCCGGGCATGGGGAACTTCTTGGCAGGCAGGGTGGTCGCCGTGACGGGGGCCGGCCGGGGCATCGGGCGGGCGGTCGCGCTCGCCGCGGCGGCCCAGGGGGCGCGGGTCGTCGTCAACGACTACGGCGTCTCCGTCGAGGGCTCGGAGCCGACCAGCGAGATCGCCCGGTCCGTCGTCAAGGAGATCGAGGCGGCGGGCGGCGATGCGGTCGCGGTGGCCGACGACATCTCCACGATGGCGGGCGGACAGCGGATCGTGGACACCGCGCTGGCGGAGTACGGCCGGCTCGACGGGGTGGTCTGCGTGGCCGGGATCCTCCGCGAGCGGATGCTGTTCAACATGTCCGAGGAGGAGTGGGACCCGGTCCTCGCCACACACCTGAAAGGCACCTTCACGGTCTTCCGGGCCGCCGCGGCGGTGATGCGGAAGCAGGAGGGCGGGGGCACGCTGATCGGCTTCACCAGCGGCAACCACCAGGGCAGCGTCTCCCAGGCCAACTACAGCGCGGCGAAGGGCGGGATCATCTCGCTGGTGCGCAGCGCGGCGCTGGGCCTCCACAAGTACGGGGTCACGGCGAACGCGGTCGCGCCCGTGGCCCGGACCCGGATGTCGGCCGGGGTGCCGATGGAGCTGAAAGAGATCGGGGAGCCGGAGGACGTGGCGGCGCTGGTCGTCTACCTGCTGAGCGAGCGGGCGCGCGCGGAGCGGATCACCGGGCAGGTGTACACGATCGCGGGCCCCAAGATCGCGGTCTGGGCCCAGCCGAGGGAGCTGCGGGCGGCGTACGGGGAGGGCCCCTGGACCCCGGAGCGGATCGCGGACTTCCTGCCGGGGACGGTGGGCTCGGACCCGATGCCGATGCTGGCGCGGCTGGAGGAGATGGCGGCGGCGGCGCGGTCGGGCGACCGGCCCAACGCGCGTGGCGCCTCCGACGGTTGAAGCGGCCACCACCAGCCTCTCCGGCGTTTGAGGGGGCGGGGCCCGAGCATTCCCGCCCTTCCGGCGTGTGAGGGGCGGGCCCGAGCACTCCAGCCTCTCCGGCGGTGAAGGGGCGGGGCCCGAGCGTTCCAGCCTCTCCGGCGTTTGAGGAGCGGGGGTCCGGGGGCGGAGCTCGGGGGGGGGGGGGGGGGGCCGCCCCCCCCGCCCCCCCCCCCCCCCCGGGGGGGGGGGGGGGCCCCCGCGCGGGGGGGGGGGGGGGGGGGGCCCCCCCCCCCCCCCCGCCGGGGGGGGGGGGGGGGGGGGCCCCGCCCCCCCCCCCCCGGGGGGGTTTTGGGGGGGGGGGGGGGGGGGCCCCCCCCCCCCCCGGCGCGGCCCCGGACCCCGGTCCTCAAACGCCGGACGGGCTGGTGGTGGCCGCCTCATTCGCCGGACGGGCTGGTGGTGGCCGCTTCACGCGCCGGACGGGCTGGTGGTGGCTGCGGTGAAGCGCCGGTCGGGCTGGTGGTGGCCGCTTCAAGCGCCCGGAGGGGCCGGTGGTGGCCGCGGCGAAGCGCCGGTCGGGCCGGTGGTGGCCGCGGCGAAGCGCCGGTCGGGCCGGTGGTGGCCGCAGCGAAGCGCCGGACGGGCCGGTGGTAGCCGCTTCGCGAGCGGAGGAGACGGGGGCGGAGCCCCCAGGAGAACAGGAGGCACGTATGGACTTCCGCACCCACGTCCGCAGCTGGCTGGAGACCCACCTCACCGACGCCCCCGACCCCCGCACCTGGGAGCGGGAGCTCGGACGCGCCGGATGGATCGGGATCGGCTGGCCGGGCAAGGACGGCGAGAGCTACGGCAACCGCCGTGCGACCCTCGCCGAACAGGTCGTCTGGGCCGAGGAGTACGCCCGCTCCTCAGCCCCCGCCCGGATGGGGCACATCGGGGAGAACCTCCTCGCCCCGACCCTCATCGCCTACGGCACCGAGGAGCAGAAGCGCCGCCACCTGCCCGCCGTGGCCCGGGGCGAGACCCTCTGGTGCCAGGGGTACAGCGAACCGGGCGCGGGCTCCGACCTCGCCGGGGTGCGGACCACGGCGACCCCGGACGGGACCGGCGGATACACCGTGACCGGGCAGAAGATCTGGACCTCGCTCGCCCTGGACGCCGACTGGTGCTTTGTCCTCGCCCGCACCGACCCCGGCTCCGTCCGCCACCACGGGCTGTCGTTCCTGCTGGTGGAGATGGACCAGCCGGGCAGGATCGAGGTCCGGCCGATCCGCCAGCTGACCGGGACCAGCGAGTTCAACGAGGTCTTCCTCGACGGGGCGCGGGCCACCGAGGCCGTCGGCGGCGAGGGCAACGGCTGGCAGGTCGCCCTGGGCCTCCTCGCCCTGGAGCGCGGGGTCTCCACCCTCGCCCAACAGGTCGGATTCGCGGCCGAGTTGGACCGGGTGGTCGCCGCCGCCATGGCGAGCGGGGCCGCCGATGACCCGGTCATCAGGGCCCGGCTCGTCACCCAGTGGGCCGAGCTGGACACCATGCGCCGGCACGCCCTGCGGACCCTCGGCGCCGCCGGCGACCCGGGCGCGCCCAGCGTGGCGAAGCTGCTGTGGGGCGGCTGGCACCAACGGCTCGGCGAACTGGCCGTGCAGGTCGCGGGCGAGGCGGGGGCCGTCGGCCCGGAGCCGTGGACGGCCGCGCGACCGTACGAACTCGACGAAGCGCAGTACCTGTTCCTCTTCAGCCGGGCCGACACCATCTACGGCGGCTCCGACGAGATCCAGCGGAACATCATCGCCGAGCGAGTGCTCGGCCTACCGAGGGAGCCGAGATGAGAGGCGTCGTCTTCGACGGCACACGGACCGAGGTCGTGGACGACCTGGAGATCCGCGACCCGGGCCCCGGGGAGGTGCTGGTGGCGGTCGCCGCCGCCGGACTCTGCCACAGCGATCTGTCGGTGATCGACGGCACGATCCCCTTCCCCGTCCCCGTCGTGCTCGGCCACGAGGGCGCGGGCGTGGTCGAGGCCGTGGGGCCGGGCGTCGGCCACGTACGGCCCGGTGATCATGTCGCGCTGTCCACCCTCGCCAACTGCGGGGCCTGCGCCCAGTGCGACCGGGGCAGGCCGACCATGTGCCGCAAGGCGATCGGGCGGCCGGGGCGGCCGTTCTCGCGGGGCGGGCAGCCGCTGTTCCAGTTCGCCTCCAACTCCGCCTTCGCGGAGCGCACGGTGGTGCGGGCCGTCCAGGCGGTGAAGATCCCGGCCGACCTGCCGCTCACCTCGGCGGCCCTGATCGGCTGCGGGGTCCTGACCGGAGTCGGGGCCGTCCTCAACCGGGCGAAGGTCGACCGGGGCGACAGCGTCGTGGTCATCGGCACCGGCGGCATCGGCCTCAACGTGCTCCAGGGGGCCCGGCTGGCCGGTGCGCTCACCGTCGTCGCCGTCGACAACAACCCGGCGAAGGAGGCGGTGGCCCGGCAGTTCGGCGCCACGCACTTCCTGACGAGCGTCGAAGGGGTGCGTGACATCCTCCCCGACGGGGCCGATCACGCCTTCGAGTGCGTCGGCCGCACCGAGTTGATCCGCCAGGCGATCGACCTGCTCGACCGGCACGGGCAGGCCGTGCTGCTGGGCGTACCGGCGGCGAGTGCCGAGGCGTCGTTCCTGGTCTCCTCGATGTACCTGGACAAGTCGATCCTGGGCTGCCGCTACGGCTCCTCGCGGCCGCAACGCGACATCGCCCTGTACGCGGACCTCTACCGGGAGGGGCGGCTGCTGCTGGACGAACTGGTCACCGAGACGTACCCGGTCGAGGACTTCGCCAAGGCTGCCGATGACGCACACCACGGGCGGGTGGCCAGGGGGGTCCTGGTTTTCTAAGGCGACGCCAGGACCCGTTTTCCGTAAGGGAGTTCAGCAGGGGTGGTGGCCGGAGCGGGCCTCGGCGGCGGTCTTCAGCTCGCCGAGCCACGCTTCGAGGCCCTGCTTCAGGATCTCGGTCGCGTAGGGGACGTTCGCCTCGACCTGCTCCCCGGTGTGGGTCTCCTCGGTGCGGACGAGGACGCCATCCCTTACCGCGGTGAAGTTCCAGACGTGTACGCCGTCGATGTGCAGGCCCTCGCCGGTCGCGGGCCCGGTCCAGCGGATGCAGGAGCCCCGTTTCAGCTGCTCGACGGTGGAGGTGATGTCCAGGCTGGTGGCCGGCGTCGCCGGGTTGGGCGGGATCGGGGTCGTCCACCGGAACGCCGAGCCCGGCCGGAAGGGGCCGTGGTCGAGGCGGTCGATGCTCGTGACATGGGTCTGCCAGGCCGGCCAGCGCTCCACGTCGGTCTGGAGCTTCCAGACGGTGCTGAGTGGCGCGTCGATCACGGTCTCGGTCCGGGCGCGGACCAGGGCCCGGGAGTCGACCCCCTCGCCCTGGCAGGTGAGGGGCTTCGCGGGGCGGGGCGTCGCCCCGGCGGGCGCGGTGGCGGCGGCGAGGGCGCCGGCGACGAGCAGCGGGACGGTGAACAGGGCGGCGGTGCGGGCGTGGGACATGGTGGGGCTCCTTGTCGGTGCTGGGTGTGCGTGGGGCGGGCGGGGGTGTCGGTGTGTCAGTCGCGTGGGTCGGGTCGGTCGTGTCGGACGTGTCGGTCGCGTTGGACATGTCTGACGTGTCTGACGCCTCGGTCAGGCGGACCGGCGGGCCCGGTGGAGGGTCACGAGGAACGCGGCGGACGCGGCGACGATCAGCCCGGTGAATCCCGGGTGCATGTCCTTGGACAGGCTCTGCGCGCCGTCCGGCCGCACAAGCCAGATGGCGAGCGGGGTGGCGAACGCGAGCGCGACCAGTGAGGCCGTCCGGCGCACCGCCCGGTCGGGGACGCTCCGGAGCGTGCCGATCAGTGCGATCAGGACGGGAACGCCCGCGACGAGGGCGAACTGTCCGACCACCATCACCGGGACCGCCCAGGCGGAGACGGTCACCGACAGCGGAACGCGCCGTCCGGTGGAGGCGGAGGTGCGGGTGCGGGTGGAGGGCGACTCGATCGTGGCGGTCATGAGATCTCCTCGGGTAGAAGCTTTTGCGTTCGTTAGAAGTTGTAACGCATAGCAAGCCGAGAGGTCAATCACTTTCGTGATACCTTCTAACGAAACTTTGAGTGGGTAGCTTCGAGGGTGGGGAAGGTGGTGGACCATGGCGGAGACGGACGCGGAAACCGGTGCGCAGGCCGGTGCGCAGGCCGGAGCCAAGTCCGGTGCGGCGACCCCGCGCGAGCGCTATCGCGCTCAGGTGCGGACGGAGATCAAGGAGCACGCGTGGAAGCAGATCGCCGAGGCGGGAGCCTCCGCGCTCTCCCTCAACGCGATCGCCAAGCAGATGGGTGTGAGCGGTCCCGCGCTCTACCGCTACTTCGCCGGCCGTGACGAGCTGATCACCGAGCTCATCCGGGACGCGTACCGGAGCCTCGCCGACGCCGTCCACGCGGCGGCCGTCACCGGCGCGGACCCGGCCGGACTCGCGCACGTCCTGCGCGACTGGGCCCTGGCGGACCCGCAGCGGTACTTCCTCATCTACGGCACCCCCGTCCCCGGCTACCACGCGCCCGAGGAGATCACCGGCATCTCGTCGGAGATCATGGCCGACCTGCTGACCGCCTGCGCGGCCCTCGAACCGGACGCGCCCGTCACCCCGTTCGGCGCCCACCTCGCGGACCACCGCGACTGGGCCGGGGACCACCCCGCCCCGCCCGGGGTCCTGCACCGGGCCCTCACGTTCTGGACCCGGCTGCACGGTGTGCTGTCCTTGGAGCTGGCCGGTCACTTCACCGGCATGGCCTTCGACCCCGCCCGGCTCTTCGAGGCCGAACTGGACGACCTGCGGGCGCCCCGGGGCTGACGCCGAGGGCCTCGGAGCGCGGTGTGCTGAACGTACATTTCCGATCGCGGTGTGCTGAACCCGGATCTCAGGACGCGGTGTCCGCCGAGGTCCGGAACGTGCGCCGGTAGACCGTCGGCGGCACGCCCAGGGCCGCCTGGAGGTGCTGGCGCAGTGAGGTCGCCGTGCCGAAGCCCGCGTCCCGGGCCACCTGGTCGATCGACAGGTCCGTCGACTCCAGCAGCTGCCGGGCCCGCTCCACCCGCTGCTGGGCGAGCCACTGGCCGGGGCTGATCCCCACCTCCTCGCGGAAGCGGCGCGTGAACGTCCGTACGCTCATCGCCTCCTGCTCCGCCATGTCCCGCAGCAGGATCGGCGAGTCGAGACGGGCCAGCGCCCAGGCTCGGGCGGCGGTCGTGGTCGCGAACTGCGGCTCGGGCACCGGGCGGTGGATGTACTGGGCCTGCCCGCCGTCCCGGTGCGGGGGCATGACCGTGCGGCGGGCGATCTCGTTCGCGACGGCCGTTCCGTGGTCGCGCCGCACCAGGTGCAGGCAGAGGTCGATGCCGGCGGCGACCCCGGCGGAGGTGAGGACGTCGCCGTCGTCGATGAACAGGACGTCCGGGTCGACGCGGACCTGCGGGAAGGTCCGCTGGAAGTGGTCGGCGGAGGACCAGTGCGTGGTGGCGGGGCGGCCGTCGAGATATCCGGCCGCCGCCAGGACGTAACTGCCGGTGCAGATGGAGACCATCCGGGTGCCGGGTCGGACCAGGGCGAACGCGGCGGCCAGCTCATCGGTGAGCCGGCCCTCCTCGAAGACCGGGCCCAGCCCGTAGGAGGCGGGGACGACCACGGTTTCGGCGGTGGCGAGCGCCTCGGGGCCGTGCTCGACGAGGATGGAGAAGTCCGCGTCGGTCCGGACCGGGCCCGGCGGGCGGACCGAGCAGGTCACCACGTCGTACAGCTTCCTGCCCTGGCCGCCCGTCTCCGAGCCGACGGTGCGGCCGAAGATCCGCTGGGGGATGCCCAGTTCGAAGGGGAGCAGCCCGTCGAGGGCCAGGACGACCACGCGGTGCGGCACGACGGCCTCCTTGAAGATCACAGGAAATCCGGTAGCTGGTATAGACCACAAGCTGGTACAGGTTAGCGACGTGATGGAGAAGCCGACAGAGCGCGCGTCCATTCCCGACGCCGCGTGCGACACCCGAACGTCCCCGGCCCGGGTCCCGGTCCCGACCCTGCCCCCGCTCGACCCCGGCGGACTCTGGAACCGCAATTTCCGCTACTTCTTCGTGGCCCGTACGGTCGCGCTCTTCGGTGACGGCATGATCCCGGTGGCCCTGACCGCCGGGCTCCTGGGCGCGGGGCGGCCCGCCTCCTCGGTGGGCTTCGCGCTCGCCGCCTGGATGGGCCCGCTGGCGGTGTTCGTCCTGTTCGGCGGGGTGCTCGCCGACCGGTTCACCCCGCGCCGCATGATGATCATCGCGGACGTCCTGCGGCTGGGCGGCGCCTCCGTGCTGGCCGTGACCTTCGCGACGGGCAACCCGCCGCTGTGGTCGGTGTACGTCCTGAGCTCGGTGGCCGGCGTCGGCGCGGCGCTCTTCCAGCCCGGGGTCGCCTCGACGGTGCCGCGCGTCTCCACCGACGTCCAGCGCGCCAACGCCGTCCTGCGGGTCGCCGAGGCGCTGATGACCATGGCCGGGCCCGCCTTCGCCGGGGCGCTCGTCGGCCTCGCCAGCGCCGGGGCCGTCTACGCGGCGAACGCGGCGACCTTCGCGGTCTCCGGCGTCTGCCTCTTCCTGATGCGGCTGGCCCCGGCCCCGCACGAGGACGCGGTGCGCGGCACGTTCGCCGCCGAACTGGTCGACGGGTGGCGGGAGTTCCGGGCCCGCTCCTGGCTGTGGGGCGTGATCGCGGTCTGGACGGTGTACGGCTTCGCGGTGCTCGGCCCGATGCTCCCGCTGACCGCCGTCCTGGTCACCGAGGCGCACGGCTCGGGGGCGTACGGGATGCTGATGGCGGTGAACGGGGCGGGCAGCGTCGTCGGCGGTCTCCTCGCCCTGCGGCTGCGCCCGGCGCACCCGCTGGCGGCGGGGGCGACGGCGTTGCCGCTGGTGGCGGTGAGCCTGGCGGTGCTGGCGCTCGGGATGCCGCTGCCGGTGCTGGCGGCGGGGCAGTTGCTGGCGGGCGGATCGGCCGCGTTCTGGCTGGTGATGTGGTCCACGACCGTCCAGACGCATGTCCCGCCGGAGGCCCTGAACCGGCTGCACGCCTACGATGTGGCGGGCTCGCTCCTGATGGTCGCGGCGGGCCGCGCGCTGGCGGGCCCGGTCGCCGAGGCGGTCGGGGCGCCGGAACTGCTGGTGACGGCGGCCGTGATCAACATGGGGGTGGTGGCGGTGCTGTTGGTGGCCCGGCCGATCCGCGGCCTGAGGCGCATCACATGAGGCGCCCGGCGCGGCCCACCGCGCCCACGAGCCCGACGCCCGCGAGCCTGATGCCCATGGCCGGTCCGCCCACGGACCGCCGGCCCACGGCCCACCCGCCCACGGCCCACCCGCCCATGGCCCACCCGCCCGCGGCCGGTCCGCCGACGGCCCACCCACGCATGGCCCGTCCGCTCACCGTCCGCGTCGTGGCGGCGGTGGCGGCCTTCGGCATCGTCGGCGCGGGCCTCGGCGTGCGCGCCGGGGCGGACGGCGTCTTCGCCAAGTACGCCGGGAGCGCGCTCTACACGGTGCTGCTCTGCGCGCTCACCGTCTTCTGCGCGCCCCGCGCACGACCGGCGGTGGTCGCCTCCACGGCGCTGGCCGTGAGCTGTGCGGTGGAGTTCGCGCAGCTCACCGGCGTACCGGCGGAGCTGTCGGCGCACAGCACGGCGGCCCGGCTGGTGCTCGGCTCGACCTTCAACGCACCGGACCTGCTCTGGTACGCGGTGGGTGCGGCCGGTGCGTGGGCGGTGCTCCGGGCGGGCCGGCCCCGCCGCTGACCTGCCCGGCCCGCTTCCCGTCGCGCGTCCGCTCCCGGCTCACTTCTTGCTGCGGGCCCGCTCCTCGCTCGCCTGCATCTCCAGCACTTCGAAGACATGGGCGCTGATGCGCCGCCGGGAGGTTCCGCTGACGATGAGCGCCGCGCCCACCGCGGTCGTGGGGACGGAGAGGGCCAGGAGGCCGACGAGCTCGGGCCATTCGCGCTGCCCGGCGCACACGGAACGGCTGTTGTGGGAACCGCCGTTCTCCAGGGGAGAGCCGCATTCCACGTCGCGGATGTGGGACGGGACGCTGTACGGAACCAGCAGCAGCCAGCCGAGCCGGAGCAACAGCCCGGCCGCCACGGCGGACAGACACACTCCCCAGACCAGCCGGGTCCCGGCTCGACGGTCGAATTCCTGACGGGCGGCCCAGTGCATGACACTCCTCGTACTCGGCTCTCGCGGGCGGGTTCTCGCGTACGAGCCGAGATCGTACGCAGGCCCGGTGCGGGCCGGGACGGGCGGCCGGGCAGTGGAGCGGCTGGGCCCGGTGGGACGGCGAGGCCCGGTGGTCCGTGGTCCGGATGACGGGACAGGAGCCCCGCGTGGCCGGATCTCTGCGAAGCGTGTCCAACGGGCCACTCGTCGGGGGCCGCCCGGCCCCGGATGCTGGCTGACGTGACCTACCTGACCAAGACCGCCGGTCCCGGGGCCGCCGCCCCGGGGAGGCCCGGCCGCCGGTTGCCCTTCTCCGTCCATCGGGCGTGGATCGTCGCCGCCGTCACCTTCGTGACGATCATCGGCGGTGCGGCGTTCAACTCCCTGCCCGGACTGCTCATCGACCCGCTCCACACCGAGTTCGGCTGGTCCCGGGGCGAGATCGGGCTCGCGGTCTCCATCGACATGGCGCTGTACGGGCTGACCGCGCCGTTCGCCGCCGCGCTCATGGACCGCTTCGGTATCCGGCGGGTCGTGGCGCTCGCGCTCACCATGGTGGCGGCCGGGGCGGTCGCCAGTGTCTGGATGACCGCCTCCTGGCAGCTGATGATCTATTGGGGGCTGCTCGTCGGCCTCGGCACCGGGTCGATGGCGATGGCGTTCGCCGCGACCGTCACCAACCGCTGGTTCGTGGCCCGCCGGGGTCTGGTCACCGGCATCCTCACGGCGGCGGGGGCCTCCGGGCAGCTGGTCTTCCTCCCGCTCTGCGCCTGGATCGTCGACGAACACGGCTGGCGGCCCGCCTCGGTCACCGTCGCCCTGGCGTCCCTCGCCGTCGTCCCGTTCGTCTGGTTGCTGATGCGCGACCACCCGGCCGATGTGGGGCTCGCCCCGTACGGCGGTACGTTCGTGGCGAAGCCGGCGCCGGCCCGGGGCGCCGCGCGCCGGACGGTGCGGGTGCTGTTCGACGCGGCCCGCACCGGACCGTTCTGGCTGCTCGCGGGCACCTTCGCGATCTGCGGGGCTTCCACCAACGGCCTGATCCGCACCCACTTCGTCCCCTCCGCCCACGACCACGGCATGCCGATCACGGCGGCGGCCTCGCTGCTCGCGGTGATCGGGGTCTTCGACGTCGTCGGCACGATCTTCTCCGGCTGGCTCACCGACCGCTTCGACGCCCGCCGGCTGCTCGCCGTCTACTACGCGCTGCGCGGGATCTCGCTGCTGTTCCTGCCGATGCTGATGGCGCCCGAGGTGCAGCCGCCGATGATCTTCTTCATCGTGTTCTACGGCCTGGACTGGGTCGCCACGGTCCCGCCGACGCTGGCGCTCTGCCGGGAGCAGTACGGCGAGGACAGCGCGATCGTCTTCGGCTGGGTGCTGGCCTCGCACCAGGTGGGCGCGGCCGTGGTCGCGTTCCTCGGCGGGGTCGCGCGGGACGTGTTCGGCGACTACGACGTGGTCTGGTACGCGTCGGGGGCGCTGTGCGCGGTGGCGGCGCTGATGTCGCTGGTGATCCGGCGGGTCCGGAACGCCGGGAAGGACGTCCAGGAGGTGCCGGACACTCCCTGAGGGCGGTCCGGACACTCCCTGAGGGCAGTCCGGACACTCCCTGAGGGCGGTCCGGGCGGTCAGGGGTCCGGGCGGTCCAGGTGTTTCCGGCGCGGCGGCCCTCAGCGGCTGAACCGGCCGAACGCCCCCCGGTGGAACAGCAGGGGCTCGCCCTCGTCCGCCGCCCCCAGCGCCTCCACCCGGCCGACCACGATGAGGTGGTCGCCGCCGGTGTGGACGGCATGGACGCGGCAGTCGATCCAGGCGGGCACGGAGTCCAGCAGCGGCGACCCGGTCGCCGGGGCGTCCTCGTAGGCCACTCCCGCGAACTTGTCGGCCCCGCTCACCGCGAACCCCCGGCAGAGCGCGCCCTGTTCCGCGCCCAGGATGTTCACGCAGAACGCGCCGGCGCGGGCGATGCGCGGCCAGGTCGTCGACGTACGGGCGACCATGAAGGAGACCAGCGGCGGGTCCAGCGAGAGCGAGGCGAAGGACTGGCAGGCGAAGCCCGTCGGCCCGTCCGTGTCGCGCGCGGTGACCACGGTGACGCCACTGGCGAAGTGCCCCAGCACCCGCCGGAACTCCTGCGGTGCGACGGGCAGCCGCTCGTCGTCCCGTACCGCTCTCAGGTCCGGCCGGGGCAGCGCCTCGGGAGGCGCCCCCGGTGCGGCTGTCGTGGCGGCGCCGACGGACCTGAGGTACCGGACGGCGGTGGCGGCCATGCCTGCGTGTCCCATCACGCCGTCCATTAGAGCTGACGGCTCGTCAGATGTGAACCCGTGCGGACGGTCAGGAGCCGGAGCGCCGGGCGTAGTGGCGCTGCGCCTTGGCGCGGTTGCCGCAGCCGGCCATGGAGCACCAGCGGCGCGTCCCGTTCTTGGAGACGTCGTAGAAGTGCAGGACGCAGGCGTGGTTCGCGCAGGGGCGGATCCGGTCGGGGCGGTCCGCGACCAGGCGCAGCCAGTTCTCCGCCGCGTGCCAGGCGGGGATCCAGGACGCGTCCTCCACCACCACCGCGGACTCCGGCGTCCCGTCGGGCCCCAGTGTGCGGCGGATGTGCCCGTGGGAGAGGACCTCGTTCAGCCGGTCGACGTCCTCGGGGGCGGCCGGATCCCGGCGGGCGGCCGCGGTGGCCAGCGCGTGGAGTGCGGCCCGGGTCAGGAGCAGCCGGTCCAGCGTGGTGCGGTCGGCGGCCGGGGTGCGGGCCGTCGCCGGGGCCGGGTCCGCTCCGAGGCGTTCGCGTACCGGAGGGCTGTCCAGCCACAGGGTCAGACCGGCCGTGGAGTCCAGCAGGTCGTGCGGGCCGTCCCCGTCGATCCAGCGGGTGTTGAGCAGGTCGAGGGCGAGCGGCTCGCCGGTCAGCGGCCGGGGGTCGGCCCCGGGGGAGTGCGGCACGACTGGGCTCCTTCGTCACGCGGGGCGGAACGGCTGACCCGTCGATCATAACCAGCCAAACGAAGATCACCGGTTGACGCTGCTCATTCTAACCTTCAAACTAAAGAACAACGGTTACGAGATCACCTCGCGGCCCTGACCGAAGGAACGGGATCGACCATGGGCAAGGCGAAGAACCTCCAGACGGGCCACGTCGGCCTCAACGTCACCGATCTGGCACGCTCGACCGCCTTCTACCGCGAGGTCTTCGACTTCGAGGTGCTGTCCGAAGGCAAGGACGCCGATCGCCGCTGGGCCTTCCTGGGGCGCGACTCCCGGCTCGTGGTGACCCTGTGGCAGCAGAGCGAGGGCACGTTCGCGACGGCCCTCCCCGGTCTTCACCACCTCTCGTTCCAGGTGGACTCCGTCGAGGAGGTCCGGGCCACCGAAGCGGTCCTGCGCGGGCTGGGCGCGGAGTTCGCCCACGAGGGCGTCGTGCCGCACGGCGAGAGCGGGGTCTCGGGCGGCATCTTCTTCACCGACCCCGACGGCATCCGCCTGGAGGTCTACGCGCCGACCGGGGCCGACCCGGCGGACGCCCCGACCGCCGGTGCTCCCACCTGCGGCTTCTTCTAGGCATCGGCAGAGCGGAAGGGCAGGGTGCAGGGCCATGAGCGGATATCACCGAGGAGAGATCGCCGTGCAGGAGCGGGCGGGTCTCGCCCGGCGGGCGGCGAGCGCGCAGCGGGCCGTCCGCTCCGACATCCCCCGGGTCGCGGCGGACTTCCTCGTCCAGCAGCCCTTCCTGGTGGTGGGCGGCGCGGACGAGCGGGGGCGGATCTGGGCGACCCAGCTCACCGGTGAACCGGGATTCCTGAGCGTTCCCGCGCCGGACACCCTGGTCATCGGGGCGCTGCCCCGGCCCGATGACCCGCTGGCCGGACTGCTGACCGGCGCCGGCACGGGCGGGGCCGCCCCGGGCCGGATCGGCATGCTCGGCATCGAACCGGCCACCCGTCGGCGGATGCGGATGAACGGCCGGGCGGTCCGGGACGGGGACGGGCTCCGCGTCGACCTCGACGAGGCCGTCGCCAACTGCCCCAAGTACATCCAGGCCCGCCGGCCCCGCCGGATCGCTCCGGGGGAGGAGACCGGGCAGCGGCACACGGTCCCGGACGGCGACGCGCTGAGCCCCGCGCAGCAGGAGGCGCTGCGGTCCGCCGACACCTTCTTCGTCGCCACCGCCTCCGACCGGGGCGACGCCGACGCCTCGCACCGGGGCGGCAACCCGGGCTTCGTCCAGGTGCTCACGCCCCGGCTGCTGCGCTGGCCCGACTACGCGGGCAACGGCATGTTCCTGACCCTGGGCAACCTCGAACTCAACCCGGCCGCCGGACTCCTCGTGCCCGGCTGGGACACCGGGACCTCCCTCCACCTGACCGGCCGCGCCCGCACGGTCTGGGACGAGGACGCGGTGGCGCGGGTCCCGGGGGCGGAGCGCCTCGTGGAGTTCGAGGTCACCGCCGTGCGGGAGATCGCCGCCGCCTCCCCGCTGCGCTGGTCGGAACCCGACTTCCATCGCTTCAACCCGCCGGTGGCCGGCTGATCCGGAGTGCCGGGGACGCCCTTCTCAACGGCCCCGGTACTCCGGCGCGCGGCGCTCGACGAAGGACGCCACGCCCTCGTCGGCGTCGCGCGTGGTCATGTTGATCTCCTGGGCCGCCGCCTCGGCCGCGAACGCGGTGGTCCGGTCGCTGTCCAGGGAGGCGTTCACCAGCTGCTTGGTCAGGGCGAGGGCGCGGGTGGGCCCCCCGGCGAGCCGGCCGGCCCACTGTCCGGCCAGGGCCTCCAACTCCCCGCCCGGCACCGTGCGGTTGACCAGGCCCAGCCGCTCGGCGTCCGCCGCGGTGAGGGCGTCCCCGAAGAACATCAGCTCCTTGGCGCGCTGCGGCCCCACCAGCCGGGGCAGCAGATACGCGCCGCCGCCGTCCGGGACGAGTCCCCGGCGTACGAAGACCTCGATGAACTTCGCCGTGTCGGCCGCCAGGACCAGATCACAGGCGAACGCCAGATGCGCGCCGATCCCGGCCGCCGTTCCGTTGACGGCGGCGATCACCGGCTTCTCGCAGTCCAGCACGGCGGCGATGAGCCGCTGCGCGCCGAGCCGGATGGTCCGGGCGACATCCCCGGGGACGCGTTCGCGCGTCCGGGCCGGGGCGGCGCGCAGATCCGCCCCGGCGCAGAAGCCGCGGCCGGTGGCGGTGAGCACGACGGCGCGTACGGCGGGGTCGGCGGAGGCCTCGGCCAGCAGGGCGATGATCCGCTCCCGCTGGTCCGGGGTGACGGCGTTCATCACCTCCGGGCGGTTGAGGGTGATCCACGAGACGCCGCCGTCGAGGGAGTGCAGGACGGTCGTGTCCCGGGGGGCGGCCGCTGCCCCGTCCCGGGGGGCGGTGCCCGCCGACGCCTCCCCGCTCACCGGCACACCGCCAGCGCGTCCAGGGCCACCGCGCCCTGCCCCCGGCCCAGCACCACCAGTGGGTTGATGTCCAGTTCGGTCAGGTCGTCGCCCAGCTCCAGGGCCATGCGCTGCACCCGCAGCACCACTTCGACGAGCGCGTCCACATCGACGGGGGGCCCGCCGCGCACCCCCTCCAGCAGGGCCCGGCCGCGCAGCTCCCCGAGCATGTCCCGGGCCTGCTGCTCGCCGAACGGGGGCACCCGGACCGCCGCGTCGTGCAGCACCTCCACCAGGACCCCGCCGAGTCCCACCGTGACGGTCGGGCCGAAGAGGGCGTCGTGGGTGACCCCGACCATCATCTCGACGCCCCGGTCGATCATCTGGCAGACCAGGATGCCGTCCAGGTCCACGGACTCGTACCGGGCGATGTCGGTCAGCTCGCGGTAGGCGTCGCGGACCTGGCTGGCCGAGGTGAGACCGACCTTCACCAGGCCCAGCTCCGTCTTGTGGGCGAGCCGGGGGCCGGACGCCTTCATCACCACCGGGTAGCCGACCGGGCCCGCCGCCCGGACCGCCGCCGCAGCGCTGGTCACCAACTGCTCGCGCGGCACCCGGATCCCGTACGCGCGCAGCAGCTGCTTCGCCGCGTGCTCGCTGAGCTGCTGCCCCGGCCGCAGCAGGCCCTGCGCCTTGCGGAAGGACGGCGACGGGGTGCGCGGGGCGTCCTCGAAGGGGGAGCGGTAGCGGTCGGTGAAGCGGTGGTGGTCCAGGTAGGCCTTCACCGCGGTGACGCAGTTGCGGGCGGTACGGAAGGTGGCGAGGCGGGAGGAGCCCAGCAAGGTGGTGCGGTAGGCGTCCTCGGTGCCGACGGGGGAGCCCCAGATGACGCAGACCAGCTTGTCGGTGGCCTCCGCCGCGTCCGCCAGGTCCTGGGCGAGGCGGTCGCTCATCGGAGGGAAGGGGCCGGTGATCGGACAGATCAGCACCCCGACGGTCGGGTCGGCGAGGATCGCGTCGATGATCTTGCGGCCGCGCCAGTCGCCGACCGGGTGGCCGCCGTTGTCGACGGGGTTGGCGACGTCGAGGTACCCGGGTATCCAGGTGTGCAGCTCCTCCTGCTTCTCCGGCGACAGCGTGGGCAGCGAGAGCCCCGCCGCCGTCGCCAGGTCCGCGAAGTGCGCGCCGGTGCCGCCGGAGATCGAGTACACCGCGACCCCGTCGGCCTGCGGCGGCCGGGCGCGGGCCAGCAGGGCGGCGGTGTCCTGGAGCTCGTCCAGGCCGTCCACCCGGATCACCCCGAACTGCCGCATCGCGGCCTCCACCACCTGGTCCGCCCCGGTCAGCTTGCCGGTGTGCGAGGCGGCCGTACGGGCCCCGGCCTCCGTGCGGCCCACCTTCACGGCGACGACGGGAACCTTGGCGCGGGCGGCCCGGTCGGCGGCGAGCAGGAAGGAACGGCCGTCCTTGAGCCCCTCGACGTAACAGGCGATGGCCCCGACCTCGGGGAGCTGGGCGAAGTACGCGAGGAAGTCGGCGGTCTCCAGATCGGCCTCGTTGCCGGTGGGGGCCCAGTGGGAGAGCCGGATGCCCAGCTCCTGGAGGGCGTGGAGGGGGCGGCCCTGGTGCCCGGACTGGGTGATCAGGGCGATGGCGGGCCCCTCCAGGTCCTCCCGGAACCGCTCGAAGGCGTTCAGGTTGGTGTTCGGTCCGAGCAGCCGCAGCCCGGAGCGCTCGGCGGCCGCCGCCAGCCGGGCCTGGGCGGCCGCGCCTGCCTCCCCGGTCTCGGCGAACCCCGAGGCGAAGGCGACGGCGAACGGCACCTTGGCCTCGCCCAGCTCCTCGATCACCGGGAGCGGGTCCGCGACGAGGAGGACCGCGAGGTCGACCGGTTCGGGTACCCCGGCGACCGTGGGGAAGCAGTCCCGGCCGAACACGGCGCGGCGGGTGGGATGCACCGGGTGCAGCTTGGCCCCGACCCGGTCGGCCCAGGCGATGAGCTGCCGGGTGATGCCGGTGTTGGGGCGGCCCTCGGTGTCCGATGCGCCGACGACGGCCACCGATCGGGGCCGGAAGAAGCGGTCCAGGTCGGGCACGGTCAGGTGCAGCGGTCGCCCGCTGACGTCGAGGCCGCCCCGGGCCGAGGCCGTCGGCAGGCTGACGACGGCGGCGTGCGGTTCCTCGCCGCAGGCCACCACCCGGGCACGGAAGTCGGTGGTGAGGGTGCCGTGAGTCGATCCAAGCATCGTTCCGCCCACTCCTGCTCGATGGCCCGCCGGTGAACGGGCGGGGCCGGCCGGTTAGCTGACACCCTGTCAGGTTACTGAACTGACGCTGCGTCAGGAATGGGTGTGCAGGCAAAGGCTCGGGTGAGCACCGGGCGGCCGTGCGGGCGGAGCCCCTCGTGGTCACGGCGGGGCATTCCGTGGCGTAGTGTGGGGTCTACCGACGCGGGGTGGAGCAGCTCGGTAGCTCGCTGGGCTCATAACCCAGAGGTCGCAGGTTCAAATCCTGTCCCCGCTACTGATGTGTACGACGGTGGCCCGGATCCTCGAGGATCCGGGCCACCGTCGTATGCGGCCCCAGGTCCGGCGGCGGACGCTCGGACATCCCTCCCGGAGGCTGAGCCATGGGCGCAGGCCGCCCCGCCGCGTGAGGCTGGTGCCATGACTCAGACAGACACGACCTCCGCGACGACCTCCGCCCAGGGCCCCGTACTCGTGACCGGCGGCACCGGCAAGACCGGCCGCCGGGTGGTGGCCCGCCTCCGCGAGCTGGGGGTGGAGACCCGGGCGGCCTCGCGGTCCGGGGACACCCCGTTCGACTGGACGGACCCCACTACCTGGCAGGCCGCCCTGGACGGCGTCGCCGCCGTCCACATCACCCCGCTCGACGCCTCGCCCTCCCCGACGCCCGCCTTCGTCGAACAGGCCGTGGCGAGCGGGGTGCGGCGGCTGGTGCTGCTCTCGGCCCGGGGCACGGATGTGCCCGGCTACTTCGGCCCCGCCTACGAGGACGGCGGACCGCACGGCGAGGGCGAGCGGGCCGTCCGCGCCTCCGGCGTGACCTGGACGATCCTGCGGCCCGGCTGGTTCTCCCAGAACTTCAGCGAGGGCGTCTTCCTCGACGGCGTACGCGCCGGGGAACTGGCCCTGCCCACGGGGGACGGGAAGGCCGCGTTCATCGACGCCGACGACATCGCGGCGGTGGCCGTCGCCGCGCTCACCGAGGACGGTCACGCGGGCGAGGAGTACGGCCTCTCGGGCCCGCGCGCGCTCGGTATCGCCGACGTCCTGGACGCGATCGCGAAGGAGACCGGGAAGCGCGCCGCGTACGTCCCCGTCGAGGCGTCCGCCTTCCGGGCCGGGCTCGCCGCCCAGGGCTTCTCGGACTGGGAGGCCGGCCTCTGGACCGACGCCCTGGAGCCGATCACCACGAGCCGGGAGGCGCCCGTCCTGGACGGGGTACGCCGGGCGCTGGGCCGGGAGCCGCGCGACTTCGCCGACTTCGTCCGGGACGCGGCGGCGCGGGGCGTCTGGGGCTGAGCGCCCGCCGGGCGGTGGGGTGAGGCTCGGGCCGCCCCGGCGCTCGGCCCGAGCCTCGGGGTGCGGCCGCCCTGGCACGGGCCCGAGTTCCGTGGTGTGCGGCCGCCCCGGCGCTCGGCCCGAGCCTCACCCCGCCGGGGCGGCCGCCTCCACCGCCTCCACGGCCGACGCCTCCCGCCGGAACGCGCTCGGGCTCGCGCCGCGCAGCCGCTTGAACGCCGCACTGAAGCCGAACGCGTCCGCGTAGCCGACCCGCCGGGCCACGGCCGCCACGGTCAGCTCCGGGCGGGTCAGCAGGTCGGCCGCGAGGGTCATCCGCCACTCGGTCAGGTAGGCCACCGGCCCCTCCCCGACGAGCTCGGTGAACCGCTTCGCCAGCGTCGTCCGGGACACCCCCGCCCGGCTCGCCAGCTCCGCCGTCGTCCAGGGGTGCGCCGGATCCCCGTGCATCGCCCGCAGGGCCGGCCCGGCCACCTCGTCGCCGAGCGCGCCGTACCACCCCGGCGGATCCGCCTCGGGCCGGTCGAACCAGTCCCGCAGCGTGCACACCAGCATCCAGTCCAGCAGGCGGTCGAGCACGATCTGGTCGCCCGGCCGCCCGCGGCCGATCTGCGTCTCCAGGTAGTCGCGCAGCGGCGCGCAGTCCTGCTCGTCGGGCACCACGAGGGCGGCCGGGAGCGCCCGCAGGAGCCGCTGGGGCACCTGCGCCTGCACGTCATAGGTGGCGGCCAACAGCACGGTGGAGCAGTCGAATACGGGTCCGGAGTCCGGCCCGGACCCCAGGCCCCAGCGCGCCTCCCGCACGTCGCCGTCGGCCCGCCCCGCCCCCGTACCGTCCGCCGGGTCGTCGGTGAAGACGAACGGGGCCGGGCCCCGGACGATCGCGGCCTCGCCGACCTCCACCCGCAGCGGCTCGCCCCCTTCCGGCACGATCCACCCCGCACCGCGCAACGGCAGACACAGAGTCAGATACGCCCCGTCCGTGAACCGCAGTGACCACGGCGCACACAGCACCGAACGGCCGAACACCGCGCCCTTGCCCCGCACGCCCCGCAACAGCTCGTCGAACACGTCCATGACGCCACTGTAGGCAGCACCGCGGCCGACCCGGACGATCGCCTGTGCACGGCGGACGGACGCCCATGAGCCGGGCGCCGCCCGCCGCACCGCGGTCGGCGGACCCTCAGACGTGCTCGAGCTGACCTGCGCGGTAGGCGCCGGCCGGGTGCTGGAGGATGACGTTCAGCCGGTTGAAGGCGTTGATCATGGCGATCAGGGAGACCAGGGCGATGAGCTGCTCCTCGTCGTAGTACTGGGCGGCGTTCGCCCAGACGTCGTCCGGGACCCCGCCCGCCGCGTCGGCGATGCGGGTGCCCTGTTCCGTCAGTTCCAGCGCGGCGCGCTCGGCGTCGGTGAAGCAGGTGGCCTCCCGCCAGGCGGCGAGCAGGTTGAGGCGCAGCGGGGTCTCCCCGGCCGCGGCGGCCTCCTTCGTGTGCATGTCCAGGCAGCCGCCACAGCCGTTGATCTGGCTCGCGCGGATCTTCACCAGCTCCTGCGTCACCGGGGGAAGCGCCGAGTCCTCGACGACCTTGCCCGCCGAGATCAGGTGCTTGACGAGCTTGCCCGTGGCGGGGCTGGTGAAGACGTTGAGACGGGCGTTCATGAGGTGCTCCTCTGTTGTCATCAGTGACTCACATACCGGACGGATCGAGCCCGTGCGGATGTGACATCGGAGCGCGGGACGGCCGTCACCAGGCCGGCCCGGCCTGGAGACCGGGTCGGGTGAATGCGGCAGTCCCCGGTGTTCTCGCTTCGGCCGCCCGGACGTCGCGTGGCAGCCGGGCGATCGACGCGCGACGCCTCCGCGCTCGGCTTGTCCGCCGACAGGGCTACCGGGCGCGACGGATCCGTTCCAGCCGGGCTCGACGCTCAAGTCCTTCCCGTCGCTCGCGGCGCGCAAGGACGGTTCCCACGACGGCAGAAACCGGCAACAGGAGACTGACAGCCGCACCGGACAGGATGAGCAGCCATGCCGCACCGGCGGCATCGCTCGTCTGCCGCTCAGCAACCTCCTCGGGGGTGCCGCCGCCTATCAGGACGACACACTCCTGCACCGCGGGATCGCAAAGGTACGGCCCGGCGTCACCGAGCTGCTTGATCCCGAACCCCAGGAGGAGAATTCCCGTCGACTGGATCACAAGAGCGAGCAGGAGACCGGGAACTGCCCACTTCCACGTCTGGCTCTTTCCGTGCGACGTCCGCGCCACAGCGTGTACTCCCCTCCTCCTGGCCCGCTTCAGCGCCTGCACCGCGTCGAAGGCTCGGTAGGGCCTGTGATGCCGCGGCACCACAACACGCTACTGGCTTGGTTCCAGGCGCTGGAAGCCCTTCGAGGGCTGACGCGAAGGTTCCGAGCCGCGCTCTACCGCGAGCCCCCGGCCCCGGGCCACTCGACGCCCTCCGCAACCACGTTCCGCGCCGACTGGATGAAGGAGCGCAGTGCCGCATGCCGGGCCAGGTACACCGGCACCGCGGGCGCGTCGCGGAGGGCGGGCGGGGTCCTCAGCCCGACGCCACCCTCTTGGCGATCTTCCCGGCGTCCAGGGCCAGTTCGCGGAGCATCCCGCTGATCGGGTTGGTGAATCCGGTGAAGTAGAGCCCCGGGGCCTGCTTCGGCGAGCGGCCGCCGTGGGTGACCGGGCGGCCCTGCCCGTCCAGGACGTCGAGGTGGCCGAGCAGCGGCTCCAGGGCGCGGTCGTAGCCGGTGGCTGTGATGACGGCGTCGGGGGTGAGGCGGGTGCCGTCGGTCAGGACCACCGTCTCCTTGTCGAAGGAGGCGACCGTCGCCACCGGGGTGACCCGGCCGGCCTTCACCGCGTCGATCAGGCCGACGTCCTGGACCGGGGTCGCGCCCTCCTTCATACGGGAGTACAGACCCGTCGTGGGGCGGGGCAGGCCCCGGTCGCCGAGGTCGGGGGCGGCGACCCGGCTCAGCAGGCCGCTCGCCCGGTCGACGAGCCACACCGGCAGGCGGCGGATCAGGATGCCCGCCGCCTGCGCGGGCACGCCCGCCGTCGAGCGGCGCACGATGTGCGGGGCGGTGCGCACCGCGATCCGTACCCGGGAGGCCCCGCCCTCCGCCAGGTCCACCGCGATCTCCGCGCCCGTGTTGCCGATGCCGACGACCAAGACGTCCCGGTCCGCGTACGGGGCCGGGTTGCGGTACCCCGCCGCGTGCAGCAGCTCGCCGGTGAACGTGTCGCTCCCCGGCCAGTGCGGGATGCGCGGGGTGTGGTTGAAGCCCGTGGCGACGACGACCGCGCGGCCCCGCAGGACCCGGCCGCCCGTCGCGGTGAGCTGCCAGTCGCCGGAGCCGTCGGGGGCCGGGTCGACCCGCGTCACCTCGACGCCCGTCACCACTTCCAGCTCGTGGTGCTCGGTGTACTTCTCCAGGTACCGCACCACATCGTCCCGGCCCACCCAGCGCCCGAACCTGCGCGGCATCTTCAGCCCCGGCAGCGCGGACCAGCGGCGGGTGGTGTGCAGGTGCAGCCGGTCGTAGTGGCCGCGCCAGGACGCGCCGACCCGGTCCGACTTCTCCAGGACCACCGCCCGTACGCCCCGGGTGCGCAGCGCGGCAGCGGCGGCGAGGCCTCCGGGGCCGCCGCCGATGACGTAGACGGGACGGTCGTCCGTACGGTCGGTGGGGGCGGCGGCACGACTGCCTGCGGGGGATGGGCTGTTGGGCATGGTTCGGAGCGTAATCGCCCGCTCTGTTGATGGGTCTCGGTCAAGAGGGAAAACGATTGCGAATTGATCACGGGGGGTGTGATGCGGTGATAGATCCCCCTTCGCGCCGCTCGCTGTGAATAAGGTAAGGCTAACCTTGCTTTGTTGAGCGGGATGGCCATCGGGGGTCTGTCGCGCGGCACCGTGCCGCGCGCCCACCCGGGGGCCGAAGGGGTGGGACGTACATGAACGGCAGACAGGCGGCGCGGACGGCGACCGGTCGTGGGGGATCCGGAAGGCTCCGGGCCCGGTTCGGGGGCGTGGCCGTGCTCGCCGCCGGACTCCTCGCGCTCACCGCGTGCGGGGGCGGCGCGGACGGCGCGGACGCCCGGGGCGGTGACGGGGCGGCTGCCACCAGGACCGTGAAGCACGACGCCGGGACCGCCGGGAAGGTGCCCGTCCAGCCGCAGCGGATCGTCTCGGTGAGCGTCACCATGACCGGTCACCTGCTGGCCCTCGACGCCCCGGTCATCGCCTCCCAGGCCACCCCGCCCTCGGTCATCACCGACCGGCAGGGCTTCTTCACCCAGTGGTCCGGGGCCGCCGCCGAGAGCGGCGTCAAGGTCGCCTACCAGGGCTTCGAGCCCGATGTGGAGAAGGTCCTCGCGCTGAAGCCGGACCTCATCGTGGGCGCGTCCTCCGGCGCGGAGAACGCCGAGAAGTTCTACGACAAGCTCTCCGCCGTCGCCCCGACCCTCCTCTACCGCCACGACGACGTCTCCTGGCAGGACCTGACCGTCCGCCTCGGCGAGGACCTCGGCCGGGAGAAGCGGGCGGGCGAGGTCGTCGCCGCCCACGAGAAGCGGGTCGGCGAGGTCAAGGCCGCCATCACCGTGCCGAAGCAGTCCGCCGCCCTCGTCCGCGACAACCAGTCCGCGCTGACCGTCTTCACCCCCGAGTCCGCCCAGGGCCGGCTGCTCACCTCGCTCGGCTTCACGGTGCTGGAGCCGCCCGCCGGTCAGGGGCAGACGCAGGGCGGCCGTTCGGACTTCGCGGAGTTCAGCCAGGAGAAGGTCGCCGACACCGCGAAGGACAGCTCGCTGCTCTTCGTCAGCCACACCCCCGAGGAGATCACCGCCGCCACCGCGCGCCCGGTCTGGAAGGACCTGCCCGCCGTGGAGGACCGGCGGGTGTACGACCTCGGCCTGGACACCTTCCGGCTGGACTACTACAGCGCGGGCAACCTGATCGACAAGATCGAGAAGGCCTTCGGCTGACGGTGGTGCCTGCGAAGCCGAAGCGTGCCCTGAGCCGTACACAGCCGAGGGCCGGTGGCTGCGTGCGCCAGGTCGCCGGGCTTGCGGCGGGGCTGGTCCTGCTGGCCCTCGCAGTGGCCGGCGGTCTCGTCGTCGGCGCGCAGCCTGTGCCGCCGGCCGACGTGCTCGCCGCGCTGCTCGACCCGGACGCCCCGCACGCCTCGATCGTCCGGGAGGTCCGGGTGCCGCGCACCCTCCTCGCCATTGCCGCCGGGGCGGCGCTCGGCCTCGCCGGGGCGGTGATGCAGGGGCTGACGCGCAATCCGCTGGCCGACCCCGGCATCCTCGGCGTCAACACCGGGGCCGCCTGTGCCGTGGTCGCCGCGACCGTGTTGCTCGGGACGCGATCCCTCCACGCCGTCGTCTGGTGGGCGCTGCTCGGCGCGGCCCTCGCGGTGGTGGTCGTGTATCTGCTCGGCGGCCGAGGGGCGGGGCGGGGCACTCCCGAAGGGCTCGTGCTCGCCGGAGTGGCCGTCACCGCCGTGCTCGGGGCGGTGGTCAGCGGGCTCGGGGTGCTGGACGCCGACGCGTACGGCACCCTGCGCGTCTGGTCCGTCGGCACCCTCGCCGGACGCGAACTCCCCGTACTGTGGGCCGTTCTGCCGTTTCTCCTCGTCGGCGCGGTGCTCGCCCTCGCCGTCGCGCCCGCCCTCGACGCCTTCGCCCTCGGCGACGAGGCGGGCCGGGCGTTGGGCGTCGCGCCGGGGCGGGTGCGGCTGCTCGGGACGCTCGCCACGGTGCTGCTGAGCGGCGCGGCCACCGCCGCCGTCGGCCCGGTCGGCTTCGTCGGCCTGGTGGCCCCGCACGGTGCCCGCCTGCTCACCGGCCCCGACCACCGCCGCCTGATGCCGTACGCGGTCGTCGTCGGCGCGGGCCTGCTGCTCGTCGCGGACCTCGTGGGCCGGGTCGTCGCCCGCCCCGCCGAGATCCAGGTGGGCATCGTGACGGCCTTCGTGGGCGCGCCCGTACTGATCTGGCTGATCGGCCGAACGCGGCGCGACCGCCGCAGCGCCTCCCGGGAAGCGGTGGCGACGGCATGAGCGCCGCGACCCGTACCCGTGCGGCGGGCGAGGGGCCGCCGTCGACCCGGCCCGTGGGCGTACGGGGGCGGGGCTCCGGTCACCGCACCCTGCGCCTCACCCCCGGCCGCCTCTCCCTGCGCCTGCGTCCCCGACCTCTCGCCGTCACGCTCCTGCTGGCCCTCCTCGCGGCGGGCAGCGGCGCGCTCGCGCTCACCCGGGACGGTCTCGTACCGCCCGCCGAGGTGCTGAGCGCCCTGTTCGGCGGCGGCTCCGGGCAGGCCGCGTTCGTCGTCCTGGAACTGCGGCTGCCCCGGGTGGCCCTCGGCCTCGTCGTCGGCGCGGCGCTCGGTGCGGCCGGGGCGCTGTTCCAGCAGCTCTCCCGCAACCCGCTCGGCAGCCCCGACATCGTCGGCTTCAACTCCGGTGCGGCGACCGGGGCGTTGCTCGTGCTGCTGCACGGCGACCCGGCGTACGTGGCGGCCGGGGCGGCGGGCGGTGGGCTGGCCACGGCGGTCGTCGTCCAGCTGCTCGCCCGACGCGGCTCGTTCCGGGGCAACCGGCTGATCCTCGCCGGGATCGCGGTCGGCTCGCTGCTGGCCTCGGTCAACGCGTACCTGCTCACCCGGGCCGCCCTGGACCACGCCCAGTCGGCCCAGCTCTGGCTGATCGGCAGCCTCGGCAGCGCCGAACGCCACCAGGTCCTCCCCGCCGCACTCGCCCTCGCCGCCCTGCTGCTGGCCGCGCTCCCCGTCGTACGCCGCCTGGACCTCCTGGAGATGGGCGACGAGGCGGCGGGGGGCCTGGGCGTGGAGGCGGGCCGGACCCGGGCGCTCGTCCTGCTGATCGCGGTCGGGCTGAGCGCGGTGGCGGTCTCGGCGGCCGGCCCGATCGTGTTCGTCGCCCTGTGCGCCCCCCAACTGGCCCGCCGCCTCGGCCGTGGCGCGGGGACGGGGCTGCTGCCCTCCGCCGCGATGGGGGCCCTGCTGCTCTCCGCATCCGACCTGGTCGCGGTCGCTCTGCCGACGGCCGGCCCGCTCCCGGTGGGCGTGGTCACCGGGGCGCTCGGCGGCGTCTATCTGGCCTGGCTGCTGGGGCGCGGGCGGCGGCGCTGAGGAGAGGCGCCGGGCGTGCGCGCCTCTTGCGCGGTGCGGCCCCCTTCCGGTGAACTGACGTACCGTCAGAAACGAGTGACCGGAGGCCCGATGCAGACGTTCTGGCTCAGCGGTGCGGAATGGCTCGCCGTCCTGCGCACAGGCCTCGGCCTGTGGTGGCTGGAGAGCTGGCGGCACAAGGACAAGAAGGGCTGGTTCGAGCGCGGCACGGGCATCGCCTGGGCGGCCGACGTCGCGGGCAAGCACCGGTGGGGCGTGGTGCGCACGGGCTTCGCGCGGGTCGTCGAACCGCGCCCGAAGCTGATGGCGTACGTCGTCGTCTACGCGGAACTGGCCCTGGGCCTCGGCCTGGTGACCGGATTCCTGACCCCGATCGCTCTCGTCGCCGGGCTGCTGCTCAACCTGCTCTACCTGGTCCTGATGATCCACGACTGGGCCGAGCAGGGGCAGAACGCGATGATGGCGCTGATCTCCCTGGTGGCCCTGTTCGCGATGGCCTGGCAGACGTGGTCGCTGGACGCGGCGTTCGGGCTGTTCCTGTGAGCCCGGGGACGCCCCCGGCGCGCTTCGACCTCCCGGAGCCGGACGCCTTCACCCGTCCGTACTGGGACGCGGCGGCGGAGGGACACCTGCTCCTGCGGCGCTGCGCCGGGTGCGGCCGGGCGCATCACTACCCGCGGGAGTTCTGCCCGTACTGCTGGAGCGAGGACGTCGGGTGGGAGCGTGCGAGCGGGGAGGCGAGCCTCTACACCTGGTCCGTCGTCCACCGCAACGACCTGCCGCCCTTCGGCTCCCGCGTTCCGTACGTCGCCGCCGTCGTCGACCTCGCCGAGGGGCCCCGGATGATGACGGAGATCGTGGGGTGCGCGCACACCGGCCTCCGGATCGGCATGGGGCTGACGGTCACGTTCCGGGATCGGGGGGAGGACGGCGGCGGCGAGGCCGTAGCGGTCTTCCGGCCCTGCGGCTGACGGGCCCGGGGCCCGGCCGGGAGGAGTGGATCGTGGCCGGTCACATCCCCGGCGCCCCCCACACCGGGAACCACCGGGACAGGTCCTTCTCCACCCGGAGGTCGTCCCCCAGGACGCCTCTGACCTGGAGCTCCAGCTGGTTGTCCCGCTTCTCGGCGTCGCCGGGCAGCGGGGCGAACGGATAGAACGTGCCGCGTTTGTACAGGTAGACCAGGGCCAGGGTCCGCCCCTCCGCGTCCCGGAAGCCGATCAGGGAGCAGAGCAGGTGCGGGCCGAAGCCGCCGTCCTGGAGCAGGGTGTTCACCGCGTGCAGGTCGTTGACCAGGCCCGCCGTGTCGTCGGCCGGGTGGCTGGCCAGCAGCCAGGTGTAGCCGTACGCGTCCCGGCTGAACTCCACCGGGATGCCGCCGCGATCGGTGTCCGCGTCCAGCAGCTCGCGGACGTCCTCCTGGAGCCGGGCGAAGCCGCCGCCCTCCACGCCCGCGAAGCAGACCGACCCCAGGCCGGTCGGCGTGAAGCCGGCGGCGGCCTGGAGGGTGAGGGCGGCGGAGGGCACGGCGAAGAGCTGGTCCAGGTCGGGGCGGACCGGTTTGCTGCGGCCGAGGATCGCGTCGAACAGGCCCACTGACGTAACTCCTCAGGCGGTTAACGGGACAGGTCGGTGGAGATGCGGGACAGCTGGTCCAGGCGCTGTTCCAGCGTCGGGTGCGAGGAGAACAGCCGGCCCAGGCTCTCCTTCGCGGAGAACGCCGGCATGAAGTAGAAGGCGTTGTACGGCTCCGCCTTCCGCAGGTCCTCGGTCGGGATGCGGGCCATCTGTCCGCTGACCTTCGTCAGGGCGGAGGCGAGCGCGGAGGGCCGGCCGGTGAGCAGCGCGGCGGCGCGGTCGGCGGACAGCTCGCGGTAGCGGGAGAGCAGCCGGGTCAGCAGGAAGCTGATCGCGTACACGACGGCGCTGATCAGTGGGATCAGCAGGAGCAGGATGCCCGCCGGGTCGTTGCCCGGCCTGCTGCGGGCGAAGCCGCCCCACAGGGCGATCCGGGTGATGATGCCCGCCAGCACCCCGAGGAACGAGGCGATCGTCATGACGGCGACGTCCCGGTGCGCGACGTGCGACATCTCGTGGGCGAGGACGCCCTCCAGCTCCTCAGGCTCCAGTCGGCGCAGCAGGCCCGTCGTCGCGCAGACCAGGGCCGTCTTCTCGCTGCGGCCGGTGGCGAACGCGTTCGGTACGTCGCTCTCGGCGATGGCCACCTTGGGCTTGGGCATGTCGGCCAGTGCGCAGATGCGGTCGATGGTGCCGTGCAGCTCGGGGGCCTGTTCGGGGGTGACCTCGCGGGCGCCCATGCCGTACGCGGCGATGCGGTCGCTGAACCAGAACTGGGCGATGAACAGACCGCCCGTGATGATCAGGATGATCGGCCAGGAGCCCCGCAGGGCCGCGAGGAGCACCCCCACGAAGACGACGTAGAGCAGGCCGATCAGGAACATGGTGGTGACCATGCGACCGGTCAGACCCCGGTCGGGGGCGTAACGCGAGCGGGCTCGTGGCATCGGTGCCTCCCAACGGCTCAGCTGTCTCCCATAGTGCCCCTTTCCGGTGAGAACGGGATAAAGGTGCAGTCTGCACCGGTCAGGGCCAGAGCAGCTCGCGTGTCCAGTCGCCGTCCCCTGTGCGCCGGTAGCGCAGCCGGATGTGGCGTCGGCGGGCGTCGCCCTGGAAGAACTCGACCCCGGCCGGCTCGACCACGTACCGGGTCCAGGTCGGAGCCTCGGTGTCCGGTGCCGCCCCCGCCCGCTCCCAGGCCGCGTCCGCCGCCCGGTGCAGCTCGGCCACGGAGCCGACGACCTCGCTCTGCGCTCCGGTCAGCGCGGCGGCGAGCGCCCCGGTGGACCGGGCGTGCAGGTCGGCGTGGCTCTCGGCGGGGGTGCAGCGGACGACCCGGCCCCGGACCCGCACCTGCCGACCCTGCGCGGGCCAGTAGAAGCCGAGCGCGGCGTGCGGGCGGGCGGCGAGCTGGTGGCCCTTGGCGCTGGTGGCGTGCGAGGCGAAGTGGAAGCCCCGTTCGTCCGCGTCGTGGAGCATCAGCGTCCGTACGTCGGGCAGGCCCTCGGCGTCGGCCGTGGCCAGCGACATCGTGTGCGGCTCGACCTGCCCGGCGGCCACGGCCTCGGCGAACCAGGCGTGGAAGAGGGCGACCGGGGCGGACGGGGCCGACGCCGGGTCGAAGGAGGGCAGCTCGGTGTCCCAGACGCGCTGGGCGTGCAGGAGGTCGCGGAAGCCGGGGGTGGGGGGTGGCGTGGGTGCGTTCATGGTGGCTATTGGATCGCATGGCCTGCCTCCTTTCGCCGTAGCGCCAGGGGACGGCGTCCCCTCACTCCCGCCCCAGCACCACCGTCCCCGACGAGCAGAACCAGCCGCCCGTCCCGGAGGCCACCGCCAGCTCCGGCAGCCCGCCCCCCGACCGGCGCACCTGGCGTTCGCCGGCCTCGCCGCGCAGTTGCCTTACCGCCTCCACCAGCAGGAACAGACCGCGCATCCCGGGGTGGCAGGCGGACAGGCCGCCGCCGTCCGTGTTCACCGGGAGCGCGCCGCGCAGCCCGGTGCGGCCCTGCTCGACGAACGGGCCGCCCTCGCCCTTCGCGCAGAAGCCCAGGTCCTCCAGCGTCACCAGCGTCATGTACGTGAAGGCGTCGTAGATCTCGGCCAGGTCGATGTCGGCGGGCCGCACCCCGGCCCGTTCGAAGGCCAGCCGGCCCGAGACGGCGGCGGGGGAGACCGTGAAGTCCTCCCACTCGGACATCGTGGAGTGCGAGACGTGCTCCCCGGTCCCCAGGATCCAGACGGGGGCCTTCGCGGTGTCGGGGACGTAGTCCTCGGCGGCCAGCAGCACCGCGCACCCTCCGTCGCTGCGAATGCAGCAGTGCAGCTTGGTGAAGGGGTCCGCGATCATCGGGCCCGACAGCACGTCGTCCACCGTGATCGGCTCCCGGAACATCGCCTCCGGGTTCGCCGCCGCGTTCGCCCGCGCCGTCACCGCCACCTCGGCGAGCTGCTCCAGGGTCGTGCCGTACTCGTGCATGTGCCGGCGGGCGGCCATCGCGTACTTGGCGATCAGCGAGTGCCCGTACGCCACCTCGAACTGCGCCGGCCCCCGCGCCCCGAAGGACAGGTTCGACGTGCGGCGGCCCGCCTTGATGTCGGCCCGTGCCGTCGACCCGTAGACCAGGAGGACGGCACGGGCGCGGCCCGCGGCGATGGCGTCCGCCGCGTGGGCGGCCATCACCTCCCAGGTGGCGCCGCCCACCGCCGTGGAGTCGACCCAGGTGGGCCGCATCCCCAGGTACTCGGCGACCTCCACCGGGGCGAGGGTCCCGAGCCCCGCGGAGGCGAAGCCGTCGACGACCGAGCGGTCGAGGCCGGAGTCGGCGAGTGCGCGGCGGGCGGCCTGGGCGTGCAGGGCGTACGGCGTCGCGTCGTCGACGCGACCGCAGTTCGCGAGCGATACGCCGACGACGGCGACCCTGCGCGGACGGCCGGAGGAGGCCGGGGCGGGAGAAGCCGGGGCAGCGGTGGCCGGGGCGGGAGACATGAATCTGACGGTACATCAGATATGGCCCGCCGCAACCGTGCGTGCGCAGGGCCTTCCTTCCGCCCGGAAGTGTGCGGGACCCTGGGAATTCCCGCACCCCGCACCTAATATGACGGCGCGTCAGATCAGGAGTCGGATCGCCGGCCCCTGAGGAGGGAGCCCGCAGATGGACGCCGCCTTCACCGCGGAACAGCACGAGATCCGCCGCACCCTGCGCGAACTGCTCGCCCGGCACGGCGGACCCGCCGCGATCCCCGCCGCCGTGGGCACCGCCGAGGGCTACGACCCCGCCCTGTGGCGCCGGCTCGCCCGGGACCTCGGGCTGCCGGGCCTCGCGCTCGCGGAGGAGTACGGCGGGGCCGGCTGCACGGCCACCGAGCTGGCCCTCGCCTGCGAGGAGACCGGGCGCGCGCTGCTGCCTTCACCGCTGCTCGCCACCGCCGCCCTTGCCGCGCCCCTGATCGCCGCCCTCGGCACCCCGGACCAGCGCGCCGCCCTGCTGCCCCGGATCGCGCAGGGGGCCCTCACCGCCGCCCTCGCCGTCCCCGGCGGCTCGCTCGCCGCCGCCCTCGGCCTCACCGGCGACAACCGCGACGGGGCCTGGGCGGGCGGCGGACGGGCGGGCGGCATCCAGGCCCGCGGGCCGGGGGAGGGAGGCGGCTGGCGGCTCTACGGGGAGGCCGGCCGGGTGCTGGACGGCCACAGCGCGGGGCTGCTCCTGGTCGCCGCCCACGCCGGGGGCTATCCGCGCAGCCGTACGCTCCTGTTCCTGGTGGACTCCGGCGCGGCGGGGCTGGCGCGCACCCGGCTCACCTCGGTCGACGAGACCCGCCCGCTCGCCCGCCTCGAACTGCGCGACACCCCGGCCGGTCTCCTCGGCGCGGACGACACCGCCGAAGCGGCCGACGCGCTCGCCGCCGCCGGGCGCACGGCCGCCGCGATCCTCGCCGCCGAGGCGGTCGGGACGGCGGCGAGCGCCCTGGAGCGCACCGTGGAGTACGTGAAGGCGCGCGAACAGTTCGGCAGGGCCGTCGGCTCGTTCCAGGCCGTCAAGCACCGCCTCGCCGACCTGTACGTACGGGTCGAGGCGGCCCGCTCCGCCGCCTACCACGCGGCCCGGGACCCGGAGGCCGGGCCCCTCGCGCTCGCCCAGGCCCTGGAAGCGGCCCGGGTCACCACCGGCGAGGCCGTCCAGCTGCACGGCGGCATCGGCTTCACCTGGGAGCACGAGGCGCACCGCTACCTCAAGCGGGCGGCGGGCGACGAACTGCTCTTCGGCCCGGTCCACCGGCTGCGCGACCACGCGGCGCGGCGGGCCGGACTCTTCGGGCCCGACCGGATGTCCCTCGCCGCGCCCGGGGCGGGCGTCCGATGACCCGCGGCGCGCGCCTGGTCCAGAAGGTCTCCTCGACCCGTGCCTTCGGGCGGATCGCCCCGCACGTGGTCCCCGTCCTGGACCGGGCGGTGCACCGACTCACCCGGGGCAGGGTGCTGCTCAGCGCCCGGATGCTGCCGGGGCTCGTCCTCACGGTGCCCGGCGCGCGCACGGGCCGGCCGAGGACCACCCCGCTGGCCTGCATGCCGGAGGGCGAGGCGGAGAGCGGCTGGATCCTGGTCGGCAGCAACTTCGGCCGTACGGGGCATCCGGCCTGGACCGCGAATCTGCTGGCCCGCCCGGACGAGGCCGTCGTCAACTGGCGCGGCCGGGACATCCCGGTGCGCGCGATGCTGCTGGAGGGCGAGGACCGGGCCCGGGTGTGGGAGGCCGCGCTCGTGTTCTGGCCGCCGTACGCGGCGTACCAGCGGCGGGTGGAGCGGCAGATCCGGCTGTTCCGGCTGGAGCGGCGGTAGCGGCCGGCCCCCTCCTCCGGGAACGCCGACGGCGGACCACCCGCAGGGGTGCGTGGGTGGTCCGCCGTCGGTGAGACAGGACGTGGGGCGTCCGGGCGAGCGGGTGCCCGCCCGGCGGCGAGGGGCGTCCGGGGCCGGTGGGCCTCCTGCGCCCCCGCCTACTTCGTCGGCTTCTTGCCGGTGATGCCGAGATGGACCAACAGGGCGAGGTTGGGACGCAGTTCGGCCTGCTTCACGCCCCAGGTGGTGAAGCCCTTCTGGTGCGAGGCGACCGCGGCCAGCATCGCGACCAGGGAGCCCGCCATCGCCGCCGGACTGACGTCCTTGTCGATCTTGCCCTTGCTCTGGAGCTCCTTCACGGAATCCGTGAGGGAGTTGGTGACCGAGTTCAGGATCTTCATGCGGATCTTGTAGAACCGCTTGTCCCCCTCGGCCGCGCCGAGGTCGATCACCCGGAGGATCGCGTCGTTGTGCCGCCAGAAGTCGAGGAATCCGTCGACGAGTTGCTCGGAGGTCGCCCAGCCGGCCTTGCCGACCCAGGAGCGCCCGGCGACCAGTTCGGTCAGTCCGGCGCCCTCCTTGGCGACTTCCTCGGCGATCTCGAGGACGGCGCCCTCCACATCGGGGAAGTACTGGTAGAAAGTCGCGGGTGAAGTCCCGGCCTTCCGGGCGACGTCGATGACTTTGACGTCCCGGTACGGCGAGGAGCTGAGCATCTCGCTGAGGCAGTCGAGCAGCTTCTGCCGCGTCGCCTGACCGCGTCGACCGGCCACGCGGCCGTCGACGGTGCGTACTTGTCCTGTCATGCCGTCAGCTTACCGAGGGGCGATGGGAGCGCGATTCGGCCGACTGCAAATGGGGAACGCCGCAGGACCGGCGGGGTGCGCGGGGGCGTGGGAGCGGCGGTTTTCGGCCGCGGTGCGCGAGGGTGACGGAGCGAGGGCGCCGCCCGGAGTAAATGTTATCAACAGCCTGTGGACAACTTCGGTGGACAACTTTCGTCCACATGGTGGGCGCACCCTTCGCCAATCGGGCAAAGGTTCTCTTTAGGTGCGTCCGGGGGCGCGCGGGGCCGGGGGCGACGTTACGTTGACTGTGACGGGCGTCACTGCTACGAGAGGACTCGGTCCCATGGCCGCATTCGCGCATTCCGCGCCGTGCTGGGCGGACGTGCAGCTCTCCGACCTCGAAGCGGGCAAGCGCTTCTACGGCGGGCTCTTCGGCTGGACCTTCCGAGCGGGCGACGGCATGCCCTTCGCGGACGCGCTCAGCGGCGGCCGGCTGGTCGCCGCGCTCGCCGCCAAGAAGGACGGCCGGATGCCCACCGCCTGGGGCGTCTACTTCGCCACCGACGACATCCGGGCCACCGTCGCCGCGATCCGCGAGCACGGCGGCCAGATCATCACCGACCCGGTGCGGGCGGGACGCGCCGGAATCGTGGCCCAGGCGGCCGACCCCGGGGGCGCGGTCTTCGGTCTCTGGCAGCCGGAGGAGCGCGCGGGCTTCGAGAAGCAGAACGACCCCGGCTCCTTCTGCTGGACCGAGGTCTACACCCGGCAGCCGGAGCGGGTGGACCCCTTCTACGAGAAGGTCTTCGGCTTCCGCGGCGCCGACCTGGACGAGGCGGGCCACGACATCTCCGGCGACGCCGAGGCGCTGGTCGACTTCCGGATGTGGTCCCCCGAGGGCGCCGAACCGGGTCCGGACACCGCCGTCGGCGGCCGCAGCGTCATCACGGACGCGTTCCCGGCCGAGATGCCGAGCTACTTCCTCATCTACTTCGCCGTCGCCGACTGCGACGCCGCCGCCGAACTCGCCGTACAGCTCGGCGGCCGGGTCGCCCAGCCGCCCTTCGACATCCCCTCCGGCCGGATGGCCGTCCTGCACGACGACCAGGGGGCCGCCTTCGCCGTGCTCCAGCCCAGCGAGCTGCTCCCGTAACCGCGCCGGTGGACCGGTGTGGGGGGATACGGGCGGAAGTGACATGGGACACCCCGATCCGCCCCCGGGTTCGCAACCGGGGCCCGAGCCAGGAAGAATCGGGGTGCGTACCGCCAGGTGATGCCCAGTGGTGAGACCCTGCACAGGGCGCGCTGCGCAGGGCGGGATTCGACCGGGCGGTAATTCGCGGACTTCGTCGCCGAGGTCCGTACGGGGAGGTGGCAGGCAAGTGGTGGAGCAGCTGACGCAGCACGACCCGAGGCGGATCGGCCCGTTCGAGGTGCTGGGACGGCTCGGGGCCGGCGGCATGGGGCTGGTCTATCTCGCCCGCTCGGCGTCCGGCCGGCGGGTGGCGATCAAGACGGTGCGGACCGAACTCGCCGAGGACCAGCTCTTCCGGGTCCGCTTCACCCGCGAGGTCGAGGCGGCCCGCGCGGTCAGCGGGTTCTACACCGCGGCCGTGGTCGACGCCGACCCGCGGGCGGCCGTGCCCTGGCTCGCCACCGCCTATGTGCCCGCACCCTCGCTCGAGGAGATAGTGAACGAGTGCGGCCCCATGCCGACCCAGGCGGTGCGCTGGCTGGCCGCCGGCATCGCCGAGGCCCTCCAGTCGATCCACGGCGCGGGCCTGGTCCACCGCGACATGAAGCCGTCCAACGTGCTCGTCGTCGAGGACGGCCCCCGGGTGATCGACTTCGGCATCGCGTCCGGCGTCTCCAACACCCGGCTGACCATGACGAACGTCGCCGTCGGCACACCCGCGTACATGTCGCCCGAGCAGGCCCGCGACTCCCGCAGCGTCACCGGGGCCAGCGACATCTTCTCGCTGGGCTCCACGCTCGTCTTCGCCGCCACCGGGCACGCACCCTTCCACGGGGCCAACCCGGTCGAGACGGTGTTCATGCTGCTGCGCGAGGGCCCCGACACCGAGGGGCTCCCCGACGACCTGCGGCCGCTGATCGAGTCCTGTATGCAGATGGACGCCACGCAGCGCCCGAGCCCCGCCGACCTCCAGGCACAGCTCGCCCCGCACCTCTTCGCCTCCGGCAGCGACGACAGCGGCACGGCCTCGGCCTGGCTGCCGTCCCGGGCCACCGCGATGATCGAGCGGCGCAGGGGCGGCGGGCGCACCGCCCCGCCCGCCGCGGTGCCCCCGCCGCCGCCCCCGCAGCCGCCCAGGTCCCCGGAGCGGGACACCGCCTGGCGCAGCGGGGCCGACCTGCGCTCGCCCTCCCCGCTCGCCTCGCCCTCGCCGATGTCCGGCGGGTCCGTCCAGGCCCCCGCGGCGGGCCCGTCCGCCGCTCCCGACAGCGGGCCCGTCCATCTGCCCGGCGCCAAGGTGCCGATCGGCCCCGGCCCGCGTGCGGGGGAGGGGCGCGGGGCCGCCGCCGCGCACCCGGCCGCCGCGACCGGCTGGGTCCGCCCGCCGGCCGGAGTGAACGGTTCGCCGGCGGCCACGGCTCCGCCCGTCCCGGCCCCGGCCGCCGCCCCGGACGGCGCGGCCCCCGCGCCGGACCGCTGGCGGCCCTGGCGCTTTCGGATGTCCAACGACGTGTGGGGCACGCCGGTGGTCTCCGGCGACCTGCTGTACGTGACGTCCTTCGAGGTCCACGCGCTGGACGTGGGCAACGGGCGGCGCCAGTTCAAGACCCGGGACGTGGCCTGGGCGATGACCGTCGAGGGCGGCAGGATCCATGCCTCGGACGGCCCCTCGCTCTATGCGCTGGACGCCACGACCGGCGCCGAGCAGTGGCGGCTGGGCACCGACGCCTGGGTCTACTCCCTCAAGGCCGACCGGGGCACGGTCCTGACCGCGACCCGGGGCGGCGGCGTCCAGGGCTGGGAGGCGTCCAACGGCGAGAAGCTGTGGGAGATCACCGGCGCGCAGAGCGACTTCGAGACGGCGGAGGCCGGCCCGGTCGTCCACGACGGGACGGTGTACGTCTGGCAGGACGCCCGGCTCCGCGCGCTGGACGCCCGTACGGGCATCGAGCGCTGGTCGTACCCCATCGGCGACGCGGCCTCCTGCGGCGGCGTCCCGGTCCGGGTCACCCCGGCCCCCGACGGCTACGTCTACATCGCTGCGGGCACCCGGGTGCTGGCGGTGGAGACCGGCTCCGGCCGGGTGCGCTGGCACTTCGAGTCGCCCGCGGTCTTCCTCTCGCCGCCCGCGTTCGCGCCGGGCCCGGCGGTGACCGGCGGCGGGGTGTACCTCGCGGACTACCTCGGCACGGTGTACGCGCTGGACGCGACGACCGGCAAGGACCGCTGGCGGATCGCCACGGAGGCCCGGTCCTCCATCGAACCGGTGCTGGTCGCGGTGGGCAACGTGCACGTCGGCAGCGGCAGCGCGCTGTACACCCTGGACGCGGTCACCGGCACCCCGAAGTGGCGCTTCGCGGCGGGCGGCGACGTGGTGGGCTCCCCGGTGGTGGCGGACGGCCGCGTCCACTTCGGCTCGGCCGACCACGTCCTCTACACCCTGGACGCGGCGGGCGGCCAGCTCCGCTGGAAGCTGGCCACGGGCGGCGAGATCACCGGCTCGCCGGTGGCCCAGGCGGGTGTGGTCTACGCCTGCAGCAAGGACCGCTGCGTCTACGCACTGGACGCCCTGAAGGGCACGGGCACGGGCAACAGAGCGAGGACCTAGCCCCGTCCCCGCCGCCCGCCTGAAGGATGTCCTCAAACGCCGGACGGGCTGAAAGATGTCCTCAATCGCCGGACGGGCTTGATTTTTCCAGCCCGTCCGGCGCTTGAGGACGGAACCCTCGACGACGTGACCGTCAATGCGGCGGCGGCGCCCGGTGCGGCGGATGCACCGGATCCCGGGGATCGTCCTCCGGGTGCGCCGCCTGCGGATAAGACCGCGTACGGGGGTCACGCGGATCCGGCCCCGTGTACGGCTCCACCTCCGGCTCCGGCCACGGCGACGTCTGCACGGACATCCCCGGCTCCTGCGTCGGCGGCCACGTGTCCACCTGATCCGCCGCCGGCGCGGCATACGGCTCCACCGGCTCCCGCTCCCGCCGGCTCCGCCGGCCACGCCCGCTCATCAACAGCGCCCCGATCAGCATCAGCACCCCGCCCGCCAGCGCGTTCGCCACCCCCATCTGGAGCCCGGACCCGTCCCCGGAGACCACGAGCGAGCCCGCCGCCTGCCCCTGGCGGACCATCCACAGGATCGTGAAGCCCAGCACCAGCAGGCCCGCGAGGGCGACCACGAGCCGCGAGCGGAGCACCACGCCCGCGATCACCAGCACCGCCGCGGCCAGGAAAGGCAGCAGGATCGAGACCAGCACCCCCGACTCCGTAGCGGTGATCCCCTCGAAGAGGTCCCGCACCCGGTAGTCGTGCCCGACCCGCCCGTCGTACCAGTCGCGGAACGGGCTCAGCACGGCGGAGGCCGCACCGGCCAGGGCGACGACGGAGCCGAGGATGTTGCGGATCATCGTCAGGCCTCCAGGGGCGTACGTACGCGAACGGGCCCCGTCACCGACGCTACGCCGGGACGATCACCCCCGCCACGCAGACCATGACCGGACCGTGACAGGGTCATGACCTGAACATGGAGTCGCGCAGGGCATGCTGAGGGTCACAACGCACGCCATCGGCACGACACACGGCAACGAAACTCAAGGGGGGCTGCATCCATGATGCGGCGACAGATGAAGCTCGCGGCGGTCCTCGTCGTGGTGGTGCTCGCGCTCACCGGATTCTCGACGTCCAGTAGCGGTGGCAAGGGCGGCAAGAGCAGGAGCGGCAAGAGCAGCAGCTCGGGCGGCGGCTGCTCCAGCTCGAAGAAGAGCAACAACGGGTACCGGGACAACGACTTCGACGACGACTACGACGACTCCTCGTCCTCCGGCTCGTCCGGTTCCTACGGGACCCCGACGCCCACCGCGTCCGACGCCCCCGCCTACCGGATCGTCCGCTGCGCCCAGCCCCGCAAGGGCAAGCGCAAGGCGGTCACCTCGTCGCTGATCGAGCTGCGGGCGAACGAGCCGGGCTCGCAGGCGTACGAGATCGACGTGCGGTTCGTCGACGGCTTCGGCAACACCATGGACACCGCCGAGACCACCGTGAACCTCGACGGCGGCGAGGTCCGCACCTTCACCCTGCGGATGGAGAGCCCCCGCAAGGTGTCCAAGGTCAAGAGCTGCGAAGTGACCGTCGAGGCACTCTGAGCCGGGCGGCCCCTGCCGCACCGGGCGGACGGGCGGAGCCCCGGGCGCTCACCGCACCCGGGGCTCCCCGCCCCCGCCCCGCCCCTCGAACAGCTCCGCCTGCCGCTCCGGCGGCAGATTGCCCAGCGCGATCAGCGCCGGGGCCTGGGACATCGCCTGGGTCCTGGCCGCCTCCTTCGCGGACCACACCGCCCGGACGGTGCCCTGCACCGCCTCCGTCGGGTAGCGGGCGATCACCGTCGCCGACCGCAGCGCCGCCGCCACCGCGCCGCCCGGCTCCGTCACCTCGCTGACCAGGCCGATCCCGTACGCCCGCCCGGCGCTCAGCCGTTCCGCCGTGCCCATCAGGGACATCCGGGCGACCTCCCCGAACGGCATCCGCTGGGCCATGGCGATCGCCTCGTACGCCGAGACCATCCCGTACGTCGTGTGCGGGTCGAAGAAGGTCGCCTCGCGGGACGCGACCACGAACTCCGCCTCGCCCAGCAGATAGAACGCCCCGCCGCAGGCCATCCCCTCCACCGCCGCGACCACCGGCTTCCACAGGTCGTTCGCCTTGGGGCCGATCCGCAGGAGCGGGTCGTCGAGGGCGTACGGGGAGGAGGGCTGGGGGACCTCGGCCCCCCGGTCGATCCCGGTACAGAAGGCGCGCGTCCCGGCCCCGGTCAGGACGACCGCCCGCACCGAGTCGTCGAACCGCAACGCGCGCCACAGCGCGGCGAGTTCACCGGCCGTCTCCAGGTCGATCGCGTTGAGCTTCGCCGGCCGGTCCAGGGTGACCAGCGCGACCCCGGTCCGCTGGTCCCGCTCGGTGCGCAGGGCCATCGCTCACCGCTCCAGGAGCCAGCGGACGAGCGTGAAACCGTCAGGTCCCACGGGGCAGAACGCGGCCCGCACCGGAGCCCCGATCCGCAGCCGCGCCGGGTCCACCGAGTTCAGCGGGGCGTCCGGGGCGGCGACGACGTTCCCGGCCAGCCGGATCTGCGGGGCGTCCGCCAGCTCCACCAGCACCGCGTTGTACGGGGCCTGTTCGGCGTAGGCGGGGAGCAGCGGCGGATGCGGGACGACATACGACCAGAGCCGGCCGCGCCCGCTCATCTCCCGCCACTCGCTCGCGAACGAACCGCAGTGCGCGCAGCAGGGCCGGGGCGGGAAGCGCAGTTCGCCGCAGGCGGGGGAGGCGCAGGCCTGGACCCGCAGTTCGCCGCGCGCCGCGTACTCCCAGAAGGGCGCGCCGTCCTCGTCGACGACGGGAAGCAGCAGGGAATCGTTCATGGCCCTCTCCTCAACTCCTCAGCAGGACGGCGGACGTCGGCACGCCCTCGCCCGCGGTGACCAGGCAGGTGGCGGCGTCGGGTACCTGGGCGGTGGAGGTGCCGCGCAGTTGCTTCACGCCCTCGGTGATGAGGTTGAAGCCGTGGACGTACGCCTCGCTGAGTCCGCCCCCGCCGGTGTTGATCGGCAGCCGTCCGCCGCTCTCCAGCGCCCCGCCCTCGGTGAACGCGCCGCCTTCGCCGCGTCCGCAGAAGCCGTAGCCCTCCAGGGAGAGCGGGACGAGCGGGGTGAACGCGTCGTAGATCTGCGCCACGTCGACGTCCTCGGGCCCGAAGTCGGCCTGTTTCCAGAGCTGTCGGGCGGCGGCCCAGGCGGGGCCGGTGAGCGGGTCGTCGTTCCAGTAGTTGACCATCCCGTGGTGCTGGGCGGGCAGGCCCTGGGCGACGGAGTGGAGGTAGACGGGCTTCCGCCGGCAGTCGCGGGCGCGTTCGGCGGAGACGATGACGCAGGCCAGCGCTCCGTCGGTCTCCAGGCAGTTGTCGAAGAGACAGAGGGGTTCGCTGATCCAGCGGGAGGTCATGTACATCTCGCGGGTCAGCGGCCGGTCGTACATGATCGCGGCCGGGTTCTGGTTGGCCCGGTTGCGGCAGGCGAGCGCCACGTTGAAGAGGTGGTCGCGGGTGGCCCCGTACTCGTGCAGGTACCGCCGGGCCAGCATGCCGATCTCGTCGGCGGGCCGCAGCAGCCCGTAGGGGCGGGTCCACTGGGCGGGCGTGGGGAGTTGGACGGCGGTGTTCTTCCACGGCCGGGGCCCCGAGCCGCGTTTGCGCGACCGCCAGGCGACGCCGACGCTCGCCTGCCCGGTGGCGACGGCGGCGGCGAGGTGGGCCAGGGTGGCGCAGGAGCCGCCCCCTCCGTACCCCACCTTGCTGAAGAAGGTGACGTCACCGGCGCCGATCGCCTTGGCGACCTCGACCTCGTCGGTCTCCTCCATCGTGTACGAGGCGAAGCCGTCGACCTCGGCGGGAGCGATGCCCGCGTCGTCGAGGGCCGCCAGGATCGCCCGGCAGGCGAGGGTCTTCTCCGGTTCGGGGAGCCGTTTCGCGAACGCCGTCTGCCCGATCCCGACTATCGCCGTCGCGTCCTTGAGCGTTGCCATCCGCTGACCTCCCGCACCGTCGCGCCTGCTGACAGCGGCAGAGGCTACCGCTAATCTGACGGATAGTCAGCTAGTGCGGCGGCAGGAGGGCGCGTGATGCGAGGCGACGAGGAATGGGGCAGCATCCCGGAGCTGGTGCGGACGGCGGCGCGGCGGTACGGCTCCGTCGAGGCGGTGGCCGACGGCCGCACCCGGCTCTCGTACGCCGAGCTGGGCGAGCGGGTGGAGCGCGCCGCCGCCGCGTGCCTGGCCGCCGGGGTGGAGCCGGGGGACCGGGTCGCGATCTGGGCCCCCAACACCCCCGACTGGATCGTCTCGGCGCTCGGGGCGGTGACGGCCGGCGCGGTGCTGGTCCCGCTGAACACCCGCTTCAAGGGCACCGAGGCGGCGTACATCCTGCGGCGCAGCCGGGCCAGGCTGCTGTTCGTCACCGGCACGTTCCTGGGCACCTCGTACGTGGCGTCGCTGCGGCGGGCGGAGGTGAAGCTGCCGGACCTGGATCAGGTGGTGGTGCTGGCGGACACCGCCTCCCAGGACTACACGAGCTGGCCCGACTTCCTGGCGGGCGGGGCGGGCGTCCCGTCCTCCGCGGTACGGGAGCGGGCGGCGGCCATCGCCCCCTCGGACCCCTCCGACATCATCTACACCTCCGGCACCACAGGCCGCCCGAAGGGTGCGGTGATCACCCATGCGCAGACGCTGCGCGCGTACGCGATCTGGAGCGATCTGGCCGGTCTGCGCGAAGGCGACCGCTACCTCGTCGTCAATCCCTTCTTCCACACCTTCGGCTACAAGGCGGGGATCATCGCCTGTCTGATGCGGGGGGCCACGATGGTCCCGCAGCCGGTGTTCAACGTGGACACGGTGCTGGCGAACATCGCGGCGGAACGGATCTCGGTCCTGCCGGGCCCGCCCACGCTCCACCAGTCGCTGCTGGACCACCCGGCCCGGGGCGCCCACGACCTGTCGGCCCTCCGCCTGGTGGTGACGGGCGCGGCGGTGGTCCCCCTGCAACTGGTGGAGCGCCTGCGCAGCGAACTGCACATCGCGACGGTCCTCACGGCGTACGGCCTCTCCGAGGCGAGCGGGATCGTCACGATGTGCCGCCGGGGCGACGCGCCGGAGGTCGTGGCCACCACGTCCGGCCGGGCGATCCCCGGCACCGAGATCCGAGTCCTGGCGGAACCGGGCGCTCCGGGGGAGGTGCAGGTCCGCGGCTTCAACGTGATGACCGGCTACTTCGAGGACCCGGACACGACGGCCGCCACGATGACCCCGGACGGCTGGCTCCGCACCGGCGACGTGGGCGTCCTGGACGAGGCGGGCAACCTGCGGATCACGGACCGGATCAAGGACATGTTCATCGTGGGCGGCTTCAACGCCTACCCGGCCGAGATAGAGCAGCTCCTCGGCCTCCACCCGGACGTGGCCGACGTCGCGGTCATCGGCGTCCCGGACCCGAGGCTCGGCGAGGTCGGCAAGGCCTACGCGGTCCGCCGCCGGGGCGCGACGCTCACCGCGGACGACCTGATCGCCTGGTCCCGCCGCGAGATGGCGAACTTCAAGGTGCCGAGGACGGTGGAGTTCCTCACCGAACTCCCGCGCAACGCGAGCGGCAAGGTGGTGAAGGGGGAGCTGCGGGGCCGGTAGAGGCCACCCCCGGACATGCGGGAGGGGCCCGAGCGCTCCCCCCCCGACTCGGGCCCCTCACACATTCCCCCGTACCGCGGCCGCGGCGACTCCCCCTCGGCGTCGCCCCGGCCGCTCCCCCCGTATCCCCGTCGGGAAGGTCTAGGCGGGCTCGCCGGTGGCGTGGTTGTCCAGCGGCTTGACCGTGCCACCGGTGGCGTGGTTGTCCAGCGGCTTGACCGTGCCACCGGTCGCGTGGTTGTCCTGCGTCGTGGCCTCCCCGCCCGTGGCGTGGTTGTCGAGAGGCTTCACGACCGGCTTGTTCTTCGCATCGCTCATGGTGTTCTCCAGCTCCCTGAATGGCTGTGCTCGGATTCGACGGGCCCGCCCGGCAACTCCCCCGTCGGGTTGCCGGGCGGGGGTCTTTCGGCCGTCCAACTTACCTGCGTGGCCGAGGCCGGCCCGTCTGCCCCCCGACGCGACGGAACGACTGGGACCACCATGTCGGGGCGCGATAAACGAATGATGAACGTTGCTCACGGCTTCACGCGGGCAGCGTGGGAGCCAGCAACTTCCGTACGGCTCCGGCCTCCGCCGAACCGAGCGTCTCGTATATCTCCAGCGCCTCGCGCCAGCACACCTGGGCCCGGCCCGGCTGGCCGATTCCGTTCAGCGCCTGGCCCAGGACGGTGAGGACGTTGCCGCGCCGCCACTCCCCGCCGATTCCGCGCAGGACGGCGAGCGCCTGCTCGGCCTTCGTGGCCGCCTGCGCCGGAAGCCCGGCGGCCAGGTCCACCTCCGCCAGGCGGAAGGTGGCCATCCCCTCCCAGAGGCGCTGCCGGCTGTCCCGGAACACGGCCAGCGCCTCGTGGAGCTGCTCCGTCGCGTCGGCGAGCCGCCCGCTCTGGGTGAGGGCGAGTCCCAGGGCGTACCGGCCGTTGGCGCCGCGCAGGGCGTGGCCCAGACCGTCGTAGATGTCGATCCCCTGCTGAGCGAGAGCGACCGCGTTGGCGGTGTTCCCCATCGCGAGGTGGATCCGGGAGAGGTTGCACAGGGCGCTCGCCTCACCCGGGCGGTTGCCGTCGGCCCGGAAGTTGGCGATGGCCTGTTCGAGGTACGCCTCTCCCTCCGCGTGGCGGTTCTGGTAGAGCGCGATGATGCCGAGGTCGTTGGGGGCCCAGCAGCTCGGCAGCGGATCGCCCACGGCATGGGCGAGCCGCATGGCACGCTGCGCGTCCTGCTCCGCCTGGTCGAACCGGCCCCCCACGAGACGGGCGTTGGTGAGGGTGATCAGCGCCCGGCCCTCGGCCCGCGCGTCGTCGCTGGACCGGGCCAGGTCGCGCATGGTGATCGCCGCGGCCTCGTACTGCTTGGAGTTCGCACCCGACTCCGCGAGGTCCTTGGTGGCCCAGAGCAGATCGACCGCACGGCGTACCGCCCCGGCCCCCGACGCCTGCCGCACGCAGGCGAGCAGGGAGTTGGCCTCCGTGTAGAGCCAGTCCTGCGCGCTGTGCCGGTCGGCGAACGTCAGCCCGCCGTACTGGGTGGGCTCCCGGTGGTCGGCCAGCCGGTCCCCCGGCCGCTCCAGCGCGTACACCCCCGCAGCGGTCGCCAGATAGAAGTCCAGCAGCCGCGACAGCGCCAGCTCCCGCTTCACCGGGGGCTGTTCGTCCCGCTCGGCGCATGCACGCGCGTAGAGACGCACCAGGTCGTGGTAGCGGTAGCGGCCCGGAGCGGCGGACTCCACCAGGCTCGTGTCGACCAGGGCCTCCAGGAGGTCCTCCGCCGTGTGCGGGTCCAGGTCCAGCAGGGCCGCTGCCGCGGCGAGGGAGATGTCCGGGCCGTCCGCGAGACCCAGCAGGCGGAAGGCGCGGGCCTGGGCCGGTTCCAGCTGGCCGTAGCCGAGCTCGAACGTGGCCTTCACCGCGAGGTCGCCCGCCTGGAGCTCGTCCAGCCGGCGGCGCTCGTCCGCGAGCTTGGCGGCGAGCACCGAGACCGTCCAGGTGCGGCGCGCCGCCAGGCGCGAGGCGGCGATGCGGATGGCCAGGGGCAGGAAGCCGCACGCGGCCACCACGTCCAGGGCCGCCTCGCGCTCCGAACCGACCCGCTCCGCCCCGACGATGCGGGTGAAGAGCTGGAGCGCCTCCTCGGGCGACATCACGTCTAGGTCGACCAGATGCGCCCCGGCCAGGTCGACCATCCGCACCCGGCTCGTCACCAGCGCCGCGCACCCCGGCGTGCCGGGCAGCAGCGGGCGGATCTGGGCGGCGTCGTGCGCGTTGTCGAGGAGGATCAGGATGCGGCGGCCGTCCAGCGTCGAGCGGTAGAGCGCGGCCCGCTCGTCCAGCGTGTCGGGGATCGCCGAGTCCGCCGTCCCGAGCGCCCGCAGGAACGCCCCGAGCACCGTCTCCGGCTCCGCCGCCCGCGCCCCCGCGCCCTGGAGGTCGACGTAGAGCTGCCCGTCCGGGAAGTGCCGGCGGGCCTGGTGGGCGACGTGGACCGCCAGTGTCGTCTTGCCGACGCCGCCGATCCCGGCCACCGCGGAGACGGCCATCACCGAGCCCTCGGCGGTGGCCAGGCGGCTGCCCAGCTCGGTCACGAACGCGGAGCGGCCGGTGAAGTCGGGCACGGTCGCCGGAAGTTGTGCGGGGCGCAGCGGCGCGGGCGCCGGGGCCGGCTCGTCCGCCGGGCGGGCCAGCTCCTCGTCGGCGCGCAGGATCCGCTGCTGGAGCTGGGCCAGTTCGGGGCGCGGGTCGACGCCCAGCTCCTCCGCGAGGAGCCGGCGGGTGTCCGCGTACACCGCGAGGGCCTCCGCCTGCCGGCCGCTGCGGTACAGCGCCACCATCAGGAGCTCGCGCAGCCGCTCGCGCAGCGGGTGCGCGGCGGTGAGCGCGGTCAGCTCGGAGACGGCCTCCGCGTGGCAGCCGACCTCCAGGTCCAGGTCGAGCCGCGCCTCGGTGAGCTGGAGGCGCCACTCCTCCAGCCGGGTGCGCTGGTTGTCCGCGTACGGCCCGGGGACGGAGGCCAGCGCCTCGCCGTCCCACAGGCCCAGCACCTTGTTGATCAGGGTGCGCGCCTGGCAGCGGTCCCCCGCCGCGCGGGCCTTCTCGGCCTCGCCCGCCAGGTCCTGCGCCAACGTGAGGTCGAGCGCCGCCCGGTCGGTCCGGATCGCGTACCCGCCGGACTCGCTCACCAGGGTGTCCTGGCCCAGGATCTTGCGCAGCCGGGAGGCGTACGTCCGGATGGTGGCCAGCGCCTGCGAGGGCGGGTCCTCGCCCCAGAACGCGTCGATCAGCTCGCCCGCGGTGGCCGTCCGGCCCTCGCGCAGCAGCAACGCGGCCAGCAGGGCGCGCTGCTGGGGCGAGCCGGAGGAGAGCAGCTCCGAGCCCCGCCAGGCCCGTACGGGGCCGAGCACGGTGAACCTGAGGGCGTGCGCCGTACCCGGTTTCTCCGGAGCACGCTGCTCCGGTACGCGCACGCGTGGCCCGTTGTCACGGTCCATTGATGCCCCCTGTCCTGCTCGCCTGCCGGTCCCGCTCGTCTGCGGATCCTGCCGGTGGTGCCCGTGCCCGAATGTCCGCCCGTGCGTCGAAGTGCGGTATGCATCCGGATGGCGCGGTACCGCTGGTATCGCGCTCAACAGTCTGCCTTGTCTCGGGTGGACTCGTCAGCAGTGGGTGACGCTCTGCACAAGCCCTCGACAACGATTCGGGAACCGTGCCCCGTGCGGTGTCCGGCGGCGTCCCCGTGCCGTGACCCGTGCCCATGCGTACGCACTAGCTGACGGTTCGTCAGATCCGCGCTACCGTGGAACGCATGGAGACCTTCCCGAAGATCATCTCGGTGGACGACCACACGGTGGAGCCCGCTCATGTCTGGCGGGACCGGCTCCCGTCCAGGTACGCGGACTCCGGACCGCGCGTCGTCCGCGCACCGCTGAAGGAAATGACCTTCATGGGCGGCAGGTTCGCGCCCGTGATGGGCGCGAAGGGCGACGACGGGCCGGTCGGCGACTGGTGGGTGTACGAGGACCTGCACCGCCCGCTCACCCGCCTCGACACCGCCGTCGGCTACGACAGGGACGAGATCAAGCTGGAGATCATCACCTACGAGCAGATGCGGCCCGGCTCCTTCTCGGTCCCGGAACGGCTCGCCGACATGGACGTCAACCACGTCCAGTCCGCGCTCTGCTTCCCGACCTTCCCGCGGTTCTGCGGGCAGACGTTCACCGAGGCGAGCGACCGCGAGCTGGGGCTCCTCGGCGTGCGCGCGTACAACGACTGGATGGTCGAGGAGTGGTGCGGCCCCGAGGCGCACGGCCGCCTCATCCCGCTCACGCTCGTCCCGCTGTGGGACGCGGAACTCGCCGCCGCCGAGGTCCGGCGCAACGCGGCGCGGGGCGTGCGCGCGGTCGCGTTCTCCGAGATACCTCCCCATCTCGGGCTTCCGTCGATACATGCGGACGACTGGGATCCGTTCCTCGCGGCCTGCGACGAGACGGGCACCGTGATCGCCATGCACATCGGCTCCTCGTCGAAGATGCCGTCCACCTCCGCCGACGCCCCGCCCGCCGTCGGCTCCACCATCACCTTCGCCAACTGCTGCTTCTCGATGGTCGACTGGCTGATGAGCGGCAAGTTCGAACGCTTCCCGGGCCTGAAGATCATGTACGCGGAGGGGCAGATCGGCTGGATCCCCTACATCCTGGAGCGCGCCGACGTGGTCTGGGAGGAGAACCGGGCCTGGGGCGGCGTCGCCGAGAAGGTCCACCGGCCGCCGTCCGAACTCTTCGCCGAGCATGTCTACGGCTGCTTCTTCGACGACGCCTTCGGACTGAAGAACCTCGACGCGATCGGCGTCGGCAACGTCCTGTACGAGACGGACTACCCGCACTCCGACTCCACCTGGCCCCGCTCCCGCGAGGTCGGCGAGGAGCAGATGGGGCACCTGGCCCCGGACGTCGTCGACCGGATCGTCCGGGGCAACGCGATCGAACTGCTGGGACTCACGCCGGACGGGCTCTGGGCGGGCGCGTAGCCGTACGCACGGGGAGGGGCGGTGCCGTCTCCCCTCCCCGTACGCCGGATCAGGCCTTCGCCACCGGTTCCTGGAGCTCCGTCACCCACTGCTCCCGGTCCGCCGGGCACTCCAGGGAGACCTCGCGGTTGTAGCCGGTGGAGCGGTAGCCGTTGGCGTCCAGCCAGCGGGCCAGGGTCTGGACCGTCGGCATCACGTCGTCCATCGCGCCCCGGTGCACGATCGTCGCCGCCTCGAAGGGCGGCAGCTCCACCACGCTCACCCCCGTGTCGCCGACCGCGCCCACCGGGGCCGACACCGTCACGCCGGCGTGCACCGTGATCGCGCCGCCGTCCCCGGGGGCGTCCTCGTAGCGTGCGATGCCCGGTCCCGTCGGCCGGACGCCCGCGCCCTCGAGCAGCGGGAAGAGCTGCTCGTACAGCGGGCCGATCACCGGCCCGATGTCCTGCGGCTGGTAGCTCGCGGCCGTCCCGGTCAGCTCGGCCACCCGGACCGCGGGAACGGTCTTGATCACAACGTCGTCGGCAGGCATCTGCCCCTCGCTCTCGATCGACCGGAGCCTCGCGTCGACCCGGGCCAGCCGCGTCGACGCGGCCGCCACCGCCTCCGCCAGCTCGGCCCGGCGCAGCCGCAGCATGCCGCGCAGCTCCTCCGGCCCCACCCGCTCGTCCAGGACGTCCCGCACCTGGTGGAGCGTGAAGCCGAGGTCCTTGAGCGCGATGATCCGGTTGAGCCGTGCCAGCTGGGCCGCGCCGTAGAGGCGGTAGCCGGTGGCGGGGTCGGTGCGGTCGGGGTGCAGCAGCCCGATGGCGTCGTAGTGACGCAGCATCCGGGGCGACACCCGTCCGTACCGGGCGAAGTCTCCGATGGTGAACATGATGGCTCCCACTGCACGGCTTCACACGGTGTGAAGGTCAAGCGGCCACCCGCACCGGTTGTCGTGATGGCCCCCGGGAACAGGCAGGAGCCCCGTTCCTCCGCCGAGGCGGGGGAGCGGGGCTCCTTGGGTACTACTGTGTACGGCCGCGATCGACCGACCCGGGCAACTAGGCCGGGGTGACGTTCTCAGCCTGCGGACCCTTGGGTCCCTGAGTGACGTCGAAGTTCACGACCTGGTTCTCCTCGAGGGAGCGGAACCCGGACGCGTTGATCGCGGAGTAGTGAACGAAGACATCCGGGCCGCCGCCGTCCTGGGCGATGAAGCCGAAGCCCTTTTCAGCGTTGAACCACTTGACGGTTCCGGTAGCCATAAGCCCTCCTTGGGCCAAAGGGTTGCCCTGCTCCAGAACCTGCAAACAAGTCTGAAAACTACAAAAGCCTGCGGGTTACATGCTCCGCAGGCTCTGTACTGCAAGGGAAACCAAACTGCAACTTGCGGGCGAGCCTAGCACGCAGTCTCCGGCGAGCGGTAGAGGGAAAGATCACCTCTCCCGAATGTTTGACCGCCCCGCCGGGCGTCCGGTGAGAGGCCCCCGGAAGGGGGTGCGGACCGGGGTGTGAAACGGGGTGCGGGCAAGGGTGCGGGCGAGGGTGTGGAGGGGAGTGCGGAGGGGGCGTGGGGCAGGGCGCGCGGGCCCCGGTGGTGCCCGTGGCCGGATACGGGTCTAGCCTCGCGATGTGGACAATTCAACCGTCTCCCCCCGCGAAGGCGACGACGACCGTCGCAGCCGGCCCCGCGTCGGCCACATCCAGTTCCTGAACTGCCTCCCGCTGTACTGGGGCCTGGCGCGGACCGGAACCCTGCTCGACCTGGAACTCTCCAAGGACACCCCGGAGCGGCTCAGCGAGCAGCTGATCAGGGGGGACCTGGACATCGGCCCGGTCACCCTCGTGGAGTACCTGCGCAACGCCGACGACCTGGTGGCCTTCCCCGACATCGCGGTCGGCTGCGACGGGCCCGTCATGTCCTGCGTGATCGTCTCCCAGCTCCCGCTGGAGCAGCTCGACCGGGCCCGGGTGGCGCTCGGCTCCACCTCCCGCACCTCGGTGCGGCTGGCCCAGCTGCTGCTGGCCGAGCGCTACGGCGTCCGGCCGGACTACTACACCTGCCCGCCCGACCTGGGGCTGATGATGCAGGAGGCGGACGCCGCCGTGCTGATCGGCGACGCCGCACTGCGCGCCAACCTGCACGACGCCCCTCGGCTCGGGCTCCAGGTCCACGACCTGGGCCAGATGTGGAAGGAGTGGACGGGGCTGCCGTTCGTCTTCGCCGTCTGGGCGGCCCGCAAGGACTTCCTCGCCGCGCGGCCCGAACAGGCGGCCCAGGTCCACGAGGCGTTCCTGGCCTCCCGGGACCTCTCCCTGGAGGAGGTCGCCAAGGTCGCGGAGCAGGCGGCCCGCTGGGAGTCCTTCGACGCGAAGGTGCTGGAGCAGTACTTCACGACGCTCGACTTCCGCTTCGGCCCGGACCAGCTGGCCGGTGTCCGCGAGTTCGCCCGCCGCACGGGTAAGGACACCGGCTACCCCGCCGACGTCCATGTGGAGCTGCTCGGCGGCTGAGCCGGGAGCCGGGGCCGGAGGCCGGGGCCGGGGAATGCGGGGAATTCCCTTTTCCCGTTCCCGTACGGGGAATGGAGGAGGGGCGGCGGAACAACACATTCGCGCCTTTCCCCGGGGCGAAAAGATCCCCTCCTGACCGGAGAAGGGGGAATGGTCCGGCCGTTTCCCGGTGACCGCGCCGGTGGCGCCCCCTAGGCTTCGGTCCGAGTCCGGACCGTCCGCAGGGATTACCGTCCACGGGGTTCACCGACCGCAGGGTTCACAGGGGGAGTCCATATGCAGCCGCTGGAAGCGGGCGAACCGCACACCATCGGTGCCTACCGGCTGCTCGGCAGGCTCGGCGCGGGCGGCATGGGCCGGGTCTACTTGGGGCGCAGCGCGGGCGGCCGCACGGTCGCGGTCAAGGTCGTCCACCCCCACTTCGCCCTCGACGAGCAGTTCCGCGCCCGGTTCCGGCGCGAGGTGGAGTCCGCCCGGCGCATCGGCGCCCAGTGGACGGCCCCGGTCCTGGACGCCGACCCGGACGCCCCGGTGCCGTGGGTGGCGACCGGTTACGTCGCCGGGCCGCCGCTCTCCCAGGCGATCACCGAGCACGGCCCCCTGCCCGAGCACGCGGTACGCACCCTGGGCGCGGGACTCGCCGAGGCTCTCGCCGTCGTCCACGGCCAGGGCATCGTCCACCGCGACGTGAAGCCGTCCAACGTGCTGCTCGCCCTCGACGGTCCCCGCCTCATCGACTTCGGCATCGCACGGGCCCTCGGCGCGACCGTCTCGCTCACCTCCACCGGGGTCTCCGTCGGCTCGCCCGGCTACATGGCGCCCGAGCAGATCAGGGGCGGGGACGTCTCGGGTGCGGCCGACGTCTTCTCACTGGGCGCCGTCCTGGCGTACGCGGCGACAGGCGAGGCCCCCTTCCCGGGAGACTCCTCCGCCGTACTCCTCTACAAGGTGGTGCACGAGGAACCCGAACTGGGCGACCTGGAGGGCGAGCTGCGCGAGGTGGTCGCGGGCTGCCTCGCCAAGGATCCGGCGGCCCGGCCCGCCCCGGCCGAACTCGCCGGTGCGCTCGCCCCCGGCGGGGCGGCGGCGATGGTGGCGGGCGGCTGGCTGCCCGGCGGCCTGGTGCGCGAGGTCAGCCGGTCCGCGGTGGCGCTGCTGGACCTGGAACCGCAGGACGCGCCGGTGCAGTCGGGGCCGGTGCCGTTCAGCAGCGCGTCGCTGGGGGCGCTGCCGGGAACGGCCGCCCCGGGCCGGGGCGGGCCGTTCGGCCCGCCCGGCCAGGGCCCGCAGGAAGCGCCGTACGGGACGCCGCGTCCGCAGGAAGCGGCGCGGGATGCGGCGCAGGAAGCGGCACGGGAAGCCCCGTACGGGACACCGCGTCCGCAGGAGGCGACGCAGGACGCGCCGTTCAGGACACCGCATCCGCAGGACGACGCCTACGGCACGCCGCATCCGCAGGACGACGCGTACGGGACGCCGCCCCCGCCCCCGCCCCCGACGCCGCCGCGCGCGAAACCCGCCTCCACCGTGCCCCCGCCCCCCACGCACGCCGGGACCTACCGCCAGGGCGGCGACGGCGCGCACGGCCCCGGCGGGCTGCCGGGCCAGCGCGCGGGCGACCCCCGCCTCTCCCTGACCGTCAGCGCCGAGAACCGGCCGGCCTCCGGGGAGCGCCGCGGCCGCCGTGTCAGCTGCACGGTCGCCCTGGCCGTGGCGGGCGCGCTCGCGGTCGTCACCTTCGGCACGGGTCTGCTCGACGGCTTCCTCCCGGGCGGCAGCGCCGACCGGAACCAGGGCACCGACGCCGCGGCGACCCCGTCCGCCTCCGCCTCCTCGCCCGCCTCCGGGAAGCCGACGCCCGCCGAGTCCGACGACGCGAGCGGGGCCCCGGCCGGCGAGCTGCCGAAGGCCTACCTGGGCACCTGGAAGGGGCCGGTCACCGAGAAGACGACCGGCCAGCCGCACGGCACCCTCACCGCCGTCTTCACCGCGGGGAAGTGGGGCGCGACGGTCGTCCGGATGAGCACGACGATCTCCCAGCTCGGCATCACCGTCACCTGCAACAGCGTCGGCACCCTCGCCTCCGGCACCGCGAAGGAGCTGAACATCCGCGAGCGCACCGACCCGGACCGCCCCAGCACGCCCGGCCTGTGCACCGCCACCGAGGCCGACCTGGTCTTCCGCCTCGCCGAGGACGGCACCCTGGACTACCGCTCGAAGGAACGCGCCGCGGGCCTTCCGTACGGGAAGCTCACCCGGTCCGGCGGCTGATCGGGCAAGGGGCTGGCGTACGCTGGATCGGTCCGAGGATCCGTAGAAAAACCGCCGAAAGGTGACAGCCCGGTGACCGAGAAGGCCGACCTTCAGCCCGTCCTCGACCGAGCCGCCGAGGGCGGTCGGATCACTCCGGAGGAGGCGCTCGACCTCTACCGGTCCGCGCCGCTGCACGCGCTGGGCGCCGCCGCCGACGCCGTACGCCGCCGCCGCTACGCCGGTACGGAACACATCGCGACGTACATCATCGAGCGCAACATCAACTACACCAACGTGTGCGTGACGGCCTGCAAGTTCTGCGCCTTCTACGCCCCGCCCAAGGCCACCGACAAGGGCTGGACCCGCGACCTCGACGACATCCTGCGCCGCTGCGCGGAGACCGTGGAGCTGGGCGGCACGCAGATCATGTTCCAGGGCGGCCACCACCCGGACTTCGGCGTGGAGTACTACGAGGAGCACTTCTCCGCGATCAAGAAGGCGTTCCCGCAGCTGGTCATCCACTCGCTGGGCGCCTCCGAGATCGAGCACATGGCCCGGATCTCGAAGGTCTCCGCCGAGGAGGCCATCAGCCGGATCCACGCCGCCGGGCTCGACTCCTTCGCCGGCGCCGGCGCCGAGCTGCTGCCCGCCCGGCCGCGCACCGCCATCGCCCCGCTCAAGGAGTCCGGCGAACGGTGGCTGGAGATCATGGAGATCGCGCACGGCCTCGGCGTCGAGTCCACCTCCACCATGCTGATGGGCACCGGCGAGACCAACGCCGAGCGCATCGAGCACCTGAGGATGATCCGGGACGTCCAGGACCGCACGGGCGGCTTCCGGGCCTTCATCCCGTACACCTACCAGCCGGAGAACAACAAGCTGAAGGGGCAGACGCAGGCCACGCTCTTCGAGTACCTGCGGATGATCGCCATCGCCCGGCTCTTCCTCGACAACGTCGCCCACATCCAGGGCTCCTGGCTGACCACCGGCAAGGAGGTCGGCCAGCTGTCGCTGCACTACGGCGCGGACGACCTCGGCTCGATCATGCTGGAGGAGAACGTCGTCTCCTCGGCCGGGGCCAGGCACCGCTCCAACCGGCTGGAGATCATCGACCTGATCCGCAAGGCGGACCGGGTCCCCGCCCAGCGCGCGACCACGTACGAGCACCTCGTCGTGCACGACGACCCGGCGCTGGACCCGGTCGACGAGCGCGTGGTCTCGCACATCTCCTCCACCGCGATCGAGGGCGGCACCGCCCACCCGGAGCTGAAGCTCCTGAGCGCCAACTAGGTCTCCCGTGCTGACGATTCACGCCGCGCCGCTGGTTCTTCCGGTCGGCGCGGCGACCGTCGTGGAGGGCGCGGTGGCGGTGGACGGCGACCGGATCGCCGCCATCGGACCCTACGAGCGGGTCGCCGCCGCGCACCCGGCCGCCCGGGTCCGCCGCTGGCCCGGCCTCCTCACGCCCGGACTGCGTCAGGACCGGGCCCGGGAGCTGCTCACCCGCTGCTACCACCCGGACCCGCGCGAGGCCGAGGAGCTGGGTGAACTCCCGCTGTGGGGCGAGGATTTCGAGCGGCTCGCGGCGACGATGGACGCGACCCGGCGGGCCGGCGGCGTCCGGCGCGGGCTCCAGCGGATGCTGCGGCACGGCACCACGCACCTGGCGGGCCCCTTCGGCGCGGACGACCCCGCGCTGCGCACGGCCCTCTCCCGGTCCGGTCTCGTCCAGGTCCCGCCCCCGCCCGGCCCGCCCGGCCCGCCCGGCCCGCCGGACCTGGACCCCTTCGCGGCGGGCGGTGATCTGGCCGGTACGGCGGGCGCCCCGCTGACCGTGGGCGGGCGCGCGGACTTCGCGGTCTTCGACGTGCCCGACGAGGCGGCGCTGTACGAGGCGGGGGCGGCCGCCTGCGTGGCGACCGTCCTCGCGGGGCGGCTCGTGCACCGCGCCCGCTGAAGCCTGCGGCGCCCGGGGGATCACGGGACCTTCGGGCCTCCCAGATAGCGGCCCTTCGCGTCGTACGGCCAGGCGTTGGCGACACAGCCATTCAGCCCGTCGATCTGCTGCATCATCGCGGGCGCGGGACGGCCCTTCCCCGGGCAGGTCTCGTGGCCGCGCCCCAGCCAGTGGCCGACCTCGTGATTGACGATCAGCGCCCGGTACTCGGAGACGGGCCCGTCGAACTGCGGCGAACCGAGCAGCCAGCGCTTCAGGTTGACCATCACCTTCTCGCCGCCCCGGCAGTTGACCTCGCCGCGCGTGTTCAGCCCGTACTCACCGCACAGCCGGTCGGTGGTCGCCGGGGTGGCGATCTTGATCACCAGCCCCGCCGGTCCGTCGGCGACCTGGCGGAACGAGCGTTCGCCGCCGTGGCTCCAGCCGCGCGGATCGGCGAGGACGGCGGCGATGTCCTCGGCGGCCCGGTCGGGGTCGACGCCGATGCCGTCCTCCACCTCGACCCGGTAGGCGCTGCCCCCGCCCTTCGCCGTGACGCCCGCGCGGGCCACGGTGAACGTGCCGGGCCCCGATGCGGGGAGGTCCCCGGACCCGTCGGCGTCCGCCCCGGCCGAGGCGGACGGGACCGGGGCCGGCGGGGCGGGCCGCGGCCGGACGGGCTCCGCCGCGTTGTCCGGCCCGCCCGCCGGAGCGGTCGGCGCCCCGGCCGGAGCCGCGTTGCCCGGTCCGCCCCCGTCCTGCCAGGGGCGGCCGACGGCGAGAGCCGCGCCCGCCACGACCGCGAGCGCCAGCACGGCGAGAGAGGCCGCCCGGCGCCGGTTCCGCCGTCGGCGCCGCACCCGGGAGCGGGCCGTCGACCGCGCACGGCCCGCCCCGGGCCCCGAGGACCGGGGCGGCGGCATCCGCAGCCGGAAGGTGTCCTCGTCGCGCTCGCCGTACGCGCGCGGCAGGGTGCCCGTGGAGCGGCGGCGCGTCACGAGGCGGCCCCGCTCCGCGTCACCGGGTTCTCGTCGGCGTACGCGATCAGCTCCCGGAACCGCGGGCTCTGGACCACCCGGACCAGGTCCCCGGCGGTGACGGGGGCGCCGCCCGCCCCCGACGGCGCGGGCGAGACGGACAGCACCACCGTGCTGCGGCCGGACCGGTACCGCAGGGAGACCTCCGTCCCCGTCCGGCCCGCGGCGGGCTGCCGGTACACCCGGGCGGGCGTGCCGTCGTCCAGCGTGAGGCCGTCGCAGGTCAGCCCCTTCTCCGGGAGGTCGCGGCAGGCGGGCGTCGCGCTCCCCGGATCCGGGCGCACCGACAGGCGGACGGCGTGCACGATCCCGCCGCGCCGCCCCTGGTAGCTCTGCGCGTCGTCGCCGACCGGCAGGACGGTCCCGATGGACGCGGGCAGCAGGGCGTCCAGGGCCCCGGCGACCTGCTTCCGGAAGTCCTCCAGGCGCGGGGCCTCCTCGGGGCCGGAACCCGGCGGGGCCGACAGGGGCGGCGATGCGGGGGGCGTCGTCGCCCCGGGGGTGGATATCGGGCTCGGCATCTCGGGGCGTGGCTCCGTACGTTGGGGTGACGGGGTCGGGGCGGGCAGGGAGAGGGACGGTCCGGCGGGCACGACGGGATCCGCCTCGGGTCCCGACAGCAGCCAGGGACCGAGCACGGCGAGGCCCAGGGTCACGGCGGTGACCGCGACGAAGGTACCGGCCACCGCGAACGCCCGGGTCCTGGCCCGGCGTCGGCGCCCCTCCCGTACGGCGGCGGGGACCAGGTCGGGCTGGAGGGGCAGCGGTCCCGCGGTCCGGTGCAGGGCGTCCCGGAACAGCTCCTCGTCGGGCGCGCGAAGCGGCGGGTGCTCGTGCGGTTCAGGGGTCATGACCGGCCCTCAGCTTCCGGTGGAGTAGAACTGGACGTCGCCCATCCGGGCGCGCAGTCGGACGAGCGAACGCGAGCACTGGCTCTTCACCGTGGACTCGCTGCACCGCAGCAGCGAGGCGACGGTCTCCACGCTCAGGTCGTCCCAGTAGCGCAGGACGACCATCGCCCGTGCCCGGGGCGGGAGTTCGGCGAGCAGCCCGAGCAGGGTGACCCGGAGGTCGGCCCCCGCGGCCGGATCGGGGTGCGGGCGGGGCGCGTTGCGCCGGTGGGCGAGCAGATCGCTGACGGTGCGGCGGCGTTCGGCCACGAAGGTGCGCACCAGCACGGTCCTGGCGTAGGCGTCGAGATGGTCCGCCCGGCTCGCCCTGCGCCAGTGCTGGAAGAGCTTGGCGAGCGTCGTCTGCGTCAGGTCCCGCGCGCCCTCGACGTCTCCGCACAGCAGGTAGGCCGTCCGGTACAGCCGGTGCTGCCCGGTCCGGGCGTACGCCTCGAACGCGGCGCTCTCGCCGTCCGCCATGGCGGGCTCCGCCCCAGCCGGCATCCGCCCTCCCCTCTCCTCGACCCCCACCCCTTACAGAGCACGCGTGTGCCGAAAAGGTTGAAGAGAAGTGAAGATCGGTTCGTGGCGATGTGCCGGCCGGTCCACGCACCGGTCCGGGGGCGTCTCACTCCCTGGCGGATCCTGGTGCCCGCGCGAAGCGCTGTGCTAGAACAGCGCTCGTGACAGTCGATCGTTTTCTGGTGGAGTGCCTCCACATCGATCTCTGCCGCGTTTCCAGCGCATCCTGTTGATGCCTGCCGCGGCATCCTCGGCGATGCCCACGTGATGCCTGCGCGCGTCCCCGGTATCCGCGCCTCCCGCGCCTTCTCCGCCTCCGGTCTCCGCCCCTCGCGTCCGCGCGTTCCCCGCGCCGCCCGCTCTTTCCTCCCGCCGGCCCGTTCCCCGGTCCTGCGACGCTCCATGACTCCGGAGACCCCTTCATGCCGACCTCCCCGTCCGTGCGGGAACGGACCGCCGGACCCGCCGGACCCGCCGCCCCCGTGATCTCCGGCCCGCCGGCCGGGGACGGCCGCCGCCGCCGTCCCGAACGCACCGCCCTGCTGCGCCGCATCGGTCTGCGGGTCCTCGCGCTCGCCGTCCTGCTCGGCCTCTGGCAGCTGGTGACCGCGCTCCAGCTGTGGTCGCCGGTGCTGGTGCCCTCGCCCGCCGCCGTGTGGCGGGCCCTGCTGGAGACCTCCGGTACGCACGACGGCGTCCGGGGCTACCAGGGGCACACCCTGATCGAACACCTCGGGATCAGCCTGCGCCGGATCTTCGTCGGGGCCGGCGCGGGCGTGGCCGCCGGGCTGGTGGCCGGCGTCCTCATGGGGACGCTCCCCTGGGTCCGGGTGGTGCTGGAGCCCGCGGTGGCCTTCCTGCGCACCCTGCCCCCGCTCGCCTACTTCAGCCTGCTGATCATCTGGTTCGGCATCGACGAGGCGCCCAAGCTGTGGCTGCTGGCCATCGCCGCGATGCCGCCGGTCGCCGTCGCCACCGCATCGGCGGTGGCGTCCGCGCCGACGGCCCTGGTCGAGGCGGCCCGCGCGATCGGGGCGCGGCGCGCCCAGGTCGTCACCTCCGTCGTCCTGCCGTCCGCGCTGCCCGAGATCCTCGTCGGCGTCCGGCTCGCCTTCGGCATCGCGTACTCCTCCGTCGTCGCCGCCGAGACCGTCAACGGACTGCCCGGGATCGGCGGACTGATCCGCGACGCGCAGCGCTACAACCAGTCCGACACCGTCGTGCTCGGCCTCTTCGCCATCGGCATCTCCGGTCTGCTCATCGACGCGGCGCTGCGGCTGCTGGCGGACCGGCTCGCCCCGTGGCGCTCCCACGCATGACCCGCCCGCACCACCGCCCGCACCGCAACCCCGGAACGAAGGACACCCACATGCCCCGAACACGCGGCCTCCTCCGCATCACCTCCCTCGCCGCGGCCCTGGGCTCCCTGCTGGTGATGACGGCCTGCGGTCAGGGCGGCGGCTCCGGCGACGGGGGCGACGGCGGCAAGACGATACGCATCGCCTACCAGGCGTTCCCCAGCGGCGACCTGATCGTCAAGGAGAAGGGCTGGCTGGAGAAGGCGCTCCCCGGCTACCGGATCAAGTGGACCAAGTTCGACTCCGGCGCCAGCATCAACACCGCGTTCGTCGCCGGGGCCGTGGACCTCGCCGCGATCGGCTCCAGCCCGGTGGCCCGGGGGCTCTCCGCGCCGCTGAACATTCCGTACGAGGTCACCTGGGTGCTCGACGTGGCCGGGGACAACGAGGCGCTGGTCGCCCGCGACGGCTCCAAGATCTCCTCGGTGAAGGACCTGGAGGGCAAGAAGGTCGCCACCCCGTTCAGCTCCACCTCGCACTACAGCCTGCTCGCCGCGCTCGACCGGGCCGGCGTGGACGCCTCGAAGGTCCAGCTCCTCGACCTGGAACCGCAGGACATCCTGGCCGCCTGGACCCGCGGCGACATCGACGCCACGTATGTCTGGCTGCCGACCCTGGAGGAGCTGAAGAAGACCGGCGAGGTCATCGTCTCCAGCCGCGAACTCGCCGCGGGCGGCAAGCCCACCCTCGATCTCGGCGTCGCCTCCACCAGCTTCCTCGAGGCCCACCCCGACGTGCTGCCCGCCTGGCGCACGGCGCAGGCCCAGGCGCTCGACCTGATCCACGACGACCCCGACGCCGCGTCGGCGGCCGTGGGCAAGCAGCTCGGCATCAGCCCGGCCGAGGCGGGGGCCCAGATCGAACAGGGCATCTTCCTCAAGCCCGCCGAGCAGGCCGACGCCAAGTGGCTCGGCGCCCCCGGCAAGGTCGGCGGTCTCGCGGACAACCTGCACAGCGCCGCGCAGTTCCTCGTCGACCAGAAGCAGATCGACTCCGCACCGGACGTCGAGACCCTGCGCAAGGCCATCCACGTGGAAGGGCTCAGCGATGCCGTCAGCCCCTGACACCCGCAAGGCTCGCGAGACGCGCGAGGAGACCGTTACGGACCCCGGCGCCGCGTCCGTCGTCTCCGTACGCGAGGTCCGCCACTCCTACGGGCGGGGCGCGGACGCCGTGACGGCGCTCGGCCCCCTCGACCTGGAGATTCCCGCCGGTGAGTTCCTGGTGCTCGTCGGGCCCTCCGGCTGCGGCAAGAGCACCCTGCTGCGGCTGATCGCGGGCTTCGAACACGCCACCGAGGGCACGGTGGAGGTGTTCGGCGAGCGCCCCGACCCCGGCAGCCAGGCGGGGATCGTGTTCCAGCAGCCGCGCCTCTTCCCCTGGCGCACGGTCGGCGACAACATCGGCCTGGCGCTGAAGTACGCGGGCGTGTCCCGGGACGAACGCCGGGAGCGGACCGCGGAGTTGCTGGAACGCGTCGGCCTCGCGGACACCGCCGGCCGCCGCATCTGGCAGATCTCCGGCGGCCAGCAGCAGCGCGTCGCCATCGCCCGCGCCCTGGCGGGCGGCAAGCGACTCCTGCTGCTCGACGAGCCGTTCGCCGCGCTCGACGCCCTCACCCGGGAGCGGCTCCAGGAGGACCTGCGTACGGTGAGCGCGGAGACCGGGACCACCTCGGTCTTCGTCACCCACAGCGTGGACGAGGCGGTCTTCCTCGGCACCCGCGCGATCGTCCTCACCGACCGACCCGGGAGCATCGCCCTGGACATCCCGATCGACCTGCCCCGCACCGGCGCGGACCCCGACGAACTGCGCGGACTGCCCGAGTACGCCGCGCTGCGGGCCGAGATCGGCACGGCGGTGCGCAACGCGGCCCGCTGACACCGCGGCCCGGCACCACGGCACGCCCTGTACGACGAGAGGAGAAGGATCATGACCATCGCGACGACGCCCGTCCTGCGCGAGGCCCGCATCCCCGCCGACGGTCTCTACGAGGGCCCGCGCGAGCTGCGCCGGGTCCCGGAGGGCTGGACCGACCGCCCCTACGAGCGGTTCCGCGTGGTTCCGCTCGGCCGGGTCATCGGCGCCGAAATCCACGGCGTCGACCTCTCCCGCCCGCTGGAGGCCGCCCTGCGCGACGAGCTGGACCGGGCCCTGCTGGAGTGGAAGGTGCTGTTCTTCCGCGACCAGCACCTCACCTCGCTCCAGCAGCGCGCGTTCGCCGGGCACTGGGGCGAGCTGGAGACCAACCCGCTGCTCGCCACCGGCGACGACCCGGAGGTGGTCCGCTTCGACCGCACCGCCGTCCCCACCTTCGAGAACGTCTGGCACACCGACGTCACCTTCCGCGAGCGCCCCGCCCTCGGCGCGGTCCTCCAGCTCCGCGAGGTGCCGCCGGTGGGCGGCGACACGCTGTGGGCGGACATGGCCGCCGCGTACGACAACCTCCCCCGGGAAGTGCGGGAGCGGATCGAGGGGGCACGGGCGGTGCACGACTTCATCCCCGGCTTCTCCCGCTTCTATCCGCCGGAGCGGCTGGCGGCCCACCAGGAGCGGTTCCCGCCGGTCGAGCACCCGGTGGTGCGCCGCCACCCGGTCACCGGCCGCCGGACGATCTTCGTCAACGCCTCGTTCACCACCCGGATCGTGGGCTTCGCCCAGGAGGAGAGCGACCGGCTGCTGCGGCTGCTCTTCCAGCAGGCGCACGCCCCGGAGTTCCAGGTGCGGTTCGCCTGGCGCGCGGGGGACGTCGCGTTCTGGGACAACCGGGCGACCCAGCACTACGCGGTCAACGACTACGCCCCGCACCGCCGGGTCGCCGAACGCGTGGCGATCGCGGGAGACCGCCCTCACTGATCCGCGGGGCCGGGCTGCTTGAATGGCAGGGTGACCCGAGCCTCCCTGGAAAAGCAGCCGCACGAAGTCGCCTCGATGTTCGACGGTGTGGCGGCCAACTACGACCTGACCAACGACGTGATCTCGCTCGGCCAGGCCCGGCTGTGGCGCAAGGCGGTCGCCCAGGCGGTGGACGCCCGCCCCGCACAGAAGATCCTGGACCTGGCGGCCGGTACGGCGACCTCCTCGCAGCCCTTCGTGAAGGCGGGCGCCTATGTCGTGCCGTGCGACTTCTCGCTCGGCATGCTCAAGGTCGGCAAGGAGCGCCATCCGTGGATGCCGTTCACCGCGGGCGACGGCATGAGACTGCCGTTCAAGGACGAGACGTTCGACACCGTCACGATCTCCTTCGGGCTGCGCAACATCCAGGACACCGACGTGGCGCTGCGCGAGCTGTACCGGGTGACGAAGCCCGGCGGCCGGGTCGTGATCTGCGAGTTCTCGCAGCCGACCTGGACCCCGTTCCGCACGGTCTACACGGAGTACCTGATGCGGGCCATCCCGCCGGCCGCCCGCGCGGTGTCCTCCAACCCGGACGCCTACGTCTATCTCGCCGAGTCGATCCGGGACTGGCCCGACCAGCCCGCCCTGGCCGCACTGCTCCAGAAGGCCGGCTGGTCGGACGTCGCCTGGCGCAATCTGACCGGCGGCGTGGTGGCCCTGCACCGGGCCACCCGCGCCTGACGGTCCCGCGACGGCCCCGGTCTCACAGCTCCAGGCGGAAGCAGACGGCCTCCTGGCCGCGCGGGGTGGCGTACGACTCGGCCCGCCGCATCCCGAGCCGTTCCGCGACCGCCATCGACCGGGCGTTGCCCGAGTGGACCATCGCGACCGCCTCGCGCACCCCCGCCGCCCGCAGCCGCTCCAGCGTGATGCGGGCGGCGGCGGAGGCGTACCCGCGTCCCCATGCGGCCCGCCCCAGCCGCCAGCCGATCTCGGTCGCCCCGACCGGCCCGTAGTGGGTGTGCGGCCACGGCTGCGCCCCCGTGAAGCCGAGTACGGTGTCGTCCTCGTCCGTGACGGTCCACAGGCAGTAGCCGAGCTCCGCGTCGTGCCGGCGCTGGCGCGCGGTGAGTTCCTCGTACACGGAGAAATCCGCCCGCCGGCCCCCGAAGAACTCCATGACCTCGGGGTCGTCGAAGGCTCGGTGCCAGCTCAGGGCGTCCTCGTCCGTCGGAACACGGAGGCGTACGGCGGGGGCCGAAGCCGGGGGCGTGGCAGGCGCGATCGACATGAGGGAGCCCTTCGGAGGGTTGGTCTGCAGGCCCCCATAGACTGCACGGGACATGTGCCGCGCGGCACGCGAATTCGAGTCTTCGGGAGATCCGACCGTGACCGAGCCCCTCTCCGAGCACAGCGCGGACGTGATCGTCGTCGGAGCGGGCCCAGCCGGCTCGACGACCGCGTACTACCTCGCCAAGGCCGGACTCGACGTCCTGCTCCTGGAGAAGACCGCCTTCCCCCGGGAGAAGGTCTGCGGCGACGGGCTCACGCCCCGCGCCACGAAACAGCTCGTCTCCATGGGGATCGACATCTCCGAGGAGGCAGGCTGGCTGCGCAACAAGGGCCTGCGCATCATCGGCGGCGGCCAGCGGCTCCAGCTGGACTGGCCGGATCTCGCCTCCTACCCGGACTACGGCCTGGTCCGCAAGCGCGACGACTTCGACGAGCAGCTGGCCCGGCAGGCGCAGAAGGCCGGAGCCCGGCTGCACGAGCGCTGCAACGTGGGCGCACCGATCAGGGACGAGCGCACCGGCCGCATCACCGGCGTCCAGGCGAAGATCGGCGAGGAGAAGACCCCGGTCACCTTCCACGCCCCCCTCGTCGTCGCCGCCGACGGCAACTCCACCCGGCTCTCCCTGGCGATGGGCCTGCACCGCCGCGAGGACCGCCCGATGGGCGTCGCCGTCCGGACGTACTTCACCTCGCCCCGCCACGACGACGACTATCTGGAGTCCTGGCTGGAGCTGTGGGACAAGCGCGGCTCCCAGGACCGGCTGCTGCCCGGCTACGGCTGGATCTTCGGCATGGGCGACGGCACCTCCAACGTGGGCCTCGGCATCCTCAACTCCTCCTCCGCCTTCAAGGAGCTGGACTGGCGTGAGGTCCTCAAGGCCTGGTGCGCCTCGATGCCCGAGGACTGGGGCTACACCCCGGACAACATGACCATGCCGATCCGGGGCGCGGCCCTCCCGATGGCCTTCAACCGCCAGCCGCACTACACCAAGGGCCTCCTGCTCGTCGGCGACGCGGGCGGCATGGTCAACCCGTTCAACGGCGAGGGCATCGCGTACGCCATGGAGTCGGGCCAGATCGCCGCCGACGTCATCGTCCAGGCCCACGCCCGCGCCACCCCCGCCCAGCGCGAACTGGCCCTGAACAACTACCCGAAGGTGCTCAAGGAGACCTACGGCGGCTATTACACGATGGGCCGCGTCTTCGTGAAGCTGATCGGCAACCCGAAGATCATGAAGATCGCCACCCAGCGCGGCCTGACCCACCCGCTGCTGATGAAGTTCACGCTGAAGATGCTGGCCAACCTGACCGACCCGCAGGGCGGCGACGCGATGGACCGCATCATCAACGGACTGTCGAAGGTGGCCCCGAGGGCCTGAGGCCGCTCAGGAAGGGCCCGCCGCACGCGTGCGTTCGTAGTGGCGGGCCACCCGGGCCCGGTTGCCGCAGGAGGGCTTGCACCACTCCTGCCGACCGTGGCTCTTGACGAAATAGCGTACGCAGCGCGGCGCGTGACAGGCCCGCAGCAGCTCGCGCTCCGGGCCGCTCAGGAAGTCGACGGCGTCCCGCGCCAGTGCCGCGACCAGCCGTACGCCCGGATCGTCCTCCGATGACAACAGGCGGGCCGTCAGGGCCCCTTCGGCCGGCCACTCCAGCTGGGGGGCGACGGGCTCCCGGGCGGCGGCCGCGTTGAGGTGGGTCAGTGCCCGGTCGGCGGGCATCAGCCGGTGGGCGTCGGCCGGGCTGGGCGGTGCCGGGCTGACCACCCGGGCGAACAGGGCCCGCACCGCCCGCCGCAGGCCGATGACCGCGGCCCGGAGCTCCTCGTCGGCGACCAGGTCCCCGGGGGCGCTCGCGGTGGTCAGCAGGCCGGGCTGCTGCTGGAGCCAGCGATGCGTTCCCCGGACCGTGTCCAGGTCGTCGAGGACTCCGCCGTCCCCGTCGTGACGGATGGTGCTCACCAGCTCCATGACGGGCCGCTGTGCCACCCGTTGCTCCCTCCGCCGCCTCTTGAACGTCTGCGCTTCCCACTCTAGAGTCCTAACGGAAGAATGAAAACAAGCGTTAGACGGGGGAGTGCCGCTCATGTTGCTTGCTCAGATCAGCGATCTGCACCTGGACGGGAGTGAACGCGCGACGCGGCGGGCCGCCCGCGTCATGGACCATCTGCGGGCCCTGCCCCGCCCGGTCGACGCGCTGCTGGTCACCGGGGACATCGCCGACCACGCGACCGAGGCCGAGTACGAGGAGGCCGTACGCCTGCTGGACGCGCCGTTCCCCGTGCTCGCGTGCCCCGGAAACCACGACGCCCGCCCCGCCTACCGCAAGGCCTTCCTCGGGGAGGCCCCGGACACCGCGCCCGTCAACCGGGTCCACCGCATCGCCGGAACCGCCATCCTGATGTGCGACTCCACGATCCCGGGCCGGGACGAGGGACGCCTCGACGCGCAGACGCTCGCCTGGATCGACGCGACCCTCACCGGGCTGCCCGACGGCGTCCCCGCGCTGATCGCCTTCCACCAGCCGCCCGTCGAGCTCCACCACCCGCTGCCGGACGCCGGGATGCTCCAGGAGCCCGAGCGGCTCGCCGCCCTGCTCGAGGCCCACCCGCGGGTCGTCGCCGTCCTCACCGGGCACGCCCACACGGCCGCCGCCTCGGCCTTCGGGGGCCGCCCCCTGATCGTCGGCCCCGCCGTCACCTGGACCCTGCGCATGCCCTGGGAGGGGGACCGGCCGGCCGACCGCGACCAGCCCCCGGGCCTCGCGTTCCACGTCCTGGGCGAGGACCGGCGGCTGACCACGCACTTCCGCGTCGTCCTCTGACGCCCCACGCGCCCACCCGCCACCGGTAATCCTCGGCCCCGCGGGTGATCGTGTGCGATGATTTGCGCGCCTCCCCGGTTGTCGGCAGTCCGGACCGGCGGGCGCCCGCCCCCGCACACAGCGGCGGCACCCGGCGCGTACCACTCCTCTTGACGCACGCTCACACCGAACGCAGGCCAGCGGGGTACGGAACAAGCCGATACAGCGCTGCTCGACCCCAAGGACAGACAGCCATGACCACCGCCTCCCTGCCCCAGCACCAGGGCCTCTTCCTGGAGCCCCGCTTCGCCGTGGATCCGACCGCGACGGACGAGGACGAGGACTTCGACGCCCCGTACGACGCGCCGCCCGCGCCCACCACCTCGGCCAAGGAGCCGGAGCGGACGAACCGCCGCCCCCGCCGCCGCTGATCCGGACGGCGGCCCTCCGGCCGGGAAAACCGCTGGAGGCGCCGCCACCCGGACGGTAACCTCCTGTCCCATGGCCAGCCCCGAGTCCGACAGACTCCGGCCACCGGTGCGCCGGTGGCCGTGTTCGTGCTGAGCGTCGCCGCCTGACCCCTCGGGTCACCGGCCCCCTCCCGTACGGTTCCACGCCCGCCGGATCACCGCGGGTACGGGCCGTTCCTCCCTCGCGTACGCGCTGAATCACCCCCGTACGCAGGGTTCGTGCCACCGGCTGATCACCGCCGGGCACTCCGCCGCCCCCGCCGGGCCTCCGGCGGGCGTCTCGCGCGGCCCGCATCCCCGCACTCCGGCCTGTCTGTCCACCCGACGGTTCCGTTCCAAGGGGCTTCTCACCCATGCCATTCGCCGTATATGTCCTCGGGCTCGCGGTCTTCGCCCAGGGCACCTCCGAGTTCATGCTGTCCGGGCTCGTCTCGGGCATCGCTGCCGACCTCGACGTCTCGCTCTCCGCCGCCGGCCTGCTCACCTCCGCCTTCGCCGTCGGGATGGTCATCGGCGCCCCCCTGATGGCGCTCTCCAGCCGCACCTGGCCCCGCCGCCGCGCCCTGCTCCTCTTCCTCACGGTGTTCGTCGCCGCCCATGTCGTGGGCGCGCTCACCCCGAGTTACGAGGTGCTCCTCGCGACCCGCTTCGTCGGGGCCCTCGCCAACGCGGGCTTCTGGGCGGTGGCCCTGACCACGGCCGTCGCGATGGTCCCCGACCGGCTGAAGGGCCGGGCCACCGCCGTGGTCGTCGGCGGAGTCACGATCGCCTGCGTGGTGGGCGTACCGGCCGGCGCGGTCCTGGGGGAGCGGTGGGGGTGGCGGTCGGCCTTCTGGGCGGTCGCGGTCGTCTCGCTGCCCGCCGTCCTCGCGGTCCTGCGCTCCATCCCGGGGGGCCGGGGTACGGACCCGGGCGTCGCGCCCGTGCCCGTACGGGACGAACTGCGCGCGCTGACCGGACCCCGACTGCGGCCGGTCCTCCTCACGATGGCCCTGGTGCAGGGCGCGACCTTCTGCACGTTCTCCTACCTGGAGCCGCTCCTCACCCGGGAGACGGGCCTGGGAGCGGCGTGGGTGCCGGTGTCCCTGGCGCTCTTCGGGGCGGGCTCCTTCGCCGGGGTCACGGTGGCGGGCCGGCTCGCCGACACCCGCCCGGTCGCCGTCGTCGCCACGGGCATGGCCGCGCTCGCCCTCGGCTGGGCCGCGCTCGCCCTGACGGCGGGCAGCCCGGTGCTCGCCCTGGCCCTGATCCCGTTCATGGGCCTGCTCGCCTTCGGTACGGGCACCGCCCTGATCACCCGGGTCCTGAGCCTCGCCCCCGGGGCCCCGACCCTGGCCGGGGCCTTCTCGACGACCGCGTTCAACCTGGGGGCGACGGTGGGCCCGTGGGCGGGCGGCCTGGCCCTGGACGCCGGGCTCGGCTTCCGGGCGCCGGTCTGGGTGAGCGCCCTGCTGATGGGCGCGGCGCTGCTCACGGCCGGGGCCGGCCGGGCGTGGGCGGCCCCGAGCCGCGCGACGGGCTGAGGCCCAACGGCCGAGGGCCGCCACTCCCGAGCGGGGGAGTGGCGGCCCTCAGCCGGATTCCGGTGCGCCGACGGGCGCCGCGGAACCGCTTGTGAATCAGAGAACGCGGACCGCGCCGGTCGGCCGGTCGTAGTCCAGGGAGCGCTGCACGGTGCCGGTGCCGGAGTTCTGCGCGCCGACGAACTCGCCGCCGCCGACGTAGATCGCGACGTGGTACGCGCTGCCCGCGCCGCCCCAGTACAGGATGTCGCCGGGCTGGAGGTTGTCCAGGGAGACCTGGGTGCCGGCGGTCGACTGCGACTGCGAGACGCGCGGCAGGTCGATGCCCACCGTGCGGTAGGCGGCCTGGACCAGGCCCGAGCAGTCCCACGCGTTGGGGCCGGTGCCGCCGGAGACGTACGCGTCGCCGACCTGGGCCTTGGCGAACGCGACGATGGCGCCGGCGGAGCCGCCGACGTTGGAGGAGGACGAGGGGGCGGAGGCGGAGCTGCCCGAGGAGCCGGAGGAGGCGCTGAGCGTCGTGCGCTCGGCGGTGCGGGAGGCGCGCTCGGCGCGCTCCTCCGCCGCTGCCTCGGCCCTGGCCTTCGCGGCGGCTTCGGCCTTCTTCTCGGCCTCTGCCTTGCGGACGGCCTCGGCGTGGGCCTTCTTGGCCGTCTTCGCGGCCTTCTCTGCCGCGGCGTCCTCGTACGCCTGTGTCTCCAGGTCGAGGGCGACCTGCTGGGTGGCCTGAGCGGAGGCGGCCACAGCGGTGGAGAAGCCGGACGTGATGGTGGGCATCTCGATGGTCTGGGTCACCGGCTCGGCCTGGGCCGGACCGGCGGCACCCGCGACCGCGATCGTGCTGAGGACGCCACCGGCAACTCCGGCTCGCAGCGCCGACTTCGAGGCACGCTGGCGGGGCTTCCGGTGGCTGGGTATGTGAGCGGTGTGGGACATGGGTACTAGCGCTATCAGGGCCCCGGGGGTCCCATCAAGAAACGTGTGTTGCGACACAGTTACGTTCGGAATGTGTGAATCCGCTTTCTGAGCGCCTTTATTGACGCCGTAACGGGCAAATCGGACGGTCGCGATCAGGCGCGTGATCACCGCCTTTCGGTAATACGCCCTAATTGCCCGTCGCTTACCATCCGTTCACACCGATGGCCAAGCCCCGCTTTCCGGGAGGTGGGGCCGAGTGGCGCAGGTCACAGTGTGAGTCCACCGGGGCGGGCAACCCTCGCGCCCGCGACCGGCGTGGCCGCCCACGGCCGGGTGCTCGATCCGGAACTTCGTGAATGCACGCACATGTCCCCATCGATCCCTGTTGCCCCTCGACCGGGTGACGGGCGAGGTCGAGTGGCCCCTTATCACCGCCGGGCGTCCCATCACCAATTTGCTTGTACAGGCCGTCGATTGATAGCGCCGCACGCCTTTGACCAGCGGTAACACCACTGAATGTCACGTCTCGTGATCACTCGGCCGCTTCGCGTACGAAGATCACCGCTCATACGACTTCATGATCCTTCGTCAGGTGGTGGAGATCACAAAGCCGTTGTCGTACCCCGTGTCGCAGATCACAGGGGAGCAGGCATAGGATGCGGGGCAGTCGGGCTTGTGAACTGCCTCACATGTGCACGATCTTGGTGAGGCGGCGAGCCGGTCGCCCGATGCGGTCCAACGGTCAAGGACGACTGGAAGGAGCTGAGGAGCGTGAATGCCTACGCGCCCATCCTCGTGCTCGGCGCCCTCGGGGCAGGGTTTGCGATCTTCTCCGTGGTCATGGCCACGCTTATCGGCCCCAAGCGCTACAACCGGGCGAAGCTCGAGGCGTACGAGTGCGGTATCGAACCCACCCCGACTCCGGCCGGAGGCGGCCGCTTTCCCATCAAGTACTACCTGACGGCGATGCTTTTCATCGTCTTCGACATCGAGATCGTCTTCCTCTATCCCTGGGCGGTCTCCTTCGACGCCCTGGGGATCTTCGGGCTCGTGGAGATGCTGCTCTTCGTGCTCACCGTCTTCGTCGCCTATGCGTATGTGTGGCGTCGGGGCGGCCTGGAATGGGACTGAGGGGCTGAGGGGCACACCATGGGACTCGAAGAGAAACTGCCGAGCGGCTTCGTTCTGACCACGGTCGAGCAGGCCGCGGGCTGGGTGCGGAAGTCCTCCGTCTTCCCGGCCACGTTCGGACTCGCCTGCTGCGCCATCGAGATGATGACGACCGGCGCGGGCCGCTACGACCTGGCCCGGTTCGGGATGGAGGTCTTCCGCGGATCACCGCGGCAGGCGGACCTGATGATCGTCGCGGGGCGGGTGAGCCAGAAGATGGCTCCCGTCCTGCGGCAGGTCTACGACCAGATGCCGAATCCCAAGTGGGTCATTTCCATGGGGGTTTGTGCGTCATCGGGCGGAATGTTCAATAATTACGCCATTGTGCAGGGTGTTGATCACATTGTCCCGGTTGATATTTATTTGCCGGGATGTCCGCCCCGACCCGAGATGCTGCTGGACGCGATCCTCAAGCTCCACCAGAAGATCCAGAACGGCAAGCTCGGGGTCAACGCCGAGGAGGCCGCCCGCGAGGCGGAGGAAGCGGCCCTCAACGCACTGCCCCTGATCGAGCTGAAGGGGCTGCTTCGGTGAGCGAGAACCCCAACGCGAACGGCAACGCCGTACCCGCCCCGCGCGACACCGGCGGCGAGGTCATCCGCGTCCGCAAGGGCATGTTCGGCGCGAACAACGGCGGCGACACCTCCGGCTACGGAGGCCTCGTCCGCACCGTCACCCTGCCGGGAGCCGTCTCCCGGCCGTACGGCGGCTGGTTCGACGAGGTGGCCGACGAGCTCGAAGGGGCCCTGGAGGAACAGGACCTGCTTCCCGCCAACGCCATCGAGAAGACGGTCGTCGACCGCGACGAGCTGACCTTCCACATCGCCCGCGAGCACCTGGTCCAGGTGGCCCGCACCCTGCGCGACGACCCCGCCCTGCGCTTCGAGCTCTGTACGGGCGTGAGCGGCGTCCACTTCCTGGGCGACAAGGGCCGCGAGCTGCACGCCGTCTACCACCTGCGGTCCCTCACCCACGGCCGGGTCGTCCGGCTGGAGGTGTCCGCCCCGGACAGCGACCCGCACATCCCGTCGCTCGTCGAGGTCTACCCGACCAACGACTGGCACGAGCGCGAGGCGTACGACTTCTTCGGGCTCGTCTTCGACGGGCACCCGGCCCTGACCCGGATCATGATGCCGGACGACTGGCAGGGCTTCCCGCAGCGCAAGGACTACCCGCTCGGCGGCATCGCCGTCGAGTACAAGGGCGCCCAGATCCCGGCTCCGGACCAGCGGAGGTCGTACTCCTGATGACCACTCCCCACGCAACGCCCCGTGCCACGACCGAGGGGACTGTCTACACAGTCACCGGCGGCGACTGGGACGAGGTCGTCGAATCCGCGGTGAAGTCCGACGACGAGCGCATCATCGTCAACATGGGCCCCCAGCACCCGTCCACGCACGGGGTGCTGCGCCTGATCCTGGAGATCGACGGCGAGACCGTCACCGAGGCCCGCTGCGGTATCGGCTACCTCCACACCGGCATCGAGAAGAACCTCGAATTCCGCAACTGGACGCAGGGCACCACCTTCGTCACGCGGATGGACTACCTGACGCCGTTCTTCAACGAGACGGCCTACTGCCTGGGCGTCGAGAAGCTCCTGGGCATCGAGGACCAGATCCCCGACCGGGCCACCGTCCTGCGCGTGCTGCTGATGGAGCTCAACCGGCTCTCCTCGCACCTGGTGTGCATCGCCACCGGCGGCATGGAGCTCGGCGCGACCACGATCATGATCTACGGCTTCCGCGATCGTGAACTGGTTCTCGACCTCTTCGAGCTCTTCACCGGCCTGCGGATGAACCACGCGTTCGTCCGCCCCGGCGGCCTCGCCCAGGACCTGCCCCCGGGCGCGGTCGACCGGCTGCGCGAGTTCATCAAGACCATGAAGAAGAACCTGCCGGAGTACGACAAGCTCGCCACCGGCAACCCCATCTTCAAGGCCCGCATGCAGGACGTCGGCTACCTCGACCTCACCGGCTGCATGGCGCTCGGCGTCACCGGCCCGGTGCTGCGCTCCGCCGGCCTCCCGCACGACCTGCGCAAGTCCGACCCGTACTGCGGCTACGAGACCTACGACTTCGAGGTCCCCACCGCCGACACCTGCGACTCCTACGGACGCTTCCTCATCCGGCTGGAGGAGATGCGCCAGTCGCTGCGCATCATCGAGCAGTGCATCGACCGCCTGGAGCCAGGACCGGTCATGGTCGCCGACAAGAAGATCGCCTGGCCCGCCCAGCTGGCCCTCGGCCCCGACGGTCTCGGCAACTCGCTCGACCACATCCGGAACATCATGGGCACCTCCATGGAAGCCCTGATCCACCACTTCAAGCTGGTGACCGAGGGCTTCCGGGTCCCCGTCGGGCAGACGTACACCGCCGTCGAGTCCCCCAAGGGCGAACTCGGCGTGCACGTCGTCTCCGACGGCGGCACCCGCCCCTACCGGGTCCACTTCCGCGACCCGTCCTTCACCAACCTGCAGGCCATGGCGGCGATGTGCGAAGGCGGCCAGGTCGCCGACGTCATCGTCGCCGTCGCGTCCATCGACCCCGTGATGGGAGGCGTCGACCGGTGACCACATCACGCCAAGACGTCAGTCTGGGGATGCCGCAGCTCCCCGCCACCCCCTACCCGGCCGAGGTACGCGCCCGGCTCGACGCGGACGCGAAGGAGGTGCTCGCCCGCTACCCCGGCAGCCGCTCCGCCCTGCTGCCGCTGCTGCACCTCGTGCAGTCCGAGGAGGGATACGTCTCCCGTACGGGCATGGCCTTCTGCGCCGAGACGCTCGACCTCACCACCGCCGAGGTCACCGCCGTCGCGACGTTCTACTCCATGTACCGGCGCAGGCCGAGCGGCGACTACCAGGTCGGCGTCTGCACCAACACCCTGTGCGCGGTCATGGGCGGCGACGCCATCTTCGACACGCTCAAGGAGCACCTCGGCGTCGGCAACGACGAGACCACCGAGGACGGCAAGGTCACCCTCGAGCACATCGAGTGCAACGCCGCCTGCGACTTCGCGCCCGTCGTGATGGTCAACTGGGAGTTCTTCGACAACCAGACGCCCCAGAGCGCCACGCAGCTCGTCGACGACCTGATCGCCGGACGGACCGTCGAGCCCACCCGCGGCGCACCGATCTGCTCCTACAAGGAGACCGCCCGCATCCTGGCCGGCTTCCCCGACGAGCGTCCCGGCGCCGTCGAGGCCACCGGCGGCGCGGGCCCCGCCTCCCTCGTCGGGCTGAAGCTCGCCAAGGGAGAGGCCCTCCCGAAGGCGCGCGTGGTCTCCCCGCGCGCCGGGCAGCCCCAGGGCGCCCCGCCGCACGACCCTTCGCCGTCGGAGCACCTCAGCTCGCACGACGCACCACAGCAGACCTCGGCCTCCGACCCGGATCACTCGGCCGGGCCCGCAGCCGAGGAGGGGGAGTGATGACCTTGGCCGCCGAGATCGACCACAACGGGACGAGCCCCGAGAAGCTGCTCGCACCCGTCCTCTCCGCCTTCTGGGACCAGCCCGATTCCTGGACCCTGGACACCTACCGCCGCCACGAGGGCTACGAAGGGCTGCGCAAGGCACTCGCCATGGCGCCCGACGACCTCATCGCGTACGTCAAGGACTCCGGTCTGCGCGGACGCGGCGGCGCGGGCTTCCCCACCGGGATGAAGTGGCAGTTCATCCCGCAGGGGGACGGCAAACCGCACTATCTCGTCGTCAACGCCGACGAGTCGGAGCCGGGGACCTGCAAGGACATCCCGCTCCTCTTCGCGAACCCGCACAGCCTCATCGAGGGCATCGTGATCGCCTGTTACGCGATCCGCTCCTCGCACGCGTTCATCTATCTGCGCGGTGAGGTCGTCCCCGTGCTGCGACGACTGCACGAGGCCGTACGAGAGGCGTACGAGGCGGGTTATCTGGGGACGAACGTCCTGGGCTCAGGACTCGATCTGGAACTCACGGTGCACGCGGGCGCCGGTGCGTACATCTGTGGTGAGGAAACCGCGCTGCTCGACTCTCTCGAAGGGCGGCGTGGCCAGCCCCGGCTGCGGCCCCCCTTCCCCGCGGTCGCCGGTCTGTACGCCTGCCCCACTGTGGTGAACAACGTCGAGTCCATCGCCTCGGTTCCCGCGATCCTGAACCGGGGCAAGGACTGGTTCAAGTCGATGGGCAGCGAGAAGTCCCCGGGCTTCACGCTCTACTCGCTCAGCGGCCACGTCACCAGCCCCGGCCAGTACGAGGCCCCGCTCGGCATCACGCTGCGCCAGCTCCTCGACATGAGCGGCGGCATCCGGGCCGGTCACCGGCTGAAGTTCTGGACGCCGGGCGGCTCCTCCACCCCGATGTTCACCGAGGAGCACCTCGACGTCCCGCTCGACTACGAGGGCGTCGGGGCCGCCGGGTCCATGCTCGGCACCAAGGCGCTCCAGTGCTTCGACGAGACGACCTGCGTCGTGCGGGCCGTCACCCGCTGGACCGAGTTCTACGCCCACGAGTCCTGCGGCAAGTGCACACCCTGCCGCGAAGGGACGTACTGGCTGGTCCAGTTGCTCCGCGACATCGAGGCGGGCAAGGGCGAGATGGCCGACCTCGACAAGCTCAACGACATCGCCGACAACATCAACGGCAAGTCGTTCTGCGCGCTCGGCGACGGTGCCGCCTCGCCGATCTTCTCCTCGCTCCAGTACTTCCGCGAGGAGTACGAACAGCACATCACGGGCAAGGGCTGCCCCTTCGATCCCGCCCGGTCCACGGTCTGGGCCGACGACACGAACACCGACGGCAAGAACGCTCACCGGGGGGTGAACGCATGACAGTCACCACGAGTGCGCCCTCCGGGGGCGGCGAGGCGGCACTGCCTCCCGAGGACCTGGTCACGCTGACCATCGACGGCATCGAGATCAGCGTCCCCAAGGGGACCCTGGTCATCCGGGCCGCCGAACTCCTCGGCATCGAGATCCCGCGCTTCTGCGACCACCCGCTCCTCGACCCCGCCGGCGCCTGCCGCCAGTGCATCGTCGAGGTGGAGGGCCAGCGCAAGCCGATGGCCTCCTGCACCATCACCTGCACCGACGGCATGGTCGTCAAGTCGCAGATCACCTCTCCTGTCGCCGACAAGGCGCAGAAGGGCGTGATGGAGCTGCTGCTGATCAACCATCCGCTGGACTGCCCCGTCTGCGACAAGGGCGGCGAGTGTCCGCTCCAGAACCAGGCGATGTCGCACGGCGGCGCCGACTCCCGCTTCGACGGCAAGAAGCGGACCTTCGAGAAGCCCGTCCCGATCTCCACCCAGGTGCTGCTGGACCGCGAGCGCTGCGTGCTCTGCGCGCGCTGCACCCGGTTCTCCAACCAGGTGGCGGGCGACCCGATGATCGAGCTGATCGAGCGCGGCGCGCTCCAGCAGGTCGGCACCGGCGAGGGCGACCCCTTCGAGTCGTACTTCTCCGGCAACACCATCCAGATCTGCCCGGTCGGCGCGCTGACCTCGGCGGCGTACCGATTCCGCTCCCGCCCCTTCGACCTGGTCTCCACCCCCTCGGTGTGCGAGCAGTGCTCGGGCGGCTGCTCGACCCGGACCGACCACCGGCGCGGCAAGGTCATGCGGCGCCTCGCGGCCAACGAGCCCGAGGTCAACGAAGAGTGGCTCTGCGACAAGGGGAGGTTCGGCTTCCGCTACGCCCAGCAGCGCGACCGGCTCACCACCCCGCTGGTCCGCAACGCCGAGGGCGTCCTGGAGCCGGCGAGCTGGCCCGAGGCCCTGGCAGCCGCGGCGGCCGGTCTCCTCGCCGCCCGCGGCCGTACCGGCGTCCTGACCGGCGGCCGGCTGACCGTCGAGGACGCCTACGCCTACAGCAAGTTCGCCCGGGTCGCCCTCGACACCAACGACATCGACTTCCGCTCCCGGGTCCACAGCGCCGAGGAGGCCGACTTCCTGGCCGCCCGGGTCGCCGGACGCGGCCGGGACCTCGACGGCCGGGGAGTCACGTACACCGCGCTGGAGAAGGCCCCCGCGGTCCTGCTCGTCGGCTTCGAGTCCGAGGAGGAGGCGCCCGGCGTCTTCCTGCGGCTGCGCAAGGCCCACCGCAAGAGCGGCCAGAAGACCTTCGCGCTCGCCTCGCACGCCACCCGGGGCCTGGTGAAGGCGGGCGGCACGCTGCTGCCCGCCGCCCCCGGCACCGAGACCGAGTGGCTCGACGCGCTCGCGGGCGGCGTCGGCCTGGAGGCCGAAGGGGCGGCTGCCGCCGAGGCGCTGCGCGGGGAGCACTCCCTGATCATCGTCGGCGAGCGGCTCGCCGGAGTGCCCGGCGCGCTGAGCGCCGCCGTCCGCACCGCCACCGCCACCGGCGCACACCTGGTGTGGATCCCGCGCCGGGCCGGCGACCGGGGCGCGGTGGAGGCGGGCGCGCTCCCCTCCCTGCTGCCCGGCGGCCGCCCGGCCACCGACCCGCGGGCCCGGGACGAGGTCGCGGACCTGTGGCGGGTGGCCGAACTGCCCTCCCGCTACGGCCGTGACACCGGCCAGATCATCGAGGCCGCGGCCACCGGCGAACTGGGCGCGCTGCTCGTCGCCGGGGTCGGCGTCGAGGACCTGCCCGACCCGGCCCGCGCCCTTCAGGCGCTGGACGAGGTCGGCTTCCTGGTCTCGCTGGAGCTGCGGCCGAGCACGGTCACCGACCGGGCGGACGTCGTCTTCCCGGTCGCCGCCGTCGCGGAGAAGTCCGGCACCTTCCTCAACTGGGAGGGCCGGGCCCGGATGTTCCAGGCGGCCCTGAAGCCCGAGCAGATGCCCCGGACGCTCGCACCGGTCGACTCCCGGGTGCTGCACATGCTGGCCGACGCCATGGACGTGCACTTCGCCCTGCCGGACCTGACCGCCGCCCGCCGCGAGCTGGACCGGCTCGGCGGCTGGGAGGGCGGCCACGCGGAGGACCCGCGGGAGAGCGCACAGCCGCTGCCCCGGCCCGGCGACGGCGAGGCGGTCCTCGCGGGCCACCGGATGCTGCTCGACCTCGGCCGGCTCCAGGAGGGCGACACCGCGCTCGCCGGAACCCGGCACGCGGCCGTCGCCCGGCTCTCGGCGGTCACCGCCGCCGAGTCCGGCGTCAAGGACGGCGACCTGCTCGCCGTCACCGGACCGGCCGGCACCGTCGAACTGCCCCTCGCGGTCACCGACATGCCGGACCGGGTGGTCTGGGTGCCGCTGAACTCGGTGGGGCGCGGCATCCCCGCCGGCACCGGCGCGAACCCCGGCGGCCTGGTGCGGATCGGCCCCGCCGCCGCGCCGGGTGCTCCCGTCGAACCATCGGAGGTACGAGCGTGACTGGCCTCGCCGCACTCACGACGGCGCCCGAGGGCGTCGTCCTCGCTGCCGAGGATCTCTCGATGTTCGGCACGGACCCCTGGTGGCTCGTCGGCATCAAGGCGGTCTTCTGCTTCGCCTTCCTGATGGTGACCGTGCTGTTCTCCATCGTGTGGGAGCGCAAGGTCGTCGCCTGGATGCAGCTGCGCATCGGCCCCAACCGCCACGGCCCCTGGGGCATGCTCCAGTCGCTCGCCGACGGCATGAAGCTCATGCTGAAGGAAGACGTCGTCGTCAAACGGGCCGACAAGGTCGTCTACGTCCTGGCGCCGATCATCGCGGCGATCCCCGCGTTCATGGCGATCGCGGTCATCCCGTTCGGCCCCGCCGACAACCAGGTGTCGATCTTCGGACACCGTACGGCGATGCAGCTCACCGACCTTCCGATCGCGATGCTCTACATCCTCGCGGTCGCCTCGGTCGGCATCTACGGCCTCGTCCTCGCGGGCTGGTCCTCCGGATCGACGTACCCGCTGCTCGGTGGTCTGCGCTCCTGCGCCCAGATGATCAGCTACGAGATCGCGATGGGCGCCGCGTTCGCCTCGGTGTTCCTCTACTCCGGGTCGATGTCGACCTCGGCGATCGTGGAGGCGCAGGCGGACCGGTGGTTCGTCATCCTGCTGCCGGTCTCCTTCATCATCTACATCATCACGATGGTCGGGGAGACGAACCGGGCGCCGTTCGACATGCCGGAGTCCGAGGGCGACCTCGTCGGCGGGTTCAACACCGAGTACTCCTCGATCAAGTTCGCGATGTTCATGCTCGCCGAGTACGTCAACATGGTCACCGTCTCCGCGGTCTCCGTGACCCTCTTCCTCGGCGGCTGGCGGGCTCCGTACCCGATCAGCACCTTCTGGGAGGGCGCGAACCAGGGCTGGTGGCCCATGCTCTGGTTCATCCTCAAGGTCCAGCTGCTGCTGTTCTTCTTCATCTGGCTGCGCGGCACCCTGCCCCGGGTCCGCTACGACCAGCTGATGAAGCTCGGCTGGAAGGTCCTCATCCCGGTCTCCGTGGTCTGGCTGATGCTCGTCGCCACCGTCCGCGCCCTGCGCAACGAGGGCTACGACTTCTCCCGGATCGTGCTGTACGTCGGCGCGGCCGTGATCGCGATCCTGCTGATCTCGTTCGTCGTCGACATGTTCCGCGACCGCAGAAACCGGATCGAGGAGGAGGCGGCCGGACCGGAGCCCGCCTTCGACCCGATGGCGGGCGGGTTCCCGGTGCCTCCGCTGCCCGGACAGACCCTGCCGCCGGTGCCCAGGCGCACTCCACGACGCGAGCGGGAGCTCGTTGTCAGTGGCGGGCCGGATACTCAGAGTGACGGAAATGCGAGTGACGGAAAGGAGGCCGGCGGTGTCTGAGAAACCAGAGCTCACGGGCTCATCGGGATCCGCTGGATCCTCGGGCAAGGGGGAGTCGGGGGAGAAGTTCCAGAACCCCGTGGCCGGCTTCGGCGTGACCTTCAAGGCCATGTTCAAGAAGCGGCTCACCGAGCAGTACCCGGAGACGCCGAAGGTGACGGCGCCCCGCTTCCACGGCCGGCACCAGCTCAACCGTCACCCGGACGGCCTGGAGAAGTGCGTCGGCTGCGAGCTGTGCGCCTGGGCGTGTCCGGCGGACGCGATCTACGTGGAGGGCGCGGACAACACCGAGGAGGAGCGCTACTCCCCGGGAGAGCGCTACGGCCGCGTCTACCAGATCAACTACGCGCGCTGCATCCTGTGCGGACTCTGCATCGAGGCCTGCCCCACCCGGGCGCTGACGATGACGAACGAGTTCGAGCTCGCCAACACCACCCGCGAGAGCCTCATCTACACCAAGGACGAGCTGCTCGCGGGCCTGGAGGAAGGCATGGTCGACAGCCCGCACGCGATCTTCCCCGGCATGGACGAACAGGACTACTACCGGGGCGTGGTCACCGAGGTCGCGCCCGGCACGGTCCGCCAGACGGCCGTGTCCAAGGGCGAGAGCGACAAGCCCGACGAGGACCCCGCCGCGTCGGCCAGGACCGCCGACACCCCGCAGGACAAGGGGGTGGGGGCGTGAACGCGCTGGCCGCAGCCACCTCCACCTCGTTGGGCGAGGCCTTCCAGTTCTGGATCCTGGGCACCGTCGCCGTGATCGGCGCGCTCGCCACGGTCCTGCTGAAGAGGGCCGTGCACAGTGCGCTCTCGCTCGCCGGGACCATGATCGTCCTGGCGGTGTTCTACCTCGCCAACGGGGCCTATTTCCTCGGCATCGTCCAGGTCGTCGTCTACACCGGCGCGATCATGATGCTGTTCCTCTTCGTCGTCATGCTCGTCGGCGTCACCGCTGCGGACTCCCTCAAGGAGACCCTCAAGGGGCAGCGCTGGATGGCCCTCGGATGCGCCCTCGGCTTCGGCATCCTGCTGATCGCGGGCATCGGCCACGCGTCCCTGAGCACGTTCCAGGGGCTCGGCGCCGCCAACGCCCGGCACGGCGGCAACGTCGAGGGGCTCGCCAACCTCATCTTCACCAAGTACGTCTTCGCCTTCGAGATCACCGGCGCCCTGCTGATCACCGCGACGGTGGGCGCGATGGTGCTCACGCACCGCGAGCGCACCGAACGCGCCAAGACCCAGCGGGAGATGTCCGAGGAGCGCGTGCGCGGCAAGCACCTCCCGCCGCTCCCCGCCCCCGGCGTCTACGCCCGGCACAACGCGGTGGACGTCCCCGGTCTGCTCCCCGACGGCACGCCGTCCGAGCTCACCGTCATGCAGACGCTGCGTCAGCGCGGCCAGGTCCGTGACGTCTCGCAGCAGTCCCTCGCCGATCTCAAGGCCCTGGAGCAGCGCTCCGGGGAGCGACTCGGGCGCGAGGACGCGGACGTCGTGGCGCGCGGAGCCAATCCCCCGTCCGCGGCGGAGAACTCGGAGGCCGCCAAGTGAACCCGGTCAACTACCTCTACCTCGCGGCCCTGCTGTTCGCGATCGGCGCCTCCGGGGTGCTGATCCGGCGGAACGCGATCGTGGTGTTCATGTGCGTCGAGCTGATGCTCAACGCCTGCAATCTGGCGCTCGTCACGTTCTCCCGGATGCACGGCAACCTCGACGGGCAGATCGTCGCGTTCTTCACGATGGTCGTCGCAGCCGCGGAAGTGGTCGTCGGACTCGCGATCATCGTGTCGTTGTTCCGCTCCCGCCACTCGGCCTCGGTCGACGACGCCAGCCTGATGAAGCTGTAAGGGGTCGGAAACGTGGAGAACCTGATTGCGCTGCTCGTCGCGGCGCCCCTGCTCGGAGCGGCGGTCCTGCTCTGCGGCGGACGCCGGCTGGACAAGACCGGCCACTGGCTCGGCACCCTGCTCGCCGGCGCCTCGTTCGTCGTCGGACTCATCCTGTTCACCGACATGCTGGGGAAGGGCGCCGAGGACCGGGCCCTGCACCAGCACCTGTTCAGCTGGATTCCGGTGGAGGGCTTCCAGGCCGACATCGCCTTCCAGCTCGACCAGTTGTCGATGACGTTCGTCCTGCTCATCACCGGTGTGGGCACGCTGATCCACATCTACTCCATCGGTTACATGGAGCACGACGAGCGCAGGCGCCGCTTCTTCGGCTATCTCAACCTGTTCCTCGCGGCGATGCTCATCCTGGTCATCGCCGACAACTACCTGCTGCTGTACGTCGGGTGGGAGGGCGTCGGTCTGGCGTCGTTCCTGCTCATCGGCTTCTGGCAGCACAAGCCCACCGCGGCCACCGCCGCGAAGAAGGCCTTCCTGGTCAACCGGGTCGGCGACATGGGCCTGTCGATCGCCATCATGCTGATGTTCACCACCTTCGGCACCTTCGCCTTCGGGCCGGTGCTGGAGTCGGCGGGCGAGACGAGCCAGGGCAAGCTGACGGCCATCGGGCTGATGCTGCTGCTGGCCGCCTGCGGCAAGTCGGCCCAGGTGCCGCTGCAGTCCTGGCTCGGCGACGCGATGGAGGGCCCGACCCCGGTCTCCGCCCTCATCCACGCCGCGACCATGGTCACCGCCGGCGTCTATCTCATCGTCCGCTCCGGCGCGATCTTCAACGCCGCCCCGGACGCCCAGATGGTCGTCGTCATCGTCGGCGCGGTCACGCTGGTCTTCGGTGCGATCGTCGGTTGCGCGAAGGACGACATCAAGAAGGCCCTCGCCGGGTCGACGATGTCGCAGATCGGCTACATGATCATGGCCGCGGGCCTCGGCCCCATCGGCTACATCTTCGCGATCATGCACCTGGTGACGCACGGCTTCTTCAAGGCCGGGCTCTTCCTCGGCGCGGGCTCCGTCATGCACGGCATGAACGACGAGGTCGACATGCGCAAGTACGGCGGCCTGCGGAAGTACATGCCGGTCACCTTCGTCACCTTCGGCCTCGGCTATCTGGCCATCATCGGCTTCCCGGGCCTGTCCGGCTTCTTCTCCAAGGACAAGATCATCGAGGCGGCCTTCGCCAAGGGCGGCACCGAGGGCTGGATCCTCGGCTCCGTGGCCCTGCTGGGCGCCGCGATCACCGCGTTCTACATGACGCGCGTGATGCTGATGACGTTCTTCGGCGAGAAGCGCTGGCAGCCCGACGCCGAGGGCCACGAGCCGCACCCGCACGAGTCCCCGAAGTCGATGACGATCCCGATGATCGTGCTGGCCTTCGGCTCGGTGTTCGCCGGTGGGTTCTTCGCGATCGGCGACCGGTTCATCAACTGGCTGGAGCCCGTGACCGGTTACGACCACGGGCACGCCCCGCTGAGCGCGGCCACGGTCACCGGAGCCACCGTGGTGGCCCTGGTCGTCGGGGTCGGGATCGCCTGGGCGATGTACGGCCGCAAGCCCGTGCCCGTCGTGGCCCCGCGCGGCTCGGTCCTCACCCGGGCCGCCCGCCGCGACCTTCTCCAGGACGACTTCAACCACGTGGTCCTGGTCCGCGGCGGCGAGCACCTCACCCGCTCGCTGGTCTACGTGGACCACTCCCTGGTCGACGGCGTCGTCAACGGCACGGCCGCCTCGGTCGGCGGACTCTCCGGCCGGCTGCGCAAGCTGCAGAACGGCTACGCCCGCACCTACGCGGTCTCGATGTTCGGCGGTGCGGCAGTCGTCATCGCCGCGACCCTGCTGATGAGGGCGGTCTGATCACATGTCCTTTCCCCTCCTGACCGCGACGGCGGCGCTCCCGGCGATCGGCGCCATCGCCACCGCCGCCGTCCCCGCCGCGCGGCGCACCGCGGCCAAATGGCTCGCGCTGTTCTTCTCGCTCGGCACGCTCGTCCTGGCGGCGATCGTCTTCATCCGCTTCGAACCGGGCGGTGACCGCTACCAGCTCACCGAATCCCGGGCCTGGATCGCCGACTTCGGCGTCCGTTACGAACTGGGCGTGGACGGCATCGGGGTGGCGCTTCTCGCCCTCACCGCGCTGCTGATCCCGTTCGTCATCGTCGCGGGCTGGCACGACGCCGACCCCCTGGAGACGAAGTCCTCGCGCTGGCGTCCCACGCAGGGCTTCTTCGCCCTGATCCTCATGGTCGAGGCCATGGTGGTCCTGTCGTTCGTCGCGACCGACGTCTTCCTCTTCTACATCCTGTTCGAAGCCATGCTCATCCCGATGTACTTCCTCATCGGCGGCTTCGGCGACCGGGCCCACGCGGGCACCGACGAGAACGCCGCGACCCAGCGTTCGTACGCGGCGGTCAAGTTCCTCCTCTACAACCTGGCCGGCGGCCTGATCATGCTGGCCGCGGTCATCGGCCTCTACGTGGTCGCGGGCACCTTCTCGCTCTCCGAGATCGCCGAGGCCCGCGCCAACGGCTCCCTGGAGATGGCGACCAGCACCGAGCGGTGGCTGTTCCTCGGGTTCTTCTTCGCCTTCGCGGTGAAGGCCCCGCTGTGGCCGCTGCACACCTGGCTGCCGAACGCGATGGGCGAGGCGACCGCCCCGGTCGCCGTGCTGATCACCGCGATCGTCGACAAGGTCGGCACCTTCGCGATGCTCCGCTTCTGCCTCGGGCTCTTCCCGGAGGCCAGCAAGTGGGCGACGCCGGTGGTCATCACCCTGGCGCTGATCTCCATCGTGTACGGGGCCCTGCTCGCGGTCGGCCAGCGCGACATCAAGCGGCTCATCGCCTACGCCTCGATCTCGCACTTCGGCTTCATCGTCCTGGGCATCTTCGCGATGACCAGCCAGGGCCAGTCGGGTGCCACGCTCTACATGGTCAACCACGGGATCTCGACGGCCGCGCTGCTGCTGGTCGCCGGATTCCTCATCACCCGGCGCGGATCACGGCTCATCGCGGACTACGGCGGGGTGCAGAAGGTCGCCCCCGTGCTGGCCGGCACGTTCCTCATCGGCGGCCTGGCCACCCTGTCGCTGCCCGGACTGGCTCCGTTCGTCAGTGAGTTCCTGGTCCTGGTCGGCACGTTCAGCGCGTATCCGGTGGCCGGCATCATCGCCACCTCCGGCATCGTGCTCGCCGCGCTCTACGTCCTGGTCCTCTACCAGCGCACGATGACCGGGCCGGTGAAGGAATCGGTCCGGTCCATGCCGGACCTCAAGGCCCGTGAGCTGGCGGTCGCGCTTCCGCTGATCGCCGTGCTGATCTTCCTGGGCGTCTTCCCGAAGCCGCTCACCGAGGTCGTCAACCCGGCGGTGGAGCACACCATGTCCGACGTACAGAAGAAGGACCCCCAGCCCGAGGTGGAGGCCGCCAAGTGAGCGCAACAGCTGTCCACAGTCTGTGGACGACGGTGAGCGGGGTGACATCGGCGGCACCGGGGGACTCGTTCACGGCACCGAAGATCGAGTACACCCAGCTGATGCCCGTCCTGATCATCGTGGGCGCAGCCGTCCTGGGCATCCTGGTGGAGGCCTTCGTGCCACGCCGGGCCCGCTACCACACCCAGCTCATCCTGACCGTGGTGGCGGTCGCCGCCTCGTTCGCCGCGATCGTCAGCCTCGCGGCCGACGGATACGGCACCACGGAGGCCCGGATCGTGGCGGTGGGAGCCATCGCGATCGACGGCCCCACGCTGTTCCTCCAGGGCACGATCCTTCTGGTCGCCCTGGTGGCGGTGTTCACCTTCGCCGAGCGCCGGCTCGACCCCGCGTCCGACGGCGCCCGGGTCGACTCGTTCGCCGCCCAGCCCGGGGCCGTGCCGGGCAGCGACAGCGAGAAGGCCGCGGTGCGGGCCGGGTTCACCACCACCGAGGTCTTCCCGCTGCTCCTCTTCTCGGTGGCGGGGCTGCTGGTCTTCCCGGCCGCCAACGACCTGCTGACCCTCTTCATCGCGCTGGAAGTCTTCTCGCTCCCGCTCTACCTCCTGTGCGCCGTCGCCCGCCGCAAGCGGCTGATGTCGCAGGAGGCGGCCGTGAAGTACTTCCTGCTCGGCGCGTTCTCCTCGGCGTTCCTGCTCTTCGGGATCGCCCTGCTCTACGGCTACTCGGGCTCCCTGGGGTACGCCGACATCGCCAACGTCGTCGACGGCTCGGTCCTGGAGATCGACCCGGCCCTCGCCGACACCATGGGCAACGACGCGCTGCTGCTGATCGGCGGCGCGATGATCCTGACCGGCCTGCTCTTCAAGGTCGGCGCGGTCCCGTTCCACATGTGGACCCCGGACGTCTACCAGGGCGCCCCGACCCCGGTCACCGGATTCATGGCCGCCGCCACCAAGGTCGCCGCGTTCGGCGCGCTGCTGCGCCTGCTGTACGTGGCGCTGCCGGGTCTCACCTGGGACCTGCGGCCGGTCATGTGGTCGGTGGCCATCCTCACGATGCTGGGCGGCGCGATCGTCGCGATCACCCAGACCGACATCAAGCGGCTGCTGGCCTACTCCTCGATCGCGCACGCGGGCTTCATCCTCGCGGGCGTCATCGCGGCCAGCCCGGAGGGCATCTCCTCGGTCCTGTTCTACCTGGCGGCCTACTCCTTCGTGACGGTCGGCGCGTTCGCCGTCGTCACGCTGGTGCGGGACGCGGGCGGCGAGGCCACCCACCTGTCGAAGTGGGCCGGGCTCGGCCGTCGCTCGCCGCTGGTCGCCGCGGTCTTCGCGGTGTTCCTGCTGGCCTTCGCGGGCATCCCGCTGACCTCCGGGTTCTCGGGCAAGTTCGCGGTGTTCAAGGCGGCTGCCGAGGGCGGCGCCGGCGGACTGGTGGTCGTGGGTGTGCTCTCGTCCGCCGTCGCGGCGTTCTTCTACATCCGGGTGATCGTCCTGATGTTCTTCAGCGAGCCGAAGGCGGACGGCCCCACGGTCGCCGTCCCGTCCCCGCTGACCATGACGACGATCGCGGTCGGCGTCGCCGTGACCCTGGTGCTGGGCCTGGCCCCGCAGTACTTCCTGGACCTGGCGAGCCAGGCGGGCGTGTTCGTGCGGTAGCCCGCGCAGTATGGACGACAGCAGCGCCGGACGGTCCCGTTATCCACAGGACCGTCCGGCGCTGTCGTAGGAGCCGCCTATCGTGGTCGGGGACGGAACCAGACGGGACAGGGCCGGGACGTGCGGACCTCGGGGGACAGAGCATTGGGTGTGACCATGGATGTGACCGGGACGGTGACCGACACCGACACGGGCGGCGAGAGCGAGGCGCGGCGGACGCTGCACCGCGTCTTCGGGTACGAGTCGTTCCGCGGGGAGCAGGGCGCGGTCATCGAGCATGTGGTCGCGGGCGGCGACGCGGTCGTGCTCATGCCCACCGGCGGCGGAAAGTCCCTCTGCTACCAGATCCCGTCCCTGGTCCGACGGGGCACCGGCGTCGTCGTCTCACCGCTGATCGCCCTCATGCAGGACCAGGTCGACGCCCTGCGGGCGCTCGGCGTCCGGGCCGGCTTCATGAACTCCACGCAGGACTTCGACGAGCGCCGCTCGATGGAGGCGCAGTTCCTCGCGGGCGAGCTGGACGTCCTGTATCTGGCGCCCGAGCGGCTGCGCCTGGACTCCACCCTCTCCCTGCTGGCCCGGGGCGAGATCTCCGTCTTCGCGATCGACGAGGCGCACTGCGTCGCCCAGTGGGGCCACGACTTCCGCCCCGACTACCTGGCCCTGTCCGTGCTCGGCGAGCGCTGGCCGGACGTGCCGCGCATCGCCCTGACGGCGACCGCGACCCACGCCACGCACGAGGAGATCACCCGCCGCCTCGGCATGCCGGACGCGAAGCACTTCGTCGCGAGCTTCGACCGGCCGAACATCCAGTACCGGATCGTGCCGAAGTCCGACCCGAAGAAGCAGCTCCTCACCTTCCTGCAGGAGGAGCACGCCGGGGACGCGGGCATCGTCTACTGCCTCTCGCGCAACTCCACCGAGAAGATCGCGGAGTACCTCTGCCGCAACGGCGTCGAGGCCGTTCCCTACCACGCGGGCCTGGACGCCTCCACGCGCGCCACCCACCAGGCGCGCTTCCTCCGCGAGGAGGGGCTCGTCGTCGTCGCGACGATCGCGTTCGGCATGGGCATCGACAAGCCGGACGTGCGCTTCGTCGCCCATATCGATCTCCCCAAGTCCGTCGAGGGGTATTACCAGGAGACCGGCCGCGCGGGCCGTGACGGGGAGCCGTCGACGGCGTGGATGGCGTACGGACTCCAGGACGTCGTCCAGCAGCGCAAGCTCATCCAGGGCAGCGAGGGCGACGAGGCGTTCCGCCGCCGGGCCGCCTCCCACCTGGACTCGATGCTGGCCCTGTGCGAGACGGTCCAGTGCCGCCGGGCCCAGCTGCTGACCTACTTCGGCCAGGAGCCCACGGCCCCCGCCTGCGGCAACTGCGACACCTGCCTGACCGCGCCGGAGACCTGGGACGGCACCGTCGTCTCGCAGAAGCTGCTCTCCACGGTGGTCCGGCTGAAGCGCGAGCGGAACCAGAAGTTCGGCGCCGGCCAGATCATCGACATCCTGCTGGGCCGCAAGACCGCCAAGATCATCCAGTTCGACCACGACCAGCTCTCCGTCTTCGGCATCGGCGAGGAGCTGGCCGAGGCGGAGTGGCGCGGTGTGGTCCGCCAGCTGCTCGCTCAGGGCCTGCTCGCGGTCGAGGGGGAGTACGGCACGCTGGTCCTCACCGAGGAGAGCGCGACGGTCCTGGGCCGGGAGCGGGACGTGCTGCTCCGCAAGGAGCCCAAGAAGCCCACGTCCCGGTCGTCCTCCTCCGCCGGCGGAGGAAGGGGCGCCAAGGGCAAGGCGGCCGTCGCCGATCTTCCCGAGTCCGCCGTCCCGGTCTTCGAGGCGCTGCGCGCCTGGCGCGGGGCGACGGCGAAGGAGCAGGGCGTCCCGGCGTACGTCATCTTCCACGACGCCACGCTGCGCGAGATCGCGACCCTGCACCCGGCCTCGCTCGCGGAGCTGGGCGGCGTCAGCGGCCTGGGCGAGAAGAAGCTCGCGACGTACGGGGAGGGCGTGCTGGAGGTCCTGGCCCGGACACCGGGAGGCGCGACACCGGCGTCCCCGGAGGCGTCGGCCCCGGCTCCCGCGGCCCCCGTGCCCGCGTCCCGTCCGGCGGCCCCGGCGCCCACCAAGGCCCCGGCGCCCACCAAGGCCCCGGTCGCCCCGGCCCCGCAGCACAGCGACCCCGAGTTCGGCTGGGACGAGGAACCGCCCGAGTACGAGTGAGGCGTACCGGGCGGTGGGAAGGGGCGGCGGGACCTAGCTCAGGTCCCCCGCCCGGCGGCGTGGAGTGATCGCCGTGAGGTCCAGGTCCACGGCGAACGGCACCGACACCTTCATCCGGTCGTGGAAGATCCCCGTCGAGGTGTACGCGCCGGTGGCCGGCTCCCGCTCGAAGACGTACACCACGGCACGCCCGTCGTGGTTCTCCACCCGCCAGTAGTGGGGGATCGTCGCGCGGGCGTACTTCACGGGCTTGGTCTCCCGGTCGCGGGACCGGGACTCCGGAGATACGACCTCGATGGCGAGGCGCACCGACCCGGCGGGAAACCGGGTCTGGTTCGGGTCCTGGATGACGTCACCGTCGATGACGATCACATCGGGCTCGGGCCGGTTGTAGCGGTCGATGTCGATGGTGAACTCGCGCACGACCTCCAGCTCGGGCGGAGCCAGGGACTGCAGTTGCCAGTTGAAGAAGTCGACCGCTCGCGAATGGAAAAGGGTCTGCGGACTCACGAAAACGAGGCTCCCGTCGATCAGCTCCGTATGCGGAGGCAGATTCGGGAGTGTGTCCAGGTCATCGGCGGTCCAGCCGCCCTCGGGCGGGACCGCCCACCGCGGCTCGGAGGCCTCGGGTTCGATGCTCATCATTGCTCCCATGGGGAGGAGTCTCGCGGGCCCGACCAGCGTATCCGGCGGGAACCGGATGAGGCTCCCCCGAACGTATGAACGCCTCTCGCGCCGCTGACCGGCTCTCCCAGGGGGCGTCCGACCCCCCTAGTCCCCGTCGCTGCTCCCGCCCCCGCCCCCGCTCCCGCTGAAGCCGCTCCAGCCGTCGCCGGTCTCGTTCTGCTTCACGTTGTAGCGGACGGCCACGGCGGTCCACTCGGAGCGGCGCATGGCCTTCATGACCGTCCGGCCCGTGCGGCCGAGGCGGGTCAGTTCACCGGCCAGGCCGATCGCCGAGACCAGGGAGGCCAGCACCCGGTCGCGGTGCTCCGGGTACCCGGCCGCCTCGGCCGCAGCGAACCGGTCGAGGACGCCCCGCGAGAGGTCCGGCACGCCCGGGAAGTGGCGGTGGTACGGGAACAGGCCGAGGAAGCGGTGGGTCCGCCGGGACAGGACGGAGCGCTCGACCAGGGAGTCCAGGTACTTCTCCTGTACGTACCGGTCGTAGTCACCCACCCAGCGCCGGGCGCGGGTCCCCGAGCGGCGGCGGCCCTTGGCCGGCGGGTCCAGGGTCCGGAGCAGGGCGGCGAGCAGCGGGTCGGCCGGGTCCAGCGGGTTCACCACGTGGACCCGGCCGCGCTCCTCGCGTATGCGGCCCTGGAGCTCCAGCTCCGCGAGGACGGCACCGGCGGTCCCGAACGCCAGGTTGCGGGCCACGCATATCGGCTTGCCCCGGTCCGGGTCCAGGGCGAGCAGGATCAGTTCCTCGGGCAGCGTCAGCTCGGGGGCGTCGTGCGTCATGGCGCGGAGACGATCCTTCCGGTCACATCGCCGAGGCCCACGCGGGTGCCGTGCGGGCCGGGGGCCCAGGCGGTCAGCGTGACCGTGTCGCCGTCCTCCAGGAACGTCCGCTTGCCCTCGGGGAGTTCGAGGACGTCGCGGCCGTTCCAGGTGAGCTCCAGGAGCGAGCCGCGCTGGGCGGGCTCGGGGCCGCTGACCGTGCCGGAGCCGTACAGGTCGCCGGTGCGCAGCGACGCGCCGTTCACCGTCATATGGGCCAGCTGCTGGGCGGCCGTCCAGTACATCGAGGCGAACGGCGGCTCGGCGACGGCCTGGCCGTTGATCTCGACGGTGATCCGGATGTCGAAGCCGCCCGGCTCCTCGTCCTCGGCGTCGTCGAGGTAGGGCAGGAGGGGGAAGTCACGGGCCGGGGGCGCGGTGCGGGCGGCGTCCAGCGCTTCCAGCGGGGTGACCCAGGCGGCGACGGAGGTGGCGAAGGACTTGCCGAGGAACGGGCCGAGCGGCACGTACTCCCAGGCCTGGAGGTCGCGCGCGGACCAGTCGTTGAGGAGCGAGAGCCCGAAGACGTGCTCGCGGAAGTCGGCCAGCGGCACCGGGGCGCCCTGGGCGGAGGGGACGCCGACGACGAAGCCGACCTCGGCCTCGATGTCGAGCTTCACCGAGGGCCCGAAGACGGGGGCCGGGTCGGTGGGGGCCTTGCGCTGGCCGCTGGGCCGCACCACGTCGGTGCCGGAGACCACGACGGTGCCGGAGCGGCCGTGGTAACCGATCGGCAGGTGCTTCCAGTTGGGGGTGAGCGCGTCGCCGTCCGGCCGGAAGATCTTCCCGACGTTGGTGGCGTGGTGCTCGCTGGCGTAGAAGTCGACGTAGTCCGCGACCTCGTACGGCAGGTGCAGGGTCACCGCGTCCACCGGGTACAGCAGCGGCTCGATGTCCGCGCGGTGGGCGGGGACGGTCAGCCAGGCGGTGAGCGCGCGGCGCACGTCGCGCCAGGCGGTGCGGCCCGCCGAGAGCAGCGGCGTCAGGCTCGGCTGCGCGAGCAGCCCCGCGTAGGGGGAGCCCAGTGCGTGGGCGGCGGCCCCGGCGTCCAGGACGTGGTTGCCGATGCGGACGCCGACCCGGCGGTCGTCGGGGTGGTCGGGGGTGGAGAACACACCGTACGGAAGGTTGTGCGGGCCGAAGGGGTCGCCCTCGGCCAGATCGAGCGGGCTGCTCTGCTCGGGCATGTGGTGCTGCCTCGCTTTCCAGGTCGCGTGGAGGACACGTTACGTCGGTGCTCCTACCCAGCGGCAGCGCCCTGACTATCCCCAACTGTGTGTATTGCCCGGAAAGTTCGTCGGGTCCCCCGGAATTCCGGGGGACCCGACGGTGCGACCGGGAGGCTGCTCAGCCCGCCGTGCGCGGGATGCGCTTCTCCCAGGTGCGGTGGAAGACGACCTCCTCGCCGTCCTTGCAGATGACCTCGTCGGAGGTGATGAAGTCGTTTTCGTCGGCGGAGATCTCGGAGCGGGTCTCGATCTCCACGTCCCAGGCGGCCTCCGGGCGGTGCAGCCGGATCCGCCAGTCGGAGCGGGTCCGCGCGGAGAGCGGGTCGTCCTCCTGGATCGTGTACGTCTCCAGGGCGTCCTCGGTGAACTCCAGGCCGTCGGGGTAGACCCGCGTACCGCCGTAGCGGGGGTCGACCTCCAGCCGCCAGGCGCCCTCGGCGACATCGCGGACGACGAGGCGTTCGGGGCGCGGCTCGTCCAGCGTGACCGGGTGGACGACGCCGAGCGGTTCGGACTGTTCCGGTTCGCCGAAGGCGATCGCCGGGTCCTCGGTGTGGCGGCGCACCGGCAGCTCGACGAAGCTGCCGTCGGCGTCGAGCGTGAAGCCCGCCGAGCCGGCCTGCGGCCAGATCCAGGGCCAGTACGAGGAGGAGACGGCCAGCCGGATGCGGTGGCCGGGCGGGAAGGTGTGCCCGATGCCGTTGAGGTCGAAGACCACGTCCTCGGTCTCGCCCGGGGGCCAGTCGTCGGTGCGGTCGCGGCCGTGCCGGGCCGCGAGGTTGAGCACGCCCCGGGTGACCAGGGTGGAGGAGCCGTCGGGCGCCACGTCGCAGAGGCGGGCGATGGCCTGGCCGCGCGGCACGTCCATCCGGATGCGCAGCTTCACCCGGGGGCGGCCGAGGATCTCGATCGGCGCATCCTCGACGGGGAATTCGAACGACACCGACTTCGCGTCCTCGTCCCGCTGGTCCGGCGGCAGGTCCGCGTCGTTGCCGAACGGGAAGAAGCGCCCGGCGTCCAGGCCGGTCTGCTGCGGCGAGGCGACGATCCGCTCGCCGCCCTGGAGGGCGTACGCCACCGGGGAGACGTTCTCCGAGGGCCAGCTCGCGTCCCCGACCCAGCGGCCCGGCAGCGTCTCGTACACGGTGGCGGGCGGGTGCGAGCCGCTGATCCAGGACCGCAGCAGCGGCTCCCGCATCACGCCCGTCTCCTTGCCCTTGAGGTGCTGGTCCCACCAGCGCAGCGTCTCCTGGAGGAAGCCGATCGCGGGTCCCGGCGGCAGCCCCCGGTCCGGGTACTGGTGCGACCAGGGGCCGATCAGCCCGCGCACCCGCTCCGGGTCGAGGTGCTCCACGAGCCGCAGGACGGTGTCGCGGTAGGGGTCGTGCCAGCCGCCGACCGCCAGCACGTTCGCCTTGATCGCGCCGTAGTCCTCGCAGACGCTGCCGTGCTTCCAGTAGGCGTCGCGGCTCTGGTGGGCCAGCCAGGTGTGGATGAAGGGGTCGACGGCCTCCAGCCGCTTCAGCCACATCTCCTTCCAGCCGTCGCCGACCTGCGTCGGGTCCGGCGGGCGGCAGACGAAGGCGAGCATGGTGGCGGCCCAGGCGTGCATGTCCACGGCGAGGACCGAGCCGCCCATGTAGTGGACGTCGTTGTCGTAGCGGTCGTCGGCCGAACAGACGGTGACGATCGCCTTCAGCGGCTCGGGGGCGAGCGCGGCGATCTGGAGCGAGTTGAAGCCACCCCAGGAGATGCCGAACATCCCGACCCGGCCGGAGCACCACTCCTGCTGGGCCAGCCAGTGGACGACGGCGACCCCGTCCCGCAGCTCCTGCGCGTCGTACTCGTCGCCCGGCAGCCCCTCGCTGTTGCCGTGGCCCCGGACGTCGACCCGTACGGAGGCGTAGCCGTGGCCCGCGTACCAGGGGTGGCGCTGCCAGTCGCGGGGCGCGGTCCAGTCGCCGAGCCGGTAGGGCAGGTACTCCAGCAGGGCGGGGACCGGTTCGTCGGTCAGCGGCCGCCAGATCCGGGCGTAGAGCCGGGCGCCGTCGGGCAGCGGGATGTACACGTCCTCGTGGGTCGTCTCGTACGGGAACTCGGTCGTGATGTTCATGGGTCACCTCGGTGGGGGACGGGGTGCGAGGACGCGCTCAGCGGACGGGGTGCATCGTGCGCCTCAGCCAGGGGGCGGCGAGGATCATCGCGATGCCGACCGCCACCGCGATGGCTCCGTTGACGCCGAAGTACGCCGGGTTGGAGACCTCGCCGTAGAGCTTCACGACCTGGGCCTGGATGCCGTTGGCGACGGCCAGCGACAGGAACCACAGGGCCATCGTCTGGCTGGCGAAGGCCTTCGGGGCGAGCTTGCTGCTGGCGGAGAGGCCGGAGGTCTCCAGCAGGACGTCGCCGAGTCCGAGCAGCAGATAGGAGCCGACGATCCACCAGGCGGCCATCTTGTAGGTGTCGCCCGCGTGGCCGGAGGTCGGCAGGACCATCAGCAGGAAGGAGAGCCCGCCGAGGATCACGCCGAAGGCGATCTTGTTGGAGGCGTGCGGCTGGCGCTTGCCCATCCTGACCCAGGTGGCGGCCACCACCGGGGCGAGCGCGACCTCGAAGGCGCCGAGCGCGGAGGCGTACCAACTGGCCGGGAAGGTGAAGCCGAGGACCTCGGTGCGGGCGTTGGTCGAGGCGAGCAGGATCATCGTCGAGTACGCCTGGAACAGGATGAAGTTGAAGACGACCGAGCCCAGGAAGAGCACGACGTACGGGCGCAGCCTGCCGCGCTCCTCGGCGGTGACCCGGGGGCTCCTGAACATCACGACGAAGTAGGTGATCGGGGCGATGATCGAGATCACCGTGAGCACGTCCACGAACCGGTCGATGGTCAGCCAGCCCGCCAGCGTCAGGGCGGTCGCGAGGACGGCGACCACGACGGCCCCGCCGATGATCAGCCGGACCGCGCGGCGCATCGCGTCGGGGGCCAGCGCGAATTCGGCGGCGTGCTTACGCCCGGCCAGGTGACGGCGGCCCGCGACGTACTGGATCAGACCGAAGGTCATGCCGATCGCGGCGGCCGAGAAGCCCCAGTGCCAGCTCAGGTGCTCGCCGAGCCAGCCGGTGATCAGCGGGCCGGCGAAGGCGCCGATGTTGATGCCCATGTAGTAGAGGGCGAAGCCGGCGTCGCGCCGCTCGTCGTCGGTGCGGTAGAGCTTGCCGACCATGGAGGCGACATTGGGTTTGAGCAGGCCCGTTCCGGCGCTGATCAGGCCGAGGCCCACCCAGGTCATGGCGTCGGTGGGGACGGCCATGCAGTAGTGGCCGCACGCGATGAGGATGCCGCCGTACAGCACGGCGCGGTACGAGCCGAGGATCCGGTCGGCCAGCCAGCCGCCCGCCACGGAGACCAGATAGACCAGCGTGCCGTAGGCGGCGGAGACGGAGGCGGCGGTGCCGGGGTCCATGTCCATGCCGCCGTTCGCCACCGTGTCGGCGAAGAACAGCACCAGGATGGCCTGCATCCCCAGGAACGAGAACCGCTCCCAGACCTCCAGGCCGGACAGGGTCATCAGCCCCCGTGGCTGGCCGAAGAAGGCGTGATCGTCCTCGGGCGGGGGGTGGGCCGGCTCGGTGTCGGCGGTGCTGTGGGACAAAGCGGGTACTCCTGATCGTATGAGCTGATCACGAACATACCGGTGGCGGCGGGAAGCCGCCCACGGTGATCCAAAGGGGACCGGATACGCTGAGTTGAGTGAAGACAGCGACACATCGACATTGCGTGTGATCGTCAGCAGACAGGAGATGCCCTCGTGACCGTCGTCGGGCCGTTCGGACTGCACGTGCGGGACCAGTCTCTTGAGACCGATGTCCAGTTGGGCCTGGCCGCTGTCGAGGCGGGGCTGGTCGAAGCCACCAAGAGCGATGTGCCCTTCATCACGGAGGCCGCCCAGCACCTGGTGCGTGCGGGGGGCAAGCGGTTCCGCCCTCTCCTGGTCATGCTCGCGTCACAGTTCGGCGATCCCGACGCGCCGGGCGTCGTCCCCTCCGCCGTCGTCGTCGAGCTGACCCACCTGGCCACGCTCTACCACGACGACGTGATGGACGAGGCCGACGTGCGGCGCGGGGTGCCCAGCGCCAACACCCGCTGGGGCAACTCCGTCGCCGTCCTCACCGGCGACTTCCTCTTCGCCCGCGCCTCCCACATCCTGGCCGACCTCGGCCCCGAGGCCGTCCGCATTCAGGCCGAGGCCTTCGAGCGGCTCGTCACCGGCCAGATCCTGGAGACCGCGGGCCCGCGCGACGGCCGCGACCCGGTCGACCACTACCTGGACGTGCTCAGCGGCAAGACCGGCTCGCTCGTCGCCGTGTCCGGCCGGTTCGGCGCGATGATGGCCGGGGCCGACGAGCGGACCGTGGACGTCCTCACCCAGTACGGGGAGCGGCTCGGCATCGCCTTCCAGCTCGCCGATGACGTCCTCGACATCGCCTCCGACTCCCACGAGTCCGGCAAGACCCCCGGCACCGACCTGCGCGAGGGCATCCCGACGCTCCCGGTCCTGCGGCTGCGCGCCCAGGCGGCGGCCTTCGGCCAGCCCGACGACCTGGAGCTTGTCGAACTGCTCGACTCCGACCTGAGCAATGACGACACCCTGGTCGAGGTGTTGCGCCGGCTGCGCGCCCACCCGGCGCTGGAGCAGGCCCGCCAGGACACTGTGCGCTACGCCCAGGAGGCGCGCGCCACGCTCGCCCCGCTGCCCGAGGGGTATGCGAAGGCCGCGCTGGAAGAGCTGTGCGACGCCGTGGTGCACCGCGCGGGCTGAGCCCGTGCCGGCGTGCGGTGACGCGGCGTCATCCGGTGGCCTACCCCTACTGGATGGCGCGGATGCCCCGTCCGGTTGTCATACCGGAGCAGTAGGCGGAGTTGATCCCCCGGGCTGACGCTTGAGGCCGTCCGTTTTGGTCAGATGGATACCAACGGAAGCCGCGACCACGGAGGTAGGGCACACATGGACCCGAACGACAGCGCAGAGACCACCGGCGAGGCCACGGGCACTGTCGTGGGCCGCCGAAAGGCGACGCGCTACATCGTCCCCGTCGCGGTCGCGGGGGTGGCGGCCGCCACCATCGGCCTCGTCCCGGCGCTCGCGAACACCGGCGACCCGGACCTGCCGAAGATCAGCGCGCAGGAGCTCATCGAGAGGATCGCCGCCTCCGACGAGGAGCAGCTCTCCGGCACGTTCAAGATCAGCGCCGACCTGGGCCTGCCCCTCGACGGCCTCGCCGGCTCGTTCGTACCGGGCGGCGCGGGCAAGGGCGGCGACAAGGACGGCGGCGCGGCGGCCCCGCAGGACAAGCTCATGGAGCTGACGTCCGGCACGCACACGCTGCGGGTGGCCGCCGACGGCCCGGAGCGGCAGAAGCTCTCCATCCTCGGGGACGCCTCCGAGTACAGCCTCATCCACAACCAGGGCGAGGTCTGGGCGTACGACAGCCAGTCCGACGAGGTCTACCACGCCGAGGCCCCCGAGGGCCGGGACGGGGCGGACGGCGCCAAGAAGGCCCCGAAGGCCCCCAAGGGCGCGCCGGCCACTCCGAAGGACTTCGCCGAGCAGGCGCTCGCGGCGGCCGGGGACACCACATCGGTCACCGTGGACGGCACGGCGCAGGTCGCCGGGCGGGACGCGTACCAGCTGCTGATCAAGCCGAAGCAGTCCGGTTCGACGTTCGGCTCGATCCGTATCGCCGTGGACGCCGAGAACGGCGTACCGCTGAAGTTCACCCTGTCGGCGGCGAGCGGCGGCAAGGCCGTGGTCGACGCCGGGTTCACCAAGGTCGACTTCTCCCAGCCCGCCGCGTCCACGTTCGCCTTCACGCCGCCCAAGGGCGCCAAGGTGACCGAGGCCGACGAGCTGGAGACCGGCAAGGACGAGCGGGGCGCGGCGCAGAAGGCGCTCCCCGGGCAGCTCGCCGAGCTGGACGGCTTCGAGGGCCTCAACGTCATCGGCGAGGGCTGGACCTCGATCGCCGAGATCAAGACCCCCGGCGGCAAGGGTCTCCCCGAGGCCGGCTCGGGCGACGTCCCGGCCGAGGCGCAGGGCCTGCTCGACGCGCTCGGCGACAAGGTCACCGGGAAGTTCGGTTCGGGCACGGTCTTCAAGACGCGCCTGGTCAACGCCCTGCTGACGGACGACGGCTCGGTCTACGTCGGAGCGGTGACGAAGGACGCGCTGGTGCGCGCCGCCGACGCCGCCGCCAAGTAGGACACGCCCTCGGCGCTCGCCCTGCCGGGTGACCGGCGCAGGACACCGCCCCGTCGCACACCGTGCGGCGGGGCGGCAGCGCCGTGGGGCCGCCGGCCACGCGGACAGGACACGCGGACGGGAGAGGGGCGACCGGGATGACGACGACGGGGACAGCGGCGGCGCGCGCGGGAGGCGTCCAGGGCGCGGGAGGCGCGGAGGACCTCGCGCCGGTCATCCGCACCCGGGGCCTGACCAAGCGTTACCGGGGCGGCCAGCTCGCCGTGGACGGCCTCGACCTGACCGTGCCCGCCGGCAGCGTCTTCGGCTTCCTCGGCCCCAACGGCTCCGGGAAGACCACCACGATCCGGATGCTGATGGGCCTCATCGACCCGACGTCCGGCACCGCCGAGGTGCTCGGCCGCCCGATGCCCGGAGCCGCCCGTACGGTGCTGCCGCAGGTCGGCGCGCTGATCGAGGGGCCCGCGCTGTACGGCTTCCTGAACGGCCGGGACAACCTCCTGCGGTACGACCGGGCCGACCCCACCGCCGACCCGCGCACCCGCCGGGCCCGCGTCGACGAGGCCTTGGCGCGGGTCGGGCTCGCCGCCGCATCGGCCAAGAAGGCCAAGGCGTACTCGCTCGGCATGAAACAGCGCCTCGGGCTGGCCGCTGCCCTGCTCCGGCCGCGAAGGCTGCTGGTCCTGGACGAGCCGACCAACGGCCTCGACCCGCAGGGCATGCGCGAGATCCGCTCCCTGGTCCGGGAGCTGGCGGCCGAGGGCACCACGGTGTTCCTCTCCTCCCACCTGCTGGACGAGATCGAGCAGGTCTGCACGCACGCCGCGGTGATGGCCCGGGGCCGGCTGATCGTCCAGGGCCCGGTCGCCGACCTCGCCGCGGGCGCCCGGGGCCGGCTCGCCGTCACCACCCCCGACCCCGGGGACGCCGCCCGCATCCTCCAGGAGCACGGGCTCACCGGCCTGAGCGCCGACGGCGACCGGCTCACCGCCGACGCCCCGCCCGCCGCCGTGGACCTCGCCGACCTCAACGCGGCGCTGGTGGGCGCCGGGGTGCGGGTGCGGTTCTTCGGCGTCGAGCGGGGCTCGCTGGAGGACGCCTTCGTCGCACTCACGGGAGAGGGATTCGATGTCGCAGGCTGAGGCTGATCCGGCGCGTCCGGGCGATCCGGTGCGTCCCGGCGGTCCGGCGCGTTCCGGCGATCCGGCGCGTCCGGGCGATTCGGTGCGTCCCCGCGACCCGGTGCGTCCCCGAGGTCCGCTGTGGACGCTGGGCCTCCTCCGGTCCGAGATCACCACCCTGCTCCGCCGCCACCGGACCTTCGCCCTGCTCGGCGTCCTCGCCGCCGTACCCGCCCTCATCGGGATCGCGGTCCGGATCGAGACGGGCGGCGGCGGTGGCGGGGCGGGCGAGACGGGCGGTGGCGGGGCGGGCCCGGCGTTCCTCGCCCAGGTCACCAACAACGGCCTCTTCCTCGTCTTCGCGGCCCTCGCCGCGACGCTGCCGGTCTTCCTGCCGATGGCCGTCGGCGTCGTCGCGGGCGACTCCATCGCGGGGGAGGCGAGCAGCGGCACGCTGCGCTACCTGCTGGTCGCCCCGGCGGGCCGCACGCGGCTGCTGCTGGTGAAGTACGTCTCCGTCCTGGCCTTCTGCCTGGTCGCGACCCTGGTCGTGGCGGCGTCGGCGCTGGCGGTGGGCGCGCTGCTGTTCCCGGTGGGCGAGGTCACCACGATCTCCGGGACCCGGATCGGCTTCGGCGAGGGGCTGGTGCGGGCGGCGCTGACGGCGTTGGTCGTCGCCGTCTCCCTGACCGGGTTCGCCGCGCTCGGGCTGTTCGTCTCGACGCTGACCGGCAGCGGGATCGGGGCGATGGCGGCGACCGTCGGGCTGCTGATCACCGTGCAGATCCTGGACAGCATCCCGCAGCTGAGCGGCGTGCATCCCTATCTGTTCGCGCACTACTGGATGTCCTTCGCGGACGTCCTGCGCGAACCCGTCCACTGGGACGACCTGATCAAGAACTTCCAGTTGCAGGGGCTGTACGTCGCGGTGTTCGGCTCGGCGGCCTGGGCCCGCTTCACGGCCAAGGACATCACGGCCTGAGGGGGGCGCTCCGGGAGGGCCGTCCGGGGAGGGCGTCTCTCCTGGCCGGATCGGATCGGCGGGAACCCGTCCGCGCCGTCGGCCGGGCGAGCCGTCCCCCGATCGGCTCGTCGCGGCACGAACGGCACGAACGGTGCGGACAAGAGGAACGAAGCGACACGGTACGTTCCGTTTCCGCCTGGGTATTGTTCGGTCCTTGGCGACGAGATGTCAACAAGAGATTGGCTGGAACCCCCCTATGCTCACCGAATGATCACATCACCGAGCAGTGTGCGCCGCAGCGAACGGGCACGCCGCGCGATCCTGTGGTCCGCTCTCGACCTCTGTACGGAGCGGGGGTACGGGCACGTCACGATAGAGGCCATCGCGGCCGGCGCCGGGGTCAGCAAGAAGACGATCTACCGCTGGTGGCCGTCCAAGGGCGCGGTGCTGCTGGAGGCGTTCACCGACGCCCTGATCGACGCCACCCCGTTCGCGGACACCGGCGATATCGGCGCCGACCTGCGCACCCATGTCGCCGGCGCGGTCCAACTGCTCTCGGTGCCGCCGTTCGGCCCCGCCTACGCGGGCATCCTCTCCGAGCTGCACCACGACGACCTGCTCGCCCAGCAACTGCGCGAGCAACTGGTCGACCCACGCGTGGAGGAAGCGATCGGCCGGCTGCGCAGCGCCCAGGAACAGGGCCAGATCCCGCCCGGCGCGGACCTCCCGCTGGCCGTGGAGATGCTGTACGGCCCCGTCTACTACCGCCATGTGCTGCGCAAGCCCGTCCAGGACGAGGCGACGGTCGCGGCCCTGGTGGACCACGTCCTGCGCTCGCTGCGCGCGCCGGGGTACTGAGGAGAGCCGCTCCGCCTACCCGAAGGCCTCCAGGGCCAGCGGCAGGTCGTCCAGCCACGCCTGGAGGCGGGAGCGCCTCCCGGCGGCGAGAAGGCACGGGTGGGCCGCGCCGTGGTGCAGGTGCACGACGACCTGGAGGTGCTTGGGGCCCGCGGCCGCGTACGTCACGGTGCTGATCCGGGCCCAGGTGTAGTGCACCTCCGCGTTCTCCGGGCCCAGCGTGACGCCCTCCTCGTCGACCAGGAGCGAACTTCCCGGTCCGACCGCCACGAAGGTCAGGTCGGCGAAGCCGGCGGCGGGCGGCACACCGCCCGCCAGGACGGGCTCGGTGGGGGCCTGGTGCGGCAGGAAGGCGTTGGACGGGGCGTACGACGGCGGCGGCGGGAGCACCGCCACCGTGGGGGCGTACGCCGCGGCGGGCGCATCGGCCGGGGCGTCCGGTACGAACAGGTCCAGGAGGCCCGCCGGGGTGGGCCGCTGGTCCGGGGCCTTGGTCAGACACGCCGCCAGGACCGGACGCAGCCCCTCCGGCACGGCGGCCAGGTCCGGCGGCTCGTGCACCGACCGGTACATCATGCCCATCGGCGTGCCCGCCCCGAACGCGCTGCCACCCGCCGCCGCGACCAGCACCGCACCCAGCGCGAACACATCGGCGGCGCCGCTGACGGCCTCCCCCTGGGCCTGCTCGGGGGCCAGGAACCCCGGCGTCCCGAACGCCATGCCGGTCGCCGTCAGACGGGTCGACTCCAGGGCCCGCGCGATGCCGAAGTCGAGAACCCGAGGACCGTCCGGGGCCATGATGATGTTGCCGGGCTTCAGATCGCGGTGCACCAGCCCGCAGCCGTGGATCGCCGCCAGCGCCTCGGCGAGCGCCGCCCCCAGCTGCCGCAGCCGGACCTCGTCCATCGGCCCCTCGGCCTCCAGCAGCCCGGCGAGGGTGGGCCCGGGAACGTACGCCGTGGCCAGCCAGGGCGCCGCCGCCGCAGGATCCGCGTCCACCACGGGGGCCGTGTGGAAGCCGCCCACGCTGCGCGCGGCCGCGACCTCGGCGCGGAACCGCTCCCGGAAGTGCGGGTCGCTCGCGAGCTCCGGGCGGGCCACCTTCACCGCCACCGCCCGCCCGCCGCGCGAACGCGCCAGATAGACGGTGCCCATCCCGCCGGCGCCCAGCTCCCGCTCCACCGTGTACCCGCCGATACGCTCCGGCAGGCTGCTGCCGTCCGCTCCGTGCTGCATGTGCTGAACGCCCCCCTGTGTTCCGGCGGTTCAGTATGACGCAGGGCCCCGCCGCGGCCCGCGGCCGTCACGCCCCCGCCGTCACGCTTCCGCTGTTCACGCCTCTGCCGTCCAGCGGTGGCCGGGCCCGGTGAGCCGGGTGATGCTGGTCCGGCGCGTACCGGCTCCGGTGTACCGGTGCGCCGGAGCCGGAGGGCGGGTGGAGCCGTGTCGGACGCCGAGACCCCGGCCGGGCGCGGAGGGGCAGCGGAGGTGGGTAGGGCCGCTGAGGTGGGGAAGGCAGCCGAGGCGGGAGGGGCAGCTGAGCCGGGAAAGGCAGCCGAGCCGGGAAAGGCCGGAAGTGTGACGGCCGGAAGCGGGACGGCCGGAAGCGGGACGGCCAAAAGTGCGAAGGCCGGAGGCGGGACGGCCGGAAGCGGGAAGGCCGAAAGTGCGACGGCCGGAAGCGGGACGGCCGGTCGGCTCGGGAGCAGCCCCGAGCAGCTGGACGAGGCCGTGCTGGCGGCGGTGTTCGACCAGTCCGCCGTGGGCCTGATCGTGCTCGACCCGCAGCTCCGGCTGGTCCACGCCAACTCACTGGTCGAGGGCGTGGAGACCGAGGAGTACATCGGCCGCCGGTTCACCGAGGCCTTCCGGCTCGACGACCCGGACGGCTCCGAGCTGCTCCTGAAGCGGGTGCTGGCCGGTGAGGGTCCGGTGCGCGACCACCCCGTCCGGGGCCGGCTGCGCCGGATCCCCGGCGACCGGGAGTTCCTGGTCTCCTCCTACCGCCTGAACGGCCCCGAGGGCCCCGCGGCGCCCGCGCTCGGCCTGTTGACCGCGGTCGTCGACGTCACCGAGCGGGCGCGGGCGCGCGCCCGGGGGGCCGCGCTCGCCGCCGTGCGGGACGCGGTCGGCGGCTCTCTCGACGTCGCCGCCACCTGCCGGTCCTTCATCGACGCCCTGGTGCCCGGATTCGCCGACCTCGCCGTCATCGAGGTGGTGGACGAGGTCCTGCGCGGCGCCGACCCGCCGGTCGGTCCGCTGCCGCCGGAGGCCCCGCTGCGCCGCGCGGCCCGCGGCCGGTGCGAGAGCGTCCGGGACACGGCGGAGGCCGCGGCCGGGGACCGGGGCCGCCCGGACGGCGCGACCCGCCGCCTTCCTCCCCGTACGCCGTACGCGCTCGCCGTCGCCGATCTGAGGCCCCGGCTCGTCCCGCTGACCGGCGACACCCCGTGGCTCGACGCCGACCCGGACGGCGCGCAGGCCGTGGCGCAGGCCGGCGCCCACTCCCTGATCGTCGTCCCCCTCACCCTGCGGGGCGCGGTCCTCGGGCTGGTCAGCCTCTACCGGTGCGGGGCCGCCGAGCCCTTCGACGAGGACGACCTCTCCGTGGCCGGGACGGCGGCCACCCGCGCGGCCCTCGGCATCGACAACGCCCGCCGCTACGAGCGCGAGCACGTCATCGCCTCGACCGTCCAGCGGCGGCTGCTCCCGCAGGTCGAGCGGCAGCAGACCGCCGTCGAGACCGCCCATGTCCTGCTGCCGGGCCGGGACAGCGGCTGCTGGTTCGACACGATCCCCCTGTCCGGCGCCCGAACGGCCCTGGTGGTGGGCGGTGTCGGGGGCGAGGGCCTCCAGTCGGCCATCGCGATGGGCCAGCTGCGTACGGTCATCCAGGCGCTGGCGGGCCTCGACCTGGAGCCGGAGGAGGTCCTGGCCCGGCTCAAGGACACGGCCGACCGCCTCGCCCACGAACGGGCCGCGCTGCCCCCGAGCGACTCCCTCCACGGCGAACCCCTGAGCGCGGGCTGTGTGTACGGGGTCTACGACCCGTTCACCCGCACCTGCACCGTCGCGCGGGCCGGGCACCCCGCGCCGCTGATCGTCGGACCCGACGGGCGGGCGATCGCCCTCGACGTACCGGAGGGTCCCGGACTCTTCTCCGCCGACAGCGCCCTCTTCGCCCCCGCCGCCGTCACCCTCGAGGAGGGCAGCCTCCTCGCGTTCTGCACCGCCGAACTGCTCTCCGGCGACCACGCCGAGGAACGCATCACGCGGGCCCTCGCCCGGTCGGGCCGCAGTCTCCAGCAGCGGGGCGACGACATCGTCTACGCGCTCCCCGACGACACCCGTTCCGCCGGTGCGGCCCTGCTCCTGGCCCGTACGGGTACGGTCTCCGACCACCTCGTCGCCACCTGGGACCTGCCCCAGGACCCCACGGCGCCCGCCACCGCCCGGGTGCTCGTACGCGACCGGCTCCAGGGCTGGGACCTGGACGAGGACACCGTCGAGGCGACGGAGCTGATCGTCAGCGAACTGGTCACCAACGCCGTCCGTTACGGGGCCCCGCCGCTGCGGCTGCGCCTCCTGCTGGACTCCACGCTCACCTGCGAGGTCCACGACGGCTCCACGGCCGCCCCGCACCTGCGGCACGCCCGGACCGTCGACGAGGGTGGCCGGGGCCTGTTCATCGTGTCCCGCCTGGCCTCCCACTGGGGAGCCCGCCACGGGCCGGACGGCAAGGTGCTGTGGACCGAACAGGACCTGCCGGGCGCCGATTCCGGCCCACCTGAGCCCCCGCCCCCGCCTCCGTCCCCCTCTCCGCTCCCGCCGGACTGATTCCGCCCGAACGGCACGTCGGTCGCGCCGATCGAGCAGAGTGGTCCCCATGACGACACCCGCGGAGCTGCTCCGTTCCTTCGCCCGCACCCGCGCCTCCCTCGACGGCGAGGAGGTCACGTACTGGTGGTCGGGAGACGTCTACTCCTGGGCCCCCGACGAGCCCTACCAGCGGGTCTTCGGCTTCGAGGGCCTCAATGTCTCCCGCCTGGTCCAGGACGCCGATGCCGGTCCTGACGCGTACCAACTGCTCACCCGCGAGGCGGCGTTCTATCTGGATCCCGTCAGCCGCGAGATCCTGGAGACCTGGCAGGACCTGCCGGTGGTGCACGTCTGGAACGACCCGGCGAACCAGAAGTGGCGTCCCTTCCCGATCCCGACGACCGACCTCGGGGATCAGGTCTGCTTCAGCCTGGAGATCCCGCTCGCCTACCCGTCGCCGCTGCCGGTCGCGCAGTATCCGGTCCACTCGGCGGGGGACACGTACAAGGCCCTGGAGCTCTTCCAGTTCTTCGCCGACCGCGCCGACCTGGCGGGCCCGGCGCCCAGTGTCCCGGCCACCATGTCGTGGAGCCGGATGTCCCCGTGGCTCCCGTGGATGGCCCGGGGGCAGCGGCCCGGCGGCCTCACCTTCCACTGCCGGGGCCGCAAGCTCGGTGCGTACGCCGAGGTCCCCGAGCGGACGCGCGCCTATATCGCCGCCCACCACCCGGAGTTCGCCCACGCCCCGGAGCGGTGGAGCGAGCCGAACGAGACCAGCTGGACCTACTTCCGCAGGCTCAACCCGCCCCAGGGGTAGGCCCCGGCGACCGGATCCGTCTACGGGAGCGCGATGTCGCGGCCCGGACCGCCTTCGACGGTGTCCTTCCCCGGGCCGCCGACGATCAGGTCGTCGCCGCCCTCGCCGTGCAGCATGTCGTCGCCGGTGCCGCCGAGCAGGATGTCGTCGCCGTCCCCGCCCATGACGTGGTCGTCGCCCGGACCCGCGTACACGATGTCATCACCGTCGTACGCCTCGATCATGTCGTCGCCCCGGCCACCCCACAGCAGCTGGTCGCCGTCGACGGCCATCAGGTGGTCCATGCCGTCGCCGCCGTCGAGGACGACGCGCCCCATGACCATGTCGTCGCCCGCGTCACCCCGCACCGTGTGCGCGGTGTGGGCGTGCAGCATGTCGTCGCCGGGGCCGCCGCTGACGGTGGCGACGCCGGGGTCGCTGGTGGCGATCTCGTCGTCGCCGTCGCCGAGGAAGACGTCGATCCGGTCCGGCCGGGCGCTGTCGGTGGGCAGTTCGCAGACGACGTACGTCTCGTCCCCGGGGGTGAGATACGTGCAGTGGTCGCCGGGCTCCATCGGCACCGCGTCACGGAAGCCGATGCGCCGGACCCCGTCGCCCTGGTCCATCGGCACCACGTGGAGGTCGTTGACCTGGCCGGGGGCGGCGGTGAAGGTGATCGACTGCGTCGCCCAGTCGGCGCCGACGCGGGCCTTCGCCCCGGTGGCGGCGGTGGCCGCGACTGCCGGGGACACGGCGAGGCCGGTGGCGAGCAGGGCCACGGCGGCTGCGTGGGCGGTGACGTGGTGGCGGTTCATGGGACCTCATCTCGATGGGTGGCCGGTGTCCTCGCCCGCGCACAGGCGAGGAGCCGCCCGTCGCCCGGAGCGAACGGTGCACCGCCCGCTCCGGACGCCGGCCGGACATCAGCCGGTCCGGTTCATTCAGGTTCGTTCAGCTTCATTCGGCTTCGTACCGGCAGAGCCGGGAGTGCGGGAGTGCGGTGGCGCGTCAGCTCACGTTCACGTCGATGCAGGCGTAGAAGGCGTTGGTGGTGTCGGCGATGTTCCACACGGCCAGAACCTTCTGCTTGCCGGACAGGCCGCCGAAGTTCACCTGGTGCGTGACGGTCTCGCCGGGCCGGGCGCCACCGTCGTTGAACTCCGCGAGCCTCTGGCCACCGGCGTAGTACTGCCAGGTGCTGGTGGCGTGACTCACGGTCAGCCGCCAGTTGAAGCTGGTTGTCCGGCCGACCGGGGTGACGTTCCAACCCTTGCCGTCGTCGTTGAGCTCGGCGAAGCGGGCGTTCCCTCCGCTGCAACTCGTCAGACCCTTGGGGCCCTCGACGCTCTGCGGCTCGTACTTGATCTCGCCGCAGGAGACCACGCCGGAGGCGCACTGGGCCTGTCGGCTGGGGGGTGAGGATATGTAGCCGTGCGCGCTCGCGCTGCCGGCGGGCAGGCTCACGGCCAGCAGTGGGGCGATTCCCGCGCCGATGGCGACGGCCAGCATCTTCTTGCTCTTCATGACAACTCCTCTGTGGGGGTTGGCGCTTGCCCGCACGAGGGGCAAGCATGCACATGACAAGCAGCAACGCCATGACGGTGGGGGCTGTCACGGGTGGCGATGGAAGCGTACCCCACTTGGTCTAGACCAAGCTAGGGTGCGGGCGCGGGCGACGTTGAGGCGGCGGCTCAGCCGAACAGCCGCTCCAGGACCACCGCGACCCCGTCCTCCGCGTTCGACAGCGTCACCTCGTCGGCCGCCGCGCGCAGCTCCAGGTGGGCGTTGCCCATGGCCACCCGGTGCCCCGAACCGGCGAACATCGGCAGGTCGTTGGGCATGTCCCCGAACGCGATCGTCCGCTCGGCCCCGGTGCCGAACAGCTCGGCGGCCACCGCCAGCCCCGTCCCCTTGTCCACCCCGCGCGGCGCGAGCTCCACCGTGCCGGGCCCCGCCATGGTCACCGTCGCCAGATCACCCACGGCCCCCCGCGCGGCGGCCGCCAGCGCGTCGTCGCCCAGCTCCGGGTGGCGCACCAGCACCTTGATCACAGGCCGCTCCCACAACGCGGCCCGGGATGAGACGCGTTGGGCGGGAAGCGTCGGGTTCGGCATCCGGTACCCGGCCTCGATCAGGGTCGCCCCGTCCACGCCGTCCTGGTCCACAGCGGCGAACACGGCCCCGACCTCCGCCTCGATCTTCCCGAGCGCGGTGTCGGCGGCCTCCCGATCCAGGACGACGGACCGCAACAGCCGCCCTGCGTCGGCGTCGTACAGCTGCGTCCCCTGCCCACAGACGACGAGCCCGGTGTACGCCAGGTCCGCGAGCAGGGCCCGTATCCCCGGGACGGGCCGCCCGGTGACGATCAGATGGCGGGCGCCCGAGCCGGCGGCGCGGGCGAGCGCCGCGCGGGACCGGGCGCTCACGGTGTCGTCCGGGCGGAGCAGGGTGCCGTCCAGGTCGGTGGCGACGAGGTCATAGGCGGGGGGCGTGGGCATGGGCCCCAGCCTAGAAGGACCCGAACGGCCGCTTGCCCGCCAGGGGTGGATCGGCTATGCGGATCGGCCGGGCGGGCGCGGGGACCGCTGTCGCGTCAGGCGAAGATCCCGCTGTAGGCGTTCAGGGCCGGCTGGCCGCCGAGGTGGGCGTACAGGACGTTGGAGTCCTTGGGGATCTCGCCGCCGCGCACCAGGTCGATGAGTCCGGCCATGGATTTGCCCTCGTAGACCGGGTCGATGATCATCCCTTCGAGCCGGCCGGTGAGCTTGATGGCGTCCACCGTGGACGGCACCGGTATGCCGTAGAGCTCGCCGGCCCAGCCCTCCAGGACGGTGATCTCGTCGTCCTTCAGATCCCTGCCGAGTCCGATGAGTCCGGCGGTGGCACGGGCGATTCTCGCCACCTGGTCACGGGTCTCGGCGAGCTTCGCCGACGCGTCGATGCCCAGGACCCGCCGCGGCCGGTCCTGGCCCGCGAACCCGGCGATCATGCCTGCCTGGGTGCTGCCGGTGACGCTGCACACCACGACGGTGTCGAAGAACACGCCCAACTCCTCCTCCTGCCGCTGCACTTCGCGCGCCCAGTTCGCGAAGCCGAGGCCGCCGAGGGGATGGTCGGATCCGCCGGCCGGAATGGCGTACGGGGTGCCGCCCGCAGCCCGTACATCGTCCAGGGCCTGACGCCAGCTGTCCTTGACGCCGATGCCGAAGCCCGCCTGCACCAGGCGCACGTCCGCGCCCATGATGCGGGACAGCAGGATGTTGCCGACCTTGTCGTTGACCGCGTCGGGCCAGTCCACCCAGCTCTCCTGGATCAGGACCGCCTTCAGGCCGGCGCGGGCGGCCACGGCCGCCACCTGCCGTGTGTGGTTGGACTGCACGCCGCCGATGCTGACGAGCGTGTCCGCGCCCTGCCGGAGGGCGTCGGGAAGCAGGTACTCCAGCTTGCGGGTCTTGTTGCCGCCGTAGGCGAGACCGGCGTTGCAGTCCTCCCGCTTGGCCCAGATGCGTGCACCGCCGAGATGCTCGCTGAGCCGGTCCAGCGGATGCACCGGGCTGGGGCCGAACAGCAGGGGGTAACGCTCGAAGTCGTCCAGGGACATCGCGGGCTCCTCGTGGGCGTGGATGGTCCGGCGCGGCCCGGTGACGAGCCGCGTCGCACGGGCGTTCAGGAAACTTCGGGCGCGTTGCTCGACGATCTGCCGCCGGTCCCCGATCCGCCGGGTTCCCCGGTGGCGGCCCCCGTTCCGGCCTCCGGCCAGGCGTCGAGCAGCGGCAGCAGCGTCTGCCAGTTCGCCCGGGTCGCGGCCACCGCGCCCTCGACGTCCCCGGCCGCGCACAGCGCGATGATCCGGTCGTGCTGGGCGACCGACCCGCGCCCGCTCAGCGAGGAGAAGCGCAGCCGCTCCAGGCGTCGCAGTACGGGCGTGAACTGGTCGAGAACGGTGGCGACGGCCGCGTTGGCGCAGGCGGTCACGGCGACGCCGTGGAACGCGTCGTCGGCCTCCAGCGCCCCGTCCGCGTCGTTGCGCCGCAGGGCGTCGGCGAAGCGCGCGTTCGCCTCGCGCATCGCGTCGAGCTCCACCGCGCCCAGCTGTGGGACCGCTTCGCGCACGGCGAGTTCGTGCATGGCGGAGGTGACGGACTGAGCGGCCCGGACGGCGCGGACGTCGAGCGGGCTCACGAGGGTGTGGCGACCGGGCTTCGTCTGCACGAGCCCCGCCTGCTCCAGCCGCGCCAGCGCCTCACGCACCGGCGTGCGGCTGACCCCGAGCCACTCGGCCAGGTCACCGTCGTTGAGACGCTCGCCGGGCGCGAGCGTGCCGTCGACGATGGCGTCACGGATGGCCCGGTAGGCGCTCTCACGGAGGAGCGACCGGGAGACGAGACCTCGGTTCTGCGGAACTGGCATGCAATATATTGCATGCCGTACGGGGGTGGGCTGTCAAGGGCGGTGCGTGCGTCGTCGTGCGCGGTGCGGTCATGGCAGTTCGGGTGCCTGTGACCGATGCCTGACCGCCGCGCAGGGGAGACGGACAAGGTCGCCGCCCGCGAACACGCCGCGAAAGAAGACGAGTTCGCCGGAATTCAGAACTGACGCGTGCTCACGAAGCTGAATACTGACGGCTTTCACGCCACCATGCTGCCGACGAGGGCCCTGCCTGTTCTCGCCCGCGCCGAAGTCTCCCCGTGGCGGCCGATCCCCCTCACTGACGACCACACCAGCCCTCGTGAACATCGGCTTTCGGAGGAAACGACCTCCTCGTTGGAGAAACCTCCCAGCTTGTTCGGTGGCTCGGATTCGTTAGTTCCTGCTGGTTGACGCAAAGACCGATGACAACGTTGTATTTGGCGCAGCCCGCGTGACCAGTGGGTCACATGAAGCCCTTCTGACCAGAGGGCTAAAGGGAGTACAGAAAACAGATCATGGGGGATACGCATGTTTTCCATGCGTCGCAGAACGATAGGCCAGGCTCTGGTTACCGCGTCCGCGCTCGTCGCCGGAATGCTCGCCACCCTGGCACCTGCCACGGCTGCCGAGCAGCCGTCTCCGCCGTCGGCTCAGGAATATCTGTCCTGGCTTGCTGCGCAGGGCGATCCCGGGGCGGCCCGGACGGCCACAGAGTTCAAGGCCTTGTCCGAGGCCGACCAGAAGAAGTTTCTCGCCTACTTGGTGGACAAGGAGGCAATGGCCGCTCTCGCCCAGGCCGCTACCGGGGACCTCGACGGTGATCCCGCCGACGAAACCGGCGGCCCGGTGCAACATAAGCGTGCCGTGCTCGCCGACGGCGACATCGAGGTCACCTCGGAGCAGGGGGTGAAGCCGGAGTCCCCCAACGGGCAGGCTTCCACCTTCGCCGCGGCTCAGGACTGGTCCTGCTGGTACAACGCGAAGCAGAAAGTGCTCGGGGTCACCATCACGAGCCTGAACTTCAAGCAGTGGTACCACTCCACCGGAACCAAGGTGGACAAGGTCTACAACGCGTCGGCCTCGCACACGAACTACAACGTGGGTGTCTCGATCAGCCACGAACCGGAGGAGCAGTGGATCTCCGGTGCCGGCAACGCCCTGGCCTACGTGACCTGGCACGGGAACATCATCTACAAGGGGTTCGGTGTGAGCCTGGACAAGCGCCACCATCTGCGGTGCGACGAGACTGGGCTCAGGTATCACTATCTCAAGAACGTCTAAGGAGTGCCCATGGCATCCACTGCTCGACGGGTCTGGTTGTTCGTCGGCGTAGCTTTGGCCGCGCTGCTGGTGATAGGCGTCGTGGGTATGGCCCTTTGGGCTCAGCTCTGACATCGGAACGGGAGACGGTATGCCGAACGCCACTGTCCAGGCGGCCTACTGGGGGGCACCCAGGAATTCCTCTGCGGCTTCTCCGGCCGCAGTGGCAGGCTGGGTGCTACTGGTCCTACTGGCGCAGGTGATCTTGGCCGCCGTCCCTCTCGCTGTGATCCTGGTGTTCACCAAGCTGCAGAACAATCGGCTCCCGGTGCGCCTGGGCGTGATCGTGTGGAGTATTGCGGTCACCGTTGCAGCGTTGGTAATCGCCACAACGACAGGAACGGCCGGATTCGCTTAGCGAAGCGGAGAGCGTAGTCCCCCGGCCCGCCAATCCGGTGCCGGGGACTACGTGAATCTGTAGCGGCGAACCGGGGACGCGACGATCGTCTACGCCAGGTTCGACCGGCGGATCGACACCCGGGGCGTCGGCGTGGCCGCTCCACCTGGTTGCAGCAACAGCCCCACCGTGCCTGCACGGCGGGGCTGTTGCGCTGTTGGCTCGGGCTCAGGCGGTGCCGAAGTCTCCGGCCCGGACGCCCGCGACGAAGGCGGTGAATGCGGCGGCGGGGATGGTGAGGGCCGGGCCGGTCGTGTTCTTGGAGTCGCGGACGGGGACGATGCCGTGGGGGGTGGCGAGGTTGGTGGCGACCTCGACGCACTGGCCGCCGTTGGCGCTGTACGAGGACGTGAACCAACGAGGGGTCTCGGTTGTCACGGGTGCCCTTCCATAGTTACGGATGATGCAACTCTCCGGACTTGATACCCGTGACGAAGGCGGTGAATGCGGCGGCGGGGACGGTGAGGGCCGGGCCGGTCGTGTTCTTGGAGTCGCGGACGGGGACGATGCCGTGGGGGGTGGCGAGGTTGGTGGCGACCTCGACGCAAGCGCCGCCATTGTTGCTGTACGAGGACGTGAACCAACGGGGGGTCTCGGTTGTCACGGGGTGCCCTTTCGCAACTGCCTGAACATGTCTACGGACGCCGCCTGGGAGGGCGCTACTGCCTGCATCTGATGGTAGGCCGTCAGATGCGGCACCACCGAGCCACTTTCACGTTCCAGATAGCCCTGCTGCGCGGACTCCGCGTACGACATGAGCGAGCGGTCGGGCAGGGTCAGGATGTAGAGCGGCAGATCGAACGGGCGGTGCTCGCCCATGTCGAACGTCGCCACCTGGATCACGGTGTTGGGCAGCTCGGCGAACTCGATCAGGCGGTCCATCTGTGCCTTCATGACCTCCGGTCCGCCGACCGGCCTGCGGATGCAGCTCTCGTCCAGCATCGCGAAGACCAACGGCGGCTTCTCCCGGACCAGGGCTGCCTGGCGCTCCGCTACCAGCGCTACGCGCTCCTGTGCCTGGTCCGCGGTGATCGCTCCTCGCCTGACCGCGCTGTCCGCCAGGACCGTTGCGTACTCCGGGGTCTGGAGCAGGCCCGGCATGACGCCGACCTCATACAGCCGGATCTCCGCCGCCCGGCGCTCGTAACCGAGGAACTCCGGGAAGCCCTCCAGCAGGCTGCCGTGCTTGATCTGGCCCAGTTCGCGCTCGAACGACGCCTCGGTCCCGGTGAGCCCCAGCACCCGGTCCGTACTACGAGAAAAGCGCAAGGTCGCGAGTTTGCGACCAGTTTCCACCGACGAGATGTGCGTGCTGGAGTAGCCGTTGTGGTTCCCCAGCTCCTCCTGCGTCCAGCCGCGCTGCTCCCGTAAGCCGCGCAGACGTGCACCGTAGGCCGCCTGCGCGGAGCTTTCCGGGTTCAACTCCTTGATGTTCACGGACCCCGCCCCGATCTTCCGTGCCGAATAGGCAAGTTGAATGGCTCCTCACGGTAGGTCACGCTGAATCGCCCCGGTAGTCATACGGCTACAGAGAGGAGCGATAGGTGTACGGCGAGAACGTCTGCCCGAACGTGCAGCAGCCTCCCGGCCTCCCGGACCTCGGAGCGCTCATGGTGGACACCGGTCACGGTGACCGCGTGGGCGAATTCCGTGGGGTCGCCGGCCCCTACTGGTCGCTGCGGCCCGTGGGCGGCGGGGCCGAGTGGGAGGCCGAGCCGCATCGGGTCCGGCCCGCGATCCTCATGGAGCAGCTCCGGGCAAGGGCCGCACGGCTCAATGCCCGCAGTCGGGGTGAGGTGCTGTGAACGTCCGGCATCCGCACCCCACTTGGTACGTCGCCGAGAGCCACGGCGGTGACGCGGCCCGGTCCGTCCGGCTCGGCGGGATTCTCGCCCCGACGCGGCGGCTGGCCCTCCGCTGGCTGCGGCGGCAGGCCCGGCGCATTGCGGACGCGCTCGACCCGGACCCGTACACCCCCTGGGTTCCGGCCCGTGCGCTGTACCCGGCCGGCGCGGTCGGCCGACGCGACGCACCGGCCGAACTCCGTTTCTGGGTAACCAGTTTCCGTGAACACGACTACGCGCTGGGGCGGCTCGCCAACGGGCTGCCGTACGAGTTCGTCGCCCGGGACGCCGCGTCCTGGTATGGGCTCGTCATGCGCCCGCTGGTCGCCGCCCGTACCCCTTCCCCTTCTCACCGGCAAGGATGAGCGCCATGTTGCAGTGCACCGCCTTCACCGAACTCCCCGAAATGGGCGCCCGCGTCGCGCTCATGGGACTGGAGGACGGGCCCGGCCAGGCGTCGGAAGCGCCTGAACTGGACGAATTCCTGCTCTGCGAACTCGGCGAGCACGACGAGGGGACCGAGCACGCGGCCCAGCTCTGGTCGGCTTCGGCCTCTGCGGGGCGGGACCTGTGGATGTTCTGGGCCGAGGCCGACGGACGCCGGAAGTTCCGCTTCAAGGAACTGCTGCCGTGCCCGGCCGTCATCCACCGGCTGTCCGTCAAGGACGGGGACGCCTGCGTGCTGTACGACCGGCACCCGGCCGCCCACTCCTGGGACGTGAGGGATCCGCTCGCCGATCTGATGGCGGAGCGGATCCGGGAGGACGTACGGCGCGAGCGGGACGGCCGAGGGTCCGCCTAGCGCCTGTTCGGCCCCGGCGGGGGACTCGGACGCTCCCGGAGCCGGCCGCCGACCCGCACGTTCCATCGATGGCTCACATCATGATCCACCGCAGAGGGTCCGGGTCAGCGCCATCAGCCGCTTCCTGGCCTCGGTGTCATACGCCTGCTCATGGGCTCGGGCATCGGTGAACTGGTTGAAGTAGCGGCCGGTGGTCGTCTCCAGATCGGGATCGAGGAGCAGCCGCACCGTCGGACGTACGCCCTCGTCGACCGTGGTCGCAGGGGTCAGGCCGTAGGCGCGGACCCCGCTGGTGTCCATCAGATGGGCGGGGTGAAGCGCGTTGACCGTGACGCCGGTGCCGTCCAGCTCCGCGGCCAGCTCGAAGGTGGCCATGATCAGGGCGAGCTTGCTCTTGCAGTAGGCGCGCAGCCCTTCGTAGTCCTGCTCCAGCATGACGTCGTCGAAGTCGATGGCCTCCTGCCCGATCGAAGCGACGTTGACCACGCGGGCCGGCGCCGAGTCGGTCAGCAGCGGCAGCAGGCCGCGGGCGAGTGCGTAGGGGGCCAGGTGGTTGACCGCGAAGCGCAGTTCGTGCCCCTGCCGACTGAACTGCCGCACGTGCGGGTCGGGGCCGCCGCCGACGACGGCGTTGTTCACCAAGCCATCGAGCCGCGGCTCGGCATCGCTGATCCGCGCCACGAGCGCGTGTACCTGGTCGAGGTCGGCAAGATCGGCGAGATAGGTGCGGACGGTCGCATCCGGCGCGGCAGTCCGCACCTCGGCCGCGACGGCGTCCAGACGGGTCCGGTCCCGGCCGTGCAACAGGACGGTCCGGCCGCGGGTGGCCAGGTCCAGTGCGATGCCGCGGCCCAGGCCCTGCGTGGCTCCGGTGATCAATGTCGTGCCTTGGTTCATGGCATCCAGCCTGGCAGCACCTCAACGAAACACAGGGGAGTGCGCTGACCCTGGTGTCCCCACCACCAGGGTCACGAACCTCGTTCTCGCCCTCGGCCGCAGATATCTGCCGATCGGCAGATGTGCGGAGTGCCTCCGCGCGGCAGCCTTGATTCCCCGACGACACACGCCGCTTCGAGCGGAGACCGGGGAGACCGGGGAGATCGCGGAGATCGCGGGGACCGGGGATTTCGCGGAGATCAGGGGGAGCCGTCATGCCGAACACCGTCACCGATACGCCTGCCGATACGCCCGCCGGGAAGGCCGCCGATACGCCCGCCGGGAGGGGGGATCCGGAGGGCGGCCCCCGACCTCGGCGCTGGTGGTCCGGGTGGTCCCGGTGGCCCGACCGGGCCGGACAGCTGGCGGTCGTGTGGTCGGCGCTCTACGGCGCGGCGGCGCTGTACTGGGCCCTGGGCGGGGACGGCTTCCCCTTCCAGAAGGTCGACGAGGACCGCTCGTCGGGATCGATCCTGGAGCCGAGCCGGGCCGAGGTGGTCGCCCCGGTGGTGGCCGTGTTCTGCGCCCTCGGCGTGGTCGCGGGTCTGCTGATGCTGAAGAACCTCGGGACCGGCCGGGTCCGCAAGGCCCTCCTCGCCTACGGGTGGGTGGCCGGCAGCGCCCTGACCCTCCTGATCCCCGACTACTCGCTGCTCGGTCTGCTGGCGTTCTCCCCGGCTCTGCTCGTGTTCGTCTTCACCGGGGTGCCGGGCCCGCAGGACATGGGCGACATCCTGTACTGGCACCGCGGGAACCTGATGATCGTCTTCATCGGCGGGCTGCTGTGGGTCGCCGCGACACTCGCGTACCAGCGGCGCACCAACGGGCAGTGCGTGTACTGCGGCCGGGCCCCGCACGGTCCCGGCTCCTGGACCGACCCCGTCAGGCTGCGTATCTGGGGGCGCCGGGCGGTGTGGCTGGCCGTGCTCTCGACCCTCCCGTACGACATCACCCGCATCGCCTGGTACTTCGGTCAGCCGCTCGGCATCACCGACGCGTTCCTGAAGGAGATGCAGGACACGCCCGACATGCTGGAGATCGGGCTCGCGCTGGGAGTGGTGTCGACCCTGGGCAGCCTGCTGATGCACGGGCTGATCGCCAGGTGGGGCGAGGTGTGGCCGCGCTGGGTGTGGTGGAAGAAGGGCCGGCCGATCCACCCGGCGACGGCCGTCGTCCCGGCCGGGTTCGTCGCCGTGGTGCTCATTCCGGCCGGCCTGATGGCGGTGCGCGGCTTCGAGTCCGACTCGTGGGGAATCACGGGGCCCGCGATCCTCTGGATGGTGTGGGGCGCCGCTCTGGGCGCCGCCACCTACCTGTACCACCTGCGCCGCCGTGGCGTCTGCCGCGGTTGTGGGCAGGGGTGACCCCGGCCCCGGTACGAGGCGCTGTCTGCCCGCCGGTCCGCCGATTCGGCTTCCCGTTCCGCCGGGCTACTTCGACTCGACCCGTCCGAACGCGTCGGGGCCCGACGCCAGCGCCTCGCGGGCCGTCCGCCAGGCGGTCTCGTCGGCGTACAGCCTGCTGCGCAGGTAGGCCCAGGTGAGCCGGGCGACCGCGGCCACGCGCGCGGGGTTCTCGTCGGTCGTCTCGGCGACGTCGTATCCGGAGACCCCGCCGAGTCCGTGCTCCGCGCCGAAGAGGGTGAGCAGCGCCTTGGGACCGGGCGCGAGGGTGTAGGGGTCGGCGTGCCAGTCCGGGCCCCGGACCGTCAGATGGCCGGACTCGTCCTTGTCACCGGCGACCACGAGTGCGGGCGTCTCCATCCGGGAGAAGTCCGTGGTGGTGAGGAAGGGCAGGCTCTCGGCCACGGCCGGCACGATGGCGTCGCCGCCCCGGCCCGGCGCGGCCAGCAGGACGCCCGCGCCGATCCGGGAATCGGCCAGGTCCACCTCCGTACCGTCGTCCGGATCGGTGAGGCGCGCGCCCAGCAGGAGGCCCGCGGTGTGGCCGCCCATGGAGTGCCCGGCGACGGCGATCCGGTCCCGGTCCAGGCGGCCGGTGAGTCCGGGCACCGCCGCCTCGATCTCGTCGAGCCGGTCGAGGACGCGCGACAGGTCCTCGGCGCGGGAGCGCCAGTGCAGGGGTGCGCCGGGGGTCTCGGGCGGCAGGTCCAGCGTCGTCGAGCTGAGGTGGGTCGGCTGGAGCACGGCGAACCCGTGCGCCGCCCAGAAGGTGACGAGCGGCGCGTAGCCGTTGAGCGAGGAGAGGTTGTTCGAGTAGCCCTGGCCGTGCGAGAGCAGGATGACCGGCAGGCGGCTCCCGGCCCCGGGTGTTCCCTGCCCGGGTGATCCGTGTCCAGGTGTCCCCTGCCCGGATGTCCCGTGTCCGGGTGTCCCGGCCCCGGTCAGCGGTACGGAGACGCGGACTTCGAGGTCCACGGCCCGGTCGGGGGCGGGCAGCGTCACCGGGCTGACGGAGAGGACGGGGGACGGCGGCCCGAAGACTTCGGACGGGCCGAGCGTGGCGGTGTTCGTGCGCAGGGGATGCGTGCTCATGGGAGGGGTCCCTTCCGGAAGATCCCCGCCCGGGTCCGAGGGGCCGGCGGGCAGGGGAGTGGAAGCGTCCGGCTTCGGCTAAAGTGAAGCGGAACGTTGTTCCATTTACAATACGGAGCACTGTTCCGCTTTGTCAACGGCGGAATGGGCGAGGAGTGAGAGGGGTGCGCGGTGGCTGCCGCCGATGAAGTCGCAGGGGTGTCGGCCCGACCCAGGAGGGCCGACGCGGTACGCAACCAGCAGACGCTGCTCGCCGCCGCCGCCGAGGTCTTCGTGGCCTCGGGGGTCGACGCGCCGATCCGTGAGATCGCCAAGAAGGCCGGCGTCGGGATGGGCACGATCTACCGGCACTTCCCGACCCGGGCGGACCTGGTGGTGGCCGTCTACCGCCACCAGGTCGAGGCCTGCGCCGAGGCGGGTCCGGCGTTGCTGGCCGAGGAGGAGTCCCCGTTCGCCGCGCTGGAGAAGTGGGTGGACCTCTTCGTCGACTTCCTGGTCACGAAGCACGGGCTCGCCGACGCGTTGCGCTCGGACAGCGGCGGCTTCGAGGCGCTGCACGCCTACTTCCTCGAACGCCTGGTGCCCGTCTGCGGGCAGTTGCTCGACGCGGCGGTCGCGGCGGAGGAGTCCCGGCCGGGCATCGAGCCCTACGAGCTGATGCGGGGGGTCGGGAACCTCTGCGTGGGGCGGGACGACGATCCGCGTTACGACCCGCGCCGCTTGGTGGAGTTGCTGCTGCGCGGGCTGCGGGTCGCGTAGGGCCTCCTGGGGTGTTCACGCCGACCGGGCCGAGGTGTCCGAGGAGGCTGGGCGTGCCGGCCGCAGGTACGGGCCGAGGTCGTGCGGCGCGGATGCGGCGGGCCGTCGCTCCCGAGTGGCCGGCTCGGGCCGGGTGCTCGGTCCAGGCGGAACTGGTTGTCCCTGTGGCCGACTTGGGCCGGATGCTCGGTTCAGGCGGAACTCGTTGTCCTCGTGGTCGGCTCGGGCCGGGTGCTCAGTTCAGGCAGAACTCGTTGTCCTCCGGATCCGCCATGACGATCCAGCTCCCGCCCTGCTCGTCCACCGTGCGCAGCGCCCGTGCGCCCAGCGCCGCCAGCCGCTCCGCCTCCGCGTCGCGCTGCCCCGGGGCCGAGTGCACATCGATGTGGAGGCGGTTCTTCACCGTCTTCGGCTCCGGCACCCGCTGGAACAGCAGTCGCCGCCCCTGCCCCGTACCGCTGACCTCGTCGTACGGGTCGTCCGGATGCCGGGCCGCCGCGAGGTCGCGCCAGGCGCGGCGGCCGTGGGCGTGGGTCGTGATGGCCTCGGGAACGGCTCCGGCCGCGAGGAGCTGCTCGACCAGGGGGCTGTTGTCCTCGACGAGATAGCCCAGGGCCGCCGCCCAGAATCCGGCCTGCGCGTGCGGGTCGGCACTGTCGATCACGAGCTTCCAGGACAGGGGCTGCGCCTGCGGCTTCGGCTGTTCCTGCGTCGGTGTCGGTGTCTGCGTCATGGACACCGTTTATAGTGGTTACATGAGCGAGAAGGCAACGGACACGCCGGAACGGTCCGAGCGGCCGGGGCGGCAGGAGCCCTCCGGATTGTTGCTGCGGCATCCGGACGGCAGTGCGTTCCGGTTCGATCCGGGCGCTCTGTGTCTGGAGCTGCTGCCGACCGGGGGCCCCGGCCCGCTGTCGTACTTCGAGGTGCTGCACGAGCCGGCCGACCTGGTGCGCTGGGCGGCGGAGAGCCGGCTGCCCGGCGGGCTCTCCGCCGGATCCCGGGACGGGCTCGCGGTGAGCGGGGACGAGGTGGCGAACGCGCGTGCTCTGCGCGATGCGCTCTGGCGGCTGGCGGAGGGGCGGGTGGGCGGGGCGTCGCCCGGCCCCGACGACCTCGCCACCCTCAACGCCGCGGCGGCGCACCCGCCCCTGACGGCCCGGCTGACCGCGGCCGGCGGCCGGGAGTGGGCTCCGGGGGGCACCGGGACCGGGCTGCTGTCCACCGTCGCCCGCGATGCGGTCGACCTGTTCAGCGGGGCGTACGCCCACCGGATCCGCTCCTGCGGCGCGGACGGCTGTCGCCTGCTGTTCGTCGACACCTCCCGCCCAGGCAAGCGTCGTTGGTGCTCGATGGAGCGCTGCGGCAACCGTCACAAGGTCCGGGCCCACCGCGCCCGGCTGACCGCCACCGACGAGTGACGCCCCCTACGCCTCGCGCGGGGGGCACGCGGGGCAGGCGTGCCGGTCGATCGCGGCCAGCAGGCGCGTGGCCGCCGCCTGTACGGCCCCCGCCGGGGAAGGGCCCCCGACCTCGGGTGTGTCGGGCATGTCCGGGGTGGCGGCCAGGCGCACGGCCGTGGCACGGTCCGCCACCACCGCATCGTGAGCGGCCCGGGTCCACGCCGGGTGCTCGGCGTTTCCGGCGGCCAGAATCGTGGCGAGCAGGTCCAGGACGCCCGCCCGGTCCCTGACCATGTCCGTCGCCGCCAGCTCCCAGAGGAACGGCACCGTCGCCGCCGTCGAGTCGAAGACGGGCGGGGTGCCGATCCACCGCTCCAGATCGCTCAGGGCCTCGCCCGAGGTCGGCGCGTCCCCCCAGGCGATCCGCGACAGCACGCCGGGAACCTGGGACGCGGAGCCGTACGCGTGCTGCAGCTCATGCCACCGCACGTTCCTCATGGCCCCCAGCACAGTCCCCATCCGGGCACTCAATCAGCCTTTACCGCACGGCGTCCACCATGCCGGGGGACCGGTCCGTGGGCCGGCCCACTCCGTGGAGCCGGCGCAGATACTCCCGTACGGCGCGGGCGTCGTCCGCCGGGGCGAGAACGCCCACGTGGTGGTCGGGGCGTACGACCACGACGGTGCCCGTGCCCGTACCGCCGGAGGCCTCCGTTCCGTACGCGGCCGCCGCACGGCCCGCGTCGTCGACCACCGCTCCGGGCTCCGCTCCGGCCCGGTCCTCGCCTGCCGCGTACACCCGGCAGATCCGCACCCCGGCGTCGCCGTGGGTGGCCGCCGCCTCGCGCAGGACCGCCGCACTGCCGGGGCCGAAGCCGAGGACGGTGGTGTGGGGCCCGGCGAAGACGCGGTGCAGTCGGGTACGGGCTCCGGTCGCCGCGTCGACGCAGGGGGCGTCCGGGGCGCGGTCCCCGGCGTGCGGGGTGGGGGATTCGGCATCCGGGGCACGGTCCCCGGCGGCGGGTGCGTCGGACGAGACGTCGTCGCCCTGCGGGGCGTCGGCCGGAGCACCGCTGTGGGCGTCGGCCAGGGAGCTCCAGCGGTAGCCGACGCCCAGACCGGTGGTGTCCGAGGTGATCGCCGCGTCCAGGCCCCCGCCGGGCCGGCGGATCGCCTCCAGCGTGGCCCGCAGCCGCTCCGATGCGAGGTCCAGGGTCCGGGCGGCCACCGGAAGCCGCTCCTCCTCGTAGGTGTCCAGCAGCTCCGCGTCCGCGTGACCGGCGAGCACCTGGCCCAGCTTCCAGCCCAGGTTGAACGCGTCCTGGATGCCGGTGTTCATGCCGAGGCCGCCCGCGATGGCGTGCACATGCGCGGCGTCGCCCGCGAGGAAGACCCGCCCCGCGCGGAATCGGTCCGCCATCCGCTCGTTGACCCGGTACGTCGACAGCAGCTCGGCCCGCGTCAGGTCCTGGCCCCGCAGTGCGGTGTGGTGGGCGAGCAGCCGCCGGAACCCGTCGGCGGTGGGCGGGAGCGGCCGGCCCCGCCCGTCCCGCTCCGGCCCGGCCTGGAACCACCAGCCCGTCCGCGTACCGGGGATCGGGCAGAGCATGACCGCGCCGTCCTCGTCGAACCACTGGTGCCAGCGGGTCCGGTCCAGGGCGCTCTCGGTCAGGTGGACATCGCCGCAGACCATCACCTGGTCCTCGTCGGTGCTCCCCTGGAACCCGATCCCGAGCAGCTTTCGTACGGAGCTGTGGGCGCCGTCGCATCCGACGGCGTACCGGGCCCGCAACGCCGGCCCCTCGGCGAACGCGACCTCGACAGGACCCCCGTCGGCCTCGCCCTCGCCCTTGCCCTCGCCCTTGCCCCGCTCCTGCGACAGCCCCACGACCTCGCGGCCCAGCTCGACGCGGACGCCGTGCGCGGCCAGCCGGTCACGGAGGATGCCCTCCAGCCGCCACTGGGCGATCAGCCGTCCCCGGGCGTAGGGGACGTCCGGGGACGGCGCGGAGTCCGCCCACGGATCGGCCTCCGCGACCGGGAGGCGGTCGCGGTACTTGAGCATCGGCAGCGGGGCCGAACCGGCGGCGAGCACTTCCTCGGCCACCCCGAGATCGTCCAGGATCTCCAGCGACCGGGGGTTGGGGCCCTTGGCGCGCGAGGTGCGCGGCGGCGCGGGGGACCGGTCCACGATCCGTACGGCGACGCCGCGCCGGGCCAGATCGCAGGCCAGCACCAGCCCGGTGGGTCCCGCTCCCACGATGAGTACGTCCACGTCGGTCATACCTGTCTGCTCCCTCGGTCACGTCGTCCGGCGACACCGTCCGGTGCCACCAGGAAAACGTAACCAAGTAAGAAAAGCAACTAGGTAACCTTTTCTTGCGGGAGTGGCGCGCCCGCGACCCCCGTCTCGACCCCCGTCTCCGCCCCCGCCCTCGTATCCGTCTCGGGCTCGATCCCGGTCGCGGGCGCGCCGGCCGCCGCCGCCAGCAGCTTCAGCGCCAGTGCCCGGTTGCGCCGAGCCGTGCGCAGCGCGTCCCAGGTCAGCAGCGACAGGGCCAGCCAGACCAGGGCGAACCCGGCCCACCGCTCGGGCGGCATCGACTCGTGGAAGTAGAGGACGCCCAGTCCGAACTGGAAGACCGGGGCCAGATACTGGAGCAGCCCCAGCGTGGACAGCGGCACCCGGACCGCCGCCGCGCCGAAGCAGATCAGCGGGATCGCGGTGACGACGCCCGTCGCGGCCAGCAGGAACCCGTGCCCCGCGCCCCCGGCCGTGAAGGTCGACCCGCCGGTCGCGGCGAGCCAGAGCAGGAAGCCGAGCGCGGGCACGAAGAGCACGGCGGTCTCCGCCGCCAGGGACTCCAGGCCGCCCATGTTCACCTTCTTCTTCACCAGGCCGTACGTGGCGAAGGAGAACGCCAGCACCAGCGAGACCCACGGCGGCCTGCCGTACCCGATCGCCAGGACCAGGACGGCGGCCAGGCCCGTGGCGACCGCCGCCCACTGGACCGGCCGCAACCGTTCGCCCAGCAGCAGGACGCCCATGGCGATGGTGACCAGCGGATTGATGAAGTACCCGAGCGAGGCCTCGACGACCTGGCCGTTGTTCACGGCCCAGATGTAGAGGCCCCAGTTGACCGTGATGGTCGTCGCGGCGACCGATATCAGGCCCAGTTTGCGCCGGTCGCGGGCCAGCTCGCCGATCCAGGCCCAGCGGCGCACGGCCAGCAGGGCGATGGCGACGACGCCGAGCGACCAGACCATCCGGTGGGCGAGGATCTCGATGGCCCCGGACGGCTTCAGCAGCGGCCAGAAGAGGGGCACGATGCCCCACATCCCGTACGCGCCGATTCCGTACAGCAGGCCTGCCCGCTGTTCGTTCCTGCCCTCCACGTGCCCTCCCGGCCCACCCGCGTCGGCGAATCCACCGACGGCACGACGGTAGCGCCGGAAGGGGCTTCATGTCATGGCCGTCTCACGGAAACACTCATGACCGTCCCGTGTGCGGGGGTGAGCGGGCGCGCGTCGGGGCTCAGGCGGCGGGCAGGGCGGCGCGTACGGTCTCGGCGAGGGGCGTCGTCGGGCGGCCGATGAGCCGGGCGAGGTCGCCGCTCGTCCCCGCGAGCCGGCCCCGTGCGATCGCCTCGTCCACGTCGGCGAGGATCGCGGCGAAGGCCTCCGGCAGTCCCGCGCCGACCAGGATCTCCCGGTGCACGGCGGCCGGGACGTTGTTGTACGCGATCGTCTCGCCGGTCAGCTCGGACAGCAGCGCGGCGTACTCGGCGAGCGACCAGGCGGTGTCGCCGCTCAGCTCGTAGGCGGTGTTCAGATGGCCCTCGCCGGTCAGCACGGCGGCTGCCGCGGCGGCGTAGTCGGCCCGCGCGGCGGAGGCGATGCGGCCCTCGCCCGCGTTGGCGACGACCGCGTGGTGCGCCAGGACCGGGGCGAGGTTGGCGGTGTAGTTCTCCGTGTACCAGCCGTTGCGCAGGAAGGTGTACGGCAGCCCGGAGTCGAGGATCAGCTGCTCGGTGGCCCGGTGCTCGTCGGCCAGCGTGAAGTCCGCGTCCGGGCCGCCGAGCACGCCGGTGTACGCGAGCAGGGCGACGCCGGCCGCCTTCGCCGCGTCGATGACGGCGGTGTGCTGCGGCACCCGCTTGCCCACCTCGCTGCCGGAGATCAGCAGCACCCGGTCACCGGGCCGGAAGGCTCCGGCGAGGGCCTCGGGGTGGTCGTAGTCCGCGACGCGCAGCTCCACGCCCCGGGCGGCGATCTCGGCGGCCTTCTCCTTGTCGCGCACGACCGCGACGACCTCGCCGGCCGGGACGGTGGTCAGCAGGGCGTCCACGACGAGGCGGCCCAGCGCGCCAGTGGCTCCGGTGACAACGATGCTCATGGGGGTTCTCCGATTCTGGTGGTCCAGTCAGCTTCTGCGCTCGATCGCGACCTTACGCACAGCGCTAACCAGAAGAAAGTACCCACTTTGAAGTAAGGTACTGGTATGGGAGTAAGCACCGAGAGCTCACGTCCGGACGTCCAGCAGCGCATGTGTCCGTCCCGGCTGATCCTGGAGCACGTGACGAGCCGCTGGGGCGTCCTCGTCCTGGCGGCGTTGCTGGAGCGTTCGTACCGCTTCAGCGAACTGCGCCGCACGGTCGGCGGGGTCAGCGAGAAGATGCTGGCCCAGACCTTGCAGACGCTGGAGCGCGACGGCTTCGTCCACCGGGACGCGAAGCCGGTGATCCCGCCGCGGGTGGACTACTCGCTCACCCCGCTCGGCGTCGGGGCCGCCGAACAGGTCTGGGGGCTCGCCCGCTGGACCGAACGCCAGGTGGACGTGGTGCAGGCGGCGCGGGAGGCATACGACAGGGCCCGGACCTGATCCCCATGGGGGACCGGGCCGGGCCCCGGGCGGTGCGCGTACCGTTCGCGCCCGGCCTCAGCCGATGACCGTCCAGGTGTCGTTGCCCGCGAGGAGCGAGCCGAGGTCGCCCTTGCCGTCGCGCTCAAGGGCGGCGTCCAGCTGGTCCGACATCAGCGTGTCGTAGACGGGCCGCTCGACACTGCGCAGCACCCCGATCGGGGTGTGGTGCAGGGTGTCCGCGTCGGCGATCCGGGACAGCGCGAACGCGGTCGTGGGCGACTCGGCATGGGCGTCGTGGACGAGGACCTGCGAGCGGTTCTCCTCCGTGACGGCCACGACCTCGAGATCACCGGTGGCCGGATTCCGCACCACGCCCTTGGGCTGCTGGGAGCCGAAGAGGATCGGCTGCCCGTGTTCGAGGCGGATGACGGCCTCGGCGGCCTGTTCCTTGTCCTTGAGGGCCTCGAAAGCGCCGTCGTTGAAGATGTTGCAGTTCTGGTAGATCTCCACCAGCGCCGTGCCCGAGTGCTCGGCGGCGGCCCGCAGCACGCTCGTGAGGTGCTTGCGGTCGGAGTCGACCGTCCGCGCCACGAACGTCGCCTCCGCGCCGATGGCGAGGGACACCGGGTTGAAGGGGGCGTCGAGCGACCCCATCGGCGTCGACTTGGTGATCTTGCCGATCTCGGAGGTGGGGCTGTACTGGCCCTTCGTCAGCCCGTAGATCCGGTTGTTGAACAGAAGGATCTTGAGGTTCACGTTCCGGCGCAGGGCGTGGATGAGGTGGTTGCCGCCGATGGAGAGCGCGTCGCCGTCACCGGTGACCACCCACACCGACAGATCGCGGCGGGAGGTGGCGAGCCCGGTCGCGATGGACGGGGCGCGGCCGTGGATGGAGTGCATCCCGTAGGTGTTCATGTAATACGGGAAGCGGGAGGAGCAGCCGATGCCGGAGACGAAGGTGATGTTCTCCTTCGCGAGGCCCAGCTCCGGCATGAAGCCCTGCACGGCGGCGAGGACCGCGTAGTCGCCGCAGCCCGGACACCAGCGCACTTCCTGGTCGGACTTGAAGTCCTTCATGGACTGCTTCGCCTCGGCCTTGGGCACCAGCTGCAGCAGTTCATTGTGCCGCAGTTCGTCGGTGTCAGGCATCGATGGCCTCCTTGAGGGCCGTGGCGAGCTGCTCGGCCTTGAACGGCATTCCGTTGACCTGGTTGTAGCTGTGGGCGTCCACCAGATACTTCGCCCTCAGCAGCATCGCGAGCTGGCCGAGATTCATCTCCGGCACGACGACCTTGTCGTAGCGCTTCAGCACCTCGCCGAGATTCTTCGGGAAGGGGTTGAGGTGGCGCAGGTGGGCCTGGGCGATGGGCGCTCCGGCGGCGCGCAGCCGGCGTACGGCGGCGGTGATCGGCCCGTACGTCGACCCCCAGCCGAGCACCAGCGTGCGGGCCCCGGCCGGGTCGTCGACCTGGAGGTCGGGGACCTCGATGCCGTCGATCTTCGCCTGGCGGGTCCGGACCATGAGGTCGTGGTTGGCCGGGTCGTAGGAGATGTTGCCGGTGCCGTCCTGCTTCTCGATCCCGCCGATGCGGTGCTCGAGGCCGGCGGTCCCGGGGACGGCCCAGGGGCGGGCCAGGGTCTGGGGATCGCGCTTGTAGGGCCAGAAGACCTCGGTGCCGTCGGCCAGCGTGTGGTTCGGGCCGGTGGCGAAGGGGGTCTTGAGGTCCGGCAGCCCGGCCGTCTCCGGGATGCGCCAGGGCTCGGAGCCGTTGGCGAGGTAGCCGTCGGAGAGCAGGAAGACCGGGGTCCGGTACGTCAGGGCGATCCGGGCCGCCTCGATCGCGGCGTCGAAGCAGTCGGCCGGGGTCTGCGGGGCCACGATCGGGACCGGGGCCTCGCCGTTGCGCCCGTACATCGCCTGGAGCAGGTCGGCCTGCTCGGTCTTGGTCGGCAGCCCGGTGGACGGTCCGCCGCGCTGGATGTCGATGATCAGCAGCGGCAGTTCCAGGGAGACCGCGAGACCGATCGTCTCCGACTTCAGCGCCACTCCGGGCCCGGACGTCGTCGTGACGCCCAGCGACCCGCCGAACGCCGCGCCGAGCGCCGCACCGATCCCGGCGATCTCGTCCTCGGCCTGGAAGGTCCGCACGCCGAAGTTCTTGTGCCGGGACAGCTCGTGCAGGATGTCCGAGGCCGGGGTGATCGGATACGACCCCAGGTAGAGCGGCAGGTCCGCCAGCCGGCCGGCGGCAATCAGGCCGTAGGACAGGGCGAGGTTCCCCGAGATGTTCCGGTAGGTGCCGGTGGGGAAGGCCTGCGACGCCGGGGCGACCTCGTAGGAGACCGCGAAGTCCTCGGTCGTCTCGCCGAAATTCCACCCGGCCCGGAAGGCGGCCACGTTCGCCTCGGCGATCTGCGGCTTCTTCGCGAACTTCTGCCGCAGGAACGTCTCCGTCCCCTCGGTCGGCCGGTGGTACATCCAGGACAGCAGCCCGAGGGCGAACATGTTCTTGGAACGCTCGGCCTCCTTGCGGGGGAGCCCGAACTCCTTCAGCGCCTCCAGCGTCAGCGTCGTCAGCGGCACCGGGTGGACGTTGTAGGCCTCCAGCGAACCGTCCTCCAGCGGACTGGTCGCATACCCCACCTTCGCCATCGGCCGCTTGGTGAACTCGTCGGTGTTCACAATGATTTCCGCGCCGCGCGGTACGTCGTCGATATTCGCCCGCAGTGCGGCGGGGTTCATCGCGACCAGCACGTTGGGGGCGTCGCCCGGGGTGAGAATGTCATGATCGGCAAAGTGGAGCTGGAAAGAGGAGACTCCCGGCAGGGTGCCTGCGGGGGCCCGGATCTCGGCCGGGAAGTTCGGCAGGGTGGAGAGATCGTTGCCGAAGGAGGCGGTCTCCGAGGTGAAACGGTCGCCCGTGAGCTGCATACCGTCACCCGAGTCGCCCGCGAACCGGATGATCACCCGGTCCAGGCGGCGGATCTCCTTCCCGCCGGCACCCGTGATCTCCGTCGTACCCGCCTGCGGAGCTCGCTGTCCCCCGAGGACGGCGTCGTTGGCCTCATCGGCCTTCTCGGCGGCGCTACTGACCTGGCTCGTCACTGAACTGGACCTCCCTTGGGGCGGCGGTTCGGAACCGTCCGGCCAGCCGGCGATCCCAGAGACCACCCTACGTCCGCGTAGGTGGCCCCCCAGGGACCGATCATATGGTGGACACCGTTTTGAGAGACCCATTTAGTCAGGTTTGTCACCCTTCACAGCCTCCCGATCGCAGGGGTGGGAGCGGTCTCGCCCTGAGTCTTTGGTCCTAGGCCCCCCTCGGCCCTTCCTTGATCAGAGGTGCCCGTCCGTCACCCGCCGGACACCCTGGACTCGCGGAATGCCCCCGAAGCGCTTCCGGTGCGCTCCCGGCGTGCCCCCGGCGGGTGGTCGCCGGGGGCACGCCGGGCAGGCTCCCGCTCCACGAGTTTCTGACAGAGTGTCAGATGCTTAGGAATTCAGGTAGGTCAGCACGGCGAGGACGCGCCGGTGGTCCCCGTCGCTGGGCGACAGCCCCAGCTTCAGGAAGATGTTGCTGACATGCTTCTCGACCGCCCCGTCGCTCACCACGAGCTGCCGGGCGACCGCGGAGTTCGTCCGGCCCTCGGCCATCAGACCGAGGACCTCCCGCTCGCGCGGCGTCAGCCCGGCCAGCACGTCCTGTTTACGGCTGCGGCCCAGCAACTGCGCCACCACTTCCGGGTCCAGCGCCGTCCCGCCCTGCGCCACACGCACGACGGCGTCCACGAACTCGCGGACCTCGGCCACCCGATCCTTCAGCAGATACCCCACCCCCCGGCTGCTGCCCGCCAGCAGCTCGGTGGCGTACTGCTCCTCGACGTACTGGGAGAGGACCAGCACCCCGATGTCCGGGTAGTCCTTCCGCAGCCGCACCGCCGCGCGCACGCCCTCGTCCGTGTGGGTCGGCGGCATCCGCACATCGGCGACCACCACATCGGGCAGAGCCTGCTGCGCGTCGAGATCCGCGACGGTCTTGAGCAGCGCCTCGGCGTCCCCGACCCCCGCGACCACGTCGTGCCCGAGATCGGTGAGCAGGCGGGTGAGGCCCTCCCGGAGCAGGACCGAATCCTCGGCGATGACCACGCGCACCCTGTTCTCCACGTTCTCCACGACTGTGTGTCCCCCACTGTTCCGAATGTGCCGCGTTCCCCGCGGCCCCGCACGCACCACGCCCGACCACCGCGCACCGCGCCCCGACCGCTCAAGCATCCCAGGACCAGGACACGGATGGGGAGCCTGTGGATAACCCGCACGCCCCGTCGCCCGGACCGAGGGTCCGGGCGACGGGGCGTACGTACGCGAGTGAGGCGGCGGTCCCGGAATCAGCCCCGCCAGGGCAGCTCGGCGGTGACCGTCGTCGGGCCGCCGGCCGGGGAGTCGACCACGAGGACCCCGTCCACCGCGTCCAGCCGCTCCGTCAACCCGGCCAGCCCGCCGCCCGAGGACGGGGACGCCCCGCCCCGGCCGTTGTCCGTGACCTGGAGCATCAGCCGGTCGGATGCCCGCCACACGTCGACCGTGGCCCGGGTCGCCCGAGCGTGCTTGCTGATGTTCTGGAGCAGCTCCGAGACGGTGAAGTACGCGATCCCCTCGATCGCCTGCGCGGGCCGGGCGTCCAGATCCACCTCGACCGTCACGGGCACGGTGCAGCGGGAGGCGATGGCGGAGAGCGCGGCGTCCAGACCCCGGTCGGTGAGGACGGCGGGGTGGATCCCGCGGGCCAGGTCGCGCAGCTCCTGAAGGGCCACCTTCACCTCGCCGTGCGCCTCGTCGACCATGCGCGCCGCGGCCTCGGGGTCATCGGTGAGCTTCTCCTTCGCCAGCCCCAGATCCATGGCGAGGGCGACCAGGCGGGCCTGGGCCCCGTCGTGCAGGTCGCGCTCGATGCGGCGCAGGTCGGCGGCGGCGGTGTCCACGACCACGCCCCGGTCCGACTCCAGCTCGGACACCCGGGTGGCCAGCCGGGACGGACCCAGCAGACCGGTGACCATCAGCCGGTCCACCGTCAGCAGACCCCGTACGACCCAGGGCGATGCCAGCACCAGCGCCAGGCCCACCGCCCCGGTCACCGCCAGCTCGCCGGGCGAGTCCAGATACTCCTGGTGGGTGCGGTCCCCGTACAGCTGGATGCCGTCGGACCCCCCGAACACCGGGAAGAGCCAGAACCACAGCGGGTACGTCAGCGCCGCCAGGCCGTACAGCCAGAACGTGATCGAGACGACGAACGTGAACACGGCCCACGGGAAGTGCAGCAGCGTGTACACCAGGTGCCGCCAGGACACCCCGCTCTTGAGGACCGCGCCCATCCAGGACATCGGGCCGCCGGTCTTCCCTTGCACCCGCTCCGGATCCGCCACCTCCACCCCCAGCAGCCCGCGCGCCCGGTGCCGCTCCAGCGCACCGAAGCCCCGGCAGACGGCGAGACCGGCCGCGAGGACCGGAATCCCGATGAAGGTGACCAGCAGGCCCGCGCTCATCGACGTCACGGTGACCGCGAAGACGAACATCACCGTGCTGAGCGGGAAGCTCAGCAGCGCGTAGAGCAGCTCGCGCCAGGCGCGCGCCTCCAGCGGCGCACGCAGCGGCGCCGGGAGGAAATGCTTCACCGGGGTCTTCGCCCCGAAGCCGGGGCCGGAGCCCTGGTGCTCCAGGTCCCGCGTGTCCGGTCCGTATGCCGTGGCCATGAGTCCCGTCCGTTCCGTCTCTGTCTCAGTCTCTCAGTGGGCTGTGCGTGGGGCTTGGGCTGTGGCCCGTCACCCCGGACCGTTCTCCCTCCAGGGTGCTGGCCGGCGGCCTTCCGCACCATGAGGTCCCTCTCCGTATCCGACCGGGGGTTTTCCCCACCCCCGGGCCCCGGGGCAGGCCGTGGGCGGCGGTCAGGCGGCCCGGTCGCGCCAGGGCAGCTCGGCGGTGACGGTCGTCGGCCCGCCCTCCGGCGAGTCCAGGACGAACACCCCGTCGACCGCGTCGAGCCGCTCGGCGAGCCCCGCCAGCCCCGAACCCCCGCCCATCCGGGCCCCGCCCCCGCCGTCGTCCGTGACCTGGAGCATCAGCCGGTCCTCCGAACGCCACACCTCGACGGAGGCCGACTTCGCACCGCTGTGCTTGCTGACGTTCTGGAGCAGCTCCGAGACGGTGAAGTACGCGATCCCCTCGATCGCCTCCGCCGGACGCCCCCGAAGCCCCACCGACACCTTGACCGGGACCGTGCAGCGGGAGGCGATGGCGGAGAGCGCGGCGTCCAGACCCCGGTCGGTGAGGACGGCGGGGTGGATCCCGCGGGCCAGGTCGCGCAGCTCCTGGAGCGCCACCTTGATCTCGCCGTGCGCCTCGTCGACCATGCGCGCCGCGGCCTCGGGGTCGTCGGTGAGCTTCTCCTTGGCGAGGCCGAGCCCCATGGCGAGGGCGACCAGGCGGGCCTGGGCCCCGTCGTGCAGGTCGCGCTCGATCCGGCGCAGGTCGGCGGCGGCGGTGTCCACGACCACGCCCCGGTCCGACTCCAGCTCCGCGATACGCCGCTCCAGCTCGTCCGATGGCGACAGCAGCCCGCGCACCATCGCCCGGTCCGCCAACGTCAGCCCCCGCGTGATGAACGGCAGCACCGGCCACAGGACGAACAGGCTCACCAGCGTCACCGCGAACGTCAGCACCCCCCACGGCAGTCGGATGAACCCGTACAGCAACGCCCGCCATCCCACCGGGTCCTTCAGCCCCGCCCACAGCCGGGCGAAGAACCCCTGGTCCCGGTGGGCGCGCGCCAGCGGGCTCGGCTCCTCGACCCATACGCCGAGCATCCGCCGCGCCCGCCACCGCTCCAGCCGGCCCAGCAGCCGCGAACCCTGGAGCCCGCCGACGAGCAGCGGCAGCCCGACCACGGTGACGGAGAGCCCCGCGCCGACGGCGATCACGAGGACGCTGCAGAGGAACCCGACAACGGCCAGCGGCAGATTGGCGAGCAGATAGGCGATCTCCCGCCAGGTCCACCGGTCGAGGGCGAGGCGGGCGGGCGGCAGCCGGTCGGGGCCCGGCAGGGAAGGGCTCATGGTCATAGCCACAGCCTGCCGGGCCGCACCCCTCGCACACCATGGGGCTCATGGGTGGGGTGAAGTAGGGATAACCCCACCCGATGCCCGACGCGGCTGCTTACGCTGCGTTTAGCAGGCCCTAGACTCCCGTGCGTACAGAAGCAGGTACGTGGGACAGATGCGGGCGACGAGGGAGTGGGGGGCGGACGTGACCGACGTGACGGACGTGACCGGCGTGGCGGACGCAGCGGGAACGACCGGCGTGGCGGACGCGGCGGGTATGACCGGCGGGACGGTGGACGCGGCGGGAACGACCGGCGTTGCGGACGCGGCGGCAATGACCGGCGGGACGGTGGACGGACCCACCGCACTCGCCTCCGAGTACTTCCAGAGCTACTCGGTCATCGGCCTGCTCGCCCTGGTAGGCGTCCTGTTCGTCGCCGTGGCCTTCGGAGCCGGACGCCTGCTGCGCCCCGTCGTCCCCACCCCGGAGAAGCTCCTCACCTACGAATGCGGCGTCGACCCGGTCGGCGAGGGCTGGGCGCACACCCAGGTCCGCTACTACGTCTACGCGTTCCTGTACGTGATCTTCGCCGTCGACTCCATCTTCCTGTTCCCGTGGGCCACCGTGTTCGCGGCCCCCGGATACGGCGCGACGACCCTGGTCGAAATGTTCATCTTCCTCGGCTTCCTGGCCGTGGGACTGCTCTACGCATGGAAGAAGGGCGTCCTCGCATGGGCCTGACGAGCCGGCCGACCCCCGCGTCACAGCAGCCCGCGCCCCCGTCCGACCCGGTCCTCCTCCCCGAGCCGAAGCGCCTCGGCGTGCTCTCCCGGCTCGCACCGGAGCCGATGAAGGTCGTTCTCAACTGGGGCCGCCGCTACAGCCTCTGGGTCTTCAACTTCGGACTCGCCTGCTGTGCCATCGAGTTCATCGCCGCGTCCATGGCGCGCCACGACTTCATCCGGCTCGGTGTGATCCCGTTCGCCCCCGGCCCCCGTCAGGCCGACCTCATGATCGTGTCGGGCACGGTGACGGACAAGATGGCCCCGGCCGTGAAGCGGCTGTACGAGCAGATGCCCGAACCGAAGTACGTCATCTCCTTCGGCGCCTGCTCCAACTGCGGTGGTCCCTACTGGGACTCGTACTCGGTCACCAAGGGCGTCGACCAGATCATCCCCGTCGATGTGTACGTACCCGGGTGCCCGCCCCGGCCCGAGGCACTGCTCCAGGGCATCCTCAAGCTCCAGGAGAAGATCGCACGCGAGTCCCTCGCCGAGCGGTACGCCTCCGGGACGACGGGCGGCGGCGCGTCCACCGAGGCCCTGCGCAGCGGCCTGGTCGCAGCGCCGACGGCCCCGGGTCCGCGGGCGGATCCGGCGGCGGACCCGACGGAGGGCGCGACACCGGGGGAGGAGCGGCGATGAGCGACCACGAGCAGCACGTGGGATCCGCCGGAGCCCCTGCGGATTCCGGGGCCGAGGCCCCCGCGGTGGCCGCCGCCGGGGCTTCGGCGGATTCCGGGACCGGGGCCCACGGGGTGGCCGCCGCCGGGGCTTCGGCGGAGGCCTACGGCCGGCTGCCGGACGGGGTCACCGACCTGTTCGGCGACGAGGCCACGGCCGAACTCGCCTACGACCTGCTGACGGTCGACGTCCCCGCCACCGCCTGGCTCACGGCCCTGCTGACCGCCCGCGACGAACTCGGGTGCAGCTATTTCGACTGGCTCAGCGCCGTGGACGAACCGGGCGCGGGTTTCCGCGTCTGCGCCCATGTCGCCGCCCTGGGCACGGGGACGGTGCGGCGGCTGATGGTACGGACGACCGTGCCGCACGACGCCCCGGTCCTGCCCAGCGCCATCGACGTCTACGCGGGCGCGGCGTGGCACGAACGCGAGACGCACGAGATGTTCGGCGTGGCCTTCGAGGGTCACCCCCATCTCGTACCGCTGCTGCTGCCGGAAGGCTTCGAGGGCCACCCGTTGCGCAAGGACTTCGTCCTGGCCGCGCGCGTCGCCAAGGCCTGGCCCGGGGCGAAGGAACCGGGCGAGGCGGCGGACGGCCACACCGGCCCCAAGCGCCGCGCGATGCTCCCGCCCGGGGTCCCCGACCCGAACGAATGGGGCCCGCTGAAGGGCCAACTCCCCCCGGCCGCCGCCCGCCCGGCCCGGGGCGCCCGCGCCGCGGCCGACCGCCCGCCCCGCCGCAGCCGCACCGCCGGCGAGGGCTCAGCGGCGCAACGCCCGACACCGACCGGCGCGGAGGCCCCGCAGGAGTCCCCCACACCCCCGGAGACCCCTTCGGCGACCACGCAGCCCTCGGCGACCACGCAGCCCTCGGCGATCACGCAGCCCTCGACGACCACGCAGCCCTCGGCGACCAGGCCCCCGCGCCGCTCCCGGTCGGCGTCGGAGGGCTCGGCCGGCCAGCGTCCGGACCCGAACGCGCCGGGCGACGCACCCGGTCCGCCCCGGGTGCGCAGCACGGACGCCCCGTGGCACGAAGCCCAACCAGCCTTCGAGGAAGCAGAGTCCGCGGAGCCCCGGGTTGGCGCAGTGCCGTCGCGTGGGCCTGCTGGGCCTGCTGGGCCTGCTGAGTCGCCTGGGCCTGCTGGGCGCGCTGGGCCCGCCGAGTCGTCTGAGCCCGCAGAGCCTGCTGAGCCCGCCGATTCGCCTGAGTCAGCTGGGCGCGCCGAGCCTGCTGAGCCTGCCGAGTCGCCTGGGCCTGCTGGGCGTGCTGGGCGTGCCGAGTCGCCCGAGCCCGCTGTGCCCGCGGAGCCCGCCGAGTCGTCTGAGCCTGCCGAGCTCGCAGAGCCCGCTGGGTCCGCCGGGTCGCCCGAGCCCAGTGGGCCCGCTGCGCGCTCGGAAAGCGTCGAGGGCCCGGAGCCAGCGTCTCCGGATGCGCCTTCTCAGCCCCTCCGGCGTTTGAGGAGCGGGGGCACGGGGGCGGAGCCCCCGGTTCGGGAAGGGGCGGGCAGGGGAGAAGCCCCGCGCAGCGGCCCCACCCCCACCCCCGACGACAAGCCCACCCCCGACGAGCCGGCCCCCACCGACAGGCCCACCCCGGACAACCCCACCCCGGACAACCCCGCCGGAGGCGATCCCGAGTGAACGACGCTCTCGACATCGCCCTCCGCCTGGCCATCGTCTTCGTCGTGTTCCTGGTGGCCCCCCTCCTCGTGGGCCAGACGGAGCACAAGGTGATGGCCCACATGCAGGGCCGCCTGGGCCCCATGTACGCAGGCGGCTTCCACGGCTGGGCCCAGCTCATCGCGGACGGCGTGAAGTTCGCGCAGAAGGAAGACGTGGTGCCGGCCGCGGCCGACCGCCGCGTCTTCCAGCTGGCCCCCGCCGTCGCCCTCCTCCCGTACCTCCTCGTCCTCGTGGTCATCCCCGTCGGCCCCGGCGACGGCGCGGTCGGCCAGGTCGTCGACGCGGGCATCTTCTTCGTGCTCGCCGTCATGGGCATCGGCGTCCTCGGCTCGCTGATGGCGGGCTGGGCCTCCGCCAACAAGTTCTCCCTCCTCGGCGGTCTCCGTACCGCCGCGCAACTCCTCTCCTACGAGCTGCCGATGCTCCTGACCGCCGCCTCCGTGGCCATGGCGGCCGGGACGGTCTCGCTCACCGGCATCCTGGACGCCTTCGCGTGGTGGTGGCTGCCCTGGCAGATCGTCGGCGCCCTGGTCTTCTTCGTGGCCGGTCTCGCCGAACTCCAGCGCCCGCCGTTCGACATGCCGGTGGCCGACTCCGAGATCATCTTCGGCGCCTACACCGAGTACACCGGTCTGCGCTTCGCCCTGTTCCTCCTCGCCGAGTACGCGGGCATCGTCGTCCTGTGCGCCCTGACCACCGTCCTCTTCCTCGGCGGCTGGCACGGCCCGTTCGGGGCCGACGGACTCGGCTGGCTCTGGACCCTCCTCAAGACCGCCGTCCTCGCGTTCGTCGTCATCTGGCTGCGCGTCAGCTACCCGCGTCTGCGTGAGGACCAGTTGCAGAAGCTCGCCTGGACCACCCTCGTCCCGCTCGCCCTCGCGCAGATCGCGCTCACCGGCATCGTGAAGGTGGCGATCAACTGATGCCCCCGATCCCCGGATCCGGCCTGGCCAAAGGCCTGGCGGTCACCCTGCGCACGATGACGCGGAAGACCGTCACCGCGCAGTACCCGGACACCCAGCCCGAACTTCCGCCCCGCTCCCGCGGCGTCATCGGACTGTTCGAGGAGAACTGCACGGTCTGCATGCTCTGCGCCCGTGAGTGCCCCGACTGGTGCATCTACATCGACTCCCACAAGGAGACGACGCCGCCCGCCGCCCCCGGCGGCCGTGAGCGCAGCCGTAACGTCCTCGACCGGTTCGCCATCGACTTCTCCCTCTGCATGTACTGCGGTATCTGCATCGAGGTCTGCCCCTTCGACGCGCTGTTCTGGTCGCCCGAGTTCGAGTACGCGGAGACGGACATCCACGAGCTCACTCACGAGCGCGACAAGCTCCGCGAGTGGATGTGGACCGTGCCGGAGCCGCCCGCCCTCGACCCCGGGGCCGAGGAGCCGAAGGAGCTCGCCGCCGCACGCAAGGCCGCGGACAAGCTCGCCGCCCAACGTGCACAGGAGCAGCAGGAGCAGCAGGAGCAGGCACAGCAGGCACAGACGGACCAGACAGACCGGACGGACGAGAAAGGAGGAACCCCGTGATGCTGCACACCGCACCCCCTCTGCTCAACGCCACTGCCACCGCCGCCACCGCTGCCGCAGGCGACCACCCCGGTTTCCTCTCCCCGTCCGGCGTCGAGATCGCGTTCCTCCTCGTCGGCCTCGCCACCCTCGGCGCCGCCGTCATCACGGTCACGACCAAGCAACTGGTGCACGCCGCGCTCTGGCTCGTCGTGGCGCTCGGTGGACTGGCCGTCGAGTACCTCCTGCTCACCGCGGAGTTCATCGCCTGGGTCCAGGTACTGATCTACGTCGGTTCCATCGTCGTCCTCCTCCTCTTCGGCCTGATGCTCACCCGGGCCCCCATCGGCCGCTCCCCGGACGCGGATTCGGGCAACCGGTGGGTCGCCCTCGGAGTGGCCGCAGCGGCGGCCGCGGCGCTCGTCTGGGTCGTGGTCGACGCCTTCCGCACCACCTGGATCGACCTCGACGGGGCGGCCCAGGGCTCCACCGAGGTCACCGGCGCGTTCCTGTTCCAGAACTGGGTACTGCCTTTCGAGGCACTCTCCGTCCTGCTGCTCGCCGCCCTCGTCGGCGCGATCGTCCTGTCCCGCAAACGCGACACGGACACCGCGGTCCGCCCCGGCCCGTCCGGCCAGTCCAGCCAGTCCGGCCCGTCCGGCCAGGAGGACCAGAGCTGATGCACCTCGCCTATCCCGCCGTGCTCGCCGCCCTCCTCTTCTGCATCGGCCTCTACGGTGTCCTCGCCCGCCGCAACGCGATCCTGGTCCTGATGTCCGTCGAGCTGATGCTCAACGCCGTCAACCTCAACCTCGTCGCCTTCGACGTCTGGCTCCGCGACACCCTCCACTCCGGCCAGGCCCTCACGCTCTTCACCATCGCCATCGCCGCCGCCGAGATCGGCATCGGCCTCGCGATCGTCCTGGCCGTCTACCGCAACCGGGGCACCTCCGCCATCGACCGGCTCCGCGACACCGCCGAGACCGACGCAGCCGAGACGCTCCCCGACGACGCCGAGACCGACAGCGCCGAGACCGACGACGCCGAGACGACTCCCGGCCGAGCGGGCGCGAACGCAGGGAAGACCAAGAAGGCAGAGGCCACCACGTGACCACCACGACCCTCGCCGCCCTCGTTCCCCTCCTCCCGTTCCTCGGCGCCCTCGCCGGGCTCGCCGTCGGCCGTACCGCCCCGGGCTTCGTCCGCCCGCTGGCGATCCTCCCGACCCTCACCGCGGCCGTCCTCGCCGTCCTCGTCGCCGTCCGCCAGGGCGGCGGCCGGGCCATCGACGCCGCGACCCAGCTCACGCCGACCGGTTCGGTCCCGATCGACCTGGCGCTGCACCTCGACGGCTTCGCCGTCCTGGTCGCCGTGCTCGTCACCGTCGTCGCCACCTGCGTACAGCTCTACTCGACGGCCTATCTCCGCGGCGACGCCCGCTACCCCTCCTACGCCGCCCTCGTCTCCCTCTTCACCTCCGCGATGCTCCTGGTCGTCTACTCCGGCGACCTGATGGTGCTCCTGGTCGGCTGGGAGATCATGGGCATCTGCTCGTACTTCCTCGTCGGCCACTACTGGGAGACGCCCGAGGCCCGTGCCGCCTCCCTCAAGGCCTTCCTGGTCACCAAGCTCGGCGATGTCCCCTTCCTGATCGGCCTGTTCGCGCTCGCCGCCGACACCGGCAGCTTCCGGATCACCCGGATCCTCGCCGCCGTCGGCAACGGAGGACTCGACCACCCCACCCTCATCGCCCTGCTGCTCCTCGCGGGCGTCGCGGGCAAGTCGGCCCAGTTCCCCCTGCACACCTGGCTGCCCGACGCGATGGCCGGTCCCACCCCCGTCTCCGCGCTCATCCACGCCGCGACGATGGTCGCCGCCGGCATCTACTTCGTGGCCCGTCTGCTGCCCGTCTTCGCCTCCTCCGGCGCGGCGCTCGTCGTCCTCGCCGTGATGGCCGCCGTCACGATGATCGGGTCCGGGCTCGCGGCCCTCGCCCAGGACGACATCAAACGCGTTCTCGCCTACTCGACCATCGGCCAGCTCGGCTACATGTCGGGCGCCCTGGCCGTCGGCGACCGGAGCGCCGCCGTCTTCCACCTGATCTCGCACGGTGCGTTCAAAGCCGTCCTCTTCCTCGCCGCCGGGGTCGTCATCCACGCCGCCGGCACCAACTCACTGGCCGCCATGTCCCGGATGGGAGGCCTCGCCCGCCGCATCCCGGACGCCTACTGGACGATGACCGTCGCCCTCCTCGCGCTGGCCGCCATCCCGCCCTTCGCCGGCTTCTTCTCCAAGGAAGCCGTCCTCGTCGCCGCCGAGCACACGGCCCTCGGGGACCGGACCGTCGCCCCGGCCGCCGCCGGCTGGACGATCCTGATCGCCGGGCTCCTCGCCGCCGTCCTGACCGCCGCCTACGCCGTACGCCTCTGGCTCCTGGCCTTCCGCGGGCGCGGCGCCGAAGTCCCCGACCACGGCAAGCAGCCCCTCGCCATGACCTCCGTCCTGTGGATCCTGGCCGTCCCCACCATCGGCTTCGGCCTCACCGTCGGGATGATCGGCGACTGGTTCGACGGGCACGGCCTCACGCCGTCCCTCACCACCGCCGTCCTGTCCACCGGCGTCGGCCTCGTCGGCGGTCTCGTCACCTACGGCGCATGGCGGCACACCACCGCCCTCGCCGCCCGCACCCCCATCGGCGCCGTCGCCGCCCACCCCGGCGCCGAACCCGCCCTCGTCGAAGCCGAGGCCATGACGTCCCACACCGCCGCCTACGGCACCATCGCGGACGCCCCCGACCCGGCCGACCCCGGCAGGCTCCTCCTCGGGCCCCTCCACCGACACGCGGTCACCGGCTTCCACCTGGACGCCCTGTACGCGGCGCTGTTCGTCCGGCCCGTCCAGAGGGCCGCCCGCCTCGTCCGCTTCCTGGACCGCGAGGTCGTCGACACCTACGTCAACGGATCGGGCGCCGTCGCCCGCTTCCTCGGCACCGCCGTCCGCCGGGCCCAGACCGGCAACGTGCAGACCTACGTCAGCGCCCTGCTCGCCGGGTCCCTCGTCCTGGCGATCGCCGCCGTCGTCTTCGCCAACGTCAACGCGGGGTCGTGACCGTGATCGATATCAGTGCGTCCGTGATGCAGTTCCTTCTGGCGTTCATCGTCGTCGCCCCCCTCCTCGGCGCCGTCGCAGCCCTGCTGCCCGCCCCGCCCGGCCTCAAGGGGAGGAACCCCGACCAGGCCGTGCTCCGCCACGGCGTGACCGTCACCGGCGCCGTCCTTCTCGCCACGATCGTCCTGGCCGTCGGCTTCGACCACGACCACCCCGCCACGATGCAGGCGACCACCGACATCAGCTGGATCCCGGCGCTCGACGTCCGCATCCACCTCGGCATCGACGGCATCTCGCTCCCCCTCCTGGTCCTGACCGCCCTGCTGACCTTCCTCTGCGCGCTGTACAGCTACTTCAAGCTGCCCGCGGGCCCCTCGCCGAAGGCCTTCGTCGCCCTCGTCCTGGTCCTGGAATCCGGCACTCTGGCCACCTTCGCCGTCCTGGACCTGCTGCTCTTCTTCCTCGCCTTCGAGATGGTCCTCATCCCGATGTACTTCCTCATCGCCCGCTGGGGCGGTGACCAACGGCAGGCAGCCGCCTGGAAGTTCATCCTCTACACACTGCTCGGCTCCGTCGTCATGCTGCTGGGCCTCCTCCTCATCGGACTGAAGAGCGGCACCTTCGACATGGTGGCACTCGCCACTGACAACGGCCGGGGCCTCACCACATCCGTGCAGGTCATCGCCGTACTCGCGATCGGTCTCGGCCTCGCCGTGAAGACCCCGATGTGGCCCCTGCACAGCTGGCTCCCCGCAGCCCACACCGCCGCCCCCACCGTCGGGTCGGTACTCCTCGCCGGCGTCCTGCTGAAGATGGGAACGTACGGATTCGTCCGGATCCTGCTCCCCATCGCCCCGGACGGCATGCGGACCTTCGCGCCCTACCTCGCCGCGTTCGCCGTCGTCGGCATCGTCTACGGATCCCTCGCCTGCCTGGCTCTGGCCCGTACCGGCGCCAAGGGCGACCTCAAGCGCCTCATCGCGTACTCGTCCGTGGGGCACATGGGCTTCGTCCTGCTCGGCATCGCCACCATGACCCCCACCGGAGTCAACGGAGCGCTCTTCGCCAACATCGCCCACGGCCTCATCACCGGCCTGCTGTTCTTCCTGGTCGGCGCGATCAAGGACCGCTACGGCACCGCTGACCTCGACACACTCGCCGGAGCGACCGGGGCCGCCCTCTACGGCCGGGCGCCCCGTCTCGGCGCGCTGCTCGCCTTCGCTGCCGTCGCCTCGCTCGGCCTGCCCGGACTCGCCGGATTCTGGGGCGAGATGCTCACGCTGTTCGGCGCGTACAGCCCCGCCGAGGGTCTCAGCCGCCCCGCGTTCCGCACCTTCATGGCCATCGGGGCGTTCGGTACCCTGCTCACCGCCGCCTACATGCTCATCGTCGTCCGCCGCGTCTGCATGGGCGAGCACGCGCCCGACTCGCGGCTGTCGCCCGACGACCGGGCCCCACAAGCGGTGGACGGGCCCCAGCCGTCCGGGGCCGCCGGCTCCCGAACGGCCACGACCCCGCAGCTCGCCGACATCCAGACGTACGAAGCCGCCGCCTGGACCCCGCTCGCCGTGCTCACCGTCCTCGCCGGTCTCTGGCCCGCCGTCCTCCTCGGCCTCACCGACCCCGCCGTGCAGCAGCTCCTCGCAGGAGGCAAGTCGTGACCGCGGACCTCAGCACCATCCCGGACCTCAGCGCAACCGCGGTCGCCGCGGCCCCGGACCTCGCCGCGGCCCCGGACCTCGCCGCGGCCCCGGACCTCGCCGCGGCCCCGGGCCTCCTGGCCGGCGCGGCCGACGCCCCCAGCCTCGTCCAGTCCATCGACTGGCTCGCCATCGCGCCTCCCACCCTCACCGCGCTGGCCGCCCTGGTCGTCCTCGTCGCCGATCTGTTCCTGCCCACGCACCGCAAGCAGCTCCTCGGCTACGGCGTCCTCACCGCGCTGGCCGCCGCCCTGGCGTTCCTGATCCCCCTGCGCGCCGGGGACCGGGCCACCTTCTGCGTCACCACCGGCGCCCAGGCCTGCAGCTACACCGCCGACCACTTCACCGTCGTCATCCAGGCACTCGTCCTCGGCGGCGCGTTCCTCACCGCCCTGCTCTCGCTCGACGACACCCGCAAGCTGCCCGCGGGGGAGTACTGGTTCCTGCTCCTGGCCTCCGCCGCCGGGGCCGCCCTGCTGCCCGCCTCCCGCGACCTCGCCACGCTCGTCGTCGCCCTCGAAGTGGCCTCGCTGCCGGCGTTCGCCCTCGTCGGCATCGTGCGCGGCGACCGGCGCTCCTCCGAGGCCGCGCTGAAGTTCTTCCTCTCCTCCGTCGTCGCCACCGCCGTCATGCTGCTCGGCGTCAGCTTCGTGTACGCGACCACGGGCACCCTGCACCTCACCGAGATCGCGGACCGCCTCGGCGACGTGCCCCCGGTGCTCGACACCCTGGCCAAGACCGGTGTGGCCCTCACGCTCGTCGGCTTCGCCTTCAAGACGGCCGCCGCGCCCTTCCACTTCTGGGTCCCCGACACCTACGTCGGCGCGCCCCTCCCGATCGCCGCCTATCTCTCCGTCGTCGGGAAGGCCGTCGGGTTCTCGGGGCTCATTCTGGTGACCGTCATCGCGTTCCCCTCCTACGCCGACGTCTGGGGACCCGCCCTCGCCGTCCTCGCCGCGCTCACCATGACCGTCGGCAACGTCGCGGCCCTCCGCCAGAACGCCACCCGCGCCCGCAGCGCCGTCCGCCTCCTGGCCTGGTCCTCGGTCGCCCAGGCCGGTTACCTCCTGGTCCCGATCGCCGCCGCCGCGTACTCCAGCGACGAACAGATCGGCTCCACGGTGGCGTACGCCCTCATGTACGCCGTCGTGAACCTGGGCGCGTTCGCGGTCGCCGCCCTCGTCGCCCGTACGCACCCCGGCAACCGGATCACCGACTACCGGGGCCTGTACGCCACCCGCCCCCTCGCGGCCCTGGCCCTCGGGTTCTTCCTGCTCTGCCTGGCCGGACTGCCGCCCGGCATCATCGGGCTCTTCGCGAAGGTCACCGTCTTCTCCGCGGCGGTCGACGCCGGCCTCGGCTGGCTCGCCGTCGTCATGGCCGTCAACGTGGTGATCGCTCTCTACTACTACCTTCAGTGGACCGCGATCCTCTTCCGTACGCCGGACGGAGCCCCGGAGTCGACCGCGACGGTCACCGGAGCCCCGGCCTCCGCGCCGCCGCGCCGATTCCGGGCCCCCACCCCGCTCACCACGGCGATCGTCCTCACCTCCGCCGCCGGAATCCTGCTCTCCGGGGCTCCGCAGGCCGTCCTGCGCTTCGCCTCCGTGAGCCTGTTCTGACTCCTCCCGCGCCCGCAAGATCGGTTTGCCCGCGCCCCCCGCCGCAGGGCATGGTCTTGGCTGCATACGTCACGTATCCGGCGTGATCGTGTCGGGAACAAGAGGAGAGAGAGCAGTGCTGAACGGGTTCAAGGACTTCATCCTGCGCGGGAACGTCATCTCGATGGCGATCGGGCTCGCCGTCGGGGCCGCCTTCACCGCTGTCGTCACAGGCTTCAGCAACGCCTTCATCACCCCGTTGATCGGCCTCGCCACCCGCGGCACGGGAGACTTCAGCAAGGCCTCCTACAAGGTCGACGGCGTCGTGTTCCCCTACGGCCTCTTCATCAGCGCCGCCATCGCCTTCCTGATCACCGCCGGGGTGCTGTACTTCTGCGTCGTGGTTCCCATGGCCAAGGTGCAGAACCGCTTCGCCAAGGAGGAAGAGGCCGTCGACATCAAGGCCGCCCTCCGCGACTGCCCGCGCTGCTTCAGCGAGATCCCCGCCGTCGCCTCCCGCTGCGGCCACTGCACCAGCGAGGTCGAGCCGGACTCCGAGGCGCTCTCCCTCGCCAAGCTCCCCGCACAGCAGCACTGACCGCACAGCGGCACAGCACCGACCGCACAGCAGCACCCCCGCACCCCCCGCACCACCGCGCCACGAAGACGCCCCGCCACCCGTACGGCCCAGCACCCCTCCGTACGGGCCCGGGGGCCTGACCGGCGTGAACACGCGGCACGGCCCCGCCCTCCGGCCGCACGCACAAGGGAACTAGCTCCTCTCGCCTGGCGTTGACCAGTACAGGAGGCTCCACTGGGGAGTGGAGCACCACCATGCAAAGGGTTCCCCTGCGGCACCACTTGGAGGGCGTACCGTGCACCGCCGGCACAACGGGCTGAAGACCGCTGTCCTCCTCGGGGGACTGTCCGCGCTCATCATCGTCATCGGCAGCTTCTTCGGACGTGCGGGTCTGGTCATCGCGCTCCTGGTAGCCGTCGGCACCAACGCGTACGCGTACTGGAACAGCGACAAGCTCGCCCTGAGGGCCATGCGCTCCCGCCCGGTCAGCGAATTCGAGGCGCCGCAGCTCTACCGCATCGTCCGCGAGCTCTCCACCGCGGCCCGTCAGCCCATGCCGCGCCTCTACATCTCCCCGACCCAGGCGCCCAACGCGTTCGCCACCGGCCGCAACCCGCGCAACGCCGCCGTCTGCTGCACCGAGGGCATCCTCCAGATCCTCGACGAACGCGAGCTGCGCGGCGTCCTCGGCCACGAGCTCAGCCATGTCTACAATCGGGACATCCTCATCTCGTCCGTGGCCGGAGCCCTCGCCTCCGTCGTGATGTTCCTGGTCAACTTCGCCTGGCTCATCCCGGTGGGCCGCTCCAACGACGACGAGGGGCCCGGCCTCCTCGGCATGCTCCTGATCATGATCCTGGGGCCGCTCGCCGCATCCGTCATCCAGCTCGCCGTCAGCCGCTCCCGCGAGTACGAGGCCGATGCCTCCGGGGCCCAGCTCACCGGCGACCCGCTGGCTCTCGCCAGTGCCCTGCGCAAGCTCGACGCCGGTACGAAACAGCTCCCGCTGCCGCCCGAGCCGCGGATCGAGACCGCGAGCCACATGATGATCGCGAATCCCTTCCGTCCCGGCCAGGGGATGGCGAAAATGTTCTCCACCCACCCGCCGATGGCGGAGCGCATCGCCCGACTAGAACAGATGGCAGGTCATCGCCCGTGAAAACCATCCTGAACGTCATCTGGCTCATCCTCTGCGGATTCTGGATGTTCCTCGGCTACCTGGTCGCGGGCCTCCTGCTCTGCATCACCATCATCGGCATCCCGTTCGGGCTCGCCGCCTTCCGGATCGGCGTCTACGCCCTCTGGCCGTTCGGCTACACCGTCGTCGACCGCCGGGACGCCGGTTCGCCCTCCTGCGTGGGCAACGTCCTCTGGCTGATCCTCGCCGGATGGTGGCTCGCCCTCGGCCACATCACCACCGGCATCGCGCTGTGCATCACGATCATCGGCATCCCCCTGGGCATCGCCAACTTCAAGCTGATCCCCGTCTCCCTCATGCCCTTCGGCAAGGAGATCGTCCCCACGGACCAGCCCTTCGCCACCCGCTAGGGGCGTCCTGCCCGCCGGCTCCCCGGCGGGCTCCGGGCAACCGAACACCTGCCCACCGCGTCTTGGGTTCCAAGACGAAGCAAGGGGTAGGTGCAGCGACATGGGCATCATCAGTTGGATCATTCTTGGGCTCTTCGCCGGAGTCATAGCCAAAGTCCTCCTCCCGGGACGCGACCCGGGCGGGATCATCGGCACCACCCTCATCGGCGTGGCCGGGGCCTTCGTCGGAGGCTGGCTCTCCAGCCAGTTCCTCGACCGCCCCATCAGCAACGACTTCTACGACACCGCGACCTGGATCGCCGCCATCGCCGGTTCACTGGTCCTGCTCATCGCCTACCGGCTGCTGTTCGGCAACTCCCGCGACCGCCGCTGACCCGCAGCCGGTCACCGGGGCCCGCGAGCGGCCGGCACACACCGCCCTACCGCGCGTCCCGTGACGACAACCCGGTCTCCCGCAACGTCAGGTTCAACCGGCCGGCCCGCAGCCCCGCGGCCGGGTCGGCCGGTCCCGCGTACACCTTCGGCACCCCGTGGAACGCGAAACGCGACGGCCCGCCGAAGACGAACAGATCCCCGGACGCCAACTCCACATCCGTGTAGGGCCGCCCGCGTCCCTCCCTGTTCCCGAAGCGGAACACACACCTCGCCCCGATGCTCAACGACACCACAGGAGCGCCCGACCGCTCCTCCTTGTCCTGGTGCATGCCCATCCGCGCGTCGGCGTCATAGAAGTTGATCAGCGCCGTGTCCGGTGCGAACGTCTCCGCCGCCTCGTCCCCGTACGCATCGGCCACCGCCGCCCGTCCCAGATCGCCCAGCCACTCCGGGAACGCGGCCACCCGGGCGCCGTTCACATCGTCCGCCGTACGGGCGTACCGATACGGCTGCCAGTGCCACCCCAGGCACACCGTCCGCACCGACATCACCCCGCCGCCCGGCAGCGCCGTGTGCCGCAACGGGACCGGCCCCCGGGCCCACTGACGGCACGCCGCCACCAACTCCCGGCGCTGTTCCACCGACAGCCACTCCGGCACATGGACGGCGCCCGGCGCGACGACCGCCCTCGGACGCCGGAACAGGCCGTCCGAGGACGGCGGAAGCCCAGGCGCCACGGCTCAGCCCGCCACGCCTTCGATCCCCAGCAGCAGCCTCTTGCGCTCCAGGCCGCCCGCGTACCCCCGCAGCGCCCCGTCCGCCCCGATCACCCGGTGGCACGGCCGGACGACCAGCAGAGGGTTGCGCCCGATCGCGGTGCCCACCGCCCGGACCCCCGCGCCCGGGGCCCCGACCTGTGCCGCGACCTCCCCGTACGACACCGTGCTCCCGTACGGGATCGACTCCAGCGCCGCCCAGACCCGCCGCTGGAACTCCGTGCCCACGCCCTCGGCGAACGGCACGTCGAACCGCGTCGAGCGCCCCGCGAAGTACGCCTCCAACTGCCGGGCGACCTCCGCGAACGCCCCGGGGTCGTGCCGCCAGGCGTCCTGGACGACCGCGCCGCCCTTCTGCCCGGACATCGACACCGAGAGCAGCCGGACTCCCGCCCCGTCCGCCGCCTCGCCGACCAGCAGCAGCTCACCCAGGGGGCTCTCCAACCGCGCGTACACCGTCGTCGTCATGCCTTCTCACTCTCCCGATCCGTACGGCCAGTCTGCGCCGCTCGCCCCGATGCCACCGGCGGTATTCGGACATCGCACCCGCACCACCCCCGGGCCGGGAACACGAAGAGGCACGCCGTCGAGGTCGGCCTCGGCGGTGTGCCCCCGTCGTGCTCGGATCAGCTCAGTTCAGCTCAGTTCAGCTCGGCTCGGCTCGGCTCAACCGATCCGGCAACGCCCGTACGGATCGGAACAGTTGATCACCGGTAGTTCGCGAACTGCACCGCGAACTCGAAGTCCTGCCCCTTGAGCAGCGCCTGCACGGCCTGCAGGTCGTCCCGGCTCTTCGAGCTGACCCGCAGCTCGTCGCCCTGGACCAGCGCCTTGACGCCCTTCGGACCCTCGTCGCGGATGATCTTCGCCACCTTCTTGGCGTTCTCCTGGGAGATGCCTTCCTCGATCGTGGCGAAGATCTTGTATTCCTTGCCGGAGAGCTGCGGCTCGCCGGCGTCCAGCGACTTCAGCGAGATGCCCCGCTTGATCAGCTTGGACTGGAAGATGTCGAGGATGGCCTTGACGCGCTCCTCGCCGTTCGCCTCCATCAGGATCTTCTCGCCCGACCACGAGATCGAGGCGCCCGTGCCCTTGAAGTCGTAACGCTGGGAGATCTCCTTGGCGGCCTGGTTGAGGGCATTGTCGACCTCCTGCCGCTCGACCTTCGAGACGATGTCGAAACTGGAGTCGGCCATGACGTGTGGCTCCTTGCGTCGAATGCTGGGGATACAGCGCAAGCCTAGCCACCGCCGCCCCCTCCGGCTGCTGATCAATGAGGTGGCGGAGCACCCCTGGCCATCAGGTATTGTTTACGTCGTCGCCAAGGAGCTCACCACGAGATCCAACGCGTCGTTCGAGGCGGTGTGCCCGAGTGGCCAAAGGGAGCAGACTGTAAATCTGCCGGCTCAGCCTACCCAGGTTCGAACCCTGGCGCCGCCACGCGAACGAAGCCCCCGACCAGTCTTCTGGTCGGGGGCTTTCTCGTTGTCCGGGTGGGGAGTTCCGGGTGGCGCCCGGTGCGGATCAGTTGCCCGCGACATCCTTCACGGCCACGGTCACCGGCACGTTCCCGGAGATCGCCTCGAGGGTGAGGCCCGCCGTCGCCGGGGTGTCCAGCAGCTCCAGCAGGGTGGCCGCCACATCGTCGCGGGGGATCGGGCCACGGCCCGTGGAGGCGGCGAGGAGGACCTGTCCGGTGCCCGCGTCGTTGGTCAGCATGCCGGGGCGCAGGATCGTCCAGTCCAGCGCGGTGCGGGCGCGTACGTCGGCGTCGGCGGCGCCCTTGGCCCGCTGGTACAGGTCGAAGACCTCGTCGCCGGGGTGGTCGGGGTCGGCGCCCATGGAGGAGACGACCAGGTAGCGGCGGACGCCTGCCGCCTCGGCCGCGTCGGCGAACAGCACGGCCGCGCCGCGGTCGACGGTGTCCTTCCGGGCGGCGCCGCTGTTCGGCCCCGCGCCCGCCGCGAAGACGGCCGCGTCCGCGCCGCGCAGAACCTCCGCGGTCTGCTCGACGGTGGCCGATTCGAGGTCCAGCACGGCGGGTTGGGCGCCGGCCTCGGTCAGGTCCTGACTCTGTTGGGGGTTGCGGATGATCCCTACGGCTTCATCCCCGCGTGCGGCGAGCAGCCGCTCCAGCCGCAGTGCGATCTGTCCGTGTCCACCTGCGATGACAATGCGCATACCTCCGACCGTACGCCCGGGGGCGGGCTCGCGCTCAGTTCCTGGGCCCGGCACCGGAGTCGGGTCGCCCCTGGCGCGGAAGTCCGCCGAGGCCGGTGGTGGCGTCGGAGTCGGAGTCGCAGTACTCGCGCACGGCGCTGGTGCGGGCGACGACCCGGCCGCGGTGGATGACGATGCGGCTGTAGGCGAGGGACAGCACCGCCGAGAGCCGTTCGCCGCGTACGGCGAGGAGTTCGGCGGGGAAGCCCGCCTCGACCCGCACGTCGGGAAGGCCGAGGGTCGCGCGGGCGGCCGTGGAGACCATGGCGTACGCCTGTTCGGCACGTAGCCCGGCCTGGGAGGCGAGGAGGTAGGCGGCTTCGAGCGGATCGCCGCGGCCGACCGGGTTGGCCGTGTCCCGCAGTGCGCCGCTGCCCGCCGCGACGCGCACACCGGCGGAGCGCAGGAGGCGCACGGGGGCGGTCGTACGGCGCTCTGCTCCGGCGCAGCCGCCCTGGGGCAGGCAGACCACGGTGATGCCGGCGGCGGCGAGCTGGTCTGCTGCGCGGGCCGCGGCGTCCAGCGGCAGGTGGGCCAGGCCCGCGCAGGGGCCGAGGGTGACGCCGGGGCGCAGGCCGGCGGCCATCGCGGCGAGCCGGGCCAGCCGGGCGGGGTCGTCGCCGTCGGTGTGCAGGTCCACGGGGCAGCCGTGCTCGGCGGCGATCTCCAGGACGGCTTCGGTGTAGCCCGTGGGGTCCGGGTCGAGGTCGGGGCAGCCGCCGACGACGGCCGCGCCCATCTTCACCGCGTCCCTGAGCATCGCGAGGCTGTCCGCTCCGGCGATGCCGGTGAGGAGCCGGGGGACCGCGACGGGCATGACGTCGGCGAGGCCGCGCAGGGCCCGCCGGGTCTGCAGGACGGCTTCGAGCGGGGCGAGGCCCTGGACGTCGCCGACGCGGACGTGGGTGCGCAGGGCGGTGGCGCCGTGGCCGAGCTGGAGGAGGGCGGCCTCCGTGGCGCGGCGCTGGATGTCCTCGGCGCGGTGGGAGGCGGGGCCCGGACTGTCGGGGCCCGCGCTGTCCGCGGTGAGGGCGGTGTCGCTGTGGGCGTGGGGCTCGGCGGGGGCGGGGAGCAGGAGGTAGCCGCGGAGGTCGATGCGGGGGCCGCGGGCGGTGAGGCTGCCCGCGGTGCCGACGGCCTCGATCCGGCTGCCGCTCAGGCGTACGTCGACGGCCCGGCCGTCGGCGAGGCGGGCGCCGCCGAGGACGAGGGCGGGGGAGTCGGCAGTGGCGGCCGCCTCGGCGCTGTCGGGCGCGTTGTCGTCGGGCCGCCGTGGCTGGCTGTCAGGCATCGCGCTCCTGGGAGGGGTGCAAGATCACACGGAGTGACCACACCCTAGGGGCGTGCGGGGGCGGCTTCCGGGAGGAGCGGAATAGTCGTACCGGTGCGCCTGTGCCGGACGCCGGCGGGGCCGGGTCCGGAGTCGCGCGTGGCCTGGATCAAGGCCTGATCAGGGGGTGTGGGCGGCCCCGGGCGGGGGGCCGGAGCGTGCGTCACAAACGGATTTGGGCAACCGGCGGGGGACCGTGTAATGTCTTCATCGCTCGCCCCAATAGCTCAGTCGGTAGAGCGTCTCCATGGTAAGGAGAAGGTCTGCGGTTCGATTCCGCATTGGGGCTCTGGTGATCGGGAACTCCCGCTTCGGCGGGAGGACTCATCATCAAAGCGGTGTAGCTCAGTCGGTAGAGCAAGCGGCTCATAATCGCTGTGTCACCGGTTCAAGTCCGGTCACCGCTACTAACGGTAGCCGATTGTTGGGTCGGTCCTTCGATCGGCTACTCTTTTATGCGTTCATCCGTCCATCCGTCCGTCCAAGGAGCACTCACGTGGCTGCCACCGACGTCCGCCCGAAGATCACGCTGGCCTGCGTGGAGTGCAAGGAGCGGAACTACATCACCAAGAAGAACCGGCGTAACAACCCGGACCGTCTTGAGATGAAGAAGCACTGCCCGCGCTGCAACTCGCACACCGCGCACCGCGAAACACGCTGAATCAGGCTCGTACACGAGGCCGTCCCCTCTGGGGGCGGCCTCGTGTCGTTGTCTGGGGTCGTCCCCGCATGGCGTGCCCTTATTCGACTTTCATCAGGAGGTAGCGAGCTCATGGCGCTCGACCAGTCCTTCGTGGGGCGGACCTATCCGCCCACTCCGGCGTACGAGGTCGGCCGGGAGAAGATCCGCGAGTTCGCCGAGGCGGTGGGTGACACCCATCCGGCGTACGTCGACGCGGAGGCCGCCCGTGCGCTCGGTCATGCCGATGTGATCGCGCCGCCCACGTTCGTCTTCTCGATCACCTACCGGGCGGCCGGAGCGGTGGTGCAGGACCCGCAGCTGGGCCTGGACTTCAGCCGGGTGGTGCACGGCGACCAGAAGTTCTCGTACGTGCGTCCGGTGCGGGCGGGGGACCGGCTGACGGTCACCTCGACGATCGAGGGCATCAAGTCCCTTGCCGGCAACGACATCCTGGACGTCCGCGGGGATGTGCACGACGAGGCCGGCGAACTGGTGGTCACGACGTTGATGAAGCTGGTGGCGCGCGCCGCCGAGGAGGCGTGATGACGGCAAAGGTCTCTTACGGTTCGGTCGAGGTCGGCACGGAACTGCCGGCGCGGACGTTCCCGGTGACACGGGCCATGCTCGTGCAGTACGCGGGCGCCTCGGGCGACTTCAACCCGATCCACTGGAACGAGAAGTTCGCGCGCGAGGTCGGGCTGCCGGATGTGATCGCGCACGGCATGTTCACGATGGCCGAGGCGGTCCGGGTGGTCACGGACTGGGCCGGCGACCCGGGCGCGGTCGTGGACTACGGAGTGCGTTTCACGAAGCCGGTCGTCGTGCCCAACGACGACAAGGGCGCACTGATAGAGGTCAGCGGCAAGGTCGCCGCGAAGCTCGACGACAACCTGGTCCGGGTGGACCTGGTCGCCCTGTGTGACGGCAAGAAGGTGCTGGGGATGTCCCGGGCCGTGGTCCGGCTCGCCTGAGGCGTACCGGCGCGGAGCTCGGAGGTGAGGGGCGTTCCTCCTGCGGAGGGGCGCTCGGGGTCGCGGTGGCCGCCTGAGCCTCCGGACCCCGGTGTACGGTCCGTGGCCCCGCACGAGCGGCGGGGGCGCGGACCGTACTCTTGTCCCCGTGCAGGAACTCCACGACACCCCCCTCGCCCCCCTGACCACCTTCCGGCTCGGCGGCCCCGCCGCCCGGCTGCTGACCGCCACGACCGACGCCGAGGTGATCGCCGCCGTGCGCGAGGCCGACGCGAGCGGCACCCCGCTGCTGGTGATCGGCGGCGGCTCCAACCTGGTCATCGGGGACAAGGGCTTCGACGGCACCGCGCTGCTGATCGCCACGAAGGGCTTCGCGCTCTCGGGCACGTCGTTGGAGCTGGCGGCCGGTGAGGTGTGGACCGACGCCGTCGCCCGGACCGTCGAGGCGGGCCTCGCGGGCATCGAGTGCCTGGCGGGCATCCCCGGATCCGCGGGCGCGACGCCCATCCAGAACGTCGGGGCGTACGGGCAGGAGGTGTCCTCCACCATCACGGAGGTCGTCGCCTACGACCGGCACACGCAGGAGACCGTGACGATTCCGAACGCCGCGTGCGCATTCTCGTACCGCCACAGTCGTTTCAAGGCAGAACCCGATCGCTTCGTTGTGCTCCGCGTCCGATTCGAGCTGGAAGAGGCCGCCGGGCTTTCCGCGCCCCTCAGGTACCCCGAAACGGCCAGGGCGATGGGCGTCGAACAGGGTGACCGCGTTCCCGCCGCGGCGGCCCGGGAGACCGTGCTGAAACTCCGCGCCGGCAAGGGCATGGTGCTCGACCCCGAGGACCACGACACCTGGTCGGCAGGGTCCTTCTTCACCAATCCGATCCTCGACCAGGCCGCGTTCCAGGACTTCCTCGACCGGGTCGGCCAGCGTCTCGGCCCGGACGTGACGCCTCCGGCGTTCCCCGCCGGGGACGGCCGGACCAAGACCTCGGCGGCCTGGCTGATCGACCGCGCCGGATTCACCAAGGGCTACGGCAGCGGCCCCGCCCGGATCTCCACCAAGCACACCCTCGCCCTCACCAACCGGGGCGCGGCCACCACCGAGGACCTGCTCGCCCTGGCCCGCGAGGTCGTCGCCGGGGTGCACGCCGCCTTCGGCGTCACCCTGGTCAACGAGCCGGTGACGGTCGGCGTCAGCCTGTGACCCGCCGGGACGCCGCCGCTCAGTAGGCGATGCCCACGCCCTGCCGTACGGCCGCCGGGTCGTCGATCAGCGCCAGCATGGCGTGCGCCGCATCGGCCCGGGAGATGGACCGGCCGCTGCGTGGCGCACCGCCCACGACCCGGCGGTAGACGCCCGTACGCGGCCCGTTCGTCAGCTTCGGCGGCCGTACCGAGGTCCAGTCCGTCGCACTGCCGGCCAACGCCGCCTCCATCCGGGCGAGATCGGTGTACAACTCCGCCAGGACCGCCCCGATCCCCTTGCGCAGCAACCGGTCGACCAGCGGATCGCCCTCCGGCTCCGGCCCGACCGGCGCCGCGCTCACCACCAGCAGCCGGCGCACCCCCTCGGTCTCCATCGCCGTCAGGATCTTCCCCGTGAGCCGCTCGGCGACGCCGTTCGCCCTGCGGCCGCGCGAACCCAGCCCCGAGAGCACCGCGTCCCGCCCCGCCACCGCAGCCCGCACCGCCGCCGGATCGTCCAGCCGGACGACAGCGTGCGGCGCCGCGTGCTCCAGCGGCCCCGGGATCCGGTCCGGGTCGCGGACCACGGCCGTCACCTCGTGGCCCGCCGCGAGCGCCTGCCCCACGATCTCCAGGCCGACGCCGCCGGTCGCCCCGAACACGGTGATCCTCATAGCGCGCCTCCTGGTGGGTGAGTGTTCACTAACCCCTACAGTGGGTGGCTTCCCGCCCGGTCGTCAAGATCTTCGCCCCACCGTCGCTTGGAGCACGCATGGACCAGAAGCCCGCCCGCGTACGGATCGTCGACGCGGCGCACGAGCTGATGCTCTCCATCGGCCTGGGCCGGACCACCACCAAGGAGATCGCCAGGGCGGCCGGCTGCTCGGAGGCGGCGCTCTACAAGTACTTCACCAGCAAGGAAGAGCTGTTCGTCACCGTCCTCACGGAGCGGCTGCCCCGGCTCGGGAACCTGCTCGGCGACCTGACCGCCGGCGAGGGCAGCGTCGAGGGCAACCTCGCCGACGTCGCCCGGCAGGCCGCCCTGTTCTACGAGCAGACCTTCCCCATGGCCGCGTCCCTGTACGCCGAACCCCAGCTCAAGCGCCGTCACGAAGAGGGCCTGCGGGAACTGGGGGCCGGGCCCCACCTGCCGATCCGGCAACTCGACGGCTACCTGCGCGCCGAGCAGCGAGCGGGCCGGGTCCGGGCCGACGCGGACACCTATGCTGCGGCCTCGCTGCTGCTGGGCGCCTGCGCCCAGCGGGCCTTCGCCTACTCCGCGCTCCCCGACGGCGCGCCCCCGCAGACCCTGGACGACTTCGCCGCCTCCCTCGCCCGCACGCTGCTGGCCGGGATCGTCCCGGGGGCTTCTGGCGGGATCCCGGCCGGGATCAGCTAGCCAGCCAGTGGTCGATCCCGGACAGCAGCTTCTCCCGTACGTCCACGGGGGCCGCCGATCCGCGCACCGACTGGCGGGCCAGCTCGGCCAGCTCCGCGTCGGTGAAGCCGTGGTGGCGGCGCACCAGTTCGTACTGGGCGGCCAGCCGCGAACCGAACAGCAGCGGGTCGTCCGCCCCCAGCGCCATCGGCACACCCGCGTCGAACAGAGTGCGCAGGGGGACGTCGGCGGGCTTCTCGTAGACACCGAGCGCCACATTGGACGACGGGCAGACCTCGCAGGTGACCCCGCGCTCGGCGAGCTTGCGCAACAGCCGGGGGTCCTCGGCGGCGCGCACGCCGTGGCCGATGCGCGAGGCGTCCAGGTCGTCGAGGCAGTCGCGCACGCTGGAGGGCCCGGCGAGCTCCCCGCCGTGCGGAGCCGCCAGCAGACCGCCCTCGCGGGCGATGGCGAAGGCCCGGTCGAAGTCGCGGGCCATGCCCCGCCGCTCGTCGTTGGAGAGCCCGAAGCCGACGACGCCCCGGTCCGCGTACCGCACGGCGAGCCGGGCCAGCGTGCGGGCGTCCAGCGGGTGCTTCATCCGGTTGGCGGCGATCACCACGCGCATGCCCAGGCCGGTGTCCCGGGCTGCGCTGTCCACGGCGTCGAGGATGATCTCGATGGCCGGGATCAGCCCGCCGAGCAGTGGGGCGTACGAGGTGGGGTCGACCTGGATCTCCAGCCAGCCGGAGCCGTCCGCGACATCCTCCTGGGCGCTCTCGCGCACCAGGCGGTGGATGTCCTCCGGGGACCGCAGGCAGGACCGGGCGATGTCGTAGAGCCGCTGGAAACGGAACCAGCCGCGCTCGTCGGTTGCCCGTAGTTTGGGGGGCTCGCCGCCGGTCAGGGCGTCGGGGAGATGGACCCCGTACTTGTCGGCGAGTTCGAGCAGGGTGGTAGGCCGCATCGACCCGGTGAAGTGCAGGTGCAGGTGGGCCTTGGGCAACAGACGTACATCACGCTCCATTGGAAGATCCTGCCGCACGGGCGGGCCGGAGCGGTAGCCGCTTTCCCTTTTAGGGGGGCCACTCGAACAAAAAGCGCCCCCGGCCGGTGGAGGATTCCACCGGCCGGGGGCGCTTTTTGTTCGAGTGGCTTCGTGACCGGTCAGGCCTTGGCCTCGCCCAGCAGCTTCTGGATCCGCGAGACGCCCTCGATGAGGTCGTCGTCGCCCAGGGCGTAGGAAAGGCGCAGGTAGCCCGGGGTGCCGAAGGCCTCACCCGGGACGACGGCGACCTCGGCCTCGTCCAGGATGAGGGCGGCCAGCTCGACGCTGGTGGCCGGGCGCTTGCCGCGGATCTCCTTGCCGAGCAGACCCTTCACCGACGGGTAGGCGTAGAACGCGCCCTCGGGCTCCGGGCAGAGCACGCCGTCGATCTCGTTGAGCAGCCGCACGATGAGCCCCCGGCGGCGGTCGAAGGCGGTGCGCATCTCGGCGACGGCGTCCAGCGGGCCGGAGACGGCGGCGAGCGCGGCGACCTGGGCGACGTTGGAGACGTTGGAGGTGGCGTGCGACTGGAGGTTGGTCGCGGCCTTCACGACGTCCTTCGGGCCGATGATCCAGCCCACCCGCCAGCCGGTCATCGCGTACGTCTTGGCGACGCCGTTGACGACGATGCACTTGTCGCGCAGCTCGGGGACGATCGCCGGGAGCGAGGTGAACGTGGCGTCGCCGTAGACGAGGTGCTCGTAGATCTCGTCGGTGAGCACCCACAGGCCGTGCTCGACGGCCCAGCGGCCGATGGCCTCGGCGTCGGCCCGGCTGTAGACGGCGCCGGTCGGGTTGGACGGCGAGACGAACAGGACGACCTTGGTCTTCTCGGTGCGCGCGGCCTCCAACTGCTCGACGGAGACCCGGTAGCCGGTGGTCTCGTCGGCGACGACCTCGACCGGGACACCGCCCGCGAGCCGGATCGACTCGGGGTAGGTGGTCCAGTAAGGGGCCGGGACGATGACCTCGTCGCCCGGGTCGAGGATCGCGGCGAAGGCCTCGTAGATGGCCTGCTTGCCGCCGTTGGTCACCAGGATCTGGCTGGCCTCGACCTCGTAGCCGGAGTCGCGCAGCGTCTTCTCCGCGATGGCGGCCTTGAGCTCGGGGAGCCCCCCGGCCGGGGTGTAGCGGTGGTACTTCGGGTTGCGGCAGGCCTCGACCGCGGCCTCGACGATGTAGTCGGGCGTCGGGAAGTCGGGCTCGCCGGCCCCGAAGCCGATCACCGGACGCCCGGCGGCCTTGAGAGCCTTGGCCTTGGCGTCGACGGCGAGGGTCGCGGACTCGGAGATCGCACCGATGCGGGCGGAAACCCGGCGCTCGGACGGTGAAGTTGCAGCGCTCATGGCCCCATGCTCCCAGACCGCGAAAGCCGTCGGCACAGGGGTTTCAGAGACCGGACAGGACCCGGACAGCATCCGGACAGGACCGGTCGGTAGTTGTCTGTTCGACGCGGCGGCCCCGAGCACGTACACTCACCTGTCGTTGGCCTTCACCAGCCGCACCGTTCCTGCACCCGGTCACCGGGAAAGATGCGGTAGGTTGGTGGAAACCACAAAGGGTCGTAGCTCAATTGGTAGAGCACTGGTCTCCAAAACCAGCGGTTGGGGGTTCAAGTCCCTCCGGCCCTGCTACACACTCCTTCGCCGGGATGTGTGCGCATGTACGTACTTCATTGCACAGCCGTGCGGCTCCACCGGGCGCGGCACGGCCACGACCCGGAATCAGGTGAGTAGCGTGACGGACGCCGTGGGCTCCATCGACATGCCTGATGCTGAGGATGAAGCTCCCGAGTCGAAGAAGAAGGCTCGGAAGGGCGGCAAGCGCGGCAAGAAGGGCCCTCTGGGTCGGCTCGCGCTGTTCTACCGCCAGATCGTCGCCGAACTCCGTAAGGTTGTCTGGCCGACCCGTAGCCAGCTCACGACGTACACCTCCGTGGTGATCGTGTTCGTCGTCGTCATGATCGGTCTTGTTACCGTTCTGGACATGGGCTTCGCCCGGGTCATCAAGTACGTCTTCGGCTGATCTCGCGGAAGGCGTCCGACCCGGCGCCCCTTTCGCACGTTCCACCCTTTGTATCCAGGAAGAAGCAGCCATCGTGTCTGACCCGAACCTGAACGACGCCGTCGAGCCCGAGGCTGGCGCCTTCGAGTCCGCCAAGGACGAGCTCGACATCGTTGAGGCTGCTGACTCCGTGGACCCGGACCAGGCCGAGGCCGCCGACCTCGCCGCGGGCGAGCCCGCCGAGCAGGCCGCCGTGAACGTCGAGTCCGACGAGTCCGATGAGTCCGACGAAGACACCGCGGGTTCCGACGCCGTCGAGGAAGAGGCCGCCGAGGCGGTCGAGGTCGACGACGAGAACGCCGACGACGAGAGCACCGACGAGGAAGAGGCCGAGCCGGCCGCCCCCGTCGACCCCGTCGCCGCCCTGCGCGAAGAGCTCCGCACTCTCCCCGGCGAGTGGTACGTCATCCACACGTACGCCGGTTACGAGAAGCGCGTGAAGGCCAACCTCGAGCAGCGCGCCGTCTCGCTGAACGTGGAGGAGTTCATCTATCAGGCCGAGGTGCCTGAAGAGGAAATCGTCCAGATCAAGAACGGCGAGCGCAAGAACGTCCGGCAGAACAAGCTCCCCGGCTATGTGCTGGTGCGCATGGACCTGACGAACGAGTCCTGGGGCGTCGTGCGGAACACGCCGGGCGTCACCGGCTTCGTGGGCAACGCCTACGACCCGTACCCGCTGACCCTGGACGAGATCGTGAAGATGCTCGCCCCGGAGGCCGAGGAGAAGGCCGCCCGCGAGGCCGCCGAGGCCGAGGGCAAGCCGGCTCCGTCCCGCAAGGTCGAGGTCCAGGTGCTGGACTTCGAGGTCGGCGACTCGGTCACCGTCACGGACGGCCCGTTCGCCACGCTGCAGGCCACGATCAACGAGATCAACGCCGACTCGAAGAAGGTCAAGGGCCTCGTCGAGATCTTCGGCCGCGAGACCCCGGTCGAGCTCAGCTTCGACCAGATCCAGAAGAACTAGCGCTTCCCGCCGGTTACTGGACACATGCCTACCCAGCAGGTCAGAGAGGCTTCACAGCCGCTCTGACCTGCTGGGTTTTTGGTCGCACAGCTATACCCGTTATCGTTGTGCGGTATGCCTCCATCCGGATGACCGGAATCGGCGGCGAAACACTCTCATAGGACCCGGAGAGAGCAATGCCTCCCAAGAAGAAGAAGGTCACGGGGCTTATCAAGCTCCAGATCAACGCCGGTGCGGCGAACCCGGCCCCGCCGGTCGGCCCCGCGCTCGGTCAGCACGGCGTCAACATCATGGAGTTCTGCAAGGCCTACAACGCCGCGACCGAGTCGCAGCGTGGCATGGTCGTGCCGGTGGAGATCACGGTCTACGACGACCGCTCCTTCACCTTCATCACGAAGACTCCGCCGGCCGCCAAGCTGATCCTCAAGGCCGCGGGTGTGGACAAGGGCTCCGGCGAGCCGCACAAGACCAAGGTCGCCAAGCTGACGGCCGCCCAGGTCCGCGAGATCGCCACGACGAAGCTCCCCGACCTGAACGCCAATGACCTTGACGCCGCGTCGAAGATCATTGCCGGCACCGCCCGCTCCATGGGCATCACGGTCGAAGGCTGATTCAGCCCCGTAACCCCCAGTGGTAGGACCAAGCGCTGGTCCGCACCACGACTCCACACTCTGAAACCACAGGAGTAGAAGTGAAGCGCAGCAAGAACCTCCGCGCTGCGGACGCCAAGATCGACCGGGAGCGCAACTACGCCCCGCTCGAGGCCGTCCGTATCGCCAAGGACACCGCCTCCACGAAGTTCGACAGCACCGTCGAGGTCGCCTTTGCCCTGGGTGTCGACCCGCGCAAGGCCGACCAGATGGTCCGTGGCACCGTGAACCTCCCGCACGGCACCGGCAAGACCGCCCGGGTCCTGGTCTTCGCGACCGGTGACCGTGCTGCGGCCGCGGAAGCCGCTGGAGCCGACATCGTCGGCGCCGACGAGCTCATCGACGAGGTGGCGAAGGGCCGTCTGGACTTCGACGCCGTCGTCGCCACCCCGGACCTCATGGGCAAGGTCGGCCGTCTGGGCCGCGTGCTCGGTCCGCGTGGCCTGATGCCGAACCCGAAGACCGGCACCGTCACCCCCGATGTCGTGAAGGCTGTCAACGACATCAAGGGCGGCAAGATCGAGTTCCGCGTCGACAAGCACTCGAACCTGCACTTCATCATCGGCAAGACCTCGTTCGACGAGACGAAGCTGGTGGAGAACTACGCAGCGGCGCTGGACGAGATCCTCCGTCTGAAGCCGTCCGCCGCCAAGGGCCGCTACATCAAGAAGGCCACCCTGGCCACCACGATGGGCCCCGGCATCCCGCTGGACTCCAACCGCACCCGCAACCTCCTCGTCGAGGAGGACCCGGCCTCCGTCTGAGCCACTGTGCTCACCCGGTAGCCGCGTCGTACGCGTGCACTGTGTGAACGGGCCCCGCAACCTTTCGAGGTGCGGGGCCCGTCCTCGTATCCGTAAGGCCCCATGCCTGTCAGTGCCCTATGACACTGTTGTGCGGGGGACGAAGGACGATACGAGGGGTGGACGGTTACATGAGGACGAGCACGGCACGACGCATGGGTACGGCTCTGGCCGCCGCGGCGGCACTGACGTCGATGGCGGCCTGCAGTGGCTCCGACGGCTCGGGGGGCTCCAGCGGCTCCGGCGGCTCCGGCAGCAAGGACAAGGCCGGCGCGGTCGGCAAGGCGAGCCCGGTGGCCGCGCTGAAGCAGGTGCAGCTGAAGACCGGCGGCGCCCAGTCCGCGCGGATCGAGGGCACCACCGAGATGGGCAGCGCCGTGTCCATGAAGCAGTCCGGGGCCATCGGCTGGGCCGACGGCCTCTCGGGCGCGCTGACCATCACGTACACCGGCGGCACCATGGGCGACGCCCTGAAGCAGTCCGGCGGCGACGGCTCGGTGCAGGCGCGCTACTTCAAGGACGAGTACTACGCCAACATGGGCGACGCCATGGCGGCCAGCACGGGTGGCAAGCACTGGATCCGCTATGCCTACAAGGACCTCGCCGAGCTGGGCGGGGCCTCCGGCGACGTCATGAAGGACCAGATCCAGAACAGCACGCCCGAGCAGGGCGTGAAGTCGCTCCTGGCCTCCGGCGACGTGAAGAAGGTCGGCCAGGAGGACGTCCGCGGGGTCCCCGCGACGCATTACTCCGGCACCGTCGACGTGGCCGAGCTGACCGCGAAGAACAGCAACCTGGACGCGAAGCAGCTGGCCGCGTTCAAGGAGCAGCTCGCGCTGGCCGGGGTGACCACGCAGACCGTCGACATCTGGGTCGACAAGAACGACCTGCTGGTGAAGAAGACCGAGCGCGGCGAGATGAAGACCGGCGCGTTCAACTCGACGCTCTTCTACAGCGACTACGGCACCGAGGTCCCCTCGGAGCAGCCGCCGGCCTCGGACACCGTGGACTTCAAGGAACTGCTGAAGCAGCAGGGCGGCGCCACGGGCGGCGCCTCCTGACACCTCCCGCAAGGGACGAACGGGGACGGATTTGCTCCGCCCGTATCCGGTCGCGTACTCTCACCAGGAAGCCAAAGACCGCTGGTCGTCACCGCGCTCTCGCAAGGGGGACGGTGACCGAAGGTTCCGCTAGATCGGACGACCTGCGCAGGTGACTGTGGAACGCTCCCGGACTCTGTTCGGTCGAGCCGCGCCCTGGCACTTGTGCTGGGGCGTTTCGTCTTTCCCGGCCCCTTCTGAGCGGTCCTCATCACCCGGAAGGAGGCCGACGCTCATGGCAAGGCCCGACAAGGCTGCCGCGGTAGCCGAGCTGACGGACCAGTTCCGCAGCTCGAACGCCGCCGTGCTGACCGAGTACCGGGGTCTCACCGTGGCACAGCTCAAGGAGCTGCGCCGTTCGCTCGGTGAGAACGCCCAGTACGCCGTGGTGAAGAACACGCTGACCAAGATTGCGGCCAACGAGGCCGGGATCGACACGCTGGACGACCTGTTCTCGGGTCCGACGGCGGTTGCCTTCGTCACCGGTGACCCGGTGGAGTCGGCGAAGGGTCTTCGTGACTTCGCCAAGGACAACCCCAACCTCATCATCAAGGGCGGTGTCCTTGACGGTAAGGCGCTGTCCGCCGATGAGATCAAGAAGCTCGCGGACCTCGAGTCCCGCGAGGTTCTGCTCTCCAAGCTGGCCGGTGCCATGAAGGGCAAGCAGACTCAGGCTGCGCAGCTCTTCCAGGCTCTGCCGTCGAAGTTCGTCCGCACCGCGGAAGCTCTTCGTGCCAAGCGGGAAGAGCAGGGCGGTGCCGGTACTCCGGCTCCCGCCGAGGCCGCCGAGTAATTTCGCTCAGCGGTCCAGCGGGCTCCACGTACGCCCGCCGACACATACATCCGGCACCTGCCGAATAGTGGAAGGACGCCATCATGGCGAAGCTCAGCCAGGAAGACCTGCTCGCTCAGTTCGAGGAGCTCACCCTCATCGAGCTCTCCGAGTTCGTGAAGGCCTTCGAGGAGAAGTTCGACGTCACCGCCGCCGCGGCCGTCGCCGTTGCCGGTCCGGCCGGTCCGGGCGCCGTTGCCGAGGCCGCTGAGGAGCAGGACGAGTTCGACGTCATCCTCACCGGTGCCGGCGAGAAGAAGATCCAGGTCATCAAGGTCGTGCGTGAGCTGACCTCGCTGGGTCTCAAGGAGGCCAAGGACCTCGTCGACGGCACCCCGAAGCCGGTCCTCGAGAAGGTCGCCAAGGAGGCCGCCGAGAAGGCTGCCGAGTCCCTCAAGGCCGCCGGCGCTTCCGTCGAGGTCAAGTGACTTCGAGAGTCTCCTGACTCTCCCGAGGCCGTCCTCGCCGTAAGGCGATGACATCACCTCACCGAAGGGCGATCACCCATCCGGGTGGTCGCCCTTCGGCGTGCCCGTGGCGGGTCCCTTGCTCTTCCGCCGACGACGAGTAGGGTGATCTTCGCCGTGCGCCTCTCGCAGGCCCCCCAGGGGCGTCCTGCGGGCTTCCCGGGGGCGGCCGGTGAAGGCTCCTGGAGGTCCGATCGGACCGGCGGGCCTTGACGAACCGGACGCGGCGCGCAATTCTCAGGACGCGTCATCACTTCGATCCGTATCCGAGGCATGGATCGAGAGTGAAGAGGGCAGTAAAGAAGAGCGCACCCCGCGCGAGGGCTAGGGCTAGACATAGGTGTTGAGAACAGCTGTTGAGAGCAACGTGGGTCTCTGAGAACCCCGACTGGACATCAGTGTGCCGCTTGGCTACACTGACCCTTTGCGCTGCCTGTTAGCTGCCTCCTGCCCGTCACCAGGGGCATGCCCACGCTGAAGCACCGATGACCGACCCCCTTCGACCTGGTCGTTTTGCGACCGATTCGGAATGGTCTGTCTTTGTGTCCAGGGTGGGACCGGTACGCGCGTAGTGAGTCCGAGCCCTCGGAAGGACCCCCTCTTGGCCGCCTCGCGCAACGCCTCGACCGCGAATACGAACAACGGTGCCAGCACCGCCCCGCTGCGCATCTCTTTTGCAAAGATCAAGGAGCCCCTCGAGGTTCCGAACCTCCTCGCGCTGCAGACCGAGAGCTTTGACTGGCTCCTCGGCAACGCCGCCTGGAAGGCTCGCGTCGAGGCTGCTCTGGACAGTGGACAAGACGTCCCCACCAAGTCCGGCCTGGAGGAGATCTTCGAGGAGATCTCACCGATCGAGGACTTCTCCGGGTCGATGTCGCTTACGTTCCGCGACCACCGCTTCGAGCCCCCCAAGAACTCGATCGACGAGTGCAAGGAGCGCGACTTCACGTTCGCCGCGCCGCTCTTCGTCACGGCCGAGTTCACCAACAACGAGACCGGCGAGATCAAGTCCCAGACGGTCTTCATGGGCGACTTCCCGCTCATGACCAACAAGGGCACCTTCGTCATCAACGGCACCGAGCGTGTCGTCGTGTCGCAGCTGGTCCGCTCGCCGGGTGTCTACTTCGACTCCTCGATCGACAAGACGTCCGACAAGGACATCTTCTCCGCCAAGATCATCCCTTCCCGGGGTGCCTGGCTGGAGATGGAGATCGACAAGCGCGACATGGTCGGTGTCCGCATCGACCGCAAGCGCAAGCAGTCGGTCACCGTCCTCCTCAAGGCTCTCGGCTGGAGCACCGAGCAGATCCTGGAGGAGTTCGGCGAGTACGAGTCGATGCGCGCCACCCTGGAGAAGGACCACACCCAGGGCCAGGACGACGCACTGCTCGACATCTACCGCAAGCTGCGTCCCGGCGAGCCGCCGACCCGCGAAGCTGCTCAGACGCTGCTCGAGAACCTCTACTTCAACCCGAAGCGCTACGACCTCGCGAAGGTCGGCCGCTACAAGGTGAACAAGAAGCTCGGCGCGGAAGAGCCGCTCGACGCCGGTGTTCTCACCAGCGACGACATCATCGCGACCATCAAGTACCTGGTGAAGCTGCACGCCGGTGAGCTCGAGACCGTCGGTGAGTCGGGTCGGACGATCGTCGTCGAGACCGACGACATCGACCACTTCGGCAACCGTCGTCTGCGCAACGTCGGCGAGCTCATCCAGAACCAGGTCCGTACGGGCCTGGCGCGGATGGAGCGCGTCGTGCGTGAGCGCATGACGACCCAGGACGTCGAGGCGATCACGCCGCAGACCCTGATCAACATCCGGCCGGTCGTCGCCTCCATCAAGGAGTTCTTCGGCACCAGCCAGCTGTCGCAGTTCATGGACCAGAACAACCCGCTGTCGGGTCTCACCCACAAGCGCCGCCTGTCGGCTCTTGGCCCGGGTGGTCTCTCCCGTGAGCGGGCCGGCTTCGAGGTCCGTGACGTGCACCCGTCCCACTACGGACGCATGTGCCCGATCGAGACCCCTGAAGGCCCGAACATCGGTCTGATCGGTTCGCTCGCCTCCTACGGCCGCGTCAACGCGTTCGGCTTCATCGAGACGCCGTACCGCAAGGTCGTCGACGGCCAGGTCACCGACGAGGTCGACTACATCACGGCCGACGAGGAGGACCGCTTCGTCATCGCCCAGGCGAACGCGACGCTCTCCGACGAGCTGCGCTTCACCGAGCCCCGCGTCCTGGTCCGCCGTCGTGGCGGAGAGGTCGACTACGTGCCCGGCACGGACGTCGACTACATGGACGTCTCGCCGCGCCAGATGGTGTCCGTCGCCACCGCGATGATCCCCTTCCTGGAGCACGACGACGCCAACCGTGCCCTCATGGGCGCGAACATGATGCGTCAGGCGGTGCCGCTCATCAAGTCCGAGGCCCCGCTCGTGGGCACCGGCATGGAGTACCGCTGCGCCACCGACGCCGGGGACGTCCTCAAGGCCGAGAAGGACGGTGTGGTCCAGGAGGTCTCCGCGGACTACATCACCGTCACGAACGACGACGGCACGTACACCACGTACCGCATCGCCAAGTTCATGCGCTCCAACCAGGGCACCTCGGTCAACCAGAAGGTCGTCGTCGCCGAGGGCGACCGGATCGTGGCCGAGCAGGTGCTCGCCGACGGACCGGCCACCGAGAACGGTGAGATGGCCCTCGGCAAGAACCTGCTCGTGGCGTTCATGCCGTGGGAGGGTCACAACTACGAGGACGCGATCATCCTGTCGCAGCGCCTCGTGCAGGACGACGTCCTCTCCTCGATCCACATCGAGGAGCACGAGGTCGACGCCCGTGACACCAAGCTCGGCCCGGAGGAGATCACCCGGGACATCCCGAACGTCTCCGAAGAGGTCCTCGCCGACCTCGACGAGCGCGGCATCATCCGGATCGGCGCCGAGGTCGTCGCCGGCGACATCCTCGTCGGCAAGGTCACGCCCAAGGGCGAGACCGAGCTGACCCCCGAGGAGCGCCTGCTCCGCGCGATCTTCGGTGAGAAGGCGCGCGAGGTGCGCGACACCTCGCTGAAGGTGCCGCACGGTGAGATCGGCAAGGTCATCGGCGTCCGCGTCTTCGACCGCGAAGAGGGCGACGAACTGCCGCCGGGCGTGAACCAGCTGGTCCGCGTCTACGTCGCGCAGAAGCGCAAGATCACCGATGGTGACAAGCTCGCCGGCCGTCACGGCAACAAGGGCGTCATCTCCAAGATCCTGCCGATCGAGGACATGCCGTTCCTGGAGGACGGCACCCCGGTCGACATCATCCTCAACCCGCTGGGTGTCCCGTCCCGAATGAACCCGGGACAGGTCCTGGAGATCCACCTCGGCTGGCTCGCCAGCCGCGGCTGGGACGTCTCCGGCCTCGGTGACGAGTGGGCCCAGCGCCTGCAGGCCATCGGCGCCGACCAGGTCGCCCCCGGCACCAACGTCGCCACGCCCGTCTTCGACGGTGCGCGCGAGGACGAGATCACCGGCCTCTTCCAGGCCACGATCCCCAACCGCGACGGCGACCGCCTGGTCCAGCCCTCCGGCAAGGCCCAGCTGTACGACGGCCGCTCCGGCGAGCCGTTCCCGGACCCGGTCTCGGTCGGGTTCATGTACATCCTCAAGCTGCACCACCTGGTCGACGACAAGCTCCACGCGCGTTCGACCGGCCCGTACTCCATGATCACCCAGCAGCCGCTGGGTGGTAAGGCACAGTTCGGTGGACAGCGCTTCGGTGAGATGGAGGTGTGGGCCCTTGAGGCTTACGGCGCCGCATACGCCCTCCAGGAGCTCCTGACGATCAAGTCCGACGACGTGACCGGCCGCGTGAAGGTCTACGAGGCCATCGTCAAGGGCGAGAACATCCCCGAGCCCGGCATTCCCGAGTCCTTCAAGGTGCTCATCAAGGAAATGCAGTCGCTCTGCCTCAACGTGGAGGTGCTGTCCTCGGACGGCATGTCCATCGAGATGCGCGACACGGACGAGGACGTCTTCCGCGCGGCGGAGGAACTCGGTATCGACCTGTCCCGGCGCGAGCCGAGCAGCGTCGAAGAGGTCTGACGGGCCGGCCGGCCGCCTCATCCCGAGGCGGCCGGCCCTCCCCGGACCCGTTCAGACCATTGATTGAGACGAGACCCCGAAAGAGGGATTGACGACAAGTGCTCGACGTCAACTTCTTCGACGAGCTGCGGATCGGCCTTGCCACCGCGGACGACATCCGGACCTGGTCGCACGGCGAAGTGAAGAAGCCGGAGACCATCAACTACCGCACGCTCAAGCCCGAAAAGGACGGACTCTTCTGCGAGAAGATCTTCGGTCCGACCCGGGACTGGGAGTGCTACTGCGGCAAGTACAAGCGTGTCCGCTTCAAGGGCATCATCTGTGAGCGCTGCGGCGTCGAGGTCACTCGCGCCAAGGTGCGTCGTGAGCGGATGGGCCACATCGAGCTTGCCGCTCCCGTCACCCACATCTGGTACTTCAAGGGCGTTCCCTCGCGCCTCGGATACCTGCTGGACCTCGCGCCGAAGGACCTCGAGAAGGTCATCTACTTCGCCGCGTACATGATCACGTTCGTGGACGAGGAGCGTCGTACCCGCGACCTGCCGTCCCTGGAGGCCCACGTCTCCGTCGAGCGCCAGCAGACCGAGAACCGCCGCGACTCCGACCTGGAGGCCCGCGCCAAGAAGCTCGAGACCGACCTGGCCGAGCTGGAGGCCGAGGGCGCCAAGGCCGACGTGCGCCGCAAGGTGCGCGAAGGCGCCGAGCGTGAGATGAAGCAGCTGCGCGACCGTGCGCAGCGCGAGATCGACCGCCTCGACGAGGTGTGGAGCCGCTTCAAGAACCTCAAGGTCCAGGACCTGGAGGGCGACGAGCTGCTCTACCGCGAGCTGCGTGACCGCTTCGGCACGTACTTCGACGGCTGCATGGGCGCCGCGGCGCTGCAGAAGCGCCTGGAGTCCTTCGACCTCGACGAGGAGGCCGAGCGCCTCCGCGAGATCATCCGGACCGGCAAGGGCCAGAAGAAGACCCGTGCGCTCAAGCGCCTCAAGGTCGTCTCCGCGTTCCTGCAGACCAGCAACAAGCCCAAGGGCATGGTGCTCGACTGCGTTCCGGTCATCCCGCCGGACCTGCGTCCGATGGTGCAGCTGGACGGTGGCCGCTTCGCGACCTCCGACCTGAACGACCTGTACCGCCGTGTGATCAACCGCAACAACCGCCTCAAGCGTCTCCTTGACCTCGGCGCCCCCGAGATCATCGTGAACAACGAGAAGCGGATGCTGCAGGAGGCCGTCGACGCGCTGTTCGACAACGGCCGCCGCGGTCGCCCGGTCACCGGTCCCGGTAACCGCCCCCTGAAGTCCCTGAGCGACATGCTCAAGGGCAAGCAGGGTCGCTTCCGTCAGAACCTCCTCGGCAAGCGCGTGGACTACTCCGCGCGTTCCGTGATCGTCGTCGGTCCGCAGCTCAAGCTGCACCAGTGCGGTCTGCCGAAGGCGATGGCGCTGGAGCTCTTCAAGCCGTTCGTGATGAAGCGCCTGGTGGACCTGAACCACGCGCAGAACATCAAGTCGGCCAAGCGCATGGTCGAGCGTGGCCGCACCGTCGTGTACGACGTCCTCGAAGAGGTCATCGCCGAGCACCCGGTGCTGCTGAACCGTGCGCCCACCCTGCACCGTCTGGGCATCCAGGCCTTCGAGCCGCAGCTGGTCGAGGGCAAGGCCATCCAGATCCACCCGCTCGTCTGCACCGCGTTCAACGCGGACTTCGACGGTGACCAGATGGCCGTGCACCTGCCGCTCTCCGCGGAGGCGCAGGCCGAGGCCCGCATCCTGATGCTGTCCTCGAACAACATCCTGAAGCCGGCCGACGGTCGTCCCGTCACCATGCCGACCCAGGACATGGTGCTGGGCCTCTTCTTCCTCACCACGGACGAAGAGGGCCGCAACGTCAAGGGCACGGACCGCGCGTTCGGCTCCACCGCCGAGGCGACCATGGCCTTCGACGCCCGCGAGCTGTCGCTCCAGGCGAAGGTCGACATCCGCTTCCCGGTCGGCACCATGCCGCCGCGTGGCTGGGTGCCGCCGGTCGCCGAGGAGGGTGAGCCGGAGTACCAGCCGGGCGACACCTTCCGGCTGCGGACCAGCCTGGGCCGCGCGCTCTTCAACGAGCTGCTGCCCGAGGACTACCCGTTCGTCGACTACTCGGTGGGCAAGAAGCAGCTCTCCGAGATCGTCAACGACCTGGCCGAGCGCTACCCCAAGGTCATCGTGGCGGCGACGCTCGACAACCTGAAGGCGGCGGGCTTCCACTGGGCGACCCGTTCGGGCGTCACCGTGGCCGTCTCCGACATCGTCGTGCCCGAGGCCAAGAAGGCCATCGTCAGGGGCTACGAGGAGCAGGACGAGAAGGTCCAGAAGCAGTACGAGCGCGGTCTGATCACCAAGGACGAGCGCACGCAGGAGCTCATCGCGATCTGGACCAAGGCGACCAACGAGGTTGCCGAGGCGATGAACGCGAACTTCCCGAAGACGAACCCCATCTTCATGATGGTCGACTCGGGCGCCCGAGGAAACATGATGCAGATGCGTCAGATCGCGGGTATGCGTGGTCTGGTGTCGAACGCCAAGAACGAGACGATTCCTCGTCCCATCAAGGCGTCCTTCCGCGAGGGCCTCACCGTTCTGGAGTACTTCATCTCCACGCACGGTGCCCGTAAGGGTCTGGCGGACACCGCCCTGCGTACCGCCGACTCGGGTTACCTGACCCGTCGTCTGGTGGACGTCTCGCAGGACGTGATCATTCGCGAGGAGGACTGCGGCACCGACCGCGGCCTCAAGCTGAAGATCGCGGTCAAGGGCGCCGACGGCGTGCTCCGCAAGACGGAGGACGTCGAGACCTCGGTCTACGCCCGCATGCTCGCCGAGGACGTCGTGGTGGACGGCAAGGTCATCGCGCCTGCCAACGTCGACCTCGGTGACGTCCTGATCGACGCCCTGGTGGGCGCCGGCGTCGAGGAGGTCAAGACCCGCTCGGTCCTGACCTGTGAGTCCGCGGTCGGCACCTGTGCCTTCTGCTACGGACGCTCGCTCGCCACCGGCAAGCTGGTCGACATCGGTGAGGCGGTCGGCATCATCGCCGCCCAGTCCATCGGTGAGCCCGGCACCCAGCTGACGATGCGTACCTTCCACACCGGTGGTGTGGCCGGTGACGACATCACCCAGGGTCTGCCCCGAGTCGTCGAGCTCTTCGAAGCCCGTACGCCCAAGGGTGTCGCCCCGATCTCCGAGGCCAAGGGCCGCGTGCGGATCGAGGAGACCGAGAAGACCAAGAAGCTCGTCGTCACCCCGGACGACGGCAGCGACGAGACGGCGTTCCCGATCTCGAAGCGTGCCCGTCTGCTCGTGGGCGAGGGCGACCCGGTCGAGGTGGGCCAGAAGCTCACCGTCGGTGCCACCAACCCGCACGACGTGCTGCGCATCCTCGGCCAGCGTGCGGTCCAGGTCCACCTGGTCGGCGAAGTCCAGAAGGTCTACAACTCGCAGGGCGTGTCGATCCACGACAAGCACATCGAGATCATCATCCGGCAGATGCTCCGCCGGGTGACGATCATCGAGTCCGGCGACGCGGAGCTGCTTCCGGGCGAGCTGGTCGAGCGGTCGAAGTTCGAGACCGAGAACCGTCGTGTGGTCACCGAGGGCGGTCACCCCGCCTCCGGCCGTCCGCAGCTGATGGGTATCACCAAGGCCTCGCTCGCCACCGAGTCGTGGCTGTCGGCGGCGTCCTTCCAGGAGACGACCAGGGTCCTGACCGACGCGGCGATCAACGCCAAGTCGGACTCCCTGATCGGTCTCAAGGAGAACGTCATCATCGGTAAGCTCATCCCGGCCGGTACGGGCCTGTCCCGCTACCGCAACATCCGGGTCGAGCCGACCGAGGAGGCCAAGGCCGCGATGTACTCGGCCGTCGGCTACGACGACATCGACTACTCGCCGTTCGGTACGGGCTCCGGCCAGGCCGTTCCGCTGGAGGACTACGACTACGGTCCGTACAACCAGTAAGCGAGTGCTTGTCGCTTGAACGACCGGAGGGCGGTCACCCCGTACGCAACGGGGTGGCCGCCCTCCGGCGTGTGTGCCCTCCCGGGCTCCGGGAGGGCCTCTCCCGGCCCGGCAGGGCCGTGGTGGACCCCGGGAGCGGCGCACGGGATCCGGCAGCCGCACGGACTGCTGACGGCCGGGCGTCACGGCCCGTCGGGAGTGGTCGCCGACCCCGGCGTGTCGGCGTGGACTGCATTTGTTTTGACCCAGCTCCGTGAGGTAGGTACGCTCAAGCCTTGTGCCTGGGGTGTGCCTGGGCTCGTGTGCGTGTCCTCAACCGCACTGCGAGTCCGTCAGTAGCCACCGCAATCTGCGCCCCTTCTGCCCTGAGGGCAGGAGTCCGCAGTATTCGACACACCCGACCGCGTGGGTCGGCGATGTTCCAGGTTAGTTTCACGAACGGCACACAGAAACCGGAGAAGTAGTGCCTACGATCCAGCAGCTGGTCCGGAAGGGCCGGCAGGACAAGGTCGAGAAGAACAAGACGCCCGCGCTCGAGGGTTCGCCCCAGCGTCGCGGTGTCTGCACGCGTGTGTTCACGACCACCCCGAAGAAGCCGAACTCGGCGCTCCGTAAGGTCGCGCGTGTGCGTCTGACCTCCGGCATCGAGGTCACGGCCTACATCCCGGGTGAGGGACACAACCTGCAGGAGCACTCCATCGTGCTCGTGCGTGGTGGCCGTGTGAAGGACCTGCCGGGTGTTCGATACAAGATCATCCGCGGCTCCCTTGACACCCAGGGTGTCAAGAACCGCAAGCAGGCCCGCAGCCGCTACGGCGCCAAGAAGGAGAAGTAAGAATGCCTCGTAAGGGCCCCGCCCCGAAGCGCCCGGTCATCATCGACCCGGTCTACAGCTCTCCTCTTGTCACCTCGCTGATCAACAAGATCCTCCTCGACGGCAAGCGTTCCACCGCCGAGCGGATCGTGTACGGCGCCATGGAAGGCCTCCGCGAGAAGACCGGCAACGACCCGGTCATCACGCTGAAGCGCGCGCTTGAGAACGTCAAGCCCTCGCTCGAGGTCAAGTCCCGCCGTGTCGGTGGCGCCACCTACCAGGTGCCGATCGAGGTCAAGCCCGGTCGCGCCTCCACCCTCGCTCTGCGCTGGCTCGTCGGTTACTCCCGCGCCCGCCGCGAGAAGACCATGACCGAGCGCCTCATGAACGAACTGCTCGACGCCTCCAACGGCCTCGGCGCAGCGGTCAAGAAGCGTGAGGACACCCACAAGATGGCCGAGTCCAACAAGGCCTTCGCGCACTACCGCTGGTAGTCGCTACCCCCATCGAGACCGAGAGAAGATTGAGCCTTATGGCCACCACTTCGCTTGACCTGGCCAAGGTCCGCAACATTGGGATCATGGCCCACATCGACGCGGGGAAGACGACCACCACTGAGCGGATCCTCTTCTACACCGGTGTGAGCTACAAGATCGGTGAAGTCCACGACGGCGCTGCCACGATGGACTGGATGGAGCAGGAGCAGGAGCGCGGCATCACGATCACGTCCGCCGCGACGACCTGCCACTGGCCGCTCAATGATGTTGACCACACCATCAACATCATCGACACCCCGGGTCACGTCGACTTCACCGTCGAGGTGGAGCGTTCGCTCCGCGTCCTCGACGGCGCCGTCACCGTGTTCGACGGTGTGGCCGGCGTTGAGCCGCAGTCCGAGACCGTCTGGCGTCAGGCGGACCGCTACGGCGTGCCGCGTATCTGCTTCGTCAACAAGCTCGACCGCACCGGTGCCGAGTTCCACCGCTGTGTCGACATGATCGTCGACCGCCTGGGCGCGGTCCCGCTCGTCATGCAGCTCCCCATCGGCGCCGAGGCCGACTTCAAGGGCGTCGTCGACCTCGTGTCGATGAAGGCCTTCGTGTGGCCCGAAGAGGCCGCCAAGGGCGAGATGTACGACACCATCGAGATCCCGGACACGCACAAGGAAGCCGCCGAGGAATGGCGCGGCAAGCTCCTTGAGGCCGTCTCCGAGAACGACGACGCCATGATGGAGCTGTACCTGGAGGGCGTCGAGCCCACCGAGGACCAGCTGCACGAGGCGATCCGTCGGATCACGCTGGCGTCGAAGGGCAGTGCCGACTCCGTCACGGTCACCCCGGTGTTCTGTGGCACCGCGTTCAAGAACAAGGGCGTCCAGCCCCTGCTCGACGCGGTCGTGCGCTACCTGCCTTCCCCCCTGGACGTCGAGGCCATCGAGGGCCACGACGTGAAGGACCCGGAGAAGGTCATCCAGCGCAAGCCCTCGGACGACGAGCCGTTCTCCGGCCTGGCGTTCAAGATCGCGAGCGACCCGCACCTGGGCAAGCTCACCTTCGTCCGGATCTACTCCGGTCGCCTGGAGGCCGGCACCGCGGTGCTGAACTCCGTCAAGGGCAAGAAGGAGCGCATCGGCAAGATCTACCGCATGCACGCGAACAAGCGTGAGGAGATCGCATCGGTGGGCGCCGGCGACATCATCGCCGTCATGGGTCTCAAGCAGACCACCACCGGTGAGACGCTCTGCGACGACAAGAACCCGGTCATCCTGGAGTCCATGGACTTCCCGGCGCCGGTCATTCAGGTCGCCATCGAGCCGAAGTCCAAGGGTGACCAGGAGAAGCTGGGTGTCGCCATCCAGCGCCTCTCGGAGGAGGACCCCTCCTTCCAGGTGCACTCCGACGAGGAGACCGGCCAGACCATCATCGGTGGTATGGGCGAGCTTCACCTCGAGGTGCTCGTCGACCGCATGAAGCGCGAGTTCCGCGTCGAGGCGAACGTCGGCAAGCCCCAGGTCGCGTACCGCGAGACGATCCGCAAGGCCGTCGAGCGCATCGACTACACGCACAAGAAGCAGACTGGTGGTACCGGCCAGTTCGCGAAGGTGCAGATCGCCCTCGAGCCCATCGAGGGTGGCGACGCCTCCTACGAGTTCGTCAACAAGGTCACCGGTGGCCGTATCCCCCGTGAGTACATTCCCTCGGTGGATTCGGGTGCTCAGGAAGCCATGCAGTTCGGCATCCTGGCCGGTTACGAGATGGTCGGCGTCCGCGTCACCCTTCTCGACGGTGGTTACCACGAGGTCGACTCCTCGGAGCTCGCCTTCAAGATCGCCGGTTCGCAGGCGTTCAAGGAGGGTGCCCGCAAGGCCTCTCCCGTGCTCCTTGAGCCGATGATGGCCGTCGAGGTCACCACGCCCGAGGACTACATGGGCGATGTCATCGGCGACCTCAACTCCCGCCGTGGCCAGATCCAGGCCATGGAGGAGCGCAGCGGCGCTCGCGTCGTGAAGGGCCTCGTGCCCCTCTCGGAGATGTTCGGCTACGTCGGAGACCTCCGCAGCAAGACCTCGGGTCGCGCAAGCTACTCGATGCAGTTCGACTCCTACGCCGAGGTTCCGCGGAACGTCGCCGAGGAGATCATCGCGAAGGCCAAGGGCGAGTAACTCTCCCGAGCTCACGCTTTAGGCTTGACACCGGAGCCTGGCGGGCATTCGGCACAGCGCGCGAGCACTGTGCCGAATGCCCCCGGCGCCGGCACCCCAGCAAAGATCACCTGGCGCCGATGAAGCAAGGCGTACAGAACCACTCAGGAGGACCCCAGTGGCGAAGGCAAAGTTCGAGCGGACTAAGCCCCACGTCAACATCGGCACCATCGGTCACATCGACCACGGTAAGACGACCCTCACGGCCGCCATTACCAAGGTGCTGCACGACGCGTACCCGGACCTGAACGAGGCCTCGGCCTTCGACCAGATCGACAAGGCTCCCGAAGAGCGCCAGCGCGGTATCACCATCTCCATCGCGCACGTCGAGTACCAGACGGAGTCGCGTCACTACGCGCACGTCGACTGCCCCGGTCACGCGGACTACATCAAGAACATGATCACCGGTGCCGCGCAGATGGACGGCGCCATCCTCGTGGTCGCCGCCACCGACGGCCCGATGCCGCAGACCAAGGAGCACGTGCTCCTGGCCCGCCAGGTCGGCGTCCCCTACATCGTCGTCGCCCTGAACAAGGCCGACATGGTGGACGACGAGGAGATCCTGGAGCTCGTCGAGCTCGAGGTCCGCGAGCTGCTCTCCGAGTACGAGTTCCCGGGCGACGACCTCCCGGTCGTCAAGGTCTCGGCGCTCAAGGCGCTCGAGGGTGACAAGGAGTGGGGTGAGTCCGTCCTCAACCTGATGAAGGCTGTCGACGAGTCCATCCCGCAGCCCGAGCGTGACGTCGAGAAGCCGTTCCTCATGCCGATCGAGGACGTCTTCACGATCACCGGTCGCGGTACGGTCGTCACCGGCCGCATCGAGCGTGGTGTCCTGAAGGTCAACGAGACCGTCGACATCGTCGGTATCAAGACCGAGAAGACCACCACCACGGTCACCGGCATCGAGATGTTCCGCAAGCTGCTCGACGAGGGCCAGGCCGGTGAGAACGTCGGTCTGCTCCTCCGTGGCATCAAGCGCGAGGACGTCGAGCGCGGCCAGGTCATCATCAAGCCGGGTTCGGTCACGCCGCACACCGAGTTCCAGGCGCAGTCCTACATCCTGTCGAAGGACGAGGGTGGCCGTCACACCCCCTTCTTCAACAACTACCGCCCGCAGTTCTACTTCCGTACCACGGACGTGACGGGCGTTGTGACCCTTCCCGAGGGCACCGAGATGGTCATGCCGGGTGACAACACCCTCATGGACGTCGCGCTGATCCAGCCGGTCGCCATGGAAGAGGGCCTGAAGTTCGCCATCCGTGAGGGTGGCCGGACCGTGGGCGCCGGCCAGGTCACCAAGATCATCAAGTAGTTTCTGCTTGGTCCTTGGACCTGGTGGCTCACTGAGTCGCAAGAAGGGCCCCGCACCTCCTCGGAGGTGCGGGGCCCTTCGTCATGCGCGGAGCCGGGGGCCGCGGGGGTCAGCCGACGTGGGCCGGCATCTCGGTGTGCTGGTGCGGGGTGGCCGCGAGGCGGGTGCCGCGGAGCATGGTCGCGGCGATGAGCGCCGCGACCACCAGGACGGCGGCGGTGGCGAGGAAGACCGCGGAGTAGCCGTCGGTGAGGGCGGCCGTCCGCCCGGCGCCGGTCGCGGCGGACCGTTCGACGGCGCTGAGGTAGATCGTGGTGAACACCGAAAGGCCGACGCATCCACCGATCTGCATGGCGGAGTTGACCAGGGCCGATGCCGCGCCCGCGTCGTGCTGGGCGACGTCTGTGAGCGCGACGTTCTGCACGGGGATGATCACGAACGCGATCCCGATGCCCACGACCACCAGGCCGCCGAAGACCTCGGTCCAGTAGCCCCCCTCGGGGGTGATGAAGGTCAGCCACAGCATCCCGGCCGCGGCGATCAGCGGCCCCGCTGTCATCAGCGCACGCGGGCCCCGGGTGGGCAGCAGCCTTGCGGCCACGGGAGCGGTGGCCATGGTGGCGAAGGTCATCGCGAGGCTGGCGAGTCCGGAGTGCAGCGGTGAGAGCCCGAGCACGATCTGCAGGTGGAACATCAGGTAGAGCGTCATGCCGATGTACACGGCGCCGATGGTCGCCTGGATGAGGAACGCTCCGGCGCGGACGCGGTCGCGCACGACCCGCAGCGGCAGCAGCGGCTGGGCGACGCGGGCTTCGATCCCCACGAACACGGCCAGCAGCACCAGGCCGCCGGCGAGGAAGCCGATGGTGTCCGGCTCGGTCCAGCCGGACTCGGCCAGGGTGAATCCGTAGACCAGGGCGGCCAGGCCGAGGGTGACGGTCAGGGTGCCCCAGACGTCGTAACCGTGGTCCCCCTCGGCCCGGCTCTCGGTGACGAAGAGCATCGCGCCGACCAGACCGACGACGGCGAAGACGATGTTGACCAGCAGGCACCACCGCCAGTCGGCGAACTCGGTCAGGACCCCGCCCAGCGCCAGCCCCACCGCGGCGCCGGTGCCGGCGACGGTGCCGAAGACCGCGAACGCCGTGCCGCGCTCGCGCCCGGCCGGGAAGGTGACCGTCAGCAGCGCGAGCGCCGCGGGCGCCAGCAGCGCCGCGAACAGGCCCTGCAGGCCGCGCGCCGCGATCAGCTCGGTCCCGCTACTGGCCAGGCCGCCCCACACGGAGGCGAGGCCGAACCCGAGCATCCCGACCATGTAGCTGCGCTTACGGCCCCAGAAGTCGGCGACGCGTCCGCCGAGCAGCAGCAGGGCGCCGAAGGCGAGGACATAGGCCGTGATCACCCACTGCCGCTCGGTATCGCTCAGGCCCAGCTCCAACTGGGCCTGGGGCAGTGCCACGTTGACGATCGTCGCGTCGAGCACGACCACCAACTGCGTCAGGGCGATCACGGCGAGGGCCCACCATCGGCGGGGATCAGCAGCCGAGGACGAGGACGGGGACGGCAGGGCAGACATGCAGAAACCTCCGGGGTTCTGTCTAGGAGCGCCGGAGGTTTCAAGCCTCGGACCAGGCCGGGACTGCCGGACCTGACCGCCTCGGCCATCGGGCCGAGCAGGGTTCCATCCTAGCCACCGGTCCCCGCCCCGTTCGTGCCGTCGCCGGTCGTGATTCGGGTCACAGCGGGCGTGGTCCACCTGCCCGCACATGGAGGTAGGGCCCCGGTACCTCAGGGCGGAGAGGTACGGGGGCCCTACGGGTGGGGGGTGGTCGGTCAGACGCCCGCGACCGACTGGATCCAGGACCGGTACGCGGTGACGTTCGTGTACGCGGTCGTGGTCTGGCGGTCGCTGGTGGAGGCGACGCCGACCTGGATGCCGTTCGCGGTCATCGGGCCGCCGGAGTCGCCGCCGGCGGTGATGCCGTTGCCCCGGCGGGCGCAGATCGCCGAGCCGCCGTAGGCGTCACCGCAGCCGCCGGTGACGGTCACGTTGGCCACCTTCAGGTAGCGGGACTGGCAGTTGGCCTCGGAGCCGCACTGGGAGGTGGCGCCCCAGCCCCAGACCTGCACGCTCTGCCCGACGCTGACCGAGCCCGGCTGGCCGAGGCGGGAGTAGGTGGCCTGCACCGAGCGGTCCAGCCGCACGAGGGCCAGGTCCGAGCTGTGGGTGTACGTCTGGACGCCGTTGGCCACCGTGCCGCCGCTGTGCTGGTCGAGGCTGCCGATGCGGAAGGACAGCCCGCCGCCGGTGACGCAGTGCTTGGCGGTGAGGATCCAGGTCGGCGCGATGATCGTCGCCGAACAGGTCTCTCTGCCGTTCGAGAAGAGCCGTGCGGCCCATGGGGCGTTGGTCGCCTGGCCGCCGCCGATGATCTGGGTGGTCGGCGGCGGGGCGTCCTGCAGCGGGGCCTCCGGGGCGGCCGTGGCGGACGGTGCGAAGAGGGCGAGGACGCAGGCCGCTGCGGCGGCGGCAGCGGGCACGAGCCTGGATATACGCATGATTCCTCGTTTCGCGCGACACACTGGGTGGGCGTGTCCGTGGGGGATGGTGGGCAACAGGGTGCCGGAGCGCGACGAGGCCGGGGTACTAACGCTTGGCCATAACACGGCGTTATGGCACGGAAGTTGGGCGCGAACGGGTCCGTTCCTACGGACGCCACACCCACGGCACGGCGTCCGGCCCGAAGCCCACGACGACGGGTCGCCCGGCCGCCGAGCCGAGGTGGAGGGCGGCGCCGTCCAGGGCGACGGGGCCCCGGGACCGTACGGCGGCGCCCTCGGAGGTGTGCAGCTGGATCCGGCCCTCCGCGGACCGGCCCAGCAGCACCGGGCCGCCCGGCGATGCGGCGGCGGTCACCGGACCGTACCCGGCGAAGCGGGGAGCGGGCGCCGGGTCGGCCCGTACGACGGCGAGTCCCGCCCGCGCGGCCGGCCGGTAGTACAGCTCCACCGACCCGTCGGACGCGGGGAGTGCGCCGGGCGCGTGCGCGGGGACGGGGGAGTCGGTGAGCTGGGTACGGGCGGTGACGTCGGTCCCCGGAGCATCCTGGGTCCAGTGGTGCACGGCATGGTGCCCGGCCGCGTACACATGGACGAGCCCCGCCGAGTCCACCACCGCGGTCATCCCGTCCTGCACCTCGCCGCCGCCCATGTCGCGCCAGGCGCTCCAGCGGCCGGTGACCGCGTCGCGCACCCGGGTGCTGAGCCCCTTCTCCGCGTTGCGGACGAAGAGATGGACCCGGCCGTCCGGCGCGGCGACGGCGACCGGCGTCCCGATGCGGCGGCCGTGGTCGCTGCCCGCCGCGGGGTTGCCCAGCCCCCGCCAGGCGTGGAAGGGCCCGTCCGGGGAGCGCTGCTCCAGGAGCACGATCTCGCGTTCGTTCTCCGCGCCGTGCCCGCCGAGCGCCGCGAACCGCAGTCCGAACAGCAGCTGCCGCCCGTCCGCCGTCGTCGCGGAGCCCAGCACCGGGGCGAGCGGCCCGCCGCCGAGGTCGTCGGGCGCGTCCGCGATCCCGCCGCCCGGCGTGCTCTCGCTCCACCGCACGGCCCGCAGCCCCAGCACCCCGTACACGGTCAGCCGCCCGTCCGCCCCGGCGGCGACCACGGCCCGGGGGCCCGGGTAGCGGTGCTGGGTGGAGCGGACCCAGCCCTTCCTGTTGGTCAACGGCCGGTCCCCGCCGACGTTGTAGTCGCCGCAGCCCGAGGGGTTGCCGCACTCCCAGTCGGCCGCGCCGCCGTACGGGACGAGGTGGGCGGCCTTTCGTTCCAGCACCGCGGGCGGCAGGTTCTTGGGCCAGTGGCGGTTGTAGTACCCCCGGAACGCGGCGACGACGAACGCGGGCACCGGCTCCCCGCGCCCGGTCGTCCGCGCCACCCAGCGGATCAGGGCCGCCCAGGCGAAGCACCCGGCCGCGGTGTGGTCGGCGTGGTCGGAGTAGCCGCGCTGCTCGCTGTCCCGGCGGCGTTCGTACTCACTGCTGAACTGGAGGTCGGGATCGGGGTCGAGCGTGTGCACGAGCGTGGGCCGGTACTGCTCCAGCAGCCCGACGAGAACGTCGACCAGACTCTCGTACGTGTAGGAACCGGCCCGCTCCAACGGCGAGTCGTCGGCGACGACGGTACGCAGCACGAGCCGGCGGTCCCGCCAGAGACTGGGCAGCCCGAGACGGCCGCGCCCGGTGTGCATCGCGGTGTTGAGGAAGACCAGCTCGACCCGGCGCACCCCGTCGGCCAGCACGTTCACCTCGGCCCGGTGGCCGCCGTGCAGGGCCAGCACGGACTTCTGCCAGGGGGTGAACCGGTCGAGCCCGAGCAGCTCCGCGTACGCCTGCCGCAGCCCCTGGTGCCGGGCGGAGGAGTACGCGGCCCGGTCGGGCGCCGGGCGCGGCCCACCGGGCTCCTTGTTGACCCCGTCCGCCTCGCCCGCGGTGAGGTACACGCAGACCACCGGGGTCCCGGCGTCGAGGGCCTCGCGGGTGTCCGGGTTCATGAAGTACAGGTCGTCGTCGGGGTGGGCGAGCAGTTGCATGATCTGCGCCTGCCGGGTGCTCGCTATGGCCAGACCCGGCGCCGGGTCCGGCACCGGCCCCCGACGCCTGGGCGCCGGCACGGCGCATCCGGCCGTGGCGGCGGTCGCGGTGGCCGCGAGGAGGAGGGTGCGCCGGGGCATCCGTATGCGGGACAGGACAGATCGATCCACCACGCCGCGCACTCCGTTCGCCCGCTTCCCCCGCAGCGGGCGAACGGTCGCCCTGTCCTGCGTACTCCTGACATGCGCAGCGAGCTGCCGACCGGTTCGGCCTCGTCTGCGGAGGGATAGACGGACGTGGGGGCGGACAGGTTGCTCGGCCGGGGGGGTGGGGCTGCGCACGCTGTAAGCCTGGCTCGGCAAGCCTGCGTCGATTCCGTTCTCGGTCGTGCCAAGTGACCGAATCGGCCACACAAGTGCTGTGCCGGACCCCCCTATTGGGGCACTGCTACGGTTCGCTGTCCCTGAAAGATGTGGCGCTGATCGTGAACGGTGAGTATCCGATGAGTGGGGCGGAACCGGAGTGAAAACTGGGCGTCTGCTCGGCCTGATCGTCAGTATTTCTCTCCTCGCGGCCGGGTGCGGCGCAGGTGGCGACGGTTCGACAGGGCGCAGTGAATCGAGTGGTTCCGCTGCTCGGAATGGAGTCACGGGAATGGACATGGATCAAGCGGAGCGAACGGCTGAGTCGCTGATTCGCGAAGCCATTCGCGGGGTGACTCCCGAGCCGACCCTTGAGTCGTTCGGGGGAGGTGTGAAGTCCTGCAAGGAACCCAGTGATGGCGGATCCGAGGAGCGTGTCACCCTGACGCGGAACTTCTGGCTGAAAGGCATTCCGCGGGATTCGGCAGAAGACGTCGTCCGCAAGGTCTTCGGGAACTGGAAGGAAGCGGGTCACGTCGTTGACGCGGAGCCGGATTACGGGCGCCGCGTGGTAGCAGCCAACCTGAGGAGCAAGCCCGACGACTTCCTCATGCAGGTAGCCATGGGGATGGGTGGCCAGCTGAGTGTCGGTGTCACCTCTCCCTGTTTCTGGGACAGGGAACCGGCAGATTCTGAACAGCCTCGTCGGCGGGCGGGGGCTTCCGGCGAGGAGCCGGCCGTTCTCGTGCGTCCGCAGGACGGTTCGTGCCAGTCCGATCACCAGTGGACGTACACCTGCGAGGACGCTCCGTCCGCGGAGCGCGCTTCAGGGTTGCCCGGTCAGGGAGTGGGTTCGCGCACCAGGAACACGTCGATGGGGTCCTCCCGCTCCAGCGCGAACCCGTGCCGCTCGTAGAGCCGCCGGGCCGGGCTTCCCCGCAGCACGTTCAGTCGTACGGGCACCCGCTCGGCGTCCGCGCGGGTCAGCAGGGTGCGCAGGAGCGCCGAGCCGATGCCGCGTCCCTGGAGGGCGGGGGAGAGGAGGAAGGTCTCCAGCCACCAGGCGTCCGCGGCCGGCCGCAGTGTCACGCACCCCGCGAAGGCGCCGCCGGCCTCCACGATCGAGGTGTGCTCGGGTGCGTAGGAGTCCCGCAGCCGTTGTCGCACCCGGCGGCCGTCGTAGCGGCCGAGCCGTTCCAGATCCGGGCGCATGACGACCGCCCGCAGTTCGGCGATGGCCTCGACGTCCTCGGGCACGGCGGGGCGCAGGGTCCAGTCGTGCGGTGTGCTCGTCGGCATGGCCGGATTCTGGCAGGGGGCCGTGCGGAGGGTTCCGGCAGGTCCGGGGGGTCGCGGCTCCGCCGGATGCGTGCCCGCGTTTGAGTCCGCGTCGGCTCGGGGTAAGATCCCCGGCTCGATTGGCCAGGCCCGCGCCCCGTATGGCACACTGACCAGGTTGCTCGGTTGAGTGTCAATGCTGCGCGCCTCCCGCCGGGAGGACCGGAAGCGAGTCCCACAGTACTCGTCGGCCCTGTAGGGCCGGACGTACGGGAATCTTCCGGGAAGTAATGCAGGGCGCCGACCAGGCACCCGGTGGGTGTTCCGCCCCCGGTTCCGCGGTCTCAGGGTCCGCACCCCCTTGGTTGGGATCTCCTTCGGGAGATTTTCGTAGAGGGGATGCGACACGCCCGACCGCGTGGGTCGGAGGAGGAGTCCAGAACCCCCGGGTTCCAGAGCGTTACGAGAGACAGGACTACTAGTAGCCATGGCGGGACAGAAGATCCGCATCCGGCTCAAGGCCTACGACCACGAGGTCATCGACTCCTCGGCGAAGAAGATCGTCGAGACGGTGACCCGCACTGGTGCGTCGGTCGCGGGCCCGGTGCCGCTGCCCACTGAGAAGAACGTGTACTGCGTCATCAAGTCGCCGCACAAGTACAAGGACTCTCGCGAGCACTTCGAGATGCGCACGCACAAGCGCCTCATCGACATTCTCGACCCCACGCCGAAGACGGTTGACTCGCTGATGCGCCTCGACCTTCCGGCTGGCGTCGACATCGAGATCAAGCTCTGAGGGGACGGGCCGAGATGAGCAAGAACATCAAGGGCGTCCTGGGCGAGAAGCTCGGCATGACCCAGGTCTGGGACGAGAACAACCGGGTTGTCCCGGTGACCGTCGTCAAGGCCGGGCCGTGCGTCGTGACGCAGGTTCGTACGAACGACAGCGACGGCTACGAAGCGGTCCAGATCGCCTTCGGCGAGATCGACCCGCGCAAGGTGAACAAGCCCCTCAAGGGTCACTTCGCCAAGGCCGACGTCACCCCGCGCCGCCACCTCGTGGAGCTCCGCACCCCTGACGCCAGCGAGTACACGCTGGGCCAGGAGGTCACTGCCGAGGTGTTCGAGTCCGGCGTCAAGGTTGACGTCACGGGCAAGAGCAAGGGCAAGGGCTTCGCCGGTGTCATGAAGCGTCACAACTTCAAGGGCCTCGGCGCCGGCCACGGCGTCCAGCGCAAGCACCGCTCCCCCGGTTCGATCGGTGGCTGCGCCACCCCTGGGCGTGTCTTCAAGGGCATGCGCATGGCCGGTCGGATGGGTAACGAGCGCGTCACCACCCAGAACCTGACCATCCACGCGGTTGACGCGGAGAAGGGTCTGCTGCTCATCAAGGGCGCGGTCCCCGGTCCGAACGGCGGCCTCGTCCTGGTCCGTACCGCGGCCAAGGGGGCTTGAGGTAATGAGCACCATTGACATCCTTTCGCCGGCAGGCGACAAGGCCGGTACCGTCGACCTCCCCGCGGAGATCTTCGACGCCAAGACCAGCGTTCCGCTGATCCACCAGGTCGTTGTCGCTCAGCTGGCGGCTGCCCGTCAGGGCACGCACAAGACCAAGCGCCGCGGCGAAGTCCGCGGTGGTGGCAAGAAGCCTTACCGCCAGAAGGGCACCGGCCGCGCCCGTCAGGGTTCGACCCGCGCACCGCAGTTCGTGGGCGGTGGCGTCGTTCACGGCCCGCAGCCGCGCGACTACTCGCAGCGCACCCCGAAGAAGATGAAGGCCGCCGCCCTGCGCGGTGCCCTCTCGGACCGGGCCCGTCACTCCCGTATCCACGTCGTCACCGACGTGGTCGAGGGTGCCGCCTCCACGAAGGCCGCCAAGACGCTGCTCGGCAAGATCTCGGAGCGCGCCAACCTGCTCCTGGTCGTCGACCGTGCCGACGAGGCCGCGTGGCTGTCCGCACGCAACCTGCCCCAGGTGCACATCCTGGAGCCGGGCCAGCTGAACACGTACGACGTGATCGTCTCTGACGACGTGGTCTTCACCCAGGCCGCTTTCGAGTCCTTCGTGTCTGGCCCCCAGACCGCTGAGACCGAAGGGAGCGACGCCTGATGAGCGAGGCGACCGTTACCAGCTCGACCATCACGAGCAAGACCTACTCGGACCCGCGTGACGTTCTCGTCAAGCCCGTGGTCTCCGAGAAGAGCTACGCGCTGCTCGACGAGAACAAGTACACGTTCATCGTCGCGCCCGGCTCCAACAAGACCCAGATCAAGCAGGCCGTGGAAGCGGTCTTCTCGGTCAAGGTCACCGGGGTCAACACGATCAACCGGCAGGGCAAGCGCAAGCGCACCAAGACCGGCTTCGGCAAGCGCGCTGACACCAAGCGCGCCATCGTGACCCTCGCCGAGGGCGACCGTATCGACATCTTCGGCGGCCCGACCTCCTAGCGGAGGTCGAGTCGTCCGGAATCGGACGAGGACTGAGAAATGGGTATCCGCAAGTACAAGCCGACGACCCCGGGCCGTCGTGGCTCCAGCGTCGCCGACTTTGTCGAGATCACGCGGTCCACGCCGGAGAAGTCGCTGGTCCGCCCCCTGCACAGCAAGGGCGGCCGTAACAACGCCGGTCGGATCACTGTTCGCCACCAGGGTGGCGGACACAAGCGCGCCTACCGCGTGATCGACTTCCGTCGTCACGACAAGGACGGCGTGCCGGCCAAGGTCGCGCACATCGAGTACGACCCGAACCGCACCGCGCGCATCGCGCTGCTGCACTACGCGGACGGCGAGAAGCGTTACATCGTCGCCCCGCGTGGCCTGTCGCAGGGTGACCGCGTCGAGAACGGTCCGGCCGCAGACATCAAGCCGGGCAACAACCTGGCGCTGCGCAACATCCCGGTCGGTACGACCATCCACGCCATCGAGCTGCGGCCCGGCGGCGGCGCGAAGTTCGCCCGTTCCGCGGGTACTTCCGTGCAGCTGCTGGCGAAGGAGGGCACCATGGCCCACCTTCGTATGCCCTCCGGAGAGATCCGGCTGGTCGACGCCCGCTGCCGCGCCACCATTGGTGAGGTCGGCAACGCCGAGCAGTCGAACATCAACTGGGGCAAGGCCGGTCGCATGCGCTGGAAGGGCGTTCGCCCGTCCGTCCGCGGTGTTGCGATGAACCCGGTCGACCACCCGCACGGTGGTGGTGAAGGCAAGACCTCCGGTGGACGTCACCCGGTCTCGCCGTGGGGTCAGAAGGAGGGTCGTACTCGCTCGCCGAAGAAGGCTTCGAGCAAGTACATCGTCCGCCGCCGCAAGACGAACAAGAAGCGCTAGGAGCGGGTTTAGATGCCGCGCAGTCTCAAGAAGGGGCCCTTCGTCGACGGCCACCTCGTCAAGAAGGTGGACGTACAGAACGAAGCAGGCACCAAGAACGTCATCAAGACCTGGTCCCGTCGCTCGATGATCATCCCGGCCATGCTGGGTCACACCATCGCGGTGCACAACGGCAAGATCCACGTCCCGGTGTTCGTCACCGAGTCGATGGTCGGCCACAAGCTCGGCGAGTTCTCGCCGACTCGCACCTTCCGCGGCCACGTCAAGGACGACCGGAAGTCGAAGCGCCGCTAGCGCGGGGTGGAAATGACTATGACTCACACCGAAGGGACAACCATGGAAGCCAGGGCCCAGGCGCGGTACATCCGCGTCACGCCCATGAAGGCCCGCCGAGTGGTGGACCTCATCCGTGGCATGGATGCCACGGAGGCTCAGGCGGTCCTGCGTTTCGCCCCGCAGGCCGCGAGCGTGCCGGTTGGCAAGGTGCTTGACAGCGCCATCGCCAACGCTGCACACAACTACGACCACCCTGACGCCTCTTCGCTGGTCATCAGCGAGGCGTACGTGGACGAGGGTCCGACCCTGAAGCGGTTCCGTCCGCGTGCTCAGGGCCGTGCCTACCGGATCCGTAAGCGGACCAGCCACATCACCGTGGTCGTCAGCAGCAAGGAAGGAACCCGGTAATGGGCCAGAAGGTTAACCCGCATGGGTTCCGGCTCGGCATCACCACGGACTTCAAGTCCCGTTGGTACGCCGACAAGCTGTACGCGGACTACGTCAAGGAAGACGTTGCCATTCGTCGCATGATGACGAAGGGCATGGAGCGGGCCGGCATCTCGAAGGTCGAGATCGAGCGCACCCGCGACCGCGTCCGCGTTGACATCCACACCGCCCGTCCGGGCATCGTCATCGGTCGCCGTGGCGCCGAGGCCGATCGCATCCGCGGCGAGCTGGAGAAGCTGACCGGCAAGCAGGTCCAGCTGAACATCCTCGAGGTCAAGAACCCCGAGGTGGACGCTCAGCTGGTGGCCCAGGCCGTCGCCGAGCAGCTCTCCTCCCGCGTCTCCTTCCGTCGTGCCATGCGTAAGAGCATGCAGAGCTCGATGAAGGCCGGCGCCAAGGGCATCAAGATCCAGTGCGGCGGTCGCCTCGGCGGCGCCGAGATGTCCCGCTCGGAGTTCTACCGCGAGGGCCGCGTGCCCCTGCACACCCTCCGGGCCAACGTCGACTACGGCTTCTTCGAGGCCAAGACGACCTTCGGCCGTATCGGCGTGAAGGTCTGGATCTACAAGGGCGACGTCAAGAACATCGCCGAGGTTCGCGCCGAGAACGCCGCAGCCCGCGCCGGCAACCGTCCGGCTCGTGGCGGCGCTGACCGCCCGGCCGGCCGCGGTGGCCGTGGTGGCGAGCGTGGCGGTCGCGGCCGTAAGCCGCAGCAGTCGCCGGCAGCCGAGGCCCCCAAGGCCGACGCTCCCGCCGCCGCTGCTCCGGCTGCTGAGAGCACCGGAACGGAGGCCTGACCGAAATGCTGATCCCCCGTAGGGTCAAGCACCGCAAGCAGCACCACCCGAAGCGCAGCGGTATGTCCAAGGGTGGCACGCAGGTTGCGTTCGGCGAGTACGGCATCCAGGCGCTGACCCCGGCGTACGTGACGAACCGTCAGATCGAGTCCGCTCGTATCGCGATGACCCGTCACATCAAGCGTGGCGGCAAGGTCTGGATCAACATCTACCCGGACCGTCCCCTGACGAAGAAGCCTGCCGAGACCCGCATGGGTTCCGGTAAGGGTTCTCCCGAGTGGTGGATCGCGAACGTCAAGCCGGGTCGGGTGATGTTCGAGCTGTCCTACCCGAACGAGAAGATTGCTCGTGAGGCGCTCACCCGCGCTGCTCACAAGCTTCCGATGAAGTGCCGGATCGTTCGGCGCGAGGCAGGTGAGTCGTGATGTCGGCCGGTACCAAGGCGTCCGAGCTGCGCGAGCTGGGCGACGAGGAGCTCCTCAACAAGCTCCGCGAAGCCAAGGAAGAGCTGTTCAACCTCCGCTTCCAGGCGGCGACGGGCCAGCTCGAGAACCACGGCCGGCTCAAGTCCGTCCGTAAGGACATCGCCCGGATCTACACCCTGATGCGTGAGCGCGAGCTGGGCATCGAGACGGTGGAGAGCGCCTGATGAGCGAGAAGACTGTGACTGAGACGAACACCGACCGCGGTTTCCGCAAGACCCGTGAGGGTCTGGTCGTCAGCGACAAGATGGACAAGACCGTCGTCGTCGCTGTCGAGGACCGTGTCAAGCACGCCCTGTACGGCAAGGTCATCCGCCGTACGAACAAGCTCAAGGCCCACGACGAGCAGAACGCTGCAGGCGTCGGCGACCGCGTCATCATCATGGAGACGCGTCCGCTGTCCGCCTCGAAGCGCTGGCGCATCGTCGAGATCCTCGAGAAGGCCAAGTAATTCCTGAGGGGCATTCCCCTCAGGTCAGTTCCGCCAGGCTCGGTGGGGTGCCTCCCCGGTAACGGAGAGGCACCCGCCGGGAACCGGCAGACGATCAGGAGATAGACGTGATCCAGCAGGAGTCGCGACTGCGCGTCGCCGACAACACGGGTGCGAAGGAAATTCTCACCATTCGTGTTCTCGGTGGCTCGGGTCGCCGCTACGCGGGTATCGGCGACGTCATCGTCGCCACCGTCAAGGACGCGATCCCCGGTGGCAACGTGAAGAAGGGTGACGTCGTCAAGGCCGTCATCGTTCGCACCGTCAAGGAGCGTCGCCGTCAGGATGGCTCGTACATCCGCTTCGACGAGAACGCCGCCGTCATTCTGAAGAACGACGGCGACCCCCGCGGCACCCGCATCTTCGGCCCGGTGGGCCGGGAGCTGCGCGAGAAGAAGTTCATGAAGATCATCTCGCTCGCGCCGGAGGTGCTGTAAGCATGAAGGTCAAGAAGGGCGACCTGGTTCAGGTCATCACCGGTAAGGACAAGGGCAAGCAGGGCAAGGTCATCGTTGCCTACCCCGCTCAGGACCGCGTCCTCGTCGAGGGTGTCAACCGGGTCAAGAAGCACACCAAGGCCGGTCAGACGGCTCGCGGTTCGCAGACGGGTGGCATTGTCACCACCGAGGCCCCGATCCACGTCAGCAACGTTCAGCTGGTCGTGGAGAAGGACGGCAACAAGGTTGTCACCCGCGTCGGCTACCGCTTTGACGACGAGGGCAACAAGATCCGCGTTGCCAAGCGGACCGGTGAGGACATCTGATGACTGCCACCACTGCGCCGCGTCTCAAGACGCGCTACCGCGAGGAAATCGCCGGCAAGCTGCGTGAGGAGTTCTCGTACGAGAACGTCATGCAGGTTCCCGGTCTGGTCAAGATCGTGGTCAACATGGGTGTGGGCGACGCCGCCCGCGACTCCAAGCTGATCGACGGTGCCGTCAAGGACCTCACCACGATCACCGGTCAGAAGCCGGCCGTCACGAAGGCCCGCAAGTCCATCGCGCAGTTCAAGCTGCGCGAGGGCCAGCCCATCGGCTGCCACGTCACCCTCCGCGGTGACCGGATGTGGGAGTTCCTGGACCGTACGCTGTCGCTCGCGCTGCCGCGTATCCGTGACTTCCGTGGCCTGTCGCCGAAGCAGTTCGACGGCCGTGGCAACTACACCTTCGGTCTCACGGAGCAGGTCATGTTCCACGAGATCGACCAGGACAAGATCGACCGGGTCCGGGGCATGGACATCACCGTGGTCACCACGGCGACCAACGACGACGAGGGTCGTGCCCTCCTTCGTCACCTCGGCTTCCCGTTCAAGGAGAACTGACCGTGGCGAAGAAGGCTCTGATCGCTAAGGCCGCCCGCAAGCCGAAGTTCGGCGTTCGCGGGTACACCCGCTGCCAGCGCTGCGGCCGGCCCCACTCCGTCTACCGCAAGTTCGGCCTGTGCCGCGTGTGCCTTCGTGAGATGGCTCACCGTGGCGAGCTGCCGGGCGTGACCAAGAGCTCCTGGTAACTCCCCTCTGCCCTCGGGCAAAGGGAAGTTCCGGAGACTCTCGGTAAGTATCTGGTCGGCAGGAGCCCCTCCTTTCATGCCGTAGGCTTGAAGGGTTGGGCGCCTGCCGCCCAAGACCGACTTACTACGCCGTAGGTCCCCGCACCGCACCCGTCCCGCCACTGAGTGGGGAGAGGGATGGCGCATACAGGAAACCCCGGCGAGAGAGGCCGAAGGCCAACTCATGACCATGACTGATCCCATCGCAGACATGCTCACGCGTCTGCGCAACGCGAACTCGGCGTATCACGACGACGTCGCGATGCCGCACAGCAAGATCAAGTCGCACATCGCGGAGATCCTCCAGCAGGAGGGCTTCATCACCGGCTGGAAGGTCGAGGACGCCGAGGTCGGCAAGAGCCTCGTCCTCGAGCTGAAGTTCGGCCCGAACCGCGAGCGCTCGATCGCCGGCATCAAGCGGATTTCGAAGCCGGGTCTGCGTGTATACGCAAAGTCCACCAACCTGCCGAAGGTTCTCGGCGGCCTGGGCGTGGCGATCATCTCCACGTCCCACGGCCTCCTGACCGGCCAGCAGGCAGGCAAGAAGGGCGTAGGTGGGGAAGTCCTCGCCTACGTCTGGTAGTCGGGAAAGGAAGGAAAGCTCATGTCGCGAATCGGCAAGCTCCCCATCCAGGTTCCCGCCGGTGTGGACGTCACCATCGATGGCCGTACGGTCGCCGTGAAGGGCCCCAAGGGCTCCCTCACGCACACCGTCGCCGCGCCGATCGAGGTCTCCAAGGGTGAGGACGGCGTGCTCAACGTCTCCCGCCCGAACGACGAGCGTCAGAACAAGGCCCTCCACGGCCTGTCCCGCACGCTGGTGGCGAACATGATCACCGGCGTGACCGCGGGATACTCCAAGGCGCTCGAGATCAGCGGTGTCGGTTACCGCGTCCAGGCGAAGGGCTCCAACCTGGAGTTCGCCCTGGGCTACAGCCACCCGATCCTCATCGAGGCTCCGGCTGGCATCACCTTCAAGGTCGAGTCGCCCACGAAGCTCAGCGTCGAGGGCATCGACAAGCAGAAGGTCGGCGAGGTAGCCGCCAACATCCGCAAGCTGCGGAAGCCCGACCCGTACAAGGCCAAGGGCGTCAAGTACGCGGGCGAGGTCATCCGCCGCAAGGTCGGAAAGGCTGGTAAGTAGCCATGGCATACGGTGTGAAGATCGCCAAGGGCGACGCGTACAAGCGTGCCGCCCTCAAGCGCCGCCACATCCGCGTCCGCAAGCACATCTCCGGTTCGCCGGAGCGTCCTCGCTTGGTCGTGACGCGTTCCAACCGCCACATCGTGGCCCAGGTCATCGACGACATCGCGGGCCACACGCTCGCGTCGGCGTCGACCCTGGACACCTCGATCCGTGGTGGCGAAGGCGACAAGAGTGCCCAGGCCCAGCAGGTCGGCGCCCTGGTCGCCGAGCGTGCCAAGGCTGCAGGCGTCGAGGCCGTCGTGTTTGACCGCGGTGGTAACCAGTACGCCGGGCGGATTGCCGCTCTGGCTGACGCCGCCCGTGAAGCCGGGCTGAAGTTCTAAGCCCCGGTTCCTACGCACAGCGGACGTAACAGAGAGAGGTAAATCCAATGGCTGGACCCCAGCGCCGCGGAAGCGGTGCCGGTGGCGGCGAGCGGCGGGACCGGAAGGGCCGTGACGGTGGCGCTGCCGCCGAGAAGACCGCGTACGTCGAGCGTGTCGTCGCGATCAACCGCGTCGCCAAGGTCGTGAAGGGTGGTCGTCGCTTCAGCTTCACCGCGCTGGTCGTGGTGGGCGATGGTGACGGCACCGTCGGTGTCGGATACGGCAAGGCCAAGGAAGTTCCCGCGGCCATCGCCAAGGGCGTCGAAGAGGCCAAGAAGAGCTTCTTCAAGGTCCCGCGTATCCAGGGCACCATCCCTCACCCGATCACGGGCGAGAAGGCTGCGGGCGTCGTCCTGCTCAAGCCGGCGTCCCCCGGTACCGGCGTTATCGCCGGTGGCCCGGTGCGCGCCGTGCTCGAGTGCGCCGGCGTTCACGACATCCTGTCGAAGTCGCTTGGCTCGTCCAACGCGATCAACATCGTGCACGCGACCGTGGCGGCCCTTCAGGGTCTGCAGCGTCCCGAGGAGATCGCGGCCCGCCGTGGTCTGCCCCTCGAGGACGTCGCCCCCGCGGCTCTGCTTCGTGCACGTGCGGGAGCGGGTGCGTAATGGCTCGCCTCAAGATCACGCAGACGAAGTCGTACATCGGCAGCAAGCAGAACCACCGCGACACCCTGCGTTCGCTCGGGCTCAAGCGCCTGAACGACTCGGTTGTCAAGGAGGACCGCCCCGAGTTCCGCGGAATGGCCAACACCGTCCGCCACCTCGTGACGGTTGAGGAGGTTGACTGACATGGCGGAGAACAGCCCGCTGAAGGCCCACAACCTCCGGCCTGCCCCGGGCGCCAAGACCGCCAAGACCCGTGTGGGTCGTGGTGAGGCGTCCAAGGGTAAGACCGCAGGCCGTGGTACCAAGGGTACGAAGGCTCGTTACCAGGTTCCGGAGCGCTTCGAGGGTGGCCAGATGCCCCTCCACATGCGTCTCCCGAAGCTCAAGGGCTTCAAGAACCCGTTCCGCACGGAGTTCCAGGTCGTGAACCTGGACAAGCTCGCGACGCTCTACCCCGAGGGTGGAGAGGTCACGGTGGCCGATCTGGTCGCCAAGGGCGCTGTGCGCAACAACCACCTCGTCAAGGTCCTCGGACAGGGCGAGATCTCCGTGGCGCTGCAGGTTTCGGTTGACGCCGTCTCCGGCTCCGCCAAGGAGAAGATCACCGCCGCCGGCGGTACGGTCACCGAGCTCGTCTGAGCCCGGGTACGGACCTGAGCCTGGTCGGCCGCCTCTTCGGAGGTGGCCGGCCAGGCTTTTCCGCGTTGGTGGCGCTGTACGGGAACCGTAAAGGCTCGGGAAAGGTTGAACGGGTGTCCACCGCACCGGCGGTGGGGGAGTCGAGGGGCGTTCGCGTCCCAAATGGTGTGGCTTAGGCGGTCTTTCACGGCGTGGGTCCGGGGACGGGTGGTGCACCGGTGTGCAGTGCGTGTTTCCTGCTCAGTCCCCGGCCGGGTAGGGTAGCGCCGTTAATCTTTTGTGGCCTCCTTACGATGTAGGGCTGCCTTGTATCCGAACCCATCCAGTCCCATCCAGACCCGTCGCCTCTGACGCATAGCGCGGGGGTCGCAGGAGGCACCGTGTTCACCGCGTTCGCCCGAGCGTTCAAGACGCCCGACCTGCGCAAGAAGCTGCTCTTCACGCTCGGCATCATCGTGATCTACCGGCTCGGGGCGCATGTCCCGGCCCCTGGCGTCGACTACGCGAAGGTGCAGCAGTGCATCGACCAGGCCGACTCGGGTGGCCTCCTCGGTCTGATGCAGATGTTCAGCGGTGGCGCCCTGTTGCAGATCACCATCTTCGCGCTCGGCATCATGCCGTACATCACGGCGAGCATCATTCTCCAGCTGCTGACCGTCGTGATCCCGCGCCTGGAAGCCCTGAAGAAGGAGGGGCAGTCCGGCACGGCCAAGATCACGCAGTACACGCGTTATCTGACGGTCGCGCTGGCCATCCTCCAGGGCACCGGCCTCGTCGCCACCGCCCGCAGCGGTGCGCTCTTCCAGAACTGCTCCGTGGGCGACCAGATCGTCGCGAACAAGTCGATCTTCACCACGGTCATCATGGTCCTCACGATGACCGCCGGTACGGCTGCCGTCATGTGGCTCGGTGAGCTCATCACCGACCGCGGCATCGGCAACGGCATGTCGATCCTCATGTTCATCTCGATCGCCGCCACGTTCCCCGGCGCCCTGTGGGCCATCAAGGAGAGCGGCAAGCTGGCCGACGGCTGGATCGAGTTCGGCACGGTCATCCTCATCGGCTTCGTGATGGTCGGCCTCGTCGTCTTCGTCGAGCAGGCCCAGCGCCGTATCCCGGTGCAGTACGCGAAGCGCATGATCGGACGCAGGTCCTACGGCGGTACGTCCACGTACATCCCGCTGAAGGTGAACCAGGCGGGTGTGATTCCCGTCATCTTCGCCTCGTCGCTGCTCTACATTCCGGCGCTGATCGTCCAGTTCTCCAACTCCAAGGCGGGCTGGGCGACCTGGATCACGGACAACTTCGTGACGGGTGACCACCCGTACTACATCGCGACGTACTTCGTCCTGATCGTGTTCTTCGCCTTCTTCTACGTGGCCATTTCGTTCAACCCCGACGAAGTTGCCGACAACATGAAGAAGTATGGTGGCTTCATCCCGGGTATCCGGGCAGGTCGACCTACTGCCGAGTATCTGAGCTACGTGCTCAACAGGATCACTTGGCCGGGCTCGCTGTACCTGGGCCTGATCGCTCTGGTGCCGACGATGGCGTTGGCAGGCTTCGGCGGTGCGAACCAGAACTTCCCGTTCGGCGGGACGAGCATCCTCATCATCGTGGGTGTCGGTCTGGAAACCGTGAAGCAGATCGAGAGTCAGCTCCAGCAGCGCAATTACGAAGGGTTCCTCCGCTGATGCGAATCGTCCTCGTCGGGCCTCCGGGTGCCGGCAAGGGAACGCAGGCTGCGTACCTTGCCCAAAACCTGTCGATTCCGCACATCTCCACGGGCGACCTCTTCCGCGCCAACATGAGCCAGGGCACCGACCTTGGCAAGCAGGCCCGCGCCTACATCGACGCGGGACAGCTGGTGCCGGACGAGGTCACCATCGGGATGGCCAAGGACCGCATGGCCCAGTCGGACGCCGTGAGCGGCTTCCTGCTGGACGGCTTCCCGCGGAACGTGGGTCAGGCCGAAGCCCTTGACGTGATGCTCAAGGACGAGGGCGTAAAGCTGGACGCGGTCCTCGATCTCGAGGTCCCCGAGGACGAGGTCGTGAAGCGGATCGCGGGTCGCCGCGTCTGCCGCAGGGACAGTGCGCACGTCTTCCACCTGTCGTACAGCCCGCCGAAGACGGAGGGTGTCTGCGACGTCTGCGGCGGCGAGCTGTACCAGCGGCACGACGACAGCGAGGAGACGGTCCGTACCCGGCTGGAGGTCTACCACACGCAGACCGAGCCGATCATCGACTACTACCGGGCCCAGGGCCTGGTGGTGACCATCTCCGCGCTGGGACAGGTCGCGGACGTGACCGCCCGTGCCATGGAGGCGCTGAAGACCTCCGACAAGGCCTGAGCGTCACCCCGTACCACCCGCAGTGCAAGCCGGCCGCGGCGCCTCAGGGCGCCGCGGCCGACTGCTTGCGCCCGTATCGTTGAACACGCCGAGTCCTACCCGTCACCGTCGATGCAGAGAGGCGCCGAGCAATGGTGCAGATCAAGACCCCCGAGCAGATCGCGAAGATGCGCGAGGCGGGCCTGGTGGTCGCTGCCATTCACGCCGCCACCCGTGAGGCGGCCGTCCCGGGGTCCACCACGCACGACCTGGACCAGGTCGCCCGCAAGGTGATCGCGGACCACGGCGCGAAGTCGAACTTCCTCGGGTACGGCGGGTTCCCCGCGACCATCTGCACCTCGGTCAACGAGGTCGTCGTCCACGGCATCCCGGACGAGAAGACGGTCCTGAAGGACGGCGACATCATCTCCATCGACGCCGGCGCGATCATCGACGGCTGGCACGGCGACGCCGCGTACACCGCCTTCGTGGGCACCGGTCACGCTCCGGAGCTGATCGAGCTCTCCCGGGTGACCGAGGAGTCGATGTGGGCCGGGATCGCGGCGATGAAGGTGAACAACCGGCTCGTCGACATCTCCAAGGCGATCGAGACCTACATCCGCCGCCAGCCCCGCCCGGCCACCGGCAAGTACGGGATCATCGAGGACTTCGGCGGCCACGGCATCGGCACCGAGATGCACATGGACCCGCACCTGCTGAACTACGTCTCCCGCAAGCGCGGCAAGGGCATCAAGCTGGTCCCCGGCGTCTGCCTGGCCATCGAGCCCATGGTCTCGCTCGGCACGGCGCGGACGGAGACCCTCGGCGACGACTGGACGGTCATCACGACGGACGGCACCTGGTCCTCGCACTGGGAGCACTCCATCGCCCTGACCGAGCAGGGCCCGCTGGTCCTGACCTCCCCGGACTGCGGCCGGGCGAAGCTCGCGGAGTACGGGGTCGAGGCGGCGCCCGACCCTTCCGCGAGGTCGTAGGGGCCAGGGGGAGACCCCATCGGGTGATGCGACCCCTCGGAAAGGTCTAAGGATCACCCCGGCTGGGCAAACTTGACGGATTCGTCTTTTGGAGTCCGCTGACGTAGACTGACTCGTCGGCTCTGGTGCATCCGTGTGCCCGCATGTATAGGCACGGGATCGCGAGAGCCGATCAAGGTAGCCGATTCGAAAGGCGAAGCGTGGCCAAGAAGCAAGGTGCCATCGAGATTGAGGGCACCGTGATCGAGTCCCTCCCGAACGCTATGTTCAAGGTGGAGCTCCAGAACGGTCACAAGGTCCTGGCGCACATCAGCGGCAAGATGCGGATGCACTACATCCGCATCCTCCCGGATGACCGGGTCGTGGTGGAGCTCTCTCCGTACGACCTGACGCGTGGCCGGATCGTCTACCGCTACAAGTAGATCTTGCCGGCATCCCGTTTCGGCGGGTGATGGCACTGACCCGGAGAACCTGACATCCCATGAAGGTCAAGCCGAGCGTCAAGAAGATCTGCGACAAGTGCAAGGTGATCCGCCGTCACGGTCGGGTCATGGTCATCTGCGACAACCTGCGCCACAAGCAGCGCCAGGGCTGACGCACGACCGCCTGCATCTCGCAGTTCTTCGCGCGACGCACGTAAATTCGTACATACGCAGAGCCCGTCCAAGCCACGGCTGACGACACCTCCGGCGGGGGCCGGGGACCCGGACGTACCACTGCTCCTCGAGAGCGGTCGGCGGCCGGGAGTGGCACTGCGGAAGACCCCCGATCTAACAACTGGAGCCATTGAATGGCACGCGTTTCAGGTGTTGACATCCCGCGCGAAAAGCGCGTGGAGGTTGCCCTCACCTACGTCTTCGGTATCGGGCGCACCCGGTCCAAGGAGATCCTCGCCAGCACCGGCGTGAACCCGGACGCCCGCGTCCGCGACCTTGCCGAGGAAGACCTCGTCAAGATCCGCGAGTACGTGGACGCCAACCTCCGCACCGAGGGTGACCTCCGCCGTGAGGTCCAGGGCGACATCCGCCGCAAGATCGAGATCGGCTGCTACCAGGGCATTCGTCACCGCCGTGGTCTGCCGGTCCACGGTCAGCGCACCAGCACGAACGCGCGTACCCGCAAGGGCCCGCGTCGCGCCATCGCCGGTAAGAAGAAGCCGGGCAAGAAGTAGTCCTCAGCGGACGCACTGCGGACCTCCGGTTCTCCGGAACCCGCAGCAACCAGCGGTCTTCGCTGTAGGACCGATCACCTCCCCTCTCCATCTGGAGTCAAGACATGCCCCCCAAGGGTCGTCAGGGCGCAGCCAAGAAGGTGCGTCGCAAGGAAAAGAAGAACGTCGCTCACGGGCACGCGCACATCAAGAGCACGTTCAACAACACCATCGTCTCGATCACGGACCCCTCGGGCAACGTGATCTCCTGGGCCTCCGCCGGCCACGTCGGCTTCAAGGGCTCGCGCAAGTCCACCCCCTTCGCCGCGCAGATGGCCGCCGAGTCGGCCGCCCGCCGCGCGCAGGAGCACGGCATGCGCAAGGTCGACGTCTTCGTCAAGGGTCCCGGCTCCGGCCGTGAGACCGCGATCCGCTCCCTCCAGGCCACGGGCCTCGAGGTCGGTTCGATCCAGGACGTCACCCCGACGCCGCACAACGGCTGCCGTCCGCCGAAGCGTCGCCGCGTCTGATCCGTCACGGCCGGTGACGGCCGTGCGGCAGTAGCGCCGGATGCGGGCGGCACACCTCTTCGGAGGCGTGCCGCCCGTACCCTTGTTACATCTGTCGGGCATCAAATAGTGGGTGCCCACGACTGAAGGATCACCACATGCTTATCGCTCAGCGTCCGTCGCTGACCGAAGAGGTCGTCGACGAGTTCCGCTCCCGGTTCGTGATCGAGCCGCTGGAGCCGGGCTTCGGTTACACCCTCGGCAACTCCCTCCGCCGCACCCTCCTCTCCTCGATCCCCGGCGCCGCTGTCACCAGCATCCGGATCGACGGAGTCCTGCACGAGTTCACCACCGTGCCGGGCGTCAAGGAGGACGTGACCGACCTCATCCTCAACATCAAGCAGCTGGTCGTCTCCTCGGAGCACGACGAGCCCGTCGTGATGTACCTGCGCAAGCAGGGCCCGGGTCAGGTCACCGCCGCCGACATCGCGCCCCCGGCCGGTGTCGAGGTGCACAACCCCGACCTCGTTCTCGCCACGCTCAACGGCAAGGGCAAGCTGGAGATGGAGCTGACCGTCGAGCGCGGTCGCGGCTACGTCTCCGCCGTCCAGAACAAGCAGGTCGGCCAGGAAATCGGCCGGATCCCGGTCGACTCCATCTACTCGCCGGTGCTCAAGGTCACGTACAAGGTCGAGGCGACCCGTGTCGAGCAGCGCACCGACTTCGACAAGCTGATCGTCGACGTCGAGACCAAGCAGGCCATGCGTCCCCGTGACGCCATGGCGTCGGCCGGTAAGACCCTGGTCGAGCTGTTCGGTCTGGCGCGCGAGCTCAACATCGACGCCGAGGGCATCGACATGGGCCCGTCGCCGACGGACGCGGCGCTCGCCGCCGATCTCGCCCTGCCGATCGAGGAGCTCGAGCTCACCGTTCGGTCGTACAACTGCCTCAAGCGCGAGGGCATCCACTCCGTGGGCGAGCTCGTGGCCCGTTCCGAGGCGGACCTGCTCGACATCCGCAACTTCGGTGCGAAGTCGATCGACGAGGTCAAGGCGAAGCTGGCCGGTATGGGCCTCGCGCTCAAGGACTCGCCTCCCGGCTTCGACCCGACCGCCGCCGCCGACGCCTTCGGCGCCGACGACGACGCGGACGCCGGTTTCGTGGAGACCGAGCAGTACTGATCGCCTCCGGCGGGGGGTGCCCGGGTTTCTGGGCGCCCCGTGCCGGGTCGAGGCTTTGTCCTCAATCGCCGGACGGGCTGGATGCGGCTGATGCCGGATTCCGCGCACTACTGGCACGTATGACTTCCGGGAGGCGTCCGCCTCGCGGGAACTGACACCGGTACCTGATACGGCCGGTGCAGCACACAAGGAGAATCACCATGCCGCGTCCCGCAAAGGGTGCCCGTCTGGGCGGCAGCGCCGCGCACGAGCGTCTGCTCCTCGCCAACCTGGCGAAGTCGCTGTTCGAGCACGGCCGCATCACGACGACCGAGGCCAAGGCCCGCCGCCTGCGTCCGGTCGCCGAGCGCCTCGTCACCAAGGCGAAGAAGGGCGACATCCACAACCGTCGCCTGGTGCTCCAGACGATCACGGACAAGAGCATCGTCCACACGCTCTTCACCGAGATCGCTCCCCGATACGAGAACCGCCCCGGTGGTTACACCCGTATCACCAAGATCGGCAACCGTCGTGGCGACAACGCCCCGATGGCGGTCATCGAGCTGGTCGAGGCGCTGACCGTGGCCCAGCAGGCCACCGGTGAGGCCGAGGCCGCGACGAAGCGCGCGGTCAAGGAAGACGCCCTCAAGAAGGACGAGGCCCCCGCGGCCGAGTCCGTCGAGGACGCCAAGCCGGCCGACGACGCGGAGTCGAAGGACGCCTGAGCGTCCTGACGACCACGGAACGGGCCCGCATCACCCTTCGGGGCGGTGCGGGCCCGTTCTGCTGAGCAGGGGTAGGGAGAGGATGACGCGGTGAGTGACGCGGCGGAGCCCGGTTTCGTACGGGTGCGGCTGGACCTGTCCTACGACGGCAAGGACTTCTCCGGCTGGGCGAAGCAGACCAGCCGGCGCACGGTGCAGGGGGAGATCGAGGACGCGCTGCGGACCGTGACCCGGTCGGCCGTGACGTACGACCTGACAGTGGCCGGCCGGACCGACGCGGGGGTGCACGCGCGCGGCCAGGTGGCCCACGTGGACCTGCCGGAGGCGGTGTGGGCCGAGCACGAGGAGAAGCTGCTGCGCCGGCTGGCGGGCCGGATGCCGCTGGACGTACGGATCTGGCGAGCGGCGCCCGCGCCGGCCGGGTTCAACGCCCGCTTCTCCGCGCTCTGGCGGCGCTACGCCTACCGGGTCGGTGACCGGCCCGGCGGGGTGGACCCGCTGACACGCGGTCATGTGCTCTGGCACGACCGGCCGTTGGACGTGGACGCGATGAACGAGGCGGCCGCCCTGATGGTGGGGGAGCACGACTTCGCCGCGTACTGCAAGAAGCGCGAGGGCGCGACGACCATCCGTACGCTCCAGCGGCTGAGCTGGGTACGGGATCCGGCCTCCGGGGTGCTCACCGCGACCGTGCAGGCGGACGCGTTCTGCCACAACATGGTGCGGGCGCTGATCGGGGCGGCGCTGTTCGTCGGCGACGGGCGGCGGCCGGCCGGCTGGCCCGCCGAGGTGCTCGCCGCGAAGGTGCGCGACCCCGGGGTGCACGTGGTGCGCCCGCACGGGCTGACGCTGGAGGAAGTGGCCTACCCGGCGGACGAGTTGCTGGCGGCCCGCGCCGAAGAGGCGCGGAACGTGCGGACGTTGCCGGGGGCGGGCTGCTGCTGAGCGAGAACTCGGGCCGGCGGCCCGGGAGTTCGACGCTGTCAGCCGTTGGGGTCGGCGACGGCCTGGGAGGCCTGGAGCTGGCCCCGGCGGTGGATCTGGCGGAAGGTGAAGTTCGTCAGGTCCTTGTTGACCGCGTAGACGCCCTTGTCGGCGGTGGTGACCCGCTTGCCGTTCAGGAAGCCGCCGACGGTGAAGTAGGCGTATCGGCCGTAGGAGTTGGTGGTCCGCAGGCAGACCGTGCCGCCCCGGCAGAAGGTGTCGACCCCGCCGCCGCCGAGGGAGGCCAGGCCGCCCGAGGCCTGGTCGACGGTCTTCTTCGCGCGGGCCTCCGTGTCGAAGACGGCGATGCCGACCGTGACGGCCACCCCGTCCTTGCGGTAGGTGGCGCGGATGAGCTGCTTGCAGCCGTTGTTCGCGAGGACCGAGCCGAGGGCTCCCTGGGTGCCCGTCGCGCACTTCGCGGTGTTGCTCGTCGCGCCCTTGAGGTGGACGCGGCCGCCCATCGTCAGCTTCTTGCCGGGGAAGAACCCGTCGACGGTGATCGGCGCCTTGTCCTTCCCGGCGCTGGATATGTAGTCCTTGGGGTCCGGCGGGGGCGGCGGTGCGACCGAGGAGAAGGAGGGCGCGGGCGCGGAGGTGTCCTCGGGGAGCTCGGCGGGGGCGGGCAGCTGACTGGCGTTCTTGTCCGCCTTGCCCTTGCCGCCCCCGTTCGACGTGACCACGGCCGTGGTCACGATCGCGCCGATCGCCACGGTGGCGAGTGCGCCGCCGCCGATCATCAGCAGTCTCTTCCGGCGGGTGCGCGCCGCGGATTCCTCCGCCAGCGCCGCCCAGTCCGGAGTCCCGTCGCCCCCGGGCCCCCAGGAGGCCCCCCCTTGCCCAAAGCTCATGCGCGCAGTTTAGGGCTATCGGTAAACATGTTGGGTCCGGGCTTCGCGGACCGTGACAATGCTCTGTATGGGACATCTCGAAGCAGGCCACCTGGAGTACTACCTACCGGACGGGCGGGTGCTGCTCGGCGACGCCTCGTTCCGGGTGGCCGACGGGGCCGTCGTCGCGCTCGTCGGGGCGAACGGGGCGGGCAAGACCACCCTGCTGCGGCTGCTCGCCGGTGAGCTCCAGCCGCACGGCGGCACGGTCTCGGTGAGCGGCGGGCTCGGCGTCATGCCGCAGTTCGTGGGCTCGGTGCGGGACGAGCGGACCGTACGGGACCTCCTGGTCTCCGTCTCCCAGCCCCGCATCCGGAACGCGGCGAAGGAGGTCGACGCGGCCGAGGAGAAGATCCTCACCGTCGACGACGAGGCCGCGCAGATGGCGTACGCGCAGGCGCTCAGCGACTGGGCGGAGGCGCGCGGGTACGAGGCCGAGACGGTCTGGGACATGTGCACGATGGCCGCGCTGGGCGTCCCGTACGAGAAGGCGCAGTGGCGCGAGGTGCGCACGCTCAGTGGCGGCGAGCAGAAGCGGCTGGTCCTGGAGGCGCTGCTGCGCGGGCCCGACGAGGTCCTGCTGCTGGACGAGCCGGACAACTATCTGGACGTGCCGGGCAAGCGGTGGCTGGAGGGAAAGCTGAGGGAGACCCGTAAGACGGTCCTCTTCGTCTCCCACGACCGGGAGCTGCTCTCCCGGGCCGCCGAGAAGATCGTCAGCGTCGAGCCGAGCCCGGCGGGCAGCGACGTCTGGGTGCACGGCGGCGGCTTCGCCACCTACCACGACGCGCGCAAGGAGCGCTTCGCCCGGTTCGAGGAGCTGCTGCGGCGCTGGCAGGAGGAGCACGCCCGGCTGAAGGCGCTCGTCCTGCGGATGCGGCAGCAGGCGGCGAACAGCCCCGACATGGCGAACCGCTACCACGCGATGCAGACCCGCTTCAAGAAGTTCGAGGAGGCGGGCCCGCCGCCGGAGCCGCCGCGCGAGCAGGACATCAGGATGCGGCTGCGCGGCGGGCGGACCGGGGTGCGGGCGGTGACCTGCAAGGGCCTGGAGCTGACCGGGCTGATGAAGCCGTTCGACCTGGAGATCTACTACGGGGAGCGGGTCGCGGTCCTCGGCTCCAACGGGTCGGGCAAGTCGCACTTCCTGCGGCTGCTGGCGGGGGAGCCGGTGGCGCACACGGGGGAGTGGAAACTCGGGGCGCGGGTCGTGCCGGGTCACTTCGCGCAGACGCACGCGCATCCGGAGCTGCTCGGCAAGACGCTGGTGGAGATCCTCTGGACCGAGCAGGCCAAGGACCGGGGCGGGGCGATGTCGGTCCTGCGGCGCTACGAGCTGGAGCGGCAGGGGGACCAGCCGTTCGAGAAGCTGTCCGGTGGGCAGCAGGCGCGGTTCCAGATCCTGCTGCTGGAGCTGGCCGGCACGACGGCGCTGCTGCTGGACGAGCCCACGGACAACCTGGACCTGGAGTCGGCGGAGGCGCTGCAGGACGGTCTGGAGGTGTACGACGGCACGGTGATGGCCGTCACCCACGACCGGTGGTTCGCGAAGTCCTTCGACCGCTATCTGGTCTTCGGCTCGGACGGGGTGGTCCGGGAGACGGCGGAGCCGGTGTGGGACGAGCGGAGGGTGGAGCGGGCCCGGTAGGGCCGACCCGTTTTGACCCGTCCGGGGCGGGGCGGGTAGTGTCGAGGTTTGTTATACGTATTGGCTTCGTCGTTCTCACGCGAAGGGCCCTTACGTAGGTTCTCTGGAGCAGTTACCAGTGGCTCGCATACGGGCAGCGTCCCCGGCATTGTGAGCCCCAGCTGCATGATCGCTTCAGAGGTGCCATGTGTCTGGACCCCATCCACTGAAGAAGCGAAGGCTACGAAGTGCGTACGTACAGCCCCAAGCCCGGAGATGTGACGCGCCAGTGGCACATCATCGACGCTCAGGACATCGTCCTGGGCCGTCTGGCCACCACGGCTGCGAACCTCCTCCGAGGCAAGCACAAGGCGATCTACGCCCCCCACATGGACATGGGCGACTTCGTCATCATCATCAATGCCGACAAGGTTCACCTGTCCGGCAACAAGAAGACCCAGAAGATGGCGTACCGCCACTCGGGCTTCCCGGGCGGTCTCCGTTCGGTGCGCTACGACGAGCTCCTCTCGAAGAACCCCGAGAAGGCCGTCGAGAAGGCCATCAAGGGCATGATCCCCAAGAACACCCTGGGCCGTCAGATGATCTCGAAGCTCAAGGTCTACGCGGGCGACCAGCACCCGCACGCTGCGCAGCAGCCGGTCCCGTTCGAGATCACCCAGGTCGCGCAGTAGTTCCGGCCACCCCCTAAGACATACAGAAAGATCTGAGGAGAATCGTGGCCGAGACCACTGTTGAGACCCCCGTCGAGGGCACCGAGGGCGAGGAGACCTTCGCCGAGGTGACCACCTTCGAGTCGGAGGTCCCCGTCGAGGGTGAGTACACCTCCGAGTCGCTCGCGGGCCGCTTCGGCGACCCGCAGCCCGCGGCCGGCCTTGGCCGTCGCAAGAACGCCATCGCCCGCGTCCGGATCATCCCGGGCACCGGCAAGTGGAAGATCAACGGTCGCACCCTTGAGGACTACTTCCCCAACAAGGTGCACCAGCAGGAAGTCAACGAGCCCTTCAAGGTTCTCGAGCTCGACGGTCGCTACGACGTCGTGGCCCGCATCTCGGGTGGCGGTGTCTCCGGTCAGGCCGGCGCCCTGCGCCTCGGCGTGGCCCGCTCGCTGAACGAGGCCGACGTGGACAACAACCGCGCCGCGCTGAAGAAGGCCGGCTTCCTCTCCCGCGACGACCGTGCGGTCGAGCGCAAGAAGGCCGGTCTCAAGAAGGCCCGTAAGGCCCCGCAGTACAGCAAGCGCTAAATTCGCCTGCTCGACTGTCACGTTCGCCCCGGCAGCACACTTTGTGCTGCTGGGGCGTTCGTCTATCAGCCCTCGCGGGCGTATAACGGCATAAGACGTTCATCGGCCCGCGTGGGACCGCGGCCCGGCGGACATCGCCGCCGCATCTGGCAAGTCGGTCGCGCCATGCCGCCCGACGTGCCTTTCTGCGTTTTCTCGTCACTTTCGTTGTTTGGTTGCTCAGTTCGTTTGCTGTGCAGTGGTTTGCGGTTTCGGAGCACTTCGGAGGACACCAGTGGGACGACTCTTCGGTACGGACGGAGTACGAGGTGTCGCCAACACCGATCTGACGGCCGAGCTCGCGCTCGGCCTCTCGGTCGCGGCGGCACATGTACTCGCCGAGGCGGGCACCTTCGCGGGCCATCGGCCGACCGCCGTGGTCGGACGTGATCCGCGGGCATCCGGAGAGTTCCTGGAGGCCGCCGTCGTGGCGGGCCTGGCCAGCGCCGGTGTGGACGTGCTGCGCGTCGGCGTGCTGCCGACGCCCGCCGTGGCGTACCTCACCGGCTCGCTCGGCGCGGACATCGGCGTGATGCTCTCCGCCAGCCACAACGCGATGCCCGACAACGGCGTCAAGTTCTTCGCGCGCGGCGGCCACAAGCTCGCCGACGAGCTGGAGGACCGGATCGAGACGGTCTACGAGCAGCACCGCACCGGTGAGCCGTGGAACCGCCCGACCGGCGCCGGCGTGGGCCGGGTCACCGACTACACGGAGGGCTTCGACCGGTACGTCGCCCACCTCATCGGCGTCCTGCCCAACCGGCTCGACGGTCTCAAGGTCGTCCTGGACGAGGCGCACGGCGCCGCCGCACGGGTCTCGCCCGAGGCGTTCGCGCGGGCCGGGGCCGAGGTCGTCACCATCGGGGCGGAGCCGGACGGCCTGAACATCAACGACGGCTGCGGCTCCACCCACCTGGACCTGCTGCGCGCCGCCGTCGTCGAGCACGGGGCCGCCCTCGGCATCGCGCACGACGGCGACGCCGACCGCTGCCTGGCCGTGGACGCGGCGGGCGAGATCGTCGACGGCGACCAGATCCTCGCGGTGCTGGCCCTCGCGATGCGGGACGCCGGTCAGCTGCGCAAGGACACCGTCGTCGGCACCGTGATGTCCAACCTCGGCTTCAAGCTGGCCATGGAGCGCGAGGGCATCCAGCTCGTCCAGACGGCGGTCGGCGACCGGTACGTCCTGGAGTCGATGAAGGCCGAGGGCTTCGCGCTCGGCGGCGAGCAGTCCGGGCACGTCGTCGTCCTGGACCACGCCACGACCGGCGACGGCACGCTGACCGGCCTGATGCTGGCGGCCCGGGTGGCCGCCACCGGCCGGAGCCTCGCCGAGCTGGCCGGGGTCATGCAGCACCTGCCGCAGGTCCTCATCAACGTCCCCGACGTCGACAAGACCCGGGTGAACACCTCGCCCGAGCTGGCCATCGCGGTCGTCGAGGCGGAGCGCGAGCTCGGCGAGACCGGTCGCGTACTGCTGCGGCAGTCGGGCACGGAGCCGCTGGTACGGGTCATGGTCGAGGCCGCCGACATCGAGCAGGCGCGCGCGGTCGCGGGCCGGCTGGCCGATGTGGTGAAGTCGGCGCTGGGCTGAGCCCGGAGATCCACCCGCTTGCGGAAAGCCCCCGGTGTGCTCGCCGGGGGCTTTCGCGCGTGGTGCCGGAGGGTGTGCGGTGCGGGAGAGGCGTACGGGCCGGGTTGCCCTGTGGTCGCCTGGTCACGCCCGGGGCAGGGCGGAGCGGGTTATGGCGATCATGGCGGCGTCGTCGTTCATGTGCCCGCCGACATGGCGCAGCAGGTCGGACCGGAAGCGTTCGATGAACGCGTCGGGGTCGCTCTCGCTCCAGCCGGTGATCCGGTCGGTGAGCGGGTAGAACGCGCCGGTGGCGTCGCGGGCCTCGGTGACACCGTCCGTGTACAGCAGCAGGAGGTCTCCCGGCTCGAACGGGAAGCGGTCGACGTGGTAGCGAGGGTGCGCCAGTTCGCCCAGTCCCAGCGGGGGAGCGGGGCGGTGGACGTCCATCGTCGTCGGCCGGCCGTTGCGCAGGATGACGGGCGGCGGGTGCCCGCAGGAGATCATCCGGACCGGTCCGTCCCGGTCGGGGATGTCCAGGACGGTGGCGGTGATGAACGTTTCTCCGTAGCGGCTCGTCTCGCCCGGTTCCATCAGGTCCCAGCACACACTCCGGTCGAGGTAGGTCACCAGCTCGTCCAGGTCCGCCCGGCGGTGGGCGGCGACGCGGAACGCTCCGAGCAGCAGGGCGGCATCGTTGACCGCGGTCATCCCCTTGCCCCGCACATCGCCGACGATCAGCCGGGTCCCGGAGGTGGTCCGAGCCGCCGCGTACAGGTCCCCCCCGATCCGTGCCTCGGCCTCGGCGGCGAGGTAGAGGGCGGAGACGCGCAGGGGGCCGAGCTTCCTGGGCAGCGGTGGCAGGACCACACGCTGGGCGACCTCGGACACGTACCGCACCTGCGTGAGCTCCTTCGCGTGACGCTCCCGCAGGACGCAGAAGACCACCAGGCTCGCGCCGACCAGGATCAGCGCGATGATCTGTGCCTCGTGGTTGGCCGAGAGCAGATCGTCAGGATCGCGGATGACCCCGATGAGCGTCTGCGCGATGACCGCCAGTGCGGCGACCACGCCCACGGTCCTGGGCCCGCCGAACGACGGCGTGATCGCCGGGGCCGCGACGAGCAGCGGACCGAGATGGATGTCGGGCGGCGCGAGAACATCGACCACGGACACCGCGACGATCCAAGCGATCGGGATGGCGACCAGCGCCCACCGGGGGCGGGATCCTGCGCGGCGCTGGGACATGCCTCCTCTCTACACCGCCCCTGCCCGGTCCGCACCGGCAGTCGGGCCCGGCGCGGGTCACGCCCGTACGGAAGCCCCCGGTGTGCTCGCCGGGGGCTTCCGCGCGTGGCGGACCTTCCACAGGCCCTTCTGGAGCAGCAGCGTGAGTGTGCCCGCGAGGACGATGCCGCCGAGGTTGGCGAGCAGCTGCTGTCCGGAGCCGACGGTCTGCTGGTAGTCCGAGTAGCTGAACGCGACGGCCGCGTTGGCGGCGGCCGGGACGGTCGTCACCGAGATCGCCACCCCGATCAGCGCCCCGGACTTCGCGGAGGTGAGCGAGAGCGTCCCGGCGACGCCCGCGAGGAACGCCACGACGAACGACATCCAGTCCGGGTGCCAGATGAACCCGGTGTTGGGCCGGGGCTTGTCGATCATCCCGCTGGTGAAGAGGCCGAAGGCGTCCATCGTCCAGGCGAACCCGGCCGTGACGATCATCGCCAGCGCGAACCCGCCGACCAGCGCCCAGAGCGAGCGCGCCACCAGACGCGGGGCGCGCTGCACCAGGGCCGTGGAGATCCCGGCCAGCGGACCGAACTCCGGGCCGACCGCCATCGCTCCCACGATCAGGACCGCGTTGTCGAGCATCACCCCGCAGGCGGCGAGCATGGTGGCGAGGGCGAGGAAGGAGACGTAGGTGATGGAGAACGTCGACTCCTCGTGCGTCGCCTCCGTCAGTTCCTCCCACAGCACCGCGTCGGCACCGTCGCCCGGGGCCTCCTCCTCCGCCCGGTCGGCGTGGTCGGAGAGCGTCAGCTCCATGTTCTCCATGGTGATCGACCCGGACCTGTCGATGCCGAGCCGGCGCAGCGCACCGATCAGCTCGTCGCCGGCCTCGCGCGCCACGTCGCACATCACCACGTCACCGGCGGGGGAGCGGGCGGCTCCCGGCAGGACCACCAGATGGGCGGTGCCGACGGTGGACTCCAGCAGGGCGACGACCTCGTCCGTGGTGTCGGCGGGCACGATCAGACGCAGGTGCAGCACGGAGTGGCCGGCCTTCCGGGTCGGAGTCTTCGCAGCGGTCGCAGCAGTCGCAGCGGTCGGAGTGTCAGAGAGGGGCGGCGCGGTCAGAGCTTGCGCAGGGACAGCTTCTGGACCTTGTGGTCCGGCCCCTTGCGGAGCACCAGGGTGGCACGGCCGCGCGTCGGGGCCACGTTCTCCAGCAGATTCGGCTTGTTGATGGTCCGCCACATGGTGCGCGCGTAGTCCAGCGCCTCCTCCTCGGAGACCTGGGTGTACTTGCGGAAGTACGAGGACGGGTCCTGGAACGCCGTGGCGCGCAGCTTGCGGAAGCGGTTCAGATACCAGGTCTCGATGTCCTCGGCGCGCGCGTCCACGTACACGCTGAAGTCGAAGTAGTCGGCGAGCCCGACCCTGGTGCGGCCGTCGCTGCCGGGCAGCGCGGGCTGCAGGACGTTGAGGCCCTCGACGATGAGGATGTCGGGGCGGCGCACGGTGAGCCGCTCGCCGGGGACGATGTCGTAGATCAGGTGCGAGTAGACGGGCGCGGTCACCTCGTCCTTGCCCGCCTTGATGTCCGCGACGAAACGGGTCAGGGCGCGCCGGTCGTAGGACTCCGGGAACCCTTTGCGCGAGGTCAGCCCGCGCGCCTTGAGCTCCTTCATCGGCAGCAGGAACCCGTCCGTGGTCACCAGCTCGACGCGCGGGTGCTCGGGCCAGCGGGCGAGCAGCGCCTGGAGGATACGGGCGCTGGTGGACTTGCCGACGGCGACACTGCCCGCGACCCCTATGACGAACGGGGTGCCGCGCTGCGCCCCGTGCCCGTTCCCGGCGTCCCCGAGGAAGGTGTTCAGCGCGCCGCGCAGCCCGGAGGTGGCCTGGACGTACAGGTTGAGCAGCCGGGAGAGCGGCAGGTAGACGTCGCGCACCTCGTCCAGGTCGATGACGTCACCGAGTCCCCGCAGCCGCTCCACCTCGTCGGCGGTCAGCGGCAGCGGGGTCTTGTCCCGCAGTGCGCTCCACTCGTCGCGCGAGAGATCGACGTAGGGGGTCGGCGCGTGCTCGGTGCGACGGTGGGGGGCCCGTGCGGGTGAGGTGATCACCTGTTCATTGTTGCTGGAGTTTTAACGGAGTGGGGGGTGGGGTCGGTCACGTGGGTGCCGGGGGCGGGGGCCCTGACCGCCCTGGCCGCTCCCCGGGGACGGACGCGGGCCCGGTGTCCGCTCCCCTGTGCCGGACTCCGGGCCCGCGGCCGGGCTTGGTGTGTGCCGTACGGTCAGGGCTTCTGGCCCCTGGCGTCGACGACGGCCGCCTTGGTCCTCGCGATGTCGATCAGGACGTCGCCGCGCTGGTAGACCGTGGGCTTCAGGCCGTGGGGGTCGGAGATCTCGTGTGTCCTGGTGACCACGTCGCGCTCGCCCGCGTAGCTGTAGTCCACCGGGTCGATGAGGATCTCGCGCTGGGTGTCCCCCTTGTCGTACTCGCGGGTCACGGCGATGACCTGGCGGCCGGAGGCGTCCCGGATCAGGTGGTCGGTCACCTCGACGCCGTCGACCGTGGCCATCGCCCGGTAGATCCGGGCCAGCGCGTCCGGCGGGATCGGGTACGACTCCAGCAGGACCGACAGGGCGCGGAAGCTGTGCTCGGCCTTGGCCTCGGGGGGGCCGTCGGGGCCGCTGCCGGTGGGGAAGATCTTGCGGAGTTTCGCGAGGAGCGCCTCGGGATCCTCGGGCAGGGCCGCGGCGATCCGGTAGGACCCGCGGGCGGTCTGGTAGTCGGTGTCGGACTCGTCGTTCTCCGCGGCCTTGCCGTCGTACGGGATCCAGGAGTCGGGGCTGTAGGTCATGGACATCTTGTCCCGGATCTCGGCCGGTACGTCGGCCCACTGGTCCTTCTGCTGGGTGTCCACCTCCCGGAGGTAGATCCACTGGTCGGAGCGCGGCTCCGGTGGTACCTCCTGTCGGTCCAGGAAGTCCGCCGCCCGGCCCAGGGCGGCGGCCGGGCCGGACAGGTCGAGGTCGCCCGTCACGGTCGCCGGTGCCGACTGGCGGGGGTCCGAGGTGTCGACGATCTGTGTGACGAAGAGCGCCGCCGCGGTGATCGCCACCACCGCGCCGAGCGAGGCGATCCGCCAGTCGGCCCGCTGGCGGAGAGTGCGGCGGCCGTTGCCCGCGATGGTGTCGGTCAGCCGCTCGCGGCCGTGGGCGAGGGCGGCGCGGTCGGGTACGGGGGCGTCGGTGCGCAGCTCCCGCAGCTGGGTCATTTCGTCCATGACGGGGTCAGCTCCTGTTCGGCCGGGACGAACGCGGGATCGGTACTCAGGGCCTCGCGGACCTTGCGGCGGGCCCGGTTCAGCCGGGACCTCACGGTGCCGAGCGGTATCCGGAGCGCCTCGGCCACCTCCTGGTAGCCGAGGTCGGCCCAGGCGACGAGCAGCAGGACGTGCCGGTCGCCGGGGGAGAGCGCGGCCAGTGCCCCCGCGAGGGGCGCCTGGACGGCGATCCGGTCGTCCGAGCGGTCGCTCCAGGACGCGGCGACCGGGTCGTGGCCCGTCCGGGCCAGCGCCTTCAGCGCGCGGACCTCGCTACGGCGGTGCTTGCCGATCAGGTTGGCCGCGATGCCGTACAGCCAGGGCCGGGCCAGCCGGTGGGACGTGTCGTAGCGGTCCCGGGTGCGGAACGCGATGAGGAACGTCTCCGCCGTGATGTCGTCCGCCGGGCCCTCCCCGAGCCGGCGGGCGGCGTAGCGGTGGATGTCCGGGGCGTGCCGGTCGTACAGCCCGGCGAACAGCTCGGGCTCGTCCAGGGACTGCGTGATGACGTCGGCGTCGTCGCGTTCGGTGCCTGGGCGGGCCGGAGGTGGTCCGGTCACTGCGCCTCCAGGTGCGTCGGTCGGTGTGGCTGTCACCCCCCTGTTGTCCGCAGCGGCCGGAAAGGTTCACGGGCCGGACGGGCGGGGCGGTGGGCCGGCCGAGCCGGTCGGGCCGGAGGGGCGGGGCGGGCCGGACGGGTCGCACGGACGGGTCGCACGGACGGGTCGCACGGACGGGTCGCACGGGCGGGTCGCACGGGCGGGTCGCACGGGCGGGTCGGACGGGCAGGTCGGGCCGGAGGGGCGGGGCGGACGGGGGACGGGTCGGGCGGGCGGGCGGGCCGGGCCGGACGGGCGGGGCCCGGGGCGGTGTTGCCGGCCCGAGCATTTCCGCCTCCCCGTCCGGCAGGGTCAGCCGCGTCCCGGTCGCAGGGAGCGCAGCACCCCCAGCGCCCGGTCCTTCAGCCCGCCGCGTCGCGCGGAGGGCTGCGGGATCTCGTCCGGGTCGCGCTCCGGCATGGGGACGACGGCACCGGCCGGGACCGCCGCGTCGATGGCCGCGATCCGGTCCGGCGTGAGCTTGGCGTACAGCGTCGGCTCCACCTCCACGACGAACGCGTCGAAGCCGATGAGGTGCCGCGCCCCGTCCGGGAAGAGGCGCATCGCGGCGCACGCGTCGTACCGCACGGTGATCTGCCCGTCGGGCGTGGACAGGGTGACGGCCTCCGGCCCGACGGCCAGGCTCACGGAGTCGTGGCCCCGGGACCGGTGCACGGTGCCCGCCGGGTCGGGGTCCGGGGCCGACCACTGGGGAGCCTGGGTGAAGCCCGCCCAGTCCACGGCCCGCCCCGGTACCTGGATCAGTGCGCAGGCGTGCAGCTCGCGGGCCACGTCGCGCAGGTCCTCGACGGTGACGGCCGCCAGTTCGGCGCGGTGTTCGTCGGGGGTGAGGTTGGCGTGGCCCGTCAGTACGTTCAGCGCGTACGAGGGCAGTGCGGCCGCGCCGAGGTCCGGGGTCTCGTACTGCTTGAGGCGTTTGGACCGGGCCGAGTCGAGTTCGGCCTGCTCGATGGTTCCGGCGCACAGCCGTGCCAGTACGTCGATGAAGCCGCCCACCACCGCGTCCTGCTTCTGGGGGAGCGCGTCCGCGAAGGCGGTGATGGTCGCGTGGACGTTGTCGCGCGGGTGGTAGTCGCAGTCGGCGGCGTAGGAGTAGCCGCCCTTCTGCCGGAGGTCCGTGAAGAGCGCCCGGCCCAGCACCTCCGCGAAGAGGGACGCCGCGGAACTGCGCCGCACGATGCCGTCCAGGACCACTCCGCCACTGCTGCCCGTGATGTAGGCGGGGGTGACGGGCAGGGCCGAGGTCGGCGCGGGCAGTGGCTGCCGCCGCCCGGCCGGCAGGGCCAGGTCCAGCCCCTCGGGCACGGTGTCGCCGGTGATCCACAGGACCGCGTTGTCCCGGGTGAACCAGGTCCTCGCCCAGTCGCGCACCGCGTCGGCCGTCAGATGCAGCGTGCCGTACTCCGGGTAGCTGGCGAGTCCGTAGCCCCGGGCCCCGTAACGCCACAGCGGCAGCTGATGGTTGGGGCCCCGGCCGCGGCCCGCCTGCTCGGTCCGCAGGATCTCCCGCTCGGTGGCGAGGCGTTCCACCGGCAGGTCCCGCAGGGAGGCGCAGACGCCGTTGAGGTGGGCGACGACCTCCTCGGCGGTGCCGGAGACCACGAAGTGGGTGTGGGTGGCGGCGGTGGAGCCGTTGTAGTGGAAGTCCGAGACGCCGTGCCGGTGCAGTGCCAGGTGCTCCACGAGGTGGGTGAGGCCGGCCGTGGCCAGCGTCTCGTCCGCGGCCCCGACCCGGAAGTACAGTCCGGCGGTGACCGGGCCGCCGGACGTGGGCGCCAGCAGGGTCGGGATGCGGTCGACCTCGGTGGCGGTGATGAACCCGGGCTCCGAGGGAGCGGGAGCGGGAGCGGGGATGGCTGTGGACGTCGTGGCGGCGGGGATGCCTGCGGGCGTCGCGGTGGCGTCGGTCCCGTCGGTCTGCTGTGTCATCGTCGGTTCAGCCCTTCGCCAGTGCGCGTCTGCGGTGCTTGAGGAACTGCACTTCCCGGTCGCCCCAGTAGCCCCACGGGGTCTCGGTCGCCTTGTCCCCGAGCGTGCGGAAGTACGGGGCCGCCTCCCGGTGATGACCGCCCAGGCTCAGCGCCCCGGCGAAGTCGTTGTGGTCACCCACCCAGTGGAAGCCCGGCCGGTAGTCCGGGTGCCGTACGGACCGGTCGGCGGCGGCCAGGACGTCGTCGCGCACCTCGGCCGGGCGCAGGTAGCCGCCGGGCCCGTCGTCGCTCTCGTCCAGCCAGCGTTCCAGGTGCGCCTGTGCCACCAGCCGGCCCGCGTGGCTTCCCGCGGGAGCGGCGTCCATGCACGCCCGCGCGAATCCGAACGCGTCCTCCCAGCGACCGCCCCACTTGGGGCAGAGCTGCTGGAGCAGCAGGATCTGCCCCTGGATGTGGTGCGGGTGATGCTCCGCCAGCCGGTCGTACCGCCGTCGCGCCTCGCTCGCCCCGAGTTGCAGTCCCCGGGCGGTCGTCAGCCGGGACATCCAGGCGAGGGCGTACGCGGGTTCGTCGGCGCAGACGCCGATCAGCAGCTGCTCGGCCCGTCGCAGCCACGCGTGGAACGCCTGGAACTGATCCCGCGACACGTGTTCCGCCGTGTACGAGCTGCGGATGTCCCAGCCGACGACGATGTAGCGCGCGGCGAGCAGCGTCCGGGCCAGCGGTGACCCGTGGTCGGCGACGGCGCGTTCCAGGAAGCGTTCGCAGGAGCTGAGGTCGGCGACGAGGCCGGCGGCCACGGCACGCTCGTCCTCGTCGTCCAGGAAGTCGAAGTACGCCTCCACGGTGGCCCAGTCGTTCCCGCGTACGGCGGTGCGGAGGTCCACGAGGGAGGGAATCTGGCGGCAGAGGTCGAACTCCGCGCGTATCAGGTCGGGTTCGGTCGGAGACACGTCGGTCCTTGGGTTCTGGGATCGGACGCGACCGGTGGGGGGCCGGCGCAGAAGCGCGCGGCGTGTCGGCGAAGGGGCGGGTGGCGGTGGTGGGGTGACCGGAACGGGAGGGTAGCACCCCGCGCGCGGTGTGTGCCGGGGAGTTTTCCGCAGGTCACGGTCCCCCCCCCCGGTCCCCCCGGAGAGTCCGGAGAGCCAGGGGGTTGGAGAGCCCCGGGAGGCCCGGAGAGCCCGGGGAGTCCAGGGGACAGGCGTCGGAGAGGTACGGCCTACGCGTCCTGCGGATACCAGCGCAGCTCGACCGTGTTGCCGTCCGGGTCGAGTACGTAGACCGAGGTGGCCGAGCCCCGGGCCCCGAAGCGGGGGACCGGGCCCTCCTTCACCGTGAACACCCCGGAGTCGATGACCTCCTGCCAGTCGAGCGGGTCGACGACGAGGCAGATGTGGTCCACGTTCGACTCGCCACGCGGGCGGTCGAGCAGGTCGATGATCGTGGTCGGGCTGACCCGGACCGAGGGGAACGGCACCTTGCCCGCCCGCCACTCCTCGACCCGTACGGGCTCCAGGCCCAGTGGCCCGCAGTAGAACGCGATGGCCCGCTCGACGTCCCCGACGTTGAGGACGAGGTGGTCGAAGGCCTTGACCCGCACGGTCGGCGGTACGGACATGGCTCAGGCCTCCGACGCGTACGCGACGAAGTCCGCCCAGGCGGCCGGGGCGAAGCCGAGGCGGGGGCCGTCGTTCGTGCTGTAGCTGCTCTTGAACCAGGTCAGCTCGGTGCTGTTCATGTCTCTCCCAGCAGTTTTTCGATGAATTCCCGTGACAGCCGATGATCCGGTGTGAACCGCCGCTCTCACCGGATCGTGACTGCCGCGACCCGGTGGACCGGGATCCGGTGAGGCCGCGACGTGGCGGACCGCGTCGCGGTCGCCCGCGACATAAAAGCTTTTGAGTACTTGCCTTTAAGTACTGGGGAAATAACCCCACCCAACCCGCCCTGACCGGCTGTGGCTGCCCCTGCCCGCACAGGCGCGAAGCGCGCTAGGGCATCGTCACTCACACGGGTGAAGTGTGCCAACCGGGCTGGATTCTGGTCCTGTTGGCGGGCATATGCTCACGCTGACCACCCCCAGACATGAGACGGCCCCCGGCCGGGACTGGCATCCCGACCGAGGACCTGACCACCAAGGAAGAGACGCTTCCCGATGGATACCCAGCAGGTTAGCGCGCCCTCGCGCGCCCCGTCCTCCGGTGTTGTGCACATCAACATCCGGCTCACCGACGGCTACTCGATCATCTCCAACCGACTCTCCCAGCACCGGGGCATGTCCCTGCTGGCCATCGGCCTCGGCACCCACATCCAGTCGCTGCCCGCCGGGAGGCGCATCGGCGTCAAGGCCCTCGCCGCGATCTTCCCGGAGAGCGAGGCGCGCATCGCCGCCGCGCTGCGGGAGTTGGAGCACCACGGGTTCCTGCGCCGCACCCGCGAACGCGTCCAGGGCGGGCGGGTGGCCACGCGTACGGAGTCGTACAACCACCCGGAGGCGGCGGCCCGGCGCACGGAGACCCGGCAGGCGGGGACCTCGCGGGCGGGGGCCGTGTCCGTGGAGCTTGCGGTTGCGGCTGTAGATGCGGCCGTGGCTGTGCCTTTGCCGGAGGCCGCGCCCGTACGGGAGCCGGAGGCCGCGCCCGTACGGGAGCCGGAGGCCGCGTCCGTACCGGAGCCGGATGCCGTCGTGGTGCGGGAGCCTCTGCCCGAGCCCGAGCCCGAGCCCGAGCCCGAACCCGCGTCCGCGCCCCGGCTCGTGCCGTCGCCCACCGCGCCCAAGTCGCCGCCTCCGCCGTTGCCCTTCCCCCGCAGGCCCAGCGCCGCGTTGTTCGCCGAGGCCGCCCGCCTGCTCGCCGGGCTCCGGGTCGCCGCGCCCCTGTTCGTCCTCTCCGAGGCGGACGTGGAGCGGCTCACCCCCGGGGTCGCCGCCTGGCTGGAGCGGGGCATGCGGCCGGACACGGTGCGCGGCGCGCTCACCGACGATCCGCCCGTACCTCTCCGGCACCCGGCGAAGCTCGTGCGCCACCGGCTCATCGCGCTTCTGCCGCCGCCCCTGCCCGCCGCCGTGCCCGTCGTCCCCCTCCAGAACTGCGACGACTGCGACCGGGCCTTCCGGTCGTCCGTGCCGGGGCGCTGCGGGGAGTGCCGCGAGGTCCGTGCGTACGGTGGCGTGCCCCATCTGCTCGGTGTGTGACGTCAACGCCTCGCCGCCCCACCCCACTCCCGTTCAGTCGATGTGCGCGCAGATGCTGTCCGTGGTGACCACCGGGCCCGCCACGGTCTTGCTGCCGGTCGGGCTGATGTCGAGCGTGTAGACGCCGTCGACGACGTACATCCCCCGCGCGAGGTTGCCGTCCCCGACGCCCACCAGCACCGGGCCGAGCACCCGCCAGAACTGGGCCCCGGAGGCGTGCACGTCGACCAGCGCGGAGCCGCTCACATCGGCGTCGTAGTGGGCTCCGGTCTCCTTGTTCGTCACCCGGACCACGAGGTCGCCCCGGTACGCGCTCCGCGTGACGCCCTCGGCGGGCGGGGGCAGTTCGCGCCGGACGACTTCGTCCACGACGGGCTCGCCGTGGATGGCGAACGCGCACCGCTCGCCCGCCGCGACGTCCCAGGGGGCCGAGGGGGCCGGCTCCCAGTCGGATTCCCGCGGGGCCGCCGTGGCCGGGGCCGCCGCCGCGGGGCCCGTGCCGAGTGTCACCACGGCCACGCAGGCCGTGCCGAGAGCGCCTAGAACGATGCTGCGCATGAGAACTCCCCGGAGTCTGAGGTCGGGATCGCTTGCTTGCCGGAGGATGATGCGCCGGGTCGCTCACCAAAGGCTCACCACGACGCGGGCCGGGCCGGGGGGTGGCCCTGCGGGCGGGGGCGGCTGGATGCTTCCGGAATGGAATTCCAGTTGCTCGGACCATTCGCCGCCCGTCACCGGGGGCGTCCGGTGCTCGCGGGGCTGCGCCGCCAGGAGCGGTGCCTGCTGGCCGTCCTCGTCCTGGAGGCCGGGCGGACCGTTCCGACCGGCCGGCTCATCGACCTGCTCTGGAACGGCGAGGCTCCGGCCGGGGCCCGGTCCACCGTGCACACGTACATCGGCAGACTGCGCGCCTCCCTCGGGCCCGACGGCGTACACCTGGAGACGCGCAACGACGGCTACCTGCTCCGTGCCGACGATCACGTGATCGACACCCGGGCCTTCGAGGACGGGGTGCGGGAGGCCGCGGTGGCCGTGGACGACGAGGAGCGGGTGCTCCACTACGACCGGGCGCTGGCGCTGTGGCGGGGCGAGCTGCTCGCGGACGTCGCGGACGAGGCCCTGCGCGACCGGCTCGGCCGGCGGCTCGCCGCGCTGCGGCTGTCGGCCGCGGAGGAGCGCGCCCGGCTCCTTCTCTCGCTGGGGCGGCACGAGCACGTGGCCGCCGAGCTGCCCCCGCTCGCCGAGGAGCACCCCGAACGCGAACGCCTCGTCGCGGACAGCATGGTCGCCCTGCACCGCAGCGGGCGGTCCGCGGAGGCGCTCCAGCTCTACCGGACCACGCGCAGCGCCCTGCGGTCCGCCTTCGACGCCGAGCCGGGGCAGGAGCTGCGGACCCTGTACGACCGGGTCCGCCGGGACGATCCGGGCCTGCGGCGGCCCGTGACACCCACGTACGCCGTCCGGGTGCGGGGGGAGTGGCTGCCGTGGAACACCAGCGGGGACCCCGCCCTGGAGTTCTGCAACACCTACGCCGGGTGGGGCGGAGGGCCACGGCCCGGCTCGGAGTGGCTGCGCGGCTACCGCACGCTCGCGGTCTGGTCCGGTCACCTGGACCTCGTCGACGACCGTACGGTCACCCTGCTGCTGCGGAGGGCGGAGGAGCGGCCGGAGGAGGCGAGCGCCGTGCTGAAGGAGGCGCGGGAGTTCCGGAGCGCGCTGTACGGCTGCCTCACGGAGGAGCGGGGCTCGGGCGAGGAGCGGGGGCGAGGCGACGGCGGGGCCTTCGCGCGGGTCGCCGGGGTCATCCAGGAGGCCATGCGCCACGCGGTCTTCGTCCGGGGCGAGGACGGCCTCGGGCGCTGGAGCCCGCATTCCGGTTCCGGGCCCCGGATCCCGCTGTACGCCGTGGCCCAGCGCGCCGCGGACCTGCTCGCCGACCCCCGCCGCCTCACCGTCCGCGTCTGCCCGGGAAAGGGCTGCGGGTGGCTCTTCCTCGACGCGGGTGGCCGGCGTCGCTGGTGCAACATGGGTGTCTGCGGACGGGCGGAGCAGGACGCGGACGACCGCCGGATCCCGACGTGAGACGGAAGCGCGGAGAGGCGTGAGAGGGAAGCGCCGAAGCCGTGAGACGGAAGCGCGGAAACAGTCGCGAAAAAGATGGGGCGGCGTGTCGATCGGGGCCGGCCCTGTTCGTCGTCATCGTGTAGGGCGACCCGCACGGCGGGCGCGACACGCGACACACAGGCGACAGGAGCCGACCATCATGAAGTACATGCTGCTGATCCACAGCGGGGCCGTCGACGAGCAGGGCGGCGCGCCCCAGTGCACCGTCGAGGACTGGATGGCCTACGACAAGGACGTACGCGACGCGGGGATCCACGTCTCCGGGGAGTCGCTGGCCGACCTGGTGACCGCGACCGCCGTGCGGGTCTCGCCGACCGGGGAGCGGACCGTGACGGACGGGCCGTTCGCCGAGACGCGGGAGCTGCTGGGCGGGTTCCTCGTGATCGACGTGCCCGATCTCGACGCCGCCCTCGACTGGGCCGCGCGCTGCCCCGGCTCGCGCGACGGCGGCTCGGTCGTCGTCCGGCCGGTCGCGGACTTCGGGGCCTGAGAGCCGTGCCGGGCGAGGGCCGGTTCCCGGGGCGGGACCGCGTGCCGGGCGAGGGCCTGTCGCCGGGCGAGGGCCGGGGCGCTGCCGAGGCGGGCGAGGACCGGGGTGCTGCCGAAGCCGTCGAGGCGGTGTTCCGGGAGGAGCGCGGGCTGCTCCTCGCCTCCCTCGTCCGCCGGTTCGGGGACCTCGACCTGGCCGAGGAGGTGACGTCCGAGGCGATCGAGGCGGCGCTGCGGCACTGGCCCGCCGAAGGCGTCCCGGCCCGCCCCGGGGCCTGGCTGCTGACGACCGCCCGGCGTCGGGCGGTGGACCGGCTGCGGCGCGACCAGGCGTACGCGGCCCGGCTCGCCGTCCTGCGGGCCGACGCGGAACGCGCCGAGCCCGGCCCCGCCGCTGACGCGGCCGAGGTCGGTGAACTGCCGGACGAGCGGCTCCAGTTGTTCTTCACCTGCACCCACCCCGCCCTCGCCGCCGAGGACCGTACCGCCCTCACCCTGCGCTGCCTCGCCGGGCTCACCACGCCGGAGGTGGCGCGGGCGTTCCTCGTGCCGACGGCGACCATGGCGCAGCGCATCGTGCGGGCGAAGAAGAAGATCCGCGAGGCCCGGATCCCGTTCCGGGTGCCCGGCCCCGACGAGCTGCCGGAGCGGCTGCCCGGGGTGCTCCAGGTCGTCTACTCGGTCTTCACGGAGGGGTACGCGGCCAGCTCGGGGCCCCGTCTCCAGCGGCTCGATCTGGCCGAGGAGGCGATCCGGCTGGCCCGGATACTGCACCGCCTGCTGCCCGCCGAGCGGGAGAGCGCCGGGCTTCTCGCGCTGCTGCTCCTCGTCCACGCCCGGCGCGACGCCCGGACCGGCCCGGAGGGCGAGCCGGTGCTCCTGGAGGAGCAGGACCGGGGGCGCTGGGACCGGCCGATGATCGAGGAGGGTCGCGCCCTGGTCGTCCGGGCGCTGACGGGCGGGCCTGCCGGGCCCTACGGGGTGCAGGCCGCCATCGCCGCCCTGCACGACGAGGCGGGGGACGTGGCGGCCACGGACTGGCCGCAGATCGTGGCCCTGTACGACGTGCTCCGCACGCTCACTCCGTCCCCCGTGGTGGAGGTGAACCGTGCCGTGGCGGTGGCGATGAGGGACGGACCGGGGGCCGGGCTCGCGCTGCTCGACGCGTTGGCGGGGGAGCCCCGGCTGCGGGCGTACCCGCCGTACGTGGTGGCGCGGGGTGACCTGCTGAGCCGGCTGGGGCGGGACGGGGAGGCCGCTGACGCGTACCGGGAGGCGCTGGACCTCGCGGGCACCGAGCCGGAGCGGGCCGCGCTGCGCCGGAAGCTGGGGGAGTAGGCGCGCGGGGTGAGCCGGACCTGGGGCTGGGGGAGTTGGAGCGGGGGAGCAGCGGCGGGGAGCCGGAGGGGTCGGGGGAGCAGGACGGCCCGGGGGGAGCAGGACGGTCCGGGGGGAGCAGGACGGTCCGGGGGCAGGACGGTCCGCGAGCGGCCCGTCACATCCGTTCGGCCAAACGGATGCGATGGCCGGAACCATCATCTTGACCCGCTCATGACATGACCTCATCCTGTGGCCGTCGCACAGCTCCAACCCCCCACCATCCCGACGGACCCAGGAGATGCCAGCATGCGACTCGTCACCGCACGGAGATCCCGGCCGACGAAGGCCCGACGCAACGCCGCCCTAGCCGTCCTGCTCGCCCTCGCCCTCGCGGCCCCCGCCACTGCCGTGGCCACCGCCGGGACCTCGGCCCCGAACGCGGCCGTCGCCGCCGACGAGCGGACGCTCCAGTACGAGATCACCGGGCGCACCACCCCCGCCGCCCGCACCGACATCGCCCGCGCGGGCGTCTCGATCGACGAGGTCCACGACCACGGCGTCGTGATCACGGCGGACGCCGCCCAGGCCCGGACGCTCCGGGCGCGCGGCCACGTGCTGGAGGCGCTGCCCGCCCCCGTCGCCGAGCCGCACGCGGCGGACGGGGTCGGCGCTCTCGACTTCCCGCCCGCCGACTCCCGCTATCACAACCACGCCGAGATGAACGCGGCGATCGACGCGCTCATCGCCGAGCACCCCTCGATCATGAGCAAGCGCGTCATCGGGAAGACCTACGAGGGCCGGGACGTCATCGCGGTCAAGGTCAGCGACAACGTCGCCACCGACGAGGCCGAGCCCGAGGTCCTGTTCACCGCCCACCAGCACGCCCGCGAGCACCTGACCGTCGAGATGGCGCTCTACCTGCTCCGCGAACTGGGCCAGGGCTACGCCTCCGACTCCCGGATCGCCCAGGCGGTCGACGGCCGCGAGCTGTGGATCGTCCCGGACATGAACCCGGACGGCGGCGAGTACGACATCGCCACGGGCTCCTACCGCAGCTGGCGCAAGAACCGGCAGCCCAACTCCGGCTCCACCGCGGTCGGCACCGACCTCAACCGCAACTGGGCCTACCAGTGGGGCTGCTGCGGTGGCTCCTCCTCCAGCCCGTCGTCGGAGACCTACCGCGGGGCCGCGGCCGAGTCGGCTCCGGAGACGACGGTCGTGGCGGACTTCGTGCGCAGCCGGGTGGTCGGCGGGAAGCAGCAGATCACGGCGGCCATCGACTTCCACACGTACAGCGAACTGGTGCTGTGGCCCTTCGGCTACACGTACGACGACACCGCCCCCGGCATGACCACCGACGACCGCGACGCGTTCGCCGCGGTGGGCCGGAAGATGGCGGCGAGCAACGGGTACACCGCCGAGCAGTCCAGTGACCTCTACATCACGGACGGCTCGATCGACGACTGGCTGTGGGGCTCGCAGAAGATCTTCGGCTACACCTTCGAGATGTACCCGCGCTCGGCCTCCGGCGGCGGCTTCTACCCGCCCGACGAGGTCATCGAGCGCGAGACCTTCCGCAACCGGGACGCGGTGCTGCAACTGATCGAGAACGCGGACTGCATGTACCGGTCGATCGGCAAGGAGGCGCAGTACTGCTCCTGACGGCGCAGTACTGCTCCCGACGGGTCGATTCCGCTCCGCGCGGGCCGGGTCCGGTGGTGCCTCACGGCCACCGCGAACCGGCCCGCGCGGGGTTTCGGGCGACGTCACGCGTCGGGCACCGCATTCCTCCCGCGGGGCGCTTCCGGCCTTAGGGTGCCGTTATGTGCGGAATCGTGGGTTATGTCGGTGGGCAGTCGGCGCAGGACGTCGTCGTCGCAGGACTCAAGCGCCTCGAATACCGGGGCTACGACTCGGCGGGCGTCGCCGTTCTCGCGGACGGCGGGCTCGCCGCCGCGAAGAAGGCGGGCAAGCTGGTCAATCTCGAGAAGGAGCTGGGGGACCGGCCGCTGCCGGCCGGGCGGACCGGCATCGGGCACACCCGCTGGGCGACGCACGGAGCGCCCACCGACGTCAACGCCCACCCGCATCTGGACAACGCGGGCCGGGTCGCCGTCGTGCACAACGGGATCATCGAGAACTTCGCCGCCCTGCGGCGCGAGCTGACCGGCCGCGGCCACGCCCTGGAGTCGGAGACGGACACCGAGGTCGTCGCCCATCTGCTGGCCGAGGCGTTCTCGGCGAGCGGGGACCTGGCGGACGCGATGCGACAGGTGTGCCGGCGGCTGGAAGGGGCGTTCACCCTCGTCGCGGTGCACGCGGACCAGCCGGACGTGGTGGTCGGCGCCCGGCGCAACTCACCGCTCGTCGTGGGCGTGGGCGAGGACGAGTGGTTCCTCGCCTCCGATGTCGCCGCGTTCATCGCGCACACCCGCTCCGCGGTCGAGCTGGGCCAGGACCAGGTCGTCGAGCTGAGCCGTGAGGGCGTCGTCGTCACCGGCTTCGACGGGGAGCTCGCCGAGGTGCGCGCGTACCACGTCGACTGGGACGCGTCCGCCGCCGAGAAGGGCGGCTACGCCTCCTTCATGCTCAAGGAGATCGCCGACCAGCCCCAGGCCGTCGCCGACACCCTCCTCGGCCGGGTCGACGGGGAGGGCACCCTCCACCTCGACGAGGTGCGCATCCCGGCCGTCGAGCTGCGGGAGGTCGACAAGGTCGTCATCGTCGCCTGCGGGACCGCGTTCCACGCCGGGATGATCGCCAAGTACGCCATCGAGCACTGGACCCGGCTGCCCTGCGAGACCGAACTGGCCAGCGAGTTCCGCTACCGGGACCCGATCCTGGACCAGCGCACCCTCGTCGTCGCGATCTCGCAGTCCGGCGAGACGATGGACACCCTGATGGCGCTGCGGCACGCCCGCGAACAGGGCGCGAAGGTGCTCGCCATCTGCAATACGAACGGCTCGACCATCCCGCGCGAATCCGACGCCGTCCTCTACACGCACGCCGGACCCGAGGTGGCCGTCGCCTCCACCAAGGCCTTCCTCACCCAGCTCGTCGCCTGCTACCTCGTGGCGCTCTACCTCGGGCAGGTGCGCGGCACCAAGTGGGGCGACGAGATCCGCACCGTCGTCCGCCAGCTCTCCGCGATCTCCGGCGAGGTCGACCGCGTACTGGAGACGATGGAGCCCGTGCGCGAGCTGGCCCGGAGCCTCGCCCACCACGACACCGTGCTGTTCGTCGGCCGGCACGTCGGCTATCCGGTCGCCCTCGAAGGGGCGCTCAAGCTCAAGGAACTCGCCTACATGCACGCCGAGGGCTTCGCGGCCGGCGAGCTGAAGCACGGGCCGATCGCGCTCATCGAGGAGGGGCTCCCGGTCGTCGTCATCGTCCCCTCGCCGCGCGGGCGTTCGGTGCTCCACGACAAGATCGTGTCCAACATCCAGGAGATCCGGGCCCGGGGCGCGCGCACCATCGTCGTCGCCGAGGAGGGCGACGAGGCCGTCGTCCCGTACGCCGACCACCTCATCACCGTCCCCGCAACGCCTACGCTGCTTCAGCCGCTGGTCGCCACCGTGCCGCTCCAGGTCTTCGCCTGCGAGCTCGCGACGGCCCGCGGCAACGAAGTGGACCAGCCGCGCAACCTGGCGAAGTCCGTGACCGTGGAGTGACCCGGGACGCGCCCGGGTGACGAGGTGACAAGGGTGGGTTCGTGATCATTGGGGTCGGCATCGATGTGGCCGAGATCGAACGGTTCGGCGCGGCGCTGGAGCGTACGCCCCAGTTGGCCGCCCGGCTCTTCGTCGGGAACGAGCTGACGCTGCCGAGCGGCGAGCGGCGCGGGACCGCCTCACTCGCCGCCCGGTTCGCCGCGAAGGAAGCCCTGGCCAAGGCGCTCGGCGCACCCGGCGGGCTGCTCTGGAGCGACGCGGAGATCTGGGTCGAGGAGAGCGGGCAGCCCCGGCTGCGGGTACGCGGCACGGTCGCCGCCCGCGCCGCCGAACTGGGCGTGCGCGGCTGGCACGTCTCGCTCAGCCATGACGCGGGGGTGGCGTCGGCGGTGGTCATCGCGGAGGGGTGAGCGCCGGTCCGCCACGGCCCCGCGGGGGTGGCGTGCGCCGCCGTGATCGCGGAGGGGTGAGCGCCGGTCCGCCACGGCCCTGCGGGGGTGGCGTGTGCCGTCGTGATCGCGGAGGGTTGACCCCATGCGACGTGCCTACAGCGTGGAGACCGTACGGGCCGCCGAGGCCGCCCTCATGCAGCGGCTGCCGGAGGGCGCCCTCATGCGGCGTGCCGCCGCCGGGCTCGCGGTGGCCTGCGGCGATCTGCTGCGGCGCAACGGCCGGGTGTACGGGTCCCGGGTCCTGCTCCTGGTCGGCAGCGGCGACAACGGCGGCGACGCGCTGTACGCGGGCGCCCGCCTCGCCCGCCGGGGCGCGGGCGTGCGGGCGCTGCTGCTCGCCCCCGACCGGGCCCACCCCGGGGGCCTCGCCGCGCTGCTGGCGGCGGGAGGACAGGTCGCCGACGGGCCGGACGGGCTCGGCGTGCTGGACCTCGTGGTGGACGGCATCACCGGCATCGGCGGGCGCGGCGGGCTGCGCGAGGACGCCACCGAACTGCTGCACACGGTGACCCGGGACCGTACGCCGGTCATCTCCGTCGACCTGCCGAGCGGGGTGGAGGCCGACACCGGGGAGGTGCACGGCGACGCGGTCCGGGCGGACGCGACGGTCACCTTCGGCACCTACAAACCCGGCCTCCTGATCGACCCGGCCGCCGAACACGCCGGAGCCCTGCGGCTGGTGGACATCGGGCTCGGCCCGGAGCTGCCCGAGCCGCCGGACCTGGAGGCGCTCCAGTACGCGGACGTGGCGGCGCTGCTGCCGGCGCCCGGGGCGGAGAGCGACAAGTACCGGCGCGGTGTCGTCGGTGTCGTCGCCGGGTCAGAGCGCTACCCGGGCGCGGCGGTGCTCGCGGTCGCGGGCGCGCTGCGCGGCGGGGCCGGGGCCGTGCGGTACGTCGGACCGGGCGCGGACGCGGTGATCGCCCGGTTCCCCGAGGCGCTGGTGCACGCCGGGCCGCCGTCGAAGGCCGGGCGGGTGCAGGCCTGGGTGGTCGGGCCGGGGCTCGGCGACGGCAGGGACGCGGCGGCGGCCGTCGCCGATGTGCTGGCCGCCGACGTCCCCGTGCTGGTCGACGCGGACGGGCTGCGGCTGCTCGACGCGGAGACCGTGCGGACCCGGACTGCCCCGACCGTTCTGACCCCGCACGCCGGGGAGGCCGCCGCCCTGCTCGGCACGGCCCGCGAGGAGGTCGAGAGCGGACGGCTCGCCGCGGTGCGCGAACTGGCCGCCCGCTACCGCGCCACCGTGCTCCTCAAGGGGTCCACGACCCTGGTCGCGGAGGCCCGGGACACTCCCGTACGGGTCAACCCGACCGGCACGTCCTGGCTGGCCACGGCGGGCAGCGGCGATGTTCTCTCCGGTCTCGCGGGGTCCCTGCTCGCGGCCGGGCTCGCCCCGCGCGACGCCGCGTCCGTGGGCGCGTATCTGCACGGACTCGCCGCCCGGCACGGTTCGGACGGGGCCCCGGTCTCCGCGCAGGACGTCGCGGACGGCATCCCGGCGGCCTGGCGCGACGTGCGGGCCGGGTGAGACGGGGCGATCGTGGAAGCCCCGGCAGAAGGGCGGTCCAGGCGGTGAGCGATCCCGTACGCGTACGCAGGGTCTACGACCCGCCCGAGGACGGCGACGGCACCCGGGTCCTCGTCGACCGGCTCTGGCCCCGGGGCGTCGCCAAGGAGCGGGCCGCGATCGACGTCTGGCTGAAGGACCTCACGCCCTCGGACGAACTGCGCTCCTGGTACCACCAGGACCGCTCCGGCGCGCGCCGTGACGCGTTCGTCGAGCGCTACCGCACCGAGCTGGCGGGCCCCGCCCACACGGAGGCGGTCGAGCGGCTCGTCGGTCTGGTGCGCGCGGGCGGTCCCGTCACGCTGATCACCGCCGTCAAGGACGTGGCCGACAGCCACGTCCCGGTCCTGGTCGACCACCTGAAGCATGTGATGAAACGTACATAAGCCCGGATAGCGGCGTGCGCTGCCCGGGAGGCGGCAGACGGCTCTGAGAGACTGGGCGCGATGAACGAGACAGCGTCCCTGAGAGCCCGTGCCGAGATCGACCTCGCCGCGCTGCGCGCCAACGTGCGCGTCCTGCGCGAGCGTGCGGCCGGTGCGCAGCTCATGGCCGTCCTGAAATCCGACGCGTACGGACACGGGGCGGTGCCCTGCGCCAGGGCCGCCCGGGAGGCCGGGGCGACCTGGCTGGGCACCGCGACCCCGCAGGAGGCGTTCGCCCTGCGTGCGGCCGGTCTCGACGGCCGGATCATGTGCTGGCTGTGGACGCCCGGCGGCCCCTGGCGCGAGGCGATCGAGGCCGACATCGATGTGTCGGTCAGCGGCCTGTGGGCGCTGCGCGAGGTGGTCGGGGCCGCCGCCCTGGCCGGCCGCCCGGCCAGGATCCAGCTCAAGGCCGACACCGGGCTCGGCCGGGGCGGCTGCCAGCCCGCCGACTGGCCCGAACTGGTCACCGAGGCCCTCGCCGCCCAGCGGGCCGGACGCGTCAGGGTCACCGGGCTGTGGTCCCACTTCGCCTGCGCCGACGAGCCCGGCCACCCCTCGATCGCCGCCCAGCTCGGCGTGTACCGCGACATGGTGGCGTACGCCGAGAAGGAGGGCGTGGAGCCCGAGGTGCGGCACATGGCCAACTCCCCGGCCACCCTCACGCTCCCCGAGGCGCACTTCGACCTCGTGCGGACCGGCATCGCGATGTACGGCATCTCGCCCGCCCCCGAGCTGGGCACGTCCGCCGACTTCGGGCTGCGCCCCGTGATGACGCTCGCCGCGGCCGTCGCCCTGGTCAAGGACGCCCCGGCCGGACACGGCGTCAGCTACGGCCACCACTACACGACGTCCGCCGAGACGACCCTCGGCCTGATCCCCGTCGGTTACGCGGACGGCGTCCCGCGCCACGCGTCCGGCCGGGGCCCCGTCCTGGTCGGCGGGAGGACGCGCACCGTCGCGGGCCGGGTCGCCATGGACCAGTTCGTCGTCGACCTCGAAGGCGACCGGCCCGAACCGGGCGCGGAGGCGGTGCTGTTCGGTCCCGGCGACCGGGGCGAGCCGACCGCCCAGGACTGGGCGGAGGCCGCCGACACCATCGCGTACGAGATCGTCACCCGCATCGGCGCCCGGGTGCCGCGGGTGTACGTGAACGAGACGGCCGACGAGCTGACCGGAGGCGCACCGCAGTGACCGAGAGCAGCGCGGAGGCCGTGGTGGCGGCCACGGCGGCGGGCTGGCGCCGGGCGGGGATCGCCGGGGCCGCGATAGGAGTGCTCGCCGCGGGCGCGGCGGCCGGAGTCGCGGTCGAGCGGCTCACCGTGGGGCGCGGCATGCGCAAGAAGGCCCGTCTGGCGCTGGACGCGACCGGGCCCTACGGCTCGCTGCGCGGCACACCGGGCCGGGCCGTCGCCGACGACGGCACCGAGCTGTACTACGAGGTCGACGAGGTGGAGGCCGCGCCGACGACGCCGGACGAGGGCGCGTCCGGCACCCGCCGGCGCCGTCTCTTCGGTCGCCGGGACCCCGCCCCGGTCACCGTCGTCTTCAGTCACGGCTACTGCCTCGGCCAGGACTCCTGGCACTTCCAGCGGGCCGCGCTGCGCGGCCTCGTACGCGCCGTCTACTGGGACCAGCGCAGCCACGGCCGCTCCGAGCGGGGCCGGGCCCAGGCGGACGGGGTGCCCGTCGGCATCGACCAGCTCGGCCGCGACCTGAAGGCCGTCATCGACGCGGCGGCCCCCGAGGGGCCGCTGGTGCTGGTCGGGCACTCGATGGGCGGCATGACGATGATGGCGCTGGCCGACCGGTACCCGGCCCTGATCCGGGACCGGGTCGCCGCCGTCGCGCTGGTCGGCACCTCCAGCGGCAAGCTCGGCGAGGTCAACTTCGGGCTGCCGGTGGCGGGCGTGAACGCGGTGCGCCGGGTGCTGCCGGGGGTGCTGAAGGCGCTCGGCTCGCAGGCGGAGCTGGTGGAGAAGGGGCGTCGCGCCACGGCGGACCTCTTCGCCGGGCTGATCAAGCGGTATTCGTTCGGCTCGCGGGACGTCGACCCGGCGGTCTCCCGGTTCGCGGAGCGGCTGATCGAGTCCACCCCGATCGACGTGGTCGCCGAGTTCTACCCGGCGTTCACCGAGCACGACAAGAGCGGCGCGCTGCCCGCGTTCCGGGACGTGCCGGTGCTGATCCTGGCCGGGGACAAGGACCTGGTCACCCCCAGCTCGCACAGCGAGGCCATCGCGGACGTCCTGACCGACGCCGAGCTGGTGATCGTGCCGAACGCCGGGCACCTGGTGATGCTGGAACACCCGGAGACGGTCACGGACCGGCTGGCCGACCTGCTCGTACGCAGTGGCACGGTGCCGGCCGCTAACGTTGGCGGACATGGAAGCAGCGCACAACAGCCCGGCCTCTGAGACCGTTCGCGAGCCCGCCGGGGAGACCGCTCCGGAGCCCGCCGGGACGACCGCTCCGGAGCCCGCCGGGACCGGACCCGAGGCCGTCACCGTGGCGCTCACCGTCACGTCCCCCGAACAGATGCAGGACCTGGGCCGCCGCCTGGCCGGGATCCTGGCCCCCGGTGACCTGGTCATGCTCACGGGCGAGCTGGGCGCCGGGAAGACTACGCTGACCCGGGGCCTGGGCGAGGGCCTCGGCGTACGCGGCGCGGTCACCTCGCCCACCTTCGTGATCGCCCGCGTCCACCCTCCGCTGGGCGCCGGCCCGGCCCTGGTCCACGTCGACGCGTACCGCCTGGGCGGCGGGCTCGACGAGATGGAGGACCTGGACCTGGATGTGTCGCTGCCGGAGTCGGTGGTGGTCGTGGAGTGGGGCGACGGCAAGGTCGAGGAGCTTGCCGACGACCGGCTGCGGGTCCTCATCGACCGCGCCACCGGCGACACCGACGACGAACGGCGCGAGGTGACCCTGGTGGGCATCGGGGCGCGCTGGGCGGGGCTGCGGCGGGATCTGGCCTGACGCGACGGGATCCGGCGTACCGCCGCGGCGCTCTTCCCGACAGTGCGTCGGGAAATTGTTGCGCGGGGGACCGTGGTCGTGGTCACATGGATACGAGACGTGGTTAGGCCTACCTAACCACGCCCTCCACCGGAGCACCCAGGAGGCATCCATGCCGACGCCCGAGCGCGCAGCGCGACCGCAGCCGCGACCGACTCCGTCCGCCCTGTCGATGAAGGACCTGCTGGCCTCGTGCGCCGCGGCCACCGCGGTCTCCACCCCGCCGGGCGATACGCGGCGGGAGCCGGAGGAGGCGGAGGGCGATGACGCCCGCGGCGCGGTCCCGCCGGCCCGGCGCGACGCCGCGTAGGGACGCGGAGCGGCGGGGGAGAGAAGGGCGAGCGCGTCCTACCGGACGACGACGACCTTCGCGCCGACCGTCGCGAACCTCCACAGCGCGTTGCCGTCGGCGCGCTTCATCCGGACGCCGCCGGTCTTCGACGTCGGGTCCGGGCTGGCCATCGAGCCGTCCTGCGCGGCGCTGAAGCCGATCGCCACGTCGTCCACGTTCGCGAAGCGGACCACGTGCTCGATCGGGACGCCGTCCGAGCCCTGGACCGTGCCCGAACGCGAGGTGACCTGGTGGACCCCGGGGGGCGGGCCGACGGGGCTCGGCATCACGGTGAAGGTGCGGATCGCCTTGTTCTTCTCGTCGACCAGCCACACCCGGCGGTCCTTCAGCGCGTACACGACGCGCTCGCCCTTGCCGGACGCGGCGGGCACCGCCAGCGGGTCGGCCGGGGGCTTCGGACTGGCTGAGGGCTTGGCCGAGGCGGAGGTCTTCGGGCCGGGCGTGGACGCCACCGAGTCGGGGGCGTTCGCCGAGGCCTGGTAGGCGAGGAAGGCGACCGCGGCGACCGCCGCCGCAGTGAGCCCGGCCACGATTCCCGAGCTGCTCCTTGCCACCGTGAACTCCCCTTTCGGCGGCCCTCTGCCGCATGTCCTACAAGCGTTTACGTCGTACCCGCGGATACCCGGTGACGGTAGCAGCAGCGAGGGTGCGGACCGGGACGCCGTACGGACGCCGTAACGCCGTCGGCGGAGCCGTAGGCTGTTTGCGTGCTCTTGCTCGCCATGGATACCGCCACGCCCGCCGTCACCGTCGCCCTGCACGACGGTACGTCCGTCATCGCCTCCTCGGGACAGGTCGACGCCCGCAGGCACGGGGAGCTGCTGCTCCCCGCCGTCGACCGGGTCCTCGCCGAGGCCGGGACGCGGCTCGACGCCGTGACGGACGTGGTCGTGGGCGTCGGCCCCGGCCCCTACACCGGCCTGCGGGTCGGCCTGGTCACCGCCGCCACCTTCGGCTCCGCCCTCTCCGTGCCGGTCCACGGGCTGTGCACCCTGGACGCCCTCGCCTACGCCGCCGGGCAGGGCGGCCTGGAAGGGCCCTTCGCCGTGGCGACGGACGCGCGCCGCAAGGAGGTCTACTGGGCGCGGTACGAGGACGCCCGCACCCGCACGGGCGAACCCGCCGTCGACCGGCCCGCCGACATCGCCGGGGCGCTGGCCGGGCTCCCCGTGGTCGGCGCGGGCGCGGTGCTCTACCCCGAGTCCTTCCCGGACGCGCGCGGGCCCGAGCACGTCGACGCCGGGGCGCTCGCCGCGCTCGCCGCCGAACGCCTCGCCGCCGGGCAGGAGCTCCTGGAGCCGCAGCCGCTCTATCTGCGCCGGCCCGACGCCCAGGTCCCGAAGAACTACAAGGTGGTCACCCCCCAGTGAGCGCCGCCACCACCGCCGTACTGCGCGAGATGCGCTGGTGGGACATCGCACCGGTGCTGGAGCTCGAACACGCGCTGTTCCCGGACGACGCCTGGTCGCCCGGCATGTTCTGGTCCGAGCTGGCCCACGCCCGCGGCCCCGGCGCGACCCGCCACTACGTCGTCGCCGAGGACCCGGCCACCGGCAGGATCGTCGGGTACGCCGGGCTCGCCGCGCTCGGCGACCTCTCCGACGTCCAGACCATCGCGGTCAGCCGCGAGGCCTGGGGCACCGGCCTCGGCTCGGAACTCCTCACCGACCTGCTGAAGGCCGCGACCGACTTCGAGTGCGGCACCGTCCTCCTCGAGGTGCGGGTCGACAACACCCGCGCGCAGAAGCTCTACGAACGCTTCGGCTTCGAGCCGATCGGCTTCCGGCGCGGCTACTACCAGCCGGGGAACATCGACGCCCTGGTCATGCGCCTCACCCTGCACGAGCACGCTTCAGAGAACGCACCAGAGACCGGGACTGAATGATGGCTGCCGACGAACCCCTCGTACTCGGCATCGAGACCTCCTGCGACGAGACCGGCGTGGGCATCGTGCGCGGGACGACCCTGCTCGCGGACGCCGTCGCCTCCAGCGTCGACACCCACGCCCGCTTCGGCGGCGTCGTCCCGGAGATCGCCTCCCGCGCCCACCTGGAGGCGATGGTCCCCACCATCGAGCGCGCCCTGAAGGAGGCCGGGGTCAGTGCCCGCGACCTCGACGGGATCGCCGTCACCTCGGGCCCCGGGCTCGCCGGAGCCCTGCTCGTCGGCGTCTCGGCCGCGAAGGCGTACGCGTACGCGCTCGGCAAACCGCTCTACGGGGTCAACCACCTCGCCTCGCACATCTGCGTCGACCAGCTGGAGCACGGTCCGCTGCCCGAGCCGACGATGGCCCTGCTGGTCAGCGGCGGCCACTCCTCGCTCCTGCTGGCCCCCGACATCACCAGCGACGTCCGCCCGCTCGGCGCGACCATCGACGACGCGGCGGGCGAGGCGTTCGACAAGATCGCCCGCGTCCTGAACCTCGGCTTCCCCGGCGGCCCGGTCATCGACCGCCTCGCGAAGGAGGGCGACCCGAAGTCGATCGCGTTCCCGCGCGGTCTGACCGGCCCGCGCGACGCCCCGTACGACTTCTCCTTCTCCGGTCTGAAGACGTCGGTGGCGCGCTGGATCGAGGCGAAGCGCGCGGCGGGCGAGGAGGTGCCGGTACGGGATGTGGCGGCGTCCTTCCAGGAGGCCGTGGTGGACGTCCTCACCCGCAAGGCGGTCCGGGCCTGCAAGGACGAGGGCGTCGACCACCTGATGATCGGCGGCGGCGTCGCGGCCAACTCCCGGCTGCGCGCCCTGGCCCAGGAGCGCTGCGAGCGGGCCGGGATCCGGCTGCGGGTGCCGCGCCCCGGGCTCTGCACCGACAACGGGGCGATGGTCGCGGCGCTCGGCGCGGAGATGGTCGCCCGCAACCGCTGCCCCTCCGACCTGGAGCTCTCCGCCGACTCCTCGCTGCCGGTGACGGAGCCGCACGTGCCGGGGACCCGCCATGAGCACGCGCACGACCACGTGCACGAGATCAGCAAGGGCAACCTGTACTCATGAGCTCCGCGACCATCGTCCTGATGTGGGAGGCCCGCGCCGCCGAGGGGCGCGGCGGCGAACTCCTGGAGTGGGCGCGGGCCCGGTCCGCCGAGCTGTCCCGCGAGCCGCACCGCCGCGAACTGCTGCGCGCCCCGCAGGACCGGGTGCTCGTGATGACCTGGTGGCAGGACGCCTCGTACGGCGACGACCTCCCCGAACTCCCCGAGCCCGACGCCGCCCTGATCACCCGCCCGGTGCACCGCTGGCGCTTCGAGGCCGTGGGCTGACGGACGGCGGCGGGGGCGTCAGGCTCCCGCGTCCGGTGTCCCGCGCCGGATCAGGCCCTCCACGATCGCGTCGAGTTCCTCCACGGTCGCGTAGTCGGCGGCGTACTCCCGCCAGCGGTCCCTCAGCCCGGCGAGCCGGGGCAGTTCGGCCGCGTCGTCCTCGGTGACCATCTCCGGGAAGAACTCCCGGCGCGACGGGTTCTCCGCCCGGCGGGCCGCCGCCCTGCGGAAGACCAGGTCCCCGTAGACGTAGCTCCAGATCGTCCGGTACGCCCGCACCGAGCGGGCCGGGGAGAGTCCGCAGGCCAGCGCGCAGTCGACGATCTCCTCCACCATCCACAGGGCGTTGCGGTCGGTCAGCTCGCCCAGCGCCAGGATGTCCAGCACCCAGGGGATCCGGCCGATGATGTCGTGCATGTGCGCGGCCACCGCCACCAGCCGCTCGCGCGGGTCCTCGGGCAGCTCCGGGCGCGGGAACGCCGCCGCCGTGCCGGACAGGGTGAGCATCAGCAGCTCGTCCTTGTCCTGCACGTAGTGGTAGAGCGCCATGGGCGTGCTGCCCAGCTCCTTGGCCACCCGCCGCATGGACAGGGCGGCCACGCCCTCCTCCTCGACGATGCGGCGCGCGGTGGCGACCATCACGTCCGGGTCCAGCCGGCGGGGGCGGCCCACCGGTTTCTTCTTCGCGGTCTTCTCGCTGCCTGACACCTGGGCATTCTCCCCTTTCGGGTGCTGCTCCGTATCGGCGGGTTTGATTTCTATACGTGTATGGTAATTATTCGATCGAGGGTGGCGAAGGGGAGGGCGCGTCATGGACGGCACGGTGACAGGCGGGTCGGAGACGGACGGGGCGGCGCGGCACGGGCGATGGCTGCTGGTGGTGGCGCTCACGGTGCAGTTCCTGGTGTCGCTGGACATGTCCGTGGTGAACGTCGCGCTGCCCGACATCCGCAGGGACCTCGGCTTCGGCGGGGACGGGCTGCTGTGGGTCGTGAACGCCTACGCCCTCGCCTTCGGCGGACTCCTCATGCTCGGCGGCCGGCTCGCCGACCTGGCCGGGCCCCGCCGCGTCCTGATGGCGGGTCTGGTGCTGTTCGGTCTGGCCAGCCTGGCGGGCGGGCTCGCCTGGTCGCCCGGTTCGCTGGTGGCGGCGCGCGCGGTGCAGGGCGTCGGCGCGGCGGCCCTCGCCCCGGTGGCGTTCGCCCTGATCACCCTCGCCTTCCCGGCCGGGCCCGCCCGTTCCCGGGCGCTCGGGCTGTGGGGCATGGCGGGCGCGGCGGGCGGCGCGGTCGGGGTGCTGGCGGGCGGGGTGCTCACCGACGCGACGGGCTGGCGGTCCGTGATGTTGGTCAATGTGCCGATCGTCGCCTTCGCGCTGGCCGCCGCCGCACGCACCGGACCCGTCGGCGGGCGGCGGACCGGGGCGCGGCTGGACGTGGCCGGTGCGCTGCTGGTCACGGCCGGGACGACGCTGCTGGTCCTCGGTCTGGTGCGGACCTCGGACCACGGCTGGGGCTCGGCGACCACCCTCGGCACCCTCGGCGTCGCGGTGCTCCTGCTGGCCGCCTTCATCGCCGTCGAGCTGCGGACCGCCTCCCCGCTGCTCCGGCCCGGACTGCTGAAGGGGCGGCCGGTGCTGACCGCGAACCTCTTCTGCCTGCTGCTGGCCTCGGCCCAGTTCGGCGCGTTCTACTTCGTCTCGCTCTACCTGCAGCTGGTCCTCGGGTTCGGGGCGACCGCCGCCGGGTTCGCCTTCCTGCCCTTCTGTGTGGGCGTCGTCGCGGGCTCGGTCCTCGCCACCCGCGCGGTCGCCGCGCTCGGCATCCGGCGGCTGATGACGGTGGGCGCGACGCTGGCGGCGCTCGGGATGGCCTGGTTCGCGGCGACCGCCACGGTCGACGGCGGCTTCCTCCTCTCCATCCTCGGCCCGTCGCTGCTCTGCTCCTTCGGCATCGGGCTGTGCTTCGTCCCGCTCGGCACGGCCGCGACGACCGACGTGGCCCCCGGCGAGACCGGCATGGCCTCCGGGCTGCTGAACAGCTCGCGGCAGGTCGGCGGCTCGCTCGGCCTCGCGGTCCTGGTCACCCTCGCCGCCCGGTTCACCGGTGGCGACACCGGGCTCACCGCGCTGTCCTCGGGGTACGCGGCCGCCTTCTGGGCCGCCGCGGGGCTGCTGGCGGTGGCCGCGGCGGCGGCGTACGCCCTGCTGCCCGCCGAGCCGCGGGGCGGCGGTGGGCAGCCGGTGGCCCCGAAGCCCGTCGCGGCGGAGCGCGAGGGCGACGCCGCCGCCCGTTGAGCCCGCACGGGTGCGGACCGAGGGGACCGGGGCGTGTCCGATGAGTTCGGGCGGCGCGGCCGGTCTACCTTCCACGACGTCCGGACCGGCCGGCCCGGACGCGTGGACGGCCCGGCGAGGAGAAGACCATGCAGAAGATCACCCCCTGTCTCTGGTACGACGGCAAGGCCAAGGAGGCCGCCGAGCACTACGTCGCGATCTTCGGCGGGGACTCCCGCATCGGGAACATCAGCTACTACGAAGGTGAGGCCCCGGGCGAGACGGGTTCCGTGCTCACCGTCGACTTCCGGCTCGCCGGCCAGGACTTCATCGGGCTCAACGCCGGACCGCAGTTCCCGTTCACCGAGGCGATCTCGCTCTCCGTCGACTGCGCCGACCAGGCCGAGGTGGACCGGTTCTGGGCCGCGCTCTCCGAGGGCGGCGAGGAGGGCGAGTGCGGCTGGGTCAAGGACAAGTTCGGGGTGTCCTGGCAGGTCATTCCGAACGAGCTGCAGCAGCTGGTGACCGACCCGGACCGGGCGAGGGCGCAACGGGCCATCAAGGCCATGCTCGGCATGAAGAAGCTGGACATCCAGGCGCTGCGCGACGCCTGAACGGACGCGCGCCCCGGGGCCGTACCGGGGCGGTCCGCGGGCCCGAACGGGCGGGCGGCCCTCCGGGGCCGGATCGGTAGGGTTCTGCCCATGCCGCGCCGTGCCCCGCTTCCGCCGCCCCCTCCGCCTGTCGAGATCCGCTCCTGGCCCGACCGCGAGGCGATGCTCGCCGACCGTGCGGTGGTCCTGGGCGAGCTGGTGAGGATGCACGTGGGGCCGGGGCGGCTCGGGCTGCTGGGCATGTGGTCGGCGCTCGCCGCGATCGGCTGGAGCCTGGTGGGCTCGGGCATCGTCATGTTCGAACAGGCCCTCGATCTGGTCGACTTCACCAGCGTCGTCGGCGGCGTCGTCAGTCTGGTCATCGGAGCGGCGGTCCTGATCCCGGCCGTCGCCTTCGGCTGCCTCGGCGTCGTCCGGGACCGGAAGGTCCGCGCGCTGCTCGCCGCGTGGGGCGCCCTGGGCCGCGACCCGGAGCGCGACCGCCGGCTGCGGATGCCCGGGATGAGCCTCACCTGGCTGCTGCTGTCGTTCGTTCTGGGCGCGGTGGGGCTCGCCCTCTGTGTGATCGGGCCCGCGAGCGCGCGGCCCGGCCGGGAGACGTACGGGCTGGTCGCCCTGGTGATGGGCGTCGGCATGATCGCCTGGCTGACCGCGCTGACCGGCGCGGTCACGGCCCTGGCGCACCGCCGCTGGGTGGTGGGCGTCCTGATGGGCCCGTCACTCGCGCCGGTGGGCCCGGTCACCGCTGAGGCGCTGGGCGGACCCGGCCACCGCTGAGGCGCTCCCGGCGCCCCGGGTCAGCCCAGCGGGTGGCCGATCAGCATCGTCGGAGCCCCCGCCACCCGGGTCAGGAGCACCGTCGCCGCGTTCCGTCCGCTCAGCTTCATCCGGCGGCGCAGCTCCTCCGGCTCGACCGCCGAGCCGCGCTTCTTGACGGTGAGTACGCCGACCTCCCGCTCCCGCAGCAGCGCCTTCAGCTTCTTCATGTTGAACGGCAGCCGGTCGGTGATCTCGTACCCGGAGACGTACGGGGAGGAGTACGGCACATCGCTCGTGACGTACGCGATCGTCTCGTCCACCAGCCGGCCGCCGCACCGCTCCACGATGTCGGCGACCAGATGGGCCCGGATCACCGCACCGTCCGGCTCGTACAGATAGCGCCCGACCGGGCCCACGGGCGGGGCGGGCAGCGGGGCCGGGGCGGTCAGGGTCGCCCCGGACGGCAGCAGGGTGGCCCGGAACGCGCCGGGCGCGAAGCCCTCCCCGTACCAGAGCACCGCCTCCTTCACCTCGCCGCCGTCCGAGATCCACTCCGCCTCCGCCTCCGGGCCGATCGCCTCGTGCGGGATGCCGGGGGCGATCTTCAGAGCCGCCCTGGGAGCCTTCAGCGCGGCGGCCGTCGCCCAGGACAGGGGCGGTGAGTAGGCCTCCGGGTCGAAGATCCTGCCGCGTCCGCCGCGCCGGGCCGGGTCCACGAAGACCGCGTCGTACGGGGCGGTGTCGATCTCCGTCACATCGGCGCACCGCACCTCGATCAGCCCGTCCAGACCGAGCGCCTCCGCGTTGGCGCGGGCCACCTCGGCGGTCAGCGGGTCGCGGTCCACGGCCAGGACGGAGATTCCGGCGCGGGCCAGCGCGAGGGCGTCGCCGCCGATGCCGCAGCACAGATCCGCCACGCCGCGCACGCCGAGCCCGGCGAACCGGGCGGCCCGGTGGGCGGCGACCGAGGTGCGGGTGGCCTGCTCGACGCCGTTGGGCGTGAAGAACATCCGGTACGCGTCCTCGGCCCCGAACTTCGCCACCGCCCGCTGCCGCAGCCGCGCCTGGCCCAGCGCCGCCGACACCAGCTCCGCCGGGTGGGTGCGGCGCAGCCGGGTCGCGGTGGCCAGCTCGTCGGCGGGGTCGTGGTCGCGCAGCTCGGCCAGCAGCTGCTCGCCCTCGGGGGTGCGCAGCGCGGCGAAGGCGGCGCGGGCGGGGTCGCCGGACGGGGCGGCGGGGGTCGTTGCGTTCACCCGGTCCATTGTGGCCGGTGCGCGGATGTGGGCCGGCCGGGGGACGGGGCGGGGCCGCTCGCGGTGTCGAAAGGGCGCACGGCCCCCCGGCTGGCAGGATGCGGCGCCATGCAGCTAGTACGACAAAAAGACAAATCAGCCATGAAGTGTCACAGAACGGGCGTCGTCGTGCTGGCGGCCCTGCTGGCCGCCGCCGTCGCCTCCGGATGCGCGGCGGAGGCGGGCGGCGGCGGCGCGGGAGCGCCGGGCGGACCCGCGAAGCCCGCCGCCGGCCAGCAGGGCGAGGCCGCCCCGCAGGCCGGGCCCGCCCGCGCCCTCGACACGTACGCGGAGGCGCTCAGGAAGAAACAGGCCGCACGCGCCGTCGCCGCGAAGAAGTGGAAGCTCGCCAAGACGCCGCTCGCAGCCCCCGAGCCGCCGAAGGTGAAGCCGCGCATCACCACCCGCAAGGGGTTCGAGGTCCGGGACGACGCCGGGCTGCCGCCCGTCTTCACCACCGTCCCGACCAAGGAGAAGATCGTCTTCCTGACGATGGACGACGGGGCGGAGAAGGACCCCGAGCTGCTGCGGATGATGACCGAACTGGACATCCCCTACAGCGCGTTCCTCAGTGACTACGTCATCAGCGACGACTACGGCTACTTCAAGAAGATGCAGCAGCGCGGGGTGACCATCAGCAACCACACCCTCAACCACCGCTATCTGCCCGGCCTCTCCTACGCCGAGCAGAAGCGGGAGATCTGCGACCAGCAGGAGAAGATCCTCAAGCACTACGGGAAGCGGCCCACCCTCTTCCGCCCGCCCTACGGCAACTACAACCGCGACACCCTCGTCGTCGCCAAGTCCTGCGGGATCACCGCCGTGCCCCTGTGGTCCTCCGAGGCCTTCCCCGACCACATGGAGTGGCGCGAGTGGGACCGGGACCTGCATCCCGGCGACATCGTCCTCACCCATTTCCGGGGCAAGGAGGACTGGAAGGGCTCGATGCCCGACATGATCCGCCGGGTCATGAAGACCATCACGGACAAGGGGTACGCGGTGGCGAAGCTGGAGGACTACGTCTGACCGGCCCGTCCCGTCGCGTGGAACGCACGACCCCGCCCCCGCGTTGTCCCGAAGACGGCCCGGCAGGAGCCCCGGCCGGAGCCCTGGCCGGGGCGGCGCGAGGGTGGTGAATTGGCACTCCGCTTGACCGAGTGCTAATCGCGGTCATAGTCTCAGGTCTGGCACTCCCCCCTGGAGAGTGCCAGCACCACCTTGCGCGACAGGGCAGGTCCGGCACCCGCGACGACGGATCGGTCTGGTCGCCGCCCACAGACTGTTAAACCCCGTGAGATCTCCGAAGGGGGAGACCGGATCGTGTCGACCACCAGCTCCAAGGTTGCGATCAAGCCGCTTGAGGACCGCATTGTGGTCCAGCCGCTCGACGCCGAGCAGACCACGGCTTCTGGCCTGGTCATTCCGGACACCGCGAAGGAGAAGCCCCAGGAGGGCGTCGTCCTCGCCGTCGGTCCGGGCCGCTTCGAGAACGGCGAGCGTCTTCCGCTCGACGTCAAGACCGGCGACGTCGTCCTGTACAGCAAGTACGGCGGCACCGAGGTGAAGTACAACGGCGAGGAGTACCTCGTCCTCTCGGCCCGCGACGTTCTCGCGATCGTCGAGAAGTAATTCACCCACGTTTGCTTGTGTTCTGCGCCCCTGGCCCCCTGCGAAATAACTAGCCGGGCGGCGAGGGGCGCAGTTCGTTTGAGAGGGAAACACAGCCCATGGCGAAGATTCTGAAGTTCGACGAGGACGCCCGTCGCGCCCTTGAGCGCGGCGTCAACAAGCTTGCCGACACGGTCAAGGTGACGATCGGCCCCAAGGGCCGCAACGTCGTCATCGACAAGAAGTTCGGCGCTCCCACCATCACCAACGACGGTGTCACCATCGCGCGTGAGGTCGAGCTCGACGACCCGTACGAGAACCTCGGCGCCCAGCTCGTCAAGGAGGTGGCGACCAAGACCAACGACGTAGCGGGTGACGGCACCACCACCGCGACCGTCCTGGCCCAGGCGCTCGTCCGCGAAGGCCTGCGCAACGTCGCCGCGGGCGCCTCCCCGGCCGCCCTGAAGAAGGGCATCGACGCCGCGGTCAAGGCCGTGTCCGAGGAGCTCCTCGCGACCGCCCGCCCGATCGACGACAAGTCCGACATCGCCGCCGTGGCCGCGCTCTCCGCGCAGGACACCCAGGTCGGCGAGCTCATCGCGGACGCGATGGACAAGGTCGGCAAGGACGGTGTCATCACCGTCGAGGAGTCCAACACCTTCGGTCTGGACCTGGAGTTCACCGAGGGCATGGCCTTCGACAAGGGCTACCTGTCCCCGTACATGGTGTCCGACCAGGAGCGTATGGAGGCCGTCCTCGACGACCCGTACATCCTGATCCACCAGGGCAAGATCGGCTCCATCCAGGAGCTGCTCCCGCTCCTGGAGAAGGTCATCCAGGCCGGCGCCTCCAAGCCGCTCCTGATCATCGCCGAGGACGTCGAGGGCGAGGCGCTCTCCACCCTCGTCGTCAACAAGATCCGTGGCACCTTCAACGCCGTCGCGGTGAAGGCCCCGGGCTTCGGCGACCGCCGCAAGGCCATGCTCGGTGACATCGCCACCCTCACCGGTGCGACCGTCATCGCCGAGGAGGTCGGCCTCAAGCTCGACGGCGCCGGTCTCGACGTGCTGGGCACCGCCCGCCGCGTCACCGTCTCCAAGGACGACACGACCATCGTCGACGGCGGGGGCAACTCCGACGACGTCAAGGGCCGCGTCAACCAGATCAAGGCCGAGATCGAGTCCACGGACTCCGACTGGGACCGCGAGAAGCTCCAGGAGCGCCTCGCGAAGCTGGCCGGCGGCGTGTGCGTCATCCGCGTCGGCGCCGCCACCGAGGTGGAGCTCAAGGAGAAGAAGCACCGCCTCGAGGACGCCATCTCCGCGACCCGCGCCGCTGTCGAGGAGGGCATCGTCTCCGGCGGTGGCTCCGCCCTCGTCCACGCGGTGAAGGTCCTGGAGGGCAACCTCGGCAAGACCGGCGACGAGGCCACCGGTGTCGCGGTCGTCCGCCGCGCCGCCGTCGAGCCGCTGCGCTGGATCGCCGAGAACGCCGGCCTCGAGGGTTACGTCATCACCTCCAAGGTCTCCGAGCTCGACAAGGGCCAGGGCTTCAACGCCGCCACCGGCGAGTACGGCGACCTGGTCAAGGCCGGCGTCATCGACCCGGTCAAGGTCACCCGCTCCGCCCTGGAGAACGCCGCGTCCATCGCGTCGCTGCTGCTCACGACCGAGACCCTGGTCGTCGAGAAGCCGGCCGAGGAAGAGGCCGACGCCGGTCACGGCCACTCCCACTAGTACGTCGCGGTAGACGCGTACCCCGCGGTACGCGTCCGAGGCCCGGCACCCCCGTCACGGGGGCGCCGGGCCTCGGTGCGTTCCGGCCGGCTACGCCGAGCGGGCGAGGTCCTCCGGCGTCACCGGATCCGCGAACGGCAGCCCGCTCGCGTACCGCGCCACCTCGTCCAGCGCGAAGTCCGCCATGCGATGGATCTCGTCGCCCAGCGAGCCCGCCACATGCGGCGTCAGCAGCACGTTCGGCAGGTCGTACAGCGGCGATCCGGCGGGCGGCACCTCCGGTTCCGTCACATCGAGCACCGCGTTCAGCCGCCCCGACACCAGCTCGGGCAGCAGCGCGTCGCCGTCGATCAGCGAACCCCGCGAGGTGTTGATCAGCGTCGCCCCGTCCGGCATCGCGGCCAGCTGCGCCGCGCCGATCATGTGCCGGGTCGCGGGCAGTTCGGGCGCGTGGACGGAGACGATCCGGCTGCGGGCGCAGAGCTCGTCGAGATCCGCCTTCTCGGCGCCCAGCCGCACCGCCGTCCCCGCGTCCACGTACGGGTCGAAGAGCAGGACGTCCAGATCGAACGGGCGCAGCAGCTCGATCACCCGGCGGCCGATCCGCGAAGCGCCCACGATGCCCACGGCGCGCCGGTAGTTGCCGTGCCCCGCCAGCTCCGCGCGCCAGTCGTGCGGGGCGCGCAACTCCCGGTAGCGGCGGGCCGCCGGCAGCACGTTCTTGCCCGCGAGGAGGATCGCGGCCAGCGTGTACTCGGCGACCGGCAGCGCGTTCGCCCCGGCCGCCGATGTGACCCGCAGGCCGCGCTCCCAGCAGGCCGGGGTGATGTGGTGCTTGACGCTCCCGGCCGCGTGCACGACGGCGCGCAGCCGGGGGGCGGCGGCCAGGACGCCGGCGGTGAGCGGGGGCGCTCCCCAGCAGGTGATGAGCAGTTCCGCCCCGGCGAGCGCACGGGCGACCTCGGGCGTCGGGTCGGTCAGCCGGTGGGCGACCAGGCCGGGATCGGTGTCCACGAGCGCGCTGAGCCGGGCCCGCTGCCGGACGCCGAACAGCTGCTCCGCGATGCCCGGACCCATGGCCAGGAGGGCGGTGGGGGCGGTCATTTGACGCTCCCCGCGGTCAGTCCGGCCTTCCAGTGCCGCTGGAGCAGGACGAAGGCGATGATCAGCGGGGTGACGGCGAGGAGGGAGCCGGTGACGACCATCGGGTAGAAGGCCGGGTCGGCGTTGGCGTTGCTGTGCCAGTTGTAGAGGCCCAGGCTCAGCGGATAGAGGTCCTTGTCCGAGAGCATGACCAGGGGAAGGAAGAAGTTGTTCCAGATCGCGGTGAACTGGAAGAGGAACACCGTCACGAATCCCGGCATGACCATGCGCAGACCGACCGACCAGAAGGTGCGCAGCTCGCCGGCCCCGTCGATCCGGGCGGCCTCCAGGACCTCGTCGGGTATGTAGCCCGCACTGAAGATCCGGGAGAGGTACACGCCGAACGGATTGACCAGTGCCGGGATCAGCACCGCCCAGTAGGTGTTGACGGTGCCGGTCTCGACCGCCAGCAGATACAGCGGCAGCGACAGGGCCGTGGACGGCAGCAGCACGCCCAGCAGCACCAGGGCGAACAGCTTCTCCTTGCCCCGGAAGCGGTACTTGTCGAAGGCGTACCCGGCGGCGACGCTGATCAGCGAGCAGCCCAGCGCCCCGATGCCCGCGTACAGCAGCGAGTTGCCGTACCAGCGGAAGTAGATGCCGTCCTGGTAGGCCGTGAGCTCGGAGAGGTTGTGCGCGAGGTCGAAGCCCTCCAGGGAGAAGACGTCGCCGCCCAGCAGGTTCCCGGCGTCCTTGGTGGCCGCCGAGAGCAACCAGATCAGCGGGAAGAGCGTGTAGAGCGCGGCGATCAGGAGCACACCGTTGACCGCGGTCTTCGACAGCCATCGGCCGGAGGTCATGCCCTGGCCTCCTTACGGTTGGTGAAGCGGGTGACGACGAAGGAGAGCGCGGCGGCGACCAGGGCTATCAGGACGGACGCGGCGGCGGCGAGACCGTAGTCGTTGCGTTCGAAGGCGGCGCTGTAGGCGTACATGTTCGGGGTCCAGGTGCTGGTCACCGCCGAGCCCGAGCCGCGGCTGAGGATGAGGGGTTCGGTGAACAACTGGAGCGAACCGATGATCGTGAAGAGCAGGACCATCACCAGGGAGGAACGGATCAGGGGGAGTTTGATGGAGAGGGAGATCCGCCAGTTCCCCGCGCCGTCCACGGTCGCCGCCTCCAGCAGCGAGCGGTCCACGGCCTGGAGGGCCGCGTAGAAGATCACCACGTTGTAGCCGAGCCACTGCCACAGCGCGATGTTCACGATGGAGGGGAGCGTGCCCTCGGAGGAGAAGAAGTCGAAGCCGAAGCCGCCGGCCTCCATGGCCGCGACGACCGGGCTGAGCTGCGGTGTGTAGAGGTAGATCCAGATCAGCGCGGCGATCAGGCCGGGGATCGCGTGCGGCAGGAACAGCGCCAGCTGGAAGAAGCGGCGGGCGCGGGCCAGCGCGGTGTCCAGCAGCAGCGCCAGCACGATCGCGCCGCCGCCCATCAGCGGGATGTAGAACGCGCAGTAGCCGAGCAGCACCCAGAAGCCGTCGCGGAACGCCTGGTCGCCCAGGGCCGCCGCGTAGTTGCCGAGCCCGTCGAAGACGGTACGGGGGCCGTCGAAGCCGAGGCCGGTCTGCTTCTCGGTGAAGAGGCTGAGCCAGAGCGCATAGCCGACCGGGACGATCATCGCCACGGTGAACAGGGCGAAGAACGGGGTGAGCAGTGTGCCCGCCGCCAGGCGCGTACGGGCCCGGGAGCTCAGCGCCCTCGACCGGCGTCCGGTGTCGTCGCCGCTCATGAGGGCTCCACCACCTTCAGGCCGCGCTTCCGCAGATCGGCGACGGTGGCCTCGTGGGCCCTCCTGATCGCGCGCGGCAGCGTCGAGCCGCCGCCGACGACCTCGCCCAGTTCGTCGCCCAGCGCGGCGTTGGTCGCGCCGGGGCTCGGGCCCCACACCCAGTCGGGCCCGATGGAGCGGCCGGCCTCCTCGAACAGCCCGTACAGGTCCTGGCCGCCGTAGAAACTCGTGTCGAACGCCTTCTTCGCGATCGGCACCATGGCGGGGGAGGCGGGCAGCGCGCTCGATGTGCTCGCCCCGATCCGGGCGTTGATCGCGTCCTCGTGCGTCGACATCCACAGCGCGAACTCGACGGCCGCCGCGGTCCTGGTGCTGCCCTTGCTGACGGCGAACGTGGAGCCGCCGATCATCCCGCTGGCCGGCCGGTCCGCCTCCTGGCTCGGCAGCCGCACCGCCGCCCACTTGCCCTTCTGCTCGGGCACGATGCCCGCGAGCACGCCCGCGCTCCAGGAGGCCCCGAGATAGCCGACGGTGGTGCCCTGCTTGAGGGAGCCGGTCCACTCGGGGCTGAACGAGGAGGCGGTGGAGACGAGCCGGTCGTCGATCAGGCCCTGCCAGTAGTCGGCCGTGCGCGCGGACGCGGGATCCGTGGTGTCGATCTGCCAGGCGTCCGTCCCGGCCCGGAACCACTGCGCGCCCGCCTGCCACGCCATGGCCTGGAAGAACGTCGGGTCGTCGGGGAAGAAAGTGGCGATCCGGGTCTTCGGCGACGCCGCGCGCACCTGCTCGGCCGCGCTCCGGAAGGCGTCCCAGGTGGCGGGCGGTTCGATGCCGTGCTCGGTGAAGAAGTCCTTGCGGTAGTAGAAGATCTGGGGCGCGGCGTCGAAGGGGACGGCCCAGTTCCGGCCGCCGAGCGTCGTCATCTCGATCGTCTGCGGAAGGAACTTCTTCCTGATGTCCTCGGTCAGGTAGGAGCTGATGTCCTGGAGCGATCCCTGGCTGACGAACGCGGACAGCTGCGGATACTCGATGGAGAGCAGATCGGGGGCGATGCCGGCCTTCACCGCGTTGGCGATCTTGGGGTAGCCGCCGAGACCGCCCGAGGGTATCTCCTCGAACTTCACCTCGATCGTGTCGTGGGTGGCGTTGAACGCGTCCACGACCTCCTGGGATCCCTTGGTCCATGCCCAGAAGGACACGGTCACGGGGTCGTCGGCGGTACCTCGGGCGCGGGAGTCGTCGGCGCCGCCGCACGCCGTGACAACGGCGAGAGCGGTGGCGGCGCCGACCAGCGCATGGACGGAACGGGACCAACTGCGGCTCACGGCATGGCTCCTGTACGAGCTGGGCGGCCGGAAGTTCCGGCTGTGCCGCGATATTTCGATTCCTTCTGAGCGAAGTCAAGACCGAAAGATTGAATGATCGAATAGTGATCGATCTGGAGGGGTGAGAAGCCGTCCCAACCCTGTGAAACCGGACAGCCGGTCATGCCCCGGTGGGCGGCTCCGGCGTCGGCCGCCCGCAGGAACCCCGCACCCGCAGCGTCGGCAGCAGCGCCACCTGCCGCCGGGGCGTCGGCCCGTCCCCGCCCGGGTACCGGGGCCCGGACAGCCGCTCCACCAGCAGCTCCGCCGCGAGGCGTCCGACGTCCCGCTTGGGCGGGGCCACCGCGCTCAGCGGGGTGTCGGCGAGCGCGGCCACCTCGTCGTCGTACGTGATCAGCGCCAGGTCCCCGGGGACCCGCACGCCCAGCTCGGCCAGCCGGCGCACCAGCCGGATGGCCTCCTCGTCGTTGTGGACCAGCACCGAGCTCGCCCGGCCCTCGCGCACGGCGTCCCGCACCGCCAGCGCCGACCGCTCGAAGAGGGCCGGATCACGGTCGGCGGCGACCGTCGCGATCAGGGGTTCCGTCCCGGCGAGGCCCAGCACGGCCAGCGCCCGCGCGTACCCCGCGCGCACCGCCTGGGCCGTCGGGCTGTCCGAGCGGGCGACCAGCATCGGCGTCCCGTGCCCCAGCCGCACCAGGTGCCGTACGGCCAGCAGCACCCCGTGCGCATGGTCGGAGCCCACCCGGTCCAGCCCCTCCAACGGGCTGCCCGCCGCCCCCGCGCGCTCCACCAGCACCTTCTCGCCCGGCAGCCGGGCTATCCACTCGCCGTACCGCTCGGGGTGGTCCGGCTCCGTCCAGCTCGGCGCCAGCAGCAGCCCCTGCGCCCCGGCCGCCAGCAGCCCGGCGGCGTGCGCCGCGTCGTCCTCGGGGCGGTAGTCGGTGACCCGCAGGATCAGCCGCGCGCCGAGCCGGGCGGCCGCCTCGTGGGCGCCCCGGATCACCTCGGCGAAGTAGTAGGCGGCGGCCGGGGCCAGCATCCCGATCACGGGGCCGCCGCCCACCGGTGTACCGGCCGGGCCCCGGTCGTCGGGCCAGGACACCGAACCGTGGGCCCGCTCCAGCAGCCCCCGGGAGGCCAGCGCCTCGACATCGCGCCGGGCGGTGACCGCGGCGACGCCGAGCCGGTCCGCCAGGTCCACGACCCGTACGGTGCCGCGCTCACGCACCAGGTTCAGCAGCCGGTCATGACGTTCAGCAGCACCTTCGCGCACGGAGACAGCCCCCTGGAGCAGAATGATCGAACCTGAGCAACGGGCGATCATTCGATCACAGGGCGGCCGGACGCGGGAGAGGGGCGGAGCAACTCCCGTACCGCTCGGCGGTGGTGAACCGCCCACCGCGCAGCGGCGGTTGCGGACCGCCTATCGCGCACCGCCCATCGGTGCTTGCGGACCGCCTGTCGCCCACCGCGCAGCGGCTACTGCGGACCGTACTTGCGGCCCGTCCGCGAGGTGACCCCGCCGAGCAGCCCTCGCGGGGCGACCTTGACCAGCCCCATCAGCGCCTTGTAGCGCGGGTCCGGGATCGACACCGTCTTGCCCCGGGCCAGATCCGCCAGCGCGGAGGCCACCAGCTTGTCCGCGTCGAGCCACATCCACTTCGGGATGTTGTCCGTGCCCATCCCGGCCCGCTCGTGGAACTCCGTCCGCACGAACCCGGGGCACAGCACCATCAGCCGCACCCCCGACCCGGCCAGGTCCCGCGCCGCGCCCTGGGTGAACTGCACGACCCACGCCTTGGACGCCCCGTACGTACCGCGCGGCACGAACGCCGCGACGGACGCCACGTTGACGACGCCGCCCCGGCCGCGCTCCCTCATCCCGGCGACGGCGGCCGAGGTCAGCCGCAGCACGGCCTCGCAGTGCACCTTCAGCATCGTCAGCTCGTCGGCCATGGACACCTCCAGGAAGCGCCCCTTGTTGCCGAACCCGGCGTTGTTCACCAGCAGATCGACCGGGTGCCTGCGGTCCGCGAGCCGCTTCTCGACCGCTTCGATCCCGCCGTCCGTGGACAGGTCGGCGCTCAGCACCTCGGCCTCGATGCCGTGCCGGTCGTGCAGTTCGGTGGCCTGCTCGCGCAGCCGCGCGGTGTCCCGCGCCACCAGCACCAGGTTGTGCCCCTGGGCCGCGAGACGCCGCGCGAACGCGGCCCCGATGCCCGCCGTCGCGCCCGTGATCAGTGCAGTCGTCATACGCGGCACGTTAGTGCCCCGCACGACCGGGCGGCGCACCCGCCCGCTGCCCCCGGTCCACCCCGCGAACGGGCCCGTCGGACAGGCCCCGCGAACCGCCCCGCCGAACCGCGGGGCGGCCCGGCCCTCCGGTCAGGACGGCGCGGGAGCGAAGGACATGATGCGGGCCTCGCGCACCGGCTTGCGGTACTCGTCCCCGCTCACATGGGTCGATGTCAGGACGAGGCGTCCGTCGACGTAGGCCGTGTGCCCCATGGACATCTCGTACTCGTACGGGGAGGTCGCCACCGGGTGCTTCACGACCTTCGTCTCCGTGCCGGCCCCGCGCGGGCCCATGAGGAAGGTCCGGCCGGGGCGGCTCGAGGTGGCCGCCTCGTAGATGAGCATCGACCTGCCCTCCTCGGCGCGCAGCGGGTACAGCCTGCGCAGCTCGTCGGACTTGATGCCCCACAGGAACTTCCCGGTCTTCAGGTCGTACGCGCCGACCTGTTCGGTGCCGCCCAGCATGATGAGGCCCTTTTCGACCCCGGCGCCCCGGCAGGGCTGGATGTCGCCGCCTGCCCCTTCTCCGCCGCAGTGCTCGAAGCCCTTGGTCCGGGCGTCGAAGGTGGTGCGGTGCTTGCCCCCGGGGTCCAGGACCGTGATCCGCCAGTCGCTGGCGGTGTCCTGGTTGTTGATGGTGGTGAAGACGACCGGGTCCATCGAGATCAGGCTTCCGAAGCTCCAGCCGGTCTTCAACCGGTAGCGCCACAGGACCTTGCCGGTCCGTGGGTCCAGCTCGCGCACCTGACCGTAGTTCTTGCTCCGGTCGATGGCGATCATGCAGTCGGAGCTGACCAGCAGCCGGGCGGCGCCGCCCGCCACGTCGTCGGGGACGCACTTGTTCTTGTGCTCCCGGGGGATCTCGTAGAGCTTGCTCCCGTCGGCCATCCGGTAGGTGATGGCCACCATGTTCCGGGCGACGGCCAGGGTGTCGCCGCTGATGGCGCTGTAGACGATGAACGTGCCGTCCTTGTCGCCCGGCTCGTCGAGCTCCTTGTGCCACCCCTGCTTCCCGGTCTTCAGATCGATCATCTGCATCCGGTTGCACTGGTTGCCCCGCTCGCTGTCCGGCCGCTCGTGGTGGAACACCACGACCTTGCCGTCGGGCGTCGGGTTGGCCGGGGTCTCGCACACCGCGGAGGGCAGCGTCACGTTCCAGACCTCGGCCCCGTCCGAGAGCCGGTAGGCCGTGACCTTCCGGTGCAGGGCCTGGACCGCGGTGTCGCCGACGATCCACAGGTCGTGGACCTTGTTGATCTGCTTGGGCAGGTCGGTCCTGTCGTCGACGATCCACGCCGCCGACTCGCCCGGCTTCCGCGCCGCTCCGACCTCCTCCGTCGTCGGAATGTGGCTCAGCCCAGGGCCGCCCGCCGCGGGGGTGCCGGAGGGGGACGCCGATTTGGACGGGCCGGGCGACTCCTTCGCCACGGGCTTCGCGGGCCGGTCCCGCCCCCAGTCGGTGACGGCGTACACCCCGCCCGCCGCGACCACCAGCACCAGCGCGACGACCGCGGCGACGACCGGCCCCCGGCCGAACCGGCGACGCGGCGGCGGGGTGGGCAGGGTCGGGGGCCCGAACCCCTGGGGCGCGCCGCCCTCCGAGGCATAGGGGTTGCCGGGAACGGGCTGCTGCGGCGGGCCCGGGGCGTACCAGGGCTGCTGCGGGTCGGGCATGGTCTTCCCCCTGAGACGGGCCACTCGCCTCGAGAACCGCTTCTCGGGCGCAGGTCACTGGTGGTGGACGCGCCGCACACCGATCCAGTTCCCGCTCAACGGGCCGGGACCTCGGGGTGCGTGACGCTCCGTCACCGGACCGGGATGCCGTCCCCGTACGGCACGCCCTTGTCCGGGCGCCGTCCTGCCCGGCCTCAGCCCTGCCGTGCGAGGTACTCCCGGGCCTGCCGGAGCGACTCGGGGTGCAGCGCATCCCCGGCGGCCAGCAGTGCGGGCAACAGGGTGCGATCGGTCGTCACGGCCCGGAACTGCAGGGAGGCGGTGACCTCGTGGTCGGGCCGGTGCACGATCTCGATGGGGTCGCCGGCGCGGACGGCGCCCGGCTCGATCACCCGCAGATACGCGCCGGTGGCGGCATGCTGGGCGAACCGCCGGACCCACCCCTTCTCCCCGAGGTGGTCGGCGAAGGTCCGGCACGGAATGCGTCCCGAGGTCACCTCCAGCACCAGGTCCGGCCCCACCCGCCAGCGCTCGCCGATCCGCGCGCCGCTGACGTCGAGGCCCAGGGTCGTGAAGTTCTCGCCGAACACCCCGTTGGCCAGCTTCCGGCCGCCCAGCTCCCGCTCCCAGACGTCCAGCTCCTCCCGGGCGAAGGCGTACACCGCCTGGTCGCTGCCGCCGTGATGCCGCAGGTCGCACACCGCGTCCCCGGCCAGCCCGCTGCCGCCGACGCCCTTGGGGCCGGGATCGAGGACCTCCACGGGGCCTTCCGCCGGTCGCTTGTCGATCCCGGTGAGGTTCCCGGGACCGGCGGTCCGGGTGGAGGGGCCGGGGCGTCCGATGTTCACGGTCAGCAGCTTCATGCGCTCACGCTAGCCGCTCCCGCGGACCGCTCCCGAACCCAAAGCCCCTCATCGTTAATTCGCCCTGTCTCCAAGAATTTCTTATGATGGTGAGGTGATCGAAGCTCGCCACCTCCGTGTCCTGCGCGCCGTGTCCGCCACCGGCTCGTTCTCCGCCGCCGCCCGCGAACTCGGCTGCACCCAGCCCGCCGTCAGCCAGCAGATGAAGGCCCTGGAGTCCTCCGCCGGCACCACGCTGCTGATCCGCACCGGACGCGAGATGCGCCTCACCCAGGCCGGCGAGGCCTTGGTGCGGCACGCCTCCGGCATCCTCGCCGGGCTGACCGCCGCCGAGGAGGAGGTCGCCGCCATCGCCGGACTGCGCGCCGGCCGGGTGCGGCTGGTCTCCTTCCCCAGCGGCAGCTCCACCCTGGTCCCGGGGGCGCTGGCCGCCCTGCGCGCCGAACACCCCGGCACCCGGGTCTCGCTGGTCGAGGCCGAGCCGCCGCGCTCGGTGGACCTGCTGCGCGAGGGCGACTGCGACATCGCGCTGGCGTTCCGTTACGGGACGACCGGCGGCGAATGGGACGACCTGGTGGTCCGGCCTCTGCTCACCGACCGGCTGATCGGCCTGGTCCCCGACGGGCACCGGCTCGCGGAGGCGTCGAGCGTGGGCATCGGCGAGCTGGCCGAGGAGTCGTGGATCGCGGGCTGCCCGCGCTGTCGCCGGCAGCTGGTCGAGGTCTGCGAGGGGTCCGGCTTCACCCCGCGCATCGACTTCGCCACCGACGACTACCCGGCGGTGATGGGCTTGGTGGGGGCCGGGCTCGGGGTGGCGGTGCTGCCGGAGCTGGCCGTCGAGTCGGTACGCCCCAAGGGGGTCAGGACCGTGCCGGTGGAGCCCGCGATCGAGCGGGAGATCGTGGCGCTCACCCTGCCGGACCTGGCCCGGGTCCCGGCGGTGGCGGCCACCCTGGACCAGCTGTCGCGGGCGTCCGTCCGCTGAGACCGCGCGGGGCCGCGGCGCCCGCGGCCCCGCGCGGTCCCGGCGGGCGGTGAGGGGGTCCGGTCCCGCTGCGGCTGGTCGCGGGCCGGATGGCTGAAGGTGTCGAAGAAACGTTTCTTCTTTCCGATGTGCGGTGCGGCTGTCAGGTGTTCCCGGGGCGGGTGGCGGGGGCTCCCGAGGGGGCCGCGGTGATCAGTCGGGTTCTGGCTCGGCCCATGAGCTCTTCGCGTTCGTCCTCGGTCAGGCCGCCCCACACTCCGTAGGGCTCCCTGACGGCCAGGGCGTGTGCCGCGCACTCGGCCCGTACCGGGCAGCGCATGCACACCTCCTTGGCGGAGGTCTCGCGGGCGCTTCGGGCCGCGCCGCGCTCACCCTCCGGATGGAAGAACAGGGAACTGTCCACGCCTCGGCAGGCGGCGAGCAGCTGCCAGTCCCACAGGTCTGCGTTGGGTCCGGGAAGGCGGGAGAAATCTGCCATTGCTTGTCCCCTCGGAGCTGTGCTGCGTCTGAAGCGGCATCCTCGACCGTCTGTGATCGACGGCCTTCTGTGATCGGACCGTCTGTGATCGGTGTGACCGAAGTCTCGACCGTACATCTACGGTGCTAGTAGATGTAAATATGACTGATTGCGAATCTAGCCATAGACACCCTCAAAAGGGAAGAAATGGTGCCGAACAGGGCATGCCAACGAGTGAAGATTCGGTTGACGGGTGAATCACCCGCGCCGTTCTCCTCCGTGTGCGGCCCTTCACGTAGAGTGCCGAACCCGGCCGCCCGACCCGTAACTCTTTCGAGTGACCGTCGTTAAGAGAACGGATGCGGTTGACGGATATCCGGCTCGGGCACATGTCCGAGGGGGTCAACCGCACAGGTGACGACTTGTATCAGCCTGGAGGCTCAAGGTGACGCGCATCAGCTGCGGAGGACGGTCATGACATCCGTCCTCGTCTGCGACGACTCCCCGCTTGCCCGAGAAGCGCTCCGTCGCGCGGTGGCCACCGTGCCCGGCGTCGAGCGCGTGACGACGGCGGCCAACGGCGAGGAAGTCCTCCGCCGCTGGGGTGCCGATCGTTCGGATCTGATTCTGATGGACGTACGCATGCCCGGTCTGGGGGGTGTGGAGACCGTCCGACGGCTGCTCTCCGCCGACCCCGGGGCCCGGATCATCATGCTGACCGTCGCCGAGGACCTGGACGGCGTCGCGCTCGCGGTCGCCGCCGGGGCCCGCGGTTATCTGCACAAGGACGCCTCGCGCGCCGAGCTGCGGGCCACCGTCACCCAGGCGCTGGCCGACCCGACGTGGCGGCTGGCCCCGCGTCGGCTGCGGTCCGCCGAGATGGGGGCGGCCCCCACGCTCACCGCGCGGGAGATCCAGGTGCTCGAAGGCATGAGTCACGGCCGCTCCAACGCGGAGATCGGCCGGGAGCTCTTCCTCTCCGAGGACACGGTCAAGACCCACGCCCGACGCCTGTTCAAGAAGCTCGGGGCCTCGGACCGCGCCCATGCGGTGGCCCTCGGGTTCCGCTGGGGCCTGGTCCGCTGACGACCGGCCCGGGTCGCGCCCCGTCCGCAGACCGGCGGACGGGGTCACGGAGCGGGCCGCGGCTCCACATCCCGTATCCGGGCGACCGCTTCGGTGGTGCCGTGTGACGCTTCCCGGCCGATGACGCATCCTTGAGTCGTGGAGTTCCTCAGGAACGATTCGGTCGAGCGGAAGGGGAGGGTGCAGGACATGACATCCGGCGCACCCGCTCATAACGCTTCGGTGCACAACTCGGGACGCGGTGGAGCGGACCTGACGGCATCAGGGCACCATGGTTCGATGCGCGACGACGAAACCACGGTGATCGGTGCCCTCGTGCACCGGGCCGTCGACGGCGACGCGCAGGCCACCCACGATCTGCTGGCCCACGTCCACCCCCTCGCGCTGCGCTACTGCCGCTCCCGGCTGAACCGCCTTCCCGGTGATGCTCGCCACTTCGTGGAGGACCTCGCGCAGGAGGTCTGCGTCGCGGTGCTGATGGCGCTGCCGCGCTACAAGGACACCGGCAGGCCCTTCGAAGCCTTCGTCTTCGCGATCGCCGGCCACAAGGTCGCCGACCTCCAGCGCGCCGCGATGCGCCACCCGGGGTCGACCGCCGTCCCCTCCGACGAGATGCCGGAGCGGCCCGACGACTCCCTCGGCCCGGAGGAGCGCGCCCTGCTCAGCAGCGATGCCGCCTGGGCCAAGAAGCTCCTCGCCAACCTCCCGGAGAATCAGCGCGAGCTGCTGGTCCTGCGGGTCGCGGTCGGGCTGACCGCGGAGGAAACCGGCCAGATGCTCGGGATGTCCCCGGGCGCGGTCCGGGTCGCCCAGCACCGCGCGCTCAGCAGGCTCCGGGCGCTCGCGGAGCAGTAGAGGCGCCTGCGTCGGCCCTGGTCGGAGGCTCTGTAGAAAGCTACAGAACAGCCAAGTGATCTTGATCGTGGAATGAGACACCCGTGGAGCCCGTTAGCATGGACATCCGCACCGATCAAGGCCATTTGGGGAAGGTGTCATGACTGCAAACGTCGACGGAGTGCCCGAGAAGTTCGCGACGCTCGGGCTGACCTACGACGACGTGCTGCTGCTGCCCGGCGCGTCCGAGGTCCTGCCCAACGCGGTCGACACCTCGTCGCTCATCTCGCGCAACGTACGGGTGAACATCCCCCTGTTGTCGGCCGCCATGGACAAGGTGACCGAGGCGCGCATGGCCATCGCCATGGCCCGGCAGGGCGGCGTCGGCGTGCTGCACCGCAATCTTTCGGTCGAGGACCAGGTGAACCAGGTCGACCTGGTCAAGCGGTCCGAGTCCGGCATGGTCACCGACCCGATCACCGTGCACCCCGACGCCACGCTCGGCGAGGCGGACGCGCTCTGCGCGAAGTTCCGTATCAGCGGCGTGCCGGTCACCGACCCCGCGGGCAAGCTCCTCGGCATCGTGACCAACCGTGACATGGCCTTCGAGTCGGACCGGTCGCGCCAGGTGCGCGAGGTCATGACGCCGATGCCGCTCGTCACCGGGCGGGTCGGGATCTCCGGCGTCGAGGCCATGGAGCTGCTGCGCCGCCACAAGATCGAGAAGCTGCCGCTGGTCGACGAGGCCGGTGTCCTCAAGGGCCTCATCACGGTCAAGGACTTCAAGAAGGCCGAGCAGTACCCGAACGCCGCCAAGGACGCCGAAGGCCGTCTGCTGGTCGGCGCGGCCGTCGGCGCCAGCCCCGAGGCGCTGGAGCGTGCGCAGGCGCTCGCGTCCGCCGGTGTCGACTTCCTGATCGTCGACACCTCGCACGGACACAACAGCAACGCCCTCGCCTGGATGGCGAAGATCAAGTCGAGCGTCGGCGTGGACGTCATCGGCGGCAACGTCGCCACCCGCGACGGTGCCCAGGCGCTGATCGACGCCGGTGTCGACGGCGTGAAGGTCGGCGTCGGCCCCGGTTCGATCTGTACCACCCGCGTGGTCGCCGGCATCGGCGTCCCGCAGGTCACCGCGATCTACGAGGCGGCGCTCGCCGCGCGCGCCGCGGGCGTCCCCGTGATCGGCGACGGCGGCCTCCAGTACTCCGGCGACATCGGCAAGGCGCTGGCCGCCGGGGCGGACAGCGTGATGCTGGGCAGCCTCCTCGCGGGCTGCGAGGAGTCCCCGGGCGAGCTGATGTTCATCAACGGCAAGCAGTTCAAGTCGTACCGCGGCATGGGCTCGCTGGGCGCCATGCAGTCCCGCGGACAGGGCCGTTCGTACTCCAAGGACCGCTACTTCCAGGCCGAGGTCTCCTCGGACGACAAGCTCGTCCCCGAGGGCATCGAGGGCCAGGTGCCCTACCGGGGCCCGCTGGCCAACGTCCTCCACCAGCTCGTCGGGGGCCTGCGCCAGACCATGGGGTACGTCGGCGCCGCGTCCGTCGACCAGATGGAGAGCAAGGGCCGCTTCGTCCGGATCACCTCGGCGGGTCTCAAGGAGAGCCACCCGCACGACATCCAGATGACGGTGGAAGCGCCGAACTACAGCAGGAAGTAACGCATCAGCGCAGGTGAGGGGCGGACCGGAGTTCCCGGTACCGCCCCTCAGGTGCGTGTCGGGGATACTGGTCAGCGCAGACGTAGAGGGAAAGGCCACACATCGTGACTGAGATCGAGATCGGGCGCGGCAAGCGCGGCCGCCGGGCTTACGCATTCGACGACATCGCTGTCGTTCCGAGCCGCCGCACCCGGGACCCGAAGGAGGTCTCGATCGCCTGGCAGATCGACGCCTACCGTTTCGAGCTGCCGTTCCTGGCCGCTCCCATGGACTCCGTGGTCTCCCCGCAGCACGCCATCCGGATCGGCGAGCTCGGCGGCCTGGGCGTGCTGAACCTGGAAGGCCTGTGGACCCGGCACGCCGACCCGCAGCCGCTGCTGGACGAGATCGCCGAGATGCCGGTCGAGTCCGCGACCCGGCGGCTCCAGGAGATCTACTCCGCCCCCATCCGGGAGGAGCTGATCGGGCAGCGCATCAAGGAGGTGCGCGACTCCGGCGTCGTCACCGCCGCCGCGCTCTCCCCGCAGCGCACCGCCCAGTTCTCCAAGGCCGTCGTCGACGCGGGCGTCGACATCTTCGTCATCCGCGGTACGACGGTCTCCGCCGAGCATGTCTCGGGCGCGGCCGAGCCGCTGAACCTGAAGCAGTTCATCTACGAGCTGGACGTACCGGTCATCGTCGGCGGCTGCGCCACGTACACCGCCGCCCTGCACCTGATGCGGACCGGCGCGGCCGGCGTCCTCGTCGGCTTCGGCGGCGGCGCGGCGCACACCACGCGCAACGTCTTCGGCATCCAGGTCCCGATGGCCACCGCCGTCGCGGACGTCGCCGGGGCCCGCCGTGACTACATGGACGAGTCCGGCGGCCGGTACGTGCATGTCATCGCCGACGGCGGCGTCGGCTGGTCCGGCGATCTGCCGAAGGCCATCGCCTGCGGTGCGGACGCCGTGATGATGGGCTCCCCGCTGGCCCGTGCGACGGACGCGCCGGGCCGCGGCCGGCACTGGGGCATGGAGGCCGTCCACGAGGACGTGCCGCGCGGCAAGCTGGTCGACCTCGGCCCGGTCGGGACGACGGAGGAGGTCCTCACCGGTCCTTCGCACACCCCGGACGGTTCGATGAACATCTTCGGCGCCCTGCGCCGCGCGATGGCCACCACCGGCTACAGCGACCTCAAGGAGTTCCAGCGCGTCGAGGTGACGGTGGCGGACTCGCAGCACCGCCGCTGATCTCCCGTACGTACGCGGAAGGGCCCGGACCGTCATGGTCCGGGCCCTTCCGTATGGTCCTGCGGGGTGTCAGCCGGCCTTCTTGGCGCCACCGACGGCGGCGACCGCACCGAGGGCGAAGAAGAGGTACGTCATGAAGTCGGCCTCTTCCGACCAGGCTTCCCGCACGGTGTCGAAGTGGTCGCCGACGACCTCGGAGAAGGGGATGCCCGCCAGGTCGGAGAGCACCATCGAGATGCCGACGAGCTGGCCGAGGTAGACGGCGCCGATCGAGAAGACGGCCGAGGCCGCGATGACCGCCGGGTTGGAGCCGCCGACCTTGCTCGCCGCGAAGCCGACCAGGAAGCCGACGCCGACCGCCGCGTAGCCGACCTCGCGCTCGATGGAGCCCGCGATCACGCCGTACAGGATGCCCGCGACGACGGCCGCGCCCAGGGCCACCAGCACGCCGAGCAGGATGTTGTTGCGGGCCGGGGGCGCCGGGGTGAAGGGCGCGCCGCCGCCGTACGGGGCGCCCTGGCCGGGCTGCTGGTCCCCGAACGGGTTACCGGTCGGGGCCGGGGGCTGCTGGCCGTACGGGTTGCCGGTCGGCGCGGCGGGCTGGCCGTACGGGTTGCCGTCGACGGGCTGACCGCCGTACGGCTGCTGGGGCTGGTTCGGCGGCTGCACGGGCTGACTCACGGTGGGACTCCCCCTGGGACGACTGCGCACGAGTGTGCGGGACGCGCACAACTGTGCGCTCTGTGACGCCGCAGGCTAGCAGCACGGGCCGGATCCGGTCACCGGTAATCCGTTTCGGCCGACCGCCGTACCGGCCTCAGAGCCGGTGCGCGGCGCCCGCCGGAGTGGCCCCCCGGGTGTCCAGGAGCAGTTGGGCCTTGACCGCGAGGCCCTGGAGGTCGTAGGTGCGGTGCTGCTGGAGCAGTACGGTCAGGTCGGCGGCGGCCGCGGCCTCGTACAGCGAGTCGGCGCGCGGGACGGGGCGTTCGCGTACCCGCCAGTCCAGGACGTGCGGGTCGTGGTAGCCGATCTGGGCGCCCATGTCCATCAGCCGGGTGGCGATCTCGCGGGCGGGGGCGGCCTCCTGGTCGGCGCTGTCCGGCTTGTAGGTGACGCCGAGCAGCAGGACGCGCGCGCCCCGGACGGACTTGCCGTGCTCGTTCAGGAGGGTGGCGCAGCGCTGGATGACGTAACTGGGCATCCGGTCGTTGATCTCCTGCGCCAACGAGACCATGCGCAGGGGGTGTCCGGGGGTGCGGGTGCTGTAGGGCAGGCAGCCCGGGTCCACCGGGACGCCGTGCCCGCCGACGCCCGGTCCCGGGCGGAAGGGCTGGAAGCCGAACGGCTTGGTCTCGGCGCACCGGATGACGTCCCAGAGGTCGACGCCCAGGTCGTGGCAGAGCACCGCCATCTCGTTGACCAGCGCGATGTTGACGTGCCGGAAGTTGGTCTCCAGCACCTTCGTCATCTCCGCCTCGCGCGGTCCGCGGGCCCGGACGACCTTGTCGGTGAGCCGTCCGTAGAAGGCGGCGGCCGACTCGGTGCAGGCCGGGGTGAGGCCGCCGATGACCTTGGGGGTGTTGGCCAGGACGTGGGTGCGGTTGCCGGGGTCGAGCCGGCCGGGGGAGCAGGCGAGGTGGAAGTCGCGTCCGGCGAGCAGGCCCGAGCCCTCCTCGAGCAGGGGGCGCAGGAAGTTCTCTGTGGTGCCGGGCGGCACGGCGGATTCCAGCAGCACGGTGGTGTGCGGGCGCAGCCGGGCGGCCAGCGCGCGGGCGGCGTCGCCGAGCGCGGTGAGGTCGATCGCCCGGTCGGGGCCGAGCGGGGTGGGGGAGCAGATCACGGCGGTACGGACCCGGCCCAGCTCGGCGGCGTTGGTGGTGGGCCGGAAGCCGCCGGCGAGCATGCGGCGGATCTCGGACGCGGTGAGGGTCCCCTCGACGGGGCTGCGGCCCGCTCTGAGCTCCGCGTAGGGGCGGGGGTCGGGGTCGTAGCCGACGGTGTCGATGCCGGCGGTCACGGCGGCCTGGGCGAGGGGCAGGCCGAGGTGACCGAGTCCGATGACGGCGAGGTCTGCGGGCATACAGGAAGCCCCCCTAAGAGCGGAGAACGAAGATCGCAACTGCTGTGGACAGCGCTATGTCAGACTAGGCGTAAATATGACCTATATGTCGCATTGCGTGACTCCGGACGCCGGGGTGTTGTCCACAGGCGGTGGCTGAACTCGATGAGCGCGGACAGAATCGAGGGGTGGACACGGGCGGCCGGCCCCTCGGCCGGGTGGCACTCCCGTCTCCGACCACCCCGATCCACCGGGAGGCAGCAGTGAGGACAGCGACACTGGGACCCGCCGAGCGCACCGTCGCGCTCGCCGCCATGGCCGAGCGCGAACTGGACGTGCTGGTCGTGGGGGCGGGCGTGGTCGGCGCGGGCACGGCGCTGGACGCCGCCACCAGAGGCCTCTCGACCGGCCTGGTCGAGGCGCGCGACTGGGCGTCCGGCACATCGAGCAGGTCGAGCAAGCTGATCCACGGCGGTCTGCGCTATCTGGAGATGCTCGACTTCGCGCTGGTCCGGGAGGCGCTCAAGGAGCGCGGGCTGCTCCTGGAGCGGCTCGCCCCGCACCTGGTGAAGCCCGTGCCCTTCCTCTATCCCTTGCAGCACAAGGGCTGGGAACGGCTCTACGCCGGCTCCGGCGTCGCGCTGTACGACGCGATGTCGGTCTCCTCCGGCCATGGCCGCGGCCTCCCCGTGCACCGCCACCTCTCCCGCAAGCACGCCCTGCGGGTCGCCCCCGCCCTGAAGAAGGACGCCCTGGTCGGCGCCCTCCAGTACTACGACGCCCAGATGGACGACGCCCGCTTCGTCACCGAGCTGGTGCGCACCGCCGCGTCCTACGGGGCCCACGTGGCGAACGCGGCCCGGGTGATCGGCTTCCTCCGCGAGGGCGAGCGGGTCGTGGGCGCGCTCGTGCAGGACGTCGAGGGCGGCAAGGAGTACGAGGTCCGGGCCAAGCAGGTGGTCAACGCCACCGGTGTGTGGACCGACGACACCCAGGGCCTCATCGGCGAGCGCGGACAGTTCCACGTCCGGGCCTCCAAGGGCATCCACCTGGTCGTCCCCAAGGACCGCATCCACTCCTCCACCGGCCTCATCCTGCGCACCGAGAAGTCCGTCCTCTTCGTCATCCCCTGGGGCCGGCACTGGATCATCGGCACCACGGACACCGACTGGGACCTGGACAAGGCCCACCCGGCCGCCTCCAGCGCCGATATCGACTATCTGCTCCAGCACGTCAACTCCGTCCTGAACACCCCGCTGACCAGGGACGACGTCCAGGGCGTCTATGCCGGGCTGCGCCCGCTGCTGGCCGGCGAGTCGGACGCCACCAGCAAGCTGTCGCGCGAGCACACGGTGGCCCACCCGGCCCCCGGCCTGGTCGTCGTGGCGGGCGGCAAGTACACGACGTACCGGGTCATGGCCAAGGACGCGGTGGACGAGGCGGTGCACGGACTCGACCAGCGGGTCGCCGCCTGCGTCACCGAGGACACCCCGCTGCTGGGGGCCGAGGGGTACAAGGCCCTGTGGAACGCGCGCGCCCGGATCGCGGCCCGGACCGGACTCCATGTCGCCCGGGTGGAGCACCTGCTCAACCGGTACGGCTCAATGACGGAAGAAATTCTGGAACTGGTCCTCGCCGACTCCACGCTGGGCGAACCGCTGCCCGCCGCCGACGACTATCTGCGCGCCGAGATCGTCTACGCGGCCTCCCACGAGGGCGCCCGCCATCTGGACGACGTCCTGACCCGGCGCACCCGGATCTCCATCGAGACCTTCGACCGGGGTACCCGCAGCGCCCGGCTCTGCGCGGAGCTGATGGCGCCGGTGCTGGGCTGGGACGAGGGGAGGATCGACCGGGAGGTCGAGCACTACGAGAAGCGGGTGGAGGCCGAGCGCGAATCGCAGCGGCAGCCCGACGACCTCACGGCGGACGCGGCCCGGCTCGGCGCACCGGACATCGTGCCGATCTAGGGCGCTTCCGGCGGATCCGCGAGAGTCCCCAGCGGCGGCCATCGCCTGTTACCCCCGGGTCAGTTGGGCTCCACCGGCCCGGGGGAGGGCCGTCCGCCGCCCGGACCGGCCTGGACGGGGAGACCCGGTTGGTAGGAGGCTGTGGGGGCTTCCCTCTTCGGGCCGCAGCGCGGCGGACCCCGGACCCGGCACCAGGACCGGTCCCGGGGTGAGGGACAATGAACGCTCTGCCAGGGCGGGTTGATCGCAGAGGGGACGCATGTCGGAGGCGGAGCAGGCACGGGAGCCCCAACGGGACAAGAACGGTCGTCTCCTCGCGGGGCGCTACCGGCTCGGTGAGGTGCTCGGCCGGGGCGGCATGGGTACGGTCTGGCGCGCCGACGACGAGACGCTCGGCCGCACGGTCGCGGTCAAGGAGCTGCGGTTCCCGTCGGCGATCGACGAGGACGAGAAGCGCCGGCTGATCACGCGCACCCTGCGTGAGGCCAAGGCGATCGCACGGATCCGCAACAACAGCGCCGTGACCGTCTACGACGTGGTCGACGAGGACGACCGCCCGTGGATCGTCATGGAGCTGATCGAGGGCAAGTCGCTCGCCGAGGCGATCCGCGAGGACGGCACGCTGACGCCGAGGCGGGCCGCCGAGGTCGGGCTCGCCATCCTCGACGTGCTGCGCTCGGCGCACCGCGAGGGCATCCTGCACCGCGATGTGAAGCCGTCCAACGTGCTGATCGCCGAGGACGGGCGCGTCGTGCTCACCGACTTCGGCATCGCCCAGGTCGAGGGCGACCCGTCGGTCACCTCCACCGGCATGCTCGTCGGCGCCCCCTCGTACATCTCGCCGGAGCGGGCCCGCGGTCACAAGCCGGGTCCGCCCGCCGACCTGTGGTCGCTCGGCGGACTGCTGTACGCGAGCGTCGAGGGCTGCCCGCCGTACGACAAGGGCTCGGCCATCGCCACCCTCACGGCCGTGATGACCGAACCGCTCGACCCGCCGAAGAACGCCGGTCCGCTGACCGAGGTCATCTACGGTCTGCTCGCCCGGGACCCCGAACAGCGCCTCGACGACGCCGGGGCGCGGGCGTTGCTCAACGACGTCATCAACGCCCCCGACGTTCCCGCGCCGGCCGCCGCGGACTCCACCCAGATCATGGCCCTGCCGCCGGCCCCCGCCGTCGACCCCCTCGTCAAGAGGGCGCCGAAGCCGCCCAAGGCCCCCAAGCCGCCGAAGCAGTCCACCGGATCGGGCGAGTCCGGCGAGGGCGCCCGCGACCGGCTGCGCGGAGCCCTGCGCTCCGTGCGCAACGCGAAGACCCCGGCCGTGGCCGCGGGAGCCGCCGCGGGCGCGGCCGCAGCGTCGGCGGGCTCTCCGGCCGCCGCCGCCACCGGTTCGCCCGTCGCCCCGCCCAAGCCTCCGTCGCCGCCCGGGACTTCCACCGCCCCGGGGACGAAGGCGGCCACGGCGTCCGCCCCGGCGGCCGCGAAGGGGGCCGTCGCGGCCCCCGAGGCCCCCACCGGCGCCCCGAAGTCCGCGACGGCGGCGAGCGCTTCCGTACCCGGGCAGCGCCCGCCCGCCCCGCCCGCCTCCACGCGTGCGTCGATCACCGACGTGGTGCCCCGCCGCACCCTCGCGATCATCGCGGCCGTCGTCGCGCTGGCCATCCTCGGCACGGTCCTCGCGCTCACCCTCGGCGGCGACGACCCGGACAAGAACGGCGCCAAGGGCGACACCGCCGCGTCGGCCGGAGCCGCGGGCGGCGCCGACGACCAGGGCGACGACACGGGCGGCGGTTCGGCCGGTGAGAAGGGCGACGGTCAGAAGGAGGGCCAGGGCACGGACGACGGCCGGGCCTCCGACGATCCGTCCGGCGACGGCTCCGACGACCCGAAGGCCGACGACCCCGAGGGCGACGAGCCGGACGCGGGCGACTCCCTGCCCGCCGGCTACCGGAAGGTCACCGACGCCCGGTTCCACTTCACCATGGTGATGCCCGGCGACTTCAAGCGCACGGCCATAGCGGGCAGCAACTCCGGCGGCATCTACAACGCCGAGGAGGGCGCCTTCCCCCGCGTCCAGGTCGACTTCAACAGCTCGCCCAAGGACGACGCGGTGGCCGCCTGGCGCGGGGCCGTCGCGAGCGCCAAGGTGCTCAGCGACGGCTACCGACACGGCGGCATAAAGAAGGTCGAGTACAACGGCTATCCGACCGTCGCGGACTGGACGTTCGAGCGCAACCACAACGGCGTCCGGGTGCGGGTGCTCAACCGCGGCTTCAAGGTGGACGCCAAGCGCGGCTACTCGATCATGATCAGCTGCAAGGTGGACGAGTGGGACGGCGACGCGTGCCGGACGCTGCGCGAGACGGCGTTCGCCACGTTCACGCCCACGGACTGACCGACGGGAAACGTTTGTGCGGGCCGGGTTGGCACGACCCGGCCCGTCCGCCCGCGTTGCCACGTATCGTAAGAGGCCGGAGACCGTACGCAGCCGGAATGGCAGGTCAATTGCCTGCCAAATGACCGTAACTGACGGATTCGTGCGGCTCTGATGACCGGGGGAACAGCGCGCTCTGGGGAGGCGTCGTGGACGACTACGCGGGTCGGGTGCTTGCCGACCGCTACCGCCTTCCGCTGCCCCCGTCCGACGGGTACGAACTGGCCGAGACCCGGGCGTTCGACACATACAGCGGTCAGGAAGTCCTGGTCCGTCAGGTTCCGTTGCCGGAGATCGTGGACGCGGAGGTGCTCGACGCCGACGGGCAGTCCTCGATGTCGGGACGCACCACCGGGCGAGCGGTCCGCCGCAGCACGGACCCCGCGGTCCGGCGGGCGATCGAGGCCGCGCAGGCCGCCGCCCAGGTGCCCGACCACCCCCGGCTCGACCAGGTCTTCGACGTCTTCGCCGAAGCGGGTTCGCTGTGGATAGTGAGCGAGCTCGTCGCGGCCCGCCCGCTCGCCGCCCTCCTCGCCGAACGCCCCCTCAACCCCTACCGGGCCGCCGAGATCGGCTCCGACGTGCTCACCGCCCTGCGGGTGCTGCACGCGCACGGGTGGACCCACCGCAACATCACCGTGCGCACGGTCCTGGTGTGCGACGACGGCCGCGTCGTGCTCACCGGTCTCGCGGCGGGCGCCGCCGAGGAGGCGCTCTGCGGATACGCCCCCGAACCGCAGCCCGACGCCGATCCGGTGACCGGCCCCACGAGCTACGGCATCCCGGCCGTCGAGCCCGCCCCGCCGAGGGAGCTCGACGCCGCCCATGCGCTTCCGCCCGCCAGGAGCGACGCGGATGACGCGGAGTACGCGGACGTCCAGGAGTACGCGGACGTCCAGGACGCCGAGTACGAGAGCGGAGAGGGCGGCGAGGGCGGCGAGTATCCCGTTCCGCCGCTGCCCCAGGGGTACGCGCCGCGCCGGGGCGACGAGCGGTACGACGACCGGTACGACCTGCCGCCGGGCCGGGAGGCCGACCCCTTCCCGGGGCAGCGGGCCGACGGGCAGGAGATCGTCCCGCGCCCCGCCGCCCCCACCGTCCCGTACACCGCCGTGCCGCCCCCCGCCGAGCCGGGCGCCGCGAGCGCCGCCCAGTTGCGGGCCGCCCGCGCCGGAGCCATCGCCGCCTACCGGGCGGGCGCACGGGCCGCCGCCCGGGTCACCGAGGACCGGCAGCAGACCGACCCCGCCCCGGCCGACCTCACGAAGTCGCCGCCGGAGGACCGCGAAGCCACCCCGGCCGCCGACGCGGGCCCGGTCGCCGACGCAGGCGTCCTCCCCTTCCGGCGGCCGGCCCCGGACACCCCCGAGGCCCCCCGGCTCACCACCCCCTGGGGCAGCCCCGCCGAGGACCCCTACGACGACGAGGACGAAGAGGACGACGAGGAGGGCCCCCGCCCGCCGGGCCGCCGCGTCCATCTCGCGGGGACCTGGGACGACGGGCCCGGCGCGGGGCGGCCCGTCTCCGCGGGCGGCTCCGGCGAGGACGCGCTGCGCGCCGACTCCCGGCGGCCCGGCCCGCCGGCCCCCGCCCCGAAGCAACTCGCCCGCACCGCGCCCCTCCCGGACGGGCGGGCCGCGTCCCGGGCCTGGGAGGAAGCCGTCGCGGGCGGCGGCGACCCCCCCCTCTACCGCGGCCCCGCCACCCCGCTCGCCGCCGAACGCGCCCGCCAGGCACGGATCGCCGTCGTCGGAGCCGTCACCGAGCGCTGGGCCCCCGAGCAGGCGGGCCCGGTCCACGACAACTGGCAGCTCGCGCCCCCGATCGGCCCCTCCACCGACCTGTGGGCGCTCGGCGCGCTGCTCTACCGCGCCGTCCAGGGCCACGCCCCCTACCCCGAGGAGAACGCGGCCGAGCTCGTCCAGATGGTGTGCGGCGAGCCGCCCGCCTTCGCGGAGGAGTGCGGCCCGCTGCGGCCCGTCGTCGAATCGCTGCTGCGCCAGGACCCCACGGAGCGGCCGGACTTCGAGGAGCTGCGCGGCTGGCTGCGCTCGCTGGTGCGCTCCGCGCCGGAGCCGGAGGCGGGCGCCGACGTCGTCACCCTGCCCGCGCCCGACGCCACCCGGCTCCCCGTCGTACGCCGCCGGGGCGAGCTGGTCCGCCGGCGCCGGGGCCGTTTCGGCGGCGGCGCTGCGCACGGCCGGCACCGCCAGGGGAAGCGTCAGCAGCCGCCGAAGCAACGCGGCGGCGGCCGGCAGCAGGACCACCACGCCCCGCCGCTGCCGCCCGACCGGTCCGTGCGCCGGCCCGTGGAGTCCTGGGAGGAGGAGCGCCCGGCCCGCGTGCCGCGTGCGCCCAAGGGGCCCCGGGTGCTGCGCGAGCCGCCGCGCCGGGGCGAGGGATCGTCCTCACCGCGCAGCCTGGGCCGGCTGCTGCTCGTCCTGATCCTGCTGCTGATGGCCGCCGCCGTCGCATACGCGGTGATGTTCCTGCCGGAACAGGAGTCGGGCAAGGACGACGGAGCGCCGGGTTCGCCCGCCGGTTCCGCCGCGCCGCCCGCCGCCTCGGGGAAGCCCGAGCCGTCCGCCTCGGGGGACGGGTCCGCCGATCCCGGGTCCCAGCAGCCGCAGACGAGCCGCTCCGCCGTCGCGCTCGCCCCCGGCTACGCGCTCCGCAAGGACACGGAGGGCTTCGAGGTCGGCGTACCGAAGGACTGGCAGCGCAGCCCCGCCAACGCGAACCGTCAGATCCGCTACGGCAGCGACGGGTTCACCCTGCTCGTGGTGCCCGGCCGGGACACGGTGAAGGCGGGCGGCGGCGATCCGCTGGACTACCAGCGGGACAAGGAGCCCGAGCTCCAGCCGTTCCGGGACTCCAGCTGGTCCTCCTCGTCCGGACTGCGCCGGGTCGACGTCGGCCGGCAGGCCATGGCCGAGGGGCAGTTCACCTGGCAGGAGAGCGGCGGGCGTGAGGTGTACGTCCGCAACCTCGCCATGATCGTCGACGGCCGCTACCACATCATCCAGGTCATCGGCCCCGAGAGCGACCGCGACAAGGTCACCGAGATCTACGAGCAGGCCATCGCCTCGTACCGGGTCAACGCCTGACCCTCCGGCCTTCGGACGGTCTGACAGCACGTCATCGCCGGGTCTCCGCAACGGGCGTTGTGCGGTGTCGACAACCATCACAGTGCGGTCTCGTGGGCGATCCCCGGTTCCGCCTGCCCGCTCCGCCTCCGTAATCTGGCAAGCCGAGGAACGGGGCGGGGACATCACGTGGATCGATCACAGGGCACGGACGCGGGATTGGTACTGGCGGGGCGGTACCGGCTGGGCGACGTCCTCGGCCGGGGCGGCATGGGCAAGGTCTGGCGCGCCCACGACGAGGTGCTGCACCGCACGGTCGCCGTCAAGGAGCTGACCGCCGGACTGTACGTCGCCGAGGCCGACCGGCTCGTCCTGCACGCCCGGACGCAGAAGGAGGCGCGGGCCGCGGCGCGCATCACGCACCCCGGCGTCGTCACCGTCCACGACGTGATCGAGTACGACAACCGCCCCTGGATCGTCATGCAGTACGTCGACGGGCCCTCGCTCGCCGACGCCGCCAAGGAGAGCGGCGAGGTCGCCCCGCGCGAGGCGGCCCGCATCGGGCTGCATGTGCTGAGCGCGCTCCGCGCCGCCCACGGGGCCGGGGTGCTGCACCGCGACGTCAAGCCCGGCAACGTCCTGCTGGCCCGCGACGGGCAGGTGCTGCTCACCGACTTCGGGATCGCCGCGATCGAGGGCGACTCCACCATCACCCGCACCGGCGAACTGGTCGGCTCCATCGACTACCTGGCCCCGGAACGGGTACGTGGCGGCGACCCGGGACCGGCCTCCGACCTCTGGTCGCTGGGCGCGACGCTGTACACGGCGGTCGAGGGGACCTCCCCGTTCCGCCGCGCCTCCCCGATCGCCACGATGCAGGCCGTCGTCACCGATGAGCCGCCCGCCCCGGTCAACGCCGGTCCGCTCGGCGCCGTGATCACCGCGCTGCTCCGCAAGGACCCGGCCGACCGGCCATCGGCCGCGGCGACCGAGCAGATGCTGCTGGACGCCATGGAGGGCCGCGAACCCCGTGCCGCCCAGGCGCATGTGCCCACCCAGCGCTTCCCCGAGGACGCCCGGTACGGCTACCCGGACGCGAACGGGCCCGGCGGCCCGCACGGCCCGGCCGGCTCCCACGGCTCCGAGGGCTCCACCGCCCGACTGCCCACGACGGCCCCCTCCGCAACCGCGCCGCCCGACTCCGGCTCCGGCCTCGGCTCCGGCCCGGACGGCATCGCTCCGGTCACCGGTCCCGCCTCCGCCCCGGTGACCCGGCGGGCCGGATCCCGGTGGCGCACCGTGCTCGTCGTGGTCGTCGCCGCCGCCGTCCTGGGGGGCGCGGCCGGGCTGTTCGCGATGAAGTACCGGGAGGGTTCCGGCACCCCGGGCGCGAACGGCGGTACGTCCGCGGGCGGCACACCGTCCCCGAAGCAGACCACCCCCGACCCCGCCGACCCCTCGCAGGGGACACCGGAGATACCCGACGGCTGGCACCGGGTCGACGACCCGGCGGGCTTCAGCCTGGTGGTGCCGAAGAACTGGACCCGGCAGTACCAGGACGGCCAGATCGACTACACACCGGACGGCGGGGCCCACCGGATCCGCATCAGCATCGACCCGGACCCGGACTTCGACCATCCGCATCTGCACATGCAGAACCTGGAGGAGCAGCTGTCCGAGCGGCTGCCGGGCTATCAGCGGATCGGGCTGGAGAAGAAGACCTTCCGCGACCGGCCGGGCTCCCTCTGGGAGTTCACCTGGGACGAGACCAAGGACCACGCCGGCCCCCGGCACGGGATCGACCAGATGTACTACGGCGGCCACGGCGGCCCCGAGTACGCCCTGTACCTGACCGCCCCGCAGGAGGGCTGGGAGGACAGCCGCGAGAAGTTCGACATCATGCTGCGCAGCTGGCGCGCCCCGGGCACACCGCGGTGAGAGCGCCTTCCGGGGGCCCGCTGTGCCCCGCCGGAGTCGCCGTACGGTCACGGCTCTGCATCCGGTGACCGCCCCCGGTGGTGTCAGGACCGGCACGTGAACCAGGATGGGGGGCATGACAGATCACGGGGGACGGGCGAACGAGCCCACCAGCTACGGACTTCAGCCGCCGCACGGACCGGGCGGTTCCGGCGCACCGCATCCCGCGCCCCCGGCGCACATTCCCTCCCCGACCGTCCACGCGAGCGCCCCGGACAGTGCGGTGAACCGGCTGATCGGCGGGCGCTACCGGCTGCTCTCCCGGCTCGGGCACGGCGGCATGGGCACGGTGTGGCGGGCCCACGACGAGGTCGTCGACCGCGAGGTGGCCGTCAAGGAGCCGCGCGTCCCGGAACACCTCGGTGAGCGCGAGCACAGCACCGTGCACCAGCGCATGCAGCGCGAGGCGCGGGCCGCCGCCCGGATCGACCACCCCTCCGTCGTCACCGTCCACGACGTGGCCGTCGAGGACGGCAAGCCGTGGATCGTCATGGAGCTGGTGCGCGGTCCGTCGCTCGGCGACCGCCTCAAGGAAGGCACCCTGGACCCCCGCGAGGCGGCCAGGATCGGCCTCGCGGTCCTCGACGCGCTGATCGCCGCCCATGCGATCGGCATCCTGCACCGGGACGTCAAGCCGGACAACGTCATGCTCGGCACCGGCGACCGGGTCGTCCTGGCCGACTTCGGGATCGCCCAGGTCGAGGGCGAGCAGCAGCTCACCGAGACCGGCGCGTTCGTCGGCTCGCCCGAGTACATCTCCCCGGAGCGGGTCCTCGGGCAGCGCCCCGGACCGGAGTCGGACCTCTGGTCGCTGGGCGTCGTGCTGTACGCGGCGGTCGAGGGGATGTCCCCGTACCGCCGCTCGCACACCCCGGCCACCCTCCAGGCCGTGCTGTCCGCCGAGCCGCAGGTGCCGGCCCGTGGCACGGGCGCGTTCGGCACGCTCGTCATGCAGCTGCTCCGCAAGGACCCCGCCGCCCGGCCGCCGGCCGCCGAGGTCCGCCGGACGCTCCAGCAGCTGGCCTCCCCGGCCCCGGTGACCTCCGCGTACGGGGCGGTCGCCGCGGGCGGCGGCAGCAAGTGGGCGCTGCCCCGCAGCCGTGCCGCCCGCCTCGCCCTCGGCGGCGGGGCGCTGGCCGTGGTGGCCGCGCTCGTGCTGCTCCTGCTGAACCCGTTCGCGGGCGACGGACCGCCCGAGGGCTGGAAGCTCCGGACCGAGACCGAGGTCCTGTCGGCGGACGTGGCCGTGCCGGGGGAGTACAAGCGGGTCGAGGACGACGACGGCGAACTGGTCTGGTACGCGGATCCCAGCGGCGTTTTCGAGATCGACTTCTGGCACCGCGCCCCGAAGAGCGACGACACCACGGACGACAATCCCGGCGTCGCCCCGGCGGCCCGCAAGACGTACTACGAGAAGGGCGGGGCGAACACCACTCAGATGGAGGACGCCTCCGTCACGTACAAGGACATCACGTACCAGGGGCGCGAGGCGGTCGAGATGACCACCGAGTTCATCCCCTACGCCTCCTCCTCCGACGACGATCCGGTGCGCTACCGCTTCCGGGAGCTGCTGATCCCCGGCGAGAAGAAGAGCGACCCCTACTGGCACGTGCGGGTGCGGATGCCCGCGGCGGGACAGGCGGCGAAGGACGGCGACGTGATCTTCACCGAGGTCATCGAGGGGCTGAAGATTCGCGCTTCCTGAGGACCGTGCGCCGACCGCCGCCGGGTGGTCGGCCGCATAGCCACTGATCAGCGGTTATACCGCCAGCGATCACTGGCTCGTTCGAGGTGAGGGTCGGGAGGCGGTGGCGGGTCCTGTGAAAAAGTGTTACCCACGGGTACCCAAAGCCTTCGGCTGGACATACTCTCGCCCTCATGACGGACTCGCAGGCCCCTGACGCCCCTCTCGGTACGAACCCCGTGGCGGTCGCCCCCGCCGGTGTGCGCACGGCCGCCGATGTGGTCACCCCCGAGGTGATCGCCCAGCTGACCCGCGGCGTCGTCGGATCGGGCCGCACGGCCAACCACACCCCCTTCAGCGGGGAGAAGCTGGCCGACCTGCCCGAGTCGACCCCCGAGGACGTCGCCACCGCCTTCGACCGGGCCCGCGCCGCCCAGCCCGTCTGGGCCGCCGTCCCCGTACGGCAGCGGGCAGCCGTCCTGCTGCGCTTCCACGACCTCGTCCTGAGCCGCCAGTCCGAGGTGCTCGACCTCATCCAGCTGGAGACCGGCAAGGCCCGGCTGCACGCCCACGAAGAGGTGCAGGCCGTCGCCGTCGCCGCCCGCCACTACGGGCGCAAGGCCTCCTCCTATCTCAAGCCCCGCCGTCACACCGGTGTCGTCCCGACCCTCACCAAGGTCACCGAGCTGCGTCAGCCGCGCGGAGTCGTCGGCCAGATCGCCCCCTGGAACTACCCGCTCGAACTCTCCGTGGGAGACGCGCTGCCCGCGTTCGTCTCCGGCAACGCCGTCGTGATGAAGCCCGACACGGAGACCGCGCTCACCGCCCTGTGGGCCCGCGACCTGCTGATCGAGGCCGGACTGCCCGCCGAGGTCTTCCAGATCGTGCTCGGCGAGGGACCCGTCGTCGGCCCCGAGGTCGTCAGCCGCGCCGACTACGTCTCCTTCACCGGCTCCACCCGTACCGGCCGCGAGGTCGCCGTCGGGGCCGCGTCCCGGCTCGTCGGCGTGTCCCTGGAGCTCGGCGGCAAGAACGCCATGCTCGTCCTCAAGGACGCCGACGTGGAGAAGGCCGCCGCGGGCGCCGTCCGCGCCTGCTTCTCCTCCGCAGGGCAGCTCTGCATCTCCATCGAGCGGCTGTACGTCCACGAGTCGATCGCCGACGACTTCGTGGCGCGCTTCGCCACCCGGACCAAGGCCATGCGGCTCGGCAACTCCCTGGCGTACGGGGCCGACATGGGCTCCCTCGTCGGCGAACGCCAGCTGGAGACGGTCACCCAGCACGTCGCCGAGGCCGTCGAGAAGGGCGCGACCCTCGTCGCGGGCGGCGCCGCCCGCCCCGACATCGGCCCGCTGTTCTACGAGCCGACCATCCTCGACGGGGTGGAGGCGCCGATGGCCGTCTGCACGGAGGAGACCTTCGGACCGGTCGTCGCCGTCTACCGCTTCAGCGACGAGGACGAGGTGATCGCGCTGGCCAACGCCACCCCGTACGGCCTCAACTCCAGCGTCTGGACCACCGACTCCCGGCGCGGCCACCAGGTCGCCGCCCGGCTGCGCACCGGCACCGTCAACATCAACGAGGGGTACGCCCCCGCATACGGCAGCGTCCAGTCCCCGATGGGCGGCATGAAGGACTCCGGCCTCGGCCGGCGGCACGGCTCCGAGGGCATCCTCAAGTACACCGAGGCCCAGACCGTCGCCCAGCAGCGGCTGATCCCGCTCGCCCCGTCCTTCGGCATGGACGACGAGAAGTACGCCGCGTTCATGACCCGCAGCCTCAAGGCGATGAAGGCGTTCCGGCTGCGCTGAGCGCTCCCGTACCGGCCCCGCCGTCCGCCCTTTTCGTACCGATCCCGTTCCGAGGAGTGTCATGTCCCAGGACAGCCCCGCCCAGAAGCAGGCCGTGAGCCATGTTCCGGCCGAGGACGACGCCGCGTACGACTACGACGTCCTGGTCGTCGGATCGGGCTTCGGGGGCGCGGTGTCCGCCCTCCGGCTGACCGAGAAGGGCTACCGGGTCGGGATCCTGGAGGCGGGCCGCCGCTTCACCCCCGGCACGCTCCCCAAGACCTCCTGGGACCTGAAGAACTACCTCTGGGCCCCCGCGCTGGGCCTCTTCGGCATCCAGCGCGTCCACCTCCTCGGCAACGTCATGGTGCTCGCCGGGGCGGGGGTCGGCGGCGGATCGCTCAACTACGCCAACACGCTGTACGTGCCGCCCGCCCCGTTCTTCGAGGACCGCCAGTGGGCCTCGATCACCGACTGGCAGGACGAGCTGAAGCCGTACTACGACCAGGCCCGCCGGATGCTCGGGGTCCGCCTCAACCCGACCATGACCCCCTCCGACATCCACCTCAAGGCCGCCGCCCAGGCCATGGGCGTCGGCGACACCTTCCACCTGGCGCCGGTCGGCGTCTTCTTCGGCGACGGCAAGGACGCCGACGGCGCCGCCAAGGCCAAGCCCGGCGGCACGGTCCCGGACCCGTACTTCGGCGGCGCGGGCCCCGCCCGCAAGGCCTGCACCGAGTGCGGCGAGTGCATGACGGGCTGCCGCCACGGGGCGAAGAACACCCTCAACGAGAACTACCTCCACCTGGCCGAGCAGGCCGGCGCGGTCATCCGCCCGATGACCTCCGTCGTCGGCGTCACCGACGACCCCGAAGGCGGCTACCGGGTCCTCACCGTCCCCACCGACCGCCGTCGCAAGGCGAAGCCCACCCGGCTGCGCGCCCGCAAGGTCGTCGTCGCGGCGGGCACGTACGGCACCCAGAGTCTGCTGCACACCATGAAGGACCAGGGCCTGCTGCCCCGGCTCTCCGCGAAGCTCGGCGAGCTGACCCGTACCAACTCCGAGGCGCTGGTCGGCTCCCAGACCAGCGACCGCCGTTACCGCAAGAAGCACGGCATCGCCAAGGCCGACTTCTCGCAGGGCGTCGCGATCACCTCCTCGATCCACCCCGACGACAACACCCACATCGAGCCCGTCCGCTACGGCAAGGGCTCCAACGCCATGGGCGCGATGTCGATCCTCCAGGTCCCCTACGGCGGCCGCCGGGTGCTCGGCTGGCTCGCCAACATGGCCAAGCACCCGACCCTGGCGGTCCGTTCGCTCTCCAACCGCCGCTGGTCCGAGCGCACCATCATCGGCCTGGTCATGCAGTCGCTGGACAACTCCCTCACCACCTACCGCAAGCCCGGCGGTATCGGGAAGGGGCTGCTCACCGCCCGCCAGGGCCACGGCGCGCCCAACCCGACCCAGATCGAGGAGGCCACCCGCAGCGCCACCCTGCTCGCCGAGGAGATCAACGGCTTCGCCGGATCCAACGTCGGCGAGCTGATGGGCACCCCGCTCACCGCCCACTTCCTCGGCGGCTGCCCGATCGGCGCGAGCCCGCAGGAGGGGGTCATCGACCCGTACCACCGCCTCTACGGGCACCCCGGCATCAGCGTCGTCGACGGCGCCGCGGTCTCCGCCAACCTCGGCGTCAACCCCTCCCTGACCATCACCGCCCAGGCCGAGCGCGCGATGTCCTTCTGGCCCAACAAGGGCGAGGCGGACCCGCGCCCGGAGCAGGACGCGGCCTACGAGCGGCTCACCCCGGTCGAGCCGCTCGCGCCCACCGTGCCGAAGGAGGCGTTCGGCGCGCTGCGGCTGCCCTTCCTGGGCATCCCCGTGGTGCCGCCGAAGGGGACGGCGGTGGCCGGAGCGGACGTGCCGGGCGTGGGGGACACACCTGTGCCCAATCCGTGATCTCGGGAAGGGCAACTGTTCGGCGGGTTGCGGCGTCGAAACCCGTACTGCCTCACAGCAGTCACACAGCTCCTGCCGAGTCCCAGAGGTCCCCGATGACACGCTTCTCCCCGAGAACCGCGCTGCGCCGCGCAGCGGGTTCCCTCGCCGCCGCAGGTCTGCTGGCCGCGACCGCACTCGCCGGGGCCGGCGCCCCGGCGCAGGCCGCCGACGTCCCGGTGCTCGCCCTCGGCGGTCCCGCCGAGACCGCTCTGCACCCCTACCCGCAGAGCGGTGAGCCGCAGCAGTCCACGGTCGGCTTCACCGTCGACAACCCGGGCACGGACGAGGACGACGAGACCGAGTTCACCGTCACCTTCGACCTCAGCGGCATCGCGGGCGTCGCCGACACGGCGGTGGAGGACACCTCGGACTGCGAGGTCACCGGCGCGAAGGCGGTCTGCACGGACCGGGGCATCTGGCCCGGCAGCCGAGGCATCGACGACCTCCTGCTCACCGCGGCCCAGGGCAGCGAGGAGGGCGACACCGGCACGATCACGGTGACCGGACAGTCGAAGGGCGCGACCTTCACCCCGTTCACCACCCGGGTCACCGTCGGCGGCGCCGACCTCGTCATGGAAGAGCTCCCGTTCACGACGGAGACGAACCCGGGCGACGAGCAGCAGGCCCCGATCACCTTCACCAACCGGGGCACCCGGGCCGCCGACGGCGTCCTGCTCGGCCTGGTGTACTCCCGCGGTCTCGACATCCCGCAGCGCTACGCCAACTGCGAGTACTCCGAGGACGACCCGGGCCTCCCGGGCGTCGGCTGGACCACCGCCCTCTGCTCCGTCGAGGGTTCCTTCGAGGCGGGCGAGACCTACACCCTGGCGACCCCGCTGACCATCGAGGTCACCACCCGCGCCTTCTACGACACCTTCATCTACCGCATCCACGAGGACAGCGCCGCCCAGCGCGCCGCCCAGCGTGCGGGCGCCCCCTTCGAGCGGGGCGCCGGCGGCGTGCTGAAGGCGGTCCCGGTGAAGGCTCCGGCGAAGAAGGGCACGGCGGCCCGGGGCGGGGACCTCAACCCGCAGGACAACCAGCACGAGGCCGACTTCCGTACGAAGAACACGGCCGACTTCGTCGCGTACGGCGACAAGGTGGCCGGGGCCGAGGGCTCCACCGTGCGGGCCGACATCGGCTTCCGCAACGAGGGCCCGGCCTGGATCGGCTACATCCGCTCCGGCGAGCCCGTCGCCACCCTCGACTTCACCGTCCCGCGGGGCGCGACCGTCACGGCGAAGCCGGACCGCTGCCGTGCGGTGACCGCCGACGGGAAGTACCGCGAGGACCAGAAGAGCCCCGCACCGCGCTACATCTGCGAGACCTCCATGACCGTGAAGGACGGCGGCGGGCTCGACCTGCCGTTCGAGCTGCGGATCGACAAGAGCATGGTCGGCGCGGAGGGCGCGGTCACCGTTCGCAACACGTGGCTCCAGGACCCGAAGCTGCCGTTCGACCCGAAGCCCGCCAACAACACCGCGTACCTGATCCTGAACGGCGAGGGCGAAGGCTCCGACTCCGGCGGTTCGACGGGCGGCTCGGGCGAACCGTCCACCCCGCCGACGTCGGCCCCGGACCCGGAGGAGAGCCCGTCCGGCACCCCCGGATCCTCGGCGTCCACCACGTCCGGCGGAGGCTCGGCGGGCACGGCCGGAGGCGGCCTCGCCTCGACGGGATCGATCGCCCTGATCGCCTCGGGCACCGCGGCGGCGGCGCTGGCGGTGGGCCTGGTGCTGTTCACGGCGGCACGACGACGGGCTGCGCAGCAGACCTGAGCGGCGGTGGAGAGGGGAGCGGAGGCGGGAACGGGCCTCCGCCCGAACGCTCCGATCCGTCCGGAGACGTTCCGATGCGGCCGACCCGGGCGTCCCCGGGTTCGGCCGCATATGGGGTGACCGGGCTGCTGTCCCCTGCGGACCGGTCACTTACGCCGGGTCGTGGTCCCACGACGTACCTGCAGTACGTCACACTTCCCGGCGGAGCCACGCGTGGTTTCCTACCGATGCCGCCCCTGGTTGGCACGGACACCAGGATCAACGAAGGCACCGCGCCCCCGGTCACGCGCCGTACGGGTGAGACGGGGTCCGAACGCAGATACGGCCCGTGCGCCGCAGGCGGAGAACCGTTCCGTCCGCGGGCCGTCCACCCGTCCTCGCGGCAGGCCGCTCAGCGGCTCTCACACCCGGCCGCGGCACAGCTCCAGGAGCGTCATCGCCAGCGCGGTGCCCGGCTTGCCCAGCGCGTCCCGGTAGTGCCCGAGCACGGCCGTCTCCCGGGAGAGGTTGACCCGGCGGCCGCCGGAGGTGATCCGGGCCTCCTGGATCACCGCCGAGACGGCCATCCGTTCCTGGACGAGGCCGATGATCCGGTCGTCGAGGGCGTCGATGCGGTCGCGGGCGCCGCCGATCAGGGCGGCGGCCTCGTCGGTGTGCGCGCCGGTCCGCTCGGCGGAGGCGGCGTCGGCGGTAGCGGTGCTGCTGTTCATGGTGGTGACTCCCGGTGGGGTGACGGCCCCCCGGGGCTACGGGCCCGGACGCACGAGACGCCCCGGGCCTGTCGGCCCGGGGCGCCTGGAACGTTGCTCGTCAGTAGCTCAAGCAACACGACCATGGCAGCCGGCGGGCCGGGTGCCATAGGTAAAGACGAAGGTCGTGTGCTGACGCATGGGGGACAGTATGGCCCCGGTCCCGCGCCCCACCAAGACGGGGCCCGGATCGTGAGACGTGCGGCCCCGCGTCCGGCCCGGCGGAGGGCCCGCGCACGGCCGGTAGAATCGGGAGGACCGACCCCCTTCACCACCGCCGGAAGGCCGCTCCCGTGCCAGCAGCACCCCCCGCCGCCCCCGACGCCACGGCCGACGTGGTCCTCGTCGTCGACTTCGGCGCGCAGTACGCCCAGCTCATCGCCCGCCGCGTCCGTGAGGCCCGGGTCTACAGCGAGATCGTCCCGTCCACCATGCCGGTGGCCGAGATGCTGGCGAAGAACCCGCGCGCGATCATCCTGTCCGGCGGCCCGTCGTCGGTGTACGCGCAGGGCGCGCCGTCCCTGGACCGTTCGCTCTTCGAGGCCGGGGTCCCCGTCTTCGGCATGTGCTACGGCTTCCAGCTGATGGCCACCACGCTCGGCGGCACGGTCGACGACAACGGGGCCCGTGAGTACGGCCGTACCCAGCTGCACGTCAGCAAGGCGGGCTCGACGCTCTTCGAGGGCACGCCCACCGAGCAGCCGGTGTGGATGTCGCACGGCGACGCCTGCTCGGCGGCCCCCGAGGGCTTCACCGTCACCGCGTCCACCGACGTCGTGCCGGTCGCCGCCTTCGAGAACGACGAGAAGAAGCTCTACGGCGTCCAGTACCACCCCGAGGTCCTGCACTCCACCCACGGTCAGCAGGTCCTGGAGCACTTCCTCTACCGCGGCGCGGGCATCGAGCCGAACTGGACCACCACCAACGTGGTCGAGGAGCAGGTCGCCCTCATCCGCGAGCAGGTCGGCACCAAGCGCGCCATCTGCGGCCTCTCCGGCGGTGTGGACTCCGCGGTCGCCGCGGCACTCGTCCAGAAGGCCATCGGCTCCCAGCTGACCTGTGTGTACGTCGACCACGGGCTGATGCGCAAGGGCGAGACCGAGCAGGTCGAGAAGGACTTCGTCGCCGCGACCGGCGCGAAGCTGAAGGTGGTCGACGCGGAGAAGCGCTTCCTCGACGCCCTGGCCGGGGTCTCCGACCCGGAGCAGAAGCGGAAGATCATCGGCCGCGAGTTCATCCGCGTCTTCGAGCAGGCCCAGCTGGAGATCCTCCAGGAGGACGGACCCGAGGTCGCCTTCCTCGTCCAGGGCACGCTCTACCCGGACGTGGTCGAGTCCGGCGGCGGCACCGGCACCGCCAACATCAAGTCCCACCACAACGTCGGCGGACTCCCCGACGACATCGAGTTCCAGCTCGTCGAGCCGCTGCGCCAGCTGTTCAAGGACGAGGTCCGGATGGTCGGCCAGGAGCTGGGCCTCCCCGAGGAGATCGTCCAGCGCCAGCCGTTCCCCGGCCCCGGCCTCGGCATCCGCATCGTCGGCGAGGTCACCAAGGAGCGCCTGGACCTGCTCCGCGAGGCCGACGCCATCGCCCGCGAGGAGCTGACCACGGCCGGCCTGGACCGCGAGATCTGGCAGTGCCCCGTCGTCCTGCTCGCCGACGTCCGCTCGGTCGGGGTCCAGGGCGACGGCCGCACCTACGGCCACCCGATCGTGCTGCGCCCGGTCTCCTCCGAGGACGCCATGACGGCCGACTGGTCGCGCCTGCCGTACGAGACGCTGGCGAAGATCTCCACCCGCATCACCAACGAGGTCGCCGACGTCAACCGCGTCGTCCTCGATGTGACGAGCAAGCCGCCGGGGACGATCGAGTGGGAGTGACCTTCCCACCCGGGAGAAGCCTTTAGCGGCTGTCCCGTCCGCCGCCGATGCCGTCGCCCGTACGTTCCGGGCGGCGGCATCGGCGTAAGCGGCCCGCCCGCCGGGTCGGCGAGGTCCACCGCCGCCCCGGGAAACCACTGGCACGGGCCCCGGGCCCCGTGCCAGGCTCCCTGCTCATGTCCGCCGAAGAAGTCCGCGCCATCGTGTCCGCCGCCGGCAATGACCGCCTCATCTGGAACACCCCGCTCTCCGAGGAACACGCGGCCCGGCTGATCGCCGCCTGCGACCCCGCACCCGGATCGCGGATCGTCGATCTCGGATCCGGCTGGGGCGAACTGCTGATGCGGCTCGTCGAGGCCGCGCCCGGCTCCACCGGGGACGGCGTCGAGACCGACCCGGCCGCCGTGGCGCGCGGACGCCGGCTCGCGGGGGAGCGGGGACTCGCCGACCGGGTGCGCTTCCACGAGGTGCCCGCCGCCGGATGGGCCGAGGGCGGATACGACCTCGCCGTCTCCATCGGTTCCTCGCACGCCTGGCCCGGCACCACCCGGGAGGCCCTCACCGCCCTGGCCGCCACCGTGCGCCCCGGCGGGCGGGTCCTGTTCGGCGAGGGCGTCTGGCTCCGGGAGCCGACCCCGGCCGCGCTGGCGGGCATCGGGGCCGAGCCCGGGGACTTCGGCTCACTGCTGGAGCTGATCCGGCTGGCGGAGTCCGTCGGACTGCGCGCGCTCCAGGTCACCGTCGCCGACGAGCGCGAATGGGACCTCTTCGAGTCCGAGGGGCCGATCGGACGCGGGCAGCGCTGGGCGCTGGAGCACCCGGACCATCCGCTGCACGCCGAGGTGACGGCCGAGGTCGACGCCCGCCGCACCGGCTACTACGGCGGCTACCGCTCGTATCTGACCCTCGCCTATCTGGTGCTCAGCGCCTGACCTGCAGATGGTCCGCGAGCCGCTGCCGAGCGGCCTCGACGAAGGCCGCGCGCAGGGCCGTGTACCGCGCCCAGACACCTTCCGGTTCGTCATCGACGGTGTGCATGCCCCGGATGCACTCCACGAGGGCCCGCGCCTCTTCGACCGGGTCCAGTCCGTCGAGGTCGATCACATTGAACGCGGCCTGCGTCCTCGTGTAGGCGGCGTCGGTCCCGGCGAGAGCCTGCTCCCGGTCCGGGTAGTCGCCGCGCCACCGGTGCCAGGCCACCCGTGCCTCGGCATCCGTGGCCGTCAGAAAGGCGGCGTAAGTCTGCCGGTGCGCGAGATAGACGCGTGTCCGGTCCTGCACCATGGGCGCCTCCACCCTGCCGGAGTTCTCCGCCACCTGACGGTGACTCAGAAACCATGGCACGGCGGGGATCCGGGGAGAAGTCCTGTGCGGGGAGTTCAGGAGACGAGCGCACAGGACCGGGCGTCGCCGGTCCGGCCCGTCACCGGCCTTCCCTCGCGGTCCAGCCGCCGGGCGAGCGTGCGCGGTCCGCGGTGGGCCGCGGTGCGCACAGCGCCGGGGCGCTCTCCCCGGCAGCCCGCTGGGCATCGCCGCCACGGCTGCCGACTTCGCCGTCAATCCGCCGTCGGACCAGGAGCTCCAGAACCTGAGGTTTTGGGAGAACTGGGGACCGGGCAACGACTGGGGCCGGCTCACGGAAGGAGACTTCTGGACCCGGTCCTGAGGCAGCGGGCGGGGCCGCCGGCAGCACGTCAATAGACTGGCCGGCGGCCGCGCGCGCTGATGGGACGTGCGGCGGCCGCGCACGAGGGTGCGTGGCCGCCGATTCCGCAGGATTCCGGAGCGAAGGACTTCCCTTGCAAGGCGGCATATGGATCGACTGGCGGCTGGTGGGGCTGGCCGCGCTGGGAGCCGTGGGCGGCCCCGGAGGGGCGGTCCTGGGCGACCTCCCGGTGGTGGCGCGCTGCGTGCTCGCCGCGATCGGCCTGCTGGCCTGGTGGTACCTCTGCCGGTGTGCGGCGGACACCTGGGGCGCCCGCTTCGCGCGGTAGGACGGCGCCGCACGCTCCACGGCCGCCCCCTGGCTGCTCTTCGTCGTGGCCTTCTATCTGCACGCCTCGCTCCTCGGCGCGGCCTGGCGGGCCTGCGGCGGGGGTGAGCCGGGGACCGACATGGTCCATGTGCTGACGAGTTCGGCGCTGGTGGGTCTCGCCGCACTGGCGATCTGGCTGTGGTCGGCGCGACGTGCCGCACCGGGGCGGGCCGGGTGGCCGGCCGTGACGGGCGCGCTGCTGTTCGCCGTTCTGGCGCTCTGGCCCGCGATGGCCCTCTGGCATGGACTGGCCGGTGTGGGGGAAGCGTCCTGCGCGCCGGACGGGATCCCGGGCTGGTGGCCCTCGTGGCTGCCGCTCGGATGACGGCGCGGGGACGTCATCGCGCGGCGGATCATTCGAACGTGTCGACGACACCCGCCCCCGGCCCGCCCCGATGCGGGGCCCGGCCGCCCGGTACGGCACAATTCGCGGATATCGCAAGTGAGTTGGCTGTACCGGGGCAGGAAAGGGCGTAATCCTCCGTGGCGTTGGACGAATCCAGGACGAGCGGCACGCACGGCGGCGGCTGTGCCTGCGGCGACTGCCCGCACGGAGCGCGCAACGGACACCGGCGCGCGGTCGCCGCGTTCCTCGCCCGACGCGACGAACTGGCGGCGGGCGACGGCCTGCCCGCCGGGGTCGCCCAGTCCGCGTCCGCGTCCCGGCAGTGGGTCTCCGACGAGTTGACCGGTTCCGCCCGCACCGTCGCCGAACGGGCCCGGGAGGCCGGGGACGCCTGGCTCCACCAGGTCTGGCGGGGCACCCTGTTCACCGTCTGGGGCGCGGCCGGGGCCCTCCTGGTCGGCGCGAGCGTCTCCGCGATCGGGGCCGGTTGGTCCACCGCCCGCACCGCCGCGCTGCTGGCCGCCCTCGTCACGGCCGGACTGCTCACCGCCGCCGCCCGACTCCACCGCGCCCGTGGCGGCCTCCTCGCCCCGCTGATCGGCGAGGACAACCGGCTCTCCACCTCCCGGGCGGTCGCCGCGCTCTGGGTGCTGTTCGCCGTCTTCGCGGTCCTCGTCCTCGCGCTGCAACTGGCCGGGGCCTCCGATCCGGAGGACCGGGACGCGCTGATCGAGGGCCTCGACCTCGTGCGGTCCACCGGGGTGCTGAGCGTGCTGGCGCTGGTGTGCGCGGTCGCCGTCGTCGTGCGCCGCGTGGTGACCGTGCGGGTGCTGGCGCAGCGGCTCCAGAAGCTCCGCGCCGACCGGCCGCGCGCCGCCGACCTGCTCACCGACGACTCCGGGCGCGGCTCCTTCACCGATGTGCAGTACGTGCTGGTCAGCGCCGTCGCCGTGCTGTTCGCCGGGGTCCGGCTGGCCCGCCGCCCCGAGCAGCTGCCCGATCTGCCCTGGGGGCTCGCGCTGCTGGTGGCGGTCTCGGCGGCGACCTACTTCGCCGGGAAGTACGCGGAGGGCGGCCGCCCCGTCGTGCTGTCCGTCGTGCGGGCCCGGGAGGCCGGGGACCTGGACGCCCCGATCCGGACCGGCGACGACATCGAGATCCGGGGCGCGGGCTTCGTGCCGCCCGGCGCGGGCAGCCCCGACCGGCTGGCCCGGCTCGTCGTACGGATCGGCACCGTCCACGTCCACGTCCCCCTGATCCCGGTCACCGGAGGCTTCGCCAACCCGACCGACACCGCCCTCACCGTGCCCGTCCCGGTCGAGGTCGAACCGGGGACCGTGGACGTCCAGGTCGTCACCGCCGCCGGGGTGGAGACCAACCGCTGCCCGATCGACGTGACGGACTGACCTCCGCCGCGACCCCGGGCGAATTTCCGCCGCCGATCGCGTCCCAGCCCTGGTGAGCAGCGCGCCGGAGGCGTACGTATGGTCGAGGTGACGGGACTTCGGGAAGCGGGGCAGTGGTGATGAACGGTTACGGCGGCGGTTCGTACGGTCTGGGCGAGCGCAGGACGCTGAAGGAGCAGGCAGGCCTCTACGCGCTGCTTCCGCTGCGGATCTTCCTCGGCGTCACCTTCGTCTACGCGGGCCTCGACAAGCTCACGGACAGCGCGTTCCTGTCCGCGACCGGCACCGGGTCCATCGGCGAGATGATGCGCGGGGTCCGCGACTCCTCCGCGATCCCCGCCCTCGTCGACCTGGCGCTCAAGAACCCCGAGGGCTTCGGCCACGCCATCGCGATCGGCGAACTCCTCGTCGGCCTCGGCACCCTCGTCGGCCTCTGGGCCCGGCTCGCCGCGCTCGGCGGCGCGCTGATCTCGCTGAGCCTCTGGCTGACCGTGAGCTGGCAGGCCACCCCGTACTACTACGGCAACGACCTGCCCTATCTGATGGCGTGGCTGCCGCTGGTGCTCGCGGGCGCCGCCGTGTTCTCCGCCGACGCCTTCCTCGCCGCGCGCCGCCGCCGGACCATGTAGGCGGCCCAGGTCACCGTCGCGGCCAGCCACAGTCCGCCGAGGAACAGCGGCAGGAAGAACGCCCACGGGACCTCCCAGGCCCCGGCCGCGTCGGCCGCGTACCCGCCGGCCAGGGCCAGCATCGCCAGGCCCGCCACCGCGCGGCCGGGCCTGAATTCATGACGCAGCACGGGTGACCTCCACCTGTCCGATGCCGACTTCCAGTACCAGTTCGATCGTTCCGGCGGGCCGCGCGCCCTTCGGCGGTGGCAGCGTCCGCTGCGTCGACTCGTCGCTGTTGATCCGGACCTGGAACCGCTGCCCCTCCTCCAGCCGGATCTCCCCGAGGCCCGTCTCCGCGCGCACCTTCACCGTCACGTCCTTCGGGACGACGACGCCCGCCCGCCCCGCCGCCACATCGAGCCCGGTGCGCACGATCGTGCCCCTGGGCACCGTCAGGCCGGACAGGTCCAGCCGGGCGTCGCCCGTACTCAGGTCGTAGTGCGGCCGGACGTCGGCCACCGCGGCGGGCCGCCACTCCTGGCGGGCCCACGACGTGCTGATGTCCTTCGGCAGCGCCGCCGCACCCGCCAGCAGGCCCGCCGTGACCATCGCCATCAGCACCGTGCCGAAGCCGGTCCGCCCCAGCAGCGAAGCGATCAGCAGGCCGAGACCGAACACCGCGAGGGCGGCGACCAGACCGATCTGGAACGCCGTGCCCAACGGCTGCTGCTCCCAGCTCAGCCCGGTGCCCAGACCGCCCGCGACCAGCGCCGTCAGGAAGACCGGGCCGCCGATGGAACGGGGCCCGCGCGGCAGGGCCGACGGCCGCGGCCTCAGGAACGGGGCGTCCGCAGTGGGCTGCCCGGCCTTCGCCCCGGCGCGCGCCGCACCGACGTCGGTGTCCGGCGGCCCCCAGAGATAGCCGGAGCCGACCGGCCCCGTGGTCCCGTCCTTGATGATCGGGTCCCGCCACCACGACGGGCTGCCGGGCGTCGGCGGGGCCTTCACCTCCGGCGGCGGCGTGCCGAGCCCGCCGGTGTGCGCGGGACCGGGTGCGGCCGCCGGTGCGCCGGGCGGGGCCGCCGGGTCCTCCGGGGCCGTCCCCCGCCGGGACTGCGTCCACACGGAGAAGCCGACGACGGCCAGCGTCAGCAGGGCGGCGAACGCCAGCATGCCCCGGTTGTGCAGCATCGACAGGAACAGCCCGCAGCCGATCAGCGCCAGGAGCAGCGCCACCAGGGACGCCCCGTCGACCCGCCCCGACAGCAGCTTGCGGGCCTCGTTCTCGTCCTCGCCGTCCGCGGGCAGCAGCAGCCAGGCGAAGCCGTAGAAGATCAGACCGATGCCTCCGGTCGCCGACAGCACCCCGAGCACGATCCGGAAGATCACCGGGTCCACGTCGCAGTACCGGCCGAGACCGCCGCACACCCCGGCGACGACCTTCTGCCGCGGGGTGCGCCGCAGCTGCGGTTTCGGCGCTTCGGGGGGTGCGACGCCGGGAGCGGCGTCCGAGGGAGCGGTCATGCCTCCATGGTGACGGGCCGGACCGCCCGCCGGGACCCGCGCCGACCCTGGCCGGTCCCTGATATTGACCGCGTACGCCCCTGAAGGGCCGGACACCGGGAGACCGGACACCCGGACCGGCCGCGCGCCGGGGTCCGTCCGCCCGGAGCGGGTAATCAGGGTCTCCTCGGGGGCCGACCCTGATGCCGCCCCGCGCCCGCGCGTGTGACGATCGGGGTATGCCAGCCGCCACCACCCGAGCCGCCAGCTCCCTCGCCGCCGATCCGGAGGAGCCGCCGCTGCGCAAGCTCTACCGCAGCGCCGACGGCCGGCTGCTCGGCGGCGTCGCGCGCGGGCTCGCCGGACACCTCGGGCTGCCCGTGGCCTGGGTGCGGTTCCTCTTCCTCGGGCTGTTCTTCACCGACGGCCTCGGCGCGGTGCTCTACGCGGTGTTCTGGATCGTCGTCCCGCTCGGCGTCGGCGGCGTCGAGGCCCCGCGCTCGGTCTTCGAGACGTCGGTGGACGGCCGCCGCAAGCTCCGCAAACCGGACAGGGGCCAGGTCTTCGCGCTGGTGGCGCTGCTCGTCGGGGCGGTCGCCTTCGTCGTCAACGTCGACATGGGCAGCGAGGCCGACCGCTACATCTGGCCCACGCTCCTGATCGGCGCGGGCTCCGTCCTGGTCTGGCGGCAGGCGGACAACGCCCGCCGCGCCCGCTGGATGGAGACCGGCCGCAACCGCAAACTGCTGCACCTGGCCCGGGGCCTCGCCGGAGTGGCCCTCGTCGGCCTCGGTCTCGCCGTGTTCATGGTCGTACGCGGCTCGGCCGCCCAGCTCGGCAACGTCCTCACCGCGGCCATCGCCGTCCTCACCGGCATCGCCCTGCTCGCCGGCCCCTACCTGGTGCGGATGACCCAGGACCTCTCCGAGGAGCGGCTGATGCGCATCCGCGCCCAGGAGCGGGCCGAGGTCGCCGCCCACGTCCACGACTCCGTGCTGCACACCCTCACCCTGATCCAGCGCAACGCGGACGACGGCGGCGAGGTCAGACGCCTGGCCCGCGCCCAGGAACGCGAGTTGCGCAACTGGCTCTACAACCCCGAGGGCACCGGCAAGGACGAGGACGACGAGCCGGAGAATCTGGCCGAGGCGGTCAAACGGGCCGCCGCCGAGGTCGAGGACAAGCACGGAGTGCCCCTGGAGGTCGTCGTGGTCGGCGACTGCCCCCTCGACGAGGGGCTGGCCGCCCAGATGCAGGCCGCGCGCGAGGCGATGGTCAACGCCGCCAAGTACGGTGGCGAGGGCGGGGCGGTCCAGGTCTTCGCGGAGGTCGAGGGCCGCACGGTCTTCGTGTCCGTACGGGACCGGGGTCCGGGGTTCGACCTGGACGAGGTTCCCGGGGACCGGATGGGCGTACGAGAATCAATCATCGGCCGGATGCAGCGCAACGGCGGCAGCGCCCGGCTGCGTTCGGTGCCCGGCGGGGGCACCGAGGTCGAGCTGGAGATGGAGAGGGCGAGCGAATGACCGAGAACACCGAAGCCACCGGGGGCCCGGAGCGACGGGTACGGGTCGTGCTCGTCGACGACCACCGGATGTTCCGCACCGGGGTGCAGGCCGAGATCGGCCGCACCGAGGAGACCGGCGTCGAGGTGGTCGGCGAGGCCGCCGACGTCGACCAGGCGGTCACCGTCATCACGGCGACCCGCCCCGAGGTCGTCCTCCTCGACGTCCACCTCCCGGGCGGCGGCGGCGTCGAGGTGCTCCGCCGCTGCGCCCCGATGATGGGCACGGCCGAGAACCCGGTCCGCTTCCTCGCGCTGTCCGTCTCGGACGCCGCGGAGGACGTCATCGGCGTCATCCGGGGCGGGGCGCGCGGCTACGTCACCAAGACGATCACCGGCACCGATCTGGTCGACTCGGTCTTCCGGGTCCAGGAGGGCGACGCCGTCTTCTCGCCCCGCCTGGCCGGCTTCGTCCTGGACGCCTTCGCCTCCACGGACGCCCCGCCGGTCGACGAGGACCTGGACCGGCTCACCCAGCGCGAGCGCGAGGTGCTGCGGCTGATCGCGCGCGGGTACGCGTACAAGGAGATCGCCAAGCAGCTGTTCATCTCGGTGAAGACGGTCGAGTCGCACGTCTCGGCGGTGCTCAGGAAGCTCCAGCTCTCCAACCGGCACGAGCTGACCCGGTGGGCGACGGCGCGACGGCTGGTCTGAGCCCGAAGCCCGCTGCTACGCCACCCGCGTCGCGCCCGCGAACGGCATCTGGTCGATGGGCGCGACGCGGACCGGCGCTCCCGGGCGGGGGGCGTGGATCATCTGGCCGCCGCCGATGTAGAGGCCGACGTGGCTGATCCCGGAGTAGAAGAACACCAGGTCGCCGGGGGCCAGCTCGGAGCGGGAGACGCGCTGTCCGGCGTTGATCTGGGTGTAGGTGGTGCGGGGCAGGCCGACGCCCGCCGCCTTCCAGGCCGCCTGGGTCAGGCCCGAGCAGTCGAAGGCGTTGGGGCCCGTCGCGCCCCAGACGTACGGCTTGCCGATCGCGCCGTGGGCGAAGGCGATGGCCTGCGCGGCGCGGGAGCCGGAGGCGGCGACCGAGGCGCGGGCGGTGGAGCGGTCGGCGTGGGCGGGGCCGCCGCCGTGCCGGGCGTCGGCGGAGCGCTCGTAGGCGGCGCGTTCGTCGGCGGTCAGGGTGTCCAGCAGCTTGCGGGCGCCGGCCAGCTTGGCGCGGATCGCGGTGCGGTGTTCGCGCAGTTCGGCGCGGCGGGCCGCGAGGCGTTCGGTCTCCCGGTCGGCGCGGGCCTTGACGCGGGTGATCTGGGAGACCTGCCGCCGGATGCCGTGCAGCAGGCCGCTCTGACGGTCGCCCGCCCGGTCGAGGTAGGACGCGCGTTGCAGATAGGCGTCGGGGTCGGAGGAGAGCGCCAGTTGCAGGGCCGGGTCGAGGGTGCCGCTGCGGTACTGCGCGGTGGCCAGCGAACCCAGGGCGTGCCGGGCGGTGTTGAGCCGGTCGGTGCGGCGGGCGGCCTCGTCGGTCAGGGACTCGACGGTTCTGGTGGCGGTGGCCGCCTTCTCCTTCGCCCCGTTGTACTGCTCCGTGGCGACCTCGGCGTCGTGGTACAGCCGGTCGATCTTCGCCCGGACCTGGGCGGCGGTGGGGGCCGGTTCGGCGGGGGCCGCGCCCGCCCCGGTGACCGAGCCGGCGGTGGCCGCCCCGGCGAGCGCCAGGGTGGCCGCGGTGCGGGCAGCAGGGCCGGTGAGCGGGTGCTGCTTGGGTTTCCGGTGCGCTGCCACGGGGGTGGCGTCCTTCCTGTCGGCTGCCCGCCGGGGGATACCGGGGGTCCGGGAGGGACGCTAATCCTGGCGCGGGGAAAAGGGTCACCATGAAAGCTATTGCCCTGATGTGACGTTTCGCCAGCCGCAACTGATCGGAAATAAGGCCTCATTACGGGGCCATTCGCTCAGGGTCGAGGAAAGCGCGCAAGGAAGGCTTACCTCACTGCATGGTGAAACCCTGGCCATGGCTAGGCTCCGGAACCATGGACGTACTCATCAATGTCTTCGTCGCCCTGCACATCATCGGCATCGCCTCCCTGCTGGGCGGCTTCCTGACGCAGATGAAGGCCATGGGAGAGGGCACCGCCCGCTTCGGTCCGGCCATGCTCCACGGCGCGCTGACCATGCTCGTCACCGGCATCGCCCTCGTCGGCCTCAACCAGGCCGACGACCAGGCCGTGAACAACGTCAAGATCGGCATCAAGCTGGCGGTGCTGGTCGTGATCCTCGCCCTGGTGTACGTCAAGCGGGACGAGGAGAAGGTCGACAAGGGCGCGTTCGCGGCGGTCGGCGGACTGACGGTCGCCAACATCTTCATCGCCACGGTCTGGACCTGAGGCCCTCCGGGGGCGGGGGCGGCCGCCGCGGGCCGCCCCCGCCCCCGGACGCGTACTACGCCGGCCGCACGCTCCCGTAGATCGGCATGTAGTAGATCGACTCCTCGCGCACGTTCGCACCCGGCTTCGGGGCGTGGATCATCATCCCGTCGCCCTTGTAGATGCCGACATGGCTGATGTCGTCGTAGAAGAAGACCAGGTCGCCCGGCTGGAGATCCGCCGTGGCGACCCGGGTGCCGACCTTCACCTGGTCCCAGGTCGTCCGCGGCAGGTCCACGCCCGCCTCCCGCCACGCCGCCTGCGTCAGTCCCGAGCAGTCGTACGAGGCCGGGCCCGAGGCGCCCCACACATACGGCTTCCCGATCTGGGAGCGGGCGAAGTCCAGCACCTTCTGCGCCTTGGCGGCGTAGCTGCCGCCCGCACCGGTGCCGGAGCCCGATCCCGTGCCCGTACCGGAACCGGAGCCCGTGCCCGAACCGCCGCCGGACTCCTTCGCGGCCTCCTCGCGGGCCTTCTTCTCGGCCGCGGCCCGCTCCTTCGCCTCGGCGGCCTGCCGGGCGGCCAGCTTCGCCGCCTTCTCCTTCGCCTCGGCCTCCTTCTTGCGCTCCAGCTCCGCCAGCCGCGCCTTCTCCTCGGCGGTCAGCCGCGACAGCAGGCCGCGGGCCTCGGTGAGCTTGGTCTGCACGTCCTTCTTGCTCGAGGCGAGCGTGGACTGCGTCTCGGTGAGGGTCTCCAGGCTCTTCACCGCCTCCGCGCGCTTCTTCGCCGCCGAGGCCTGCTGCGAACGGAACGCGGTGACGGCCTTCTGCTGCCGCTCCGTCGCCCGGTCCATCAGCCGGCTCTGGTCGAAGTACCCCTGCGGGTCGTCCGCCAGGAAGAAGGTCGCCGTGGGGGCGATGCCGCCGCTGCGGTACTGGGCCGCCGCGTACGAGCCCAGCGCGCGGCGCGCCTCGTTGATCTTCTCCGTCCGCTTCGCCACGTCGGAGAGCAGCGTGTCGACCTTCGTCTGCTGGGACGCGGAGGCGGCCTTGGCCCGGTTGTACTCCTGGGTCGCGCTGCCCGCCTGCCGGTACAGGGCGTCGACCTTCTTCTGCACTTCCTCGATGGCGGGCTTCGGCTCCGCGGGCGCGGCCGTGGCGCTCTGCGTGGAGAGCAGCGTCACGGAGGCCAGCGCGGCCGTCGTCAGCCCGACGGCGGGGGTGGTGGTGCGCACCTTCGTGCGCGGCTTGCGATGCGATGCCAAGACCGGCATCTCCTTCCGTGGACCGCCTACCGGGTTAGCTGTCGGGTTCGGACGGAACGGAAGGCTGTCCTACGGTCCGGATGCGAGGGCACGGACCGATTCACCCCGGTTCTGCGTGTGGGTCCCCGGTTCCGAACGGCCAGGGCGGCAGGACGGATTCGGCAGAGGTGTCCGTCGGGCGTGGTTCGCCCCAGGGAGGTACGGGCCACCTGACCGAGCACGCTAGCCAACCGGCCCCGCCGCTGGGAAGGACGATGAGCGATATGCCCGATACATTTTCGTGACCTTTCCGGATCGGGGGCCCGGCACCCCCTCCGACCGGCCCCTCCTTCACGGAACGTGGACGTCCGTTCTCCGTGTGTACCCGGTCCGGGCGTGTCGGCGGCCGGACCGGAGGGCGGCGGGCGACCGCTTTCGGGCTTCGGCGGAAGGTTGTCAGTGCGGCCCCCTAAACTCGGGAGGCGATGAGCAGCCTCTTTGACGACAGTTTCCTGACCGGCCTCCAGCCCGCGGAGGACGGCCCCCCGCCGCCCCCCGAGGACCACGCGCCCGAAGCGGTGCCGGAGGGACTCTTCGAAAGCGTCTACGACGCGCCCCCGCCGCCCCGGGAGGGGTACTACCGGGACGGCCACCCGCGCCCGGTGATCGACGCCGCCGCGCTGCTCGACGGGCTCAACACCGAGCAGCGCGCCGCCGTGGTGCACGCCGGGTCCCCGCTGCTCATCGTCGCCGGGGCCGGCTCCGGCAAGACCCGGGTGCTCACCCACCGCATCGCCCACCTGCTGGCCGAGCGCGGGACGCACCCCGGGCAGATCCTCGCGATCACCTTCACCAACAAGGCCGCGGGCGAGATGAAGGAGCGCGTCGAGCAGCTCGTCGGCCCGCGCGCCCACGCCATGTGGGTCATGACCTTCCACAGCGCGTGCGTCCGCATCCTGCGCCGCGAGTCCAAGAAGCTCGGATTCACCTCGTCGTTCTCGATCTACGACGCCGCCGACTCCAAGCGCCTGATGGCCCTGGTCTGCCGCGACCTCGACCTGGACCCCAAGCGCTACCCGCCGAAGTCCTTCACCGCCAAGGTCTCCAACCTCAAGAACGAGCTCATCGACGAGGAGACCTTCGCCGGACAGGCGACGGATGGTTTCGAGAAGACCCTCGCCCAGGCGTACGCGCTCTACCAGGCCCGCCTGCGCGAGGCCAACGCCCTGGACTTCGACGACATCATCATGACGACGGTCCACCTCCTGCAGGCCTTCCCGGACGTCGCCGAGCACTACCGCCGCCGCTTCCGCCACGTCCTGGTCGACGAGTACCAGGACACCAACCACGCGCAGTACACCCTGGTGCGGGAGCTGGTCGGCCCGGCCGGAGAGGCCGACGCCCCCGCCGAGCTGTGCGTGGTCGGCGACGCGGACCAGTCGATCTACGCCTTCCGGGGCGCGACCATCCGCAACATCCTCCAGTTCGAGGAGGACTACCCGAGCGCGACGACGATCATGCTCGAGCAGAACTACCGCTCCACGCAGACGATCCTCTCCGCCGCCAACGCCGTCATCGAGCGCAACGAGAGCCGCCGCCCCAAGAACCTCTGGACCAACGCCGGCAGCGGCGCCCGCATCACCGGCTATGTTGCCGACACCGAGCACGACGAGGCGCAGTTCGTCGCCGACGAGATCGACCGGCTCACCGACGCGGGCGACGCCAAGGCCGGCGACGTCGCCGTCTTCTACCGGACCAACGCCCAGTCCCGTGTCTTCGAAGAGATCTTCATCCGCGTCGGCCTGCCCTACAAGGTCGTCGGAGGCGTGCGCTTCTACGAGCGCAAGGAGGTCCGGGACGTCCTGGCCTACCTCCGGGTCCTCGCCAACCCCGAGGACACCGTCCCGCTGCGCCGCATCCTCAACGTCCCCAAGCGCGGCATCGGCGACCGCGCCGAGGCCATGATCGACGCCCTGTCGATGCGCGAGAAGATCTCCTTCCCGCAGGCCCTGCGCCGCGTCGACGAGGCGTACGGCATGGCGGCCCGCTCGTCCAACGCCGTCAAGCGCTTCAACACGCTGATGGAGGAGCTGCGCACCATCGTCGAGTCCAACGCCGGACCCGCCGTCGTGCTGGAAGCCGTCCTGGAGCGGACCGGCTATCTCGCCGAACTCCAGGCCTCCACCGACCCGCAGGACGAGACCCGCATCGAGAACCTCCAGGAACTCGCCGCCGTCGCCCTCGAATTCGAGCAGGAGCGCGGCGACGAGGAGGGCGCCGGCACGCTCGCGGAGTTCCTGGAGAAGGTCGCGCTCGTCGCCGACTCCGACCAGATCCCCGACGAGGACGAGGACGGCTCCGGCGTCATCACGCTGATGACCCTGCACACGGCGAAGGGGCTGGAGTTCCCGGTCGTCTTCCTCACCGGCATGGAGGACGGCGTCTTCCCGCACATGCGGGCCCTCGGCCAGACCAAGGAGCTGGAGGAGGAGCGCCGCCTCGCCTACGTCGGCATCACCCGCGCCCGCGAACGGCTCTACCTCACCCGCGCGGCGATGCGCAGCGCCTGGGGCCAGCCCTCGTACAACCCGCCGTCGCGGTTCCTGGAGGAGATCCCGGAACAGCACCTGGACTGGAAGCGCAAGGGCCCGATGGCCGCCCCCGCCGGACCCACCTCCGGCATCACGTCCTCGCTCTCCTCCTCCCGCTCCCGCACCGGCCCCTCGGGCTTCGCGACCCGGCGCGGCACGGAGAAGCCGACGGTCACCCTCATCGTCGGGGACCGCGTCACGCACGACCAGTTCGGGCTCGGCACGGTGACGGCCGTCGAGGGCTTCGGCGACCAGGCCAAGGCGACGGTCGACTTCGGCGACGAGCGCCCGAAGAAGCTGCTGCTGCGGTACGCACCGGTCGAGAAGCTGTAGACCGCGCGGACGAACGTGAAAAAGGGGGGCCGCAGCCCCCCTTTTTTCACACGCTGCCCGTCAGGTCGGGTCGACGCCCTTGCTGCGCAGCCACGCCAGCGGGTCGATCGCCGAGCCGCCGCCGGGCCGGACCTCGAAGTGCAGGTGCGGACCGGTGGAGTTGCCCGAATTCCCGGAGTACGCGATGACGTCACCGGCCTTCACCGGGCCCGAGCGGATCTTGGTGCTGCTGAGGTGGCAGTACCAGGTCTCGGTGCCGTCGGCGGCGGTCACGATCGCCATGACCCCGTAGGCGCTGTTCAGCTGGGTGCGCACGGTGCCGTCGGTCGCGGCCATCACCGGAGTGCCGTACGAGACGGGGAAGTCGATGCCCGAGTGCACGGACATCCAGTTGACGCCCGCCTGACCGTAATAGGCGCTCAGCCCGTGCTGCTTGACCGGCAGGACGAACTTGGGGCGCAGCGCCTCACGGCGTGCGGCCTCCTCCTCGCGCTTCTTCTTCTCCGCCGCCTGCCGCTCCCGCAGGTCGATGCGCTCCTGGGTGCGGCTCGCGCGCTCGCGGAAGTCGTCGCTGCCCTCGGAGAGCTGCTCCAGCTGGCTGTCCAGCCGGTTGTTCGCGGCGACCGGCTTGACCGTGCTGGGGTCGGCGACCGCCAGCGAGGTGGTCGTCTCGTCCTGCTTCTCCTCGCCACCGGGCATCCCGCCGACCGAGGCGGCGGCGATGCCCGCGACGCTCATGACACAGGCGGAGGGCACCGCGACGGTCAACAGCGCGGAGCGCTTGGCGGGGCTGCGGCGGCGGGACCGGTTGCGGGGAGCGGGGGGACGGACTGCGGTGCGGTTCACGGAGTGCGGGGCCGGGGACTCGTCCTCGGCGTCCGGCTCCGGCGCGGCGTCCGGTGCGAGGGCGGTGAACCCGGCGGTGGAGGCGGGGTCGGTCGCAGGATCCTCGGCCGCACCGTCCACAGCGGCCGACGCCTGTTCGTACAGCGGGTACGACGTCTGTTCGGGCTCGTACGCGGTGTCCCCGGGCGTGGCACCGGAGTTCCAGGCGGTCGCGTCGTAGGCGCCGGTGTCGTACGCAGCCGTGCCGTAGCCGCCGGCGTCGGCGTACGAACCGGTGTCGTACGAGCCGGTGTCGGCGTATGAGCCGGGGCTGTCGTAGGAACCGGTGCTGTCGTACGCGCCGGTGTCGTAGGAACCGGTGTCCTGCGTGCCCGGGTCGAGCGTTCCGGTGGTGAAGGCGGTGGTGGCGTAGGTCCCGGTGTCGGCGGCGACGGCCGGCGTGCCGTACGCGCCGACCGGATACGCCCCGGTCTCGTAGGCGTCGGCCCCGTGGACGCCGCCGGTTCCGTACGCGGTGTCGGCGGGATACGCCACGGCGTCGTAGGCGCCCGTCTCGTACGCCCCGGTGCCGTACGCCTCCGTGCCGTACGCCTCCGTGGCGTACGGGGCGTTCGTGGCGTAGGAGGCGTCGGTGCCGTACGGGGCCTCGGGGAAGCCGGTGGTGGGGAACGCGCCGGTGTCGGCGGTCGCCCACTGACCGGTGAGGTCCTGGTCGGCTACCTGCTGCCAGGACCCGGAGGTGTCCCACTGCTGCGGGGCCTGCTCCTGGGCGGCGTAGCCGTCGTACGTGAGGGTCTGCTGTGCGCCGGTGTTCCACGCGGAGGCGTCGTACTGGCCGCTGTGGTCCGGCTGTCCGGTCGCATACGCGGTGTCGTAGCCGTTGTTGTAGGTGCTGTCGCCGTACCCGGCGGCGGGGTGACCCGCGTCGTATCCGGTGTCGTGGCCGCCCGGAAGGGAGCCGAAGAGCGGGTCGGTGTCGAAGCTTCCGGTCGATCGGTCGTCGTACCCGACGTGCCCGGCGTGGGGGTGCTGGTCGTTCACCAACTTCTCTCTCGCCTCGGCAGCAGGACTGTTCTGGGTCCCGGTCAGGGGTGTCCCAGGGGGAAGCAGTGGCCGCGACTGTACCCGGCGGTATGTGAGGACGACAATCTTCGACAGGTTTTACGTTCGTAGGAAACGGGCAATCGGCCGCCTTTCGGTGGACGACAGACGCAGCTTTGGCCCTACGTTCGAGTGGTGTTCTATTTCAGGCGACGGAAGCCGCTCCGGGGGCGGCGTTGGAGTCCCCCTCGGCCTCCGGTGCCTCAAGAGCCTCACGGATCGCGGCGGCCACCGTCGGATGAACCGGCAGCGCGAGGTGCCCGATGCCGGTGACGCGTACGTTCACCGCGTCGAGATCGGGGTGGTCGACGCACGCCGTCTCGACGGGGACCATCACCTGGTCCAACTCGCTCCAGAAGCTCACGAACCTGGTCCGGCAGCCGGGGGCGGGCCCGCGCAGTTCCTCGATCACGGGGGAGCCGCTGCGCATCTGCCGCACGATGGGGTGAACGCCCGCCCCGGGGGCGACGGCGGTGCCCCGGTGCGGGGTCCCGAGCGTCACCAGAGTGCGCACCCGCCGGTCGCCGCCGAGCCGTTGTACGTAATACCGGGCGATCAGCCCGCCGAGGCTGTGCCCGACGATGTCGACCCGGCTGTGCCCGGTGCGCGCGCAGATGTCCTCCACGTGCCGCCCGAGCAGTTCGGCGGCGGTGCGGACGTCACGTGTCAGCGGGGAGTAGTTGAGGGATTCCAGGTGGCGATGGCCGTGCCGGGTCAGCGCGCGGCGCAGGACGACGAACACGGAGCGGTTGTCGATGAAGCCGTGCAGCAGGACGACGGGCGGCGCGGCGGCGGCCGTGAGCGGCAGGGGAGTGGTGCCGGGCGGCGTCTCGTCCGGACCGGGGTCGCCGGTGCCGATGCCGGTGCCGGTGCTTCCCGGGCGGGCCGGCGGGCGGCGCTCCGGGGTGAGGCCGAAGGGGTAGACGATCAGGTGCCCGGCGAGGACGACCAGCTCCAGCGCGGTGGCGCCGAGCAGCGCGGACGACAGCCGGGGGCCCGGCAGGCGGGGCAGCAGGGAGAGGAGAGGGAGCAGCTTCACGGCCGACCTCCTGTACGGGCGCACGGGGGAGGCTGCCCCCGGGCCCCGTATGCCCTCATGGGGTGTCGGCACGAGGGCCGCGGGCGGTGGGGACGGCAGGGAAACGGGGGGCCGTACCACCGTGCCGTGCGGCTGGCGGCACGGTGGTACGACGACCTCGCTGCGGCTCCCCCTGAAGGGGTGTCTCGTCGATCAGGGCCGAAACCCAGCGGGGAGCGGGGGCCGGCGCCTGGCGAACATGTCCCATGTGTGATTTCCCCCTCCCCGGCTGCCGCGAAACAGCGGCTTGCGGGATGCTGTGGATAACGTTCGTTCACATCCCCGGCCCTTCAGGCGCGGGAGACCATGTGGAGGCAGTGATGGGTGTGACCGGTCCGATCCGAGTGGTGGTGGCCAAGCCGGGACTCGACGGCCACGACCGCGGGGCCAAAGTCATCGCGCGTGCGTTGCGGGACGCCGGTATGGAGGTGATCTACACGGGGCTCCACCAGACACCCGAGCAGATCGTCGACACGGCGATCCAGGAGGACGCCGACGCCATCGGCCTCTCCATCCTCTCCGGGGCGCACAACACGCTGTTCGCCAAGGTGATCGAGCTGCTGAAGGACCGGGAGGCGGAGGACATCAAGGTGTTCGGCGGCGGGATCATCCCGGAGGACGACATCGCGCCGCTGAAGGAGCTGGGCGTCGCGGAGCTCTTCACCCCGGGGGCGACGACGACCGAGATCGTCACGTGGGTCAACGCCAACGTCCGCCAGGCCGCCCAGGCCTGAACACCGACCCGCGCGGACCTGTACGTGCAGGACCGCGCGGGGCCGTGCGGGGCGGAGCGGGGCCATGCGGTGCGGTGCCGGCCGGGGGCGGGGATGCGTGCAGGCCGGGACGGGGGTGCGTGCAGGGCCGGGATGTCGGCCCGTGCTTTCCGCGCCGGGATGTCGGCCCGTGCTCTCCGTGGGTCAGCCCATCAGCTCCGCCTCCATCGCGGCGCGCAGCCGCAGCGTGGAGACCAGGCGCTGGAAGGCTTCCGACCAGTAGCCGCCCGCCCCCGGTGACGCCCCCTCCTGTTCGTCCTGCGCGGCCGTCAGCACCTCCAGCCGGTCGGCCTCGGCCGGGTCCAGGCAGCGTTCCGCCAGGCCCATCACCCCGCTGAAGCTCCACGGATAACTCCCGCCGTCCCGTGCGATGTCGAGCGCGTCGACCACCGCACGCCCGAGCGGACCGGACCAGGGAACCGTGCACACCCCGAGCAGCTGGAACGCCTCCGACAAGCCGTGCGCGGCGATGAACTCGGCCACCCAGGAGGCCCGCGCGTCCTCGTCCAGGATGGTGAGGAGCTTCGAGCGCTCGGCTATCGAGGCCGTCCCGGGGCCGCTCGCCGGGGGCGCCGAGGGACGCCCGAGCAGGGCCGGGGCCCACCGCGGATTCCGCTGCCGCACCGCCGCCCGGCACCACGCGGTGTGCAGCTCACCGGCCCAGTCGTCGGCGACGGGCAGGGCCACGACCTCCTCGGGCGAACGCCCGCCGAACCGCTCCTCCCAGACACCGAGCGGGGTGGCCTCCACCAACTGCCCGAGCCACCAAGACCGTTCGCCCCGCCCCGTCGGCGGGACCGCGGCGACGCCGTCGCGCTGCATCCCCGCGTCGCACTCGTGCGGCGCCTCCACGGCGATGGATGTGCCGCCCCCCGTACGGTCCGGGTTCACGCAGGACATCGCGCGGGCCGCCATCCGTCGGGCGAGTGCCGATGCGGGCAGGGCGGAGAGCAACTCGGCGGCGGTGGCCCGGACGTTGCGGCTGCGGTCGGACAGGGCCTGCTCCAGGAACGGCTCGTCGTCGCCCCCGAGCCCGTTCCGCAGGGAGTCCAGGAACATCAGCCGGTCCTCGGCGCGTTCGGCGGACCAGGTGGTGGCCAGCAGGGCAAGCGCGGCGGGCGGATCCTGCGCCCGTACGGCGTCGAGCAGGGCGACCCGCTCCGCGAACAGTCCCTCCTCCCACAGCAGGGCCACCGACTCCGGGTCCGTGATGTCGGGCTGGAGCGCGCCGCTCGCGGAGCCCCGCAGGGCGAACTTCCAGTCGGGATTCAGCGCGGCCAGCCACAGACCGCGCGGCCCGGCGAACGCGAGCGCCTGCGGGCGCAGGTCCGTACGCGCGCGGGCGGCGTCCAGCAGCGGCGGCAACAGCGCGGCCGGGGCGCGGAATCCCTTCCGGTTGGCGGTGGCCAGCCACTGCGGAATGAGCTCGGTCAGGTCGGGTGCGGTCCCGCGCCGCCCGCCGCCCGAGGGCGCGGCACGGTCGGCCAGCAGGTGGGCGAGCCGGTGCCGGGCGGCCTCGGGGAGCGCCGGGCGCGGATCCGGGGCGGCGGGCTCGGGCCGGGGCTCCGGCACGGCGGGCCGCAGCCCCGCCCGCTGCCGCACGGTGTGCAGCGCGGCCGCGTCCAGCAGGGCGGCGGGAGCATCGGCCGGCACGGGGCCGCCGGGTGGGGTGGGCGGACGGCGGTCGGTGCCCAGGAGCGCCGAGGTGACCAGCTCCTCCCAGGGGAGGGAGTCGGCGGAGGCGGACGCGGTGGACGCGGCGGTGTTGGTGGCAGTGGTGGTCGTACGAGGCATCGTTCCCCTCCAGTGGCAGGGATGCGCGGATCTCGGGCAGGGACGGGCCGGCCGGGCGACCGGGTCAGACCAGTTGGACGACCGACCCGACCGTCGTGCGCCCGGTCTCCTCCCCGTCGCCCGGGTCCCAGGCCGCGAACGGGTCGAAGCCGCGGTGGCCGATCTCGCCGAACACGGTGACCGGCCCACCGCCGGACAGGGCGACGAGCTTCCACAGGCCCGGCCGGGACAGCGCGGCCGGGGCGACCGGCAGCGCGGAATCGGCGTGTGCGTCGGCCAGTTGCCAGCCGTCCTTGGACGGCACGGGTATGACGTCGCGCAGGGTGACCGGGCAGGCGTCCAGCCAGGGGTCCTCCCGCAGGGCGTGCCCGTAGACGGCCGGCGCGGCGGCTGCGGAGATCCCCGGCGGGGGCCCGGAGGTTTGCTCGGAAGGGGGCCCGGACGGTGGTGGCCCGGACGGGGTGGTGACGCCGAACTGTTCGCCCAGCTCCGCGCGGAGTTGTCCGCCACCCGGATACGGCGTCAGCTCGGCGTCGACCGTCGCGCCCACCGGCATCGCCTGCGCCGGGGACCGGCCCGCCGCGCCGAACGAGAGCAGCAGAGCCGTGCGGCCCGACTCCCTTCCGTACAGCCAGATCCGGCGGGTGACGATCTTGCCGTCCGGGGTGTCGTACTGCGCGAGGACCAGCCAGCGGTCACGGACCGGAGGGCCTTCGGCGGACATCGGCAGCCCCACCCTCGTGCGCACCGTCGCGGCCAGTGGGTCCGGCAGCCGCTCCCGGCCGAGCCAGGCCGTGTCCAGCAGATGGAGCAGGCCGCACTCCTCCAGCAGACGGACCGGCCAGCCCGGACCGGAACCGGTGATCGCGCCCAGCTCCCTCACCCGGGCGGCCAGCCCGGGTGCCTGGGCGTCGACCATGCGGGCCGCGGTCTCCTCCCACAGGCCGTACTCCGAGCGGTCGGCCGCCGCGAGTCCGCCGCGCAGCAGGTCGCCCAGCCGCTGTTCCAGCTCCTGGGCCCCGCCCGTGACGCGCTCGCTGCGCCGCTCCGCCCGCTTTCTGGCGGCGTCGGTGTCGGCGGGCCCCCGCGCCGCGGCCCCGCCCGCCGTGACCCGGTCCTTGGCCGCCTCGCGTCCGCGCCGGCCCTCGATCCACGGCGCGGCCCAGTCGGCCGGCTCGGCCTGACGGAACGCCGCATCGTCGGAGGCCCGGAGCAGCAGCAGCCCCAGCGCGTGCTTGCACGGGAACTTCCGGCTGGGGCAACTGCACTGGTAGGCAGGGCCGGTGGTGTCGACCACGGTCCGATACGGCGTGCTCCCGCTCCCCTTGCACAGCCCCCACACCGCGCCCGCCGCGTCGCACCCCGTGCCGGACCACGGGCCGGCCGAACCGAGTCGGCTGCCCGCCTTGCGCGATGCGTCGTCAGGAGCCAGTGCCAGCACCTGTTCCACCGTCCAGCGCGCCACCGGCCCGCCGGTGGGCGAGGGTTCTCCCCCATGAGATAGCAGCATGTCCCCGACGGTAGAGGGCACCACTGACAGTCCCCCCTGACCTGCGAAGCAGCGGCCCCGAGCGGGATCCGACCCGCTCCTCCTCGCCCTCCTCCTGCTCCTCCGCACCCGGCCGGTCCCGCATGCTCGCGCAGGGGGGGGCATGACCGCAGGTCAGGGCCCGTTGTCAGTGGCATGGTGCACGGTGGGAACCACATCAGGTCGACCGATCTGGAGGGGGATCCATGACCGTGCCCGAAACCGCTGCGGCCGTCGAGCCGGGGGCAGGCGCCGAGGCCCTGCGCCCGCACGCCGAGGACGCGTTCGCCGATGAGCTGAAGGCGCTCGCGGCCGCCGACGACCGTCCCAGGCCCGCCCGTTGGCGGCTGTCGCCCTGGGCCGTCGCCACCTATCTGCAGGGCGGGACCCTGCCGGACGGGACGGTGATCACACCGAAGTACGTGGGCCCGCGCCGTTTGGTCGAGGTGGCGGTGACCACGCTCGCCACCGACCGGGCGCTGCTCCTGCTCGGCGTCCCGGGGACGGCCAAGACCTGGGTGTCCGAGCATCTCGCCGCCGCCGTCAGCGGTGACTCGACGCTGCTCGTGCAGGGCACCGCCGGGACGCCCGAGGAAGCCGTCCGCTACGGGTGGAACTACGCCCAGTTGCTCGCCCACGGCCCGAGCCGCGACGCCCTGGTGCCCAGTCCGCTGATGCGGGCCATGTCCGAGGGGATGACTGCCCGGGTCGAGGAGCTGACCCGCATCCCCGCCGACGTGCAGGACTCGCTCATCACGATCCTGTCCGAGAAGACGCTCCCCGTCCCCGAGCTGGGCCAGGAGGTCCAGGCCGTCCGGGGGTTCAACCTCATCGCCACGGCCAACGACCGGGACCGCGGCGTCAACGAGCTGTCCAGCGCGCTGCGCCGCCGGTTCAACACCGTCGTGCTCCCGCTGCCCGCGACCCCGGACGCCGAGGTCGACATCGTGTCCCGGCGCGTCGACCAGATCGGCCGTTCGCTCGACCTGCCCGCGGCGCCGGAAGGCCTCACCGAGATCCGGCGCGTGGTGACGGTCTTCCGTGAACTGCGCGACGGGGTGACCACCGACGGGCGCACCAAGGTCAAGTCCCCCTCCGGCACGCTCTCCACCGCGGAGGCGATCTCTGTCGTGACGAACGGCCTGGCCCTCGCCGCGCACTTCGGCGACGGCATCCTGCGCCCCGGCGACGTCGCGGCCGGAATCCTCGGCGCGGTGGTCCGGGACCCCGCGGCGGACCGGGTGGTCTGGCAGGAGTATCTGGAGACCGTGGTCCGGGAGCGGGACGGCTGGAAGGACTTCTACCGCGCCTGCCGCGAGGTATCCGGATGAGGAGCGCAGAGGTGGCCCGCCCCGCGACGACGGGCGGCCCCGCGACGCCGGGCCGTATCGCGACCGGCAACGATGTGACCGGCACGGATGTGGCGGTGACCGATGCGACCGGCACCGATGCGACCGGCACCGATGCGACCGGTACCGGTGTGACGGTGGCCGATGTGACACGTACCGACGCGACCGGTACCGATGCGACCGGCACCGAGGTGACGGTGGTGGCCGACGCGGCGGGGGCCGTGCCGGCGGGGTCTGCGGTCGCGGGGGCTGTGGTGGCCACGACCGGGACGGGCGACGCCGGGCCCGTGGCAGCCGCCGGGCCCTGGCTTCTGGGGGTGCGGCATCACGGCCCGGGGTCGGCCCGTGCGGTCCTCGCCGCGCTCGCGGCGGCCCGCCCGGCCGTCGTCCTCATCGAGGGACCGCCCGAGGGCGACGCGCTGCTGCCGCTCGCCGCCGACCCGCAGATGCGTCCCCCGGTCGCGCTCCTCGCGCACGCCGTGGACGACCCGGGGCGGGCCTCGTTCTGGCCGATGGCCGCGTTCTCGCCGGAGTGGGTGGCGATCCGCTGGGCCCTCGACCACGACGTCCCGGTGCGTTTCATCGACCTGCCCGCCGCCCACTCGCTCGCGCTCAAGGAGCCCGCGCCGGCCGCCGGGAGCGACGAGAGGCCGCAGGAACGGGCCGAGGAAGCGGTCACACCGGTCGTCGACCCGATCCGGGTGCTCGCCGAGACCGCCGGATACGACGACCCCGAACGCTGGTGGGAGGACGTCGTCGAGCACCGCTCACCGGGCGGCGGCACCCCTGCCGGCACGGCTGCGAGCGCGGCTGCCGGCACCGGCCGTGGCACCGGTGGCAGCCCGTCCGGGGTCGCGGGGGAAGAGGGCGACGCACTGGCGCCGTTCGTCGCACTGGCCGAGGCCATGAGCGCTCTCCGTGAGGCCTACGGCGACGGCGGGCAGCCCCGGGACGCGGTGCGCGAGGCCTACATGCGGATCCAGTTGCGCGCCGCGCGCAAGGAGTTCGGGGACGACGTCGCTGTCGTCTGCGGCGCCTGGCACGTCCCCGCGCTCTCCGCGCGGACCACTCTCGCCGCCGACCGCGCGCTGCTCAAGGGACTCCCGAAGGTCAGGACCGACCTGACCTGGGTGCCGTGGACCCACCGCAGGCTCGCCCGGCACAGCGGATACGGGGCGGGCATCGACTCGCCCGGCTGGTACGGGCACCTCTTCGACGTGGCCGACCGGCCGATCGAGCGATGGATGACCAAGGTCGCCGGCATGCTGCGCGAGGAGGACCGGTTCGTCTCCACCGCCCATGTCATCGAGGCCGTCCGGCTGGCCGAGACCCTCGCCGCCCTGCGGGGCCGGCCGCTGGCCGGTCTCGGCGAGACGACCGACGCGGTGCGCGCCGTCATGTGCGAGGGGTCCGACGTCCCGCTCGCCCTGGTCCGGGAGCGGCTCATCGTCGGCGAGACCCTCGGTGAGGTGCCGGACACCGCCCCGGCCGTCCCGCTGCAACGGGACCTGACCCGCAGCCAGCGCACCCTCCGGCTCAAGCCGGAGGCGTCGGAGCGCGAGCTCGACCTCGACCTGCGCAAGGAGACCGACGCCGCCCGCAGCCGCCTCCTGCACCGGCTGCGCCTCCTCGACGTCGGCTGGGGCGACCCGGTGGCGGGGCGGGGCAGCACCGGCACCTTCCGGGAGAGCTGGCGGCTGAGCTGGGAGCCGGAACTGCACGTCCGGGTCGCGGAGGCAGGCGTATGGGGCACCACCGTCCTCACCGCCGCCACCGCGAAGGCCGCGTCGCAGGCCCTGACGGAGACCGCACTGGTCGATGTCACCGCTCTCGCCGAGCGCTGCCTCCTGGCCGAACTGCCCGACGCGCTGCCCGTCGTGATGAAGGCCCTCGCCGACCGGGCCGCGCTCGACGCGGACGTCGGCCATCTCGCGGACGCGCTGCCCGCTCTGGCCCGCTCCCTGCGGTACGGGGACGTGCGCTCCACGGACACGGCGGCGCTCGCGGAGGTCGCGGCCGGACTCGCCGAGCGCATCTGCGTCGGTCTGCCGCCCGCCTGCACCGGCCTCGACGCCGACGGGGCCGAGGCGCTGCGCCGTCAGGTGGAGGCCGTGCACGGTGCGATCGGGCTGCTGGTCGCCGGAACGGCCCCCGCCGAAGGGCTGCGGGAGCGCTGGGACGCCGTCCTGCACAAGCTGGCGGCCCGGGACGCGGTCGCCGGCATCATCCGGGGCCGGGCCACCCGGCTGCTCCTGGACGAGGGACGGCTGACGGAGGACGAGGCGGCCCGGCTGATGGGGCTTGCTCTCTCGCCCGGAACCCCGCCCGCCGACGCCGCCGCCTGGATCGAGGGGTTCGTCGGCGGTGCGTCGGGCGGCGGCATGCTGCTGGTCCACGACGAGCGGCTGCTCGGCCTCGTCGACGCCTGGTTGACCGGCGTCCCGGCGGGCGTGTTCACCGATGTGCTGCCGCTGCTGCGCCGCACGTTCTCCGCCTACGAACCGGGCGTACGGCGCACGCTGGGCGAGCTGGTCCGGCGCGGGCCCGCCCCCGAGGGCGCGCGCCGGGGCGAGGCCGGCCGGGTGCCCGGAGGCTTCGGACCCGGCCTCGACCCGGCCAGGGCCGACGCGGTGGAGCCGGTGCTGCGTCTGCTGCTCGGCCACCGGTCCGAGCCCCCGGAGGCGGCCGAATGACGACGACGGACCCGGGCACGACGGACCCAGGCACGACGGACCCAGGGATCACGGACCGGCGAACGACGGACCCGACGGGGGAGACGATGGAACGGACAACGGCACCGGCTCCGGGGACCACGCGGCCCACCGCCCCGCACGTGCCCGACGCCGAACGGCTGCGGCGCTGGCGGATGGTGCTCGGCGCGGACAGCGCCGACAGCACCGGGTGCACCCTCACCGGCCAGGACGCCGCGATGGACGGCGCGTTGAACGCGCTGTACGGCGGAGGCGCCGGGAAGAAGCCCGGCGGCCGGGGCTCCGGTGGCCGCTCGGCGGGGCTCGGAGCGTCGGCGCCCTCCGTCGCCCGCTGGCTCGGCGACATCCGGACCTACTTCCCCAGCTCCGTCGTCCAGGTCATGCAGCGCGACGCGATCGACCGGCTCGGCCTGGCGGCCCTGCTCCTGGAGCCGGAGATGCTGGAGGCGGTCGAGGCGGACGTCCACCTCGTCGGCACCCTGCTCTCCCTGAACAAGGCGATGCCCGAGACGACGAAGGAGACCGCACGCGCCGTGGTCCGCAAGGTCGTCGACGACCTGGAGAAGCGCCTGGAGAGCCGCACCAGGGCCACCCTGTCCGGGGCCCTGGACCGCTCGGCGCGGATCAGCCGGCCGCGCCACCGGGACATCGACTGGAACCGGACCATCCGGGCCAACCTCAAGAACTACCTCCCCGTCCCGGGACCGGCGGGGGAGGTGACCGGTGCGGGACACGGCGAGAGCCGGGGCACGATCGTTCCGGAGCGCCTCATCGGCTACGGGCGCGCCTCCCGGTCCGCCAAGAAGGACATCGTCCTGTGCATCGACCAGTCGGGCTCGATGGCCGCATCGGTCGTCTACGCCTCGGTCTTCGGTGCGGTGCTCGCCTCCATGCGCACCCTGTCGACCCGGCTCGTCGTCTTCGACACGGCGGTCGCCGACCTCACCGACCAGCTCGACGACCCGGTCGACATCCTCTTCGGCACCCAGCTCGGCGGCGGCACCGACATCAACCGGGCGCTCGCCTACTGCCAGTCGAAGATCACCCGCCCCGCCGACACCGTCGTCGTCCTCATCAGCGACCTCTACGAAGGCGGTATACGCGACGAGATGCTCAAACGGGTCGCCGCGATGAAGGCCTCCGGGGTGCAGTTCGTGACGCTGCTCGCGCTCTCCGACGAGGGTGCGCCCGCGTACGACCACGAACACGCGGCGGCGCTCGGGGCGCTGGGCGCACCCGCGTTCGCCTGTACGCCGGACCTCTTCCCGGACGTCATGGCGGCGGCGATCGAGAAGAGGCCACTGCCCATACCGGACAAGGAGACCCAACAGTAGCCAGGGGCTTGCGTCACCCCCACGGGCTCGTGCGAGCATCGACCGGTCGTTCGCGGAGGGCCGCATTCCGCCGCCTCCTGCCTGCGCCAACGCTGCCCACCGCCCACCGCCCACCGTTCGCCGCTGCCCGTGCACCAGGGGAGGAGCCACCGAGGTGACCGCGACCGTCGCTGCCCGCGCAGCCGTCGAACCGCGCCCGGTGCGTGGGGCGGCGGGGCGTCGCGCGGTTCAGACGGTGCTGTTCCTCGGCGGGCTGCTGGCCCTGGGCCTTCTCGCGGGTGGCCGCGCGGAAGCGCAGGAGCGTCCGGAACCCGGTCCGCTCACCGCCTCCGTGGCGGACGTCGTTCCGGAGCGTGCAGCCCCTGGGTCCGCCGTCCGTAAGACAGTTGAGCGCTCCGCTCAGCGCGTCGTCGAGCCGGTCGATCGGGACACACCGCAGCGGGCCACCCAGCAGCGGTCCATACGGGAACCCGTTGCGGGATCGGCCGCAGAGCCAACCGCAGAGCCGGCCGCAGATCCCGAAGCGCCTGCCCCGGTGCGGGTGCCCGTGCCTGCGGCTGCGGTCGGCTCCACCCCCGATCGCGTTCGCGATCCGGTGACCGTGGGAGTCGGGGACGCCGTGGACCGGGTCGCCGGGGAGGCGCGACCGGTGGCGTCCCTGCCGGGGCTCCCGCCGCTCTTCCCCCTGCTGCCCGTTCCCGGCGGCGAACCAAACGCACCCGGTGCTCCGTCACCTTCCGGGCCGGGCAACGGCCGTGGCGCCGAGGACGGTTCGGGAGCCTTGGGGCCGGATGCCGCCGGGGCGGACACCTCCGTCGAGCGCGCGGCCGGGTACGACCGGGGCGCCGGGGCGCTGGGCTCCACCCCGGCCGTGCCGGACGGGTCCGCTGCGCCGGACGTCGGGCACGCACGGGTCTCGGCCCCCGCGGGGGCCCCGGGCCGTGCGCCGTTCGCCCCCTCCGGCGACCTCGTGCGTACGGCGGTGGCCGACGTCCAGGGGCCGCGCGGCGGCGACCTGCACGCGCTGCCGGTCCCGGGCGGTCCGTCCGCGGCGCTCGTCCGGGGAGCGGGCCTCCCGGCGACCACCGCCCCGATACCCGACAGATCCGGCGAGATCCTCGAATTCCCCGGCTAGGGCAGGCCGTTCCCCGCCTCGACCTGCCGCGCGGGGGCGGAACAGGTCTGCCCGCGTCCGGACTTCTCCGGACTGCCGAACACCTTCGAAGGATCTGACACACCCATGCACAAGAACATGCGCCGATCCATAGCCGTCGCCGCCACCGCCACCGGTATGTGGGCGCTCGGCACCGCCGCGGCGAGCGCGGCCGAGCTGCCCGTGTCCGTACCGCTCTCCATCCCGGACCCGGCGGCCGAGGCCCCCGACGCGACGGAGATCGTCAAGGACGTCGAGACGGCCAAGGACACCCTCACGGGGCCCGTGGGCAAGGCCGCCGGTGCGACCGACGTACGGGATCGCCTCCCGTCACCGGTGGGCACGCCGCAGACCCCGGAGGTCCCGCGCGCCGCGGAGGTCCCGGAGCTCGGTGACGTACAGCGTGCTCCCGGGGCCGTGCAGGTCCCCGCAGCGCCGGTCGACGAGATCGACTACCTCTTCGGGCCGATCGAGCAGATCCCCGGCTACGCCGGGAACCAGGTGCCGGCCGCCGTCCAGGGCGTGCCGGCCGAGGCCGGGCCCGTGGTCGGGCAGACGTCCGACGCCGTGCTGCCGCCGCTCGCCGCGGGTGCCGTCGGCGTCGCGGTCCCGGTCGTCGGCCAGGCGGTCGGCGACGTCGGCACGCTCGCCCAGGGCGTCATCGGCGAGGTCGGGCCGTTCGCCCAAGGAGTCGTCGGCGACGCCGCCGCCCCCTTCGCGCAGGGCGTCACGGCCGAGGTCCAGCCGCTGGCGTCCGGCGTCACGGGTGCGGCCGTGCCGTTCGCCGGGGGTGTCGCGTCCGAGGTCCGGCCGCTGGCGGAGGGGCTGACCGGTGACGCGGCCGGGCCGTTCGCCCAGGGGGTCACCACCCGGGTGCGGCCACTGGCCGAGGGCGTCGGGGAGCAGGCCCGGCCTTTCGCGGGCGGTCTGGCGGAGACGGTCCGCGAGGACGCCCGTCCCGCCGGTGGCCGCGCGGCCACCGGCGTCCAGGGCGTCACCTCGGTCACCCCGTCCTTCCTGACGGACACGGTGCCCGCGCCGTAAGAAGGAAGCGCGTAAGAAGGAAGCACGCGCGGTGCCGTGATGCACCGCACCGGAGTACCCGGTCCAGGGGGACCAGGAGCGGGATACTCCGGTTCTCGTCAGCCGCTTCCGGCTCCCGGGTGGCCCCGCCCGGGAGCCGGAGGGGCCACCCTCTGTGACCGTTATCACCGCTCAGGTGTGATCTGCGATTTAGGGTCACACCGAGCGCGGGGATAACCTGCCGGATGGACATGCCGCGTACTCGGACACCGTGTACGCCTCCCTAGTGACAGCGCAGTCACGTTGCCCTTCGCGGCACGCCCACGCAGAAGAACGAACCGCGAGACCACTAAAAGGGACGGACGCGCGTGGACCTGTTCGAGTACCAGGCGAGGGACCTCTTCGCCAAGCACGGTGTACCGGTGCTGGCCGGTGAAGTCATCGACACGCCTGAGGCAGCCCGCGAGGCGACCGAAAAGCTGGGCGGCAAGTCTGTCGTCAAGGCGCAGGTGAAGGTCGGCGGCCGCGGCAAGGCCGGCGGCGTCAAGCTGGCCGCCACCCCCGACGAGGCGGTCGCACGGGCGACCGACATTCTCGGCATGGACATCAAGGGCCACACGGTCCACAAGGTGATGATCGCCGAGCTGTCCCCGGAGATCGAGGCGGAGTACTACGTCTCGTACCTCCTCGACCGCACCAACCGCACCTTCCTGGCCATGGCCTCGGTGCAGGGCGGCATGGACATCGAGGAGGTCGCGGAGAAGAGCCCCGAGGCCCTCGCGAAGGTCCCGGTCGACTCCAACTCCGGTGTGGACATCGTCAAGGCCCGCGAGATCGTGGCCCAGGCGAAGTTCCCGGCCGAGGTGGCCGAGAAGGTCGCCGAGGCCCTGGTGACGCTGTGGGACACCTTCGTCGCCGAGGACGCGCTCCTCGTCGAGGTCAACCCGCTGGTGAAGACCAAGGACGGCCGCATCCTGGCGCTGGACGGCAAGGTCTCGCTCGACGAGAACGCCGACTTCCGTCAGCCCGGCCACGAGGCTCTCGAGGACAAGGACGCAGCCAACCCGCTCGAGGCTGCTGCCAAGGCCAAGAACCTCAACTACGTCAAGCTCGACGGCGAGGTCGGCATCATCGGCAACGGCGCCGGCCTGGTCATGTCGACCCTGGACGTCGTCGCGTACGCCGGTGAGAACCACGGCAACGTGAAGCCCGCCAACTTCCTCGACATCGGTGGCGGCGCCTCCGCAGAGGTCATGGCGAACGGCCTGGAGATCATCCTCGGCGACCCGGACGTCAAGTCCGTCTTCGTCAACGTCTTCGGTGGCATCACCGCCTGTGACGAGGTCGCCAACGGCATCGTGCAGGCGCTCGCGCTGCTCGAGTCCAAGGGCGAGAAGGTCGAGAAGCCGCTGGTCGTGCGCCTCGACGGCAACAACGCGGAGCTGGGTCGCAAGATCCTCTCCGACGCCAACCACCCGCTCGTGCAGCGCGTGGACACCATGGACGGCGCGGCCGACAAGGCCGCCGAGCTCGCCGCGGCTGCGAAGTAAGGGACGAGGGACTCCAACACCATGGCTATCTTCCTCACCAAGGACAGCAAGGTCATCGTCCAGGGGATGACCGGCGCCACGGGCATGAAGCACACCAAGCTCATGCTGGCCGACGGCACCAACATCGTCGGTGGCGTGAACCCGCGCAAGGCCGGTACGTCCGTCGACTTCGACGGCACCGACATCCCGGTCTTCGGCTCCGTCAAGGAAGCGATGGAGAAGACCGGCGCGAACGTGTCCGTCCTCTTCGTGCCGCCGGCGTTCTCCAAGGCCGCCGTCGTCGAGGCGATCGACGCCGAGATCCCGCTCGCGGTCGTCATCACCGAGGGCATCGCCGTTCACGACTCCGCCGCCTTCTGGGCGTACGCGGGCGAGAAGGGCAACAAGACCCGGATCATCGGCCCGAACTGCCCGGGTCTCATCACCCCCGGCCAGTCCAACGCCGGCATCATCCCGGGCGACATCACCAAGCCCGGCCGCATCGGTCTCGTGTCCAAGTCCGGCACGCTGACCTACCAGATGATGTACGAGCTCCGTGACATCGGCTTCTCCTCCGCTGTCGGCATCGGTGGCGACCCCGTCATCGGCACGACGCACATCGACGCCCTCGCGGCGTTCGAGGCGGACCCCGAGACCGACCTCATCGTGATGATCGGCGAGATCGGCGGCGACGCCGAGGAGCGTGCCGCCGACTTCATCGCGAAGAACGTCACGAAGCCGGTCGTCGGTTACGTCGCGGGCTTCACCGCCCCGGAGGGCAAGACCATGGGCCACGCCGGCGCCATCGTCTCCGGCTCCTCGGGCACCGCCCAGGCGAAGAAGGAGGCCCTCGAGGCCGCCGGCGTCAAGGTCGGTAAGACGCCGACCGAGACCGCCAAGCTGGCGCGCGAGATCCTCGGCGCCTGAAGCAGGCAGTAGAGACACGCGTACACGGCGCGGGCCCGCACCCCCTTTCACCGAGGGGTGCGGGCCCGCGCCGTGTCGTCACGCATGCGCCGCCGGGATCACCGCAGCTGCGGAACCAGCCGCTCAGGGCCGTGTGCCAACTGCTCGCGCAGCGACTTCTGAAGCTTCAGGTCCTGCGCGCTGAGCTTCTGCGGACCACCGCGCGGCGGTACGCCCCCGACCCGTTCGGCCGGGGAGATCGGCTGCTCGTAGTGGGTGGGCGCGGTGTGCAGGGTCAGCCCGGTCACGGCGATGAGCAGCGCGACGCCCGCGACGGCGGCCCGGGTCCACCGCCTGGCCTTGTCCTCGCTGCCGGTGCGCACGGCACGGGCCGGCTGCGGTACGGGGACGTGCTCGGCGCGGGCGAGGCCGCCGAGCCGGTCGTGCAGCAGAACCGACTGTTCGGCGGGGGACGCGGCGACCGCCAGCTCGGGGAGCCGCTCGGCGACGGCGGCGCGGGCGGTCATCAGCCGGCCCGCCGCCGCCGGGGTGCTGGCCTCCGTCTCGGCGGCGGTCTCCGGAAGGTCCAGCCCGACCCCGTCGTACAGGAGCAGCGTGCGCCGGTAGGCCGGGGGAAGGTCGAGCAGCGCGTCGAACAGCGCCCGTTTGCCCGGCTCGGTGGGCGGGGCGTCGGGGTGCCGGTGCGTGCGGCGCAGCCGGTGCCAGGGGGACATCGCGTACTCGTACGCCGCCGCGCGCACCCAGCCGGCCGGGTCGCGGTCGACGGCCACCTCGGGCCAGCGCTGCCAGGCCAGTTCGAAGGCGCGCTCGACGGACTCGCGGGCCAGGGCGCGCCGGCCGGTCAGCAGATAGGCCTGGCGGACGAGGCCGGAAGCGGTGCCTGCGTACAACTCGTCGAAGGCCTCGGCGGGGGAGAGACGCCGCTCGCCGGCCGCCTCCACTTCGACGACCGACTCCGACTCCACCCCCGACTCCGACTCCACCCCCGACTCCGACCCCGACCCCGACTCCGACTCCACCTCCGCTTCCGCGTTCAGCTCTGTCGGGGAGGCGGCCTCTTCCGGAGCGGCCTCGGGCGCGTCCGGTGGCCGCTCCTGGGGCGTGGTCGTGTCCGTCACTGGTGCCGCGACCGGCTGTTGACGCCCCGCCTCCGGCTCCGGGCCGATGAGCTTCGCGTACAGCGCGCGCTTGCGTCCGCGCGGGCTCGTGCGCCCCGTCTCCCAGGAGCGCACGGTGGCGCGCGTGACGCCGACGGCCGCCGCCACCTGCTCCTCGCTCAGCGCTTTCGCCTCGCGCAGTCTGCGGCGCTCCTTGGGGGAGGGCAGCGGCGGCGCGGCGGCCTCGTCGGTCGTGCTCCGGGTCATGGGTGACCCCCGGCAGCGCCGCACTGGGTGAAAAAGTACATAAACGTATATTGAGCGACACCGACGCTGTTCGCGCGTTACGCGAAATAAGCGCGTGTCGTTGGCAGCATGGGCCGCGTGACCCAAATGACGCAACGCAGCCCGAAGGCGACGGCCGAGCGCAACCGCACGCTCGCCCTGGCCTCCGCTCTCGTACGGGGTGCCGTCGCCGCCGGGCTCGGCCTCGGGTCGCTGACGGTGCTGGTCATGGTGGTGTGGGTCAGCTCCCCGTACCCCGACAGCGGACCGGGTGGGGCGCTGCGCGCGGTCGCCGGGGTCTGGCTGCTCGCGCACGGCGCCGGACTCGTGCGGCCCGACACCCTGAGCGGCGTTCCCGCCCCCGTCTCCCTGGTGCCGCTGCTGCTCATGGTGGGCCCGGTCTGGCTGGCGCACCGTGCGGCGCGCGATGCGGCAGAGCCGGAGGAGGGACAGCCCCGGCCCTCGCAGGCGGGCGCGTTCTGCGCGGTGACCGCGGGGTATCTGCTGGTCGTGGCGGGGGCGGCGGCCTGCGCGCGGGGCGGTTCGCTGCGCGCGGACCCGGACACGCTGGTGTTCCCGGTGGCGCTGGTGGTGGCCGGTGCGGCGGCGGCCGGGGTGTGGACGGCGGCCGGACGGCCGCTCGGGCCCCTGCCGTCCTGGTCGCCCCTGGCGCTTCAGGAGGCGCTCGCGCGCACGCTCTTCCGGCACCGGGCCGAGGCTGCGTGCCGGTCGGCGGCGGTGGGCCTGATGGTGTTGCTCGGAGGCGGTGCGCTGCTGGTCGGGGTGGCGCTCGGCCGGAACGCAGGGGCGGCGCAGGAGGAGTTCCTGGCGCTCGCGGGCGACTGGCCGGGGCGGTTCGCCGTACTCCTGCTGGCCGCCTCGCTCGTGCCGAACGCGGCGCTGTGGGGCGCGGCGTACGGGCTCGGACCCGGCTTCTCGCTCGGTACGGGATCCACCGCCACCCCGCTGGGCCTCGACGGGACCCCGGCGGCGCCCCCGTTCCCCCTGCTGGCGGCGGTGCCGGACCAGGGGCCGGGCTCCCTGCTGAACGCGACGGCCCTGGCGGTGCCGGTGGCGGCCGCGTTGGCGCTCGCCTGGTTCACCGTACGCAGGGCCGCGCCCGCCGACGCACCCCGCGCGCAGGCGTGGAGCCCGCGCGAGACGGTGCTGGTGACGCTGCTCGCCGCGCTGGGGTGCGGCGTGGGAACGGCGCTGCTCACGGCGGTGGCCGGCGGGCCTCTCGGCACCGGAGAGCTCAGCGCGTTCGGCCCGGTGTGGTGGCTGACCGGCCCGGCGGCGCTGGCGTGGACCGCGGGCCTCGGCGTACCGGCGGCCCTGCTGCTGCGGCTGTGGCGCCTGCGCACCCCGGGCTGGGCCTGGCGCCGGGACGTACCCGAAGCGGAAGCGCCCCCGGCGGCGGCCGAGGAGGAGCAGAGCGGGTCGCCGGTGCACCGCACCGTGCGGCGGAGTGAGCGGGAGGCGCCGGAGACCGAAGCGGCGGTCGTCACCGGCCGTCCGCGGCGCTGGTGGGCGCCGTGGCGCGGGCGGGGCGGTCCGCAGGGCGAGTCGGCCGATGCGGGGCCGGGCGGGCCCTCGGCCTCGGCCGACTCGCCCTGCGTTCCGGCGCCTGGGTCGGCACCCGACGCGGCCTCCGGCGCGCTGCCGGGCCCGGCGGCGGGGCGGGGCGACGCGGGGTTCGAGCCCTACGACTTCCTGCCGACCGATCCCTGGCACGAGACGACCGATCCCTGGCACGAGACGAGCGATCCGAGGCAGGAGAAGGCCCATCCTTGGCAGGAGAAGACCGATCCCTGGCACGGGAAAGACGCCAGGGAGGCCCGTTGGGCCTCCCTGAAGCGGGACTCCGGCGGCCTGATGGCCGATTTCCGTGCTGATCCCGCTGATCCCGCTGGGTCCTCTGGTCCCGCAGACTCCGCCGATCGCGCTTCGGGTCGCCCCGCGGCGGAGCCGGACGGCTCCGGCCCTACTCCTTGACGCCGAAGAACGGCTCCAGCGGCTTCGGCAGCTGGTCGTTGCAGGCCAGCGCGCCGGACTTGGTCAGGGCGTCGTTCACGCAGGTGTAGTAGTCGCGGTAGACGAGCTGCACGGTGAACGTCGTCGCCACGATGAGCAGCGCCAGCAGGGCGGTCACCAGGCCGCTGACCGCCGCCGTGGTCTGCTGCCTGGTGCTGACGTTCTGCGGGGCGGCGGCCGCGGCCCCGGCCACGGCGTCCGCCGTGGCCCCCGGGCCGGTCCCGGTCCCGGTTCCGGCGGCGTCCCCGGTCGTCCCCGTACCGCCCGCCGCCGCGCGGTCCGTCGCGGCGGCGTTCTTCAGCGGGGCGCGGAGCGCGCTGATCGCCCAGTACGTCGAGAGCGCGCCCAGCAGCAGGGCGATCTCCGGGAAGTCGAAGAGGGCGAAGAAGAAGGCCCACATGCCGCCGAGCACCGCATAGCGGGCGCGCCGCTGCGCGGGGTCGGTGGGGTCCCAGCGCAGCCCGCCCGGACGGCCTCCCTCGGGTCCGCCCTTGCCGCCCGGACCGCCGGAGCCGTTCCCGCCGGGGCGGCCGCCGAAGCCGCCGTTGCCCCGGCCGGGCTGCTTGCTGCTCCACTGGCTGCCCCACGCCGGACGGTCGCCGGAGGAGCCGTCGCCGTTTCCGCTGGACCCGCCGTTCCCGTCCGATCCGTCCTCCGAGGAGGGGCGGCGCGGCTGCCACGGCTGGTCCGGACGGTCCGCGGGCGGCGCGGCGAACGGGTTGTCCTCCTGCGGCTTCCCGGCGGAGCCGGAGGCCGGGGCGGACCCAGAGGAGGAATCCGGCGAGGAGGGACCCGGCGACGAGGCGCCCGGTGAAGAGGGGTCCGGGGACGGGGAGTCCGGCGAAGAGGACTGGCGTTCCCGCATCAACAGAGCGGACCGCTCGGGCAGGGGGAGGCGGAAGGCGGTGCGACGGCGTCGGTCCGGCATGTGGTGAACGTCTTCCCCATCTCGTCATGTCCGCCCGAGGGGCGGCTCGTCCGCCCGGTGGACGGCTCGCTGTCCCCTGACGCTACCTCCCGGTCACGCCCCCGTCCCGTGGGGGCCGCCGGGTGTGCCGGTATCGTTGCTGACGGTCGGCCCGTTCGTAGGGTTCCCCGTACCGGGCGAAGCGATTCTTTCGTACGACCCTACAAAGAGCATGCCGCACCTGCGTCACCACGCGGTCATCACGTGAGAAAGGGCCCCGACGTGGCCTCCCCGCCCCCCTCCACCGCTCCCGCCCGGCTGGTCGTGCTGGTCTCCGGATCCGGTACGAATCTCCAGGCGCTTCTCGACGCCATCGGCGACGACCCGGTGGCGTACGGGGCGCAGGTCGTCGCGGTCGGCGCGGACCGTGACGGGACCGGGGGCCTGGAGCGCGCGCGGCGGGCCGGAATCCCCACGTTCGTCTGCAAGGTCAAGGACCACGCGACGCGTGCGGAGTGGGACGGGGCGCTCGCCGAGCAGGTCGCCGGGCACCGCCCGGACCTCGTCGTCTCCGCCGGATTCATGAAGATCGTGGGGCCCGCGTTCCTCGCCGCCTTCGGGGGCCGGACCGTCAACACCCACCCCGCCCTGCTGCCCAGCTTTCCCGGTGCCCACGGAGTGCGTGACGCGCTCGCGTACGGCGTGAAGGTCACCGGCTGCACCGTCCACTTCGTCGACGACGGCGTCGACACCGGTCCGATCATCGCGCAGGGCGTGGTCGAGGTGACCGAGGAGGACACCCCGGAGGGCGAAGCGGCCCTCCACGAACGCATCAAGGAAGTCGAGCGCTCGCTGCTCGTCGAGGCCGTGGGGCGGATCGCCCGTGACGGCCATCGCATTGAGGGACGAAAGGTTCATCTCGGTCATGTCGGTGAATAGCCCCACTTCGGTGAATAAGCCCATCCGTCGCGCTCTGGTCAGCGTCTACGACAAGACGGGGCTCGAAGAGCTCGCCCGCGGTCTGCACGAGGCGGGTGTCGAGCTGGTGTCCACCGGCTCCACCGCCGGGAGGATCGCAGCCGCCGGGGTGCCGGTCACCAAGGTCGAGGAGCTCACCGGCTTCCCCGAGTGCCTCGACGGCCGCGTCAAGACGCTGCACCCCCGTGTGCACGCCGGCATCCTCGCCGACCTGCGTCTGGACGCCCACCGCGAGCAGCTCGCCGAGCTCGGCGTGGAGCCGTTCGACCTCGTGGTCGTCAACCTGTACCCGTTCACGGAGACCGTCGAGTCCGGCGCCTCCGACGACGAGTGCGTCGAGCAGATCGACATCGGCGGCCCCTCGATGGTCCGCGCCGCCGCCAAGAACCACCCCTCCGTGGCAGTGGTGACCAGCCCGGAGCGCTACGCCGACGTGCTCGCCGCTGTCGCCGCGGGCGGCTTCGACCTGACCGCCCGCACCCGGCTCGCCGCCGAGGCCTTCCGTCACACCGCCGCCTACGACGTGGCCGTCGCCTCCTGGTTCGCGGCCGACTACGCGGCCCCCGACGGCGGCCTCCCCGAATTCCTCGGGTCCACCTTCACGCGCAAGAACGTCCTGCGCTACGGCGAGAACCCGCACCAGTCCGCCGCCCTCTACACCGAAGGCGCCGGCGGCCTCGCCGAGGCCGAGCAGCTGCACGGCAAGGAGATGTCCTACAACAACTACACGGACACCGACGCCGCCCGCCGCGCCGCCTACGACCACGCCGAACCGTGCGTCGCGATCATCAAGCACGCCAACCCGTGCGGCATCGCCATCGCCGACGACGTGGCCGAGGCGCACCGCAAGGCGCACGCCTGCGACCCGCTCTCCGCGTTCGGCGGCGTCATCGCCGTCAACCGCCCGGTGACGGTCGCGCTGGCCGAGCAGGTCGCCGAGATCTTCACCGAGGTCATCGTCGCCCCGGCCTACGAGGACGGCGCCGTCGAGGTGCTGGCCCGCAAGAAGAACATCCGCGTGCTCCGCGCTCCCGATGCCCCGGCCACCGCGTTCGAGGTCAAGCCGATCGACGGCGGCGCGCTGCTCCAGGTCACCGACCGCCTCCAGGCCGAGGGCGACGACCCGGCCAACTGGACGCTCGCCACCGGCGATGCGCTCTCCGAGGCCGAGCTGAAGGAACTGGCCTTCGCCTGGAGGGCCTGCCGCGCGGTCAAGTCCAACGCGATCCTGCTCGCCAAGGACGGCGCCTCGGTCGGCGTCGGCATGGGCCAGGTCAACCGCGTCGACTCCGCGAAGCTCGCCGTCGAGCGGGCGGGCGAGGAGCGGGCCGCCGGTTCGTACGCCGCGTCCGACGCCTTCTTCCCGTTCCCCGACGGCCTGGAGATCCTCACGGCGGCCGGCGTCAAGGCCGTCGCCCAGCCCGGTGGATCCGTCCGCGACGAGCTGGTGATCGAGGCCGCGAAGAAGGCGGGCGTCACCATGTACTTCACGGGCACGCGCCACTTCTTCCACTGACCGGGACCCGGGGCCGCACCCCTTCGGGGGTGCGGCCCCGGCTCTGTCCGCTGTACGGAAGCCGCTCGCCGCTCTGTTCTAATGAACGGCCGTATCCGATGAACGGCCGTGGAAATCCCTAGCGGGGGCAGTCACCGTGCTTGAGCTGAACAAGAGTGGAACGGACCGGTCACAACCGGGCAGCCTGCCCGCCCAGGACCCGGGGCCGGACCCCCGTCCGGCCGGCGAAGCGCCGCGCGCGGGCGACGCCGCCGCCGAGCAGGTGCCCCTGCGCCCGTACCTCATCGCCGGCGCGATCCTGTGCGCGCTCTACTTCCTCTACGCGTACTTCCAGTACAGCCGCTTCGGCTCGCCCTCCTGGGACCTGGGGATCTTCGAGCAGGAGGTCAGGGCGTACGCCGGGTTCGACGCCCCGGTCGTCGACATCAAGGGCCCCGGCTATCTGATCCTCGGCGACCACTTCTCCCCGGTCGTCGCGCTGCTGGCCCCGCTGTACTGGCTCTGGCCGTCGGCCGAAGCGCTGCTGTTCGCCCAGGCCGCGCTGTTCGCGCTGGGAGCGGTCGTCGTCGGCCGCACCACCCAGCAGCTGCTCGGCGGGCGCTCCGGGCTCTGCGTCACCGTCGCCTACGGGCTCTCCTGGGGCATCCAGGAAGCGGTGAAGGCGGACTTCCACGAGATCGCGTTCGCCGTGCCGCTGCTGGCCCTCGTCTGCCGGGCCCTGCTCCTGCGGCGCTGGACGGCCGCCGTGCTGTGGTCGCTCCCCCTGGTCCTGGTCAAGGAGGACCTGGGCGCCACCGTCGCCGTGGTCGGCTTCCTGCTCTTCGTGTACGGGCGCCGCCTCCAGGGCGCCCTGCTCGCCGCGTTCGGGGTCGTGGCCTTCGCCGTCACCCTCGTCGTCCTCATCCCGGCGGCCAGCAGCGCGGGCACGTACGACTACTGGACGAAGATCGACAAGGACGGTGAACAGGACGTCTCGATGCTGGACTCCGTCCTCGGCGTCCTCGACTCCTCCGTCAAGATCGAGATGCTGGTCTTCCTCATCGGCATCACCGCGTTCATGGCGCTGCGTTCACCGCTGACGCTGCTGATCGTCCCGACGCTCGGCTGGCGGCTGCTCTCGCAGGACAGCAACCACTGGGGCATGGTCTGGCACTACAGCGCGATCCTCATGCCGGTGCTCTTCCTCGCGCTGGCCGACGGCGTCCGCCGCAGCCGCGACTCGCACCGCCCCTGGCTCGCCTCGTACGCGAAGGTCGCCGTGCCCGTCGCGGCCGCCATCGCCGTCGCGATGACCCAGCATCTGCCGCTGCGGGATCTGCTGCGCCCGGAGACCTACCGCACCGACGACGCCCGCAGCCAGGCGGCGCGGGCGGCGCTGGACGCCATCCCGGCCGGGGCGCGGGTCGAGACGGACATCACGCTGATGGCCCACCTCACCTCCGACCGCACCGTCTACTGGATCGGCGGAGCCCCGGGCACCGCACCCGACATCGTCGCCGTCAACCTGGACTTCGGCTGGTCCCAGCCGATCCAGGACCCGGTGGCGTACGCCGAGCAACTGCACCCCGAGGCGCGCTACCGGCTCAAGCACCGGGGCGGCAGCTTCGTGGTGATGGAGCGCACGACGCCGGAGCCGGCGGAGATCCCGGGCGTCCGCGGGGACTGAACGGCCGGGCGCACGGGCCGCACGGTCCGGGACATGCCGCGAGGGCCGCACCCGTGAACGGGTGCGGCCCTCGCCGTGTGTTCTGGAGGGAGCGTCAGTTGGCCTTGACGACCACGGACGAGCAGACCTTGTCCGCGAACGTCTGCTTCTTCTGGTCCCACAGCGGCCACAGCCAGCCGATGTAGCAGGCGATGTTGTCCAGGAAGTGGGCCAGGCGGCGCACGAAGGCCATGCCGAAGCCCAGAGGGCGGCCGTCGGCCTCGCGGAGCAGCCGGATGCCCACGGCCTTCTTGCCGATGGACTGGCCGGTCGTGCCCTCCATGTACATCTGCCAGAGGGCCAGGCCGAGCATCCCGAGGAAGCCGATCACGACGAGGACGCCGCCGGCGCCGTCATCGCCCATGCTGACGCCGACCGCGGCGAGGAGGTACGGGGCGCCGACGATGAGACCGTCGATGATGAACCCGCCCACCCGCAGACCCCAGTGGGCCAGCTCGGGCATGCCGCCGCCGTAGCCGGGCTGCTGCTGCGGGTAGCCGCCGCCGTAGGGCTGGCCGGGCTGCTGGGGATATCCCGGTTGCTGCTGCGGGTAACCGGGCTGCTGCTGGGGGTACCCCGGCTGCTGCTGCGGGTAGCCGTAGCCCTGCTGCGGGACGCCCTGCGGAGCCTGCTGCGGGTAGCCGTAGCCGGGCTGACCCTGCGGCGGGCCCTGGGGAGGCTGGCCGGGCTGCTGCCCGTACGGGTTGTTCGGGTCGCCGAAGCTCATAGGGGTGTTCCTTCAACAGACGTGTGGGGACGAAATGGCCACACGGAGGAAGGACATCGTCGGCGGCCCGGCCCCCCGTACAACCGCGGCCTACATCGTTATAAGCGCAACCCGTGTTTGTCCAGCCCGGCACCCCGGACGTTGTGCAAGTGCAACGTCCGGTACGGAGGCGGCACCGGCAATTGGTATGCGGGCGGGGTCATCCGCGAGGATGGGCGCATGACTGCCCAGATTCTCGATGGCAAGGCCACCGCTGCCGCGATCAAATCCGATCTGACCGTCCGTGTGGCGGCCCTCAAGGCGCAGGGGATCACTCCCGGCCTCGGAACCCTTCTCGTCGGGGACGACCCGGGCAGCCGGTGGTACGTCAACGGCAAGCACCGGGACTGCGCCCAGGTCGGCATCGGCTCCATCCAGCGCGAACTCCCCGACACCGCCACCCAGGAGGAGATCGAGGACGTCGTCCGGGAGCTCAACGCCGACCCCGAGTGCACCGGTTACATCGTCCAGCTGCCGCTGCCCAAGGGCATCGACACCAACCGGATCCTGGAGCTGATGGATCCGGCGAAGGACGCCGACGGGCTGCACCCGATGAGCCTCGGCCGCCTCGTCCTCAACGAGACCGGCCCGCTGCCCTGCACCCCGCAGGGCGTCGTCCAGCTGCTGCGCGCGCACGGCGTGGAGATCAACGGGGCGCATGTCGTGGTCGTCGGACGCGGTGTCACCATCGGCCGGTCGATCCCGCTGCTGCTGACCCGCAAGTCGGAGAACGCCACGGTGACCCAGTGCCACACCGGCACCCGGGACCTCGCCTCCCATCTGCGGCAGGCCGACATCATCGTCGCCGCCGCCGGGGTGCCGCACCTGATCAAGCCCGAGGACGTGAAGCCGGGCGCGGCCGTGCTCGACGTCGGCGTCAGCCGGGACGCGGACGGCAAGATCGTCGGCGATGTGCACCCGGGCGTCCGTGAGGTGGCCGCCTGGGTCGCCCCGAACCCGGGCGGGGTCGGCCCGATGACCCGCGCGCAGCTGCTGGTCAACGTGGTGGAGGCCGCCGAACGGGCTGCCGCCGAGGCCGCCGACGCCGCCGCCGCGGGCTGACGGCCGGATGCCGGAGGGGAACCCCATGGGTGCTGGTACGAGTCCGGCCGACCCCGCCCCCGCGGGCCGGGCGGCGGACGAGCCGGGCGAACCGGCCGAGCAGGCCGACCGGACCGAGCAGGTCGACCGGACGGATCGGACCGACCAGGCCGACCGGACCGGGGCCGGCGTGCCGGACCCGGCGGACGAGGCCGCGGGCAGCACCGCGGCCGAGGCCACGGGCCGGGCGGCGGACAAGAACGAGGACACGGGCCCGCCCGCTACCGCCGGGCGGCCCCGCCGGTCGCGGCGGTTCCCGCGGTTCACCCGGGACACCGCCCGGCCCGAGGGCGGCGGCCGGGCCGCGTCCGGGGACGCGCCCGCCCCGGCCCGGCAGTGGCCGTTGCTCACCGTGCTCTGCGCGGCGGGCCTCGGCCTCATGATCGTGGTCCTGGACTCGTTCGACCAGGCGTTCCGCGTCGGCGTCATCCTGATCGGCGGCGCGCTGATCGCCGGTGCCGTGCTGCGCTGGGTGGTGCCTTCGGTCGGGATGCTGGCGGTGCGTTCCCGCTTCACCGACCTGGTCACGTACGGGCTGATGGGCACGTTGATCGTGCTGCTCGCGCTGGTCGCACAGCCCGCCCCGTGGCTGGACGTCCCGATCCTCGAGGACGCGGTCCGCTTCACGATCCGCTAGCGGCCGCCGGCCCGGCCGTGGTGTCCGTCCCTACCCCCGAGGAGGGACGGACACCACGGTGGAACAGGGCCCACCGGGCAAGAAGCCCCGGTATCCGGCGAGATGGGCCGCCTTGCCCCGTCCCGACTCCAGCGTCATGGACATGAAGGGCCGGAACAAGCGCTCACTGTGGCCTGTGGCACGGAAGTGACCATTCCGGCACGGTGTGATCGCCGCGCAACGATGGCAGACTGGCACGGCGCACAGAGCGGCACGGAGCAGACAGAGCGGTGGCCGCGGCGGCGATCGGGGCACTGATCGGGGCGCGTGAAGACACGCACCTCGTCCCGAATGCTCCCGTGCGCCCCCTCGTCAGGAACTGACACCCTGGCTTCACGCATCCTCGTGGGTAGTCCAGCTGACGGTCCGGAACGGACGGACAGCGGACGGACCGGGGGATGCGCGGGCCGGGGGGCCGGTCGCAGCGGGGCACAGCAAAGACGTCCGGGGGACATGAGGGGGGAAACGCGATGCCTCGTTGGAAGGCACTGCCCGAAGAGCTCGACCCGCAGATCAGGGAGTTCGCCAGCCAGCTGCGCCGACTCGTCGACCGCAGCGGGCTGAACATCAACGCGGTGGCCGACCGCACGGGTTACAGCAAGACGTCCTGGGAGCGTTATCTCAACGGGCGGCTGCTCGCACCGCGCGGGGCCGTCGTGGCCCTCGCCGAGGTGACGGGCACCCCGCAGCACCACCTCACGACCATGTGGGAGCTGGCGGAGCGGGCCTGGAGCCGGGCCGAGATGCGCCACGACATGACGATGGAGGCCATCCGCATCACGCAGGCCCGTGCCGCGCTCGACGAGCCCGGCACGGCGGCTCCCGACGCTCGGGCGGGCGGCCGGTCCGGCCGTTCCTCCGCCGGGGGCCGGCGCGGCGCGACCGGTTCCGGCGCGCGGGTGCCCACGGCCGCGGGCCCGGACGCCCCGCCCCGTGACGCCGCCGCTCCCGGCGGACGCGGAACCTCCGCCCACGAGGCGTACGGCCAGGGCCCGGTCGGGCACGCGACCGGCGGCCACGGCGGCGGCCAGGGACCGGGCGCGTACGGAAACGACGGCCAGGGACCGGGCACGTACGGAAACGACGGCCACGGACCGGGCGCGTACGGCAGTGCCGGCCAGGGACCGAGTGGTTACGGAAACGCCGGCCACGGACCGAGTGGTTACGGCAGCGACGCCTACGGGCCCGGCGGCCACGACGCGACGCGCCCTCCGTCCGTACCCCACCAGCGCGGCAGCGCACCGGGGGAGCCCCGGCCGCCGCAGGGCGGGCAGCGGGCGGGCGGGACCGCCGGGGGCAAGGCCCCCGGAGGCCGCCGGAAGGGCCTCATGCTCGCGGTCGGGGCCGTCGGCGCGCTGATCGTCGTGGTCGGCGCGGTGCTGCTCGCGCCGGGCGGCGACAAGGCCGCCAAGGCCACCCCGCCCCCGTCGGCGGCTCCCACCACCCCCGCACCGGAGCTGCCCGTGGGGGTCGAGTGCAGCGGTGCGGACTGCGCCGGCGAGGACCCCGAGGCGATGGGCTGCGGCGGCGAGTTCGCCCGTACGGTGGCCAGCGCCGTGGTCGGCGGCAGCAAGATCGAGGTCCGCTACAGCGAGGTCTGCTCCGCCGCCTGGGCCCGCCTCACCGAGGCGGCCGTCGGCGACACCGTGCGGATCACCGCCGGGGCCGGCGGGCAGGACGGCGAGGTCATGGGGGACACCGACGCGTACACCCCGATGGTCGCGGTGAAGAAGGCGGCCGACGCGAAGGCCTGCGCGACGCTCACCTCCGGCACGGAGGGGTGCACCGACCCGGGCGAGTGACCCACGGGCCCGGGTCGCCGTCGTCCGTGCGTGCGGTACGTGACCGGTTGTGCGCGGTGCCACAGGGGGGCGGGCGGACCGGTCCGGCCGGGTCCGATAGCCTGACCGCTGGATATCTCTTCACGTCAAGATTGGTCGGACGCGGAGGGGTGTCCAGCACCAGGGTCCGGCACCAGGGGCCGGGACCCCCACCGCCAGCTGTCTAAACGGAGACCGCCATGACCCGCACTCCCGTGAATGTCACCGTGACCGGCGCAGCCGGCCAGATCGGCTACGCGCTGCTCTTCCGCATCGCCTCCGGCCACCTGCTCGGCCCGGACGTGCCGGTCAACCTGCGCCTCCTGGAGATCCCGCAGGGCCTCAAGGCCGCGGAGGGCACCGCGATGGAGCTCGACGACTGCGCCTTCCCGCTGCTGCGCGGCATCGAGATCACCGACGACCCGAACGTCGGCTTCGCCGGTGCGAACGTCGCCCTGCTCGTCGGCGCCCGCCCGCGCACCAAGGGCATGGAGCGCGGCGACCTGCTCGCCGCCAACGGCGGCATCTTCAAGCCGCAGGGCAAGGCCATCAACGACAACGCCGCGGACGACATCAAGGTCCTCGTCGTCGGCAACCCGGCCAACACCAACGCGCTCATCGCGCAGGCCGCCGCCCCGGACGTACCGGCGGAGCGCTTCACCGCGATGACCCGCCTGGACCACAACCGCGCGATCTCGCAGCTGGCCGCCAAGACCGGCGCCGCCGTCTCCGACATCAAGAAGCTGACGATCTGGGGCAACCACTCGGCCACCCAGTACCCGGACATCTTCCACGCGGAGATCGCCGGCAAGAACGCCGCCGAGACCGTCAACGACGAGGTGTGGCTCGCCGACACCTTCATTCCGACCGTCGCCAAGCGCGGCGCCGCGATCATCGAGGCCCGTGGCGCGTCCTCGGCCGCCTCGGCCGCCAACGCCGCCATCGACCACGTGCACACCTGGGTCAACGGCACCGCCGCGGGCGACTGGACCTCGATGGGCATCCCGTCGGACGGCTCCTACGGCGTCCCCGAGGGCATCATCTCCTCGTTCCCGGTCACCACGAAGAACGGTGTCTACGAGATCGTCCAGGGCCTGGACATCAACGAGTTCTCCCGTACGCGCATCGACGCGTCGGTCAAGGAGCTCACCGAGGAGCGCGACGCGGTCCGCGAGCTCGGCCTCATCTGAGCCGCACCCGCAGCACTCCGAGCGCCCCCGGCAGCACACGCTGCCGGGGGCGCTCGCGCATGCCCGCCCGGAGGGCTCCCGGTCAGCTCTTGAAGTCGCCGGGCGTGTAGTGGCCGGGGGCCAGCCGGCCGGTGACGCCGAAGCGGTTCCAGGCGTTGATCACGGTGATGGCCGCGATCAACTGGGCCAGTTCGGTCTCCTCGAAGTGCGCGGCGGCCCTCGCGTACACCGCGTCCGGGACGAAACCGTCGGTCAGCACGGTGACCGCCTCGGTCAGGGCGAGCGCCGCGAGCTCCTTCTCGGTGTAGAAGTGCTGCGACTCCTCCCAGGCGCTGAGCTGGACGATCCGCTCGACGGACTCGCCCGCCGCGAGCGCGTCCTTGCTGTGCATGTCCAGGCAGAACGCGCACTGGTTGAGCTGCGAGGCCCGGATCTTCACCAGCTCCACCAGGACCGGGTCCAGGCCCTTACGGGCCGCGATGTCGAGCCGGACCATCGCCTTGTAGACGTCGGGGAGGAGCTGGGAGACGGAGATCCGGGCCGGGTGCTCGGGGGCGAGGTCGGCGGGGGCGTGGTGGTGCTCGTGCGTGGTGGTCATGAGATCGACGCTACGACCCCGATGGCCCCCCGGTATGGTCCATTGACATGACGGATTCCTGGGCCACTTTCGGTACGGACCTGCATCTGGAACCGGTCGGCCAGGGCCTGCGCAGCGGGCTGATGGAGGCGCTGCGGGAGGCGGTGCGGACCGGCCGGCTTACCCCCGGCACCCGGCTGCCGTCCTCCCGGGTGCTCGCCGCCGACCTGGGCGTCGCCCGCAACACGGTCGCCGACGCCTACGCCGAACTGGTCGCCGAGGGCTGGCTCACCGCCCGCCAGGGCTCGGGGACCCGGGTCGCCCGGCGGTCCGCGCCGCGCCGGACGGGCCCGGCGGCGGCCCCCTCCCGGCCGGCCCGGCCCGGGGCCGGGCACAACCTGAAGCCCGGCTCGCCGGACCTGTCCACCTTTCCGCGCACCGCCTGGCTCAAGGCCGCCCGCAAGGCGCTCACCGCCGCGCCCGACGAGGCCTTCGGCTACGGCGATCCGCGCGGGCGCGTCGAACTGCGCACGGTGCTGTCCGAGTACCTGGCGCGGGCGCGCGGGGTGTACGCCGACCCGGAGCGCATCGTGGTCTGCTCCGGCTTCTCGCACGGGCTGACGCTGCTGGGCCAGGTCCTGCGCGGGCGCCGGGTCCGGGAGGTCGCCGTCGAGTCGTACGGCCTCGACCTGCATACGGGCCTCCTCGCCGACGAGGGGCTGCGCACCCCGTGCCTGCCGCTGGACGAGCACGGGTCGCGGACCGGCGAGCTGGCTTCGCTGCGCGGCGCGGGGGCGGTGCTGCTGACCCCGGCGCACCAGTTCCCCACCGGCGTACCGCTGCACCCGGACCGGCGGGCCGCCGCCGTCGACTGGGCCCGGTCCACCGGGGGGCTGATCCTGGAGGACGACTACGACGGGGAGTTCCGGTACGACCGGCAGCCGGTGGGCGCGCTCCAGGGCCTCGATCCGGAGCGGGTCGTCTATCTCGGCACCGCCAGCAAGTCGCTGGCCCCGGGGCTGCGGCTGGGCTGGATGGTGCTGCCCCGGAGCCTGGTGGGCGAAGTGACGGCGGTGAAGGGCGAGTCCGACACGATGTCCGCCTCGCCCGACCAGCTGACGCTCGCGGAGTTCATCGCTTCGGGGGCCTACGACCGGCATGTGCGCTCGGTGCGGCTGCGCTACCGCCGCCGCCGCGATCAGCTCGTCGCGGCGCTCGCCGACCGTGCGCCGGGCATCGAGGCCAGCGGGATCGCGGCCGGGCTGCACGCGGTCCTCGAACTCCCGGCGGGAGCCGAGCGTTCGGTGATCCAGGCGGCGGCGTTCCAGGGCCTGGCGCTGGACGGCCTGGCGAGCTATCGCCACCCGGACGCCCCGGCCGCCCGCGACGGCCTGGTGATCGGCTACGCATCGCCGTCGGAGAGCGCCTGGGCCGGCGCGCTGGACGCCCTGTGCCGGGTGCTGCCCTGAGACGTGTCCGGCCCTAGGACCCACCCGGCGGTACGGTCCCCGGATCGGGCTCCGGCCCTGGCTCCCGCCCTGGCTCCGGCCCTGGACCCGGCTTCGCCCCCGCCTCCGGGGCCTCGCCGAAGCGGGCCAGGGCCAGTGAGCCCGCCACCGCCACCGCGAAGCCGGTGACCGCCAGCCAGCCGAGGCCCGAGCGGGTCCCGTCGCCCAGCCACACCACCCCGACCAGCGCCGGGCCGATCGTCTCGCCGAGCACCATGCCGGCCGTCGCCGTGGTCACCGAACCCCGTTGCAGCGCCGAGGTGAGCAGCAGGAACGCGGCCCCGCCGCCCAGCAGCAGCCCGTACAGCGCCGGGTCGCTCAGCAGCGCGCCCGGTGCGGGGTCGTCGATCAGCCGGACGGCCACCTCCACCACCCCGAAGCCGAACCCCGCCCCGAGCCCCAGGGCCAGTGCCCGCGGCTTCGCCGGCAGCCGTCCCGCCAGCACGCCGGCCAGGAGCACGCCGAGCGCCACGGCGGGCAGGGCCCAGGGCAGCGCGTCCGGGCCCGGCCGGTGGCCCTCCGCGCCCGAGGCGAGGGCCAGCATGCCCAGACCGGCGCAGACCACCCCCACCGCCGTCCACTCCGTGCTGCTCAGCCGGACCGCCAGCAGCCGGGACGCGACCACCGCCGTGACCGCCAGGGACGCGGCGAGCGCCGCGCCGACCGCGTAGATCGGCAGGGTGCGCAGCGCGACGATCTGGAGGAGGAAGCCGGCGCCGTCCAGGGCGAGACCGGCCACGTATCGCCACTGCCGCAGCGCCCGCAGCAGCAGCGCCGGGTCCACGCCCGCCCCGGAGTCCGGCCGGGCGGCGGCCCGCGCGGCGACGGCCTGGAGGACGGACGCCGTGCCGAAGCAGACCGCCGCCCCGAGCGCACAGATCATCCCGAGAAGCACAAAAGGAATCTACCGGGCGGAGGTTGACGCTCCGGCCCCTCCAGGTTTCGAACCGGCCATCCGTCGAACTAGTCTGACAAGCGGTCCGGTGCCGGGAAGGGAGCCGGATCCGATCGCGTATCACGGGGGAGAATCGAACATGGCCAAGCGGAGGCTGAGGTCGAGCACGGTCGTGCTCGGCGGTATGGGGCTGCTCGCCCTGACCATCACATCCTGCGGATCGGAGCCGGACCGGCGCTGCGCCGACCGGACGACCCGCGAGACCCTGCCCAGTTACGAGTGCCGGAGCGGCAGCGGCGGCTCCGGCAGCGGGCGCGGCTCCTACTACTACGGGGGCGACAGCTCCAACGGCAAGGTGGAGGGCGGCAGCTTCAACAAGTCCGCGGTCGACCGCGGCGGCTTCGGCTGCTCCAAGTCCGGTGGAGGCTGAGCACGATGGAGCGCCGCACCATCGAGCCGCGCCCCGGCTGGCAGGAGACCGTCGAGTCGCAGGGCATCGTCTACCCGCTCACCCGCTACCCGGACGACTCGCTGCGTCCGTACTGGGACGAGAGCGCCTACTACGTCTTCTCGCTGCCCGAGGTCGAGGCCCTGGAGGAGACCGCCGAGGAACTGCACACGATGTGCCTGGCCGCCGCCGCGCACATCGTCGAGCGGGACCGCTTCGCCGACCTCGGCATCACCGATCCCCGGCTCGCCGCGCTGGTCGCCGAGTCCTGGCATCGCCGCGCCGAACTGCCTTCCCTCTACGGGCGGTTCGACCTGCGCTACGACGGGAGCGGCCCGCCGAAGATGCTGGAGTACAACGCCGACACCCCGACCTCGCTGGTGGAGGCCGCGAGCGCGCAGTGGTTCTGGATGGAGGACCGCTTCCCCGGGGCCGACCAGTGGAACTCCCTGCACGAGCGGCTGGTGGACGCCTGGAAGCGGCAGGCGTCCCTGCTGCCGCCGGGGCCGCTGCACTTCGTCCACTCCGACGGCGACGAGGCGGGCGAGGACCTGATGACGGTCGCGTATCTGCGCGAGACCGCCCAGCAGGCCGGGATCGACACCGAGGCGCTCTCCGTCGAGGAGATCGGCTGGGACCGGCTGTCGGGTCGGTTCGTCGACGACCGGCTCCGCTTCATCCGCAGCTGCTTCAAGCTCTATCCGTGGGAGTGGCTGGCCACGGACCGCTTCGGGCCGCAGGTGCTGGAGACCCTCGACAACGGCGGCGGCAGCGGCACCACCTGCTGGATCGAGCCCGCCTGGAAGATGCTGCTCTCCAACAAGGCGCTGCTGGCGATCCTCTGGGAGCTGTATCCGGACCACCCGAACCTGCTGCCCACCTATCTCGACGGCCCGCGCGAGCTCGCCGGACCCGGCGGGGCGGGCTACGTCTCCAAGCCGCTGCTCGGCCGCGAGGGAGCCGGGGTCGACCTGCACGGCCCCGGCTCCCCGCCGGTGGAGCGCGACGAGCCGTGCTGCTACCAGGAGTTGGCCCCGCTGCCCGACATCGACGGCAACCGGGTGGTGCTCGGCGCATGGATCGTCGAGGACGAGGCGGCGGGGCTCGGCATCCGGGAGTCGGCGGGGCCGGTCACGGACGAGTACGCCCGTTTCCTGCCCCACGTCATCCTCTGAACCCGGCGCGTCCTACCGGGCGCCCAGCACCGTACGCAGCCGGTCCAGGCCCCAGTCCAGGTCCTCCTTGCTGATCACCAGCGGCGGCGCGATCCGGATGGTGGAGCCGTGGGTGTCCTTGACCAGCACCCCCTGCTCCATCAGCCTCTCGGAGATCTCCCGGCCGGTGCCCAGCGCCGGATCGAGGTCGACGCCCGCCCACAGCCCCCGGCCGCGCACCGCCGTCACCGCTCCGCCGCCCGTCAACAGGCCCAGCTCCCGGTGCAGGTGGTCGCCCAGCTCGGCCGCCCGCTGCTGGTACTCGCCGGTCCGCAGCATCGCGATCACCTCCAGCGCCACCGCACAGGCCAGCGGGTTCCCGCCGAAGGTGGAGCCGTGTTCGCCGGGCCGGAACACGCCGAGCACGTCCGCCGACGAGATCACCGCCGAGACGGGCACCACCCCGCCGCCCAGCGCCTTGCCGAGCAGGTACATGTCCGGCACCACGCCCTCGTGGTCCAGCGCGAACGTCTTCCCGGTCCGGCCGAGTCCCGACTGGATCTCGTCCGCGATGAACAGCACGTTCCGTTCGCGGGTCAGCTCCCGCACCCCGGGCAGATAGCCGGCCGGCGGCACCAGCACCCCGGCCTCGCCCTGGATCGGCTCGATCAGCACCGCCACGGTGTTCTCCGTCATCGCCTCCCGCATCGCGGTGAGATCCCCGTACGGCACGATCTCGAACCCCGGGGTGTACGGGCCGAAGTCGGCCCGCGCCTCCGGGTCCGTGGAGAAGCTGACGATCGTCGTCGTGCGGCCGTGGAAGTTGTCCGAGGCCACGATGATCTTCGCCATGCCGTCCGGCACGCCCTTGACCCGGTAGCCCCACTTGCGGGCGGTCTTGACCGCGGTCTCCACGGCCTCCGCCCCGGTGTTCATCGGCAGCACCGTCTCCATGCCGCACAGCGCCGCCAGCTCCGTACAGAAATCGGCGAACCGGTCGTGGTGGAAGGCCCGGGACGTCAGCGTCACCCGTTCCAGCTGGGCCTTGGCCGCGTCGATGAGCCGGCGGTTGCCGTGGCCGAAATTGAGCGCCGAATATCCGGCGAGCAGATCGAGGTACCGGCGGCCCTCGACGTCCGTCATCCAGGAGCCCTCCGCCGTCGCCACGACGACCGGCAACGGGTGGTAGTTGTGCGCGCTGTGCGCCTCGGCGGAGGCGATGGCAGTTTCCGTGGTCGACACGGGATCTCCGTTCGTCGTGGGGCGTGGGCGGGGGGTGGTGCCCACTTTGTATCGTCGGTCGGAACCCGCGCCGGGAAACCTTCCGCGCCCGGCGCGCCCGCCGTCGCGCGCCGAGCGGCCGGAATGTGTGGTTCGTCTCAGGCGTGCGCTCCCGTGCTCCGGGTTCCTGCGGGTACGCGCCCTCTCTGCCCCGCACCGGCTGCCGGAGATCGCCCCCGTACCTGAGACAATGGAGCCATGGCCTCTGACCTCCCCACCGACCAGCCGCAGACGGGCCGCACCGGTGCGGCCGCCCGTCCGCGCGTGCTGTCCGGGATCCAGCCCACCGCAGGCTCGTTCCACCTCGGCAACTACCTGGGTGCGGTGCGCCAGTGGGTGGCGCTGCAGGAGACCCACGACGCCTTCTACATGGTCGTGGACCTGCACGCGATCACGGTGCCGCAGGACCCCGCGGAGCTGCGGGCCAACACCCGGCTCGCGGTGGCGCAGCTGCTGGCGGCCGGTCTGGACCCGGAGCGCTGCACGCTCTTCGTCCAGAGCCATGTGCCCGAGCACGCCCAGCTCGGCTGGGTGATGAACTGCCTCACCGGCTTCGGCGAGGCCTCCCGGATGACGCAGTTCAAGGACAAGTCCGCCAAGCAGGGCGCCGACCGGGCCACCGTCGGCCTCTTCACCTACCCGGTGCTCCAGGTGGCGGACATCCTGCTCTACCAGGCCGACCAGGTCCCGGTCGGCGGCGACCAGCGCCAGCACATCGAGCTGACCCGCGATCTCGCCGAGCGCTTCAACGGCCGGTACGGACAGACGTTCACCATCCCGGCGCCGTACATCCTCAAGGAGACGGCGAAGATCCTCGACCTCCAGGACCCGGCGGTCAAGATGAGCAAGTCGGCCTCCACGCCGAAGGGCCTCGTCAACCTCCTCGACGACCCGAAGGCCACGGCGAAGAAGGTCAGGAGCGCGGTCACCGACACCGACACGGTGATCCGCTACGACGAGGAGAAGAAGCCGGGCGTCAGCAACCTGCTCACGATCCTCTCCACCCTCTCCGGCAGCTCCGTCGAGGATCTGGAACGGAAGTACGAGGGCCAGGGCTACGGTGCGCTGAAGACCGACCTGGCCGAAGCCATGGTGGAATTCGTCACTCCCTTCCGGGCCCGCACCCAGGAATATCTGGACGATCCGGAGACGCTGGACTCCATCCTGGCCAAGGGAGCGGAGAAGGCCAGGGCCGTCGCCGCGGAGACGCTGGCACGGACGTACGACCGGATGGGCTTCCTGCCCGCGAAGCACTGAGTCCAAGGACCCTGGCGAGATCACGGCCGAAGGGGTCACACTTGCGGCGGAACGCGCGGGCCGGACACCCGGCCCGCGCGGCATGACCGGAAATCGACCATCGACGATGGAGGAGAACGACGTGGGGACCGTAACGCTCGGCGTTTCGATCGCGGTCCCGGAGCCCTACGGCAGCCTGCTCCAGGAGCGCCGCGCGAGCTTCGGGGACCCTGCCGCCTTCGGCATTCCCACCCACGTCACCCTGCTCCCGCCGACCGAGGCGCAGTCGACGGACCTGCCGGCGATCGAGGCGCACCTCGACCGGATCGCCACGGCCGGCCGGCCGTTCCCGATGCGGCTGTCCGGCACCGGCACCTTCCGCCCCCTGTCGCCGGTCGTCTTCGTCCAGGTCTCCGCGGGCGGCTCGGCCTGCGCCTGGCTCCAGAAGCGGGTCCGGGACGCCTCCGGCCCCCTGGTGCGCGAGCTCCAGTTCCCCTACCACCCGCACGTCACCGTGGCCCACGGCATCGCCGAGGAAGCCATGGACCGGGCCTACGAGGAGCTCGCCGACTACGAGGCGGCCTGGACCTGCGGTTCCTTCGCGCTGTACGAGCAGGGACCGGACGCCGTCTGGCGCAAGATCAAGGACTTCCCGTTCGGGGCGGGCGGCGGGACGCCCGCCGTCCCGGCCCAGAGCGGCTACACCATCGACACGCCCTCGGCCCCCTCGCTGCGGCCCTGAGCGCCCGGTAGCGCCCCCGCAGCGGCGTCAGACCGGCAGCCCCGGCGTCAGACCGGCAGCCCGGCCTCAGACCGGCAGTCGGCGGAACAGCGGGCGCGGGACGTGCCGGAGCGCGGCCATCACCACCCGGAGCGAACCGGGCACCCACACGGTCTCCGAGCGCCGCCGCAGCCCCGTGACGATCGCCCCGGCGACCTCCTCCGGCCCGGTCGCCAGCGGCTGCTCCGGCCGGCCCGCCGTGGCCCGGGTCCGGACGAAGCCGGGGCGGACGACCATCACCTGCACCCCGGTCCCCTGGAGCGCGTCGCCGAGCCCCTGCGCGAACGCGTCCAGGCCCGCCTTGCTGGAGCCGTAGATGAAGTCCGCGCGCCGGGCGCGCTCCCCGGCCACCGAGGACAGCACCACCAGCGAACCGTGCCCCTGCGCCTGTAGTGCGCCGGCGCACACCAGCCCGGCGGAGACCGCCCCCGTGTAGTTGGTCTGGGCGACCCGGACCGCGGCCATCGGGTCCTCCTCGTCCCGCGCCTGATCGCCGAGGACCCCGAACGCCATCAGCACCACGTCGATGTCGCCCTCCGCGAAGACCTTGCCGAGGGCGACCTCGTGGGAGGCGGAGTCCAGCGCGTCGAAGTCGACGGTGCGCACGTCGGCCCCCCGGCCGCGCAGCTCGGCCGCGGCCGACTCCAGGGCCGGGGAGGGGCGCCCGGCCAGCCAGATCCGCCGGGTGCGCAGGGCGATCAGCCGGCGCGCGGTGGCCAGGGCGATCTCCGAGGTGCCGCCGAGGACGAGCAGGGACTGCGGGGCGCCGAAGGCATCCTTCACGGAACACTCCTGGTCAGATGGTGTGTACGGGGGTGCGAGAGGTACGTGCGTGGGGGCCGGGCCCCGGGCCGGTGGGGGCCTTACAGCCCGAGCCGGCGCGACAGGTCGGAGCGGAACGCCCCGGTCGGGTCCAGCCGCGCCCGCAGCTCCCGGAAATCCGCCAGCCGCGGGTACATCGCGGCCGCCGTCTCCGGCCGCGTCCGGGAGTCCTTCGCCAGGCAGACCCGGCCCCCGGCGGCGGCCACCTCCTCGTCGACGTCGTCCAGGAAGCGGGCCAGGCCGGGCAGGGCGGCGGGCAGGTCCAGGGCAAGGGACCAGCCGGGCGCGGCGAACGACAGCCAGCCGGGGTCCGCCGCCCCGAACCGCTGGAGCTCGGCCCGCACGGCGGGGCTGCGGCGCGCCGCGATCCGGCGCACCACCCGGTGCAGGGTCTCCTCCTGGCCGTACCCGACGGCGAACCGGTAGCGCACCAGACCGCCCCGGCCGTACAGCGGACGCGGGTCGGGGAGCGCGTCCGGCGCGTGGAAGAAGGCCGGGAGCGGGCGGAGCTCACCGGTCCGCGCGCGGGGTGCGCCGCGGTAGCGGACCTCGTTGTACAGGGCGGCGGCCGCCGGGGAGAGCAGTCCGCCCGGCAGCGGCGGGAGAGCGGGGACGGAGAGCCGCCACCCCCGGGTCCCTCCGGAACGCGAGGAGAGCCGAGTGCGCCCAGCGTGCGCCGGGCGCACATCAGGGGGTGCGTGCTCCCCCCGTGTGAGGATCCCGCGTCCGGTCGCCCGGCCCCGTGCCAGCAGGTCGATCCAGGCGGAGGCGTACGGCAGACGGTCGCCGCCCGCGGTGAAGCGGGCCAGCAGATCGTCCAGGTCCCCGGCGCGCTCGGTGGAGACCGACATCAGCGGCGTGGCGACCCGGCGGAGGCGGAGGGTGGCGCCCAGGACCACCCCGGTCAGCCCCAGCCCCCCGGCGGTCGCGTCGAAGAGGGCGGTGCCCGGCAGCACCGTACGCACACCGCCGTCGGCGGTGAGCAGCTCCAGGGAGCTCACGTGCCGGGCGAAGGCCCCCGACCGCCGGTGGTCGCGGCCGTCCAGGTCGGAGCAGATCGCCCCGCCGACCGTCACCCTGCCGGTCCCGGGCACGACCGGCGGGAGCCAGCCGAGGGGCAGCAGGACCCGCAGCAGCCGCTCCAGGCTCACCCCCGCGTCGCAGCGCACCACACCGGCGGCGGCGTCGACCGCGCCGATCCGGGCCAGGCCGGTCATGTCGAGCACCGAGCCGCCCGCGTTCTGCGCGGCGTCCCCCGGGGACCGCCCCAGCCCGCGCGCGATGACCCCCCGGGGCCCGCGCCCCCGGACGGCGGCGGCGGCCTCCTCGTGGGTACGGGGGCGAAACCGTACGGCGGTCGTCGGGGCGGTACGGCCCCAGCCGGTCAAGGACACCGTGTCGACGGACATGAGGGTGACCGTATCGTCCGGGAAATCCCCTTCGCGGCATTGGTGAATTCGCTCACCGGAACGGGTGATGGAGTGAGTGTCAGCGAAGGGTGACGGAGATCTCCCGGACGCGTCCGGGAGAGTCCGGGGCGGGCCGCTGGTGTTCCGGGCCCAGGAGGGTACGCGTACGTCATGGACTGGCTCAAGAAACTCCCGGTGATCGGGCCCCTGGTCGCCCGGCTGATGGAGACGCACGCGTGGCGTTCCTACGAGCGGCTGGACCGGGTCCACTGGGCCAGGCTCGCTGCGGCGATCACCTTCATCAGCTTCCTGGCCCTCTTCCCGCTGATCGCGGTCGGCGCGGCCATCGCCGCCGCCCTGCTGAGCGACAAGCAGCTGGACACGATCAAGGACAAGCTCGCCGACCAGGTGCCCGGCATCTCCGACCAGCTCGGCATCGACGGGCTGATCGCCAACGCGGGCACGGTCGGACTGGTGGCCGGTGCGCTGCTGCTGTTCACCGGCATCGGCTGGGTCGGCTCGATGCGGGAGTGTCTGCGCGCGGTCTGGGAACAGGACGATGTCCAGGCGGCCAACCCCGTCGTCGCCAAGGTGAAGGACGCCGTGCTGCTGGTCGGCCTCGGCGGCGCGGCGCTCGCCACCCTGGCGGTCTCCACCGTCGGCACCACGGCGGTGGGCTGGACCGCCGACCTGATCGGCATCCCCGAGGGCGGGGCGGGCGGCATCCTGCTGCGGGTGGCCGCGCTGGCGGTCGCCGTCGCCGCCGACTTCCTGCTGCTGCTCTACCTGCTGACGCTGCTGCCCGGGGTGGAGCCGCCCCGGCGGCGGCTGGTGGTCGCGGCCCTGCTCGGGGCGGTCGGCTTCGAACTGCTCAAGCTGCTGCTCGGCAGTTATATGCGGGAGGTCGCGGGCAAGAGCATGTACGGCGCGTTCGGCGTGCCGATCGCGCTGCTCCTGTGGATCAACTTCACCGCGAAGCTCCTGCTGTTCTGCGCCGCCTGGACGGCGACCGGCAGCAAGGGCGAGGAGAGCGGCGGGGCCGAGGCGCAGGACGCGCAGGAGGCGGGGGCCGGGGAGGCCGCCGGGACCGTGGCTCCCGGCGGCTCCACCCGGACCTAGGGGGTGTCCGACAACCCCTAGGACTTTTCGGTCGAGCCGGTCGAGCCGGTCGAGGCAGTCGGTTCGGCGGGCTCGGCGGGCTCGGCGGCCTCGGCCGGCTCCGCGGGGCCGGCCTTGCCGGCCTTGCCGGCCGGGTCGGCCGCCGGCGGGTTGCGGCGGGCCAGACCCGGCAGCGGCCAGCGCCGGTTGACCAGGAACACCCCGCCGGCCAGGAGCACCAGCAGACCGCCGACGATCGCCAGGGCGATCCCGACCCCGCTGGAACCGTTCGAGGCCGCCGACGCGTGCGTCGCCTCCGCCTGGCCCCCCGAACCCTGGTCCGCGCCGGCGGCGGGCGCCGCGCCCTTGCCGCCGGTCCCGGTGCCCGTGCCGGTGTCCACGGACTTCGGCGGCACCAGCTCACCGACCGGGGTCACCTTGCCGCTCGCGGCGAAGCCCCAGTCGAGCAGGTGGGCGGCCTCCTTGTAGACGGCGTGGCTCTCCTCCGCCGACGGGTTCATGACCGTGACCAGGAGCACCTTGCCGTTGCGCTCGGCCACGCCGGTGAAGGTGTTGCCCGCGTGGGTGGTGTAGCCGTTCTTGACGCCCGCGATGCCCTGGTACGGGTCCACGCCGATGTCCCCGGTGATCAGCCGGTTGGTGTTCTGGATCTCGAAGGAGTCGCGCTTCTTCCCCTTCTTCTTCTCGCCGGGGAAGTCGGCCGACGCGGTCGCCGCGTACTCGCGGAAGTCCTTCTTCTGGAGTCCGCTGCGGGCGATCAGGGTCAGGTCGTAGGCGCTGGAGACCTGGCGCGGCGCGTCGTACCCGTCCGGCGAGATCACCACGGTGTCCAGGGCCTGGAGCTCCTCGGCGTGCTTCTGCATCGCGGTCACCGTCTCCGCGACGCCGCCGTACATCTCCGACAGGACGTGCACCGCGTCGTTGCCCGAACGCAGGAACACCCCGAGCCACAGGTCGTGGACCGTGTAGGTGTGGTCCTCCTTGATGCCGACCAGGCTGCTGCCCTCACCGACCCCGGCCAGCTCACTCTCCGTCACCTTGTGGGTCTGGGTGGTGGGCTGGAGCGCGGGCAGGACCGTGTCCGCGAAGAGCATCTTCAGGGTGGAGGCGGGGGGCAGCCGCCAGTGCGCGTTGTGCGCCGCGAGGACGTCCCCGTTCTCCGCGTCCGCGACGATCCACGACCGGCCCGACAGCTTCTTGGGCAGCACCGGCGCCCCCGGGCCCAGGCTGACCTGGGTGCCGGCCTGGCCGAGCCGTTCCCCGCCGAGGCTGGACATCGTGCTCGGCGGCTTGGGCTGTTTGTCGTCGCTCTTGTCCTTGTCGGCCGCTGCGGCGGGACTGAGGACGAAACCGGACAACAAGGCGGCGGAGGTGACCGTGAGGGCGATCTTTTTCAGTGCAGGCACGGTCGGAAACGTACAGGGCGAAGATGTGGATGCGGACCCGGACCGGCTGACCCGCCGCAGGGAGCGCCGGGACAGCCCCGTTCGGACGCCACCCCGGGGGAGGGGGCCGGGTGGTGGCGGCGATACTGGACCCATGAAGCTCAGCCGCCGCGTGTCCTGGTTCCTGCTCGCGTTCGGGGTGTGGAGCTGGTTCATCTGGATCACTTTCGTCAAGAACCTGTGGCAGGACGGCAGCGGGCTCGCCTTCGACGACGCGGGCGAACCGACCGGGTACTTCTGGGTGCACCTGCTGCTCGCCATCACGTCCTTTCTTCTGGGGACGGCGGTCGGCGTGATCGGGTTGCGCGGAGTCAGGGCTTTGCGCGACAAGCGCGCATGACGACGGGAACATGGGGAAGCTCGGATGGCAGCAGTGGTCTTCGCTCTGGTGGGGCTCGTGGTGCTGGCGCTGCTCGGCGCCGTGCACCGGTACCTGTGGAGGCGCTTCGTCGGTGACACGACGGCGCCGGGCAGCCCGCTGCGACGGGCGGGCACCGTCGCGGCCTTCGTGCTCCCCGTCCTGAGCGTCGGCGCGATGTCGTCCGGCCGGGTGGGCGCCCCCTTCTGGCTCCAGCAGGTGCTGGCCTGGCCGGGTTTCCTGTGGCTGGCCTGCCTGCTGTATCTGACGCTGGCGCTGCTCGTCGGCGAGGTCGTGCGTCCGGTGTTCCTGAGGGTCCTCGCCCGGCGCGACGGGGCGACCGCGCGGACCGCCACCACCGCTCCGGCGACGGAAACGACGGAAAGCGGAGCGGAATCCGCAACAGCTTCCGGAACCCCCGCCGAGGTCCCGGAAGAGACCCGCCCCCGTACCGAAGAGCTGGTGCCGTCTCGCTCGGCCGGTTCCTCCGCCCGCTCGGAAGCGACAGCGCGTACGGCACCGGAACCCGCGGCGGAACCAGAAGCGGAACCCGCGGCGGAACCAGAAGCGGAACCGACTTCCGGGGACCCGGCCGCGGCCGGACCCACACCCACACCCGCCCTCGGCCCCGGCCCGTCCCGGCGGCTCTTCGTCTCCCGGGTCGTCGGCGGCGCGGCGGCGGCCGCCGGACTCGCCACCGTCGGGTACGGCACCTACGGCGTGCTGCGCGGGCCGAGCGTCAAGCGGGTCACCGTCCCGCTGGCCAAACTGCCCCGCGCCGCCCACGGCTTCCGGATCGCCGTGGTCAGCGACATCCACATCGGGCCGATCCTCGGCCGCGCCCACACCCGCCGGATCGTCGACACGATCAACGCGACCTCGCCCGACCTGGTCGCCGTCGTCGGCGACCTCGTCGACGGGTCCGTCGCGGATCTGGGCTCCGCCGCCGAACCGCTGGCCGCGCTGCGCGCCCGGCACGGCAGCTTCTTCGTCACCGGCAACCACGAGTACTTCTCCGGCGCCGAGGCCTGGGTCGACCACGTCCGCGAACTTGGCCTGATCCCGCTGGAGAACGCCCGGGTCGAGATCGAGGGCTTCGACCTCGCCGGCGTCAACGACATCGCGGGCGAGACCGAGGGCCAGGGGCCCGACTTCGGCCGCGCACTGGGCGACCGGGACCGCGGCCGGGCCGCCGTCCTCCTCGCCCACCAGCCCGTCGTCATCCACGACGCCGTCGAGCACGGCGTCGACCTCCAGCTCTCCGGCCACACCCACGGCGGACAGCTCTGGCCCGGCAACCTCCTCGCCGAACTGGCCAACCCCACCGTCGCCGGGCTCGAACGCTACGGCGACACCCAGCTCTTCGTCTCGCGCGGCGCGGGCGCCTGGGGCCCGCCGGTCCGGGTGGGCGCCCCGTCCGACATCACCGTCGTGGAGCTGGCCTCCCGGCAGGCCTAGGGCGGCCGGCTCCGTTGCGGGTGCGACGGTGCGGGAGCGTTGGTTCCTTCGTCATGAAATCCCCACCGAAGGGTCACCGTCTGCTACGGAAAGCCGCAGGTGGGAGGCAGGAATGCGCCTTTTCGGACAGAGCTTTCGGTGTGTGTCCAACAAAAGGCTGTGAGTGCCCCATTTACTCTTCCAGATGTGAAAATCGTGTGATTGGGTAAGTGCGAACGTGCGGCGATGTGCGGATCTGAGCGCAACCGCCGAGGTGGGGCTGGTAAGGGAGAGCACGGCAATGCGGTCGGTCCGGGTACGGATTCTCGCGATTTTCGCGGTATTGGTCATCGCAGGCGTCGGCGCCTGGCAACTGCTCCCGTCCGGGGAGGCGAAGACCGATGCGATCACCGTCGGGACCTCGGATGTCGTCACCTCCCTCGACCCGGCCGGCGCGTACGACGCGGGATCCTGGGCGATCTACAGCAACATCTACCAGTCGCTGATGACCTTCCGGCCCGGTGCGGTCACGCCGGAACCGGACGCCGCCGAGAGCTGCGGTTTCGTCGGGCAGAAGCTCCAGACGTACCAGTGCAAGCTCCGTGACGACCTGACCTTCTCCAACGGCCGCAAGATCACCGCCGAGGACGTCAAGCACTCCTTCGACCGGATCTTCACCATCAAGTCGGACGTCGGTCCCGCGGGTCTCTTCCCCACCCTCGACACGGTGACGACCGAGGGCCGCACGATCACGTTCAACCTGTCCGGCAGGGACGCGACCTTCCCGCAGAAGATCGCCACCGGCGCCGCGGCGATCGTCGATCCCACCCAGTACCCCGAGGACAAGCTCCGTGCGGGCAACCAGGTCGACGGCTCCGGCCCGTACGTCCTCCAGTCGTACGAGCCCGGGAGCCGCGCCGAGCTGGTGCCGAACCTGAAGTACAAGGGTGCGCTCAAGAAGACCGGCGAGCCGGTCACCATCCGCTACTTCAAGACCTCCGAGGACCTGCAGACGTCCTGGGACGGCGGCGAGGTGGACATCGCCCACCGCCAGCTGCCGTCCGAGACGCTCGCCGAACTGAACGCGAACGACCCGGACGTGCGGGTGACCGAGGCGGCCAGCGCCGAGATCCGCAACATCATCTTCAACGCCCGCGAGGACTCGCCGTTCGCGGACAAGAAGGTCCGCCAGGCCGTGGCCGCGCTCCTCGACCGGGGGCCCCTGGTCAGGAAGGTCTACCAGGGCACGGTCGACCCGCTGTACTCGCTGATCCCCACCGGCTACATCGGGCACAGCACCCCCTTCTTCGACGCCTACCCCTCCTCCGACCCCAAGCGCGCCGCGCAACTGCTGGAGCAGGCCGGGGTGCAGACGCCGGTGGCCATCGACTTCGCCTACCGCGAGGGCGACATGTACACGAAGGAGACCGCCGAGCTGCGGCGTCAGATGGAGAAGGACGGGCTGTTCAAGGTCTCGGTCGAGGCCGTGGAATGGACGACGTACCAGAAGGAGTACGCCGCCGGTAAGTACGACATGTACACCGTCGGCTGGTTCCCCGACTTCCCGGACCCCGACACCTTCAGCCAGCCGCTCGTCGGCACCGGGAACGTCCTGCACAGCGGCTACTCCAGCAAGAAGATGGACCAGCTGATCGCCGCCACGCAGCAGTTCAGCGACCGCAGCCGGACCTCGAACGACTTCAAGCAGATGCAGTCGCTGGTCGGCGAGGACGTCCCCCTGCTGCCGCTGTGGCAGAAGAAGGACTACGTCGTCGCCAAGTCCGAGGTCGCCGGCTCCCAGTACCTCTCCGACGGCACCGGCACCTGGCGCCTGTGGGAACTCAGCTGGATCTGACCGGACCGGCCGGCCGGGGCTCCGCCCCGGCCGTCGCCGTATCCGGCAGGAACTCCACCAGCAGCCCGTGGATCTGCCGCACCAGCGGTCGCAGCACCCGGAACCGGGAGAGCGAGATGGCCCGTGCGGCGATCGGCGCGGTGCGCTCGACCAGCCGGCGGCTGCGTTCGGTGCCCTCGCTGCGGTCGTACACCCAGAAGAGCACCAGCCCCATCTGCATCAGCCACATCAACTGCGGCAGCAGCGGAGCCAGTTCCGGGTCGCTCTTGACGTTCGCCCCGGCGATGCAGCGCTCGTGGAGGGAGATCGCCGCCTCGCGGGCGGCCGCCGAGTCCTCGGAGAACGGGGAGAGCGGGCTGTCCGGATCGGCCGCGTTCTTGAAGAACTGGGCGGCGAAGCGGTGGTACGGCTCCGCCACGTCCAGCCAGCCGAGCAGCAGGCCCCTGATCCGGGCGGTCAGATCCCCCTCGCCCTCCAGCACGGGCCGGACCGCCGCCGCGTGTTCGCCGGCGATCCGGTCGTAGAAGCCCTGGACCAGGTGCTCCTTCGAGGAGAAGTAGTAGTAGGCGTTCCCGACCGAGACGCCCGCCTCCTGGGCGATGGCCCTCATGGTCGTCCGGTCGTAGCCGCGCTCGGCGAAGAGCCGGAGCGCCGTTTCGAGAATCAGCGTGCGGGTCTGCTCGCTCTTCGCTGCCTTGGCCGGCTTGTTCTCCTGCACGTTCTTCTCTTCCTTCACCACGGGCCCAAGGTTAACGGGGGCCCCACTGTCCGCCGGGCGGGGTGGAGCACACATCGCCCCCCGGAGCGCAGGGCGGGAGGACCATCGAGCGGTAGCGGGCGGCGGCCAGCACGGTGCCCCGGGCGAAGGGCCGCCCCGCCGGGGTGGTCAGCCAGTGGGCCCTGGAGCGGTACTTGGCGAGCGCCCACAGGCAGACGATCCAGGCGGAGGTCTCCCGGTAGACCTGCCCCAGGTCGCCGACGACGGTGATCTCCGCCAGCGTCGCCGCATGGTCCAGCTCCGGGAACCGCCGCCGCGCCTCGGCCGATCCGGCCGGTACGAGATCCAGCGGGACGAGCTGCCGCTGCCGCTGGAGCCAGTGCCGCAGGTGGACGCAGAGGGGGCACTGGGCGTCGTAGAGCACGGTGAGCCGGCGTACGGGGGCGGGCCCGGCGGTGTACGGGGCGGGGCCCCGCGACACCGTGGGCGCGGCTGCGGTCACCGGGTTCACCGCCCGGCCGCGGGAGCGGCCCACGGGCCCTGGGGCCCCGGAGGCGTCCAGTCCTGCGGCGGCACGGGCGGGGTCTGCTCGTGCTCCAGGGCGCTGCGGCGACGGATGCGGCTGAGCACCCACACGTTGCCCAGGTGCATCACGCCGAGGACCAGCAGGACCACGCCCACCTTCACCGAGAGCGCCTCGAACAGCTCGCGGGCCGTGGCCACCCCGTCGGCGTTCTTGAGGTAGAGCGTGACGAACCCGAGATTGACCAGGTAGAAGCCGACCACCAGCAGGTGGTTGACGGCGTCGGCGAGCTTCTCGTTCCCGTGCAGCACATCGGCGAGGAAGATCCGCCCGTTGCGGCTGAGCGTGCGCGCGACCCAGACGGTGAGCGCCACGGTGATCAGCAGGTATATGACGTACGCGACAACAGTGAGGTCCATGCCCCACCCTCCCTTGAACGCGTTCAAAACTACTCGTGGGCATGACTGTAGACCTCTTCTTGAACATGTTCAACAAGGGGTCAGTGGGGTGTCCGCACGGGTGCCTGCGGGATCGTCTGCGGGGGCGACTGAAGGGGCGACTGAAGGGGCGACTGAAGAGGCGACTGGCGGGGCGGCTGAAGAAGGGACTACAGGGGCGGCTGCGTCAGCGTGTCGGCGATCTCCGCGCGCAACGCCTCGCCGTGCAGCGGCGTCAGCTCCCCGAGCGCCGTGTTCCACTCCTCGGCCGCACGCTCCACCGCCTCCCGGAAGCCCCGCGTCACGGGACCCCGGGCGAGGAACAGCGCCACCGCGCCCACCGGCCGCAGCAGCCACCGCCCGCGCACGCCCAGCACCACGGAGACCTGCCAGGAGCCGTCCTCGGCCGGGCGCGGGACGACCGTCAGACGGGCCTTGGCCAGCCGGTGCACCGCCCTGCCGGACACCGGCGGCCGGGCGGCCGGGGGCGCCGCGGCCGGCCGGTCCACCGCCGCCCACCAGGCGGCCGGATCGGCCCTGCCGCGCCCCGAGAAGCGGTACAGCCAGCCGCCCTCCGGTTGGTGCCCGGACAGGGAGAGCTCCAGCGCCCCGGGTGCGATCGGATCGCGCAGCCGGATCTTCGTCCGGACGGAGAAGGTGGCCTCCTCCAGGATGTTCTCCACCTCGATGGAGCGGGTGGGCCGCCACTCACGCAGGACGGTCGCCTCCGACACCGGGCCGGTCTGCGGGGCGTCGGCCGTCCCGGCCGGCTCCGGGGTGCTCGCATACTGCGCCCCCGGCTGCAGATGACGCCCCTTCAGCAGCCGGATGCCCACCACGGCCCGCCCGTCGGCCAGCAGAATCGCCCCGTCCCGCTCCCGGGAGGCGTCGAGGAGGCCCACCAGCGCCTCGGCGGCCTCCTCGAACCAGCCACGGTCCAGAGGCGCGAGAGTGACCGTGTGCTCGAAGCGCGCCATGGGCGGGCCCCGCGCGTCAGGCGCTCATGGAGCGGGCCTGGTTGAGCTGGCCCATCACCGCGGGGAAGGTGTACGGGCCCACGGCCGGGATCATCGTGGAGTGGTGCCGCCCGCCGCTGGTGACCGTGACCTGGATGAAGCCGGTGGTCCGCTTCTCCTTCATCAGCAGGAACAGCAGCCCGATCAGGCAGAACAGCGCGAAGATGATCGCCAGCACGACCGCGTGCGTCGGGATCTTCTCCTCCGTGCGCGACATGTCCGTGGCCGTCCAGACCGCACCCCTGAGCGGCATCGACCCGGACGGGGTGACGATCGCGTCGCTCATCACGGTGATGTCGCCGATCGACAGCACCGGGACGCCTCCCTGGCCGGGCGCGCCCTGCGGCACCGGGAGGTACTGGCCGGGCATCGTCGGCTGCGCCGCTTCGGGATACCCGTAACCGGGGCCGGGCTGGGCCGCGGACTCCGGCATCGGCTGCGGATAGCCGTACACGGGCGGGGCCCCCGGCGCCGGATACCCGTACCCCTGGCCGTCGGCGACGGTCGGCTGGTGGCCCGGCTGCTGGGGCGGGCCCCACTTGTACGCGTCGTCCGCGTACGGATTCGGCTCGCTCACGACGATCCCCGTTCTCTTTCGGTCTTCAGCTCCGCTGAACCGTACCGCCCGCACGGCCCCGGCGCAGCAACAGGCCCCGCCCCCGGCAGCAGTTGCGCTGCGGGGACGGGGCCGGGGTGGTGCTGTGCGACCCGGAAGGGTCAGAAGCGACGCGTGATGAGCGCGCGCTTCACCTCCTGGATCGCCTTGGTGACCTCGATGCCACGCGGGCAGGCGTCCGTGCAGTTGAACGTGGTGCGGCAACGCCACACGCCGTCACGGTCGTTGAGGATCTCCAGGCGCTGCTCGCCGCCCTCGTCGCGCGAGTCGAAGATGAAGCGGTGGGCGTTGACGATCGCCGCCGGGCCGAAGTACTGGCCGTCGTTCCAGAACACCGGGCACGAGGACGTGCACGCGGCGCACAGGATGCACTTGGTGGTGTCGTCGAACCGCTCGCGGTCCTCGGCGGACTGCAGACGCTCGCGGGTCGGCTCGTTCCCCTTGGTGATGAGGAAGGGCATGACGTCGTGGTACGCCTGGAAGAACGGGTCCATGTCGACCACGAGGTCCTTGAGGACCGTGAGGCCCTTGATGGCCTCCACCATGATCGGCTTGGCCGGGTTGATGTCCTTGATCAGCGTCTTGCAGGCGAGCCTGTTCTTGCCGTTGATCCGCATCGCGTCGGAACCGCAGATGCCGTGGGCGCAGGAACGGCGGAACGTCAGGGTTCCGTCGAGCTCCCACTTGATCTTGTGAAGGGCGTCGAGGACACGCTCCTTCGGGTCGATCTCGATCTGGAAGTCCTGCCACTGGACCTCGTCGGAGACCTCCGGGTTGAAGCGGCGGATCCGGAACGTGGCGGTGATGAACGGGGAGTCGGCGAAACCGGCTTCGGGCTTCGCGGTCCCGTCGGTCTTGTCCAGGGTCGGGGTAGCCATCAGTACTTACGCTCCATCGGCTGGTAGCGGGTCGTCACGACCGGCTTGTAGTCGAGCCGGATCGACTCGGCGCCGTCGGCGGCCACCTCGCGGTACGCCATGGTGTGGCGCATGAAGTTGACGTCGTCGCGGTTCGGGAAGTCCTCGCGGTAGTGACCGCCGCGGGACTCCTTGCGGGCGAGCGCGGAGACCGCCATGACCTCGGCCAGGTCGAGCAGGTTGCCCAGCTCGATGGCCTCCAGCAGGTCGGTGTTGAACCGCTTGCCCTTGTCCTGGATGGACACGTTGAGGTACCGCGCGCGCAGCTCGGCGATCTTGTCGACCGCCGTCTTGATCGTCTGCTCGGTGCGGAACACCATCACGTTGGCGTCCATGCACTCCTGGAGCTCCAGGCGCAGGGTCGCGACGCGCTCGGTGCCGGTGGAGCTCCGCAGCCGCTCGACCTGGTCGACGACGAGCTGCGCCGGGTTCTCGGGAAGCTCGACGAAGTCGTTCTTCACCGCGTACTCGGCGGCGGCGATGCCGGAGCGCTTACCGAAGACGTTGATGTCGAGCAGCGAGTTGGTGCCCAGGCGGTTGGCGCCGTGCACGGAGACACAGGCGACCTCGCCGGCGGCGTACAGGCCCGGGACGACGGTGGTGTTGTCGGCCAGCACCTCGCCCTCGACGTTGGTCGGGATGCCGCCCATGGCGTAGTGCGCGGTCGGCTGGATCGGGATCGGGTCCGTGTAGGGCTCGATGCCGAGGTACGTCCGCGCGAACTCGGTGATGTCCGGGAGCTTGGCGTCCAGCTGCTCCGGCGGCAGGTGCGTCAGGTCCAGGTACACGTGGTCGCCGGCCGGACCGCAGCCGCGGCCCTCACGGATCTCCGTGTAGATGGAGCGCGAGACGACGTCACGGGACGCGAGGTCCTTCATGACCGGCGCGTACTTCTCCATGAAGCGCTCGCCGTCCTTGTTGCGGAGGATGCCGCCCTCACCGCGGGCGCCCTCCGTCAGCAGGATGCCCATGCGCCAGATGCCCGTCGGGTGGAACTGGAAGAACTCCATGTCCTCCAGCGGCAGGCCGCGCCGGTAGCAGGCGGCCTGGCCGTCACCGGTCAGCGTGTGCGCGTTGGACGTCACCTTGAAGAACTTGCCGGTGCCGCCGGAGGCGTAGATGACCGACTTCGCCTGGAAGACGTGGATCTCGCCGGTCGCCAGCTCGTACGCGACGACGCCGGAGGACTTCTTGACCCCGTCGACCTCGGTGATCAGCTGGTCCAGGACGTAGAACTCGTTGAAGAACTCCACACCCTCCTTGACGCAGTTCTGGTACAGCGTCTGGAGGATCATGTGGCCGGTGCGGTCGCCCGAGTAGCAGGCGCGACGGACCGGGGCCTCGCCATGGCTACGGGTGTGACCACCGAAGCGGCGCTGGTCGATCTTGCCCTCGGGAGTGCGGCCGAACGGCAGGCCCATCTTCTCCAGATCGAGGACGGCGTCGATGGCCTCCTTCGCGAGGATCTCGGCGGCGTCCTGGTCGACCAGGTAGTCGCCGCCCTTGATCGTGTCGAAGGTGTGCCACTCCCAGTTGTCCTCCTCCACGTTGGCGAGCGCGGCGGCCATGCCGCCCTGCGCCGCGCCCGTGTGGGAGCGGGTGGGGTAGAGCTTCGTCAGTACGGCGGTACGGCTGCGCGTGGTCGACTCGATGGCCGCGCGCATGCCGGCGCCGCCGGCGCCGACGATGACGGTGTCGTACTTGTGGATCTGCATGGTTTCCTCTGGTCCCTCTGTCCCGGCGCCTAGCGGATGTTCGGGTCGAAGGTGAAGATCACCAGCGTGCCCAGCAGGACGGTGAACACCGTGGCGGTGTACAGGAGCATCTTCAGCCAGAAGCGGGTGTTGTCCCGTTCGGCGTAGTCGTTGATGACCGTGCGCAGGCCGTTGCCGCCGTGGAGCATGGCGAGCCACAGCATGATCAGGTCCCAGGCCTGCCAGAACGGCGAGGCCCAGCGGCCCGCCACGAAGGCGAAGCCGATCTTGGAGACGCCGCCGTCGAGCACCAGCTGGATCAGCAGGTGGCCGAGGACGAGGACGACCAGGACGATGCCCGACAGGCGCATGAAGAGCCAGGCGTACATCTCGAAGTTGGTGCGCGAACCCTTGGGCGTCTTGCTCGTGCGCCGGCGCGGGGGCTCGATCACCGGAGCCGGGTGGTCGACGTCGTAGAGGCTCACGCCTTCCACATCGCCGATCGCGGCTGCGGAGGAAGTCTCGCTGGACATGGGCCTCAGCTCCCGAAGACGTCGCGTACGGCGTGACCGAGGACGGGGTACAGGGCCCCGATCATCAGCACGATCCAGATGCCCACCACGGTCCAGAGCATCTGCTTCTGGAGTCGCGGGCCCTTGGCCCAGAAGTCCACGGCGATGATCCGGAGACCGTTCAGCGCGTGGAAGAGAATCGCGGCCACCAGGCCGTATTCGAGAAGCGCGACAGGCCACGTCTTGTACGTGGCCACGACGTCGTCGTAGGCCTCGGGGGAGACGCGGACGAGAGCGGTGTCCAGGACATGTACGAACAGGAAGAAGAAAATGAGGACACCGGTGACTCGATGAGCCACCCAGGACCACATGCCTTCCCGGCCGCGGTACAGCGTTCCAGCCGGCACGGAAGAACCCTCCGGGAGCGGGGATTGGGGTCGGCCGGCTTGACTGTCGGTCTGACCCGGCCAGGTACGGTCCACCGGCCCCGGCCATCGTAGCGACGCATTGTCGGTTCGTTCGCGCCGGGGCCTCTGGTGTGATCAAAGTGGCAATCAATCAGCCACGTACGGGCTAGAGGGCGGTCTGTCGACCGGGCCGGGCTCGCGTGCCCCGGAGGCCCGTTACCACCGGGGGTCCGCGGCCACCAGCTCGACGATCCGGCTCCGGGCGAGTCGGCGCAGCTCCTCGGCGGTCACCGCCCGCTCCTCGTCCGGGTCGTGCGCCAGCCGGATCCGGATCCCGGCCAGCACCTGGTCCACGTGCTGGGAGGGCTGGAAGGCGTCCAGGCAGATCAAGAAGGCGTGGCCGAACCTGCTCTCGTACGCCGCGTGTGCGGCCCGCAGCGCGAGATGGGCGGCGCGGGGCGCGTCGTGGTGCAGGCAGGGGGCCGGCTCGGAGGCCAGGGCCTCCGCGATGTCCCGGGGCGCGAGGTCGTAGCCCGCCTCGTCGGAGGCGGCCAGTAGGGAGCCGAGATCCGGGTAGGGGCGGTGGGCGGCCATCCGGTGGGCCCAGCGGAGACTGCCGCAGCACTCCAGGAAGGCCGCCTCGGCGGCGGCGAAGGGGAGGCTGTTGAAATGGGCCAGGCCGACGACGGCATGATCGACCGGCGGCGGGCCGGCGGGCGCCGCTCCCGGGCCGTCGGCCGGAGCGGGGTGGCGCGGCTGTACGGGTACGACCGACGGTCCGGCCGGGAGCGCGGATGGCTTCGGCAGGCCGGCGGGGGACTCGCTGGACCTGGACAGCGTGGACTCCTCGTAATCAACGACATCTATGACGTCAACGACATCTGTGACCCTGTGACCCGGAAAGGGGCCCTCTGCTCCTGAAAGACAGGTCCGCGCGCAACGAGGTTGCGCGCGGGGCGCGAGTGACTTCCGCGGAGTGGGGTGAGTTCCGCGGGATGGGGGTGAAGGGAGGGACGAATGTGCCGCAACGCTAGCGAGATCGGTCGGCGGCCGTCCGGAGTACCGGAGAAAAATCACCCGAACGGGAGAGTTTCGGAACGCGTGATGGACGCCCCTGACCTGCGTCGGCCCGGGTTCTGTCCGATCCGCCGGAGCTTCCGATGGGCGAGGCTCCGGCAAAAATGCCAACCTTGCACCCTCTTCACTCGTTTCACCCGCAATTGGCCCACCAACGGAGGAATCTAACGATGTCGCCCACGCGTGGTGCCCTCGTCACCGGCGCGGCTGTCACGGCCGCAGCCGCCGTCGTCCTCACCGTCGTCGTCTGGCCGGAAGGATCAGGCAGCGGACCCTCCGGCGACACGGCGTCGCCCTCCGGCACCTCCGCCGAGGCCGCCGCCCCGTCGCCCTCCCGCAGCTACCCCCTGTCCAGCACGCCGAGCACGATCCCCGCGGTCCGCGAGCACACCGCGGCCCGGGGGCCCGGCTGGCAGCCGGGCAAGGACAGCACCGTCGTCATCGCCAAGGGCAGCCAGGTGCTGGCCGACGAGGCGGAGCTCCTCGCCAAGGAACTCAAGATCCGCTACCGGGGCGCCGAGCCGGCGCGGTCGGGAGACGTCGAGCTGGCCCTCGGCGCCAAGGACGCGGGTCCCACCGAGTCGTACACCCTCACCGTGCGCGACCGGAAGGTGAAGATCACCGGACCCGACGAATCGGGCGTCTTCTACGGCACCCGCACCCTGAAGCAGTCGCTCCTGGCGGACCGGACGGTGCCCGAGGGCGTCGTCAACGACCGGCCGGACCGGCCGCAGCGCGGCCTCAACCTCGACATCGCGCGCAAGCACTACAGCGCGGAGTGGATAGAGGACCGCATACGCGAGATGGGCGACCTCAAGCTCAACCAGCTCGGCCTGCACTTCTCCGACGACCAGGCCTTCCGGATCGAGTCGAAGTCCCACCCCGAGGTGGTCTCCGACGAGGCCCTCACCCAGGACGAGGTCCGCCGCATCGTCGGCCTCGCCAACAGCCGGCACATCGAGATCGTCCCCGAGATCGACTCGCCCGGACACCTCGGCGCGGTGCTGGCCGCCCACCCCGACCTCCAGCTGCGCAACACCGCGGGCGTCGAGTCCAAGGGCTCCATCGACATCTCCAAGCCGGGCGCGGCCAAGCTCATCGACGAACTCCTCGACGAGTACACCGAGCTGTTCCCGGGGAGGTTCTGGCACCTCGGCGCGGACGAGTACCAGGCCCTGACCGTCCAGAACCCCGCCGCCTCCTACCCCCAGCTCCAGCGGGCCGCCGAGCAGCGGCACGGCTCCGGCGCCACCATCGAGGACCTGGCCACCGGCTGGCTGAACGACCGCGCCGACGTGGTCGTCCCGAAGGGCCGGACCGCCAAGGCCTGGAACGACGGGCTCTTCCGCGGCACGAAGGTCAAGGCCGACGAGAACATCGAGATCGAGTACTGGACCGGCAAGGAGATCGGCGCCCGCCCGCCGCAGGAGTACCTCGCCGCGGGCTACAAGATGCTGAACCTCAACGACGAGTTCCTCTACTACGTGCTCGGCGAGCCCAACGACTTCGTCTACCCGACCGGCGAGCGGATCTACGAGCAGTGGACCCCGCTGGTCCTGCGCGGCACGGAACCCGTCGCCGAGCGCTACTCGCCGCAGATCCTGGGCGGCCGGTTCGCGGTCTGGGGCGACCTGCCGAACGCGCAGACCACCCAGCAGGTGGCGAACGGCATCAGGATGCCGCTGGTGGCGACCTCGCAGAAGCTGTGGGACCCGCGCAAGCCCGCGCTGAGCTGGACGCAGTTCCAGGACCTGGCGAAGCGGACCGGCAGCGCGGGGTGACCGCGACCGCCGGGGGCCGGGCGGGCTGCGGATCGTGGGTCCGCCGGGCGGTGCGCCCGCCGGACCCCGGGCCGTGCGCCCGCTGGACCCCGGCCCGCCGTGAGGCGCCGCCCAAAGGGCTGTCCCTACCCCCGCCCACCTGCGAAGATGCGAGGCGGACAGTCCGGCGGTCGCCGGCCTGCGCAGCATCGGCCGTGCGCTCCTGGGGAGGGACGCGCGGCCGGGCACCCACACCGCGTCCTGGGGGGACTTCTTCATGCTCTGCACCCGTTGCCGTATCAGAACGGCCGTGACCGAGGACGGCCTGTGCACCTTCTGCTCGGGCACCCGGCCCCCGTTGCCCGACGGGATGGCGGGCCAGGTCTCAGGTCCCGGCGGCTGGGGCGTCGGCAGCTGGCCGCGTTCGCCCGTCGGCCTGTCCCGGGCGGTGACGGCGCTGCTCGGCGTGGTCATCGCCGCCGACCTGTTCGCCATCGGCACCGGACTGCGCGTGCGCAGCCTCTGGCACCGCCTGGCGACGGACGGAGCCAGCGACGTCCTTAGCGGGGACGGCGAGACGGCCGAGCGGCTGTACGGCATCGCGGGCTTCACCCAGGGCGCGGCGCTGGTGGCCACCGCCGTCGTCTTCATCATCTGGTTCCACCGGACCCGCCGGAACGCCGAGGTCTTCGACGCGGGCGTGCAGCGGATGGGCCCCGGCTGGGCGGTGGGCGGCTGGTTCGTCCCGTTCGCCAACTTCTGGTTCCCCTACCGCGTCGCGAGCGGCATCTGGGAGGCCAGCGCGCAGACCCGGTCGGACGGCGGCTGGCGCACGGTGCCCCGGACCCCGCTCAACCTCTGGTGGGGGGCGTGGGTCGTGAGCCTCCTCTTCTCCCGCGCCACCGGGCGGCTGTGGGAGCGGGCCGGGGAGCCGGAGGAGATCGTGCGGGCCGCGGGCCTGGTGGCGGCCTCCGACACGGTGGACATCGTCGCCGCGGTGCTGGCGATCCTCTTCGTCCGCGCCGTGACCCGGATGCAGGTCGAACGGGCGGCGCACGGCCTGGCTGCCGCCCCGGCGGTCCCGGGCGCGCACCCCTGACGGCCGCGCACGGATGAGGGTCGCGCACCCCTGACGGCCGCGAACGGATGACGGTCGCCCCGAGGTGTCTGCTGTTCACGCATGACGGCCGTTCCGAGGCGACGATCGCTCCGAAGTGACGATTTTCAGCCATTCGGCGCAGTATCCGGTAGACCGAGGGAGACGTCGATGAGTCTGCTGGAACTGATCGAGCGAGCCGACGAGCGCGCGTTGGCCGCCGGGGCGCTGGCCTGTCTGGACCGGTGCCTGCCGCTGCTCGCGGGGCCCGGCGCGGAGCCCCTGCGCCCGCTCTGGGCGAGCTGCGAGGACGGGCAGGATTGGGCCATCCGGCTCGCGGCGGCACGGACGGCGATGGAGCACACATCCGTCCCCGACGGTCCGGCCGCGCTCGTGCGGGCCATGCTCGGCGCAGCCCCCTCCGACTTCGCCGTCGTACCGCTGCGGGAGTGGGCCGACGCCTGTTCGCTGGTCGCGCTCCGGGTCCACGGGCGGTTCGACGCCCCGGACGGGGACGTGCCGCCGGACGAGGACCACCTGCTCAAGTCGGCCCGCGGCGGCGAACCGGCCGCCGTGGGGCCCCTGGTCGCGGGGGAGTTGGAACGGCAGGTCCGGATCCTGGAGATCCTCGCGGAGACCGTCGGCACGGCGGGCAGCGGCGCCGGACTCCGCAAGGCGCTGGACCTGTCCACCGAGGGCCGCCGGGTCCTGCGCGCGGTGATGTCACGGCGGGCCCGCGGCCGGGGCTGACGAGCGGCGCCGCACGACGAGGCGATCGAGGCTCCCCGCCACCGCCACCGCCGCGCCCCGAGCCGTGGGCTCGGGGCGCGGCGGTGGCGTCGCTGCCTACCTGCCGGAGATCCAGGCGATCATCGGGTTGGAATCACCCTGGTCCGCCCCGTTCGCTCCGTCGCGGAGCACCGTCTTGAAGAGAACCGTGTGCCCCTCGGCGAAGTTGTAGTCGCACTTGGTGGGAGGGTTGTTGGCGCCGTTCGAGTCGTGGCACTCTCCCTTGCGGCCGTAATCCGTTTCCCACTTGAGAACGGCGCGCAGTCCGTCGGCACGCATATCCTGGACCGTGAAGTCGTCACCGGTCGAGTAGAAGCACCCCAGGGCGAATGCGGCCGGAGGCCCACAGAATTTGGTCGTTGCGGCCTGGGCCGGTGTGCCGACGGCGAGGATCGCGGCCACCGAAGCGGCCGCTGTCACCGATGCGGTGATGACTTTTCGCGCTGACATGGATCCTCCTGAGTGATGCCGAACGAGAGCGAATCGGCTGCGCGGAATTTACCTCGCCGGTCGGCCGCAAAGTAAAAACTTGAGCGAAATTTGATCATGCGCGTCCGAATCGAGGGGGAGGTGTCGATACGGGCGGGTGGTGAATTCCCTCCGAGTGCGCCCGGAACACGTCGGGAAGCCGCTCCACCCGCCGACCTGCACCGGAGGGCGTACGACCGGCCCCCGGAAAGTCCGCCCCCGGCCGGTCGGAGGCGTCAGACCGGCGTCAAGGGTTCCGCTTCCTTCGTATGGACCCCGTCAAGGTGGCTCACCACCGGGGCGAAGTCGAGGTTTGCTCGGATTGGCCAAACGGCCGATTCCCTTCCTCACGTCAATCAGGAGCTCGCGATGGCCGATCTGGCCTTCGTCGCCACCACGATCGCGGTATTCGCGTTGGTGGCTCTCATCGCCCGGGGGGTGACCAAGCTGTGACCGTCGAAAACGTCGTCGGCCTCGTCGTGGCCGTGTCCCTGCTCGGATATCTCATCCTCGCTCTCCTTTACCCGGAGAGGTTCTGAGAACGGAAATGAGTCCTCAGGTCGCTGGTCTGCTCCAGCTCACAGCCCTGATCGCCGCCCTCGCCCTCGCGTACCGTCCGCTGGGCGATTACATGGCCAGGGTCTACTCCTCCGAGAAGAACTACCGGCCGGAGAAGTGGATATACCAGGTCATCGGCGCCAACCCCGCCGCCGAGATGCGCTGGCCCGCCTATCTGCGCGGCGTCCTCGCCTTCTCGGCGGTGAGCGTTCTCTTCCTGTACCTGATGCAACGGGTGCAGGGCTCGCTGCCCGGTTCGCTCGGCTTCTCCTCGATCGACCCGGACCAGGCGTTCAACACCGCCGCGTCCTTCGTCGCCAACACCAACTGGCAGTCGTACTACGGCGAACAGGCCATGGGCCACGTCGTGCAGACCGGCGGTCTCGCGGTGCAGAACTTCCTGTCCGCGGCGGTCGGCATGGCCGTGGCGGTGGCACTCGTACGGGGCTTCGCCCGGTCGCGCACGGGTGAGCTCGGCAACTTCTGGGCCGACCTCGTACGCGGCACCGTCCGCATCCTGATCCCCCTCTCGGCGATCGGCGCGATCGTCCTGGTCGCCTGCGGGGCGATCCAGAACTTCTCCGGCATCCACCAGGTCGGGCAGTTCCTGGGCGGTACGCAGGAGTGGAACGGCGGCGCGGTCGCCTCCCAGGAGGCCATCAAGGAGCTGGGCACCAACGGCGGCGGCTACTTCAACGCCAACTCCGCCCACCCCTTCGAGAACCCCACCCCCCTGTCGAACCTCTTCGAGATCTTCCTCATCCTGCTGATCCCGTTCGCGCTGACGCGGACCTTCGGCCGCATGGTCGGATCGCTCAGGCAGGGGTACGCGATCCTCGGCACGATGGCCGTCATCTGGATCGGCTTCACGGCGCTGATGATGTGGACCGAGTTCGCCCACCGCGGACCGGCCTTCGAGATCGCCGGCGGGGCCATGGAGGGCAAGGAGACCCGCTTCGGGATCGCCGGCTCGTCGATCTTCGCGGTCGCCACGACGCTGACCTCGACCGGCGCGGTGAACTCCTTCCACTCCTCGTACACCGGCTTCGGCGGCGGCATCACCCTGCTCGGCATGCAGCTCGGCGAGATCGCTCCCGGCGGGGTCGGCTCCGGCCTCTACGGCATGCTGATCATGGCGATCATCGCGGTGTTCATCGCCGGGCTGATGGTCGGACGCACCCCGGAGTACCTCGGCAAGAAGATCGGCACCCGCCAGATCAAGCTGGCGGCCTGCTACATCCTCGTCACCCCGGCCCTCGTGCTCGGCTTCACCGCCGTGGCCATGGCCCTGCCGACCCCCGCCGACTCGATGACCAACTCCGGCGCGCACGGCTTCTCCGAGATCCTGTACGCCTACACCTCCGGCGCCAACAACAACGGCTCCGCCTTCGCCGGGCTCAACGCCGACACCCCGTGGTTCAACACGACCATCGGCATCGCGATGCTGCTCGGCCGGTTCCTGCCGATGGTGTTCGTCCTCGCCCTGGCCGGCTCGCTCGCCGAGCAGAGGCCGGTGCCCGAGACCGCGGGCACGCTGCGCACCGACAAGCCCCTCTACGCGGGGCTGCTCGTCGGCACGATCCTCATCATCACCGGACTCACCTACTTCCCGGCCCTGGCACTGGGTCCGCTCGCCGAAGGGCTCGCCTCATGAGCACCGTCACCCCCACGCGCGCTCCGCACGGAGACATACCGCAGGCCGGTGGCCACGGGGTCTCCGACCGGGTCGGCAGCGGGCTGTTCGACCCCCGGCAACTGCTGAGGTCGTTCCCGGACGCGCTGCGCAAGCTCGACCCGCGCGTGATGATCAAGTCGCCCGTGATGTTCGTCGTGCTGGTCGGCTCGGTGGTCACCACCGCGCTGGCGCTCAGCGACCCGACCGAATGGTTCGGCTGGGCGATCACCGGCTGGCTCTGGCTGACCACCGTCTTCGCCAACCTCGCCGAGGCGGTCGCCGAAGGCCGGGGCAAGGCCCAGGCTGACACCCTGCGCCAGGCCAAGACCGGCACCGTCGCCCGTCGGCTCATCGGCGCCAACGAGGAGCGGGTCGCGGGGACGGACCTGCGCATCGGGGACCTGGTGGTCTGCGAGGCCGGCGACACCATTCCCGGTGACGGCGACGTCGTGGAAGGCGTCGCCTCCGTCGACGAGTCCGCGATCACCGGCGAGTCCGCCCCGGTCATCCGGGAGTCCGGCGGCGACCGCTCGGCCGTCACCGGCGGTACGAAGGTGCTGTCCGACCGCGTCGTCATCAGGATCACCACGAAGCCGGGCGAGACCTTCATCGACCGGATGATCAACCTGGTGGAGGGCGCCTCCCGACAGAAGACGCCCAACGAGATCGCCCTGAACATCCTGCTGGCATCCCTCACGATCGTCTTCCTGCTGGCCGTGGTCACCCTGAAGCCCTTCGCGATCTACGCGGGCGCGGACGAGCAGACGTCGCTGATCGTGCTCGCCGCGCTGCTGGTGTGCCTGATCCCCACCACGATCGGGGCGTTGCTCTCCGCGATCGGCATCGCGGGCATGGACCGCCTGGTGCAGCGCAACGTCCTGGCCATGTCGGGGCGCGCGGTCGAGGCCGCGGGCGATGTGTCCACCCTGCTCCTGGACAAGACCGGAACGATCACCCTCGGCAACCGGCAGGCAGCCGAGTTCCTCGCGGTCGAAGGCGTGAGGGAGGCCGACCTCGCGGACGCCGCGCAGCTTTCCTCGCTCGCCGACGAGACGCCGGAAGGCCGGTCGATCGTCGTGCTCGCCAAGGAGAAGTACGGGCTGCGGGAGCGGCACCAGGGGGAGCTGACGGGCGCCGCGTGGGTGGAGTTCACCGCGCAGACCCGGATGTCGGGCGTCGACCTGGACGGCCGGAGGGTCCGCAAGGGCGCGACCGGTTCCGTCATCGCCTGGGTGAAGGAGCGCGACGGCCGTGTCCCCGAGGACGCGGAGGCGCTCACGGACCGGATCTCCGGGGCCGGTGGCACACCGCTGCTGGTGGCGGTGGAGGACGCGGACGGCGCCCGGGTCCTCGGGGTCGTCCACCTCAAGGACGTGGTGAAGGAGGGCATGCGGGAGCGGTTCGAGGAGCTCCGCCGGATGGGCATCCGTACGGTCATGATCACGGGTGACAACCCGCTGACCGCGAAGGCGATCGCCGAGGAGGCCGGGGTCGACGACTTCCTGGCCGAGGCGACGCCCGAGGACAAGATGGCCCTCATCAAGCGGGAACAGGCCGGCGGCAAGCTCGTCGCGATGACCGGCGACGGCACCAACGACGCACCCGCCCTGGCCCAGGCCGACGTCGGCGTCGCGATGAACACCGGCACCTCGGCCGCCAAGGAGGCCGGGAACATGGTGGACCTCGACTCCAACCCCACCAAACTCATCGAGATCGTCGAGATCGGCAAGCAGCTCCTCATCACCCGAGGAGCCCTGACCACCTTCTCCATCGCCAACGACGTCGCGAAGTACTTCGCGATCATCCCCGCCATGTTCGCCGTGGCGTACCCGTCGCTGGACCGGCTCAACGTCATGGGGCTCACCTCGCCCGAGTCCGCGATCCTGTCCGCGGTCATCTTCAACGCACTGACCATCGTCGCGCTGGTGCCCCTCGCCCTCAAGGGCGTGCGCTACCGGCCCGCGAGCGCCGACCGGATGCTGCGCCGCAACCTGGGCGTCTACGGACTCGGCGGCATCGTCGCCCCGTTCGTCGGCATCAAGATCATCGACCTGCTCCTCTCCCTCCTTCCCGGAATCGGCTGATCCGCCATGACCCACAACTCCCTCAGCGGCACCGCGCGCGTGCTCGGGGCCGGACTGCGAGCCCTGCTCGTCCTCACCCTGGTGTGCGGGGTCATCTACCCGCTCGCCGTCACCGGCGTCGCCCAGGCCCTGTTCAACGACCAGGCCAACGGCTCCGAGACCAAGGACAGGAGCGGCCGGGTCGTCGGCTCCGCCCTCATCGGCCAGCGGTACGACCTCCCGATCGAGGACGGCCAGAAGTCACCCGCCCCGGACCTGAAGTGGTTCCAGCCGCGACCCTCCAACGGCCTCGGCGGCAACAGCGTCAACACGCAGTACTCGCTGATCCTCTCCGGAGCCACCAACCGCTCCGGCGACAACGAGGAACTGATCCAGTGGGTGACCGACGCCAAGGCGGCCGTGGTCAAGGACAACTCCACCCCCACCCACCGGGTGAACCCCGCGGACGTGCCGGCCGACGCCGTCACCTCCTCCGGCTCCGGCCTGGACCCGGACATCTCACCCGCGTACGCCGAACTCCAGGTCCACCGGGTCGCCGAGAAGAACCACCTCGACGTCAAGGAGGTCGAGGGCCTCGTCACCGATCACACCACCGGCCGGCTGCTCGGCTTCATGGGCGAGCCCCGGGTGAACGTCCTGGAGCTGAACACCGCGCTCAGGAACCTGACCCAGGGCTGATGGAACCGCTGTACCCCGCCGGACTCCGGTGGGGTACAGCCCCCCGAACGGGAGCGAACCGCGTCTTCCCGGGTGGCGTCGGTCACGCCGCCGGCCGCGCGGCCGTGCCGGGGTCCGGGGCGTCCCTGGTCAGGGCGCAGGTGAAGAGGAGCGACGACCGGGGCCGCCACCCCCCACAGGAGAGGCCCCGGCCGTCTTCCACGGGGTCGCAGCACGACCCCGTACTCATCTCAGCGCCATGACTGCGTTTTCTGTCACACCCCGGAGCGGCCGACGAATTGTTGCGGGTTGTACAAGTCATGGACGTGGCCCCCGCCGAGCACGTAGCGTGCTGGTTCGCGCAGGGTTGCGCAGCAGTTGACCAGCTGCGATTGAGGACGGCAGAGCGGGTTGAGGGAGTGCTGGGGGACGACGCGGAGCTGACTGCCGCGGTGCTCGCGGCACAGGACGGGGACGAGGACGCCTTCCGTGCTGTGTACCGCGCGGTGCAGCCACGGTTGTTGGGCTACATACGGACGCTGGTCGGGGAGCCGGACGCCGAGGACGTGGCGTCCGAGGCGTGGCTGCAGATAGCGCGCGACCTCGACCGCTTCAGCGGTGACGCCGACCGTTTCCGGGGCTGGGCCGCCCGGATCGCGCGCAACCGCTCGCTGGACCACCTGCGGATGCGCAGCCGCCGCCCCGCGATCGGCGGCGACGAGACCGAGCTGACCGCCCGCGCCGCCGAGTCCGACACCGCCGGCGACGCCATCGAATCACTGGACACCGACCGCACCATGTCCCTCATCGCCCAGCTGCCGCAGGACCAGGCCGAGGCCGTCGTGCTCCGGGTGGTCGTGGGGCTCGACGCGAAGAGCGCGGCGCAGACCCTGGGCAAGCGGCCCGGCGCCGTCCGCACCGCCGCCCACCGGGGCCTCAAGCGGCTGGCCGAACTCCTCGGTGCCGACGAGCAGCTCCGGGCCGATGGCGCGTTCGCCCCGGACGGCGGCCCGGCCGCCGACCCGGCGCAGGGCGCCGGGGACGACGCGGGTGCGGACGCGGGCGGTGGCGCCGGGCTCGGTGCCGTGCCCTCCCAGCGGCCCGGCCGGGACGGTCCGGCGGCACCCGCCGGGGTCACTCCCGGTGTGACGCATTCGCGACCGTGGACGCAGAAGGACATGTGATGGCCGACGAGCACTACGAGTGGCTTGACAAGGACGCCGCGGAGAGACTCCTCCGCGGCGAACCGGTCGTCCCCGTCGGCGACCAGGCCCGTACCGACGCCTTCCGGCTCGCCGAAGCGCTGGGTACGGCCCGCGGCGGCCTGCGCTCCTCGACCGGCGCACTCCCCGGCGAGGACGCGGTCCTCGCCGCGTTCCGGCAGGCCGGCCACGGCGACGGAGCGGACCGGCTCGCCGGCCGGAACGCCGGCGCCGCCCTTCCCGGCCGGCCCGGCATGCTGCACGCCGTCCACCTCGGCGCGGCCCCCGACACCCCGGCCCGCCGTCCGCGCTGGAGCCGGCCGGTCCGCTTCGGTCTCGTCGCCTCGCTCGCGGGCTGTGCGCTCGGCGGGGTGGCGGTCGCCGCCGGTACGGGCGTGTTCACCGGCACCTTCGGCGGCCAGGGCTCGCCCGCGCCCGCCACCTCCGTATCGGCTGCCGTGACCCCCGGGCCGCTGACGTCTGGCGGGCCCGCCGACGACCCGTCGTCCCCGGTGGACCCGTCCTCGCCCGACGAGCCGGAGGCGTCCACCTCGCCCCCGTCCCGCGAGTCCGCCGACCCCGAGAAGCCCGGCGGGGCGCGGACCGGGGACCCCGGCCGGGAGCCCGGCGCGGACCGTCCGGGCAGCCCGGACCGGCCCGGCGACGACGGCCGGGAAGAGCCTTCCGGTGGTGGTGACGGCCAGGACAACCGCCCCGACGGCCCCGGCGGCGACACGGACTCCGGGAACTGGTACGAGAAGTCCGTCAAGGCCTGCAAGGCCTTCCGCAGCGGCACTCTGGACGAGCGGAGCCGACGTCAGCTGATCGAGCTGGCGAAGGGCGAGGACAACCTGGAGCGCTTCTGCGACCGCCTCCTCGGCGGGGGCGGCGGATCCGGCGGGGGCAATGGATCCGGCGGTCCCGGCGGCGGGGGCGACGACGACGGCGGCCAGAGCGGGCCGGGCGACGGGGACGGCGGCTCGTTGCCGCCCGTCTCCTTCCACCCCGTACCGCGCTCCGGCGTGGCCCCGGAGGCCGGGGTGGAGGCCGCGGCCCCGCTGCTCCCGAAGAGCACCGGCGCGGCCGCCGAAATCACGCGCTGACCTGCTGGTTCACGCCCTGGCGAGCGTCCTGGGCGACCAGGTGTGACGTTTTTCGGAAGCCGGGCGCAGTACAGAGTGAGCCGACTGGTCATCGGCCGCGCGACGAGCCGGGGTTCCCCCCGTACCTTCGGCTCAGCGCATCGGCGCGGGCGGGACACGTTCCCCCGGTCCCGCCCGCGCCCTCTCCTCCCTCGTGCCGGCCGCGCGCCGGATCACCCCTGGTGGGTCACCAGTAGACGACGACCTTGTCGCCGTTCCTCACCTGGTCGAACAGGGCCGCGACCTTCTTCTTGTCCCGCACGTTGACGCAGCCGTGCGACGCGCCGCCGTAGCCGTTGGCCGCGAAGTCGGCGGAGTAGTGCACCGCCTGGCCGCCGCTGAAGAACAGGGCGTACGGCATCGGGGTGTCGTAGAGCGTCGACACATGGTCCCGGGACTTCCAGAACACCGGGAACACGCCCTCGCGGGTGGGCGTGTACTCCGAGCCGAAGCGCACGTCCATCGCGGAGACCACCCGGCCGTCGATCATCCACGCCAGGGTGCGGCTCTTCTTGCTGATGCACACGACCCGGCCCTTCAGGCACCGTTCGTCCGGCGCCGCCACCGGCCGCTCGGTCGGCGGGTCCAGCTCGGCGGCCGTCGGCACCCGGGTCATGGCCAGCAGCCGCTGCCAGGTGACCGCGTCGGTGCTGCCGGTGGTCGCCAGCTGCCGCTTGGCCTGGAAGGACCGTACGGCGCCGGCGGTGACGGAGCCGTAGTAGCCGGTGGGGTTACGCCCGAAGTGGCCGATCTGGCGGAGCCGGGCCTGGAGTTCGCGTACCTGGTCGCTCTCGGATCCGGTCCGCATCAGGACGCGCGGCGGCGGCGCGGTGCTCCGCTCCGGGGCCGGCCGTGCGGTCGTCGGGGCCGGGGCCGCGGTGGACGCCGAGGGGCTCGGGGGCGGTGCGGTGCGCGCCTTCGCGTCATCGGTTGCGGAGGCGGTGGGGGAGGGGCTCGCGGTCGGCGCGGCGGCCTGCGTGGCCCGCACCGGCGGCGGCGCGTCCTGCGCCCCCGCGGCGGTCCCGGGCTCGCATCCCGTCGCGAGGGTCGCCAGCGCGACGAGGGAAGCGGCGGCGACCCGACGCCCCTGGGGCCCCGCGTCCCGTCGCCTCTCCGCCGCCGCGCCTCGACGTCTCCCGGCCGCTGCGCCCCGCCCCGGAGCCGAAGCCGCGCCCCGCCCCGGAGCCGAAGCCGCGCCCCGCCCCGGAGCCGAAGCCGCGCCCCGCCCCGAAGAAGTCGGCGCTCGTACCGGAGCCGGACCCGCTGCCCCGCCTCGATCCGGTATCGCTTCGTCCGCCCGTGCCCCGGGCACTCCCCGGCCGTCCCGCTCGCTGTCCGTGTCCGCCATCCTCGGTCCCCCTGACTCACCCGCCGGCCCGGTGCCTCCTGTACGGATTCCCGTCCGGCCCGGTCACCGAATCCTCTGTCGGACGGAAGCCGCGCGTCCACCCCTCCGAGGCATCGTCCGGCGGATCATGGCCGAGTCCGGTCCCGCGGGGATCCGTCTCTCCCATGCCGTGCCGGACGGCCGGTATCGCCTGGTGAAACCCCTGGACGGCGACCCGTACGGACGTGCGAGACTCCGTCCATGCTGGGTGTCACCGATCTTCCGACTTATCTCGCCGGTCTGGCGCTGATCGTTCTTCTGCCGGGGCCGAACTCGCTGTACGTGCTCTCCGTCGCCGCCCGACGCGGCGTACGCACCGGCTATACGGCCGCCGCGGGCGTCTGGACCGGGGACACCGTCCTGATGACGCTCTCCGCGCTGGGGGCCGCGTCCCTGCTCCAGACCACGCCCCTGCTCTTCGCGATCGTCAAGTACGCGGGCGCGGGCTATCTGACCTGGATGGCCATCGGGATGCTGCGGGCGGCCGTGTCCCTGTGGCGCGAGCGGCACCGGCGTACCGCCGAGCTGGTGGAGACGGACCAGACGCCCGCTGCGGCGGCCTCCATGGAGAGGCCCTACCGCCGGGCGCTGGTGGTCAGTCTGATCAACCCGAAGGCGATCCTGTTCCTGATCTCCTTCTTCGTCCAGTTCGTCGACCCGGGCTATGCCTACCCGGCGCTGTCGTTCCTGGTGCTGGGCACGCTGCTCCAACTCGCCAGCTTCGCCTACCTCTCGGTGCTGATCTTCGGCGGCACCCGCCTGGCCGCCGCCTTCCGTCGCCGTAAGCGACTGTCGGCGGGGGCCACATCGGCGGCGGGCGTCCTGTTCCTCGGGTTCGCGGCCAAGCTCTCGCTCAGCAGCGTGTAGGGAAGCGCGGGCGGCCCTCAGTGGTGCCAGGCCTTCCCCCCGACGTTGTGGATCATCCGCTGGAGCACCTTCAGCGCGGCGACGAACTCCTCCTCGGGGATGCCCTCGTGAATCTCCGCGCTCGCCCGCGTGACCCGGACGATCGCCTTCTCGCGCAGGGCCCGCCCCTCCGGGGTCGTCCGCAGCCGGGACCCGGAGTCCTCCGTGACCAGGCCGCGTTCCAGGAGGGACTCGACGGCCTCCTCCATGCCCGCCTCCCCGGTGTGGAGGTAGCCGCTGAGCATGGTGACCAGCTCGGCCCGCCCTCGTCCCTCCTCGTCCGCCCCGCCCAGTTGGTTGAGCACCCACCAAGGGGGCTGGGTGAGTCCGTGCTCGGCCAGCGCGGACCGGATGTGGGTGACCGTCGCCTCGTGCGCGGCCCAGCTCCAGTAGCCGATCGGCTGGCGGGCGAGTCCTGCGTCGTCGTGTGAGTAGTTCATGCCTCAAAACGTAGGACCTCAAGCGAACTTGAGGTCAAGCCCGCGTGTGATGTTCCCCGGCGCGCGCCCGGTCATCCGGCGGACGCGCAGAGTTCACCCGCTGTCGTGGCGGGCGTCACCCGATCCTTCCGCCGGCTCACTACGTTGTCGGGACCATGATCGAAGGCGAGGGCGCGCGTGCCGAAACTGTCCGTTGTCGTACCGTTCCACAATGTCGCGGCCTACGCCCCGACCACGCTGGGCAGTCTGGCCCGCAACGCGGACCCGGACATCGAGTTCCTGCTGGTCGATGACGCGTCCACCGACGGCACGCCGGACATCGTCGACCACTGGGCCGAGCGGCTGCCGGGCGCCCGGGTGATCAGACACGGTACGAACACCGGCATCGCGGCCGCCCGCAACAGCGGCATCGACGCCGCCGAGGGCGACTACCTCACCTTCCTCGACGGCGACGACTGGTACGCCCCCGACCATCTCGACCGGCTGGTGCGCGCCGCCCAGGACCTCGACTGCGACTTCGCCCGCACCGACCACGTCCAGTCCACCGGCACCACCCGCGTGGTGCGGCGCGCCCCCGCGCCGCTCCGCGACACCGTGCTCGACCCCCGCGACGGGATCGGGGTTCCCGAGCGCGAGACCATGGTCGACTACCCGTTCGTCTGGGCCGGGATCTACCACCGGCGGCTCTTCGCGGACGGCGCCCAGCGCTTCGCCACCGAACTGCGCACCGCCGAGGACCGGTTGTGGATCTGGCAGCTGCATCTGCGGGCCCGCACCTATGCGGCGCTCGGGCTGTACGGCATCTTCTACCGGCGCGGGGTCACCACCTCCCTGACCCAGATCAAGGACGCCCGCCAGCTCGACTTCTTCCCCGCCTACGACACGCTGCTCGACCAACTGCGCGCGGACCGGGACGCGGACACCCTGCTGCCCAAGGCCGTCCGCACCTACTGCGCGATGATCGCCTTCCACAACGAGAAGGCCGACGACTACGAGCCCGCCACCGCCCGGCGGCTGCGCGCCGAGTCGGCCGCCGCGCTGCACCGGATGCCGCAGGACGTGCTCGACCGCACCCTGACGATGATCGACGACAAGCGCGGCACGCTGCTCAGCCGCCTGCGCACCAAGCAGAAGGCCGCCTGACCCATGCCCGTGCGCACCCAGATCTTCCAGGTATCCACCCTGTACGGGGCGGCCACCCTCGCCGCCGCGCTCGACGCCGGACAGTTCGGCCGGGCCCTCGACAGCCACCGCATCCTGCTGGTCTCCAACAACGCGGCCGTCCCCGAGACCGCCCTGCGGCTGGAGGAGATGCGCGGTTACGGCTCCCTCGCCGCCCGCTTCGACGCCGTCGTGGACTGGAACGAGGCGATCAGCCCGCACCACCCCAGCGGCTGGGGGCCCCGCTCCGAGGAGACCGTCCTGTGGCAGCGGGCCTTCCGCCTCGCCTGGGACATCGCCCCCGACGCCCCCGTCGACCTGGCCGTGGAGTCCATCCAGGTCAACCCGGCCCGCGCACTCGCCGCGATCTTCTCCGAGAGCGCCGTGCACGTCTACGCCGACGGCCTGATGAGCTACGGGCCCACCCGCAACCGGCTGCCCCAGTCCATCGCCTGCCGCATCCGGCGCGTCCTCCACCTCGACCTGGTCACCGGGCTGCGGCCGCTCCTCCTCGCGGAGGCCGGCGTCGAACCCGAACTCGTCCCCGACGACGCCTTCCGCGCCGTCCTGTCCGAGATCGCCGCCGCGGCCGAGGGCGACCGGGGCCTCGCCGCCGCCGAAGCCGCCGCCCCCACCGCGATGCTGCTCGGCCAGTACCTCGCCGCCCTCTCCATCCTCACCCCGGAGGAGGAAGAGGACCTGCACATCCGGATGCTGCGCGGAGCCGCCCGCGCCGGGCACACCTCCATCCTCTTCAAGCCCCACCCCACCGCCCCCGCCCGCTACTCCCGCGCCCTCGACGAGGCCGCCGCCGAGGCCGGCGTACGGCTCACCACCCTGGACGGCCCGCTGCTCGCCGAGACGCTGTACGAGCGGTGCGCGCCCACCCTGGTCGTCGGCTGCTTCTCCACCGCGATGTTCACCGCCGCCGCCTACTACGGCATCCCCGTCGCCCGCGTCGGCACCCGGCTGGTCCTCGACCGCATCACCCCGTACGAGAACAGCAACCGCATCCCGCTGACGATCACCGACCACCTCGTGCCCGACCTGGACGCGCAGGGCCCCGGCGCCGTCCCCCGCCTGCCGCGCACCGCGCCCGACACCCTCGCCCCGCTGGTGCGGACCGTCGGCTACTGCATGCAGGCCAAACTCCACCCCGGGCTGCGCCCCGACGCCGAGGCATGGCTGCGGGAACGGCTCGACAGCACCACCCAGCACTACTTCAAGCGCCGCCGCCTGCAGAGCCTCACCCTGCCCGGCGGCGGCCCCCGGGGCGCGGCGGTCCGGCTGCGCCGCACCGTACGGCGCACCCGCAGCACCCTGGGCCTCTGACCCGGGGCCGGGGGCCAACCCCGGTCGGCGTCCGACTCACAGAACGGCGGAACGAGCATGGGCCAGACCCTCACCGGGCTGCTCACGTCAGTACGGGCGATAGCGGGAAGGCCGGGCCCGCCGGCCCCGGGACGCCCCGGCGGCGGACCGGACCCGGCGCTCCTGGCCGCCCTGCGGCTCTGCGGCGACCACCTCGCCGCCCTCGCCGCCTCCGGCCCCCTCACCGACGCCCGCCGCACCCGGCTCATCGCGTCGATCGGCGCCCTGACCACCGCGTGCTCCACCCCCGGCGCCGACGCGTTCGACGCGCTGCTGCGGACCGGACAACAGGCCCTGGACAGCGGGGGCGATCCCGAGGCCCGCCTGGCCCTGGCCCTCGCCGACGAGGCGACCGCCCTGCGCACCCGCTCCAAGGGAGCCTGGCGGCTGCGCGGCAACGCCCTGGACGCGCTCGGCCGGGGCGAGGAGGCGATCACCGCGTACGAACGCCACCTCGCGCTCCAGCAGAACACCGCCGCCTCCCGTGACGTCGAGCGCCGGATCACCACCCTCCGCGCCGCCGGCGACCGCATCGACGAGGCGCTGGCGCTGTTCCGGGAAGGGGAGGAGGCGGGAGAGGGGAAGGCCTCGGCCGCGGGGGACGCCACCGCCGTCCGCCTCTCGCGCCGCTTGCCCGCCGCCGAGGCCCGCGCCGCCTTCACCGGTCTCGTCCGCCGCCGTACCGCCGAACTCGGGGCCGCGGACCCGGCCGTGCGCCGGCTCGCCGCGCTCTACACCGAGCACCGCCGGCTCTCCGAACGCGACCCGATGGCCGACCCGCTGCTCGGCGGGGCCGAGCCGATCGGCGTACCCGGTCTGCGCCGGCTCGTCGCGGGCCGGACGGTGTGCCTGGTAGCCGACGCCCCGCGCACCGCCGAGCAGGAGCAGCGGCCGGGCAGCCCGCTCGCCGCCCTGATCGAGGGCTACGACCTCGTCGTGCGCTGCGACTCCCCGCGCCACACCGCCCCCACGGCCCGTACCGATCTGCACGCCTGCACCCTGCGCGGCGACGCCCCGTGGAAGGGCCCCCGGTGGGACCGGCGGGCGGGCATCCGGCTGGTCTTCGGCGACCCCCTCCCGCACTGGCGGCTCGCCCTGCGCAGCCGGCTCGTCCCCGGCGCCCAGGACCGCATCGGCGACGCCTCGCTGCGCCGCCCGCTGCACGACCCGGCGCTGCTCGGCGAGGCGGCCGACGGCGAAGGACCGGCGAGCACCGCGTACACCGTGCTGCGCCTCCTCGACTTCCTGGGCACCCCCGCCCGGGTGGACCTCATCGGGTTCGAAGGACCGGCGGCCCTGTCCCCGCGCGAGCGGGAGTGGATCGGAACGCGGACCGGGAACACGGACGACGCCGCAGTGAGGATCACCCTGAGATGACGACGCCCGGCCCCACCTCCTCGACCGCCCCCGCCGCTCCCGCCGTCCGCTCCGACGCCGCCGACGACCGCCGTGCCGTCACCGGGAAACGCCGGATCGCCTTCGCCGTGCACCTCGCCGACGCGGACGAACTGCCCGGACTCCAGGCGCTCCTGCGCAGCCTCGCGCTGAGCAACCCGGCCCTCTGCGAGGACGTCGTCGTCCTGCACCCCGGCCTGCCGGACGCCGCCTTCGACGCCGCCCGCCGGCTGCACCCCCGGCTGATCCCGCGCACGGCCGCCGGACGCCACGAGGTGTTCCACCTCGACGGGTACGACACCGTGCTCGCCCTCGCCCCCTCCACGGTCGTCCTCGGCCGGCTCGACGCCCTGCTGGAACTCCGTACGGGCGTGGCCGCCGTGCTGCCCCCCGGCCCGGACGGCGCCCCGGACCGGCGCGGCGGCGCCCCCGCGGACGGGCTGCTGGTCATCCAGCGTCAGGACCTCGGCCCGGTGGACCGGCGGCAGGCCCCCGGCCCGGTCCCGGCGGCCGGGACGGACATTCCGGAGAGCCTCCTCGTACCCCTGGACTCCCGTTACGACTTCCCGGTGCGGCGGCTCCACGACGACCTGCCGGTCCCCGAGGGCGTCGCCGTCCTGAACTTCGCCGACGCCCCCAGGGGCCGTGCCGGACTCGCCCCCGCCCACGCCGCCCGGGAACGCCTCGACCTGGACGACGAGGCGTTCCGGGCCGCCTACCTCGCCCTCCCCGGCCCCACCCACCCCGACCTGCTGCTGCACCTCGCGCTCCCGTTCCCCGCCGGGACCCGGCCGCCGATCGACCTGGTCCGGCGGATCGCCGAGATCCACCGGGGGCACGGCCGGCACGACGAGGCCGTCGCCCTGCTGGGCGAGGCCGTCGCGGGCCGCCCCGACCTGCCGCGCTGCCACGAGACGCTCGGCGTCTGCCTGATGGCGCTGTCCCGGTACGAGGAGGCCGAGACGCACCTGCTGCTGGCGACCGCCTCGCCGGACTTCGCTCCCCGGGCCTTCGGTCAACTCGCCCGCCTGGCCTGGCTGCTGGGGCGGCGCGAGGACGCCCGCGGCTATGCGCTCGGGGGCCTGGACGCCGACCCGTCCGATGCCAACTGCCGCGCCTGGTACGCCCGTACGTCGGAGCCGGCTCTCCCGGACCGGCCCTCGGCAGGGCTCTCGTCCGGTGAACAGCTCGCCCATGTGGCCCTGTTCGCCGACGGCGAGGAGAACGCGGGCGACAAGGTGCTGCCCGAGGCGGTCCGCAGCTGCTTCACCACCGACACCGGCCCGGACCGCTGGCACCAGCAGCACGCGCACCTGCTGGTCGACGACGCCGCCCTCGAACGTCTCAACGCCCGGCGGGCGGTGATCGTGGGCGGCGGCGGACTCTTCCTCCCCGACACCGCGCCCAACGGCAACAGCGGCTGGCAGTGGAACATCCCCGACGACGTGCTCGCCCGGATCACCGCCCCGCTGGCGGTCTTCGCCGTCGGCTACAACGTCTTCGACGGCCAGCGCTACCGCCGCGAGCGGTTCGCGGCCTCGCTGCGGGCCCTGGTCGAGCGGTCCGCGTTCTTCGGCCTGCGCAACCACGGCTCCGTGGCCCGGGTCAGGGAGCTGCTGCCCGAGTCCCTGCGCGACAGGGTCCGTTACCAGCCCTGCCCCACCACGGTCGCCCGCCACCTCGACCCGCGCCTCGCCGGACCGGCGGTGCGCGAGGACACCGTGCTGATCAACTGCGCCTACGACCGGGCCGGGCTCCGCTTCGGCCACGACTACGGGCACTTCCTCGCCGAGATGGCCGCGGCGATCCGGGCCGTGTCCGCGTCGGCGGAGGTCCGCTACGCCGCGCACATGCCCGCCGACGAACGCTTCGTCGACGACCTGCGCCGGGAGCACGGCCTCACCCTTCCCGTGGAACCGCTCTACCGGCTGTCCAACGACGCCATCCGGGACCTCTACCGGCGCACCCGGCTGGTGATCGGCATGCGCGGGCACGCCGGGATGATCCCCTTCGGCTGCGGCACCCCCGTCATCAGCCTGGTCTCCCACCCCAAACTGGCCTACTTCCTGGCCGACATCGACCGGCCCGACTGGGGCGTCTCCGTCCACGAGCGGGCCCTCGGGGCCCGGCTCGCGGAGCGGGCCCGCGCGGTCCTGGAGGACCACGCGGCGGCGGTGGCCGACGTCCACGACCGGCAGCGGACGCTGTGGTCGGTGACCCGGGACAACCTCGTCGGGCTGCGTGAACTCACCGGCCTCCCCGACCCGTTCGGCGAGGCGGGCCCCGGTCTGCCGCTCCCCGCGCCCCGGGCCGCCGAGGGCGACGCCGCCCGACTCCAGGGCCGCACGTGACACCGGCCGCCGCCGCACCCCCGTTTCCCGCAGCCCGCTCCGTACCGTCCCGGAACCTCCCGCCCACCCCCTGAGGACCATGTCCACCACACCTCCCGCCGCCGCCCCGGCGCCGACGGTCCCCCAACCGCCCCGGCCGGTCCGCGAGCACCGCTACGACATCGACCTGATCCGGCTGCTCTGCTCGGTCGGCGTGATCGTCTGCCACACCGGCTCGGCGTTCGTGAACACCGTGGGCCGTACGGCGTCGCAGGGGCCCGGCACCTACTGGGCCGGGCTGGCCGCCGACTCCGCCGGGCGCTTCGCCGTGCCGCTCTTCTTCGCCATCGCCGGCTGGGTGGTCCTGGTCGGGGCCCCGCCGAAGGACGGCGCGCGGCTGCGGCAGCGCATCACGCGGATCGTGGTGCCGCTCGCCGTCTGGACGGCGCTCTACCTGGCCTGGGGCAGGCTGCGCGGAACCAACGACGCCCCGGTGGGCGAGCTGGCGCTGGACTCCGTGTTCGCCTCGGTCCGCCCCGCCTACCACCTCTGGTACCTCTACGCCTACCTCCCCGTGATCATGGTCCTGGGCCTGGTCGTGCTGGTCAGGTCGGGCAGGCGGCCGTGGGGTCTGGGCGCCGCCCTGCTGGTCCTGGCGGCCGCCCCGTCGCTCTTCGGCGACCTGGCCGAGGCCACCGGGCGCGAACTGCCGCGCTTCGGCTGGGCCTTCGGGCCGTACCAGCTGATCTACGCGGTGCTCGGCGCGCTGCTGCTCGCCGCCCCGGCGGGTGCCTTCGGCCGGCGGCGGTTGCCCTGGCTGCTGCTCGCGGCGGCCGGACTGGCCGGGGTGATCGCGTACCAGCACGAGGTGCACTACGCGATCCCGTACGCACACGTCCTGGTGGCCCTGTTCGCCTGCGGTGTCCTGATCTCCCTGCACGGCCTGCGCGTCCCGGAACGGATGCGCCCCACCCTGACCCGGCTGGCCGACGCCTCGTTCGGGGCCTACCTCGTGCACGTACTCGTCCTCGGCGTCCTGGACGACGCCTTCGTCCGGGCGGACCTGAGCGGCCCGGCCGCCGCGGCCCTCGTGATCGGGGTCACGGCGGCCACGACCGCCCTGTCGTTCGGCGCGGCCCTGCTGTGGGGCCGCGCGGGGGCGAGCAAGGTGCTGGGCTGAGCGCGAGGGCCCGCCCCCGCCGCCTCAGCTCCTGCCGCCCCGCAGCGCCTTGGCCCGCCGGGCCACCCGGCGCAGCGCCGGGTTACCGCGCAGGAACGCCAGCCGGGCCGGGATCACCCCGGGAAGCGCGAGCGAGGCCAGCCGGCGGCGCTTGAAGTAGCGCCAGGTGCGGCTGTCCAGGTGCGTGGACAGATAGCGCTCGGCGGCCGGGCGCAGATCGGGGCGGACCCTGGGCCGCATCGCGAAGGCGACGGCCGCCAGCAGACCGTCCAACTCCCCCTCGCCGCCCGGCTCCCTCCGGGTCACCGGGTCGCCGTCGGCCGACTCGGGCAGCAGGGCGTCGGCGATCGTCGCCGGTATCCGCTCGGGGTTCTCGTACGGGGTCAGGCGCTCCAGGAGCAGCCCCGTGCCCACGGTCGCCACCGGCAGGCCGTGGAAGCGGACCGCGCCGAACAGGGCGGTCGAGGTGCAGCCGACGACCAGCGCGGGCCGCAGCCGGTGCAGCAGCACATCGGCCATGACGGGCCGCGGGGTGTCCAGCACGGTCAGCTCGACACCCAGCCGGGCCGCCTCGGCGAGCAGCGCCGCCGGGCTCTCCCACGGCGCGTACGGATCCGGCGCGAACACCAGCCGGGTATGGCCGAGGGCCGCGGCCCCGCGCACCATCTCCCGCCGCAGCTCCGCCTCCTCGGCCGCCGGGAGCAGCCCGGCCCCGGCGAGATCCTGCCCGAGCAGCAGCGCGCAGGGCTCCCCGGCCGGCGGCTCGAGGGCCGCCGACTCGACGCACGCGTACGCCAGTTCACCGATGACCCTGGTGATCGCCTCGGCCGGCACGGTCTGCGGTTCCACCCCGTACTCGCCCAGCAGCAGGGGGCGCACCCCGGGGACCAGGTCCGGATGGAGCAGCCGCCGCACCCGGGTCCCGGTCTGCGGGGGGATCTTCTCCCCGGTCGGGCCGTAGCCGCCGGGCCCCTCGGCGTACACATCGAGCGGCACGCCGGCGAAGACCTGGGCGAGGGCGCGGGCGGGACCGGTGTGCGGGGAGTCCACGACGAGCTCCAGCGCCTCGTCGCCGAGACCCCAGGCGCGCCGGAAGTGGCGCTCCCACAGCGGGGCGTCGTCGGCCCGGGGATGCCAGCTCTCCGGGTGGTGGGGGAAGATCGTGTCGTTCCACGGGAGGACCTCGTCGAACCGGGCGCGCAGCCGCTCGAAGCCGGCGGCCTCCGAGACATCGGCAGCGGCCTCCGGGGCCGGTCCGGTTCGGGACAGCAGCAGGATCCGGCGGTCGGGCTCGGTGAAGCACCCCGCGTCGATCGCCGCGGCCAGCAGCACCGTCGCGGCGGGCGAGGAGGCGTGGAAGATCCGGGTGGTCATACGGCCGAGGCCCCCTTCGCGGCGGCCGGACGGCGGCGCAGCCTGCGCAGCCGGGTCGCCCGTGTCACGTCCATGGAGTCGAGGGCCTCGTTCAGCAGCGGCTGCGGCAGGCGTCCCAGGGCGGCGGCGCTCCGCGATCTCAGTTCACGGGCCACGGCCGGTTCGAATTTCTCGAGGGCGCCCAGATGGTGGGCGATGACCGCGCAGTAGGTCCGTACGGCTTTCGGCAGGAACACGTCCGCCTCGCGGTCGGCCGCCGTTTCGGCGATCACCTGGTCGAATGCGCGCAGGAAATCGAGCTGGCGTACGTCCCCGATCTGGGTCAGGGACGTGGCCACCCCCCGCCGGTAGAAATGGCTGAGCAGACCGAGGACGGCGAAGGATTGCGCCTCCCGGTGCAGCCGCCAGATCCACGGCCGGTCCTCGGCCGTGCGCAGCCCGTCGGTGAAGTGCAGCAGCCCCCGGTCCAGCAGCCTCCGGTGGTAGAGGCCCGCCCAGGCGAACGCGTAGTCCACCGACGTGGTGCGGTGGGCGGGCAGAATCGCGGCCCGGGGATCGCTCACGACGCCGTGCGGCCCGTGCGGAACCCGGCGTACGGTCCGCGAACTGCCGTGTGCCTGGACATGGTCGGTGCGCACGAAGTCGCAGCCCAGCGCCTCGGTCCTGGCCACCAGCCGCTCGTAGTGCCCGGGGGCCGCCCAGTCGTCGCCGTCCAGGAAGGCGAGGTACTCGCCGCGGGCGGCGTCCAGGCCGGTGTTGCGCGCGGTCGCCAGACCGCCGTTCACCTCGTGCCGCAGCAGCACGGCCCCGGGGATCCCCCCGGCGGCCCGGTCCAGCAGTTCCCGGGTCCCGTCGGTCGAACAGTCGTCGACGAGGAGGAACTCGAAGTCCTCGCGGGCGTTGGCCCGCAGACTTCTGAGGGTGTCGGGCGCGTAGGTCTGCACGTTGAAGAACGGCACGATGACGGAGAGCTTAACCACGCACATTACGTTAGGTGCGGCCCTGGCCCTTTCCTTATCCTCAATGCGCCCAGCAGGTGAACAAAGCCCGACGCCCAGGTGAATCACCTTTCCCGAACCGGGAATTGAGGGCGTATTCGGGGCGGCCCCCCAATCGTCGGCTCGCTGTTAACCATCTGTTGCCATCACGTTGGGCCGCGCATCGAAATGCCTTCCTAACTTCTAGGACGTGCCCCCACGTACCAGCAATGAGGCCGATCCGGCCGAAGCCCCCGCCGTGCCCCGACCGGCGCTGCGGGTCGCCGTCCTCGCCGACTCCGACACCCGGTGGAAATGGGGCGCGCTCACCGCGCGCCGCCTGACCGCCGAAGCGGACGGCCGGGAGACGCGGCCCGTGGAGGTCAGCGGGCTGCTGCTGCGCGGCCGGGCCACCCCGACGCCCCGCCAGCTCGCGGAGGTCGGCGAGGTCGGGATCGACGCCGAGCGGGTCCGCGAGGTCACCGCCGTCGAGTTCCTGCACACCGTGCGCGACGAGGGCTACGACCTCGTCGTCCTCGCCCTCGTCGGCGGCGGCGTCCAGGCCATGCTGCACGGCCTCGCCGCCCTGGACCTGCCGCGCCGGCCCGTCGTCGTCACCGGCTATGTGGGCGTCGTCTACGAGAAGCTCGCCGACGGGCTGCTGCTCCGCCACGGGGCGGACGTCGTCCTCGCCAACTCCCGGCACGACGCGGAGCGCTTCCGCGCGGTGTACGAGGGCGTGGGCGCGGACGCCTCGGCCGTCACGGAGGCCGCCCTGCCCTTCCTCGGCGGCGCCCCCTACCGCCCCGAAGAGGGCCGCGACACCGTGGTGTTCGCCGCGCAGCCCTCCGTACCGGCCTCGCGCGCCGACCGGACGTACCTGCTCCGCCGGCTCGTCGAGCACGCCCGGCTGCACCCGCGCCGCGAGGTGCTGCTGAAGCTGCGCTCCAAGCCCGGTGAGCACACCACGCACATCGAGGAGCTGCCCTACCAGAAGCTCGCCCAGAGGCTGCCCGGCGGGCTGCCGCCCAACTTCCGCCTGGTGTACGGGCACATGGGCGAGGTCCTGGACCGCACCGACCTCCTGGTCACGGTCTCCTCGACCGCCGCGCTGGAGTCCCTGCACCGGCGCATCCCGACCGCCGTCCTCACCGACCTGGGGGTCCGCGAGACGCTCGGCAACCACCACTTCGTCGGCTCCGGGCTCCTCACCTCCTGGGACCGGCTGGACGGCGGGATCCGGCCCCGGCCCGACGGCCCGTGGCTGGCCGGCCAGGGCGTCGCCGCCGACGGCTCGTACGGCACCGCCTACGACACCGCCCGCGCCCGGGTCACCGACCTCCTCGAAGAGGACCGACTCCCGCCGCTCGCCCCCTACTACACGCCCGCCACCGCCCCCGGCTACCTCCCCGGCATCCTCGGCCGCCACCACCTGGCACCCGACGGCACGCCCCTGCCCGGCGCGGCCGCACCGCAGGAGCCCGGCCGGGTCCGGGGCGCGGTGCGCGAAACCGTGCGCAACGCGGCCCGGGGCGCCTACCGCCAGGGCGTCCAGCGCGTCGCCCCCGTGATCCGCCGGATGGGCGAGCTGTGACCACCACGTCAGGAACCGCCATGACACCAGGAGCAGCGATGCAGCCGCCCCCGAGCCCGACCGTCCTCGCCGTGATCCCCGCCCGAGGCGGATCCAAGGGCGTCCCCGCCAAGAACCTCGCCGAGGTCGGCGGCGTCCCCCTGGTCGCCCGCGCGGTCCGCGCCGCGCTCGGCGCCCCCGAGGTCACCGCCGTCGTCGTCACCACCGACGACGGGGCGATCGCCGAGGCCGCCCGGAGCGCCGCCGCCCACCTCGGGGCCGCCCACCGGCTGCACTGCGTGGAGCGCCCCGCCGCCATCGCGGGCGACACCGCCACCAGCGAAGCGGCCGTGCTGCACGCCCTGGACGTCTACGAGGCCGAGCGCGCCCGGCGCGTCGACGTGGTCCTCCTCGTCCAGTGCACCAGCCCGTTCGTCTCCCGCGAGGACATCGACGGCGTCGCCAGGGCGGTGGCCCAGGAAGGCGCGGACACCGCCGTCACCGTCGCCCCGTTCCACGGCTTCGTCTGGCGCGACGGCCACGCGGTGGAGGAGGGAACGTACGGCGTCAACCACGACAAGTCCGTACGCCCCCGCCGGCAGGACCGCCCCCAGGACTACCTGGAGACCGGCGCGGCCTACGCGATGGACGCGGCGGGCTTCCGTACCCACCGCCACCGCTTCTTCGGCCACACCGCCCTGGTGCCCACCGACCCGGCCCGGGTGCTGGAGATCGACGACCCGCACGACCTGGCCCGCGCCCGTGCGCTCGCCCCGCTCCTGGACCCGGAGCCGCTGCCCTCCCTCGCGGACGTGGACGCGGTTGTCCTGGACTTCGACGGCACCCAGACCGACGACCGGGTCATGATCGACTCCGAGGGCCGCGAGACCGTCGCCGTCCACCGGGGCGACGGGCTCGGCATCGCCGCCCTGCGCAAGGCCGGTGTGCCCCTCCTGATCCTCTCCACCGAGCAGAACCCGGTCGTCGCCGCCCGCGCCCGCAAGCTCAAGATCCCCGTCCTGCACGGCATCGACCGCAAGGACGAGGCGCTCAAGCGGTGGTGCGACGAACAGTCCATCGCACCCGACCGGGTCCTCTACGTCGGCAACGACGTCAACGACCTCCCGTGCTTCTCGCTCGCCGGCTGGCCCGTCGCCGTCGCGAGCGCCCACGACTCGGTACGCGCCGCGGCGCGCGCCGTCACGACCACCCCCGGGGGCTACGGAGCCATCCGCGAGATCGCGGCCTGGCTGCTGGGCCCCACCCTCACCACCACCACGACCACCCCTGACCCCACCGTCCCCACCGTTCCCACCAAGTAAGGAAGCACCACCATGAGCACCTCCCGCCTGCGCACCTTCGGCACCCGTACCGCCGGCCCCGGCAACCCCGTCTACATCACGGGCGAGATCGGCATCAACCACAACGGCGACCTCGACAACGCCATCGCGCTGATCGACGCGGCGGCCGAAGCCGGCTGCGACGCCGTCAAGTTCCAGAAGCGCACCCCGGAGATCTGCACCCCGCGCGACCAGTGGGACATCGAGCGCGACACCCCCTGGGGCCGGATGACGTACATCGACTACCGCCACCGCGTCGAGTTCGGCGAGGCCGAGTACACCGCCATCGCCGAGCACTGCGCGAAGCGCGGCATCGACTGGTTCGCCTCCCCGTGGGACACCGAGGCCGTCGCCTTCCTGGAGAAGTTCGACGTCCCCGCCCACAAGGTGGCCTCCGCCTCGCTCACCGACGACGAGCTGCTGCGCGCCCTGCGCGCCACCGGCCGCACGGTCATCCTCTCCACCGGCATGTCGACCCCGAAGCAGATCCGCCACGCGGTCGAGGTCCTCGGGTCGGACAACATCCTTCTCTGCCACGCCACTTCCACCTACCCGGCGAAGGCCGAGGAGCTGAACCTGCGGGTCATCAACACCCTCCAGCAGGAGTTCCCGAACGTCCCGATCGGCTACTCCGGCCACGAGACCGGCCTGCAGACCACCCTCGCGGCCGTCGCGCTCGGCGCCACGTTCGTCGAGCGCCACATCACCCTGGACCGCGCCATGTGGGGCTCCGACCAGGCCGCCTCCGTCGAGCCGCAGGGCCTGACCCGCCTGGTCCGCGACATCCGCACCATCGAGCAGTCCCTCGGTGACGGCGTCAAGAAGGTGTACGAGTCCGAGCTCGGCCCGATGAAGAAGCTCCGCCGGGTCGCGGGCGTGGTCGCCGAGACCGAGAACGCGCCGGCCCCCGAGCCGGTCGCGGTCTGAGCGCCGACCGGTGAACCTCGCCTTCGTCGAGAGCCCGGTCCAGCTCCTGAACGTCCTGGAGTGGGTTCACACCCAGGGGGGAGACGATCCGACCGCCACCACGGTCGTCGTCCTCCCCCCGGTCGACCCGATGTCGCGCGGCCAGCTGCGCCGGATGGCGGAGCTGGCCCGCGACGAGGGCATCGCCGTCCGCTGGCAGGAGGCGCGCGGCGAGTCCGGCGCGCCCCTGAAGGCCCTGCGCGCCCTGGCGGGCCTGGTCCGGCGCGCGGACCACATCGTGATCGGCGACCCGTTCTCCCGCTATGTGCAGCTCCTGCTCACGCTGGTCCGCGCCGACCGCCTCACGGTCGTCGACGACGGCACGGCCACCATGGAGTTCGTCGCCCAGCTGGCCCGGGGCGAGCGGCTGACCCGCTGGCACCGCCGGGGCCGCACGGGACCGCGCGAACTGGTCCTGGCCCCGGTCACCGCCACCGCCCGCCGCCGCTTCACCCCGACGGCGAACCACACGGTCGAGGTGTTCACCGCGATGCCGGTCGAGGCTCCGCCCGGCATCGCGGTCACCCCGAACACCTTCGCCTGGACCCGCGCCCGCTTCGGCCCGCCGAGCATCGGCAAGGGCGCGGACCTGGTCGGCACCTCCCTGGTCGAGACGGGCGTCGTCGACCCCGTCCCGTACCAGGAGGCGGTCATGGCCCTGGCCCGCACCCACGGCGCCACCCGCTACTTCGCCCACCGCCGCGAGTCCGCCGAGAAGCTCCACGCCCTGGAAGCCGCCACCGGCCTGGAGATCGTCCGCCCGGACCTCCCCCTGGAACTCATCGCCCGCCGCGGCCCCATCGGCCGCACGATCGTCAGCTTCCCCTCCACTGTCGTCCACACCCTCCCGCTGGCCCTGGCCGGCACGGGCGTCCAGGTGGCGGTCTGCGACATCGCCCCGGAATGGCTCCGCGCCACGGCCTCACCCCGCGCCCAGGGCTTCCTGAGCGGGGTCACGGAGACGGCACGGGGGGTGCAGCGGCTGTCGTCGACGGCCCACGCGTAGGGCTCCCGCCGCGGCCGGGCCCTACGGGCGGGTGAGCACGCAGAGCGCCTACGGACGTGGCTCCAGCATCTTCTCCACCAGGTTCCGGGTGGCCCGCTGGACCAGCGGGTTGAGGTGGTCGGGTTCGTTCAGCGCGAGCGGCCAGTGGAACGTCCCTGCGACGAAGACCAACGTTCCCTCGGTGTCCTCGCACAGACTGGCGTTGTGCTCACGGCGGCCCCGACCCCAGCTGTCGGTGTACGGAGAAGCGGCCAGGAGCGTCTGCTTGCTGTCCGCGGGGCGGGGCATCGAGGGGTCGAAACCGTCGGCCTCCACCGCCACCAGATCCGGAATGCCGTCGCCGTCCCGCAGCCCTGTTCCCTTCCAGAACCAGTGGCCGCTCTCCCGGACCACGAGCGGTACGGGCTCCGCGAGGATGCCGTTGTACTGCACGCCCAGCAGCCCCTGCTCGGCCTTGCGCCGCTTCTTGGCCAGCTTGCGCCGGCGGACGGTGGGGCCCGCCGCACCCGGTTCGGGGTCCGGGGCTTCCTTGTAGGACGTCACCACCCGGCCGCCACCGCGTCCTCGACGCAGTCGCGCATCTCCTTGGACCAGTACCCGTCGTGTCCGGAGAAGATGACCGCGGTGTACGCGCCAGGGTCGATCCGCCCCTCGTGCAGGTCCACGCTGCTCGCGTACTGTCCGGTGGACCGAGAGCATTCGTATGCCCCGGCCCGCCGATTAGCACGGTAAGTGCATCGCGGTACACAACCGGGCGGCCGAGGTCACACTCTTGGCCGCCAGGCCGACGGTGTGAAAGAGGTTGTTCATGTCTGTCCGAGCCGGACGATTCCTGGCTCCTGTGTTGATTGCTTCGGTAGTGCTCGCGGGAACCGCGGCCTGTGCCGACAACCGGACCGCTCCGCTACCTCCTCCTGTCACGGCGAAGCCGGCCGATCTCCATGGAACCTGGAAGGGTTGGTCCGGCAGTTCGCTGACTCTGCGGGCAGGGGGTGTTGCCGAGGTGGTTGATCTCGACGGCCAAGAGTTCCGTTTCGATGACGGCTGGCGGATGACAGGTTCCGGAACCTGGTCACTCTCCGAGCCGGGAAGCCATCAGGGTGGGAACACGGTGGGTGATGGTTCCGTGGTGCATGTGGTGGTCAAGCCTTCTGTGGACGGCATCGGCAACGATGCGGAAGAGACCGAGTCCCCTTCGTCGGTGCCCTCGGATCCGGCGAGTGCGGCGACTCGTACGGCTCCGCCGCCGGAAGAGGCGGCCTGGGACCTCAGTGTCATCAAGAACAAGTCGGGCAAGCTTGAATTCTTCTTCCTGACATCTGACCCGGATGTACGGGATAAGTACTATCTGTCGCGTCGCTGAGGGTGCACGCGCCAGTAGTCAGCTCGCCTGCACGCGAGTCCGGAAGGGGAACCGGTATACCCGCAACCACCCAGCGTCACACGTCCTCACCCGAAATTTGTTCGCCTGAGCGGCTGAAGTTTTGTTGATCTGTGGCCAGTTGAGGGGTCAAGGGGCCTACGCTTCCTCAGGTGAACCAGTTGAAGTCCCGCGCCTCCCACCCCCACAACCCGGCCGGCCGGCCCGGGGCAGGTGCGCTGCCCGGCCGGCTCTCCGACGAGCTCCGTGCCGAGCTGATCGCCTTCCGCCGTGATCTGCACATGCACCCCGAGCTCGGCAACCAGGAGTTCCGCACCACCGCGGCCATCAAGGACCGGCTGGAGAAGGCCGGGCTGAAGCCGCAGGTCCTCGCGGTGGGGACCGGGCTCATGTGCGACGTGGGGGAGTGGGACGGGGTGACGCCCATGCTGGCGTTGCGGGCGGACATCGACGCGCTGCCGATCCCGGACACCAAGGCGGGCGTGCCCTACCGGTCCACCGTGCCCGACCGGGCACACGCCTGCGGGCACGACGTGCACACCACCACCGTGCTCGGCGCGGGGCTCGTGCTCGCCGGGCTCGACCGGCAGGGGCTGCTGCCCCACGCGGTGCGGCTGATCTTCCAGCCCGCCGAGGAGGTCCTGCCCGGCGGAGCGGTCGACGCGATCGAGTCCGGGGTGCTGGAGGGCGTCGGGCGGATCATCGGCGTGCACTGCGACCCCAAGGTGGATGTGGGGCGGATCGGGCTGCGGATCGGGGCCATCACCTCGGCCTGCGACCGGCTGGAGATCACCCTCGACGGGCCCGGCGGGCACACCGCCCGGCCGCACCTGACCACCGACCTGGTGACCGCCGCCGCCCGGGTCGCCGTCGACGTGCCCGCGCTCCTGGCCCGCCGGGTCGACGCCCGCTCCGGGCTCGCGCTGACCTGGGGGCGGCTGGAGACCGGGCACGCCCCCAACGTCATCCCGCAACACGCCGAGCTGTCCGGCACCGTCCGCTGCCTGGACCTGGACGCCTGGCGGGACGCCCCCGACCTGGTGCACGCCGCCGTGGACGAGGTGGCCGGAATGCACCGGGCCAAGACCGTCGTCAACTACGTGCGCGGTGTGCCGCCCGTGGTGAACGACGCCGAGTCCATCGGCCTGCTGGACGCCGCGATGACCGAGCGCCGCGGATCGTATGCGATCGAGGACACCGAGCAGAGCCTGGGGGGCGAGGACTTCTCCTGGTACCTGGAGCAGGTGCCCGGAGCGATGGCCCGGCTCGGCGTCCGGACCCCGGGCGACACGCGCGGGCTCGACCTGCACCGGGGCAACTTCGACGTGGACGAAGAGGCCATCACCGTAGGAGTCGAGCTGTTCACCGCCTCGGCGCTGCTGAACACCTGACGCGGCGGGCCCTGTGCCGTTCGGCTCGGGGGCAGGCGTCGGGGTGCGCGCTTTTCGTACACCGGGCGCACATTCCCGAGCGCCTTTCCCGCCGTGCGTGAACGGCGAACCCGAGCTGCCCCGTCAGTGTGGTGCGACGGCGCAGCTCGGGCCCGTAACGGCCTCACCGTTCTTTCACATACGGCTCCGCGTCAGGCCCACCTTGTAGATTCCGACGCTCGGATTGTCGGAGCACTTGGCGGTGGACGTCTTCCCGTTGCCCACACGGCTTCCGTTGACGTGCCACTGGCTTCCGCGGGCGTCGATACAGGTCACCCTCACCTGCACGCCTTCCAGCGGATACGGGAGCATTCCCGTGCACTTGGCGTAGCCCTTGTACGGTGCGGTGCTCGACTTCCACGTGTCGCAGTCGACGCTTGCCGCGCTCGCGGTGGGTGCGCTGACGGCGACAGAGCCGGCGGCGAGGAGCAGCCCCGCGGCCATGCTCATGATCTTCTTCATGGTTCTCCAGTGAGGTGGTGCGGTCGTGATGTCCGGGGCACGCGGTCGGTCAGTGCCCCGCGTTCGTCGCTGGTCAGGCGTTGAACGAAACGCCGGGGTTGAGGACGCCCACGTTGGGGTTATCGGAGCACTTCACGGTGGACGTCTGGGTGTTCTTCTTCCACGGCCCGTACGCGAACCACTTGCTGCCCCGCGGGTCGACGCAGGTGACCTTCACGCGGAACTTGTCGAAAGCCGCGACATTGCTGCAGTACGCCGAGCCGGTGTACGGGGCCTTGTTGGAGACCCATGTCTTGCAGTTGCCCACCGGGACGGCTGAAGCCGTCGGTGCGACGACGCCGACGCCCACGAACGCCAGAGCGGCGACAGAGAAGACGGAAAGCGCGCGCTTCATTGATTCCCCCATGTTTTGGGCAGCGGTCTGCTCAAAAGGGAAAGGTGTCGCGGCGAAAGGGCGCGGCAGAGCGCGCTACCCCGTGCGATGAAATGCTTGATTCCGCTGGTCGGCGGATTCCCCGTTTTGTGCAGTCGGCAGGACCGCTGCCGGTCAAATGCCTGATGGCTTTCTATCAGCCGCCAAGTCGGCATGGCAAGCATCGGACAGGCGGGGTGACCAGCGAAGGAAAGGCAATTTGACTGCTTGTGATGATTTCGGGTGTGGCTGCAACGGTTTGGCCGGAACGGCCGCCGCAGTCGACGCGCGCCCGCCGACCCGACCGACCCGAACCGACCGACCCGAGCCGACCCCGGCGGGTCCGTCCGACGCGCCCCGCGGATACTCGGCGGGGTGGGCCGGGCCGTCGTAGGCTGACGGCGTGCGCGATCGTGCACGCGTCGCCTCCCGAAGGCCCGCCGATGCCCCTGGGTCGATCCCGCGCTTCGATCTGGTAACGACTCATGAACTGGGGCTAAACAGATATCTACGCGCGTTACGATCGCCGCGAAACCAGCGCCGGAAGAGGCGCTTTCGGCCAGTCTGAAGGGACCCTCCTCGTGCGCCGGGTATCCAAGATCACCGCCGCGTGTGCTGTCGCCGCGGCCCTCGCGCTCACCGCCACGTCGTGCGGCGAGTCGTCCACCGAGTCCAGTGACTCCGAAGGCAAGCTCAAGGTCGGCATGGCCTACGACGTCGGCGGTCGGGGGGACAACTCCTTCAATGACTCCGCGGCCCGTGGCCTCGACAAGGCCAAGGCCGATCTCGGCGCCGAGACCAAGGAGCTCACCGCCAAGAGCGGCGAGACCCCGGCCGACCGCGAGCAGCGCCTCAGCTCGCTCGCCGAGGGCGGCTACAACCCGGTCATCGGGGTCGGCTTCGCCTACTCGGACGCGATCGCGAAGGTCGCCAAGTCGCACCCGGACACCACGTTCGGTCTGATCGACTCGGTCTCCGACGCCAAGAACGTGGCCTCCATCGTCTTCACCGAGGAGCAGGGTTCCTACCTCGCCGGCGTCGCGGCGGCGTTGAAGTCCAAGGACGGTCAGGTCGGCTTCATCGGCGGCGTCGACCTGCCGCTGATCAAGAAGTTCGCCGCCGGCTTCCAGCAGGGTGTCACGGACACGGACCCGAAGGCCAAGGTGCAGATCCAGTACCTGTCCACGGGCTCGGACCTGTCCGGCTTCGGCAGCCCCGACAAGGGCAAGGCCGCCGCCAAGGGCATGCTCGACAAGGGTGCCGACGTGATCTTCGCCGCCGCGGGCGGTTCCGGCGCCGGTGCGATCGAGGCCGTGGCCGGCAAGAAGGGCGCCTGGTCCATCGGTGTCGACTCCGACCAGGCCAAGGACCCGGCTCTGTCGAAGTACTCCGAGACGATCATGACCTCCGTCGTCAAGAACGTCGACAGCGGTGTCTTCGACCTCATCAAGTCGGTCGACGAGGGCAAGCCGCTGTCCGGCACCCAGTCGTACTCGCTGGCCGAGGACGGTGTCAGCCTGACCACCACGGGTGACCACCTCAGCGACATCCAGGCCAAGATCGACGAGGCGAAGAAGAAGATCGTCGACGGCACCATCAAGGTCAAGACCACGACCTGACCGGTTCGTTGGCATCGGGGTCCGGGAGCGCGGCTTCGGCAGCGTCTCCGGGCCCCGATTCACGTACACGCCTCCACCGGAGTGCCCGGTTTGCGGGTACGTGTCCGTGGTCCGCTCGCCGACCGGGCAGCCGATCAGTGGCGCTACGCGCGTAGCTTCCGTCGGGCGCGGTATTTTCGCCACCCCACCCGCCACGCTCACCCGCCACCGTCACGTTCCTGCCCGCCCCGTCCTCCGACCGCGGCAACGCCGCCCTCCTCGTCCCTCCGCCCTCCGCTCCTGTCAAGGAGAGTGCGTCATCAAAGCGTCCAGCAGTCCTCATGCCGTAGAGCTCCGCGGCATCACCAAACGATTCCCCGGGGTCGTGGCCAACCACGACATCGACATCACCGTGAGCCGCGGTACCGTGCACGCCCTCGTCGGGGAGAACGGCGCGGGGAAGTCCACTCTGATGAAGATCCTCTACGGCATGCAGAAGCCGGACGAGGGCACCATCACGATCGACGGCGAGCAGGCCTCGTTCAACAACCCCGGCGACGCCATCGACCGCGGGATCGGCATGGTGCACCAGCACTTCATGCTCGCCGACTACCTCACGGTCCTGGAAAACGTCGTCCTCGGATCCGAGAAGCTGTACGGGATCGGCGCCCGCGCCCGCGCCCGGATCAAGGAGATCTCGGAGGCGTACGGCCTCGGGGTCCGCCCGGACGCCATGGTCGAGGACCTCGGTGTCGCCGACCGGCAGCGGGTGGAGATCCTCAAGGTTCTCTACCGGGGCGCCCGCACCCTGATTCTCGACGAGCCGACCGCCGTGCTCGTGCCGCAGGAGGTCGACGCGCTCTTCGACAACCTGCGCGAGCTCAAGGCCGAAGGCCTCACCGTCATCTTCATCTCGCACAAGCTGGGCGAAGTGCTCTCCGTCGCGGACGAGATCACGGTGATCCGGCGCGGTACGACGGTGGGGACCGCGGACCCCGCCAACACCACGACCAAGCAGCTCGCGGAGCTGATGGTGGGCAGCGAGCTGCCCTCGCCGGAGACCCGCGAGTCGACCGTCACCGACATTCCGATGCTGACCGTCGAGGACCTCAGGCTCACCGTCACCGACCCGGACGGCGTCGTGCGCGGCGTGCTGGACGGCATCACCTTCACCATCCGCAAGGGCGAGGTGCTCGGTATCGCGGGGGTCGAGGGCAACGGGCAGTCCGAACTGGTCGACTCCATCATGGGCATGCGCCACCTCGACCGCGGCGTCCTCACTCTGGACGGCGCGGACATCTCGCGTACCGTCACCCGCAAGCGGCGTGAGGACGGCATGGCCGTCATCCCCGAGGACCGCCACCGTCACGGCCTGTTGCTGAACGCGCCCCTCTGGGAGAACCGCATCCTCGGGCACGTCACCGAGAAGCCCAACAGCCGCGGTTGGCTGCTGGACAACAGCGCGGCCCGCGCCGACACCGAGCGGATCGTGCGCGAGTACGACGTCCGCACCCCCGGCATCGAGGTCACCGCGGCGTCCCTCTCCGGCGGCAACCAGCAGAAGCTGATCGTCGGCCGGGAGATGAGCCACGCGCCCAAGCTCCTGATCGCCGCCCACCCCACCCGGGGTGTGGACGTCGGCGCGCAGGCGCAGATCTGGGACCAGATCCGCGAGGCCCGCCGCGAAGGACTGGCCGTCCTGCTGATCTCGGCCGACCTGGACGAGCTGATCGGCCTGTCCGACACCCTGCGCGTCATGTACCGCGGCCGCCTGGTCGCGGACGCCGACCCGGCGACGATCACCCCGGAAGAGCTCGGCTCGGCGATGACCGGCGCGGCCTCGGGGCATCTCGAAGCACCGGACACCGGCGGCGACGCCGCAACCGACCCCCGGGACGGGGGAGAGGACCGATGAAGAAGTTCGACAAGGAGCGGCTGCTCCTGGGCATCGCGGCCCCGGTACTCGCGATCGTGGTCGCGTTCCTCGTGACCGCCCTCGTGCTGGCGGCCACCGGCAAGGAACCGTTCAGCGCCTTCGGCATCATGTTCGAGTACGGCATGAAGTCGGACAGCCAGGTCTACATCCTCAACAAGGGGACGACCTACTACCTCGCGGGTCTCGCGGTGGCCGTCGGCTTCCGGATGAACCTGTTCAACATCGGCGTCGACGGCCAGTACCGCCTGGCGGCCTTCTTCGCCGCCGCCGTCGGCGGCGCGCTGACGCTGCCCGGCGTTCTCCAGATCCCGTTGATCATCCTCACGGCGATGATCGTCGGCGCCATGTGGGCCGGTATCGCCGGTGTCCTCAAGGTCACCAGGGGCGTCAGCGAGGTCGTCTCGACGATCATGCTGAACGCCATCGCGACGGCCATCATCGGCTACCTGCTCCAGGAGGGCCGCCTCGGCCACCTGGACCAGGCCGGAACGAAGATCTCCACCAAGCCGATCCCGGAGTCCTCGCACTTCTTCGAGATCCCGACCACGCCGACCCCGATCTGGGGCTTCATCGTGATCGCGGTCCTCGCGGGCATCGCCTACTGGTTCGTGCTCTCGCGCACCCGGTTCGGCTTCGATCTGCGCACGGTCGGCCAGTCCGGCTCCGCGGCGCAGGCCAGCGGCGTCGACGTCAAGAAGATGGTCGTCACCTCGATGCTCATCTCCGGCGGGATGGCCGGCCTGATCGGCATGCCGACGCTGCTCAACGACAGTTACGAGTACAGCGGCGACTTCCCGGTCGGCATCGGCTTCACCGGTATCGCCATCGCTCTCCTGGGCCGCAACCACCCCGTGGGCATCGCGCTCGGCGCGCTGCTGTGGGGCTTCCTGGAGCGCGGTACCGGAAAGCTGGAGTTCGAGGGGTACGACAAGGAGATCGTCGGCGTCATCCAGGGCGTCATCGTCCTGTGCGTCGTCATCGCCTACGAGGTCGTCCGCCGCTACGGCATCAAGCGTCAGCAGAGCAAGGTCGGCGAGGAGCTCGCCGCTCAGGCCCGTAACTCCGACCAGCAGGAGGTGTCGGCGTGACCGCCACGGCGACTTCCACTCCGCCGCCCGCGGCCCGCAAGGTCTCCGGCGGCAAGGGCGGCCGTTCTCGGTTCTCCCTCCCCGTCATCCTGCTGATCGTCGCGGGCGTGCTCCTCGCGCTCTCCGCGGTACGTGCCATCACCGGCGCGCAGGATGTCACCTCGGCGGGCCAGATCAGCGCCGCGCTGGCCATGGCCGTGCCGATCGGCCTTGCCGGTCTCGGTGGCCTCTGGTCCGAGCGGGCCGGTGTGGTCAACATCGGCCTCGAAGGAATGATGATCCTGGGCACCTTCTTCGGTGCCTGGGCGGGCTGGCAGACCAACCCCTGGATCGGTGTGCTCGCCGGCGTCATCGGCGGCATGCTCGGCGGACTGCTGCACGCCGTCGCCACCGTCACCTTCGGTGTCGACCACATCATCTCCGGTATCGCCATCAACATCCTGGCGCTCGGCTTCACCACCTACTTCGCCAAGCTCTGGTTCAACACCGGTGAGGCGGCGGCGAAGGGCGGAAGCCCCAAACAGTCACCACCCGCCGAGGACATCACCACCGTGACGCTCCCCGGAGTCTCGGACTGGCTGCACTCGGTGGAACAGCACCACTGGTTCTTCGTCTCCGACGTGGCCGGCGTCGTCGGTGGCCTGATCACCAACGTCTCCGTGCTGACGCTGGTGGCCCTGGGGCTCTTCGTGGCGACCTTCTTCATCCTGTGGAAGACCGCCTTCGGTCTGCGGCTGCGCTCGGCCGGCGAGAACCCGGTGGCCGCCGAGTCGCTGGGGGTGAACGTCTACCGCTACAAGTACATCGCGGTGATCGCCTCCGGCGGCCTCGCCGGACTCGGCGGAGCCTTCCTCTCCCTGGTCACCTCGCACATCTACAACGAGGGTCAGACCGGTGGCCGCGGCTACATCGGCCTCGCGGCGATGATCTTCGGTAACTGGCGGCCCGGCGGTCTCGCCATGGGCGCGGGCCTGTTCGGCTTCGCCGACGCGCTCCAGCTCCGTAACGGCGGTGACTCCGTCCACGCGCTGCTGCTGCTCCTCGTGGTGGTGCTGGCCGTACTCGCGGCCTGGAAGCTCTACCGCAAGAAGTTCGTGCCCGGCGCGATCAGCGGTGCCATCGCCGCTGTGGTCCTGGTCTGGTACCTCGCCACGGACACCGTGCCGACCGAGTTCGTCAGCGCCACGCCGTACATCGTCACGCTGCTCGTGCTCTCGCTCTCCGCGCAGCGGCTGCGCATGCCGAAGGCGGACGGTATGCGCTACCGCAAGGGCGAGGGCAAGTGACCCCGCCCGCCGCCACCGCCTTCGGCGAGGACGACTGGGAGGCCCTGCGGGAGGCCGCACGGGACGCCATGTCCCGTGCGTACGCCCCCTACTCGGGCTTCCCGGTCGGTGTCGCCGCCCGGGTGGACGACGGCCGCACGATCACCGGCTGCAACGTGGAGAACGCCAGCTACGGCCTCTCGCTCTGCGCCGAGTGCGGTCTGGTCTCCACGCTCCAGGCCACCGGCGGCGGCCGGCTGACCCACTTCACCTGTGTGGACGGCACCGGGGCGCCCCTGGTGCCGTGCGGCCGGTGCCGGCAGCTGCTGTACGAGTTCGGCGGCCCGGAACTCCTCCTGGAGACGCCCGACGGGCAGCGCAGGCTGGACGAGATGCTGCCCCAGTCGTTCGGCCCGCAGCACCTCGGCTGAACTCCGTATCTCCCGGCGGTGGCCCTTCCTTCCGTGGAAGGGCCACCGCTCTTCCCCCTCTCTATGCGCGTAGAGTCCGTTGGGACTCGCACGCACGCACCCGGCCGGAAGGATTCCCATGGACGCCATCGCCGTCATCCGCACCAAGCGGGACCGAGGCGAGCTGACCCCCGAGCAGATCGACTGGGTCATCGACGCGTACACCCGCGGCGAGGTCGCCGATGAGCAGATGTCCGCTCTGGCCATGGCGATCCTGCTCAACGGCATGAACCGCACCGAGATCGCCCGCTGGACCGCGGCGATGATCGCCTCCGGCGAGCGGATGAACTTCGACGGGCTCGCGCGGCCCACCACCGACAAGCACTCCACCGGCGGCGTCGGCGACAAGATCACCCTGCCGCTCGCCCCGCTGGTCGCCGCCTGCGGCGCGGCCGTGCCGCAGCTCAGCGGGCGCGGCCTCGGCCACACCGGCGGCACCCTGGACAAGCTGGAGTCCATCCCCGGCTGGCGGGCCCACCTCTCCAACGCGGAGATGCGACACGTCCTCGACTCCACCGGCGCGGTCATCTGCGCCGCCGGTGACGGCCTCGCCCCCGCCGACAAGAAGCTGTACGCGCTGCGCGACGTCACCGGCACCGTCGAGGCGATCCCGCTGATCGCCAGCTCGATCATGTCCAAGAAGATCGCCGAGGGCACCGGGGCGCTCGTCCTGGACGTCAAGGTCGGCTCCGGCGCCTTCATGAAGACCATCGAGGACGCCCGCGAACTGGCCTCCACCATGGTGGCGCTCGGCACCGACAGCGGTGTGCGGACGGTCGCGCTGCTCACCGACATGTCGACCCCGCTCGGCCTCACCGCGGGCAACGCGCTGGAGGTCCGCGAGTCGGTCGAGGTGCTGGCCGGCGGCGGCCCGCAGGACGTCATCGACCTCACGCTCGCCCTCGCCCGCGAGATGCTGGACGCGGCGGGCCTCAAGGACGCCGACCCCGAGAAGGCGCTCGCCGACGGCTCCGCGATGGACGTCTGGCGCCGCATGATCTCCGCCCAGGGCGGCGACCCGGACGCCACGCTCCCGGTGGCCCGCGAGCACCACGTGGTGACCGCGCGCTCCTCCGGCGTCCTGACCCGCCTGGACGCCTACGACGTCGGCGTCGCCGCCTGGCGCCTCGGCGCGGGCCGCGCCCGCAAGGAGGACCCGGTGCAGGCGGGCGCGGGCGTCGAGCTGCACGCCAAGCCCGGCGACACCGTCACCGAGGGCCAGCCGCTGATGACCCTGCACACGGACACTCCCGAGAAGTTCGACTACGCCCTCGAGGCGCTGCCCGAGGCGTACGACATCGCCCCGGCCGGCACCTCGTTCGCACCGCTGCCGGTGGTGCGGGAACGTATCGCGTAACCGCGAGGGGAACGCACGAGCGGCCCGCCGCACGGAGAGGATCCGTGCGGCGGGCCGCCGTCATGTGCGGGGTGAACTACCCGCGAGCGCCCGTCACTTGCCCAGGTACGCGCGGTAGATCCTCACCGACGAGGCGTTGCCCTTCTTGTCGGTGACCTTGGCGGCGAAGGAGATCGCCTTGCCCTTCGCCGGGTTCTTGACGGCGATCTTCCCCTTCTTGACGGTGACCTTCTTCCAGGTCTTGCCGTCGTTGTAACTGACGTACGCCTTCAGCGACTTCAGGTTCTTGCCCGCGGCCGCTCCCAGCACCTTCACCGGCACCGGGACGGTCTTGCCGGCCTTGGCCCGGCCGTCGACGCCCACGGCCGGGGTGAACCGGACGGTGGAGACGGGCAGCAGCGTGAACGCGGTCTTCTTGGAGCGGAACGTCCAGGCCGCGTCCACCCGGGTGGAGAGCGGGCTGACCTTCGCGCTGCGCTTGACCGTGGTCGTCAGCTTGTAGTCGGCCGCTCCCGCCGGGACCCGGAAGGACTCGCCGCCGGACACCGGATCGCCGTTCTGGCCGAGCTTCTTGCCGTTGCGGTAGAGGACGGTCTTGGCCGACGTGAACAGCGTCCCGCCCGGGTTGCCCCGGCCGTCCGCCAGCAGCGGGAGGGAGCCGGTGATCTCGTTGCCCTCACGGACGACGCCGTTGTCCTCGTCCACCAGCGGGCCGAAGACCGCGGTGTTCACGGTCTTGGCGTACGTCTTGCCCGCCTTGTACTTCGCCTCCCGGCCGACCCGGTAATCAGCCTCGTACGTCGGCCAGCCGTCCGCGTCGACCGGGCCCAGCTGGCTGAAGTCGAAGCTCCACGCCGCCTTGTCCGCGGTGGAGACGTACAGCGTGCGGGTACCGGGCAGCTTCTGCTCGATCGACGTGGCCCAGCTGCCGCCCTGCGTCGGCAGGAAGGGGAACGCGGTGATCGAGCCCTTCTTCTTCGGTGCGGCCGAGCCCATGGCGATCTTCACCTTGGCCAGCTGTCCGGTGGTGAACTTCCGGCTGTAGCCGGTCGCGAGCTGCCTGACCTTGCCGCCGACGGCGATGTCGTACTCGGTCGAGGAGCCCTTGCTCCAGGTGCCCGACCAGTGCTGGGCGAGCGAACCGTCGGTGATCGCCGGACCGGCGTGCAGCGTGCGCATGCCGGTCTGCGCCTCCATCAGCCAGCCGAAGGAGACCTGATCGTCCGTGGACTCCACCGAGAAGTCCGGCGAGAACAGCTCCGGCTTCGCCCGGGAGTCCGGCACCGCGATCTTCACCGGCTTCGCCTTGCGGGCGTCGAACGTCAGCGAGGTGTTCTTGGTGATCGAGATCTTGGGCTGGGCGATCCAGTCGGCGCCCTTGGTGACGTCGTCCGGGTCGCTGTACACCGTGGAGTTGACCACGTACGTGCCCTTGGGCACCCGGATCTTCGCCGTGCCGTCGACGACCTGCGGGTTCAGGAACGGGAAGCCCTCGGCGCCGAAGCGGTAGAGCGTGTTGTCCGCGTAGGCGGCCGGACGGCCGTCCCGCCCGAGGTGCTTGACGGTGAGGTCGTAGCTCTCCACCTCACGCTCGACCGCGGCCGCCGTGCGCACGGTCTGCCCGCCGCCGGTGGCCACCAGGTACGCCGAGTACGTGCCGTCGGCGGTGCCGCCGAGCCGGGTGTCGGCGGTCAGTGCCACCTGCGCCGTGCCGCCCGCCGGGACGGTCACCCGGTCCGCGCCGAGGGTGAAGAAGCCGGCCGGAGCGGGCTTGCCCTGCGGTCCGGTGCCCGTCGCCGTCAGATCGAGGGTGACGTCGCTCGTGCCGAGGTTGCGGTACGTGACCTTCTCGGTGGCCGGCTCGTCGTCGGTGTGCGGCCACTGCTGCACCCCGAAGCTCACCGAGACCGGCTCGGCGACGACGCTCTGGGCGATCGCCCGGTCCACCGCGATCCGGCCGGAGCCCTGCTGGAACGGGTTGTACGCGCCGGGCTTCGTGGACGCGGTCAGCGCGCCCTTCAGCTCGGTGTACGTCCAGTCCGGGTGCTGCTGCTTGAGCAGGGCGGCCGCGCCCGCGACATGCGGAGTGGCCATCGAGGTGCCCGAGATCGTCGCGTAGCCGGCGGGGTTCTCGCCCACATCCTGCGCGATCAGCGAACCGGGCGCGATGGCCGCCGTGGTGTCCACGCCGGGAGCCGTCACATCGGGCTTGATCGCCCCGTCCCCGATCCGCGGACCCCGGCTGGAGAAGTCCGCCAGCAGGTCCTTGTCATCGACCGCGCCCACGGTCAGCGCGGCGTCCGCACTGCCCGGAGAGCCGACGGTGCCCGCGCCGTCGCCCTCGTTGCCCGCGGCGATGGCGAACAGGACGCCCTTCTCGGCCGACAGCTTGTCGACCGCCGCCTCCAGCGGGTCCACCTCCGGGGTGTCGGTCCCGCCGAGGCTCAGGTTGACGATGTCGGCGCCCTGGGCGACCGCCCACTCCATTCCGGCCAGGATGCCGGAGTCCTCGCCGTAGCCCTCGTCGTCGAGCACCTTGCCCGCGAGCAGCTTGGCGTCCGGGGCCACGCCCCTGAACTTCCCGCCCGACTTCGCGCCGGTGCCCGCCGCGATCGAGGCGACGTGCGTGCCGTGGCCGACCCGGTCCTTGGTGTCCTTGGCGGAGCTGAAGTTCTTCTCCGCGAGGATCTGGCCCCGGAGATCGGGATGGGTGACGTCCGTCCCGGTGTCCAGGACCGCGATCTTGACGCCCTTGCCGGTGAACCCGGCCTTCCACGCCGCCGGGGCGCCGATCTGCGGGACGCTCTTGTCGAGGCTCGCCCGGCGCACTCCGTCCAGCCAGACCCGGTCGATGCCGGCCGCGGTCGTGACCCGCTCGCCTCCGGCCCGCCGGTCGGTGAGCGCCTTCCAGATGGCCGGTGCGTCGGCGGTCGGCGTGGTCACCGACTCGGCGTTCAGCGACGTCAGGCTCCGGCCGACCTCGGTGGCGCCCGCGTCGCGGACCTGCGCCTTCGCGGCGGCGGCCTGCTTGCCCCGGTAGCCGACGATCAGCTTCAGGCCGTCGCGCTGGGCCCGGAGGTTCTCCGGGCGGCTCAGCTCGGTGACGTCGAACAGCCGCCGGTCGAGCTTGCCGGAGACGATCAGCCGGTGGGCGTCGGCCGGGACGACGAGGGTGTGCCCCTGGGCGCTCATCCGCTGGACCGGGATCTGCTCCCGGCCCTTCGCGGGCCGGAAGGCGACCGGCCCGCCCTGGGCGTCGACGGTGACCCGGTCGCCGGTGACGAGGGTCAGATGACGCAACTCGCGGTCCGGGGACCGGTCCTGGGTGCCGGATGCCGCCCGCGGGTCCGGCTGGGCGACGGCCGACTGGGTCATGCCCGCGGCGAGTGCCACGGCCACGGCCGTGGCGACCGCCGGTATGCACGCGTTTCTCACGTGTCTGCGCAACTCTCCCCCTGGAGAACTCGATGGCTTCTCGACCCGCCGGTCCGCAGAGACGCTGAAGAGACGGCTGCGGCCGTCGGTTCATCGAACTAGAGGGAATCCCGGGGGGATTGGTTCACAGAATCGGCACCGGGAGCCCGCACTTGACGCAAAACGGCCCCTCCGCGGCGGGGTCGCGCCGAGGGGGCCGATGATTTTCGTCCGCCGGTCCGGTCTGCCTGGTGTGGATGCCGAATATCCGATCGCCCTGACCGTGACCGGCCGGGTCAGCCGTGCCGTCGTACCCGATCTCTGCGCCGAGCTGGAGCGCACGCTCGCCGGTCCCCGCGGAGCCGCGCTCGCCCCGGGCACGGCGGTGGACTGCGATGTGGGCGGGGTGATCCGGCCCGATCTGACCCTCGTCGAGGCGGTGGCCCGGCTGGGGCTCGTCGCCCGCCGGTCCGGGCGCACCCTGAGGCTGCGCCGCGTACCCCCCGAACTCCGGGCGCTGCTGGACCTGGTGGGGCTGGCCGACGTGGTGGGAGTGGAGGGGGGCCCGGAGGAACGGGTGCCGGACCCGCGCTGACGGTGTACGGACGCCGGCCGGGCCCGGCGCCCCGGGTGTGGCCGCGGAGCGCGGGCCCGGCCGGTGACTCCTACGCGTCCGCCGGCAGCCGGTCCGGCAGGCCGAACAGCGGGAACCAGCGCGGGACGTCCAGGAAGCAGTGCATCCCGGTGATCGCCCCGTCCTGGATGTCGATGACCTGGACCGCCCACGGCACGAACCCGGACCCGTCCTCGGCGGGCTTGTAGTGCGCGAAGGCGGGGGACCCGTTGGCCGAGACGGGCACCAGCTTGGAGCCCGCGCACGCCGCGCCGATGGAGGTCATGAAGCCCGTGATGTCCCCGGTGCCCCGGAGCCACAGGTCGAACGGCGGCATCGTCATCACCGCGTCCTCGTGGAGCAGCGCGGTCAGGGCGGCCATGTCATAGCCCTCGAACGCCTTCACATAGCGCTCCAGGAGCTTCTGCTGCTCCTCGTCGAGCGGGTCGGCCGGATCGCCGGCCCGGCCCTCCGTCTCGGTCAGCGTGGCGCGGGCCCGCTGCAGGGCGCTGTTGACCGAGGCGACGGAGGTCTCCAGCAGCTCGGCGACCTCCGCGGCCTTCCAGGCGAGGACCTCGCGCAGGATCAGCACGGCGCGCTGCTTGGGCGGCAGATGCTGGAGGGCGGCGACGAACGCCAGGCGCACCGACTCGCGCGCCACGGCCGCCTCCGCCGGGTCCTGCAGCGACGGCAGGATCCGGCCGTCGGGCATCGGCTCCAGCCAGACGTTCTCCGGGCGGGGGCTCAGCGCGGCCTGGGCGAGCGGGGTCGGGCCCGTCAGGTCGACCGGGCGGGCCCGCTTGTTGCCCGCGTTCAGCATGTCCAGGCAGACGTTGGTGGCGATCCGGTAGAGCCAGGAGCGCAGCGAGGAGCGGCCCTCGAACTTGTCGAAGTTGCGCCAGGCGCGGACCAGGGTGTCCTGCACCGCGTCCTCGGCCTCGAAGGCGGACCCGAGCATCCGGTAGCAGTAGCCGGTCAGCTCGATCCGGTGCCCTTCGAGGCGGCTGTCGATCCCGGCGGTATCGGCGCCCTCGGCGCCCGCCGCCGCTCCTGTGGCCGTCGTCGTGGTCAGATCGCTCATCGCTCCACCCCTGTCGCGCGCAGCCGCGCTGTGGCATCCGTCACCCGGTACGTCGGAAGCTACCGCAGGCCACTGACAGCCGGGGCGGAAAGCGGACAAGGGGTGCCGGACGCCGCGGCTCCGGCCACGGTGTCCGGCACCCCTCGGGGATGCTCCCAGCGCCTCGCTCAGGTCCCGGGCTTGCGCCCGTACACGTACACGTCGTCGCCGTTCTTCAGCAGTTTCCAGTATGCCTTCGCGTCGGCGGGCCGCATGTTGACGCAGCCGCCGGAGCCCGGCGGGTTGTACATGGACTTGGTGACCGAGTGGAACGCCTGGCCGCCGTCGAAGAACTGGGAGTGCGGCATCCAGACCTTGTAGATGGTCGACCAGTGCTTGATGTTGCGCCAGTAGATCTTCTTCGCGCCGGTCCGGGTCTCCACACCGTTGCGGCCGGTCCGCACCGGCACCGGCCCGTACTTCAGCTTCTTGCCGTCCTGGATCCAGCTCAGCTGCCGGGTCAGGTCGACGCAGGCGATGCGGCCCTTGTTGGTCGGGCACTTCTTGGCCTTGTTGGGGTTCTTCCCGGCCGCCTTCTGGGCGAGCATCGTGTTCATCGTGCGCCAGGTCAGCGGCCCGGCGTAGCCGATGGTGGGGGTGATCCCGTGCTTCTTCTGGAACTTCTGGGTCGCCTTGCAGTCGGCCGTCGACTGCTTGCCGTCCACGGGCCGCTTCAGGAACTTCTCGACCTGCTTCTGGTGCGGTCCCACCGACTTGGTGCAGGACGCCGCGTGGGCGGCGGTGCCGGTGCCCAGGACCAGGGCCGGAGCGGCCACCAGCCCGGCGACGGACAGCGCCACCCCACGCCGCAGTCGTCTTCCGGATATCTTCGCGGTGACTCCCATGCGCGCCAACTCCCCTTCGCCCACAGTGCGTTCTTGGTTACGCCTGGTAGACGTGCGAAGGGGGGCGGTGGTTGCGCGCCGGTATGTCTCGGTTGCGCTTCAGTGGGTGGCGGGGACCAGCGCCCGCCGCTCCGCACGCGCCACCCGGGTCCCGTACAGGGTGATCGAGACGACCCCGAGCACCGCGAGCAGGCCGAGCGCCACCGTCGCCGCCCAGCCTCCGGCGTGGAAGGCGACCGCGCCCAGCGTGCCGCCCGCGCTGGAGCCCAGGTAGTACGCCGACTGGTAGAGCGCCGAGGCCTGCGCCCGGCCCGTCGTCGCGGTCCGGCTCACCGAGGACGAGGCGACCGCGTGTCCGGCGAAGAAGCCGGCCGTGATCAGCACCAGCCCCAGCAGCACGGCGGCCAGCTGGTCGGCCAGCGAGAGCAGCAGCCCGGCGGCCGTGGTGGAGACCGCCAGGTAGAGCGAGCCCCGGCGGCCCAGCCGGGCCACCAGACGGCCGGCCGCGGCGGAGGAGACCGTACCGACCAGGTAGACGAGGAAGATCGAGCCGATGACGCCCTGCGGCAGGCTGAACGGCTCCTCGATCAGCCGGTAGCCGATCACCGTGTAGACCGCGCCGAACACCGTCATGAACAGCGCGCCGATCGCGTACAGCCGGACCAGCAGCGGGTCGGCCAGATGGCCGGCGACGGTCTTCGCCAGGGCCTTCGGGTTCAGCGAGCCGGGGTGGAAGTTGCGGGCCCTGGGGATCAGGAAGTGGAAGGCGACGGCGCACGCCAGCGCGAGCAGGCCGACCGCCCCGAGCGCGGCGCGCCAGCCCCAGGCCTGGGCGACCCAGCCGGTGAGGATGCGCCCGCTCATGCCGCCGATGCTGTTGCCCGCGACGAACAGTCCGATCGCGGCGATCAGCGCCTTGGGCCGCACCTCCTCCGCCAGATACGCCATCGCGGAGGCCGGAAGCCCGGCGAGCGCCGCGCCCTGGACGGCGCGCAGCGCGATCAGCGCGCCCATCGACGGGGCGAACGGCACCAGCAGTCCGACCAGCACCGCGATCGCCAGCGACGCCGTCATCATCTGCCGCCGCCCGAACCGCTCCGAGAGCGCGCTCAGCGGCAGGACGAACAGGGCCAGCGCCCCGGTCGCCGCCGAGACCGTCCAGCTCGCCTGCCCGGCGCTCGCGTCGAACGACGCGGACACGGCGGGCAGCAGGGCCTGGGTGGAGTAGAGGAGGGCGAAGGCCGCGACACCGGCGGCGAAGAGGGCGAAGCTCATCCGGCGGTAGCCGGGGCGGCCGGGCTCCAGGCGCTCATGGGCGACGGCGGGCGCGGCGGTGGTGGTGACGGGGGACGACGGGGCAGCGGCATCCACGGCGATGGTGGATGCCCCGGTACTGGCGGGAGGCATACATCGAAAGTAGAGCGAGACGTTTCATGCGTCCAATGCACGAAACTGCCATAATCAATCCCATGGTGCATGAACGCAGCTCAGGGCCTCGGCTGTCACCGAGTAGTTACGAAGAAGACATCCGGGCCGTGCTCGCACCCCGCCTCGCGTACTTCGAGGCGGTCGCCCGCCACGAGCATGTGACCCGCGCCGCACACGAGCTCGGCGTCCCGCAGTCCACGCTCTCGCGGGCCATGGTCCGGCTCGAAGCGGACCTGGGCGTCGCCCTGTTCGCCCGCAAGGGCCGCACCGTCTCGCTCACCCCGGCGGGCCGCACCTTCCTCGGCTCGGCGGAACGGGCCCTGGCCGAGGTGGAGAAGGCCGCCGACTCGGTCCGGGCGGACGCCGATCCGACGGCGGGCCGGGTCTCCTTCGGCTTCCTGCACACCATGGGCTCCGAGACCGTGCCCGCCCTGATCCGCGCCTTCCGGGTCGACCACCCCAAGGTCCGCTTCCAGCTCGTGCAGAACTACGGCGAGGCGATGATCGAGCGGCTGCGCGCGGGCGGCCTCGACCTCTGCCTCACCTCTCCCGTGCCCGACGCCCCCGACCTGGTCGCCCGCCGCCTCGACGAACAGCGGCTGCGGCTGGTGGTCCCCGACGACCACCGGCTGGCGTCCCGCCGCCGTATCCGCCTCGCGGAGGCCGCCGACGAGACGTTCGTGACCCTGGAGCCCGGCTACGGGCTGCGCCGGATCACCGACGACCTCTGTGCGGAGGCGGGCTTCACGCCCCGGGTCGCCTTCGAGGGCGAGGAGGCGGAGACCCTGCGCGGACTGGTCGCCGCCGGGCTCGGGGTGGCCCTGCTGCCGCCGCCCGCGGTCGCCCGCCCCGGGGTCGTCGAACTGACGGTCACCGCACCGCGCGCGGCCCGCGAGATCGGGGTCGCCTGGCTGGACGGACACCCCGACACTCCGCCGGTCGCCGCCTTCAAGCGGTTCCTGCTCTCGCGCCGGGGCAACCTGCTGCCGGACTGAGCGGCCCCGCCCCCGCGGGGGCCTTCAGTGCCGCAGCGACCGCCCGAACCCGGCGGCCAGCGGCATCCGCAGTCCCAGCGGCGGTGGTGCGGCGAGCGCGTCCGCGACCGGGCGGGCGTAGGACCGGGCGAAGAGCGAGCCGCGTACGAAGTCGGCGGCCAGCGCCACCACTTCGGAGCGGTGCTGACGCAACGCGTGCCCGTCGGAGTGCACCTCGAAGCGGCAGGTGTCCCGGTTGGACTTCTTCGCCCGTTCGGCCAGCCGGTACGACAGCTCCGGGTCGGTGCGCTCGTCGTTGGTGCCGTGCACGATCAGCACCCGCCGCCCCGCCAGCTGCTTCACCGGCTCCGGCCCGTCCGTGGCCCGCTCGGGCAGCCAGGGGGCCATCGCCAGGACGGAGTTGACCGCGCCGTGGCCGGCGGCCCGCAGCGCCGCCCGCCCGCCCATCCCGTGGCCGACCAGGCAGACCGGCACATCGCCGTACCGGCGCTGGACCTCGTCGGCCGCCCACGCGGCGTCCTCGGCGGGGTGCGCGTCGTCCGCGTTCCAGCCGCGGCAGCGGTAGCGCAGGACGTGCACCGCGAGCCCGTCACCCTCCCCGGCACGGGCGAGGGAGCGGGCGAACGGCAGTTGGGCCGCGTACGAAAGAGTGGAGGGGCGGCGCCGTGAATCGGCCTCGCCGTCCGGGAGCAGCAGAACCACGCCGCTGACCTCGTCGGTTGCTCCGGCCGTCTGAACGGCCCGTCCCAGCCTGGCTTCGGGCAGGGGGAGTGCGCGCTGTCCCATGACAGAACAGTCTCAGAAGAGCAGGTGTACTCCACCCGACTTTCCGGTCACTGTTACGCATCGGCAACCGGCGCTCTACGCGCGTAGGCGCTAGAGTGCCAAGATGACGAGCCAGACCCTGAATGTCCCCGATTCCGACCAGATCCGGCGCGCCCCCAAGGTGCTGCTCCACGACCACCTCGACGGCGGCCTGCGGCCGGGCACGATCGTCGAGCTGGCCCGCGCGCAGGGTTACGACTCCCTTCCCGAGACCGAGGCGGACAAGCTCGGCATCTGGTTCCGGGAGGCCGCCGACTCCGGTTCCCTGGAGCGCTACCTGGAGACGTTCGCCCACACCTGCGCCGTCATGCAGACCCGTGACGCGCTGTTCCGGGTGGCCGCCGAGTGCGCCGAGGACCTCGCCGAGGACGGCGTCGTCTACGCCGAGATCCGCTACGCCCCCGAGCAGCACCTGGAGGGCGGCCTGACCCTCGAAGAGGTCGTCGAGGCCGTCAACGAGGGCTTCCGCGCGGGCGAGCGCATCGCCCGCGCCAACGGTCACCGCATCCGCGTCGGAGCCCTGCTCACCGCGATGCGGCACGCCGCCCGCGCGCTGGAGATCGCCGAACTCGCCAACAGCTACCGCGACCAGGGCGTCGTCGGCTTCGACATCGCGGGCGCCGAGGCCGGGTTCCCGCCCACCCGCCACCTCGACGCGTTCGAGTACCTCAAGCGGGAGAACAACCACTTCACGATCCACGCGGGCGAGGCCTTCGGCCTGCCGTCGATCTGGCAGGCCCTCCAGTGGTGCGGCGCCGACCGGCTCGGCCACGGCGTGCGGATCATCGACGACATCGAGGTCGCCGAGGACGGCTCGGTCTCCCTCGGCCGCCTCGCCTCCTACGTACGGGACAAGCGCATCCCGCTGGAGATGTGCCCGACCTCCAACCTCCAGACCGGCGCGGCCACCTCGTACGCCGAGCACCCGATCGGGCTGCTGCGCAAGCTGCACTTCCGGATCACGGTGAACACGGACAACCGGCTGATGAGCGGGACGAGCATGACCGGCGAATTCGAGCGGCTGACCGAGGCTTTCGGATACACGCTCGACGACATGCAGTGGTTCACAGTCAATGCGATGAAATCAGCTTTCATTCCTTTCGATGAACGTCTCGCGATGATCAATGACGTCGTCAAGCCCGGATACGCGGAGCTGAAGTCGGAGTGGCTTTTCCGTCAGACCGCTGTGACCAGCGCTTCTGCGGTCTCCGGAGGCTGAGGGTCGCGACGGGTGAAAGGGTCGGGAAGCGGTTTCCCGGCCCTTTTTCCGCGTGTCGGGATGTTTGCGGAGGGGGCTGCGTAATGGCTAGCTTGCAGAGCCGCTCACATCCCCTTCCCCAAGGATGAAATCTCCATGAAGAAGTCTGCTGCCAAGACTCTCGGTGTCGCCGCTCTCGGCGCCGCTTTCGCCGCTGCCGCCGCCGGCAGCGCCTCCGCCGCCCCCTCGCTGCCGCTGGACACCGCGGCCGGGGCGCTCCCCGTCTCGACGATGGCGCTCGACACCGTCGCCAAGTCGGCCCAGAACGCACCGGTCCAGGAGACCGTCGGCAAGGTCCTCGGCGGCGACGCCACCGACGCGGCCGCCCCGGTCACCGGCCTGCTCGGCGGACTGCCCACCCAGGGCCTCTCCGCCAACGGGATCCCGCTCGGCGGCTGATCCCCACCGGCGCCGGGCTCCGGCGCCACCCGCACATGCCAGTGGGGCGCACACCCTGACCAGGGTGTGCGCCCCACTGCGCGTCATCGCTCCCCGTGACGCGGCGCGTCACCAGGCCGTCGCGGAGGAAGCGGACTTCTCCGAGGGCAGCAGCGCCCACAGCGCCAGGTAGAGCAGGAACTGCGGGCCGGGCAGCAGACAGGAGACGACGAAGATGACGCGCATCGTGCCGGCGGAGATGCCGAAGCGCCGGGCGAGGCCCGCGCACACTCCGCCGATCATGCGGCCTTCGCGGGGGCGGACAAGTGCGGCCATGGTGGGCTCCTTCGCGAACCGTTGCGGGGGGGAGCAGCTCGTCGTGCTCCCCGATGTATCCATGGTGCCGCCGCGAAGGGAACAAAACCTCGCTCTACGGTGCCAGGCCGACCCCGGTAATCGTCGGGGTCGACCCCCCAGGGGCCTCGTCCCTGAGACGGGTCTCCCGGCGGTAGTGGGGCAGGTCCCGCACCCCCGGCAGCCCCCGGCGGCGCAGCCGCGCCCGCCAGGCCGGCACGACCAGCAGATGGGCCAGCACCACCCCGGTGGTGTTCAGCAGCAGCGAGTCGATGTCGACGACCTGTCCCGGCACCCCGGTCTGGCCCAGCTCGATGGCCAGCGAGATCAGCGCCCCGGCGGTGACCGTGCGCAGCAGCGAGACCCAGGGGGAGACGAAGATCCGGCCCCCGGCCATCGGCAGCAGCACCCCGAGCGGGGCGAGCAGCGACAGCGCCCCGCCGATCCGGCGGGCCGCCTCGGCCGGTCCCCGTGCGAGGTCCGCCCTGATGCCGGCCAACGGATCGAAATTCGCCGCCGTGATCCAGGGGACGTCCAGCGGGCGCAGCGTCAGCCACCCGACGAACAGCAGATGCGCGACAAGGAGAGTGACCCCCACCGCGCGGAAGTGGATGACGGTCTGGCCGTCCGAACTGTGACGCACGTCCACCAAGACGCCACGACCGGCAGGATCGGTTCCGTGCCGTCGCGGCCCGCTGCGCGCGACCGGCTTTCCCGGGGCCCCACGGGCCGCGCCGGGGCCGCGTCAGTCCAGCCGGACCGCGTCCGGGACGGCCAGGTCCCCCGGCCGCGCCTTCGTCTGCGAGGTGCAGAGATAGCCGCGCGGCGGGTAGTCCCCGGGCCCGCCCAGGACCACCGAGCCACCCGTGACCAGCGTCTCGCTCTCCGCGTACGTGCACACCAGCTGGGCCAGCGCCTCCGATGACAGGTCCTCCGGCTGGCTGCTCAGACGCAGGGCGCCCGCCGGATCGCCGTCCCGGGGCGGGTCCACCCGCAGCCCCGCCGGCACCGCGGTGGTGAACCCGGCCCGCCGCTCGCTCTCGGGCGGCGCCTGCTGGACCTCCTTCAGTAGCGCGCGGGCGACCGCCACCCGGTCGGCACCGGCCGCGTCCTCCGCCACCGGACGGTCCACCGTGACCAGCTGCGAGGCGCACACCAGATACACCTCGGCGCTCACGCTGTCCGGTGACCGGGTGGTGACGTCGGAGGAGGACAGCCGGCACGGCACCCGGGAGGGTGCGGCCCCCGCTTCCACCGGCACCGTGGTCGTACGGATCCCGCACCCGGAGGCCAGCGCCGCGACCGCCAGAGCGGCCGTCAGCGAGAGGGCCGCACGCCGCCGGAGCGGGCCGCGCCGGTACGTGACCTCGCCGCGCCTCACGTCGCCCCCTCCTCGTCCGGGGCCTGCGCGCCCGGTTCGCCGTGGTGCGCGAGCTTCTCGGCGTCGCGCGGCAGCCGCAGTTCGAAGACGGCACCGCCCTCGGGGGAGTTCGCCGCCGTGATGTCGCCGCCGTGGATGTGCGCGTTCTCCCTGGCGATGGAGAGACCGAGTCCGCTGCCCTCCGACCGCGGCCGGGAGGCGCTCGCCTTGTAGAACCGGTCGAAGACGTGCGGCAGCACATCCTCGGGGATGCCCGGACCGTGGTCCCGTACCTCGATGACCAGCTCCTCGCCCTCGGTCCGCACCCGGACGCCCACCGGCGAACCCCCGTGCTTGAGGGCGTTGCCGATCAGATTGGCCAGGATCACATCCAGCCGGCGCGGGTCGAGCCGGACCATCATGCCGCGCTCCGCGTCCAGGTCCACCGCGTCCAGCCAGGCCCGCACGTCGATGCACGCGGTCACCTGGTCGGCGACGTCGACCGTGTCCAGCACCAGGCGGGCGGTGCCCGCGTCGAAGCGGGTCACCTCCATCAGGTTCTCCACCAGGTCGTTCAGCCGCCGGGTCTCGCTGACCACCAGATGCACGGCGGGCGCGATCATCGGGTCGAGGTTGTCCGCCTCGTCCTCCAGCACCTCGGCGACCGCGGTGATCGCGGTGAGCGGGGTGCGCAGCTCGTGCGACATGTCGGCGACGAACCGGCGGCTCGACTCCTCCCGCGCGCTCATGTCCGCGACCCTCTTCTCCAGCGAGCTCGCCGTTCTGTTGAACGTACGGGAGAGATCGGCGAGTTCGTCCGTGCCGGAGACCACGAGCCGGGTGTCGAGCTTGCCCTCGCCGAGCTTGCGGGCCGCGTCGCCGAGCCGCTGCACCGGGCGCAGCACCGTCGTCGCGGCGGCCTGCGCGAGCAGCGCCGAGCCGACCAGCGCGAGGGCGGTGGCGATCCCCAACGACCAGGCCAGCGAGTTGAGGTCCTGCCGCTCCTGGTCGAGGGACTTGAGCATGTACCCGGTCGGGCCGCCGCCGATGATCCGGGTACCGGCGACGAGATAGGGCGTGCCCGCGATGCTCGTCCGCTGCCAGAACAGGTGGTACTCGTGGTCGTTGCTCGACGTCAGCGGCCGCTTGCGGGACACCTGCTCCTGCAGTGAGTCCGGCACGTCGGCCTTGGTGAAGGTGTCCAGGTCGGAGGAGCCCACGATCGGCTTGCCGCGCTCGCGCTCGGCCTCCAGCAGCACGCTGTACCCCGGGCTGCTGGACGCCATCTCCCCGGCGGCCCGCTGGAGATCGTCCTTGGTGGGACGCTCCGGCAGCCCGGCCGCCGTGTCCTGCATCTGCCGCCGGAAGTCGTCGAGCGCGGCGTCCTGCGTACGGGTCAGGACGGCCTCGCGGTTGAGCCAGTACGCGATCCCCGAGGCGGACACCGCGGCCGTCAGCGCCACCAGCGCGAACACCACGACGAGCCGCAGCCGCAGACTGGTCCAGCGCAGACCCGCGCGCAGGGACCGCTTGGCGGATTCGGTCACTGAGGCGAGTCCAGCCGGTAGCCCACGCCCCGCACCGTACGGATCAGGGTCGGCGAGGACGGCACGTCCTCCACCTTCGCCCGCAGCCGCTGCACACAGGCGTCCACCAGACGGGAGTCGCCCAGATAGTCGTGCTCCCACACCAGACGCAGCAACTGCTGCCGGGACAGGGCCTGGCCCGGCCGGCGGCTCAGCTCCAGCAGGAGCCGCAGCTCGGTCGGCGTGAGCTGCAGGTCCTCACCGCCCTTGGTGACGGTCATGGCGGAGCGGTCGATCACCACGTTGCCGAAGGTCGCCGAGTCGGTCGACTCGCGCTCCCCCCGACGCAGCACCGCCCGGATCCGGGCGTCCAGCACCCGGCCCTGGACGGGTTTGACCACATAGTCGTCCGCGCCGGACTCCAGTCCCACCACGACGTCGATGTCGTCGCTGCGCGCGGTCAGCAGAATGATCGGCAGTTGGTCGGTGCGGCGGATACGCCGGCACACCTCGAAACCGTCGATCCCGGGCAGCATCACATCCAGCACGACCAGGTCGGGCCGCTGCTCGCGCAGCAGCTCCAGGCCGTCCTCTCCCGTCGCCGCGGTGGCCACACGGTGGCCCTGGCGTGACAACGAGAGTTCGAGGGCCGTGCGGATGGCGTCGTCGTCCTCGATCAGCAACAGGAAAGGCACGAACGTCATTCTGGCCCATGGTGGCGCTTCAGTTCGACCTGCGGTCGGTCCGAATGTTCGGGCACGGCCGCGAAGGGCCCTGTGACAGGCCTGTGACAGTCGGGGGACAGCGCCATGAAACTGCCCCGGCAAGCTCTTCGACATCAGGGAACGAACGGACTCCACCGATAGGGGGCGCGAGATGAACGCACTGCACAGCACCAGCTCAAGCGCAGTTGTCACGCGTCTCCACGACGTCGGCCGGAGCCCGGAGAAGTCCGGCGTGACGATGGTACGGGGGTGTGTTCGTAACGCCGGGCGTCAGCACCAGGCGGCTGCGGAGCAGGTGCGCATGCCGTACATGACGGTGGTTGACGCGCCCACGGGGGGCAACGGGGGAAGCGCGTACGGGGAGGTCACGGGGGATCGCGGAGCCCGGACGGAGGACGCGGACGCCGAAGCGGCGTTCACGGCCTACGTCCAGGAGCGACGGGCCTCCCTGTACGCAACCGCCTATCACCTGACCGGTGACCGGTTCGAGGCCGAGGACCTGCTGCAGAGCGCCCTCTTCTCGACGTACCGGGCATGGGACCGGATCAGCGACAAGGCGGCGGTCGGTGGCTATCTGCGCCGCACCATGACCAATCTGCACATCAGCGCCTGGCGCCGGCGCAAGCTGAACGAATACCCGACCGAGGAGCTGCCGGAGACGGTGGGCGACACGGACGCGATGCGCGGCACGGAGCTGCGGGCGGTGCTGTGGCAGGCACTCGCCCGGCTGCCCGAACTCCAGCGCACGATGCTGGTCCTGCGGTACTACGAGGGCCGCACCGACCCGGAGATCGCGTCGATCCTCGACATCAGTGTCGGCACGGTGAAGTCGAGCATCTGGCGCTCCCTGCGCCGGCTGCGCGAGGACGAGGTCCTCAGCTTCGGACGTGACGAGCAGGAGTCCTTCGGCGAGCTGGTGGCCTGAGGCAGCGGGGGGAACGGGGGAACGGCCACTGCTTCGGGGGAGGCAGGGGCTACGGGGGAGTACGGGGGGAGTACGGGGGAGCAGGAAAAACGGGGACCGAGGGGACCCGGGGGAAACACGGGGGAAGGGCCCATCGCTTCGGGGGAGGCGCGGGCCACGGGGGAAACACAGCGGGGTCGTACGGGCCGGGGGGTCCTGTACGGCCCCGCTGCCCGTGCGCCGTGACCGTTACGGTGTGGTCGGCGCCGGTGTCCGCGCCCCGGTGAACCAGGGAAGTGAGCCAGTGAGCACAGCACGGGACCGTACGAGGACGGCGTGGAAGGTCTGGGCCGTGGTGACCGTCGTCCCGGTCCTGGTGATCGTGGGGCTGCACGCCTGTCGCAACACCAACGTGCTGACGGAGGACCGGCTCTGCGGAGGACTGGTCTCCGCGGAGCGGGCGGACGCGGTCCTTCCGGGGTCCGGTCGTCTCGACGCCGAGGGCGAGGGTCTTCGGGACGAACTGACGCGGACGGTCTGCCGGGTCGAGAAGTCGTCCGTCGTGCTCGGGTCGGGCGAGGGCGAACTGACCGTCCGCGTCTGGGCGGAGCAGGGTGACGAGCTCCTCGGGGTCGACCGGTCCCCGGAACGGTCGGAGACGTCGTTCTTCGCCGGAAGGGCGACCGGCGGGGTCGACGGGTACACCGGGTGGGCCCTGCTGCCCGAGAAGTGCTGGGACGACCGGCCCGTGATCGTCAGAGTCAGCTCCAGCGAGCAGGTCTCCGACCGCACGGCGTTCGCCGCGCTGACCACCGACACCGCACGCGCCGTCGCGGCCGGGGCGAAGTGCGGTGATCTCCCCGAGCGGCCCGGAACGCTCCTGCCGCCGGTCTCCGAGGAGGCAGGCCCGGCCGCCGAAGGGCAGGTGTGCGGACTGGACGGCTTCTCCCTCCGGGGCCAGGTGCCGGAGGGCGTGAAGGTGCTCGAAGCCGGTCAGCGGGCGCCCGCCGACCTGTGGACCTGCAAGGTGTCCCTGGACGACGAAACGCGCGGGTACGTCCGTGCGGACGGGTTCATGCGGTACACGGCCTCCCGGGACCCGCTGCTCATCGCCGCCGTGCGGAAGGCCCCGGGCACGACCGAGGGCAAGGCGCCGGACGGCCGGGAAGCCGATGTCGTCGATGGCGGATCCGCGATGATCCTGCCCTGTGCCGGGGGCGGCGCCCTCTACTGGGCGGTCGAGTCCGGGCAGCAGTATCTGGAGGCGAGCAAACGCCACCCCGGCCTTCCCCGGAGGGACGCCTACGTCGCGCCCTTCGTGAAGGCCGCGGCCAGGACCTTCGGCTGCGACGCCCCCGCCGCCGGCTGAACGCCCTACTCCGGGACCGGCGCCCCCACGCTCGCCCGGCGGCACCGCCCGGCCGCCGCCGCGGCGAACCGCCCCAGCGCTTCCTCCTTGCCGCAGGGATGCGCCCCCAGGGCCGTCTGGCGGGCCACGATGCGCCGCTCGGCCCGCATCAGCCGCCAGCCGCGCCGCAGCAGGAACGGCACCGACTTGCGGCCCTCGCGCAGATCCCGCACCAGTCGCCGCCGGAAGGTCGTGGACGGGCGGCCGCGCAGGCACAGCGCGTCCGCCAGCAGTCCCAGCTCCTGGCAGCGTCCGACGATGTCCGCCGCGAAGATGCCCTCCGCCACGAACAGCGGCGAGCGCTCGATGTGGAAGGTCTCGTGGTCCGTACGGGAGCTGGTGGCGATGTCGTACACCGGCACGTCCGTCCGGCCGGTGCGGCACAGCTCGGCGACGGCGGACACCGCCGCGTCCGCGTCCCAGGACCCGGCGGAGTCCCAGTCGATGTCCGTGGAGCCGGGGACCTGGGGCAGCGTCGGGTCGCCGGCCTCCTTGTAGAAGTCGTCGAGGCGCAGCACCGGAAGACCGGTGCGCGCGGCGAGGGACGACTTGCCGGAGCCGGAGGGGCCCGCGAGCAGGACGACGCGGGTCGGGATCGGTTGGGAACTCACAGAACAGAAGTGTGAGGCATTGACCCGCGCAGGGGATCCCCCGGGCCTCCTGTTGGTATCCAGCATCACACCTCAACTACTCTGCGCGCACAGACGATTACCCGACCAGGCTCGATCAGGTGGAAAACATGGCACTTCATGCACGTAAGCCCGAACGTCGCGTCCTGCTGCGCGCCGGTCTGACCGTCACCGCGCTGGGGGCCGCGCTGGGGGCCGGTGCGGGCTCCGCCCAGGCCGTCCAGCTGCCCGCCGCCGCGGAGGTCCCGGAGCAGGGCGTCTCCGCCCTCCAGGCGGTCGGCGAGACGGCCGGACCCGCGGTGACCAGCGCGCTCGGCACCTCGCTGGCCAGCAGCGTCGCCCCCATCACCGACCTCCAGCTCGACCCGCTGGCCAATACCGGGGTGGACCCGCTGGACAACGCCGTGGGCACGCAGATCGCCGACTTCAAGCCGCTGACCACGGCCGTCCTCACCGATCCGATCACCAGCGGCGGCGCGCTGAGCGATCTGCCCGTGGTGGGGACCGCCACCGAACTCATCACCGGCTGACGCGCGGGAGAACGGCGGACGGGGCCGCCCCGGGGTGGGAGGGCGGCCCCGTCCGGGCACCTGGTGGGCGTCAGTACGAGGAGCCCGCGGCTCCCAGTGCTCCGGTCGGGTGCCACACCGTCTTGGTCTCCAGGAAGGCCGTCAGACGGTGCGTGCCGGGCGGGGCCGACCAGTCGGCGGAGCCGTCCGCGTCCGCAGGAGACGCGGGGGTGGCGCTCTGCGCCTCGCTCGAGGGGCGGTGGCGGGCCACGGGCGGGCGCAGGACCCGCTTCAGGTTGTCCGCCGCCGCGATCTCCAGCTCCTTCGCCAGAGCGGTGTCCGCGCCGGTGAGGTCGATCGCGTTGACGTCCTGGTGGGCGGCGAGCGGAGCCGCCAGTTCGGCCGTGGCGCCCGACAGGATGTTGACCACGCCGCCGGGGACGTCGGAGGTGGCCAGCACCTCGCCCAGCGAGAGCGCGGGCAGCGGGGCGTCCGCCGAGGCGATGACGACCGCCGTGTTGCCGGTCGCGATCACCGGGGCGATCACCGAGACCAGCCCGAGCAACGACGACTTCTGCGGCGCGAGGACCACGACGACGCCGGTCGGCTCGGGGGTGGAGAGGTTGAAGAAGGGCCCCGCGACCGGGTTCGCCCCGCCGGAGATCTGCCCGATCTTGTCGGTCCAGCCCGCGTACCAGACCCAGCGATCGATCGCCGCGTCCACGACGGCCGCCGCCTTGGACTTCGACAGCCCCTCGGATGCGGCGACCTCACGGACGAACTGCTCCTTGCGGCCCTCCAGCATCTCCGCGACGCGGTAGAGGACCTGGCCCCGGTTGTACGCGGTCGCGCCCGACCAGCCGCCGAAGGCCTTGCGCGCGGCCACGACCGCGTCACGCGCGTCCTTGCGGGAGGACTGCGGCGCGTTCGCCAGCCACTGGCCCTTGGAGTCGCTCACCTCGTACACCCGGCCGCTCTCGGAGCGGGGGAACTTGCCCCCGACGTACAGCTTGTAGGTCTTGAAGACGCTCAGACGGTTCTGATCAGACATCGAGGTACGCCTCCAGGCCGTGGCGGCCGCCCTCGCGGCCGTAGCCCGACTCCTTGTAGCCGCCGAAGGGCGACGTGGGGTCGAACTTGTTGAACGTGTTGGCCCAGACGACGCCCGCGCGGAGCTTGTTGGCCACCGCGAGGATGCGGGAGCCCTTCTCCGTCCAGATGCCGGCCGACAGGCCGTACTGACTGTTGTTGGCCTTGGCGACCGCCTCGTCCGGGGTGCGGAACGAGAGGACGGAGAGCACCGGGCCGAAGATCTCGTCCCGGGCCACCGTGTGCGCCTGCGTGACGTTGGTGAACAGCGTCGGCGCGAACCAGTACCCGGAGGACGGCAGTTCGCAGGGGGCGCTCCAGCGCTCCGCGCCCTCCGCCTCGCCGGTCTCCACCAGGGCGGTGATCCGGGAGAGTTGCTCGGCGGAGTTGATCGCGCCGATGTCGGTGTTCTTGTCCAGCGGGTCGCCCAGGCGCAGCGTGGACAGCCGGCGCTTCAGCGCGTCCAGCACCTCGTCCTGGACCGACTCCTGGACCAGCAGCCGGGAGCCCGCGCAGCAGACCTGGCCCTGGTTGAAGAAGATCCCGGTGACGATGCCCTCGACGGCCTGGTCGATCGGGGCGTCGTCGAAGACGATGTTCGCGCCCTTCCCGCCCAGCTCCAGGGTGACCTTCTTGTCGGTGCCCGCGACGGAGCGCGCGATGGCCTTGCCGACAGCGGTCGAACCGGTGAAGGCGACCTTGTTCACGTCCGGGTGCGTGACCAGCGCCTCGCCCGCGTCCCCGTACCCGGTCAGGATGTTGACGACGCCCTTGGGGAGCCCGGCCTGACGGCAGATGTCCGCGAAGAACAGCGCGCTGAGCGGGGTCGTCTCGGCGGGCTTCAGGACCACCGTGTTGCCCGTGGCGAGCGCCGGGGCGATCTTCCACGCGAGCATCAGCAGCGGGAAGTTCCACGGGATGACCTGGCCGGCCACGCCCAGCGGACGGGGATTCGCCCCGTACCCCGCGTGGTCCAGCTTGTCGGCCCAGCCCGCGTAGTAGAAGAAGTGCGCGGCGACCAGCGGGAGGTCCGCGTCGCGGGTCTCCTTGATCGGCTTGCCGTTGTCGAGCGTCTCCAGGACGGCCAGCTCACGGCTGCGCTCCTGGATGATCCGGGCGATCCGGAACAGGTACTTGGCGCGCTCGGAGCCGGGCAGCGCCGACCACTTCTCGAACGCCTTGCGGGCCGCCTTCACGGCCCGGTCCACGTCCGCCGCGCCTGCCTGCGCGACCTCGGAGAGGACTTCCTCGCTGCTCGGCGAGACGGTCTTGAAGACCTTGCCGTCGGCGGCCTCGGTGAACTCGCCGTCGATGAACAGCCCGTAGGAGGGCGCGATGTCGACGACGGCGCGGGACTCCGGCGCCGGTGCGTACTCGAATGCGGATGCCATGGCTATCAGTCCACCGTCACGTAATCGGGGCCGGAGTAACGGCCGGTACTGAGCTTCTGGCGCTGCATCAGCAGGTCGTTGAGCAGGCTGGACGCGCCGAACCGGAACCAGTGCGGGTCCAGCCAGTCCTCGCCCGCGGTCTCGTTCACCAGCACCAGGAACTTGACCGCGTCCTTGGTGGTGCGGATGCCGCCGGCCGGCTTCACGCCGATCTGCACACCGGTCTGCGCCCGGAAGTCGCGGACCGCCTCCAGCATGAGGAGGGTGTTGGCGGGGGTGGCGTTGGTGGCCACCTTGCCGGTCGAGGTCTTGATGAAGTCCGCGCCGGCGAGCATCCCGATCCAGGAGGCCCGGCGGATGTTGTCGTACGTGGACAGCTCGCCGGTCTCGAAGATCACCTTGAGGCGGGCGGTGCCGCACTCCGCCTTCACGGCGAGGATCTCCTCGTACACCTTCAGGAACCGGCCGGAGAGGAACGCCCCCCGGTCGATCACCATGTCGATCTCGTCGGCCCCGGCCGCCACCGCGTCGCGGACGTCCGCGAGCTTGACGTCCAGCGCGGCACGCCCCGCCGGGAAGGCGGTCGCCACGGACGCCACCTTCACGCCGGAACCGGCCACCGCGGCGGCCGCGGTGGCCGCCATGTCGGGATAGACGCAGACCGCGGCGGTACGCGGGGTCGTGCGGTCGGTCGGGTCGGGGTTGACGGCCTTGGCGGCGAGAGCCCGGACCTTGCCCGGGGTGTCCGCGCCTTCCAGCGTCGTCAGGTCGATCATCGAGATGGCGAGATCGATGGCGTACGCCTTGGCCGTCGTCTTGATCGAACGGGTTCCGAGGGAGGCGGCGCGCGCTTCGAGGCCGACGGCGTCGACGCCGGGCAGCCCGGACAGGAAGCGGCGCAACGCACTGTCGGACGCCGTCGCGTCGGAGAGGGGGGCACCTCCCTGCTCGAACGCGGTGGAGAGCCTGGGGGAGGGAGCAGTGGTGGGCATGGTCACCAGAGGAGCATATCTACGCGCGTAGCGACCTGTACAGGGGGCCGGGCCGTCCGTGCGTCCCGCACCCGGCCGTCCACGCGGTCCGCTGCCGGGGCCCGCGCGCGGGGGCGACCCGCCCGACGGGCGCGGGCGGCCGCTCCGCCGCCCTCCGCGCCCGTCAGGCAGAATCGGCCCCATGACGAGCCCCACACCTCCCGCAGAGCCGCTCCCCGCGACACGGACCTACCGTTCCGTCGCCGCGCTGGTCTGCGGGTCGCTGCTGCTCCTGCTGATCGCCTGGATGGCCGGGGACGCCATGATCCGGGGCGAGGGCCGGGTGCCCTGGCTCGCGGCGGCCGCGCTGCTCCTGGTGGTGCCGCTGGTCGCCGCGTTCACCCTGCGGCCCGCCGTCTTCGCCGGCGACGAGCGCATCCGGATCCGCAACCCGTTCCGGACGATCGAGCTCCCCTGGACCGAGGTCGCCGACGTACGGGCCTCGTACTCCTCCGAGCTGCTCGCCCAGGACGGCACCAAGTACCAGCTGTGGGCGATCCCCGTCTCCCTGCGCGCCCGCAAGCGCGCGGCGCGCACCGCGGCCCGCGCGGCGCACGACGACCCCTACGGCCGCACCTCGGTCAGCGCCGACGTCCGCGACTCCGCCGGGCGCACCGCCTCCGCCGACCAGACCGTCCGCGATCTGCGGGACATCGCCGAGCAGGCGGGCGACACGACCGCCGAGGGCGCGGACCGGGGCTCCGTGCGCTGGGCGTACGAGGTGATCGCCCCGGCCGTCGCGGGCGCCGTCCTGCTCGTGGTGGTGGGGGCGGTCGGCTGAGGCCGGGCGGCACGCAACGCCGAAGGGCCGGTACCCCGGGTGGGGGCGTCGGCCCTTCGGCGTTCCGTGGCGTCAGATCCCGGCGGCCGCCGCCAGGTCCCGCTTGATCCCGGCGAGCAGCTCGGCGCCCCGCGCCCGCGCGGCGGGCAGCCCGGCCGCGTCCGCGACCGGGACGACGACCTCCAGGTAGCACTTCAGCTTCGGCTCGGTGCCGCTCGGGCGGACGATCACCCGGGCGCCCTCCAGGTGGTAGCGCAGGCCGTCGGTGGGCGGCAGTCGGTCCGTGCCCCGCGACAGGTCCTCGGCCGAGGTGACGGCGAGTCCGGCCAGCGCGGTCGGCGGCTGTTCCCGGAGCCGGGCCATGGCGTCCGCGATGACCGAGAGGTCCTCCACCCGCACCGAGAGCTGGTCGGTGGCGTGCAGGCCGTGGGCCAGGGCCAGATCGTCCAGCAGGTCCAGCAGCGTACGGCCCTGCTCCTTGAGTACGGAGGCGAGCTCGGCGACGAGCAGCGCCGCGGTGATGCCGTCCTTGTCGCGGACGCCCTCGGGGTCGACGCAGTAGCCGAGCGCCTCCTCGTAGCCGTACCGCAGGCCGTCCACCCGGGCGATCCACTTGAAACCGGTGAGCGTCTCCTCGTACCCGAGGCCCGCCTTCTCCGCGATCCGGCCGAGCAGCGAGGACGACACGATCGACTCGGCGAACACGCCGACGACGCCCCGCTCCACCAGGTGCGCGGCGAGCAGCGCGCCCACCTCGTCGCCGCGCAGCATCCGCCAGCCGCCCTCCGTGGCGGTGTCGGGCACGGCGACGGCGCAGCGGTCGGCGTCCGGGTCGTTGGCGATGATCAGGTCCGGCGCGGCCCGGCGGGCCGTGGCGAAGGCGAGATCCATCGCGCCGGGCTCCTCCGGGTTGGGGAAGGCCACGGTGGGGAACGCCGGGTCCGGCTCGGCCTGCTCGGTGACGAGGACCGGCGCCGGGAACCCGGCCCGCTCGAACGCGGCGGTCAGCACGGAGGTGCCGACGCCGTGCAGCGCGGTGTGGACGGTGCGTGCCGTACGGGGGCTGCCGGGGGCCAGGACCGCGTCCGTACGGGCGAGGTAGGCGGCCAGGACCTCCTCGCCGAGGATCTCCCAGCCGTCCTCGGGGCGCTCCACGCCCGCCAGCGGGCCGACCGCGTCGATGGCGGCGGCGATCTCGCCGTCGGCCGGGGGCACGATCTGCGAGCCGTCGCCGAGGTAGACCTTGTAGCCGTTGTCGCGCGGCGGGTTGTGGCTGGCGGTGACCTCGACGCCGGCGACGGCTCCCAGATGCCGTATGGCGTACGCCAGTACGGGGGTGGGGAGCGGGCGGGGCAGCACGGCGGCGCGCAGTCCGGCGCCGGTCATCACGGCCGCCGTGTCGCGTGCGAAGTCGGCGGACTTGTACCGGGCGTCGTAGCCGATGACGACGAGCCCGCCCTCCTCGCCCTGGGCCTTCAGATACGCGGCGAGGCCCGCCGCCGCCCGGATCACCACGGACCGGTTCATCCGCATCGGCCCGGCCCCGAGCTCCCCGCGCAGCCCGGCGGTGCCGAACTGGAGCGTGCCCGCGAAACGGGCGGCGAGCTCGGCGGTGTCGCCCGCCTCGACGATCGCGCCCAGCTCCGCGCGTGTCTCGGGGTCGGGGTCCTCGGCCAGCCAGGTCCTGGCCTGCGCGATGAGGTCGTGCTGCACGGGGTCCGCCTTTCGGGGGTGCGGAGGTGTGGGGGCGGGGGTGGGTGCGGGTGGGGCGGTGCGGGGGTGGGGCGCTGCGCGGGCTGTTCCCCTACCCGCCCCTTCCCGAAACCGGGGCGGAGCCCCGGACCCCGGTCCTCAAACGCCGGACGGGCTGGACAGGGGCCGGGCGGGCTGGGAGCAAGCCGGAAGGAAGCCGCACAGGTCGGAAGGGAGTCGGACGGGCCACGGCAGGAACCGGACAGGGCGGAGTCGCAGCCGGGCAGGCCGATGGACAGGGGTCGTCCCGGCCTGCCCTGCCTAGATGCGCTCGAGCACCCGGGCCAGCAGTGCGCCCATCCGGGTCGCCGAGTCGCGGCCGGCCTGGAGGACCTCCTCGTGGTTGAGGGGTTCGCCGGACAGGCCCGCCGCCAGGTTGGTGACGAGGGAGAGGCCGAGCACCTCGGCGCCCGCCTCCCGGGCCGCGATGGCCTCCAGGACCGTGGACATGCCCACCAGGTCGCCGCCGAGCGTCCGGACCATGTTGATCTCGGCCGGGGTCTCGTAGTGCGGGCCGGGGAACTGGACGTACACGCCCTCTTCGAGGGAGTCGTCGATCTCCTTGCACAGCGCGCGCAGCCGCGGGGAGTACAGGTCGGTCAGGTCGACGAAGTTGGCGCCGATGATCGGGGAGGCGGCCGTCAGGTTGATGTGGTCGCTGATCAGGACCGGCTGCCCCGGGCGCATGCCCTCGCGCAGGCCGCCGCAGCCGTTCGTCAGGACGATGGTCTTGCAGCCCGCGGCCACCGCCGTACGGACCCCGTGGGCGACGGCGGCGACGCCCCGGCCCTCGTAGTAGTGCGTGCGGCCGAGGAAGACCAGCGTGCGCTTCTCGCCGATCCTGTACGAGCGGACCGTGCCGCCGTGGCCCTCGACGGCGGGCGCCGGGAAGCCGGGCAGCTCGGTGACGGGGAACTCGGCCTCCGGGGCGCCGAGTGCTTCGCCGGCGGGCGCCCAGCCGGAGCCCATGACCAGGGCGACGTCATGGGTCTCGGCGCCGGTCAGCTCGCGCAGGCGGGCGGCGGCCCCGGCGGCGGCTGCCTGCGGGTCGCCCTGGATGTTGTCCGGAATAACAGATGCGTTCACGCGGACGAGCGTAACCGCTGAATCCCTACGCGCGTAGATGTACGGGCGCAAAGACGCGCCGCGGGTCTTTGTGCTTTCGCACGAACGCGGCGCGGCCGGGCCCCGGTCGGCCCTGGTCAGCAGGGGCGCTTGCGCAGCCCCATCACATAGTCGTGAGGTGCGCCGGCGGATTCCGCGGCGTCCGCGATCTCGCCCAGATAGCGCGCCGACGGCAGCCCGCCCTCGTACCCGTTCAGCACGTACATCCAGGCCGGCTCCTCGCCGTCCAGGGTGTGCACGCGTACGCGCATCCGCCGGTAGATGTCGAGTCCGACGCCCTCCCAGCGGTCCATGGAGTCCTCGTCCATCGGCGCCAGGTCGTACAGCGCGACGAAGACCTGGGAGCGCGGCGCCTCCACCACGGTGGCCAGCGCTCCCTCCCAGCCCATCTGCTCCCCGCCGAAGGTCAGCCGCCAGCCGTTGAGCCAGCCGGTGCTGCGCATCGGGGAATGCGGGGCGCGGCGGGTCATCAGCCGCGCGTCGAGGTTGCCGGCGTACGCGGCGTAGAGCGACATGGGACCGAGGGTACGGGAGGTGGGCGCGGGAGCGGCGGTTCCTGTGACGAAGGCCCCGGTCGGGAGGTGCGGGGCGGTCGCGGCTCCGGTTCCGGCGGCTCGTTCCCGGGCGGCGGAGGCGTTCTTTCCCGTATGGAGGGCCCCGGGGCGAAGCACCTTGGCGCGTGCGGGACAATGGAGTACGTACTGCATCCCCCGGGGCGATCCCCCGGACCCCCGGCCGGGGCGGCAGACGGCCGCGGGTTACACAACGCGAGGCGGACTTTTCGTGACCCGGATCGTGATCATCGGCGGCGGCCCCGGCGGCTACGAGGCGGCCCTGGTGGGCGCCCAGCTCGGCGCGGAGGTGACCGTCGTCGACTGCGACGGTCTGGGCGGGGCCTCGGTCCTCACCGACTGCGTGCCCTCGAAGACCCTGATCGCGACGGCCGAGGTGATGACCACCTTCGACTCCTCGTACGAGGAACTGGGCATCATCGTCGCCGACGACACCCCGCACCACGAGCAGGCCGCCCGGGTCGTCGGCGTGGACCTCGGCAAGGTCAACCGCCGGGTCAAGCGCCTCGCGCTCGCCCAGTCCCACGACATCACCGCGTCCGTCACCCGGGCCGGCGCCCGCGTGATGCGCGGCCGGGGCCGGCTCGACGGGCTCCAGGCCGCCGACGGCTCCCGCCAGGTCGTCGTCACCGCAGCGGACGGCACCGAGGAGCGGCTCACCGCCGACGCCGTGCTGGTGGCGACCGGCGGTCACCCCCGGGAGATCCCGGACGCGCAGCCCGACGGCGAGCGCATCCTGAACTGGACCCAGGTCTACGACCTCGACGAGCTGCCCGAGGAGCTCATCGTCGTCGGATCCGGTGTCACCGGCGCCGAGTTCGCCGGGGCCTACCAGGCGCTCGGCTCGCGCGTCACCCTCGTCTCTTCCCGCGACCGGGTGCTGCCCGGCGAGGACCCGGACGCCGCGGCCGTCCTGGAGGACGTCTTCCGCCGCCGCGGGATGAACGTCATGGCCCGCTCCCGCGCCCAGTCCGCCAAGCGGGTCGGCGACCGGGTCGAGGTGACGCTCGCCGACGGCCGGGTCATCTCCGGTTCGCACTGCCTGATGGCGGTCGGCGCGATCCCCAACACCGCGGGCATGGGCCTGGAGGAGTCCGGCGTCCGGCTCAAGGACTCCGGGCACATCCTCACCGACCGGGTCTCGCGGACCAGCGCCCCCGGCGTCTACGCGGCCGGAGACGTCACCGGGATCTTCGCGCTGGCCTCGGTCGCCGCGATGCAGGGGCGGATCGCGATGTACCACTTCCTGGGCGACGCGGTCGCCCCGCTGAACCTCAAGGCCGTCTCCGCCAACGTCTTCACCGACCCGGAGATCGCCACCGTCGGCTACAGCCAGGCCGAGGTCGACGCGGGCAAGATCGAGGCCCGGGTCGTGAAGCTGCCGCTGCTGCGCAACCCGCGCGCCAAGATGCAGGGCATCCGCGACGGCTTCGTCAAGATCTTCTGCCGCCCCGGTACGGGGATCGTGGTCGGCGGCTGCGTGGTCGCACCGCGCGCCAGCGAGCTGATCCACCCCATCTCGCTCGCGGTCGACAACAACCTGACGGTGGAACAGATCGCCAACGCCTTCACGGTGTACCCGTCCCTGTCGGGATCGATCGCCGAAGTGGCCCGGCAGCTGCACACCCGCAAGCTCACGGGCGAGGGCTGAGCCTCCCGCCCGGCCGTCACCCCCGAACAACAAAGGGGCCTCCTATACCACTTGGAGGCCCCTTTGAAGTACAACTTCTGTTATTCGGCGCAAACTGCTGAAAACTCACCGACGGTCAGGTTACTGTCAGTTTCGTGTTCGCTGCAGAACGTCGTCAGTTGATCCTCGAAATGGTGCGTGCCAACGGGGCGGTATCGCTCCGTGAGCTCGCCCGCGTCGTCCAGACCTCCGAAGTGACCGTACGGCGGGACGTGCGGGCACTGGAGGCAGAAGGACTCCTCGACCGCCGGCACGGCGGTGCGGTTTTGCCGGGCGGTTTTACGCGGGAGTCCGGCTTTCCGCAGAAATCCCATCTCTCCACCGCGGAGAAGACTGCCATCGCCGACCTGGCCGCAGGCCTCGTCGGCGAGGGCGAGGCCATTGTGGTCGGCGCCGGCACGACCACGCAGGAGCTGGCCCGCCGGCTCGCGCGGGTCCCCGGCCTGACCGTCGTCACCAACTCCCTTCTGGTGGCCCAGGCGTTGGCCCATGCCAACCGGGTCGAAGTCGTCATGACCGGCGGCACCCTGCGCGGGAGCAACTACGCGCTGGTGGGCAGCGGGGCCGAGCAGTCCCTCCAGGGGCTGCGGGTCTCCCGGGCCTTCCTGTCCGGGAGCGGTCTCACGGCGGAGCGTGGTCTGTCCACCTCCAACATGCTCTCGGCCAGCGTCGACCGGGCTCTCGTGCAGGCCGCCGCGGAGGTGGTCGTCCTGGCGGACCACACCAAGCTCGGCTCGGACACCATGTTCCAGACGGTGCCCACGGAGCTGATCACCCGTCTGGTGACGGACGAGCCACCGCTCCACGACGAGCGGGCCGCCGCCGAGCTCCAGTCCCTGGCGGACCAGGGCGTCGAGATCACGGTGGCCGGTCCCGGGGCGGACGCGTCCGGCGGGGACGGCCCCCCTCCGGGGCGTCAGCCCCGCCGGGACATGCCGCTGCCCGGCCAGCGGCGCACGCAGAACGGCGGCCTCGGGCCGCAGCTCCGCAGCGCCTCCGCGCTGGCGGATGTCCCGGGCGAGCGGGCGCGCGTCGCGGACCTGCGGCGGCGGTAGGGCTCACGTCGGGGGCGCTGCCCCCGAACCCCCGCTTCTCGAACGCCGGAGGGGCTGGATGTGCGGGTCCGGGAAGTGGCGGGGCGCGGAGCCGCCGCTACTTCAACCCCCGCAAGGTCAGCCGCAGCAGCCGCTCCGCCAACTCCGGGTCGTCGGGCGACTGCTCGGCCGCCAGCGCGATCGCGTTGGTGAGCTGGAGCAGATCGTCGATCGAGACGTCCGTGCGCACCGACCCGCTCTCCTGGGCCCGGCGCAGCAGCGCCGCGCCCGCCTCCCGGAGCGGCAGATGGCACTGCACGAGGGCCGAGGTCCGGTCGCGCGAGGCGGACATCAGGGCGTGCGCCAGGCCGCGGTACTCACCCGCATGAGTGATGATCGCGCCCAGCCACTCCACCAGCGCCCGGCACGGAGCCTCCGCCGCCGCCAGCTCCCGGGAGCGGTCCAGGAGTGAGCACAGGGCGTCCTGGAAGACCGCGTTCATCAGGGCGTCCCGGTTCGGGAAGTGCCGGTAGAGGGTGCCGATGCCCACGCCCGCCCGCCGGGCGATGTCCTCCAGCGAGGCGTCCGTGCCGTGCTCGGCGAAGGACCTGCGCGCCTCGCCCACCAGCCGGTCGTGGTTCCGGCGCGCGTCCGCGCGCATCGGCCGGGCCGGCGGCTGCGCCGGGCTCGTCTCCATCGGGATCGCCCCTGCCATGGCTTCCGCCCCTTCGTCGGTCCTCGGCCCGTCGGACACCTCTGTCCTCCGGGACCTCGCGGACCCCTCGTCGGTTCCAGGATGCCACTGTGCCGAAGGGGCCCGGCCCCCGTCATCATGACGCGGGCCGGGCCCCTTCGGAGCGTGCCGGGTCCTCAGTCCTTGATCTCGCAGATCAGGGCGCCGGAGGAGACGGAACCGCCGACCTCGGCGGTGAGGCCCTTGACGGTGCCGGAGCGGTGCGCGTTGAGCGGCTGCTCCATCTTCATGGCCTCCAGGACGACGACGAGGTCGCCCTCCTTGACCTCCTGGCCCTCCTCGACCGCGACCTTGACGATCGTGCCCTGCATGGGCGAGGCCAGGCTGTCGCCCGAGGCGGCGGAGCCGGCCTTCTTCGCGGCGCGGCGCTTGGGCTTCGCACCGGCGGCGAGGCCGGTCCTGGCCAGCGACATGCCGAGCGAGGACGGCAGCGAGACCTCCAGGCGCTTGCCCCCGACCTCGACGACGACCGTCTCCCGTCCGGCCTCGTCCTCCGCGTCCGCGTCGGCGGGCACGGCGAAGGGCTTGATGTCGTTGACGAACTCGGTCTCGATCCACCGGGTGTGCACGGTGAACGGGTCCGCGGTGAAGGCGGGGTCGGTGACGACGGCCCGGTGGAAGGGGAGGGCGGTGGCCATGCCCTCGACCTGGAACTCCGCCAGCGCGCGGGCGGCCCGCTGGAGCGCCTGCTCACGCGTCGCGCCGGTCACGATGAGCTTGGCGAGCAGCGAGTCCCAGGCGGGGCCGATCACGCTGCCGGACTCGACGCCCGCGTCCAGGCGGACGCCGGGGCCGGTCGGCGGCGCGAAGGTGGTGACGGTGCCGGGGGCGGGCAGGAAGCCGCGGCCCGGGTCCTCGCCGTTGATGCGGAACTCGAAGGAGTGACCGCGCACCGCGGGGTCGCCGTAGCCGAGCTCCTCGCCGTCGGCGATGCGGAACATCTCGCGTACGAGGTCGATGCCCGTGACCTCTTCGGTGACGGGGTGCTCGACCTGGAGGCGGGTGTTGACCTCCAGGAAGGAGATCGTGCCGTCGACGCCGACGAGGAACTCGACCGTCCCGGCGCCGACATAGCCGGCTTCCCGCAGGATCGCCTTGGACGCCGCGTACAGCTCGTCGTTCTGCGCCTGCGTCAGGAAGGGGGCCGGGGCCTCCTCCACCAGCTTCTGGTGGCGGCGCTGGAGCGAGCAGTCACGGGTGGAGACGACGACCACGTTGCCGTGCTGGTCGGCCAGGCACTGGGTCTCCACGTGGCGCGGCTTGTCGAGGTAGCGCTCGACGAAGCACTCGCCCCGGCCGAACGCCGCGACCGCCTCGCGGACCGCGGAGTCGTACAGCTCCGGGATCTCCTCCAGCGTGCGGGCCACCTTCAGGCCGCGCCCGCCGCCGCCGAAGGCGGCCTTGATCGCGATCGGCAGCCCGTTCTGCTCGGCGAACGTGACGACCTCGTCGGAGCCGTTGACCGGGTCCGGGGTGCCCGCCACGAGGGGGGCGCCCGCGCGCTGGGCGATGTGCCGGGCGGCGACCTTGTCGCCGAGGTCGCGGATGGCCTGCGGCGGCGGGCCGATCCAGGTCAGCCCGGCGTCCAGTACGGCCTGGGCGAACTCCGCGTTCTCCGACAGGAATCCGTAACCGGGGTGGATCGCGTCCGCCCCGGAATCCGCGGCGGCCTGCAGCACCTTGACCATGTCCAGATAGCTGGCGGCCGGGGTGTCACCGCCCAGGGCGAACGCCTCGTCTGCGGCCCGGACATGCAGCGCGTCCCGGTCCGGCTCGGCGTAGACCGCGACACTCGCGATCCCCGCGTCCCGGCACGCCCGAGCAACGCGGACAGCGATTTCGCCACGGTTGGCGATGAGCACCTTGCGCACGATGACTCCCTCTTCGAAACAAGCTGAGTTTAGGGACTACCGACACGGCCGTACGACCCGTCCCCAATGGTGAGCTTGCCCACACGGAGTGTGATCCGAGGCTTGCCCCAGTAGTGAAATCCCTTGTGGCACCACGGTACGCCGCGATCCTCAGCCGCACAGTAACCATCCGGTGTGGTGCAGGTCTCTGTTCTTAGGGTCAACGCCGCACGGCATTTCTTTGTGGACTTCCTACGAACGGCCGATGGATTCTTTGCCCGGCGTCCGGACCGGCCCACCCCCTTGCCCGGAGGAATACCCATGAGTAGGGTCCGCGCTACGCACGTACTGCAGGTAACAGGGGGTGGCTCCGTCATGCGCAGACCGGTGGCGATCGTGACCGCGCTCGTGCTGTTCGGGGAGGCGGTGGGCATCGTGCTCATCAACGCCGTCCTGGCCACGGTCGCCGAGAACCAGAACATGTCGCTCGCCGGCCTGGACCCGGACGCCATGTCCGCGGGGACCTGGGTGATGGGCGGCGTCTCCGGGCTGCTGCTGGTCGGGTGCGGGCTGACAGCGCTGCTCGCCGGGGTCCGCGACCGCGCCCCGGGACGCTTCGGACGGATCGCCCTGATCGGCTGCGCCGTCGTGCACGGCGTCCTCGGCGCGGTCACCGTCGGCCTGGTGGGCTGGAGCGCTTTCGTGTTCATGATGATCGTGCTGGCCCTGCTGGTGCTCACCCTGCTGGCGTACGGGCCCGAGACCCGGGCCGATGACGGGGTGGGCGAGGAGGCGGCCCCGGCGGCCGCCTGAGCGCCGCCCCGGAGCCGGTCTCAGACCCACAGCTCGGTGACGGAGACGTCCAGCTCGCCCAGCAGCCGGCGCAGCAGCGGCAGCGAGAGCCCGATGACATTGCCGTGGTCGCCCTCGATGGAGTCGACGAACGGCGCCGAGCGGCCGTCCAGGGTGAACGCCCCCGCGACATGGAGCGGTTCGCCCGAGGCCACATACGCGGCGACCTCCGCGTCGCTCGGCTCGCCGAACCGTACGACGGTGGACGCCGTCGCCGAGGCGTGCCGGCCGGAGGCGGTGTCGATCACGCTGTGGCCGGTCCGCAGGATGCCGGACCGGCCGCGCATCGCCTTCCAGCGGGCGGTGGCCTCCTCGGCGTCGGCCGGCTTGCCGAGCGCCTCGCCGTCCAGCTCCAGCACCGAGTCGCAGCCGATGACCAGGGCGTCCGCCGCCTCGGGGCGCTCCGCGACCGCCGCCGCCTTCGCCCGTGCCAGGACGAGCGCCAGCTCGGCGGGGGTCGGTGCGCTCAGCGCGTCCTCGTCGACCCCGCTGACGATCACCTCGGGGGCGAATCCGGCCTGCCGCAGCAGACCGAGACGGGCGGGGGAGGCGGAGGCGAGCACGAGACGGCGCTGCTGCTGATCAGTCATACGGGCCATCGTAGAAGGGCCCGCGGGGCCCTCTGGCCGGGCCTCAGCGGATGCCGAGGACGTACATCGCCACCAGCATCGCCAGGGCCACCAGGAAACCCGCTCTGCGCATCATGGCCTGGGCGTCGCGCAGTTCCTTGGGCGGCTTGTTCTCGGGGTCGGACCAGAGCATGCCTCGATCCTGCTGCGCCGCCCGGCCCCGCGCCTGAGTACGGGTACTCAAAGCCGCCCCCGCCGTGCGGACGGGGGCGGCTCGCGGCGGTCCGGCGGCTCAGGCCGGCCAGTACGTCCGGGCCCAGGCGCGGGGGCCCGGCTGCCGGCTGCCCGCGCGGGCGATGCGCCCCGGGTCGGACCACTGCTCGGGCGGCAGGGGTGCGCCGGACGACACGGCGGACGCCGCCGCGGCGCGCGCCCGGACCACCGCGAGCGCGGCGGCCAGTTCCTCCGGGGTGGGGTTGCCCCGTACGACCTTGATCATGGGCAGGCCTTTCTGCGAGTGGGCGGTCCGAACGGAAGGACCTAGAGCGGGATGTTGCCGTGCTTCTTCGGGGGCAAGGTTTCCCGCTTCGTACGCAGCTGACGCAGGCCCTTGACGATATGGGCCCGGGTGTCCGACGGCATGATCACCGCGTCGACGTAACCGCGCTCGGCCGCCACGTACGGGTTGAGCAGCGCGTCCTCGTAGTCCGTCATCAGCTCGGCGCGCTTGGTGTCCGGGTCCTCGGCGGCGGCGATGGTGCGGCGGTGCAGGATGTTCACCGCGCCCTGCGCCCCCATGACGGCGATCTGCGCGGTCGGCCAGGCGAGGTTGAGGTCGGCGCCCAGGTGCTTGGAGCCCATCACGTCGTACGCGCCGCCGAAGGCCTTGCGGGTGATGACGGTGATCAGCGGGACCGTCGCCTCCGCGTAGGCGTAGATCAGCTTCGCGCCGCGCCGGATGATGCCGCCGTGCTCCTGGTCCACGCCCGGCAGGAAGCCCGGCACGTCCACGAAGGTGATGACGGGGACGTTGAACGCGTCGCAGGTGCGGACGAAGCGCGCCGCCTTCTCGCCGGCGTTGATGTCCAGACAGCCGGCGAACTGCATCGGCTGGTTGGCGACGATGCCGACCGGGTGGCCCTCGACCCGGCCGAAGCCGGTGATGATGTTGGGCGCGAACAGGGCCTGGGTCTCCAGGAACTCGCCGTCGTCCAGCACGTGCTCGATCGCGGTGTGCATGTCGTACGGCTGGTTCGCCGAGTCCGGGATGAGCGTGTCCAGCTCGCGGTCCTCGTCGGTGGTGGCGAGGTCCGCCTCCTCCGGGAAGGCCGGGGCCTCGGAGAGGTTGTTCGAAGGCAGGTAGGACAGCAGCGACTTGACGTACTCGATGGCGTCCTTCTCGTCGCCCGCCATGTGGTGCGCCACCCCGGAGGTGGTGTTGTGCGTACGGGCGCCGCCCAGCTCCTCGAAGCCGACGTCCTCCCCGGTGACCGTCTTGATGACGTCGGGACCGGTGATGAACATGTGCGAGGTCTGGTCGACCATCACCGTGAAGTCGGTGATCGCGGGGGAGTAGACCGCACCGCCCGCACACGGGCCGACGATCAGCGAGATCTGCGGGATCACCCCGGAGGCGTGCACGTTGCGGCGGAAGATCTCGGCGAACAGGCCGAGCGCGACGACGCCTTCCTGGATCCGCGCGCCGCCGCCGTCGTTGATGCCGATGACCGGGCAGCCGGTCTTCAGCGCGAAGTCCATGACCTTGACGATCTTCTCGCCGTAGACCTCGCCGAGCGAACCGCCGAAGATCGTGAAGTCCTGCGAGTACACGCAGACCGGGCGGCCGTCGACCGTGCCGTAACCGGTGACGACACCGTCTCCGTACGGGCGGTTCTTCTCGATGCCGAAGTTGGTGGAGCGGTGCCGGGCGAACTCGTCGAGCTCCACGAAGGAGCCCTCGTCCAGGAGCAGCTCGACCCGCTCACGGGCCGTCAGCTTGCCCTTGGCGTGCTGCTTCTCGACCGCGCGGGCCGAACCGGCGTGCGTCGCTTCGTCGATGCGGCGCGTCAGGTCCGCGAGCTTGCCCGCGGTGGTGTGGATGTCGCTTAGCGGCTCGGACATCGGGGGGAGGCTCCCTGCCTGGTCACGGGGACGACGTCTGGCGCCGGTCACGGGGGGACGGCCAGCCGTCAGTCCGGCTCTGGCTACTGACTCGTAGCGTATCGGCGCGACTCCGGAAAGGCAGTGCGTCCTTTGCCACACCTAGGGTGGGTTGCATGACACCACCGGATGCGCCACACAACCGCTGGTCGGACCTGGACCGGCCGCCCCTCAACGTGACCGCGCTGCGCCGCGGACTGCTGCGGCCGGACGCGCGGTGGACGTCGCTGGAGGTCGTGGAGACCACCGGATCGACCAACACCGACCTCGCCGAGCAGGCGCGTTCCGGGGCGGTGGGCGAGGGCGCCGTGCTGGTCGCCGAGGAGCAGACGGCCGGGCGCGGACGGCTGGAGCGCACCTGGACCGCGCCGCCCCGCTCCGGACTGTTCTTCTCGGTGTACCTGGAGCCCGGCGACGTGCCGGTGGAGCGCTGGGGGTGGGTGCCGCTGCTGGCCGGGGTCGCCGCGGCGACCGGGCTCGCGAAGTCGGCGGGTGTCGACATGTCGCTGAAGTGGCCCAACGATCTGCTCGTCACGGTGGCGGGGGAGGAACGCAAGGCCGGCGGCATCCTCGGCGAGTTCGCCGGGGGCGGCATCGTCGTCGGCCTGGGCATCAACGTCTCGCTGCGCGCCGACGAGCTGCCCGCCCCCACCGCCGGATCGCTGGCCCTCGCCGGAGCGGTCTCCTGCGACCGGGAGACCCTGCTGCGCGCCGTCCTGCGCTCGCTGGAGCACTGGTACGACCGGTGGAGGGCGGCGGACGGCGACGCGGCCGCCAGCGGGCTCCAGGCCGCCTACGCGGCGGGCTGCGCCACGCTCGACCGGACGGTGCGGGCCGAGCTGCCGGGCGGGAAGTCGCTGGTCGGCGAGGCGGTCGCGATCGACGGGGACGGGCGTCTCGTCCTCTCCACCGAGGGCGGGCTCCAGCACCCGGTGTCGGCCGGCGACATCGTCCACCTGCGGGGCGCGGCGGGCGGCCTGACCTGAGGCGGGTTCCCGACCCCGACGGGCGTACCGGCGTCCACCGCGGACGCCCGGATGTCACGCGCGACGCACCGGTGGCGGGCAGCCAAGGACGTGAGCTGGGGCACACCTGCCGTATCGTTGAGGCGATCCAGCGACAGATCGGCAGGGCAGTGCGCAGGGAACGGGCAGGAGGCGGCTGGTGACCGTCGGCGACACGACGTCCGGCACGGGTGAGGAACCCGGGTCGGACTCCTCGGTCCACGCCACACCCCACCACGAGGTCGACCACACGGTGGAGCCGACCGACGACCCCCTCGCCATCCGCCTCGAAGCGCTGATCCTGGGGGCCGACCGGCGATACACGCCCTTCCAGGCGGCCCGCACCGCCGGCGTCTCCATGGATCTGGCCTCCCGGTTCTGGCGGGCCATGGGCTTCGCCGACATCGGCCAGGCCAAGGCGCTCACCGAGGCCGACGTGCTCGCCCTGCGGCGGCTCGCCGGTCTCGTCGAGGCGGGGCTGCTCAGCGAGCCGATGGCGATCCAGGTCGCCCGGTCGACCGGACAGACCACCGCCCGGCTCGCCGAATGGCAGATCGACTCGTTCCTGGAGGGTCTGACCGAGCCGCCGGAGCCCGGCATGACCCGCACCGAGGTCACGTATCCGCTGGTCGAACTGCTGCTCCCGGAGCTCCAGGAGTTCCTCGTCTATGTGTGGCGCCGCCAGCTGGCCGCCGCCACCGGCCGGGTCGTGCAGGCGGCGGACGACGAGGAGATGGTCGACCGGCGGCTCGCCGTCGGCTTCGCGGACCTGGTCGGCTTCACGCGGCTGACCCGGCGCCTGGAGGAGGAGGAGCTCGGCGAACTGGTCGAGTCCTTCGAGACGACCGCCGCCGACCTGGTCGCCGCGCACGGCGGCCGGCTCATCAAGACCCTCGGCGACGAGGTCCTCTTCGCCGCCGACGACTCGGGCACGGCCGCCGAGATAGCGCTCCGGCTGATCGAGACCCTGTCCCAGGACGAGACGATGCCCGCCCTGCGGGTCGGCATCGCCTTCGGCACGGTCACCACCCGGATGGGCGATGTCTTCGGCACCACGGTGAACCTCGCCAGCCGGCTCACCTCGATAGCTCCGAAGAACGCCGTACTGGTCGACGGGGCGTTCGCCGAGGAGCTGGTCCGGCACGGAGAGGCCCCGGAGTCCGAGGCGCAGGCCGCCGAGGCCGTCGCGGCCGCCGCCGAACGGGCCCGCCGGGCCGAGAAGGAGGGCCGCGAGCCGGACGACGAGCCGCCGCTGCCCACGTACCGCTTCGGGCTCCAGCCGATGTGGCAGCGCCCGGTGCGCGGGCTCGGCGTCGTGGAGCCGTGGCTGCTGGCCCGGCGCGGCAAAACCGGCTCCTGAGCGGTGACGCGTTCGCTCACCGCCCGCTCTGTCGGTCCGGCGGTCGCCCTGTCTAGGATCCCTGTCGATAACGCTCGTTAACAGGCGTCGTCGAGCGGACGTCGTCAACCGACAGGGGTGCAGCCATGACCGTCACGTCCGAGCAGCGGTTCGGGGAGTTCGTCGTCGTACGGCGGCACGAGGGGCAGGACCACGTCGCCGAGCTGGTCCTCGACCGGCCGAAGGCCATGAACGCCGTCTCCACCGACATGGCCCGCTCCATCGCCGCCGCCTGCGAGGCGCTCGGCGCGGACCGGGACGTCCGGGCGACCGTCCTCACCTCCAGCCACGACCGGGCCTTCTGCGTGGGCGCGGACCTCAAGGAGCGCAACTCCTTCACCGACGCCGATCTCGTACGCCAGCGGCCCACCGCCCGCGCCGCCTACACCGGGGTCCTGGAGCTGTCGATGCCGGTGATCGCCGCCGTGCACGGCTTCGCCCTCGGCGGCGGCTTCGAACTCGCCCTCGCCTGCGATGTGATCGTCGCCGACGCCACCGCCGTGGTCGGACTGCCCGAGGTGTCCGTGGGCGTCATCCCGGGCGGTGGCGGTACGCAGCTGCTGCCGCGCCGGGTGGGGGCGGCGCGCGCTGCCGAGCTGGTCTTCAGCGCCCGCCGGGTCGAGGCCGCCGAGGCGCGCGAGCTGGGCCTGGTGGACGAGCTGGTCGAGGCGGGCCGGGACCGCGAGGAGGCCCTCGCGCTGGGCGGCCGGATCGCCGCCAACTCGCCGGTCGGGCTGCGCGCGGCCAAGAAGGCGCTCCGGCTGGGGCAGGGGCTGGACCTGCGGGCGGGCCTGGAGGTGGAGGACGCGGCCTGGCGGTCGGTGGCCTTCTCCGGGGACCGGGCGGAGGGTGTGGCCGCGTTCAACGAGAAGCGCCGCCCCGACTGGCCCGGTGAGTGAGCCCCGGCGCGGTCACCCAGGGTGAGCGCTTCATCAGAAATAGTTGAAATTAGTTACGCATCAAACTGATCAAAAGGGGACAAATCTACATAGGCTGGAGGAATGGGTGGTGACGATGCGCGGCTACGGGCCGTGGTTTCGCTGGCGCAGACCATGGCCGCGGCCTACACGCCGCGTGAATCGTGGCGGGCGGCGGCGCTGGGCGCCTGCGAGGCGCTGAGCGGCAGCTTCGCCGCGCTCTCCGTGTGGGAGCGGGACCGGGGCAGGCTGCGGGTGCTGGTGAACGCGGGGCAACGGGCCGAGGGGGAGGAGGAGTTCCCCGAGGAGGAGGCCTATCCGGTCCATGAGTTCCCGGAGATCACCGAGTTCCTGCACGAGCGCTGGGCCGGCGGCGGTGAGCCCGACGCCTGGGTGGAGACCGCCGACGGACTGCCCGGCGCGGGCGCTCCGGCGCGCGGCGCCCGCCCCTACTGCCACCAGCGGGTCGCGGCGCTGCGGCGGCGCGGCCGGGGCTGCTGCGTGGTCGCGCCGATCGTGCTGCACGGCCGGGCCTGGGGCGAGCTGTACGTGGCGCGGCCGGCCGGACAGCCCGTCTTCGACCGGGCCGACGCCGACTTCGCGACCGTGCTCGCCGCTGTCGTGGCCTCCGGGATCGCGCAGACCGAGCGGCTGGAGGAGGTCCGCAAGCTGGCCTTCACCGACCCGCTGACCGGCCTCGCCAACCGCCGCGCGGTCGACATCCGGCTCGACGAGGCCATCGAGCTGCACCGCGCCGACGACACCGTCGTCAGCCTCGTCGTCTGCGACCTCAACGGCCTCAAGACGGTGAACGACACCCACGGCCATGCCGTCGGCGACCGTCTGCTGGAACGTTTCGGCTCGGTGTTGTCGCTGTGCGGGGCGATGCTGCCCCAGGCGCTGGCGGCCCGGCTGGGCGGCGACGAGTTCTGCCTGCTCGCCGCCGGGCCCCCGGCCGACGCGGTGGTCGGCGTCGCCACCGAGCTCTGCGACCGGGCGGCGGTGATCGACCTGGGCAACGGCGTCGCCTGCGGGGTGGCCTCCACCGGCGATCCGATCGGCCCGGTGCGGTCGGCCCGCCGGCTGTTCCGGCTGGCGGACGCCGCGCAGTACCGGGCCAAGGCCGCGGGCTCGCCGGGGCCCGTGGTGGCCGGGCGGGACGGCGAGGTCGTCCGGCTCGCGGACTCCCCGCCGAAGTCCGCCCACGACCGGCGCAGGCTGCGCGGCAACCGCGGCTGAACGACGGGCCCGCCCGCGGTCGCCCGCAGGGGTTTCAGTGCGGCGGCGGCATCGGGTCCAGGGCGTTGGCGATGGTGCAGCCTCCCTCCCCGGGCATCCGCTGGATCCGGGACGGCACCCACGCCTCGGTGGTGCCGGGGCGGACGTGGCCGAGGAGGCAGTCCTGCGGGTCGTGGCCGTTGCCCTTCAGCGACAGGAGGACGCCGACCCGGTCGGCGCCCGCCTTCACCTCGGTGCGGATCGCCGGGTCCAGGTCCAGTGCGGCGAGCGTGCGCCGCACCTCCGCCTCGTCCACCCGGCCGCCCTCCGGCACCCGGGGAAGCCGGGCGCGCAGCTGCTCGTACGGCAGCCGGGGCGGTTCGGGCGGCGGGGCGAAGGTCAGCGGAGGGCCGTCCGGGCAGTCCACGTCGCGGGGCGTCTCGCGCCACTCCGACGTGGGCGACACCCGCACCGAGAAGCAGCGCCGCACGGTGACGGGGTCGGGGTCGAAGGTCTGGTTGTACGCCGACCCGGACGTGCGGACGACCACGTGGACGCCGTCCCCGTCATGGGTCGAGGTGCCCGTCACCCGCAGGACCTCCACCCCGTCGACGGCGGCGGCGGAGCGCCCGACCTCCTCCGCCGTGCGCGGATGCTGGCCGTGCAGCCGCTCGCCCGCCGTCCTGGCCACATCGCGGGCGGCGTCCGTCGCCTCGCCCTCGGAGGACCGGAGCACGCCGCAGCCGGCGGCGAGCAGCAACAGCGGTGCGAGGAGCAAGGATCGGCGCATGGGAACACTCTTGCGGGATCGCGCGCGAGGGTCCATCCGCCCGGGTACTCAGCCGGTTCCGTAAGGGGCCCTGAGCGGCACCGCTAGTGACATGAAGGGTTTCAGTCCGTACGCTGCTGAATATGGATATGCACACTGTCGTGGTGGGGACGTCCGGGACCACCGCCGAGGATGTCGTCGCCGTGGCCCGCCACGGCGCCCGGGTCGAGCTCTCCGCCGCCGCCGTGGAAGCCCTGGCCGCCGCCCGTCTCATCGTGGACGCCCTCGCCGCCAAGCCCGAGCCGGTCTACGGCGTCTCCACCGGCTTCGGCGCCCTCGCCAGCCGCCACATCAGCCCCGAGCTGCGGGCGCAGCTCCAGCGCAACATCGTCCGCTCGCACGCGGCGGGCATGGGCCCCCGGGTCGAGCGCGAGGTCGTCCGCGCCCTGATGTTCCTCCGGCTGAAGACGGTCGCCTCCGGCCACACCGGCGTACGCCCCGAGGTCGCGCAGACCATGGCCGACCTGCTGAACGCGGGCATCACGCCCGTCGTCCACGAGTACGGCTCGCTCGGCTGCTCCGGCGACCTCGCCCCGCTCTCGCACTGCGCGCTCACCCTGATGGGCGAGGGCGACGCGGAGGGCCCCGACGGCACGGTCCGCCCGGCGGGCGAGCTGCTGGCCGCGCACGGCATCACCCCGGTCGAACTCCGTGAGAAGGAGGGCCTCGCCCTCCTCAACGGCACCGACGGCATGCTCGGCATGCTTGTCATGGCCCTCGCCGACCTGAAAAGCCTCTACACCTCGGCCGACATCACCGCCGCCCTCTCCCTGGAGGCGCTGCTCGGCACGGACAAGGTCCTCGCCCCCGAGCTGCACGCCATCCGCCCGCACCCCGGCCAGGGCGCCAGCGCGGACAACATGCTGCGGGTGCTGGCGGGTTCCGGCCTGACGGGCCACCACCAGGACGACGCGCCCCGGGTCCAGGACGCCTACTCGGTGCGCTGCGCCCCCCAGGTGAACGGCGCGGGCCGCGACACCCTGGACTACGCGGCGGTGGTCGCGGGCCGCGAACTGGCCTCCTCGGTCGACAACCCGGTGGTGCTCCCCGACGGCAGGGTCGAGTCCAACGGCAACTTCCACGGCGCGCCCGTGGCGTACGTCCTGGACTTCCTCGCGATCGTCGCCGCCGACCTCGGCTCGATCTGCGAGCGCCGCACCGACCGGCTGCTCGACAAGAACCGCTCGCACGGGCTGCCGCCGTTCCTCGCGGACGACGCCGGGGTCGACTCGGGCCTGATGATCGCCCAGTACACCCAGGCCGCCCTGGTCAGCGAGATGAAGCGGCTCGCGGTCCCCGCCTCCGCCGACTCCATCCCGTCCTCCGCGATGCAGGAGGACCACGTCTCCATGGGCTGGTCCGCCGCGCGCAAGCTGCGCACCGCCGTGGACAACCTGACCCGGATCGTCGCCGTCGAGCTGTACGCCGCGACCCGCGCCGTCGAGATCCGGGCCGCCGCGGGCCTCACCCCCGCCCCCGCCTCGCAGGCCGCGGTGGACGCGCTGCGGGCCGCCGGCGCCGAGGGGCCCGGCCCGGATCGCTTCCTCGCGCCGGACCTGGCCGCCGCCGACACGTTCGTCCGGGAAGGGCGTCTGGTCGCGGCCGTGGAGCCGGTCACCGGGCCGCTGGCCTGAGCCGGTCCCGTACGAGTGAGGGCTGCCGCGCCGGTGGGTGCGGCAGCCCTCACCCGTAGGCCGGCGAGGGTCAGAGCGCCGCGCGGGTCCCGGCCCCGGAGTGGCGCACCGCGTAGGTGACGAAGCCCGCGCCGAGGCCCAACAGGGCGGTGCCGCCGATGAGATACGGGGTGGTGTCCACGCCCGTGCCGGTGTCGGCGAGGCGTGGGCCGGAGGCGTCGTCGGCCGGCTCGGCGGTCCGGCCGGACGGGGCGGCGGGGGCGCCCTGCGAGCCGTTCTCACCGGTCGCGTTGGCCGACGGGACGAACCAGAGAGCGGCCAGCAGGGTGCCTGCGGCGGTGGTGGTCAGCAGTGTGCGACGAGCGACGGACACAGATTCGATCCCCTTGCGACAACCATGAGTTAGCCCCGTGGGCCGATGCTAAGCAAAGCAGCGGGTCGGAGGAAAGTCGCGGCCTCGCCGAGCCTTACGCTCCGGCCTATGAGCACAGAAGAGACATCCAGGTTTGTTCGACTTCGCGTGGAGATGGTGCTGGAGGTCACCGACCTCGACGCCCTTACCGGCACCGCCCTCGAATCCATCGCCGCCGAGTACGGGGAGCCCGTCTCGACGGTCGCCGGAAGTGACACCGCCGAGGAGCGGATGCATGCCGAGGCCACGGTCCGGGCAGACGGTGCAGAGGCCCTCGCCTCGCTGGTCGACCCCTTCGACCTGGTCAGCGAGGTGCCCGGGGTCGAGCTCGCCCAGGCCTCCTGGAGCAGCGAGAGCATCGACTACGACCCCGAAGCGGAGGGCTGGGACGACGCGGACGACGGCGACGAGGACCTCTTCCTGCCACGGGACGAGGGCGATGAGGAGGGGTATGACGACGCGGTCGCGCACAATGGGAAGAACGACGGCGAGGACGGTGACCCCGCGCAGCGGGTGTGACGTGTGAGAACACCGGCCCCGGCCCCGCTGACCTGCGGACCGGGGCCGCACCGTGAGGCGGCGGAAACCGGGGCCCGGCCACGGGAACCGCCGCCGCCGCGGCCGCGTCGATGAGTGGTGTTCCCCACATCTGTCGTGGATGCGGAACGGAGCACCCTTTCCGGGTGTTCTTGGAACATTGACGGGGAATGCCCGCCTGGCGGTCCCGTCCGGGGATTTTGGGGAAATCGGCAACGATGGAGAAGCGTGTGATGACGGACAGCAAGCGGCGCAGGGGCCTCGTGGCCGTGTCCGCACTGCTCGGCGGCGTGCTGGTGCTTTCGGCCTGTAGCGACGACGGAGACAAGGGCGGCAAGACGAGCGCCGGGAGTTCGGAGTCGTCGCAGCGGGAGGTGGACAAGGCGGCAGCCGCGGACGCCTCCGAGGCGCAGATAGCGATTCTGCCGAAGAACGGCGCGACCAACGCCAGCATCAACAACGCGGCCAAGGTCACCGTCACCAAGGGCAAGCTGACCGAGGTCGTCATGACCACGGCGGACGGCGAGGCCGTCGAGGGCACCCTGGCGGCCGACGGGTCCAGCTGGAAGCCCGCGGGGCAGCTGGAGCGGTCCACCACGTACAAGATCGATGCCACGGCGGCCGACTCGAAGGGCCGCGAGGCCCACGAGAACAGCTCCTTCACCACCGTCTCGCCCGACAACAGCTTCATCGGGAACTTCACCCCCGAGGACGGCTCCACGGTCGGCGTCGGGATGCCCGTCTCGATCAACTTCAACAAGGCGATCACGGACAAGAAGGCCGTCCAGGACGGCATCACCGTGACCACCAGCAGCGGCCAGGAAGTCGTCGGCCACTGGTTCAACGCCCAGCGTCTGGACCTGCGCCCGGAGGACTACTGGCAGGGCGGCTCCACCGTCACCCTGAAGCTGGCGCTCGACGGCGTCGAGGGCGCGGACGGCGTCTTCGGCGTCCAGCAGAAGACGGTGACCTTCAAGGTCGGCCGCAACCAGGTCTCCACCGTCGACGCGCAGACCAAGACGATGACGGTCACCCGCGACGGCAAGACGATCAAGACGATCCCGATCTCCGCGGGCTCCCCCGACAACCCCACGTACAACGGTCAGATGGTGATCTCCGAGAAGCACAAGGAGACCCGTATGAACGGCGCCACCGTCGGCTTCACCGATGACGACGGCAAGGGCGAGTACGACATCAAGGACGTGCCGCACGCCATGCGCCTGTCCACGTCGGGCACCTTCATCCACGGCAACTACTGGGGCAAGGGCATCTTCGGCAACGCCAACACCAGCCACGGCTGCGTGGGCCTCGCCGACGCCAAGGGCGCGAACGACCCCAACCAGCCCGCCGCCTGGTTCTACGACAACTCCATCGTCGGCGACGTGGTCATCGTGAAGAACTCCCCGGACAAGACCATCACCCCGGAGAACGGCCTCAACGGCTGGAACATGAGCTGGGCCGAGTGGACGGCCGGCTCCCAGGCCTGATCCACCGGCCCGTTCCCCGCACCACCCCGTCCCCGCCCGAAGGCGGCGGCCCCCGAGCACTCGGGGGCCGCCGCCTTCGGCGTCGGGGGCGGCGCGACCTCCCGTCGGGGGACGCATGACCTCCGGAGTAATCGACGCCCTCCGTCCCGCCCGGCAGCATCGTGGGTGTCCCGAAGAGCCACCCGACAGCACGGAGGACCGGATCATGACCGCGTACGCCATCGCCCACCTGCGCCCCGCCGACGGCCCCGTCGAGGACGAGGTGCTGAGCTACATCGAGCGGATCCAGGCCACCATGGAGCCCTACGGAGGCCGCTTCCTCGTGCACGGCGCGGAGGCGGAGGTGCTGGAGGGGGGCTGGCCGGGCGCGCTGGTCATCATCGGCTTTCCCGGGGTCGAGGAGGCCCGCGCCTGGTACGCGTCCCCCGCCTACCAGGAGATCCTGCCGCTGCGCACCCGGCACCTCGACGGTGACGTGGTGATCCTTCCCGGAGTCGGTCCGCGGTACGACGCGTCGGCCACCGCGGCGGCGATGCGGGCGGCGCGGGACCGGGTGGCGGGCTAGGCGTGGGGCGAGGCCCCTCAGCCCGTGCGCGCCTCCACCGCGGCCCGGTAGTTCCGCAGGTCGCTGCGCCGCACCTGGCGCACCCCCGCGACGTCCTCGCGCGGCTCGGCGGGGCAGCCCGCGGGACGCTCGGGGACGCTGGGCGCCGCCGAGTCCCGGAGCCGGCGCCAGGGCTGGAGGGGCAGCCAGACAAGCCCGTACAGCCAGCGCAGCACCAGCAGCCGGAAGCCCGGCCGGCCCGCGTCGGACAGCCGGATCACCCGGACGCCCATGATCAGCTTTCCGGCGCTCGCCCGGACGGCCATCGTCAGCAGCACCTGGTTGACGAACGACAGCGCGACCAGCGGGACGACCAGCAGGGCGGCCGCGCGCCCTGCCCCGCCGGAGTCCAGACAGGACCGCACCAGCAGCCCGACGGGCAGCAGACACAGATAGCAGTCGAGCCCGACCGCCAGATAGCGCCGCATGTCCCCCGTGCCCTTGGGGATGCGCGGCTGCCCCCGGGGTCCCGGGGCGGGATACGGCGAGGGGTGGGCGTACGCCGGATACGCCGCCCGCGCGGGCGGCTGCCCGTACGGCGGCGGGGGCGGGTCCGCACGGGACCGAACGGTGCGGCTCCCGGCCCCGCGTGCTCCGTGCAGCGCCCGTAACTCTTCAGGAGGCTGCCCTCTCCGATGCCCCCGCGGCTTCGTCATGGGGGCATCATGACTGATCGTCAGGCGGGGTGTCCCTGTTCCTGACGGGTAACTCCCTTACCCCGGCGTTGTTTTCACGCGTCCCTTACGGGTGCCGGCCGCCGAGGCGGTGGTGTAGCCCGCTGCACCACCGATACGGGGGCCCGCTCCCTCCCCGTGGCGCGCCCCGGCCGACAGGCTGGAGGCATCACCGACCACGGAGGTATCGCCGCCATGAAGTCCCTGCTCCTGCTCGTCCTGTCCGCCGCACTCGCCGCCAACGTCTTCCTCAGCCTCGCCGTCGAGGAGAGCGGCCTCCAGATCGCCCTGAGCGTCGCCGCGGGCGTCGTCGCGCTCGCCTCCGGAGCCGGGCTCTGGGTGCTGCGCGAACCGCGCGAGAGCTGATCCGGAACGTGACTTTCGCCACTCGGAAGTCCGTGGCGGGCGGTCCGGGCGCTGATCGCGTCGGCCGGGCGTGGCCACTATATGGATGGTCCTCGAAGATCATCGGGTCGCACGGGAGAATCGGACCGTACGACGGTCCTGCGCGTCGCCCGGCCGGGCGACGGCCGCGCGTTCCTCCCGAGGGGGAGTCCGCGGGGCTCCGGCGGGGAACGCGGACCGGTGGCGCCTTCCGGGACGGGGGCGCCGACGCGCACGAGCCGACCACGGAAGGTCTTGATCAGATGCCGGTCATCCCTCAATCGCCCGACTCCGCCCGCGCCCAGGATGCCGCGGCCCGTGTCATCGAGCCGCTCTACGCCGAGGTCCTGCGCCGCAACCAGGGGGAGCAGGAGTTCCACCAGGCGGTCCGCGAGGTCCTGGAGACGCTCGGGCCGGTGCTGACGCAGCGCCCCGAGTTCGTCGACGCCCGCATCATCGAGCGGATATGCGAACCGGAGCGCCAGCTGATCTTCCGGGTGCCGTGGTCGGACGACTCCGGCGACATCCACGTCAACCGCGGCTTCCGGGTGGAGTTCTCCAGCTCGCTCGGCCCCTACAAGGGCGGGCTGCGCTTCCACCCCTCGGTCAACCTCGGCATCGTGAAGTTCCTCGGCTTCGAGCAGATCTTCAAGAACGCCCTCACCGGCATGCCCATCGGCGGCGGCAAGGGAGGCGCGGACTTCGACCCCAAGGGCCGGTCCGACGCCGAGATCATGCGGTTCTGCCAGTCCTTCATGACCGAACTCCACCGCCACCTGGGGGAGTACACCGACGTCCCGGCCGGTGACATCGGCGTGGGCGGCCGTGAGATCGGCTACCTCTTCGGCCAGTACAAGCGGATCACCAACCGTTACGAGTCCGGCGTCCTCACCGGCAAGGGCCTCGGCTGGGGCGGCGCGCAGGCCCGCACGGAGGCCACCGGTTACGGCACGGTCCTGTTCACCGCCGAGATGCTGCGCAGCCGGGGCGAGTCCCTGGAAGGCCAGACCGTCGCGGTGTCCGGCTCCGGCAACGTGGCCATCTACGCCACCGAGAAGGCCCAGCAGCTCGGCGCGACCGTGGTGACCTGCTCGGACTCCAGCGGCTTCGTCGTCGACGAGAAGGGCATCGACCTCGCCCTCCTCAAGGAGATCAAGGAAGCCGGCCGGGGCCGGGTCTCGGAGTACGCGGAACGACGCGGCGCACACGCCCGGTTCGTGCCCGGTACGGGGGTGTGGTCGGTCCCCGTGGACGTGGCCCTGCCCTGCGCCACCCAGAACGAACTCCACGAGGCCGACGCCCTGGACCTCGTGCGCAACGGGGTCAAGGCGGTCGCGGAGGGCGCCAACATGCCCACCACCCCGGAGGCGGTCCGGGTGTTCCAGGAAGCGGGCGTCGCCTTCGCCCCCGGCAAGGCGGCCAACGCGGGCGGGGTCGCGACGAGCGCGCTGGAGATGCAGCAGAACGCGTCCCGGGACTCGTGGACCTTCTCCCACACCGAGGAGCGCCTCGCGGAGATCATGCGGCACATCCACGACTCCTGCTTCACGACCGCGGAGCGCTACGGGAGCCCCGGCAACTACGTGGTGGGTGCGAACATCGCGGGCTTCGAACTGGTCGCGGACGCGATGCTGGCGCAGGGGCTGATCTGACCGTACGCCCAGAGGCGCGGGAGGTCCCGGGCCGCTCCCCGGACGCGGGCTCCCCCGCGCGGGGGAGCGGCCCGGTCCGCGTGGGGGATTCCCCGGCCCGTGCGCTCCGCGAGGGTGGAGCCATGACGCCGAAGATCCTTCACCGGCCCCCGCCCGAGGGTGACACCGAGCGGCCCGTTCCGCGCTGGGCGACGCGCCTGGCGTACGCGCTGCCGCTGCTCCTGCTGCCGGCGTGCCTGTGGCGGCTGCCCTTCGCCCTGCACTTCGAGATGGGGCAGGTGCAGGAGGGCGGCCTGCCCGCCTATTGGCTGAGCATCCCCTACGTCCTCGGGCTCAGCGTGCTGACGGAAGTGATCGCGATCCTCACCATCGGGCTGGTGCGGGGCTGGGGAGAGGTGGCGCCCGCCTGGATACCGGTCATCGGCGGCCGCCGCGTCCGGCCGATGGCGGCCGTCGTCCCGGCCGTCCTGGGCGGCCTGGTCCTCACCTTCCTGTTCACCGCCGTCCCCCTGGGCGGCGGTCGCGACCTCACCTTCTACGGCGTCATCGACGGCGTCGGGTACTCCCATGCCGCCTGGAACGCGCTGGCGACGGTGTGCGTCACCCCCATCGCCGCCTGGGGACCCATTACCCTCGCTCTCGCGACCGCCTACTGGCGCCGCCGCCGGTAGTACTCCGCGCAGCCCGTGTTCAGGGCCAGGACGACGGCGAGCGCCCCGGCCGCGACCGGGTGCCCCAGGGCGTACACGGCCGCCGCGCCGCCGCCGAGGACCAGGGTCTTCACCGCCAGCACCCCCGCGAGCGGCGGCCTGAACCGGGCGCGGGGCGCGGCGAACAGTCCCCACAGGGTCACGGCCGCCGCGGGCGTCCCGAGGCCGAGCAGGACCGATACGAGGACTCCGTCCACGGCGGTGAAGCCCCACAGCGCCAGGCAGCCGATCGCCACCAGCTCCAGCAGGAAGGCGAAGAGCTCGTTGGCGGCCAACCAGGGGTGGTCGCGGAGCGCGTGCGGATCGTGGTGCCCCGCGCGTCCCGCCGGCTGCTCCCGCGTCACCCTGAACCCCCTGAAGAGAACCCGCTGTCGGGCGTGACGATAGCGGCCGTCCCCCGCGCCCGGCCCTCTGTCACGCTCCTTCGCCACCAGCAGATTCGCCCGGAGCGCAACGCCCGACCGGTGCCGGGGCGGCCCGCTGCTCCTAGGCTGGGACGGTGAGCATCCGAGCGACGAACCAGGCCGACGTGATCCCCCTGCGCCCGTTCCCGACGGCGGTGGCCCCGGCCGCGCCCCGGGAGCCGCTCTGGCGCGACCTCGTCGGAGAGGTGCTGCGCCGCGAACGCCGGGCGCAGGGACGGACGTTGAAGGATGTGGCCGAGGCGGCCCGGATCTCCATGCCGTATCTCTCCGAGGTGGAGCGGGGCCTCAAGGAGGCCTCGTCCGAGGTGCTGGCCGCCGCCGCCCAGGCGCTCGGCCTGAGCCTCGCCGACGTCCTGGCGCTGGCCGGGGAGCGCCTGGTCAGTCTGGTGGCGGCGCGGTCCCGGCCCCGGTCGCTCGGGACGGCCGGCGGCCACCGGTCCGTGGGCCCGGCGGGTCCGATGGGCGGCGTGCAGCTGGCGGCCTGACCACGGGGCGGCATGACCGTGTGGCCTGACCGCGGGGCGGTCCCTACGCGCGGTCGTCCACCCGGGCGGCCCGGTCCGCGAGCGCCCGCACCTCGGCGGCGACCGTCGCGTGCAGCTCGCGCGGAATGTCGTGGCCGACGCCTGGCTGGAGGACCAGTCGGGCATCGCGGATCGCCGCGGCGGTGGCCCGGCCCGCGGAGGGCTTGAGCAGCGGGTCGTCCATGCCGTGCAGCACCAGTGCGGGGACGCGCAGTTCGGCCAGGGACGGGCCGTGCCAGGCCGCACCGATCTGGCGGGACTGGGCGTCCGGGTCGGCGATGCCGGAGTCCACGTCGGCGGTGATCCGCTCCAGGGCCTCCGCCTCGTCGAACGGGTAGCCCGGCGACGCGCAGAGCCGCGCCACCGTGAGCCCGGCCGTGATCCGCTCCTCCCGGTTCCGGGCGGGCTTGACGCGGGCGAACTTCGCGAGTGTGCCGAGCCGGAGATGGCGGAAGGCCGCCAGCCCGCCGACGTCGCTGGGCAGCGCGGCGGACGAGGTGAGCGTGCGCACCCGGTCCGGGTGGCGCAGGGCGACGCGCTGGGCGACGGCGCCGCCCATCGAATGTCCGAAGAGGTGCGCCGACTCCCAGCCGAGCGCGTCCATGACGGCCACCGCGTCGTCGGCCATGTCCTCGGCGGTGTAGGCCGCACCGCGCCCGGCGGCCAGGGCGGCGAAGGGGTTGCCCCGGCCGGCGCGCTTCGGCAGCCGGGTGGACTCGCCCGCGTCCCGCTGGTCGTAGCGGGCGACGGCGAACCCGGCGTCGGCGAAGGCCGCGCACAGCGACCCCGGCCACCAGTGCCGGGAGACCGCCAGGCCCATCAACAGGAGCAGCGGTTCGCCGTCCGCGCCCTCCTGGAGCCGGTCGTGGGCGAGCTCGACCGCACCGTTGCGGGCGAAGCGGCGTTCGGTCCAGGTCATGGGAGCTCCTTCGGTGGCGAGATACTGCGATCGGTGTTCGCAGTATTAGACTACAGCCGGTTCACGACTCCCGAAAGGAAGGTGGCGGACAGTGGCCGACCACGAGACCCCGCCGACCACCGTCTGGTCACGCCCCGAGCGCGGAGCGCGCGGCCCCGTCCCCGAACGCAGCCGCCCCCAGATCACCGAGGCGGCCCTCGCCCTCGCCGACGCGGAGGGCCTGGCAGCGGTGTCGATGCGCGCGCTCGCCCAGCGGCTGGGCACCGGGCCCGCCTCGCTCTACCGCTACGTGGGGAGCCGGGACGAGCTGCTGGACCTGATGGCGGACGCGGTCGCCGGCGAGCTGGACCTCTCCGCCGCCCCTGGCGGCGACTGGCTGGACGGGCTCGTCGGCCTGGCCCTCCAGTACCGGGCCGCGCACGTCCGGCACCCCTGGCTGGCCGACCTCGACGACCGGCGCGGCGAGGTGCTGGGGCCGCACGCGATCGACTACCTCGACCACGCGCTCGGCATCCTGGCCCCCGCGCCGGGCACCAGCGGGCAGAAGCTGGAGGCCATCGGCCTCCTCGGCGGACTGGCCGTGCTCTTCGCCCGACGCGAGGCCATCGCCACCACGGCGGCCGCCCAGGCGGCCCACCTGGCCGCGGTCGCCGCCGAGGGCCGCCACCCGCACCTGCTCGCCGCCCTCACCACGGCCGGCGACCCGCCCCCGGGCGACCGGGACACCCTGTTCGTCCGGCTGCTGCGGCAGCTGCTTCCGGCGATGCTGACCGGCTGACGCGGGGCCCGCGTCAGCCGAGAGGCCCGGAGGCCTCTCCTCCGGTGCGGGTCAGCTCTCGGCCGGGGCCACGCCGATCGGGCAGGACACGCCCGTACCGCCGATGCCGCAGTAGCCGCCCGGGTTCTTGTCCAGATACTGCTGGTGATACGCCTCCGCCGGCCAGAACGGGCGGCCCTCGGCCGGGAGGATCTCCGTGGTGATGTCCTTGTGGCCCGAGGCGTGCAGGACCTTCTGGTACGCCGCACGGGACGCCTCGGCGGCCGCCGCCTGCGCGGGGGAGTGGGTGTGGATCGCCGAGCGGTACTGGGTGCCCACATCGTTGCCCTGGCGGAAGCCCTGGGTCGGGTTGTGCGACTCCCAGAACAGCTTCAGCAGCTCCTCGTACGGGACGACCGCGGGGTCGAAGACGACACGCACCGCCTCCGTGTGCCCGGTCAGGCCCGAGCAGGCCTCCTCGTACGAGGGATTCTCGGTGTAGCCGCCCTGGTAGCCGACGAGCGTCGTCCAGACGCCCTCGGTCTGCCAGAACTTCCGCTCCGCGCCCCAGAAACAGCCCAGCGCGAAGTCCGCCACCTCCAGGCCCTCCGGATACGGGCCCACCAGGGGGTTGCCGAGGACCGTGTGGCGGGAGGGGACGGTGAACTCGGGGACGGGGCGGCCGCGCAGGGCCTGCTCCGGGGTGGGGAGCTCGGGGGTGCGGCGGTTCAGGAACATACGGGGGCTCCTCCGGGGATCGGTGTTCGGTACCTACAACAAGGGAGCGGCCGCCCGGATTCCGGGCGGCCGCACACACCGGCGATCAGAGCGACAGCGTCGCCGGGCTGCCGCCGTTCGCCTCGTACCCCGCGACCGCCAGCGCCCGGTAGACCGTGTACTGCGCGGCCGGGTCCGGATCCTGGGTCCACGGCAGCGCGCCCACATGACCGTCGATCCGGACCAGCTGCTGCATCGCCTCCGACCAGCGCTCCATGTGGACCAGGAACAGCACCAGCAGATGACGCACGTGGGCGAGCATCGGATCGTCCGGCCGGGCCGCGTGCACCGCGAACATCGCGCCCTCGACCGCCTTGGTCACCACCTGGCCGCGGTAGAAGCCCTGCACCAGATTGACCTCCGGCAGGTGCTCGTACACCGCGAACAGCGGCAGCGCCGCGAGCAGCGAACCCCGCGGGGCGCGGGCCGCGGCGGCCGTCGCGAAGCGGTCGGCGTCCGCGCGGGAGCCGTGCCACTTCTCGCAGTGGAAGTGCAGCGCCGCGATGTGCGCGCCGAAGTGCGCCGGAGCCCGGTCGATGATCTTCGCCCAGAGCTGGTCGAACTGCTCGGGGGAGTAGCCGAGCCCCCGGGCCACCGCCAGCTCCACGATGTACGGGACGGGATCGCCCGGCGCGAGCAGCGCCGCCTCGCCGCAGACCGTACGGGCCTCCTCCAGGATGATCCGGAAGTCGTCGCTCCCCGCCGCCGAGGACCGCCACGCCTGCTGCACCAGGAACTCCGCGTGCACCGCCGCACCGCCCGCGTCCTTCGGGGACTCCGCACGCCAGGTCCGCAGCCACGCGCCGCCGACGCCGGGCCGCTGCGCCAGCTCCAGCGAGGCGGAGCCCGCGAAGGCCTGGATCCGCTGCCAGCGCACCTCGCCCTCCTTCGACGTCCCGGCCAGCAACTGGGAGGCCGCCCGCCAGTCCTGGGTGCCCTGGACGACGTCCAGCACGTCCAGGAGGTCCTGGTCGGGACCCGGCATCCGGACGTCCAGCTCCTCCTGGCGGGCGAAGCCGTACGTGTCCGGGTCGGCCGCGTCCGGCGAACCGGGGTCGACCTGGCGGATACCGCCCCGGCGGCGCATGACCCACGGACCGATCACCGCCGCGAGCATGCACATCGCGAGCAGGAACAACAGAATCTCCATGGCTCCATTGTCCCCGGAGTGGCGAGTGGCCGGTAAGGGCCCTCCGTACGAACTACGCTCGGGCCTCATGAGCGACGAGCACAGCTTCGAAACCCTCGCCATCCACGCGGGGAACACGGCCGACCCCCTCACCGGTGCGGTGGTTCCGCCGATCTACCAGGTGTCCACGTACAAGCAGGACGGCGTGGGCGGACTGCGCGGCGGCTACGAGTACAGCCGCAGCGCCAACCCGACCCGCACCGCCCTCGAGGAGAACCTCGCGGCCCTCGAAGGCGGCCGCCGCGGTCTCGCCTTCGCCTCCGGCCTCGCCGCCGAGGACTGCCTCCTGCGTACGCTGCTGACCCCCGGCGACCACGTGGTCATCCCGAACGACGCCTACGGCGGCACGTTCCGGCTGTTCGCGAAGGTCGCCTCGCGGTGGGGCGTGGAGTTCTCGGTGGCCGACACCTCGGACGTGGCCGCCGTACGGGCCGCGATCACCCCGCGCACCAAGGCGATCTGGGTGGAGACCCCGTCCAACCCGCTGCTCGGCATCACCGACATCGCCGCCGTCGCCCAGGTCGCACGGCAGGCCGGGGCGCGCCTCGTCGTCGACAACACCTTCGCCTCGCCCTACCTCCAGCAGCCGCTCTCGCTCGGCGCGGACGTCGTCGTGCACTCCACCACCAAGTACATGGGCGGCCACTCCGACGTCGTCGGCGGCGCGCTCGTCGTCAGCGACCCGGAGCTCGCCGAGGAACTGGCGTACCACCAGAACGCCATGGGCGCGGTCGCCGGCCCCTTCGACGCCTGGCTCGTGCTGCGCGGCATCAAGACCCTCGCCGTCCGCATGGACCGGCACACCGAGAACGCCACCAAGGTCGCCGACCTGCTGACCCGGCACCCCAAGGTCTCCCAGGTCCTCTACCCGGGCCTGCCCGAGCACCCCGGCCACGAGATCGCCGCCAAGCAGATGAAGGCCTTCGGCGGCATGGTGTCCTTCCGCGTCGCGGGCGGCGAGGAGGCGGCGGTCGAGGTCTGCAACCGCGCGAAGCTCTTCACGCTCGGCGAGTCGCTCGGCGGTGTGGAGTCCCTCCTGGAGCACCCGGGCCGGATGACGCACGCCTCCGCCGCCGGCTCTCCGCTGGAGGTCCCCGCCGACCTGGTCCGGCTCTCCGTCGGCATCGAGAACGGCGACGACCTGCTCGCCGACCTCACCCAGGCACTGGGCTGACCCGCCCCCACCCGGAGAACACGGGGGCGCCCGCCGTGACCGGCGGGCGCCCCCGCACGTTCAGACGCCCACCTTCTCGTCCTCCAGCATGCCCCTGATCTGCTCGCGCAGTTCGGGACCGTCCTCGTGTCCATGGACCGACGCAGCGTGCTCACTCGCGGCCCGGACGACCTCGTCCTCCTCACCGATGAGCGTGAGGGAGCAGTTCGTCTCGCTCGGATACCTGCGGCAGTCCGCGACCTTCCTGGTCATCACGGCCTCCTCGGCTCGTACGACAGCCGGCCCCTCCAGCGTAGGCCTCCCGCACCGGGACCCCCAACGGCTCACCAGCCCTCCAACGGCGGAGTGACCTGGGCGGGCTCGGTGGCCCACGGCTGCTCGACGCCGACCCAGACGAGGAACGCGGCGAGCGCCACACCCAGCACCCAGCCCGCCGTCCGCCCCGCCGCCCGGCGCAGCCGCAGCCGGCGGCCGCCGCGCCGGACCGCCCGCTCCGCCAGATCCGGCGGCAGGACCGGATGCGGTCCGTCCAGCATCCGCCGGACCTGCTCCTCGCGCGGGTCCCGCCGGTCCGCGCTCACGGCGTCCCCCGGGGCCCCGGAGCCGTGCCCGGCCCCGCCCCGGCGCTCCCGCGCGGGGCGACGGCCCGCACGCGCCGGGGCCCGGCCGCCCGCAGCGTCGCCACCGCGCGGGCGCACACCGCCCGGATCCGGTCCGCCGGCAGCCCGAGCAGCGCCGCCGTCTGCTCCTCGCCGACCTCCTCGTACACGCGCAGGACCAGAACGAGCCGCTCGATGGGCGTCAGCCGGTCCAGCGGACCGCCGCGCGGCCGCTGGTGGCGCCGGGCCTCCCGGGCGAACCGGAGCGCCAACTCCCGGCGGGCCCGGTCGTAGGGGTCGCCGCCGCGCAGCCGGTCCCAGTCGGCGTAGGTGCACGCGAGCGCCGCGTGCAGCAGCCGCTCGGCCCGTACGTACGCGCCCGGCGGCTGCGACGGTTCGCCGGTGAGCAGCGTCGCCGTGTGCAGCAGGCGTCCGCCCGCGCCCGCCACGAAGTCCTCGAACTCCAGGGCGCGGAGCCGGTCCCGGTGGGTCGCCCGCTCTGCCATGGACCACATACGAGCCCCGGAACACCGCCCAGGTCAAGAGCCCGGACGCGGCCGGTGCGAGGCCCCTTCGCCGGTGTGCCGCGCCGTCAGTCGGACTGCGGCGGCTGGTGCGCCGCCTGGCGGGCGGCGAGGGAGGAGTTGAAACGGGTGAGCAGCGCGCAGAACGTGTCCCGCTCCTCCTGCGACCAGCCGTCCGTCACCTGGGACATCAGCTCGCGCCGCGAGGCGCGGACCTCCTCCAGCCGGGCCTGACCGCGCGGCGAGAGCTGGAGCACCACGGCCCGGCCGTCCTCGGGGTGCGAGGTGCGCTTGACCAGGCCGGTGTCGACGAGCGGCGCGACCTGCCGCGTCACCGTCGAGGAGTCGATACCCATCCCGGCCGCCAGCGCCTTGACGCCCATCGGGCCTTCCCGGTCCAGCCGGTTCAGCAGCAGGTAGGCCGCCCGGTCCATCGAGTTGCGGACCTGGCCGACACCACCGAGGCGGGTCTGCTCGGCACGGCGGGCGAAGACCGCCACCTGGTGCTGGAGCGCGTCCAGCAGGCGGTCGGGGCCCGGGTGTTCGGGGGCGGCGCCCCCGGAAGGAGACGCAGCAGTCGTCATGTCCTGAGGGGGCATGGCCGGGGGCTCTCTTCGTGCGGTGTCGGATGGGTGGGGGACAGAGTACGCGGCCCCGGGGCAACGCGTACCAGTGCCGCACAAACCTGCGGACACCACCGCAGGCCGCTGTGAGACAACTCTGCCGGGCGCCCTGCGAGCTGCAAGACTTGCGGACATGAGCTTCCGCACGACCGCCCCGCACCCGGCCCTGATCCTCGACGACGTCCGGGGCGCGCAGAAAATGCTGGACGGGGTGGCCAGGGTGACCGCGCTGGAGGGCAGCCGCCATCTGACCGAACTGGTCGGCGCCCCGGTCCACCTCAAGTGCGAGAACCTCCAGCGCACCGGCTCCTTCAAACTGCGCGGCGCCTACGTCCGGATCTCCGGCCTCACCCCGGTGGAGCGGGCGGCCGGGGTGGTCGCCGCCAGCGCCGGGAACCACGCCCAGGGCGTCGCGCTCGCCTCGACCCTCCTCGGCGTGCGCTCCACGGTCTTCATGCCCGTCGGCGCACCCCTGCCCAAGGTCGCCGCGACCCAGGAGTACGGGGCCGAGGTGCGGCTGCACGGCCAGGTCGTCGACGAGACCCTCGCCGCGGCCCAGCACTACGCGGAGGAGACCGGCGCGGTCTTCATCCACCCCTTCGACCACCCCGACATCATCGCGGGCCAGGGCACCGTCGGTCTGGAGATCCTGGAGCAGTGCCCCGAGGTCCGCACGATCGTCCTCGGCATCGGCGGCGGCGGATTCGCCGCGGGCGTCGCCGTCGCGGTGAAGGCCCTGCGCCCCGACATCCGGATCGTCGGCGTCCAGGCCGAGGGCGCCGCCTGCTACCCGCCGTCCCTGGCCGCCGGGCACCCCGTCTCGCTCGACTTCCCGGCCACGATGGCCGACGGCATCAAGGTGGGCCGCCCCGGCGACGTGCCGTACCGGCTGGTCGCAGAGCTGGTCGACGAGGTCCGCACGGTCACCGAGGACGAGCTGTCCAGCGCGCTGCTGCTCTGCCTGGAGCGGGCCAAGCTGGTCGTCGAGCCGGCCGGAGCCAGCCCGGTGGCCGCGCTGCTCAGCGACCCGAAGGCGTTCCGGGGCCCGGTGGTGGCCGTGCTGTCCGGCGGCAACGTCGACCCGCTGCTGATGCAGCGCATCCTGCGGCACGGGATGTCCGCCGCGGGCCGCTACCTGAGCCTGCGGCTGCGGCTCACCGACCGCCCCGGGGCGCTGGCCGCCCTGCTGGCCACGCTGACCGTGGCCGACGCCAACGTCCTCGACATCAGCCATGTGCGCACCGACCCGCGCCTCGGGCTGACCGAGGCCGAGGTCGACCTGCATCTGGAGACGAAGGGACCGCGGCACTGCGCGGAGGTCGAGGCGGCGCTGCGCGCGGCGGGCTACCGGGTGATGGGCTGAGGAAGGCGCCCACAACGGCTGATTCGCGCGGTCTGGCCGGATGTGACCGTTCAGCGGGCGGCGGGCACCCGCCGATCCTAGGATCGGCTCAGAGAGCCGCCACCGGCGACACCATCCGCGAGTGACGGGGGAGTCCTTCCATGCCAGGTGCGATCCACGCCGAAGGTCTGGTCAAGACCTTCGGTGACGTACGAGCCCTGGACGGCGTCGATCTCGACGTCCCCGAGGGCACCGTCCTCGGACTGCTCGGGCCCAACGGCGCGGGCAAGACCACCGCCGTACGGGTGCTGACCACGCTGCTGCGCCCGGACAGCGGCACCGCCGTCGTGGCCGGCATCGACGTCCTGAAGAAGCCCAACGAGGTACGCCGTTCGATCGGGCTCTCCGGACAGTTCGCCGCGGTCGACGAGTATCTGACCGGCCGGGAGAACCTCCAGATGGTCGGGCAGCTCTACCAGCTGAGCGCCCGGGACGCGAAGGCCCGTGCGGGCGTCCTGCTGGACCGGTTCAACCTCGGCGACGCCGCCGACCGCACCGCCAAGACGTACTCCGGCGGTATGCGCCGACGCCTCGACCTCGCGGCGGCGCTCGTCGTCTCACCGCCCGTGATGTTCATGGACGAGCCGACGACCGGCCTCGACCCGCGCAACCGGCAGCAGCTCTGGGACGTCATCGAGGACCTGGTGGCGGGCGGCACGACCCTGCTGCTGACCACGCAGTACCTCGAGGAGGCCGACCGCCTCGCCCACGACATCTGCGTCATCGACCACGGCAAGGTCATCGCCCGTGGCACCTCCGACCAGCTCAAGGCCCGCACCGGCGGCGAGCGCGTCGAGGTCGTCGTGCACCGCCCCGACGAGATCGAGCGCGCCCGGTCCGTGCTGACCGCCCTCGGCAAGGGCGAGGTCACCGTCGCCCAGCTGTCCCGCAAACTGACCGTCCCGGTGAGCGGCGGGGCCAAGCTGCTCGCCGAGATCATCCGCGACCTGGACGCCCGGGGTGTGGAGATCGACGACATCGCCCTGCGCAGACCCACCCTGGACGACGTCTTCCTCTCCCTCACCGGTCATGCGGCCGAGGCGCGCGAGAACGGGGACGAGGAGTCCGGCGGGGCACCGGCGGAACAGTCCCGTGGCTCCCGGAGCAAGGAGGGCACCCAGTGAGCGCGATCGCCAAGGACGCACCCACGCCGGCCCCCCGCCCCTCCGGGGGCCTCGCCCAGTCCGTGAAGGACTCCCTCGTCGTCGCCAAGCGGAATCTGATCCGGATGACCCGGATCCCCGAGATGGTGATCTTCGGGCTGATCCAGCCGATCATGTTCGTGGTGCTCTTCACGTACGTCTTCGGCGGCTCGATCAGTATCGGCGGCTCCACCGACCCGCAGCTGTACAAGGAATTCCTGATGGCGGGCATCTTCGCCCAGACCGTCACCTTCGCCACCGCGGGCGCCGGTGCGGGCATCGCCGACGACATGCACAAGGGCCTCATCGACCGCTTCCGGTCGCTGCCCATGGCCCGGGGCGCGGTCCTCACCGGCCGGACCCTCGCCGATCTCGTACAGACCACCCTCACCCTCGTCGTGCTCGCGGGAGTCGCGCTGATCGTCGGCTGGCGCACCCACGAGAACATCGGCAAGGTGCTCTGCGGATTCCTGCTGCTGCTCCTGCTCGGCTACGCGTTCTCCTGGATCGGGGCCCTGATCGGGCTGTCCGTGCGCACCCCGGAGGCGGCGACCTCCGGCGGGCTGATCTGGCTGTTCCCGCTGACGTTCATCTCGAACGCCTTCGTGCCGGTCACCGGAATGCCGACGTTCCTCCAGCACGTCGCCGAATGGAACCCGTTCAGCGCGACCGTGGCGGGGGCCCGGGAACTCTTCGGGAACACGATGCCGGGCGTGCCGAAGTCGGTCACCGGGGCCTGGCCGATGGAGCACCCGATCCTCGCCTCGGTCATCTGGTCCGTGCTGATCATCGTGGTCTTCCGCACCCTCGCGGTCCGCAAGTACCGCTCGGCCGCCGTCTGACACCCGCTCCGGGCGGAGCGATGAATCCTGGCGGCGTCACGAGTCACTTCTCTGCATCCCCGGTACGCGTCCCACCGGATCCCCGGCACGCGTCCCACCGGCATCCCCGGTGCCAGACACCACGGAGGACACCATGACGACCGCACCCGACGACGACCCGGCCGCCCCGCGGCCCGGCCTCCCGCCGGTGGTCGACCCGGCCACCTGGCAGGCCGCCCGGGACGAGCTCCTGGTCCGCGAGAAGGCCCATATGCGGCAGGGCGACGCCATCGCGGCGGCCCGCCGCCGGCTGCCGATGACGGAGGTCGACGGGACCGTCGAGGTCGTCGGTCCCCAGGGCCCGGTCCCGTTCCTGGACCTCTTCGAGGGCCGCGACGAACTCGTCGTCTACCAGCACATGTGGTACGACGCCGCACCGCACCAGGGCCAGTGCGAGGGCTGCACCGACGCGGTCTGGCACATGAAGGACGCTGTCTACCTCAACGCCCGGGGCGTCTCGTTCGCCGTCCTGACCTCGGGGGCCTGGGAGGAGGTGGCCGCCTACACCGCGTTCATGGGCTACACCCAGCCCTGGTACTCGGTGCGGGGCCTGGACGCGCCGATCGGCGGCGAGATGGGACACCTCGCCTGCTTCCTGCGCGACGGCGGGCGGGTCTTCCTCACCTACTCCACCACCGGCCGCGGAATCGAGCCGGCCAACGGCTCCTTCGCCCTGCTCGACATGACGCCTTACGGCCGTGGCGAGGCGTGGGAGGAGAACCCCGAGGGCCGGCCGGTGCTCGGCCGGGTCCGCGACGGGTATCCGGGCGAGGGCGGCCAGGTCTGCTGGTACTGGCGCACGTCCGCGGACGGGATCGCGGACTGGGGCCCGACCAGCCGCCCCACCGCGCAGTGGACCCGCCCCGGCGCGACCCCGGAGAAGACCCTGGGCCGCACCGGCGACTGCTCCTGACCCGGCCGGCCGCGACGACCCGGTCCGCCGGGCGACGCGATCCGCCGGGACGACCCGGTCCGCCGGGCGAGGACGCGAAAGAGCCCCGGCCTCCCTGAGGCCGGGGCTCCCGCGTCGATCCGTCGTGAAGGGCCGGGTCAGCCGGCGTAGGGCTTCGCCGCCAGGATCTTCACCGTGGCGGTCTTGCCGTTCGGCAGCTCGTAGTCCGCGTTCTCGCCCGTCCGCTTGCCGTCCACGCCGATGCCGAGCGGGGACTGCGGGGAGTACGTCTCGATCTCCGTGCTGGCGTATTCGCGGGAGGCGAGGAGGAAGGTCATCGTGTCGCTCTCGTCGCCGTCGAAAGCGATCGTGACGACCATGCCGGGCTCGACCACGCCGTCGTCGGCCGGCGCCTCGCCGACCTTCGCGTGCTCCAGGAGCTGGGTCAGCTGGCGCACCCGCAGCTCCATCTTGCCCTGCTCCTCCTTGGCCGCGTGGTACCCGCCGTTCTCCCGGAGGTCACCCTCCTCACGGGCCGCCGCGATCTTGACGGCGATCTCCGTGCGCGCGGGACCAGACAGGTACTCCAGCTCGGCCTTGAGCTGGTTGTACGCCTCCTGCGTGAGCCAGGTGACGTTTTCGCTGGTCTGGGTCACAGGTGCTCCTCGTCGGTGCTGGGAATACAAAGCATCGCCCTACCCAGAAGCATGTGCTTCCACGGGTGGGCGAAACCACGAGCCTAACAATTCCGCAGGAAAAGGGGGAGAAGGTAAACCGTCACACGCCCGGGGCAGCCGCTGCGACCCGTATCGTCGCAGGTCAACAGGGGTGTGCCCGGATCAGTCCGTCGGGCCGTCGTCGGCCGTGCAGCCCATCGGCTCGACCGCGGTCGCCCGGGACCGGGTCACCACCCTCACGACCTCGTCGATCCGGTCCTCGGCCCGGTCGAACCGGACCTCCTTGCGGCCCACCTCGGAGCCGTCCTCGCTGAGCGCCCGCACCAGGCAGTAGCCGTGCCCCTCACGGTCCTTGCGGACCTCCAGGTGCACATCGGCCCGGGTGTCGGAGACGATCTTGAACTTGATCATCTCGGCGCTGATGCCCTGGCCGCCCACATAGCCGAACCCGATCCACCCGATCACGCCGAGCAGAGCGACGCCCAGGACCGATCCGACGATCTTCAGCTTGCGGTCCGCACGCTGATCCTCGGTCCGGCCGTACCGCCCCTCGGGCGCAGCCTCGCGAACCGCCGTCATGATCGTTCCCTCCGGACCTGGCATCGAGGAATTTTCCGGCCCCTCGGTCAGTCACTATAGAAGCCGCCCGCCCGTCACCCGACCGCGCCCCACACAGACGTCGCGCGGGCCGGCACCTCTGAGACAGAGACCGGATCGACCAGAGCGACCAATGACTGAGGATCGAGCTTTGACTGAGCAGCTGCGGCTGATGGCCGTTCACGCCCACCCCGACGACGAGTCGAGCAAGGGCGCGGCCACCATGGCCAAGTACGTGTCCGAGGGGGTGGACGTGCTGGTCGTGACCTGCACGGGAGGCGAGCGCGGCTCCATCCTCAACCCGAAGCTCCAGGGCGACGCGTACATCGAGAAGAACATCCACGAGGTCCGCAAGAAGGAGATGGACGAGGCCCGCGAGATCCTGGGCGTCCAGCAGGAGTGGCTCGGCTTCGTCGACTCGGGGCTGCCCGAGGGCGACCCGCTGCCGCCGCTGCCCGACGGCTGCTTCGCCCTGGAGGACCCGGAGACCGCCGCGGGGCGCCTGGTGGCGAAGATCCGCGCGTTCCGGCCGCAGGTCATCACCACGTACGACGAGAACGGCGGCTACCCGCACCCCGACCACATCATGACGCACACGATCTCGATGATCGCGTTCGACGGTGCGGCCGACGCGGAGCGGTTCCCCGAGGACGAGTTCGGCCCGGTCTGGGCGCCGCAGAAGCTCTACTACAACCAGGGCTTCAACCGGCCGCGCACCGTCGCGCTGCACGAGGCGCTCCTCTCCCGCGGCCTGGAGTCGCCGTACGGCGAATGGCTGGAGCGCTGGAAGGAGTTCGAGCGCGTGGAGCGGACGCTGACCACGCACGTTCCCTGCGATGAGTTCTACGAGATCCGCGACAAGGCGCTCATCGCGCACGCCACGCAGATCGACCCCGAGGGCGGCTGGTTCCGGGTCCCGATGGACATCCAGCGCGAGGTCTGGCCGACCGAGGAGTACGAGCTGGCGAAGTCTCTGGTCGATACCTCCCTCCCCGAGAGCGACCTCTTCGCGGGCATCCGCGACAATGCCTGATATGCACGCGACCCAGGCACTGACGCACCTCGTCCCGCTCGCCGCCGAAGAGCTCGACAAGAACAAGGTCACCCCCGGCGTCCTCGGCTTCCTCGTCTTCGCGGCGCTCGCCGTCGGCGTGTGGCTGCTGATGAAGTCGATGAACCGCCACATGGGCAAGGTCAACTTCGAGGAGGCCCCGGACCCGGACGCGAAGCCGGCCAAGGCCGCGAAGCCGGCCGAGTCCGCCGAGTCCGCGGAGCCCGCAGGGAACGGGGCGGGCACCGCCCGGAAGTAGCCCCCGCGGGGCGCGCGTACGAGCAGGGCGTCCGGCCCCGGTGCCGGACGCCCTCCCGGTCACGGCTGTGCCGTCACGGCCGGGCCGGCTCCGTCGCGACGCCCATGATCTCGCCCGCGCGGCGCGTCGGCGTGAGCCCGAGCCGCCACGCCTGCCAGCCGTCCTCCAGGTCCACACCCCGCTCCAGGGCCACCGCGAACGCCGCCGCGGACTGCTCCAGCTTCCCGTCCCGCGCCGGGTGCCGGGCCTCGATCAGCTCGGCCAGCTCCTGCTGGGCCACCACCGTGCCCACCTCGCTGCCCCCGGGCGAGGCATACGGCAGCAGCGTGCAGTGCAGGAACCGGGCCCAGTCGCCGCCCCGCGCGTCCCCGTACGAGGCGAACAGCTCGGCCGCCTCCCCGCACAGCTCCAGCGCCTGCGGCGCGCGCCCGTTGCCCGCGTCGATCAACGCCAGCTCCACGCACGCCCACGCCTCCCCGTACGGCACCTTGATCCGCCGGAAATCGGCCCGCGCGTCCATCAGCAGCTGCCGGGCGAACCCCGAATTGCGCAGGTTGCCCGTCTGCGCGGCCCGCTGGTCCCGGGTCACCCGGCCCGAATGGTGCCGGGCGCAGGCCAGCCCGTACACGTCCCGCATCCGGGAGAACATCGTGCGCGCCCGCTCCAGCTCGCGCACCGCCTGATCGGTGTCCCCGTCCTCCTCCAGCGCCTGGCCCAGGTAGTACAGGGTCCACGCCTCACCGCGCGCGTCCTCGTTGTCCCGGTGCCGCTCCAGCGCCTCGCGCAACTGCTCCCGAGCGGCCGCCGGATCCCCCTCCAGCAGGCGGGCCCGCGCCAACTGCGTCAGCGCCCACGCCTCACCGCGTTCGTCGCGGGTGCGCCCGTACAGCTCCAGAGCGGTGTTCAGCGCCGCCTCGGCCGGGGCCACCTCGCCCGTCCGCAGCCGCACCTGCCCCAGCTGGAACTGCGTCCACGCCTCCCCGTGCAGCGACTCGCCCTCCCGGTGGAGGCGCAGCGCGTCGTCCAGCAGCATGAGCGCCTTCGCCAGATCACCCCGGTCACGCTCCACGGCGGCCAGGGCGTGCAGGCTCCAGGCCCGGTCCTCGGCCTGCGCCCGGGAGGACTGCAGGGCCAGCGCCTCGCCCAGCCGGGCCGCCGCCTCGGTCAGATTGCCCTGGTGGTGCAGGGTGATGCCGAGCGAGCAGAGGGCCAGCGCCTCGCCCGCGTCGTTCTGCGCCTCGTGGTAGAGGCCGACGACGGAGGACAGCGTGGTGCGGGCCTTGTCCAGCTCGCCGAGCTGCCGGGCCGCGATGCCCGTACGCCACTGCACCGACCGCTCCAGCAGCCCCTGGTCCACGGCCTGCGTCAGCTCGCTGATCTCACCCAGGCGGTACAGGTCGCCGCGCAACAGGCAGTAGTCGCACAGAGCGCCCAGCAGATGCAGCACCGTGCCCTGGTCGACGCCCTCCGCGTGCCGCAGCGCCGCCGTGATGAAGCTCGACTCGTCGTCCAGCCAGCGCAGCGCCGAGTCCAGCGAACCGAAGCCGTGCGAGCCGAACTGCCCCGCACGGGTCGACATCTTGCCGTCGACCATCCGGATCACCGCGTCGGCCAGCTCCGCGTAGTTCCTCAGCAGCCGCTCCTGGGCCGCCGTCCGCTCGGCCGGCTCCTCCTCGTCCAGCAGCCGGGCCAGCGCGAAGGCCCGCACCAGATCGTGCAACCGGTAGCGAGACCCTCGTACGCGGGTGAGCAGCCCGGCCCGCGCCAGCACGGTGAGCAGCCGCTCCGCCTCCTGCTCGTCCGCCGCGAGCAGCGAGGCCGCCGCCGCCGCGCCGAGGCTCGCCCGGCCCGCCAGCGCGAGCCGCCGCAGCAGCCGCCGGGCCCCTTCGCCCTGGTCGGTGTAGCGCAGCCACAGGGCCCGCTCCACCGGGTCCACCGGGCCGTACGCGCCCAGATCCGCCGCCAGCGTGTGCCGGCTACGGGCCCCGAGCGCGGAACCGGCCACCCGCAGCGCCAGCGGCAGCCCGCCGCACAGCTCCACGACCGTGTCCGTGGACGGGTAGTCGTAGGGCCCGGTCTCCTCCTCCTCGGCCACCTCGCGCAGCAGCTCCTCCGCGCCCGCCGCGTCCAGCGGCCCGACCGGCAGCCGGTGCACCCAGGCCGGCAGGTCCTCGGGCAGCTCCAGCGGCTCCCGGGCGGTGACGATCACCAGACTGTCCGAGCGCTCCGGCACCAGGGTGCGCACCTGCTCGGCGTCCGTCGCGTCGTCGAGCACGATCGTGACCGGTGTCCCCGTGAGGTGCTGGTGGTACAGCTCGCCGAGCCGCCGCACCTGCTGCTCGGCCGAAGCGCCCTCCCGGAACAGCAGTTGCTCACGCGGCGCGCCCAGCCGGTTCAGCAGGTGCAGCAGGGCGTCCCGGGTCCGCAGCGGGCTCTCCCCGGCCACCTGGCCGCGCAGATCGACCACGCACGCGCCCCGGAACTGGTCCTTGAGCGCATGGGCGGCCCGCACCGCGAGCGCGGTCCGCCCGGACCCCGGCTCGCCGTGCAGCACGACGACGGTGGGCCGGGTCCGGGTGGAGGCGCGGGCCGCGTGCACCCACTGGGCGATCTGCGCCAGCTCGGCCCGCCTGCCGGTGAACGGCCCCTCCGCGTGCGGCAGATGGCCGAAGGACTGCTCCAGCACCACCCGGGTCCGCGCCGCCGCGCTGCGGTCGCCGCCGCGCAACTGCCGTACCACCGGGGCGGTCTGCTTCTTCGGGGCGCGGGTGGCCGGGGTCAGCATCCGCTGCTGGTCCAGATACGGGCGGATGCCCCGCACCTCCAGGGCGGTCAGCCACTGGAGCCGCAACTGCTCGGCCCCGCCCGGCTGTCCGGCCGCCCCGGCGCGACGGTGGGCGGCGGGCCAGTGCGAGGCAGTCACCTTCGCCACGGTCGTCGCCGTGCCGGCCACCGCGACGGCCGCGCCCGCGCCGAACGCCAGGCCGGTGTTCGCGCCGAGCGCCAGGTCGGCGCCGAACGCCGCCGCAGCGGCAACACCCGTCACCAGCAGGGGTGTTCCGAGTGTCGCCCGGCTGAAGCGCTCCGCGAGCGGGCGGTCTCCCGCCGCCACCGAGTCCAGCGCCTGGGTGTACGCGGCGTACTCCTCGCCCGCACCGGCGGCCATGGTGTCGAGCGCGGCCCGTGCCCGCGCCATCAGCGCACCGGCGTCCGTCCGGCCCCCGGTGCGCCGCGACTCCTCCTCCACGGCGCGCACCAACAGCCTCTCGGCTTCCGCCCGATGGCTGTCCCGCATCTGAGTCCCCCTCCGAGAGCTGCTTCCCGAGCATCCGTCGCCGGGCGTCAGTGACCCGGCGTCAGGATCAAGTGTCCTGCGTACGGCGCTCCGGCGCGAGGGCCACCGGGCAAGGGGACGGTCAAGGAAGGTCGGGCGGGCGACCGACCCGGGGTGCTCCGGCGGCGTTCGGGGGGCGTTCCGGGGACCTTTGGCGGCGTCGGGCGGCCGTTGCGGCGGCGTCGGTCGCTCGCCCGCCGTATACGGTCACGCCGTGCGCGGGGCCCCTGGTCCGCGAGGGCCGGGATCCCCGTGGCGGGGCTCGGCGACGGCCGGTTCCGCTGGGCAGAGCGCCGGGGACGGTGCGCCTCGCTCCCCCCGGAGCACTCACCTCCTGGCGGGCCGGATATCCGTGTGGAGGGCAACTTTCAGCCACACACCAGGAGCTGGGTGAGATCCCTGATCCCAGGACCGAGCCGACCGATCCGCGCACCCCGGACGACCGCCGCACGGGGTGATCGCGCAAGGTGCCGGCCTCGCCCCGTGCCTGTTCATCGGCGAGGTGGCCGTGATCAAGCCCAGCGGCAAGGCCCACCGCCTGTCCTGGGGAATTACCCGTCGCGCGCGACATATCCCTCAGCAGGCAATTCGTTCACTACGCACACTGTGCGCCCTGATACGCACCCCTCGGGAAAATCGTCCGAAAATCGCGGCCCCGCATCATTGCGTCCCACCCGTTGGACAACGTCGGTCGAACTGTCCCGAGTTAATCCATTGCTGACGTGCTGTCAACCCAATGGTGGTGGTGCCGACTGACTTGATCTGACACGATCGAAAATGGCCATCCGTTACGGTGGAGAGGTGTCGACGGATGGCAAGTCCGCTTCAGTTCCCTGCGTATTGCCGAGATTTATCGGTAGGAAAAGCGCAGAGGTGCTCTGAAGTGGCCAAACGGTCGGCGAGCGCAGGATTTTCGACTGCGAGCGGAGTCACAGCGTGATACGGGGGAAGATCGACATGAGTTTGACGGGCAGACGGGCCGAACGGTCGGATTCATGCGTGATCACGGAGGAGTGCGACGAGGGCACCGCCGTCCGGCGACTGATCCGCAGGAGCCGACGCTCCCTGACCGTCACCCTCACCGGGCCCGGCCGGTTCACCGAAGCCGTCCTCCAGCACCTCGCCCTCACCCCGCACCCCGTCGCCGTCCAGATCCTGTGCGTCGCCGGCTTCGCCGACGACCTGGCCAAACGCCTCGGCGAGATCCCCGCCCCGTACCGCGACATCCGCGTCTCCGACAGCGAACTGCGCGGCGTCCTGGTGGCCGACGGCGTCACCGCACTCGTCCCGGGACCCGCCGGACCGGCCGTCATCGACGACCTGGCCGCCGTGCGCGCCCTGCACCTGCTCTTCACTCAGGCCTGGTCCAGCGGCCGCCCGCTCGCCGACCGGCAGCGCCCCAGTGCGCGACTGCACACCGAACTCGTCCAGGACATCCTGCAGCGGATGCGCGAGGGCCACACCGACGAAGTCGCCGCACGCGCCATCAACGTCTCACTGCGCACCTACCGGCGCCACGTCGCCGAGATCATGCGCGAGCTCGACGCCAACTCCCGCTTCCAGGCCGGAGCGCGAGCGGTCGAGTACGGCCTGCTCCCAGCCTGAGCAAGACATCACCAGGAGCCCCGCGGGGCCCAGGGGTCCAGGGGCGCGGGGAGCGACGAAACAGGTCGAAGGACCGGGGGGAAGTATGTCCACAACGCACAAAATCGCACTGGAACAAGCACTGTCCGAACTACGGGCGCTCACCGCACGGACCGACATCGCACCGGACGCCGACGGCGAACGGCAGGTACTGGCAACCCCGGTGGCCAGCACCTGGCCCGCACTCCTCGACACCGCCCGGAGCCTGGTCGGCGAAGCCACCCGCAGCATCGACATGGTGGACGCGCGCCGGTCCAGCCTCTGGGAATCGGCCCCCTGCCTGACGGGCCGGGCCAAGCGGGAGGCGCACGGCGCCGCGTCGGGCGTCTCCGTACGCCTCCTGACCATCCCGCCCCAACTCGACGACGCCCCCCTGCGGGACCCGTGGGGCGCCGTCGTCCCCTCGGCGGTCCGCGGCGGCCGGATGCCACCGCTTCAGGCCCTCGTCGTGGACGGCCGCGCGGCCCTCGTGGTGACCGAATCCGAAACCGGCGCCAGATCCTCGGTCATCCGCACACCGGAAGTCCTCAACACCATCTGCTCGCTCTTCGAGAGCGTCTGGTCCGACGCGGACCCCGCCCACCGGACCATCGTCTTCGGCGACGGCGAACGCACCGCCCTGGCCCGCCGGATACTCGGCCACCTGCACGCAGGCGTCACGGACGAGGTCGCCGCCCGCGAACTCACCGTCTCGGTACGAACCTACGGACGCTACGTCGCGGAGATCATGACGCTGCTCGGCGCCAACTCCCGCTTCCAGATGGGCGTACGCGCCGCTGAACTCGGCCTGATCCCCACCCCGCGCCGCGCCGCGCCGATCGAGGGGGGAACCAGAGTCAGGACCGGGGCCGGAGAAGAGGAAGCGGGCGGGGTTCACCCGGCCGAGGCGTCCGCCTCGGCCCGCCGGCGTACGGCATAGAGCTGGCGGGTCAGCAGAGCGGCATGCGCCCCCGACCCGATGACGAGCCGGCCGTACGCCCGGCCCGTCACCCCCGGGAACGTCGCATACGTACGCGCGCTGAGCAGCGTCCCGCCCGGCCGCTCGGCCAGGGCGAAGACCAGCGCGTAACGGGAGTACCGGTGGCGGCCGGCGAACCGGACCAACCGCTCCGGCACCGACTCCGCCACCGCGAAACCGGGCAGCGTCGAACCCTCGGCGAGCGGCTCCCCGGCGCTGCGCCGGGGATCGGCAGCCACCAGATGCCCGTACACCCCGGTCACCGACGCCATCGAGCCACCACCGCCGTACGCCCGTGAGAGCGCCCGCCATACGGCGGCGGCGGATGCCTTCACCAGTACGGAGTGTTCGTCCACGAACGGCAGGTCCTCGAGAGGCAGATCCTCGGACGGCCCGTCCTGGTGCGGCCCTTCCTTGGACGGCCTTTCGCCGGACGGCCCGTCCTGGTGCGACCCGTCCGCGGGCGCGGGCTCGGGCTCGCTGTCGGAGGTGGGTTCGGCCTCGCGGTCGGAGGTGGATTCGGCGTCGGGTTCGTCGGCAGGTTCGGCCCGCCGTGCGGAGTCGCTCATGTCGCTCAGACGGCTTCGGAGAGAAGGTCGCCGCGGTGGTCGGCGAGGTGGTCGGCGATCGCCTCCGCCCAACGGCGGTACCCGATCGCCCCCGGATGGAAGCCGTCCCGCGCGAAGAACTCCGGTCCCATCGGCAGCAGCACGTCCGCGCCGATCCAGGTCACCCGCTCCCGCTCGGCGCACACCCGCCGGGACGCCACATCGAGGGCGGCCGCCTGCTCGGCGAGGAAACGCCCCAGCATCCCCGGCAGCGACGGCACCGACGCGAACGGCGGGGTCCCGGCCACCACCACATGCTCGGCCTGCCCCGCCAGATGATCGACGACCGCCCCGAGGTCGTCCGCCCAGTCCTGCGGCGAACGGCGCACCAGCACGTCGTTCACGCCGACGAGCAGCGTCGCCACGTCCAGATCGCCGCCCAGCTCGGGCATCAGCCGGTGGCGGACCCGGCGCAGCGTGGCACCGTACTCCCCGACCACCTGCCAGCCGACGGGCCGCCCGGTCCGCTCGGCGAGCAGCCCGGCCAGCAGCGCCGGAAACGCCTCTGCCTGCGTGTCCACCCCGCAACCCGCCGCCGTCGATTCACCCAGGACACCGATCCGCATCGGCGCCCCTGCACCGTCCCCCTCGGTCCCTTCGGTGGGACCCGCGGCCGGGGGAATCCGCTCGGTCTTCGATCGCACCCACAGCCCTTGCGCGGCGACGATGGGCAGCAGGAGGGGATTCATGGGGGGTTGTCCTCGTCATTAGGGGTCGCCGGGGTGAGGGAAGAGTCTCCGGAGAGCACGGAGAGGCGACGGCCCCCGGCCCCCGCCACCAAAATCCACACCGAGGGGCCACGCACGGACGACCGGCGCACCGAACGCCGGACACCGCATCGGCTCGTCCTGGTCCGCGCCGGCGGGCCGGCCGGCTCACGCCCGCGATCCCGCGACGACGGCGCTCAGCCCTCATGGCTGAAGCATGGCAGCAGCAACTACCCACTATCAAGGGCATCCGGCCGGCCGGCGCGCTCGTATGGCGCGACCTCGGCGTTTACCCGAAGGTTGGCAGTTTCTGGACAGCCCCCTATCCGGACCGGAACAGCGGCCTAGCCTCCCGTCGAGTACGACCTGCGACTGCATTGACGACGGAGGAGTGCCATGACGGGGGCCGATCGACAGCAGATCGCGATCGTGGGGATGGCGTCCCGGACGCCGGGGGCTGCGGGGACCGACGAGTTCTGGCAGCTCCTGCGCCACGGGCACGACGCGATCCGCGACCGCGACACCAACCGGCCCCACGGCCCCGAGCGCGGCGGATTCATCGAGGACGTCGAGGAGTTCGACGCGGACTTCTTCAACATGTCCCCGCGCGAAGCCACCGCGGCTGACCCGCAGCAACGGCTCGCGCTGGAACTGGCCTGGCACGGGCTGGAGGACGCGGGCATCGTCGGCGGCCCGAAGACCGGGGTCTTCCTCGGCGTCATGTCCGCCGACTACGCGGACCTGGTGGCGATGGCGGGCGTCGACGAGGTCACCCGTCACACCCTCACCGGCCTCGGCCGCTCCCTGGTCGCGAACCGCGTCTCGCACACCCTGGGCCTGTCGGGCCCGAGCATGACGGTCGACACCGGCCAGTCGTCCTCGCTCGTCGCCGTACACCTCGCCTGCGAGAGCCTGCGCAACGGCGACTCCGAGATCGCGCTCGCCGGTGGCGTCCACCTCAATGTCTCCCCGCTCAGCACGGCCGTCGTCGAGGCCGCGGGCGCACTGTCCCCCGACGCGAAGAGCTACGTCTTCGACGAGCGCGCCAACGGATACGTACGGGGCGAGGGCGGCGGCCTGGTCGTGCTCAAGCCGCTCGCGCGCGCCCTCGCGGACGGCGACCACGTGTATGCCGTCATCGAAGGCAGCGCCGTCGCCGCCGGCACCGGAGAGGGCGGTCTGACCGTCCCGAGCGCCTCCGCCCAGCAGCGCACGATCACCGAGGCCCTGGAGCGGTCCGGCGTCACCTCCTCTCAGGTGCAGTACGTGGAACTCCACGGCACCGGCACCCCGGTCGGCGACCCGATCGAGGCGGAGGGCCTGGGCGCCGCGTACCAGCGCACGAACAGCGCCGACGCGCTCGTGGTCGGCTCGGTCAAGACGAACATCGGGCACCTGGAGGGCGCAGCGGGCGTCGTGGGCCTGATCAAGACGGCCCTCTGCATCGACCACCGCGAACTGGTTCCCAGCCTCAACTACACCCGCCCCAACCCGCGGATCGACCTGGACGAGCTGGGGCTGCGGGTCGCCCTGGCCAACGAGCCCTGGCCGGCGAACGGCCGGCCGATCGTGGCGGGCGTGTCGTCGTTCGGCATCGGCGGGACGTGCTGCCATCTGGTGCTGAGCGGAGCCCCGGAGGTTTCGGCGGAGCCGGACGCTGAGGTGTCGGTTCCGGAGCGGCCTTCTGCGGTGGTGCTGTCGGGGAAGAGCAGGGCGGCGCTGCGGGCTCAGGCTGGTCGTCTGCGGGATCACCTGGTGACGTCTCTGGGGCTGGGTCTGGGTCTGGCTGATGTGGGTCTGTCGTCGGTGTTGACGCGGGCGCAGTTGGAGGAGCGGGCCGCGGTGGTGGCCTCGGATCGTGAGCAGTTGCTGGCGGGGTTGGCGGCTCTGGCTGATGGTGTGCCGGCTGCTGGTGTGGTGGAGGGTCGTGCTGGGTCTGGGCGTACGGCGTTCCTGTTCACGGGGCAGGGTGCGCAGCGTGCCGGGATGGGTGTGGAACTCGCTGCTTCCTATCCGGTGTTCGCAGAGGCGTTGGAGGCTGTCTGCGCGGAGCTGGATCCGCTGCTGGGCCGTTCGCTGCACGGGCTGCTGGTGGCGGAGGAGGGTTCGGCCGATGCCGACCTCCTCAATGCGACGGAGTTCACGCAGGCCGCGCTGTTCGCGGTCGAGGTGGCGTTGTTCCGCCTGGTGGAGTCTCTGGGCATGCGCCCGGATTATCTGATCGGGCATTCGGTCGGTGAGCTGGTGGCGGCGCATGTGGCTGGGGTGTTGTCCCTGGCGGATGCGTGTGTGCTGGTGGTGGCGCGTGGTCGGTTGATGGGTGCGCTGCCGGCGGGTGGCGGTATGGCTGCTGTCCAGGCCACTGAAGAAGAGGTTGCGGGGTCTCTGGCCGGGTTTGAGGGCCGTTTGGAGATCGCGGCGCTGAATGGTCCGCGGTCGGTGGTGGTGTCGGGTGATCTGGACGCGCTGGACGAGTGGTTGCCGCAGTGGAAGGACCGTAAGACGACGCGTCTGCGGGTGAGTCATGCGTTCCACTCGCCGCGCATGGAGCCCATGCTCGACGAGTTCCGGGTGGTGGCTGAAGGGTTGTCTTTCAGTGAGCCGCACATTCCGGTTGTTTCGAATGTGACGGGCGCGGTGGTTTCTTCGGAGCTGACCGATCCGTCCTATTGGGTGAATCATGTCCGGCGGGCTGTGCGTTTCACCGATGGTGTGCGCCTGCTTGAGCGTGAGGGTGTGACCCGGTTCCTGGAGCTGGGGCCGGATGCGGTGTTGACCTCGCTGGTCCGGCAGACGGTGGACGAGGATTCCGCGGTGGCCGTCTCGGCGCTGCGGACGGGTAGGGCAGAGGCGGAGACCTTTGCCGCGTTCCTCGCTCAGGCGCATGTCGCGGGTGTGGGGATCGACTGGGAGGCGTTCTACGCCGGGACCGGCGCGCGACGCGTTCCCCTGCCCACGTACGCCTTCCAGCGCGAACGCTACTGGCTTGCGTCGGCTGACGACATCGCGGATTCGGCAGCCTCAGGGGCGGGCACCGACGCGCTCTTCACCGTCGCGTGGGTCGCTGCACAGGACGCGGTGCGTTCGGTGGAACGGCTAGCTGTACTGGGCGAGTTGGCGGCGCCGGGCGAGCGGTTCGCGGATCTGGACGCGCTGGAGTCGGCCGTCGCCGCGGGTGCCGCAGTGCCGGAAGCGGTGCTGGTCGACGTCACGGCGGCGGGCGGGGGCGGTGCCTCGGCCGCGCGGGAGGTGACCGCGAACACGCTGGAGCTGCTGCAGCGCTGGGTGCGGAGCGAGGCCCTCGCTGAGTCGCGGCTCGTGGTGGTGACGCGCCAAGGCGTGGCAGTGGGGGAGGAGTCTCCGGATCTGGCGCTGGCGCCGGTGTGGGGTCTGGTGCGCAGCGCGCAGTCCGAGAACCCGGACCGGTTCGTGCTGGTGGATGTTGAGGGTGAGGTTCCGGAGTGGGGTGCGCTGGCCACTCTGGAGGAGCCGCAGCTCGCGGTGCGGGGTGGTGTGTGCCTGGCGCCGAGGTTGGTCCGTGCGTCTGAGGGTGCTGGGGCGGAGGCTCCGGAGTTCGACCCGGACGGGACGGTTCTGATCACGGGCGGTACGGGTGGTCTGGGCGCACTCTTCGCCCGGCACCTGGCCGAACAGCGCGGTGTGCGCCGCCTGTTGTTGGCAAGTCGGCGTGGTGCCGAGGCGCCCGGGGTCACCGACCTGGTCGCCGGGCTCGAGGCCGTCGGCTGCCAGGTGCGGGTGGCGGCGTGTGATGTCTCCTCACGCGACCAACTGGCGTCGCTGCTCTCCTCATTGGATGCGCCGCTGACTGCTGTGATTCATGCGGCGGGTGTGGTGGATGACGGTGTTCTGGAGTCGTTGACCGCTGAGCAGGTGGAGCGGGTGATGCGTCCGAAGGTGGATGCGGCGCTGCATCTGCACGAGCTGACGGCGGAGATGGACCTGTCGGCGTTCGTGCTGTTCTCGTCGGTGGCGGCGCTGATCGGGAGCCCCGGTCAGGGCAACTACGCGGCCGCGAACTCTGCGCTCGACGCTCTGGCGGCGCACCGCCGGGCGCAGGGTCTGCCGGCCACATCGCTGGCGTGGGGTCTGTGGGCGGATGCCTCCGGTATGGCCGGTGGCCTGAACGAGGCGGGGCCGGCGCGGTGGGAGCGGATGGGTGTGGCTGCCCTCTCCGCCGAGCTGGGGCTGGGGCTGTTCGATCGGGCTCTGCGGGTGGGCGTGTCTCTGGTTGTGCCGGTGCGCCTGGATCTTGCGGCGTTGCGGGTGCAGGCGCGTTCCGGGTTGCTCCCGGCTCTGCTGCGGGGCCTGGTGCGGGTGCCGAAGCAGTCGGCCGGGGCGGGCAGTTCGCTGGCTGAGCGTCTGGTGGGTGTGCCGGAGTCCGACCGTGAGCGGGTGGTGCTGGACCTGGTCCTGGTCCAGGTCGCTGCGGTGCTCGGTCATGCCACGTCTGCTGCGATCGCTCCCGACCGTGCGTTCAAGGAGCTGGGTTTCGACTCGCTGGGTGGGGTCGAGCTGCGCAACCGGCTGACGCAGGCGAGTGGCATGCGGCTGCCCTCGACGCTGGTCTTCGACCACCCGTCGCCTGCCGCCGTGGCGCGCTATCTGCTGGCTGAGGTCGGTGGGGATGTCGCTGCGGAGAAGCGGCCGGTGGTCCGGGCGTCGTCCCGGGTCGATGAGCCCCTCGCGATTGTGGGGATGAGCTGCCGGTATCCGGGTGGGGTGTCCTCGCCCGCTGAGTTGTGGGAGCTGGTCTCCCAGGGCCGGGACGCGGTGTCGGGGCTTCCCGAAGACCGTGGCTGGGACCTGGAGCGGTTGTACGACCCGGATCCGGAGCGGGTCGGCACGGTGTACACGCGGGGCGGCGGCTTCATCGACGACGTTGCTGATTTCGACGCGGGGTTCTTCGGGATCAGTCCGCGTGAGGCCTTGGCGATCGATCCGCAGCAGCGGTTGGTGCTGGAGGCGGCCTGGGAGGCCGTCGAGGACGCGGGCATCGACCCGACCTCGCTGCGCGGCACGGAGACGGGAGTCTTCTGCGGCGTCATGTCGATGGAGGGCTACGACGGTGCGATGCCGCCGGAGCTGGAAGGCTTCCGGCTGACGGGTACGACGTCGAGCGTGGTGTCGGGCCGGGTGGCCTACAGCCTGGGGCTCGAGGGTCCGGCGATCTCGGTGGACACCGCGTGCTCGTCGTCGCTGGTCGCACTGCATATGGCGGCCCAGGCGCTGCGCGCAGGCGACTGCTCCATGGCCCTGGCCGGTGGCGTGACGATCATGTCGGGCCCCTTCCTGCTCCGGGAGTTCAGTCGTCAGCGTGGTCTTGCCCCGGATGGTCGGTGCAAGTCGTATGCGGCGGGTGCGGACGGGACGGGGTTCTCGGACGGGCTTGGTCTGTTGGTGCTGGAGCGGTTGTCGGACGCGCGGCGTCTTGGGCACCGTGTGCTGGGTGTGATGCGTGGGAGTGCGGTTAATCAGGATGGTGCGAGTAATGGTCTGACGGCTCCGAATGGTCCGTCGCAGGAGCGGGTGATTCGTCAGGCTCTGGCTAATGCGGGTCTGACGGCTGCTGAGGTGGACGCCGTCGAGGGGCATGGGACGGGCACGCGGTTGGGTGACCCGATCGAGGCGCAGGCTTTGCTGGCGACGTACGGTCAGGAGCGCGTGGACGGTCCGCTCCGGCTGGGTTCGATCAAGTCGAACATTGGTCATACGTCGGCGGCTGCGGGTGTCGCGGGTGTGATCAAGATGGTCATGGCGATGCGTAATGACAAGCTCCCGGCCACGCTGAATGTGGATGAGCCGTCGCCGCGCATCGACTGGGAGTCTGGAGAGGTCCGCCTCCTGACGGAAGCCGAGGACTGGCCCGCGTCTGCGCGTCCCCGGCGCGCTGGTGTCTCCTCCTTCGGCGTCAGCGGAACGAACGCGCACGTGATCCTGGAGGAGGCCCCGGAGGCCCCGGCGGAGCCTGTTGTCGAGGTGTCGGTGCCGGAGCGGCCTTCTGCGGTGGTGCTGTCGGGGAAGAGCGGGGTGGCGCTGCGGGCGCAGGCGGGTCGTCTGCGGGATCACTTGGTGGCGTCCCCGGGACTGGGTCTGGCTGATGTGGGTCTGTCGTCGGTGTTGACGCGGGCGCAGTTGGAGGAGCGGGCCGCTGTGGTGGCCTCGGACCGTGAGCAGTTGCTGGCGGGGCTGGCAGCTCTGGCTGATGGTGTGCCGGCTGCTGGTGTGGTGGAGGGTCGTGCTGGTTCTGGTCGTACGGCGTTCTTGTTCACCGGACAGGGTGCGCAGCGTGCCGGAATGGGCATCGAGCTCGCCGCGTCCTATCCGGTGTTCGCGGAGGCCCTGAGTGAGGTGTGCGCGGAGCTGGATCCGTTGCTGGGTCGTTCGCTGCATGGGTTGTTGGTGGCGGAGGAGGGTTCGGCTGATGCCGATCTTCTGAATGCGACGGAGTTCACGCAGGCCGCGCTGTTCGCGGTCGAGGTGGCGTTGTTCCGTCTGGTGGAGTCTCTGGGCATGCGCCCGGATTATCTGATCGGGCATTCGGTCGGCGAGCTGGTGGCGGCGCATGTGGCTGGGGTTTTGTCCCTGGCGGATGCGTGTGCGCTGGTGGTAGCGCGTGGTCGGCTGATGGGTGCGCTGCCTGCCGGTGGCGGAATGGCTGCCGTCCAGGCGAACGAGGAAGAAGTCATCGCGTCCCTGACCGGGTTCGAGGGCCGTCTGGAGATTGCCGCCCTCAATGGTCCGCGGTCGGTGGTGGTGTCGGGTGATCTGGATGCCCTGGACGAGTGGTTGCCGCAGTGGCAGGACCGTAAGACGACTCGCCTCCGGGTGAGCCACGCGTTCCACTCACCGCGCATGGAGCCCATGCTCGACGAATTCCGTTCCGTGGCTGAGGGGTTGTCGTTCAGCGAGCCGCGCATCCCGGTCGTTTCCAACGTGTCCGGCAAGCCCGTCTCCATGGAACTCACCGACCCCGGCTACTGGGTGGACCATGTCCGCTGCGCGGTCCGTTTCACCGACGGCGTGCGCATGCTCGAACGTGAGGGTGTGACGCGGTTCCTGGAGCTGGGGCCGGATGCGGTGTTGACCGCGTTGGCCCGGCAGACCTCGGACGAGGATTCCGCCGTGTTCGCTTCGGCGCTGCGGGCGGGGAAGGCCGAGGCGGAGACCTTTGCCGCGTTCCTCGCTCAGGCGCATGTCGCGGGTGTGGGGATCGACTGGGCGGCGTTCTACGCCGGAACCGGCGCGCAGAAGGTCGAACTGCCCACGTATGCCTTCCAGCGCGAGCGCTACTGGCTCACGCCCGGCCGTAGCGCCGGGGACCTGGCCGCCGCGGGACTGGGGCAGTTGGAGCATCCGCTGCTGAGTGCGGCGGTTGCGGTGGGAGACCGCGACGAGTGGGTGTTCACCGGGCGGTTGTCCAGGGAGACCGCGCCGTGGGTGAAGGATCACGCCGTGCTGGGCACGGTACTGGTGCCCGGTACGGCGCTGGTGGAGCTGGCCATGGCGGCCGGTCGCCACGCGGGGGCACCGGTCCTTGAGGAACTCGTACTCGAAGCCCCGCTGATCCTGGACGAGAAGGCATCGGTCCAGCTCCAGGTCACCGTGGGAGACGCGGACGACGAGGGCCGCCGCGCGGTCGCCGTCTACTCCCGGCCCGAGGCCGCAGGCGATGCGGAGGCGGACGCGGTCTGCCACGGGCGGGGCACGGTGGTGCCGGCCGAGGACGCTCCGGACGCGGAGTTCCCCGCCCACTGGCCGCCTACGGGCGCCGAGCCGATCGAGGTCGATGCGCTCTACGCAGAGCTGGCGGACTCCGGATACGACTACGGCCCGGCCTTCCAGGGCGTGCGGGCTGCCTGGCGCGTCGGCGAACACGTCTACGCCGAGGTGGCCCTGGCCGATGAGCACGCCGGGACGGCGGGCGGCTTCGGCCTGCATCCGGCCCTCTTCGACGCCACGCTCCACGGTGGTCTCGGCCGGCTGGACCAGGGCGACGCATCGTCCGCCAGCCTGCCGTTCTCCTGGGCCGGTGTACGGGTGGACCGCACCGGTTCGACCCGGGTGCGGGTGCGCATCAGCACGGTGGACGAGTCGGCCCTGCGGATCGACATGGTGGGTGAGCAGGGCGAGCCCGTCGCGAGCGTGGAGAGGCTCGCCTTCCGCCCGGTGGATACCGCGCGTCTCGCGGGGGCTCAGCAGACCGGTGGCGACTCCTTGTTCCAGGTGGAGTGGGTGGTGTTGCCGGAGGCCGATGGTTCGCGGGGTGGTTCGGCGGACCGGGTCGTGGTGCTGGGTGATCTGGTGGCTCCGGGTGACCGGTTCGCGGGTGTGGGGGAGTTGGAGGCGGCGGTCGTTGCGGGTGCGGCGGTGCCGGATGTGGTGTTGGTCGAGGTCGAGGCCGAGGTCGACGCGGTGGGCAGGGAGAGCGCCGCGGTGGCCCGGGAGGTCACGGCGAGGACGTTGGAGTTGTTGCAGCGGTGGGTCGGTAGCGAGCCTCTTGCTGATGCGCGGCTTGTGATGGTGACGCGTCGGGGTGTGGCGGTGGGTGAGGAGTCTCCGGATCTGGCGTTGGCGCCGGTGTGGGGTTTGGTTCGGAGTGCTCAGTCGGAGCATCCGGGTCGGTTTGGTTTGGTTGATGTGGTGGGTGGGGTTCCGGACTGGGGTGTGGTGCTTGCGGTGGGGGAGCCGCAGGTGGCGGTGCGTGGTGGTGTCTGTGTGGTGCCTCGGTTGGGGCGTGTGGGTGCGGGTGTGGGGCCTGGTGGGTCGTGGCGTCTGGGTGTGGAGCGGAAGGGGTCGTTGGAGGGGTTGGGGGTGGTTGCTTCGGGTGGGGGGCGGCCGCTTGGTGTGGGGGAGGTGCGTTTGGGGGTTCGGGCTGCGGGTCTGAATTTCCGGGATGTGCTGATTGCGTTGGGGTTGTATCCGGGGGACGCGCCGTTGGGCAGTGAGGCGGCGGGTGTGGTGTTGGAGGTTGGTTCGGGGGTGGTGGATCTGGTTCCGGGTGATTGTGTGATGGGCCTGGTGCTGGATTCGTTCGGGCCGGTTGCGGTGGCGGATCGGCGGATGGTGGTGCGGATGCCGGAGGGGTTCTCGTTTGTTGAGGCTGCTTCGGTTCCGGTGGTGTATTTGACGGCGTTCTACGGGTTGGTGGATCTGGCGGGTCTGCGGTCGGGTGAGCGTTTGTTGGTTCATGCGGCTGCTGGTGGTGTGGGTATGGCTGCGGTGCAGTTGGGCCGGCATTTCGGGGCTGAGGTTTTCGCTACGGCGAGTGCGCCGAAGTGGGATGCGGTGCGTGGGTTGGGGGTGGACGGGGAGCGTATTGCGTCTTCGCGTGATCTGTCGTTCCGGGACCGGTTCCTGGGGGTGACGGGTGGTGAGGGTGTTGATGTGGTTCTCGATGCTCTCGCGGGTGAGTTCGTGGATGCGTCGTTGGATCTGCTGCCGCGGGGTGGCCGGTTCATCGAGATGGGCAAGGCCGATATCCGCGACCCTGAAGAGGTGGCGCGGGAACGTGCTGGGGTCCGTTATCGCGCTTTCGATCTCTTCGAGGCGGGTCCTGACCGGGTTCAGGAAATGCTGCTGGAGATTGTTGGCCTGTTCGAGCAGGGCGTGTTGCGTCATGCGCCGATTCGGGCGTGGGATGTGCGGCGGGGTGTGGAGGCTTTCCGGTTCCTGCGGGAGGGCCGTAATACGGGCAAGGTTGTCCTGACGGTTCCGCGTCCGCTCGACGTGGATGGAACGGTGCTGATCACGGGTGGCACGGGTGGTCTGGGCGCGCTCTTCGCCCGACACCTGGCCGAGCACCACGGCATACGGAACTTGCTCCTGGTCAGCCGGCGAGGCCCCGCGGCGGACGGCGTCGCCGAACTGGTCGCCGGGCTTGAAGCGGTCGGCTGTCAGGTGCGGGTGGCGGCGTGTGATGTCTCCTCACGCGACCAACTGGCTGCGCTGCTCTCCTCGTTGGATGTGCCGCTGACTGCTGTGATTCATGCGGCGGGTGTGGTGGATGACGGTGTTCTGGAGTCGTTGACCGCTGAGCAGGTGGAGCGGGTGATGCGTCCGAAGGTGGATGCGGCGCTGCATCTGCATGAGCTGACGGCGGGGATGGACCTCTCGGCGTTCGTGCTGTTCTCGTCGGTGGCGGCGCTGATCGGGAGTCCTGGTCAGGGCAACTACGCGGCGGCGAACGCGGTTCTTGATGCTCTGGCTGCTCATCGTAGGTCGCAGGGTCTGCCGGCTACTTCCCTTGCGTGGGGGCTGTGGGCCGAGGAGCGGAGTATGGCCGGGAGCCTGGATGAGGGCAGTGTGGCCCGGTGGGCTCGGATGGGTATTGGTGCGTTGCCGAACGGGCTTGGTCTGGAGTTGTTCGACCGGGCTCAGGGGCAGGACGCCTCGCTGGTCGTGCCGGTGTTGTTGGAGCAGGGTGCGTTGCGTGCGCAGGCGCGCTCGGGGATGCTCGCGGCGCTGCTGAGCGGGTTGGTGCGGATGCCCGCCCGCCGTGCGGAGAGCACTGGCGGTTCGCTGGCCCAGCGTCTGGTGGGTGTGTCGGAGTCCGATCGTGAGCGGGTGGTTCTGGACCTGGTCCAGGCCCAGGTGGCCGCGGTCCTCGGTCATGCCACGTCTGCCGCGATCGTGCCGGACCGGGCGTTCAAGGAGCTGGGCTTCGACTCCCTCGCCGCAGTCGAACTGCGCAACCGGCTGACGCAGGCCAGTGGGGTGCGACTGCCCTCGACGCTGGTCTTCGACCACCCGACCCCGGACGGGGTCGCGGCCTTCCTCCTGGCGGAGGTCGGCGGAGCAGACGAGAAGCGCCCCTCACCGCTTGAGGAAGAGCTGCAGAAGATCGAGGCGCTGCTGGTCCAGGTGGCGGGCGACGAGGAGCAACTCGCCACGTACGAGCCACGACTGCGCGCCTTCAGCAACCGGCTGTGGTCTGTGCTCGGCGGACCTGCGGGCCATATCGACGCCGTGGACGAAGACCCCGATGCCTTCCTCGACGGGGTGTCGGACGAAGAGATGTTTGAGTTGATCGACAAGGAGCTCGGATCGTGACCCAGGGTGCAGAGGACCAGCGGAGCAGCTCGATGACGGACGAGCACAAGCTCCGCCTGTATCTGAAGAAGGTTACGGGGGAGCTGCGCACGGCGAACCGTCGCGTGCGCGAGCTGGAGCAGCGCGATCTTGAGCCCCTCGCGATCGTGGGGATGAGCTGCCGGTATCCGGGTGGGGTGTCCTCGCCTGCCGAGCTGTGGGAGCTGGTGGAGCAGGGGCGGGACGCCGTGTCGCCGCTTCCCGACGACCGTGGCTGGGACGTCGAGCGTCTCTACAACCCCGACCCCGAGCAGGTGCGCAGCGTCTACTCCAGCGGCGGCGGCTTCGTCGAGGGAGTGGCCGACTTCGATGCGGGGTTCTTCGGGATCAGTCCGCGTGAGGCGTTGGCGATCGATCCGCAGCAGCGGTTGATGCTCGAGGCGGCCTGGGAGGCCGTCGAGCATGCGGGCATCGACCCCACATCTCTGCGCGGCAGCGACACCGGTGTCTTCTGCGGTGCCCTGACCGCCGACTACGGGGGTCGTATGCCCCCGGAGCTCGAGGGCTTCCGGCTCACGGGCACCACGACCAGCGTCCTCTCCGGGCGTGTCGCCTACACGCTGGGGCTTGAAGGTCCCGCCGTCACGGTCGACACCGCATGCTCGTCGTCACTGGTCGCTCTGCACCTCGCCACCCAGGCCCTGCGGTCCGGTGAATGCTCCATGGCCCTGGCCGGTGGTGTGACGGTGATGGCGAGTCCCTTCCTGCTGACCGAGTTCAGTCGTCAGCGTGGGCTCGCCTCCGATGGTCGGTGCAAGTCGTATGCGGCGGGTGCGGACGGGACGGGGTTCTCGGACGGGCTGGGTCTGTTGGTGCTGGAGCGGTTGTCGGACGCGCGGCGTCTTGGGCACCGTGTGCTGGGTGTCATTCGTGGCAGTGCGGTCAATCAGGATGGTGCGAGTAATGGTCTGACGGCTCCGAACGGTCCGTCGCAGGAGCGGGTGATTCGTCAGGCGCTGGCGAACGCGGGTCTGACGGCTGCTGAGGTGGACGCCGTCGAGGGGCACGGGACCGGGACCCGGTTGGGTGACCCGATCGAGGCTCAGGCGTTGCTTGCGACGTACGGTCAGGAGCGCGTGGACGGTCCGTTGCGGCTGGGTTCGATCAAGTCGAACATCGGTCATACGTCGGCGGCTGCGGGTGTCGCGGGTGTGATCAAGATGGTCATGGCGATGCGCAACGACAAGCTCCCGGCCACGCTGAATGTGGATGAGCCGTCGCCGCAGATCGACTGGGAGTCCGGAGAGGTCCGCCTCCTGACAGAGGCCGAGGACTGGCCCGCCTCTTCCCGTCCCCGACGCGCGGCAGTGTCGTCCTTCGGAATCAGTGGGACGAACGCGCACCTGATTCTGGAAGAGGCGCCGGAGGTTTCGGCGGAGCCGGACGCTGAGGCTCCTGTGCCGGTGGCACCGGTGCTGCCGGTGGTGCTGTCGGGGAAGAGCGGGGTGGCGCTGCGGGCGCAGGCGGGTCGTCTGCGGGATCACCTGCTGGCGTCCCCGGGACTGGGTCTGGGTCTGGCTGATGTGGGTCTGTCGTCAGCTTTGACGCGGGCGCAGTTGGAGGAGCGGGCCGCTGTAGTGGCCTCGGACCGTGAGCAGTTGCTGGCGGGGCTGGCGGCTCTGGCTGATGGTGTGCCGGCTGCTGGGGTGGTGGAGGGTCGTGCTGGGTCTGGGCGTACGGCGTTCCTGTTTACGGGGCAGGGTGCGCAGCGTGCCGGAATGGGCGTTGAACTTGCCGCGTCGTACCCGGTGTTCGCGCAGGCGCTGAGTGAGGTGTGTGCAGGGCTGGATCCGTTGCTGGGTCGTTCGCTGCATGGGTTGTTGGTGGCGGAGGAGGGTTCGGCTGATGCCGATCGTCTGAATGCGACGGAGTTCACGCAGGCTGCGCTGTTTGCGGTCGAGGTGGCGTTGTTCCGGCTGGTGGAGTCTCTGGGCATGCGCCCGGATTATCTGATCGGGCATTCGGTCGGCGAGCTCGTGGCGGCGCATGTGGCTGGGGTGTTGTCCCTGGCGGATGCGTGCGCGCTGGTGGTGGCGCGTGGTCGACTGATGGGTGCGCTGCCGGCCGGTGGCGGAATGGCGGCTGTCCAGGCGACCGAGGAAGAGGTTGCGGGGTCTCTGGCCGGGTTTGAGGGCCGTCTGGAGATCGCGGCGCTCAATGGTCCGCGGTCGGTGGTGGTGTCGGGTGATCTGGACGCGCTGGACGAGTGGTTGCCGCAGTGGAAGGACCGTAAGACGACTCGCCTCCGGGTGAGCCACGCGTTCCACTCGCCGCGCATGGAGCCCATGCTCGCCGAGTTCAGGAAGATCGCCGCGACTCTCACGTACAGCGCGCCGCGTATCCCGGTGATCTCGAATGTGACGGGCACGGTGGTCTCTTCGGAGCTGACCGATCCTTCCTACTGGGTGGATCACGTCCGGCGGGCTGTGCGGTTCACCGATGGTGTGCGCTTGCTTGAGCGCGAGGGTGTGACCCGGTTCCTGGAGCTGGGCCCCGACGCCGTACTGACCGCGTTGGCCCGGCAGACGGTGGACACGGATTCCGCGGTGGCCGTGCCCGCGCTGCGGGCGGGGAAGGCCGAGGCGGAGACCTTTGCCGCGTTCCTCGCGCAGGCGCATGTCGCGGGTGTGGAGATCGACTGGGAGGCGTTCTACGCCGGAACCGAAGCGCGACGCGTACCCCTGCCCACGTACGCCTTCCAGCGCGAACGCTACTGGCTCGCTCCGAGTGCGGGCGAGAGCGGTGCCGCGGCGACCGGTCTGGATCGGCTGGACCACCCGCTGCTGAGTGCGGCAGTAGCCCTCGGCGACCGCGACGAATGGCTGCTCACCGGGCTTCTCTCCGCGGAGACGGCGCCCTGGACACAGGACCACGTCGTACTCGGCACGGTGATCGTGCCGGGGACGGCGCTGGTGGAGCTGGCCATGGCGGCCGGTCGCCACGTTGGGGCGCCGGTCCTCGAAGAGCTGGTGCTCGAAGCGCCGTTGGTCCTGGACGGAGACGTGCCCGTTCAGCTTCAGGTCGCTGTCGGGGAACCCGACGAGGACGGTCGCCGTACGGTCGCCGTCTACTCCCGCTCGGAGAAGGGCCGGGAAGGCGAACAGCGCGAGGCCACGTGCCACGGTCGCGGCACGGTCGTTCAGGAGACGGCGGCGGAGCCGTCGGTGCCGGACTTCGGGACGGAGTGGCCTCCGGTGGGGGCGGAGCCCGTCGCGGTCGATTCGCTGTACGAGCGTCTGGCCGAAGTGGGTTACGAGTACGGCCCGTTGTTCCAGGGGCTGCGGGCAGCCTGGCGCGTCGGCGATGACGTGTACGCCGAGGTGGGGCTGTCCGACGGCGCCGGCGGTGAGGGTTTCGGCATCCATCCGGCGCTGTTCGACGCGGTGCTGCACGGGGGGTTGCTGGAGAAGGACGCGGGGTCCCCGGCGGACCTGCCGTTCTCCTGGTCCGGCGTCCGGCTGGGCCAGGGCGGCGAGGCTTCACAGGTGCGGGTCAGGATCGCGGGGACGGCCGAGGCCGGGCTGCGGATCGACGTCGTCGGTGAGCAGGGCGAACCCGTCGTCAGCGTGAACAAGCTCGTACTGCGGTCGGTGGACCCGGCCCGCCTTGCCGGTGCCCAGGGAACCGATGGCGACTCCTTGTTCCAGGTGGAGTGGGTCGTGCTGCCGGAGGCCGATGGTTCGCGGGGTGGTTCGGCGGACCGGGTCGTGGTGCTGGGTGAACTGGTGGCTCCGGGCGATCGGTTCGCGGGTGTGGCGGAGCTGGAGGCGGCCGTCGCCGCGGGTGCGGCGGTGCCCGAGGTGGTGCTGGTCGAGGCCGAGGTCGACGCGGTGGACAGGGAGAGCGCCGCGGCAGCCCGGGAGGTCACGGCGAGGACGTTGGAGTTGTTGCAGCGCTGGGTCGGTAGCGAGCCTCTTGCCGACGCGCGGCTCGTCATCGTGACGCGTCTGGGTGTGGCGGTGGGTGAGGAGTCTCCGGATCTGGCGTTGGCGCCGGTGTGGGGTTTGGTTCGGAGTGCTCAGTCGGAGCATCCGGGTCGGTTTGGTTTGGTTGATGTGGTGGGTGAGGTTCCGGATTGGGGTGTGGTGCTTGCGGTGGGGGAGCCGCAGGTGGCGGTGCGTGATGGTGTCTGTGTGGTGCCTCGGTTGGGGCGTGTGGGTGCGGGTGTCGGGCCTGGTGGGTCGTGGCGTCTGGGTGTGGAGCGGAAGGGGTCGTTGGAGGGGTTGGGGGTGGTTGCTTCGGGTGGGGGGCGGCCGCTTGGTGTGGGGGAGGTGCGTTTGGGGGTTCGGGCTGCGGGTCTGAATTTCCGGGATGTGCTGATTGCGTTGGGGCTGTATCCGGGGGACGCGCCGTTGGGCAGTGAGGCGGCGGGTGTGGTGCTGGAGGTTGGTTCGGGGGTGGTGGATCTGGTTCCGGGTGATTGTGTGATGGGCCTGGTGCTGGATTCGTTCGGGCCGGTTGCGGTGGCGGATCGGCGGATGGTGGTGCGGATGCCGGAGGGGTTCTCGTTCGTTGAGGCTGCTTCGGTTCCGGTGGTGTATTTGACGGCGTTTTACGGGTTGGTGGATCTGGCGGGTCTGCGGTCGGGTGAGCGTTTGTTGGTTCATGCGGCTGCTGGTGGTGTGGGTATGGCTGCGGTGCAGTTGGGCCGGCATTTCGGGGCTGAGGTTTTTGCTACGGCGAGTGCGCCGAAGTGGGATGCGGTGCGTGGGCTGGGAGTGGATGGGGAGCGTATTGCGTCTTCGCGTGATCTGTCGTTCCGGGACCGGTTCCTGGGGGTGACGGGTGGTGAGGGTGTTGATGTGGTTCTCGATGCTCTCGCGGGTGAGTTCGTGGATGCGTCGTTGGATCTGTTGCCGCGGGGTGGCCGGTTCATCGAGATGGGCAAGGCCGATATCCGCGACCCGGAGGTTGTGGCGTCGAGCCATCCTGGGGTGCGGTATTCCTCGTATGACTTGTTCGAAGCGGGTCCTGACCGGGTTCAGGAAATGCTGCTGGAGATTGTGGGACTGTTCGAGCAGGGCGTGCTGCGTCATGCGCCGATTCGGGCGTGGGATGTGCGGCGTGGTGCGGAGGCTTTCCGGTTCCTGCGGGAGGGCCGGAACACGGGCAAGGTTGTCCTGACGGTTCCGCGTCCCCTGGATGTGGACGGGACGGTGCTGATCACGGGGGGTACGGGTGGTCTGGGTGCGCTGTTCGCCCGGCACCTGGCCGAGCAGCATGGTGTGCGGAACTTGCTCCTGGTCAGTCGGCGTGGTCCTGCGGCGGACGGCGTCGCCGACCTCGTAGAGGAGTTGGCAGCGACGGGTTGCACGGCACGCGCAGTGGCCTGCGACGTGTCGGATCGCAGTCAACTGGCTTCACTGCTCTCCTCGTTGGATGCGCCGCTGACTGCTGTGATTCATGCGGCGGGTGTGGTGGATGACAGTGTCCTGGAGTCGCTGACCGCCGAGCAGGTGGAACGGGTGATGCGTCCGAAGGTGGATGCGGCGCTGCACCTGCACGAGCTGACAGCAGGGATGGACCTGTCGGCGTTCGTGCTCTTCTCCTCCGTCGCCGCCCTCGTGGGCAGCCCCGGTCAGGGCAACTACGCCGCCGCCAACGCGGTCCTCGACGCTCTGGCTGCTCATCGTAGGTCGCAGGGTCTGCCGGCTACTTCCCTTGCGTGGGGGCTGTGGGCCGAGGAGCGGAGTATGGCCGGGAGCCTGGATGAGGGCAGTGTGGCCCGGTGGGCTCGGATGGGTATTGGTGCGTTGCCGAACGGGCTTGGTCTGGAGTTGTTCGACCGGGCTCAGGGGCAGGACGCCTCACTGGTCGTTCCGGTGTTGTTGGAGCAGGGTGCGTTGCGTGCGCAGGCGCGCTCGGGGATGCTTCCGGCGCTGCTGAGCGGGTTGGTGCGGATGCCCGCCCGCCGTGCGGAGAGCACTGGCGGTTCGCTGGCCCAGCGTCTGGTGGGTGTGTCGGAGTCCGATCGTGAGCGGGTGGTTCTGGACCTGGTCCAGGCCCAGGTGGCCGCGGTCCTCGGTCATGCCACGTCTGCCGCGATCGTGCCGGACCGTGCCTTCAAGGAGCTGGGCTTCGACTCCCTCGCCGCAGTCGAACTGCGCAACCGGCTGACGCAGGCCAGCGGCGTACGGCTGCCGTCCACGTTGGTCTTCGACCACCCGTCGCCTGTGGCTGTGGCGCGTTTTCTGCTGGCTGAGGTCGGTGGGGATGTTGTTGCGGAGAAGAGGCCGGTGGTGCGGGCGAAGCGGGCGTCGTCCGGGGCCGATGAGCCGTTGGCGATCGTGGGGATGAGCTGCCGGTATCCGGGTGGGGTGTCCTCGCCTGCCGAGCTGTGGGAGCTGGTCTCCCAGGGCCGGGACGCGGTGTCGCCGCTTCCCGACGACCGTGGCTGGGACGTCGAGCGTCTCTACAACCCCGACCCCGAGCAGGTGCGCAGCGTCTACGCCAGTGGCGGCGGCTTTGTTGAGGGCGTGGCCGATTTCGATGCGGGGTTCTTCGGGATCAGTCCGCGTGAGGCGTTGGCGATCGATCCGCAGCAGCGGTTGATGTTGGAGGCGGCCTGGGAGGCCGTCGAGGACGCGGGCATCGACCCGACCTCGCTGCGTGGGTCTGACACGGGTGTGTTCTGTGGTGTGGTGACGTCGGATTACGGCGGTGTGATGCCGCCGGAGCTGGAGGGTTTCCGGCTGACGGGTACGACGTCGAGTGTGGTGTCGGGCCGGGTGGCCTACAGCCTCGGTCTTGAGGGTCCGGCGGTGTCGGTGGACACGGCGTGTTCGTCGTCGTTGGTGGCGATGCATATGGCGTCGCAGGCGTTGCGGTCGGGTGAGTGCTCGATGGCGCTTGTCGGTGGTGTGACGGTGATGGCGGGTCCGTTCTTGTTGACGGAGTTCAGTCGTCAGCGTGGTCTTGCTCCGGATGGTCGGTGCAAGTCGTATGCGGCGGGTGCGGACGGGACGGGGTTCTCGGACGGGCTGGGTCTGCTGGTTGTGGAGCGGTTGTCGGACGCGCGGCGTCTTGGGCACCGTGTGCTGGGTGTCATTCGTGGCAGTGCGGTCAATCAGGATGGTGCGAGTAACGGTCTGACGGCTCCGAATGGTCCGTCGCAGGAGCGGGTGATTCGTCAGGCTCTGGCGAATGCGGGTGTCTCTGCGGCTGAGGTGGACGCCGTTGAGGGGCATGGGACCGGTACGCGGTTGGGTGACCCGATCGAGGCGCAGGCGTTGCTGGCGACGTACGGTCAAGAGCGGGCGGACGGTCCGTTGCGGCTGGGTTCGATCAAGTCGAATATCGGTCACAGTTCTGCCGCTGCGGGTGTTGCGGGTGTGATCAAGATGGTCATGGCGATGCAGCACGGGAAGCTCCCGGCCACGCTGAACGTGGATGAGCCCTCGCCGCAGATCGACTGGGAGTCCGGAGAGGTCCGCCTCCTGACAGAGGCCGAGGACTGGCCCGCCTCCTCCCGCCCCCGACGCGCAGGTGTGTCGTCGTTCGGGATCAGCGGGACGAACGCGCACGTGATCCTGGAGGAGGCGCCGGAGGCCCCGGCGCAGCCTGTTGTCGAGGTGTCGGTGCCGGAGCGGCCTTCTGCGGTGGTGCTGTCGGGCAAGAGTGAGGTGGCGCTGAGGGCGCAGGCGGGTCGTCTGCGGGATCACCTGCTGGCGTCCCCGGGTCTGGGTCTGGCTGATGTGGGTCTGTCGTCGGTGCTGACGCGGGCGCAGTTGGAGGAGCGGGCCGCTGTGGTGGCCTCGGACCGTGAGCAGTTGCTGGCGGGGCTGGCAGCTCTGGCTGATGGTGTGCCGGCTGCTGGGGTGGTGGAGGGCCGTGCCGGGACTGGTCGTACGGCGTTCCTGTTCACCGGACAGGGTGCGCAGCGTGCCGGAATGGGCATCGAACTTGCCGCGTCCTACCCGGTGTTCGCACAGGCGCTCAGCGAGGTGTGCGCGGAGCTGGATCCGCTGCTGGGCCGTTCGCTGCATGGGCTGCTCGCGGCGGAGGAGGGTTCGGCCGATGCCGACCTCCTGAATGCGACGGAGTTCACGCAGGCTGCGCTGTTCGCGGTCGAGGTGGCGCTGTTCCGCCTGGTGGAATCCCTCGGTATACGCCCGGATTACCTGATCGGGCATTCGGTCGGTGAACTGGTCGCGGCCCACGTCGCCGGGGTGCTGTCCCTGGCCGATGCCTGCGCGCTGGTGGTGGCGCGTGGTCGGCTGATGGGTGCGCTGCCGGCCGGCGGTGGAATGGCGGCCGTCCAGGCCACCGAGGAAGAAGTCATCGCGTCTCTGACCGGGTTCGAGGGCCGTCTGGAGATTGCCGCCCTCAATGGTCCGCGGTCGGTGGTGGTGTCGGGTGATCTGGACGCACTGGACGAGTGGCTCCCCCAGTGGCAGGACCGCAAGACGACTCGCCTCCGGGTGAGCCATGCGTTCCACTCGCCGCGCATGGGTCCCATGCTCGCCGAATTCCGTTCTGTGGCTGAGGGGTTGTCGTTCAGCGAGCCGCGTATCCCGGTCGTTTCCAACGCGTCCGGCAAGCCCGTCTCCATCGAACTCACCGATCCCTCCTACTGGGTCGATCACGTCCGTAGCGCGGTGCGTTTCACCGATGGCGTGCGGGCACTCCGCGAGGAGGGCGTGACCCGGTTCCTGGAGCTCGGCCCCGACGCCGTGTTGACGGCGTTGGCCCGGCAGAGCGTGGAGGAATCGGCGGAGGAGTCGTCGG
>NZ_JBIRRY010000002.1:871721-953368 GCF_044333935.1 Streptomyces sp. NPDC020884 | reverse complement strand
GTCGGCTCCGGTGTGGGGTCTGGTGCGCAGTGCGCAGTCCGAGAACCCGGACCGGATCCTGCTGATCGACGTGGACGAGCAGGCTCCTGACTGGGCTGCCCTGGCCGCTCTGGAGGAGCCGCAGCTCGCGGTGCGGGGCGGAGGGGTTCTGGTGCCGAGGTTGCAGCGGGCCGCTGTCACCACGGCTGTCGGCACAACTGTCGCCACCGGGCTCGACCCGGACGGGACGGTTCTGATCACGGGCGGTACGGGTGGTCTGGGCGCGCTGTTCGCCCGGCATCTGGCCGAGCGGCACGGTGCCCGTCACCTGGTGCTCCTCAGTCGCCGTGGCCCGGACGCACCCGGTGTGGCCGATCTGGTGGGGGAGTTGGCGGTTCTGGGCTGTGAGGCCCGTGCCGTGGCGTGCGATGTGTCCGATCGCGAGGAACTCGCCGTGCTCATAGCCTCGTTGGAGCGGCCGCTGACTGCTGTGATCCACGCGGCGGGTGTGCTGGACGACGGTGTGGTCACGTCCCTGACTCCGGAGCAGCTTGCTCGTGTGATGGGGCCGAAGGCTGATGCGGCGCTGCATCTGCATGAGCTGACGGCGGGGATGGATCTGTCGGCGTTCGTGCTGTTCTCGTCGGTGGCGGCGCTGATCGGCAGTCCGGGGCAGGGCAATTACGCGGCGGCGAACGCGGCGCTCGACGCTCTGGCTGCGCATCGCAGGGCGCAGGGTCTGCCGGCCACATCGCTGGCGTGGGGTTTGTGGGCGGATGCCTCCGGCATGGCCGGTGGCCTGGACGAAACCGAGCTGGCACGCCTGGAGCGGCAGGGCGTCGGTGCCCTGTCCACCGAACTCGGCCTGGAGCTGTTCGACCAGGCCCAGCGGGTCGACCGGCCCCTCGTCGTTCCGGTCCGGCTGGACCTGGCGTCCCTCCGGGCCCAGGCCAGGGCCGGGCTGCTGCCGCCTCTGCTGCGGGGTCTGGTACGGATACCGAGGCAGTCCGCCGGGACCGAGGGCTCACTGGCGCAGCGGCTTGCCGGTGTTCCCGTGGCGGACCGGGAGGCCATCGCGGTCGATCTTGTGCGCGGTCAGGTGGCGGCCGTACTCGGCCACGCCACTTCCGAGGCCGTCGAGCCCGACCGGGTCTTCAAGGAGCTGGGCTTCGACTCCCTCGCGGCGGTGGACCTGCGCAACCGGCTCACCCAGGTCAGCGGCGTACGGCTGCCGTCCACGCTGGTCTTCGACCACCCGTCGCCCGTCGCCGTCGCCCAGTTCCTGCTGTCGGAGGTTGGTGACGCACCCGACCGGCTCGTCGGGCAGCCGGGGCCGGCGGCGGCCGTCCCCGCCCGCGAGGCGGGTCCAGCGGCGGGTGGAACCCTCAGCACGCTCCTGCGGCACGCCCATGCCGGGGGTTCGATCGTCTCGGCGGTGCCGCTGCTGACCGAGGCATCGAGGTTCCGGCCGTCCTTCGCGTCGGCCGCCGAACTCGGAGGCGGTGACGGGTACGTCGTACAACTCGCCCGAGGCCGAAGCCGAGACGGAGGCCGGGACGAACAGGTCAGCGGCGGCCGGGAGCTGCCGAAACTGGTCTGCGTACCGTCCTTCGTGGTGGGCTCCGGTCCGCACCAGTTCATGCGGTTCGCGGACCACTTCGAGGGCGAACGGGACGTGTACGTATGCTCGTTGCCCGGATTCCGTGGCGACGAGCCCTCGCCCGGGTCCTGGGACGCCGCGACGGAGGTTCTGGCGGACGCGATCCGTCGGGCTGTCGGTGACGATCCCTTCGTGCTGGTCGGCTACTCCATCGGAGGCGTCGTCGCGCACTCGCTCGCGGCTCGCTTCGAGGCTGAGGGAGTGGGTGTTGCCGGTCTCGTCATGATCGACACGCCGACGCCGGAGGGGGAGGAGGAGACCAACCGGGTCTTCTCGCTGGTGATGACGGAGATCCTCGAACGCGATCACGAGGCGATCGCCGTCGACGACGCGAACTGGCTGGCCATGGGGACGTACATGCGGCTCCTCGGCGAGCGGGTCACCACGCGGATCGCCGCTCCGTCGCTTCTGATCCGGGCGGGCGAACCCCTCGGCGGGCGAGCTGCCGGGGCCGTGACGGACATCGGGGGCGGCACGGGCGGCACGGGCGGCGACGACACCGGAGGCGTGGGAGCGCATGCCGGTGACGCGGACGCCGGGAACGCGGATGCCGGGAACGCGGACGTCGTGACCCACGACTGGCCCGCATGGCAGGTCGGTGACGACGAGGTCGTGATCGCCGCGGACCACTTCGCGTTGATCGAGGCCGCGGCTCCGGCCACCGCCGAGGCGACGGGGAGGTGGCTCAAGGTGACCGACACGGACGACCGGGCCGAGCGGTCCCGGTGAACCCCCTGAAGTGACAGCACCACCTGCCGGCGGGCACCGCCCGCCGGCAGCGGACGACAGCAACGGACGAAGCACCACTCGCCACCGCTACATGACAGAGATGGATGACAGCCATGGATGAGTCCAAGCCGACCACGGGCGAGGCGGCCCGGACCGAGGGATCGGCCTGCCCGGTGGACCACACCGCCCTCACCGGCGCCGCGGGCGCCGCGGGCGCCGCGGAGACCGACGGGGGGACCACGAGCCCGGCACCGGAGCCGGCCGTCGCGCACCGGCGGGCGGCGATGCCGGCCACCGCGCTGCCCGGCCCGAAGCTGCCCGCACCGCTGCAGGTCCTCAAGTACTGGCGGCACCCGGCCGAGTTCGTGGAGCAGTGCCAGGAGGAGTACGGCGGCCGGTTCGCACTGAGCATCAGGATTCCGCCCAAGCCGCTCTACGTGCTCTCGGACCCCGATGACATCAAGCAGATGTTCCTCGCGCCCCCCGATGTCCTGCACACCGGCACCGGCTCCTCCACCATCGAGAAGTTCACCGGCCAGTCCGGGCTCGCCTGGCTGGACGAGGACGAGCACAAGGTCCGCCGCAAGCTCCTCATGCCGAGCTTCCACGGCAAGGCGCTGCAGCGCATCGACACGGCGATCCCGGCGATGGCCGTGACCGAGGTCGCCAAGTGGCCCCGAGGCCAGGACATGCCGCTGCACCCGCACATCCACCGTTTCACGCTGCATGTGATCCGCGAGGTCATCTTCGGTTCGAAGGTGCCGCGCCAGTGGGACGAGCTGATCGAGGTCCTCATCAAGATGATGGGGTTCAACGACCGCATGGGCTCGGCCATGATGATCCACAAGATGTCGGCCAGGGCGGTGAAGGCGCTCCGAGCGGTCAAACCGCTGGGATTCGACGAGTTCCTCACGCTCCGGGAGCGTGCCGACGCGCTGATCGCGGAGGCCGTGGACGAGCGCCGGGCGTCGGGCGAGCTCGGTGACGACATGCTGGCGGTCATGCTCGGCATCACGCACGAGGACGGCTCCCCGCTGTCGCACCGGGAACTGCGCGACGAGATGATGACCATCTTCCTCGCCGGTACGGAGACGACGGCGGCCGCGATCGCCTGGTCGTTCGAGTTCCTGAGCCGTGAGCCGGAGGCGCTGAAGAAGCTGGTCGCGGAGATCGACCTCGGTGAGGGCGACGAGTATCTGACGGCGACCGTCCAGGAGGTCCTGCGGCTCAAGCCGTCGATCCCGCAGATCATCCCCCGTACGGTGATGAAGCCGATCGAGATAGGCGGGGTGCGCTTCGAGCCCGGGATGCTCCTGTGGGCGAGCGCCTACCTGATGAACCGCGACCCGTCCCTCTACCCGGAGCCGAAGGCGTTCCGCCCCGAGCGGTTCATCGGAACCAAGCCCGGTGTCTACACCTGGATTCCGTTCGGCGGCGGCCGCATCCGCTGTCTCGGCGACAAGATCGCGCTGCTGGAGATGAAGGCCGTACTCCGCGAGGTGCTGTCCCGGTGCGAGCTGTACCGCCACGATCCGACCCCGGAGGGCACGCGTAGCCGCAGTGTCTCGGCGCTGCCGCAGCGGGGAGCGATGCTGGAGCTGCGTCCCCGGGTCCGGGAAACGGCCGCGGGCGCGGTCTGAGCCGGCGAACGCGGGCCCGGACGGCGACGTGCCGGGCGCAGGACGGGCCGTGGGCATCTGTCACAGATGCGCACGGCCCGTCCTGCTGCGGCGGCTACGCCGATATGGTCACACCCGCTGCGGCGAACTCCGTGATCATGGCCTCGCGCAGGGCGAGGGTGCCGGTGAACGGACGCACCATCACCACGAGTTCATCGATGGCGCCGGCCTCGTTCACATGGAAGAAGTTGCTTCCCTCGATCTCCTTCTCGCCGACCCGGGCGCGGAAGAGCAGCGAGTGAGCGGTCCCGTCCTCGGAGGAGAGGTCGCGCACGAAGACCACGTCCTGGAGGACCTGGCCCACCGCGCGCAGGATGGGACCGGCGGTCTCCCGCCCTTCGAACGCCTTGAACACGACGGGGCTGCGGAAGACCACGTCGTCGGCGAGCAGCGCCACGGCTGCGTCCATGTCCCCCGTGGCGAGAGCGGCTCTGAACGGATGCACGACTTGACCTCCTGCTGAGCGGCGAAGTGCGGATGATGTGGCCACCCGCACAGGAACGCGCGTCACGCTAGCCGCCGGTCCTGCCCGGGACCGAAGGTCGTCCTGAAGCTGCCAGCGGCACACGCCACGGGTCGGATTCCGGTTTCCCGCGTCCGGCTGCCGGCCAGGACCTTCGGCACTGCGCAGGCCCTCCCGGGCGTGCGGTCGCCTCAACTGGAGCCCGGCGTGCACCGAGTTGTCGCGGGTGGTGCGTTCGGTGTCCGCCACGGGAGGGTGCGCGGCGGCGCGATGTGCTGCCAACCCAGTACGGCGAGGGCAAGCGTCTACCCGAGGGAAGCGAGCATGAGCACGGGTTGAACGACGGGAGAGCACCCGAACGCGGTCGTGGAGACCAGGTACGTGAACAGGTCCACCGCGGTCTGAATCCGCTTGCGCACGGTGCGGCCCGCAACATCGCGGTGGTAGACCTCCCAGTCGAACCTTGCGCTGCGAGTGGAGGCAAGCTCCCCCAGGCGGGGTCCCAGCCGGTCGCAGCTTCGTGGGTTGCTGCCCCGGTTGGTGCGATCTCCCGTCCGCGTGACCTTGATCAGTTCCTGACCGGGCGCGGCTCAACGATCGCTTACGAGCAGGCATGGCATCCGCAGGTGCTGCATCCGGCCCGGAGGTGGGGAATGTTCCGATCGGTCCGCGGACAACGACGGTCCGGGCGCTACCGGGCAGCTACCGAAAGCGGGGAGACTTCTCCGCCCTCACAGGGACCCAAGATCGACCGCGATGGAGAAGGGTGCAGTGGCCTTCACCGCGCCGGTGAACATCTCGCCGTCCCTATAAGCCTTGGTGGCGGGATCGAGGACGTAGGTGTAGACGATCGGGACACCGGTGGCGGCCTGCTCGACCCGCCAGTAGAAGGGGATGCCGGCCTTGGCGTACTGGTCGACCTTCACGATCCGGTCCGTCGTCTCCGAGCCGGGCGACACGACCTCGACGACCAGGAGTACGTGTTCCGGACGGGTGGGTGTGAGGTCGATGGTCTCCGCTCGGTAGACAGTGACGTCCGGGCGGCGGTTGGTGAGCGGAACGTCCTGCAGGCGGACGTCGAAGTCGGTGTCGGCGTTCCAGTCCGGGCCTGCGGCGGCGTCCAGGGCATTGGCCAGGAGCCGAGCCAGCCGGTTGTGGCGCTTGGAGGCGCTCGGGCTCACGACGACCATCCCGTCCACGATCTCGATGCCGGCGCACTGCTCCTCGGACCAGGAGTCGTACTGTTCCGCGCTGATCTGCGTATGCATCCACGCGGGCGCCACCATCTCGGCGGTCATGGGGTACCTCCTTCGAGAGGCCTCGGCAGGTCCGGCGCTGCTTCGCCCAGCCTACTGTTTCGAGGTGTCGGGCTGCCTGACCCAGGGCGAGTGCGGGAAGGGTTTGACGCCGACTCTGAGGAGTAGGAGCTTCCCACCATGTGATGGCCCACCACCCACCATGGCGATTCGGCCAAGCGGGGTGGGCTCATGAGGGTTTCGCTGGTCGCGCCAGGCCCTGTGAGAGGCTGGGCTCATGAACCGGCTGGCTGGTGTGACCTCGCCTTATCTGCTTCAGCATGCTGAGAATCCCGTCGACTGGTGGCCCTGGGAGGCGGAGGCTTTCGAGGAGGCGCGGCGGCGCGATGTGCCCGTTCTGCTCTCCGTCGGCTACTCGGCGTGCCACTGGTGCCATGTCATGGCCCATGAATCGTTCGAGGACGAGACCGTGGCCGCCTACCTCAACGAGCACTTCGTGCCGGTGAAGGTCGACCGGGAGGAGCGGCCCGACGTTGACGCCGTCTACATGGAGGCCGTCCAGGCGGCCACCGGGCACGGTGGCTGGCCGATGACCGTCTTTCTCACGCCGGACGCCGAACCCTTCTACTTCGGGACCTACTTCCCCCCTGAGCCCCGGCACGGGTCGCCCTCCTTCCAGCAGGTCCTCGAAGGTGTGACGGCCGCCTGGACCGGCCGGCGCGAGGAGGTCTCCGAGGTCGCCGAGCGGATCGTCGCCGACCTGGAGGGGCGCTCGCTGGTCCACGGTGGTGACGGGGTGCCGGGGGAGCAGGAGATCGCGCAGGCGCTGCTCGGGCTGACCCGGGAGTACGACGAACAGCACGGCGGGTTCGGGGGCGCGCCGAAGTTTCCGCCGTCCATGGCGATCGAGTTCCTGCTGCGCCACTACGCCCGTACGGGGTCCGAGGGTGCGCTCCAGATGGCCGCCGACACCTGCTCGCAGATGGCCCGGGGCGGGATCTACGACCAGCTCGGCGGCGGTTTCGCGCGCTACTCCGTGGACCGGGAGTGGATCGTGCCGCACTTCGAGAAGATGCTGTACGACAACGCCCTGTTGTGCCGGGTGTACGCCCATCTGTGGCGCACCACCGGATCGGACGAGGCCCGCCGGATCGCCCTGGAGACAGCCGACTTCATGGTGCGGGAGCTGCGCACCGCCGAGGGCGGCTTCGCCTCTGCGCTGGACGCGGACAGTGAGGACGCGGAGGGCAGGCACGTCGAGGGCGCGTTCTACGTGTGGACGCCCGCGCAGTTGCGCGAGGTGCTCGGTGAGGAGGACGCCGCCTTCGCCGCCGGGTACTTCGGCGTCACGGAGAAGGGCACCTTCGAGGAGGGGTCCTCCGTGCTGCGGCTGCCGGGGGACGCGGGGCCCGTGGACGCCGCGCGCGTCGCGGACGTACGGGCCCGGCTGCTGGCGGCCCGTACGGAGCGGCCGCATCCGGGGCGGGACGACAAGGTCGTCGCCGCCTGGAACGGGCTCTCCATCGCCGCTCTCGCCGAGACCGGCGCGTACTTCGACCGGCCGGACCTCGTGGAGCGGGCCACCGAGGCCGCCGATCTGCTGGTCCGGGTGCACCTGGGCGAGGTGGCCCGGCTGACCCGCACCTCCAGGGACGGGCGGCCCGGCGACAACAGTGGGGTTCTGGAGGACTACGGCGATGTCGCCGAGGGTTTCCTCGCGCTGGCGGCCGTGACCGGGGAAGGGGCCTGGCTGGAGTTCGCCGGGTTCCTGCTGGACATCGTCCTGGAGCAGTTCACCGGTGAGGGCGGGCAGCTCTACGACACCGCGCACGACGCCGAGCAGCTCATCCGCCGGCCCCAGGACCCCACCGACAGCGCCACCCCGTCCGGCTGGACGGCGGCTGCGGGCGCGCTGCTCGGCTATGCCGCGTACACCGGGTCCGAGGCTCACCGCACCGCCGCCGAGGGTGCCCTCGGTGTGGTGAAGGCGCTGGGCCCGCGCGTCCCCCGGTTCGTCGGCTGGGGCCTCGCGGTCGCCGAAGCGCTGCTGGACGGGCCCCGCGAGGTGGCCGTCGCCGGGCCGGTCGGCGGTGAGCTGCACCGTACGGCGCTGCTGGGACGCGCCCCGGGTGCGGTGGTCGCCGTGGGTGAGGGGCCGGGGGCGGGGGCGGAGTTCCCGCTGCTGGTGGACCGGCCGCTGGTGGGCGGGGAGCCGACCGCGTACGTCTGCCGCCACTTCGTGTGCGACGCGCCGACGACCGATGCGGTGGAGCTGGCGGCGAAGCTCGGGGGTTGAGAGCGCCTGTGAGGACTCGGGTGTGAGAGCGGCTCGTGAGGACTCGAGGGTTGAGAGCCGCCCGTGGGCACGAGTAGAGGGGCCGGTCGTCTCGTGCGGCCGGCCCCTCCTCTCCTCCGCAGACCGGAGCCGTGCCTACCCGTGCTGGTAGGCGACCAGCGAGATCCCCACGTAGTGCGCGATGAACGCCGCCAGCGTCAGCGAGTGGAAGACCTCGTGGAAGCCGAACCAGCGCGGCGACGGGTTCGGCTTCTTGATCCCGTAGATCACCCCGCCCGCGCTGTAGAGCAGCCCGCCGACGATGACCAGCACCAGGACCGCGATGCCGCCGGTCCGCATGAAGTCGGGCAGGAAGAAGACCGCCGCCCAGCCCATCGCGATGTAGCACGGCGTGTAGAGCCAGCGCGGCGCGCCGACCCAGAACACCCGGAAGGCGATGCCCGCCGTCGCGGCCGCCCAGACGGCCCACAGCAGCGGCCGGGCGGTGGACTCGGGGAGCAGGAGCAGGGTCAGCGGTGTGTAGGTGCCCGCGATGATCAGGAAGATGTTCGCGTGGTCCAGCCGGCGGAGCACCGCCTCGCCGCGCGGTCCCCAGGTGCCGCGGTGGTAGACCGCGCTGACGCCGAACAGCAGACAGGCGCTGAGGATGTAGACGCCGCAGGCGATTCGGCCCATCGTGCTGTCGGTCAGGGCGATCAGGGTGATCCCGGCGATCACCACCGCGGGGAACATCCCGGCGTGCAGCCAGCCGCGCATCCGTGGTTTGACGGGGACGGGGTCGAGTACGACGGGGCCCGGGGTCGCGGCGCTAGCGGCGGCGTCAGTCATATCCGCCATGCTACCTACGCCACCGTAGGTAGTGGATATGGCACGCAAATGAGTGGCGATGCTCACGTGTGAGGCCCCCTGGACATATGGGCGGAACGGTCGGATGATCAAATGAGTGCAGTCGGCACCGGATGAGCGCCAGGGGAATTCGAAGGGTACGAAGCATCCGGGTCGCAGCCCCCACGGGGCCTTCAGACAACTGACACCCTCAACTAGGAGCGATCGTGGCGCGCGACATCGCGGCTCCCCTCACTGTCCCCACCCACCACCAGGAGCTGGTCTCCTGGGTCGACGAGATCGCAGCGATCACCCAGCCGGACCGGGTGGTCTGGTGCGACGGCTCCGAGGCCGAGTACGAGCGCCTGTGCGGGGAGCTCGTGGCCAAGGGCACGTTCACCAAGCTGGACGAGACCAAGCGGCCGAACTCGTACTACGCCGCGTCCGACCCGAGCGATGTCGCCCGCGTCGAGGACCGTACGTTCATCTGCTCGAAGGAGGAGAAGGACGCCGGCCCGACCAACCACTGGAAGGACCCCGCCGAGATGCGGGAGATCTTCACGGGCCGGGACGGTGTCTTCCGCGGGTCCATGCGTGGCCGGACCATGTACGTCGTGCCCTTCTGCATGGGCCCCGTCGGCTCGCCGCTCTCCGCGATCGGCGTCGAGATCACCGACTCCGCGTACGTCGCCGTCTCCATGCGCACCATGACCCGCATGGGCCAGGCCGTCCTGGACGAGCTGGGCACCGACGGCTTCTTCGTGAAGGCCGTCCACACCCTCGGCGCCCCGCTGGCCGAAGGCGAGCAGGACGTCCCGTGGCCGTGCAACTCCACCAAGTACATCTCGCACTTCCCCGAGGACCGCGAGATCTGGTCGTACGGCTCCGGCTACGGCGGCAACGCCCTGCTCGGCAAGAAGTGCTACGCCCTGCGCATCGCGTCCGTCATGGCCCGCGACGAGGGCTGGCTCGCCGAGCACATGCTCATCCTGAAGCTCACGCCGCCGCAGGGTGAATCGAAGTACATCGCGGCCGCGTTCCCCTCGGCCTGCGGCAAGACCAACCTCGCCATGCTGGAGCCGACCATCCCCGGCTGGACCGTGGAGACCGTCGGCGACGACATCGCCTGGATGCGGTTCGGCGAGGACGGCCGGCTCTACGCGATCAACCCCGAGGCCGGCTTCTTCGGCGTCGCGCCCGGCACCGGCGAGCACACCAACGCCAACGCCATGAAGACCATGTGGGGCAACTCCGTCTTCACCAACGTCGCGCTGACCGATGACGGCGACGTCTGGTGGGAGGGCATGACCGAAGAGGCGCCCGCGCACCTCACGGACTGGAAGGGCAACGACTGGACCCCCGCGTCCGGCACGCCCGCCGCCCACCCCAACGCCCGCTTCACCGTCCCGGCCGGACAGTGCCCGATCGTCGCGCCCGAGTGGGAGGACCCCAAGGGCGTGCCGATCTCGGCGATCCTCTTCGGCGGCCGCCGCGCCTCCGCCGTCCCGCTCGTCACCGAGTCCTTCGACTGGCAGCACGGTGTCTTCCTCGGAGCCAACGTCGCCTCCGAGAAGACCGCCGCCGCCGAGGGCAGGGTCGGCGAGCTGCGCCGCGACCCGTTCGCCATGCTGCCGTTCTGCGGCTACAACATGGGCGACTACATGAACCACTGGGTCAAGGTCGGCGCCGACAAGGCCGATCAGTCCAAGCTGCCGAAGATCTACTACGTCAACTGGTTCCGCAAGAACGAGGCGGGCAAGTTCGTCTGGCCCGGCTTCGGCGAGAACAGCCGCGTCCTGAAGTGGATCGTCGAGCGCCTGGAGGGCAAGGGCGAAGGCGTCGAGACCCCGATCGGCATCCTGCCGGCCAAGGGCGCGCTCGACACCGAGGGACTGGACCTCTCCGAGGCCGACCTCGACTTCCTGCTCACGGTCGACAAGAAGGTCTGGCGCGAGGAGGCCGCCCTGGTCCCCGAGCACCTCAACACCTTCGGCGACCATGCGCCCAAGGAGCTGTGGGACGAGTACCGCTCGCTGGTGGAGCGCCTCGGCTGAGCCGTCGCCCCGTGCCCCGCGGCCGGGTCCCTCGGACATCCCCGCCCTGACCTGTGGGTACGACCGACCCGCCGCGGTCCGGGGGCTGTCGTCGCCGACAGCCCCCGGGGGTGTCCCCGACCAACGGACACCCTCCCGGCCCCCGGAACCCCCTCACGGTTCCGGGGGCCGGCCCCTTCGCGCTCACCCGGCGCCGCCCCGGTCCTCCAAATACTTCGTGTGGGACCGCTGGCGCAGCTCATCCGCCTCGCGCAACGCGTCCACCAGGGCCTGCGCCTCCCCGTGCAGCAGCGACAGCTGCCGCTCCAGCTCCTCCTCCGGAGCCCGTGCGCCCGGCCCGAGCCGCGTCCACCACCGCGTCCGCAGATACGCGTCGACGGACTCCGGAACGTCCCGGGTCACCGCCCGCGCCACGACGTGGACGCCCTCCGGGTCGTCCGCCAGCGCCTCGGAGACCCAGCCGGGGGCCAGCAGCCCCTCCAGCAGGCCCGTCAGCGCGGCGAGCCGCTCCGCCGCGCCGGGCGGCAGGTCCACCCGGTCCAGGTACGCCCGCAGGGTCACGAGGTCGGCCCGCAGCCCGTCCAGCCGGGACGACGGCTCCTCGAACGCCGGGGCGGGCGGCCGGCGCGGCGGGGCGAGCAACGCGCCCGCCCCGTACAGCCCGCCGACCACCACCGGCCAGTACGCGCCCGCGAACCCGGCGAAGGTGAGGACGAGCCCGCCGAGGGCGGCGGCGCAGCCGGTCAGGTTCCGGGCCGACTCCAGATAGCCGAGGACCCGGGCCACCGCCGCCGGGCCGGAACCCGCGGACCTCCTCCCGGCCGGATCCCTACTGGTAGCCACGGATCTCCTCGAACGCCCCGTCCAGCGATCCGGGGCCCTCCTCCTTCGTCCCGTCGAAGAGCCGGCCGCCGGTCAGCGTGGCGACCGACTCCAGCTCGGAGCGGTCGGAGTCGCCGAACACGATCGGGAACACCGGGGTCACCCGCCGGGCCGGGGGCAGCGCCCGGTAGAACGCCTCGAACTCCGCCGCCGACCGACCGGCCGTGTTCTCGCCGTCCGTCATCAGCACGATGGAGGTGAACGCGGACTCGGTGTCCGGGCCGAGCCGGTCGTAGGCCGCGGCGAGCGACGAGTAGATCGCCGTGTCCCCCTCGGCCGTCAGCGCCGCTGCGTCCGCCCGGATCGCCGCCGGTCCCGCCTTCGGGTCCGCCGGGTCGACGGTGTGCGTGCGGACCTGCTTGACGGCCGACCCGAAGGGCAGCAGCGTCACCTGTTCGCGCTCCCGGAAGTCGCCGGTCAGCCCGTTCAGGGCGGACTTCAGCCGGGCCAGCCGCTCGCCCTCCATCGACCCGGAGGTGTCCAGCACGTACACGGTCCGCGACGGACGCCGCAGCCGGTGCTCGTACGAGGACAGCAGCCCGTCGGCGACCGACCGGGTACCGGGGAAGGGCAGTTCGCGGCGCTGCTCGGGGGAGAGCGGATCGGCGGGACGCGCGGCGGCGACGACCGGCCGGCGCAGCGTCCGCGCGGTGATCTCCCGCTGCACGGCGGTGGACCGGAAGTGCTCGGTCAGCGTCCGTACGGCGTCCCGGGCCTCCGGCGTGGCGCCGGTGAGCGCGCTCAGCGGGTAGTCGGCGGTCACCACCCCGTCGCGGGGCCGGATCACGGTCAGCCCGGCGTCGCTGTCCCGGTTCAGCGACAGCAGCACCGACTCGTAGTTGATCAGCGCGTCCACGGTGGAGCGCCGGGCGTACGCGGAGGCCAGCCAGCCCGAGGAACCCGAGGTCAGCCGCTGCCCCGCGAAGAACTCCTTCAGCTTCGGCGTGGCCCTGCGGACGTCGGCGTCGGTGAGCGCCGCCTGTGCGCCGGAGAGCCCGGACGCCACCGAGATCAGCGCGGCGAAACCGGAGTTGGAGCGGCTCGGGTCGGTCATCCCGTACGTCAGGTCCCCGGCCGCGACCGCCCGGTGGACCTGCGCCCAACTGACCTCCCTGGGATCCCAGCCGAGCCGCCGCACCGTCGCGGGCCGCACCCCGAGAGCGACCGGGGAGGCCATCAGCGGGGTCTCGGAGGCGATCCGGCGGGCGGCCTCCGTGTCCAGCCGGAGGTAGTCGTTGGACGACAGCCACACCGCGTCGTAGGCCCTGTCCGCCTTCCCGGACGCGAGACGTTCGACGGCGTCCAGCGTGCCCGCCCAGGTGGGCCGCACGGTGATCCCGGTCGCCTCGCGGGCCTTCGCCAACAGGGGTTCCATGTCGCTGAGTTCACTGGAGGCCAGGACCCGCAGCGTGCCCGCGCGGGCCCGCCCGTCGTCGTCGCCCGGTCCGGAACCCCGCCCGGCCTTCCCGTCCGTCGTGCAGGCGGCGAGCGGGACGAGGAGGGCCACGGCCAGCAGCGGGAGCAGGGCGCGCCGCAGGAGGCGACGGCCGCCGACGCGGGTGCGGGGCGTCCGGGGGGCGGTCCCGGGGGCGTGGCTGTCGGGGATCCGGGGGGCGGTCCCGGGGGTGTGGCTGTCGGGGGTCCGGGGTGTGGTTCCGAGGGTGTGGCTGCCGGGAGCCTGGGGAGCGGCCGTGCCGGTGCCGGTGCCGGCGTCGGGGTCGGGACCCGTGTGCCGGGTCCGGTGCGCGGGTCTCGGGCGGTTCCTCATGAGCGGCCCCCGTCCAGTGCCGCGTCCGCCGTGCGGCTGCGTTCCAACCGGGCCCCGGCCTCCTGGAGTTCGGCCGTCAGCGACTCCACGGTGGCCGCCATCGTCTCGGTCGCCCGCGCCTTGTACGTGTCGATGGCGTCGAGCGTCGCGTAGATCTGCCCGAACGCGGCGCGCAGGGTCTCGACGCCGACCGCCGGGTCGGCCGCGATGCGCTGGATCTCCCCGCTCTGCGTGGCGAGCATCTCCGCGTTCCCCCGGATCAGCTCCTCGGTGGTCGAGCGCAGCACCTGCACCTGCTCGGTCACCCGGCGCTGGTTCTCCAGCGCCGAGGACAGCATCACCGCGATCCGCAGCGCGGACACGGTGGTGGTGGCCGCCCGGTCGACGCCCTTGATCAGCTCGTCGTTGTTGCGCCGCACGACGTCCATCGCCAGGTACCCCTGGGCGCAGACCGCGATCTGGGTCAGCAGATCCTGGTGCTTCTGCCGTACGGGGAAGAGGACGTCGGCCCGCAGCGCGTCGGCCCGTGCCGGGTCGCCCGCCGCATCGGCCTCCGCGATGCGCCGCTCCACGACGTCGTCGAGGGCCTCGGTGAGGACCGCGTACTCCTGCAGCTTGCCCATGGTGTCCCAGAGGCGGGTGCGCTCGGTGTGCAACGCGGCGTTGTCGCGCCGCAGTTCGTCCTGGCCGCCGCGGAGCGAGCCGACGATCCGGTCGAGGGTGCCCCTGGCGGAGGCGTACTTCGCGACGTGGTCGCGCACCCGGCGCCCGCCCGGCAGCCGGGACAGCAGCCGGCGGGCCCCGCGCCCCGGGGTGTCGCGCGGATCGAGGTCCTCCACCGTGCGGCGCAGCTCGACCAGCGAGGACCCCACGCGGGCCGGGGCGTCGCCCTCGCCGGAGGCGAGCGAGCGGACGGTGCGGTCCAGCATCCGGTTGGACTGCTGGGCGGCGCTGCGGATGTCGCCCTGCCCGAGTGCGGCGATCTCGCCGACCCGGGCGCCGAACTCGGGGGAGCGGGCGTCGATCCCGGCGAGGCCGTCGACGTACTCCTCGGCGCGCCGGACCATGTCGGCGCGCACGGCCTCCCCGACCGGGACGAGCCCGGCGGCCTGCTCGGCGCGGATGGGGGCGACGGGCGCGGGCGGGGTGAGCACGAGCGGGGTCGTCGGCGGATCGAGCGGCCGTCGCGGATCCGGGGGTCCGGCGTCCTGGGGCATGGTGGCGGTCTCCTGTGCTTGGAGTGCGGGTCCGGCTGCCGGGGCCGCCGGAACGGGGCTGCGTGCGGGCGCCGGCCTCATCCGCCGCGGGCCCGTCGTGCCATCGAGCGCAGCACCTCCGCGGTGGGCACGGGCGCCTGGCGCACGCCGGTCAGCCGCTGGTCGATGTAGGCGGTGTGGTCCGCGGTCGCGGCGATGAACTCGGCCGCCGCGCCCTGGGGCCGGAAGCCGTGCCGCACCGCCAGCTTCCGCAGCCCCGGGTCGGTGGAGAGCAGCTCGCCGAGTTCCTGTCCCTCGTCGGTCAGCGGGACGAGGGTGTGGTCGCTGGAGACCGTGGTGTCCGGGTAGAGGACGACGAGGTCGCCGACCTCCTGTCGCCGGCTGCTCATCAGGAGGGAGGCCACCTGCGACTCGTAGACCAGCACGAGGGGGTTGCCCACCCCGCTGATGAAGTCCCGGAACGGCGCGTCGCTGCTGGTCTGCTGCGCGCCCTGCACCTGGACGAGCTTGCGCATCAGCGGCGCGGTGCGCCCGACCGCCTTCTCGTCGGCGGCCACCCGGCCGCCGTCGGCGACGTACGAGGCGGCGGCGAGGTAGAGGGCGCCGGAGTTGGAGGTGACGGGATCGGTGCTCGTGATGAACACCGTGCCGCTCAACTCGGCGTGCCCGGAGGCCCCTTCGAGCTGCTGCCAGGTCCGGTCGTCCTGGGCCGCCGCCAGGTAGGGGTCCATGAGCAGCGTCCCCTGCGTGGTGAACTTCGACCCGTCGTCGGCCCGCAGCCGGGCCAGCCCGTTGTCCGCGAGGACCTCGGCCGCGCTGCGGTGGGCCACCACGACGAGCGGCGAGTAGAACGGCCGCAGCGGGCCGCCCCGGCCCTCGGCCCCCCGGCGCAGCTCATCGGCCGGTGCCTTGGAGCCGGGGAAGGCGAAGTCGTGTCCCTTCAGGGGCAGTCGGTCCATCGCCCAGGATCCCGAGGTCTCCGTCCGGACGGCGAACCCCTTGGCCGCGAGGGCCTTCACGGTGTCGGGGTCGGCGAAGAACTCGGCCTTCTCCGAACCGATCACTCCGCGCACGGTCTTCGCGGCCGTGCCGCTGTCCCCGCTGTCGCGGCCCAGGGCAACGGCCGTTGCCACACCGGCGATCAGCAGGACCGCCAGGACGATTCCCACGATGCGTCTCACCTGCGCAGCGTGCTCGCGGAAACCCACATTCCGCGCCGAGTTGGGTGGACGGCAGATGAAGGGGCCATCCCAGAACGCAAACGGCCCCGCCGGAGCGAGGCCGTGGCACCCGGTCCGCACGCCTGCGCGGCACGCGGACCGGGGCCGTCAGTGGGCGCCGACCAGGTGCCCGGAGGGGGCCGGCACGGCGAGGGCCGCGGTGTGGGCGTCCATCCGCTCGGCGGAGAGGATCGCGGCGGTCGTGTCGGCGCGGGACGCGGCCACCAGCAGGGCGCGGCCCGCGAGGGCGTGGGCGCGCCGGTGGAGCTCCGCGGGGGCGCCGTCGGTCAGGGCCGCGTGCCGGGCGGGCGGGGCGCCGCGCAGCCGGGCGACCTGCTCGGCGATGCGGTCACCCGCGGTGCCGAGGCCCAGTTCGTCGGTGACCGCGAGGAGGGCGGCCAGGTGCCCGGCGAGCTGGATGTCCAGCTCCTCCTCGCGGCTGCGGTGCGGAAAGTCAGCGTGGTCGGCCGGGGTGTGGACCGAGGTGCTGCGGATCGGCTCGTACATGGATGGCCTCCGATGGTGCGTGGAACCATCCTACATTGGAATAGGTCTAAAGTTGTCTGCGATCCGGAAGGGTGACCGGGCGAGAGGCCCCTACGGCTGTCCGTAGCCGTCCAGGAAGGTGCCGATCCGGGTCACGGCGTCGGTCAGGTCCTCGACGGTCGGCAGCGTGACGATCCGGAAGTGATCGGGCTCGGGCCAGTTGAAGCCGGTGCCCTGTACGACCATGATCTTCTCGGCCCGCAGCAGGTCCAGCACCATCTGCCGGTCGTCCTTGATCTTGTAGACCTTGGGGTCGAGCCGGGGGAAGAGATACAGCGCCCCCTTCGGCTTCACGCAGGTCACCCCGGGGATCGAGGTCAGCAGGTCGTACGCCACATCCCGCTGCTCCAGGATCCGGCCGCCCGGCAGCACCAGGTCCTCGATCGACTGACGCCCGCCGAGCGCGGTGGCCACCGCGTGCTGCGAGGGCATGTTGGCGCAGAGCCGCATGTTGGCGAGGATTGTCAGCCCCTCGATGTACGAGGTGGCGTGCGCCTTCGGGCCGCAGACGGCCATCCAGCCGGAGCGGTAGCCGGCCACCCGGTAGTTCTTGGAGAGCCCGTTGAAGGTCAGCACCATCAGATCGGGGGCGAGCGAGGCCGTCGGGGTGTGCGTCGCGCCGTCGTAGAGGATCCGGTCGTAGATCTCGTCGGAGCAGACGACGAGGTTGTGCCGCCGGGCGATCTCGGTGAGACCGCGCAGCATCTCGTCGTCGTACACCGCGCCGGTGGGGTTGTTCGGGTTGATGATCACCAGGGCCTTGGTGCGGTCGGTGATCCGCCGCTCGATGTCCGCGAGGTCCGGCATCCAGTCGGCCTGCTCGTCGCACCGGTAGTGCACCGCCGTCCCGCCCGCCAGCGAGACCGAGGCGGTCCACAGCGGATAGTCGGGAGCCGGTACGAGCACCTCGTCGCCGTCGTCCAGCAGCGCCTGCATCGACATCTGGATCAGCTCGGAGACGCCGTTGCCCAGGTAGATGTCCTCGACGTCGAGGTCGATGCCCTTGGTCTGGTAGTGCTGCATCACCGCGCGGCGCGCGGACAGCAGGCCCTTCGCGTCGCCGTAGCCGTGCGCGCCCGCGAGGTTGCGCAGGATGTCCTCGAGGATCTCCGGCGGGCACTCGAACCCGAACGCGGCGGGGTTGCCCGTGTTGAGCTTGAGGATGCGCTGACCGGCCGCTTCCAGCCGCATCGCCTCCTCCAGCACGGGACCCCGGATCTCGTAACAGACATTGGCGAGCTTCGTGGACTGGATGACCTGCATGTCCGCGAGCTTACGGCGGCGTTTCGCGGGGTGCGCGGGGATTGCTCCCGCTCTACGCCCTCCGGGGAGCGTCCCCGCCCCGCCCCGTCTTCCATCGCGATGCCCATCGCCGCCCCGGGCCGTGGGATCGCCCGGTCGGGGCGGCGTCGCGGCTTGGAAAGGAGGCGTGGGCGGCGGGGACGGGTGAGATGCGCCACGCGGGGGCCGTATGCGGGAGCCCGTCCGGGCGGGGCGTGCCGGTTCCGGGGGCCGGGTGCGGTCTCTCGGGTGGCCGGGGCACTCGCTCCGGGCCGTGGCGCGGTCACTCCGGCAGTCGGGTGCCTGCCGGGAGGCGGATGCCGAAGTCGTCCGCCAGGACCTGAAGGGCTTCGTCGCCGTCCTTCAGCCGCCGCTCCCGGATCGTGCCGTCGTCGGCCGTCTCCACCAGGTCGAGCCCGGACAGGGCGAGGTGGGAGCCGATCCGGGTGAGCTGCGCGTACACCGCCTGCCGGAACGGCGAGCGCGGGTGCGTCGCGATGAACCAGTTGATCACCTCGTAGTCCGGCTTCTCGTACGGATCCAGGGTGAACGCGTACTGCGGCTCCCACGACCCGCCCTGGCCGGTCTGGAGCTCCCACAGCGGCAGCGGACCGGTGTGCGGTGCGTGCACCAGGCGGTGGCGGCGCGGCGCGTCGAACAGCTCGGCGCCCTCCACCAGCTCGATCGGCTCCAGCAGGGCCCCGACCGTCCCGAATCCGACGTCCGCCAGATACGGGTGCGGCTCACCCTCCACGTCCACCTGCATCAGCATGTGCGTACGGGGCCGGATGTCGCCGGGCGCGGCGCCCAGCACCACCCGGGCCGTCAGCGGCGTCACCGAGAAGCCGATCTGCCGCAGCACGGTGGAGAAGAGGGTGTTCTGCTCGTAGCAGTACCCGCCGCGCCCGCCGCGGACGAGCTTCGCCTCCAGGTCGTCGAGTGCCAGCGACGGCGCGGAGCCGAGGACGGGCTCCAGGTTCTCGAACGGGATGCCCAGCAGGTGGGCGCGGTGCAGGGAGCGCAGTACCTCCAGCGTCGGGCGGGGCTCCCCGGTCCAGCCGGTCCGGGCGAAATAGGCGTCGAGGTCGAGTGTCATACGCCGACCGTACGCAGCCGGGGCGCGGGCGCACCTCCGGCTGCGGACCGACTTTCCGGGCCGGAGGGCCTCGGTCCCGGGACCGAGACCCGGACCACCGGGGCCCGGGGCCGCCGCGCACCCGGGGTCGCGCGGGCGGGGCGGCTCAGATCTTGCTCAACTCGGGTGCGAGCCGGACCGGCCCGGGGAACGGTGGCTCCATGAGCATGTTCCGCAAGCCCCAGCCCCTCGCCGTACTCGTCCTCCGCGACGCACCCGATGTCGTCGCCGAGCTCCGGCGGGCGCTGGAGACCGCCGCCGATGCCGAGCGCCCCGGCCTGGAGCGCGCCCTCGCCCTGGCCGAGGAGTCCGCCGGGCGTCCGGACGCGGAGCTGCGCGGCCGGTGGGTGCGGCAGCGGCTCGCCGCCGCCGGGCACGAGGGTCCTGCGGACTCCGTGCAGGCCATCAAGATCCTGCGGCAGGCCGAGCCCGGTCTGACGCTGCTCCAGGCGGCGACGTACGCGAAGGAGGCCGCGGCGACGGAAGCCTGACGCCGGGCCGGTCGGTTCGCCGGGCCGGGGGCTGTCAGATCCCGTCCATCGAGCCGGCCGACGCGGTCAGCAGGGCGGTGCCGACGCCCTGCTCCCGGGCCGCGCGGAGCAGGGTCGCGTCCCCCGCCTCCGCCACGGCCCGGCTGGTGGGGTCATCGGACGGCGACCCGCCCGCGTACGCCGCTGTCGCCGGGGCCATCGCCGAGAGCCAGTCGGCCACCAGCACGCCGAACTCCTTCTGGTCGATCTGCGCGTCCGCCACCAGCGCGGCCGCGTGCCGGGCGCCGGCGAACATGGCGGTCATCGCGCTGAGCAGCGCCACGTCGTGCAGCGCCGCGAAACCGGGGTCGCTCCCGACGTACCGGGTGGCGACGGGCACGGCCAGTGCCTCGCGGTGGGCGTCGAAGACGTCGCGCGAGCCGCTGTAGAAGACATAGCCCCCGGCCTCCGGCACGCCGATCATCGTCGGCACGGCCATGACCCCGCCGTCCAGGAAGCGGGCGCCGCGCTCGGTCGCCCAGGTCGCGCGGGTGCGCGCCTCGGCCGGGGTCGAGGTGGTGAGGTCGACCAGGTCCTTGTCCGTGAGGTCGGCATCGGCCAGCGCCTCGCGGACCGATGCGTCGTCCAGGAGACAGGTGACGACCAGCGGGCTCGCGGCCACCGCCTCGGCCGCCGTGGCGGCCACCCGCACACCGGCGGCGGCGAGTTCGGCGCTCCGGCCGGGGCCGCGGTTCCAGACGGTGAGGGGGTGCCCGGCGGCGAGCCAGGTACGGGCGAGGGCCGTGCCCATGGCGCCGAGGCCGAGCAGGGTGAGGGGAGTGGGAGGTGTGGACGGTGCGGAGGCGGGGGTGTTGTCAGACATGCCGATTAGGCTGGTCGACGACACCGGGGGCGACAAGTACGCACTATGGAGTGGGTGGTTACCTCGCGGTGAGCGACCAGGTGGGGAGGGGCGGGACGATGCGGATCGTACGGAGGCCGGGGGCGTTCGTCTGCGGGATCGACGCGGCGATGGACGTGATCGGCGGCAAGTGGAAGGTGCTCATCCTGTGGGCGTTGAACGAGCGGACCTGCCGGTTCGGTGAGTTGCGCCGTGCCGTGCCGGGCGTGACCGAGAAGGTGCTCAGCTCCCATCTCAAGGAGCTGGAGGACGACGGCATCGTGCACCGCGAGGTGTATGCCGAAGTGCCGCCGCGGGTGGAGTATTCGCTCACCCCGCTGGGCCTCTCGCTGAACGCGGCGCTGGAACCGCTGGGGGAGTGGGGGCGCGACCACATCTACCGCGGTGCGGACGAGGCGGGCGGCGAGGCCGATTCCGGGGCAGGATCCGGGGTCGTCGTGGGGCTGGGGTACGGGCAGCCGTAGCCGCGGCCGGAACCGACCCCTTGTGATGGCCTGACATCTACGCCAACATGCGCATGTCAATAGCCGGAAGATCTCCGGTCCTTGGCATCACTGGAGGGGACCCCCCACATGAACAAGCCTCTCGTCGGTGCGTTTCTTGCTGCCCTGCTTCTGGGAGCGGGCGCCGCGCCCGTCGTCGCAGCCGAACCCGCACCGCAGGTACAGGAAGCCGCACCCAAGGCCGACCCCGCCGCGAAGGCCGTGACCTTCGCCGGGACCGTCGCGCTCAGCAACTGTTCGGGCTCCGTCGTCCGTTCGCCCGACTCCGAGCCCACCGACCCCGCCCTCGTGCTCTCCAACGGGCACTGCATGGAGTCCGGCTTCCCGGGCCCCGGCGAGGTCGTCATCGACCAGCCGTCCAGCCGGACGTTCACCCTGCTCGACGCCTCGGGCAGCGGCGTCGGCACCCTGAAGGCGAGCAAGATCGCGTACGGCACCATGACCGACACCGATCTCTCGCTCTACGAAGTCACCAGCACCTACCAGCAGATCGAGGACAGCTACGGCATCCAGGCGCTGGAGCTGGAGACCGCCCACCCGACGGCGGGCACCGCCATCACGGTCGCCTCCGGCTACTGGAAGCGCACCTACAGCTGTGACATCGACGGCTTCGTCCACCAGCTCAAGGAGGGCCGGTGGACCTGGAAGGACTCGGTCCGCTACACCCCGGAGTGCCAGACCATCGGCGGTACGTCCGGCTCGCCGGTGATCGACGACGCCACCGGCAAGGTGGTCGCCGTCAACAACACCGGTAACGAGAGCGGCCAGGAGTGCACGGACAACAACCCGTGCGAGGTCGACGAGAACGGCGAGGTGACCGTCCGCGAAGGCATCAACTACGCCCAGCAGACGTACAACATGGTCCCGTGCATAGGCATCGGCAACAAGATCGACCTGGACCGTGAGGGCTGCGCGCTGCCCAAGCCGTAGCCCCGGCGGAACCGACTGCGGCCCACGTCGCGGCCGTAAGCGATCCCGGGCGCGCGCCGGGCGGTCCTGACCAGCTTCAGGGCCGCCGGGTGCGCGCCGCCTCGATTCCGTCGAGCAGGACCCCGAGCCCCACCCGGAACGTCTCGCGGGCCTCCCGCTCCGGATACGGCACCGGATCCGCATCCGCGTCGCCGGGCCCCGGATACGGCTCCGCCGGCCCCTCCGCCTCCAGTCGGCTCACGGCGGGGAAGCGCGCCGCGAAGTCGGGGACCAGCTCCGTCAGGGCCGCCGAGCGCGCCGCCCACCACTCCTCGTCGGAACTCCCGGTGGCCCGCGCGGCCAGCCGGGCGTCGGCCACCGCCTGCGCCGAGCCCCGCAGATACGGGAACAGGGTTCCCACCAGCCGTCGCAGTACCCCCGCCTCGAGCCCGGTCGTCCGCAACAGGACGACCAGCGTGTCCAGGCCCGCGTACTCGTGCGGCCCCAGCACCGGCCGCGCCTGCGAGACCTGCAGGACCCAGGGGTGGCGGACGTAGAACTCCAGGACCTCCCCGGCCCAGGCGGTGAGCGCGGCCCGCCAGTCGTCCGGCTCCGGCTCCGGGGGCGCGGACGGCAGTTCGGCGTGCACGGTGTCGTACATCAGGTCCAGCAGCTCGCTCTTGCCGGGGACGTAGGTGTAGAGCGCCATCGCCGTGCGCCCGAGCCGGTCGCCGACCGCGCGCATCGACAGGGCCCCCATTCCCTCCTCGTCCGCGAGCGCCACCGCGGCGGCCACGATCGCGTCCACGCTCAGCCGCGGCCTGGGGCCGGGGCCGCCGCGCGCCGGCGGCGGCAGTTCGGCCCGCCACAGGAGGGAGAGGGAGCGGCGCGGGTCGCCCTGTCCGGCGAAGACCACCACGTGCGACTCCTTACGATGTAAAGTAATGCCGGGCGGATAATTCAGTACGCCGTAAACTATCAGCGGGAGAGAGGTCGGGTGCGATGACCCAGGCACTGCCGGTCACCTATGTGCGCGTCGTGGACGTGGAGCGGGTCACCCCCCGTACGGCGCGGATCGCCTTCACCGCCGACGAACTGCCCGACCTGCTGGAGGACCGCCCCGACCAGCAGATGAAGCTCTGCCTGCCGCGTCCCGGGCAGACCGTGCCCCGGCTGCCGGAGCGGGACGCCGATGACCCGTACGGCATGCGCTGGTACGAGGCCTGCCTCGCGATGCCGGAGGCGGAGCGGCCCTGGATGCGCGGCTTCACCGTCCGCTCCTACGACCGTGAGCGCAACGTGATGACCGTCGACTTCGTGCTGCACGGCGAGGGCGGCCCCGCCTCCCGCTGGGGCGCGGCGGCCCGGCCCGGGGACGTCCTCGGCATGGTCGGCCCCTCGTCCCTCTACGCCCGCCCGCTGCCCGACGCCCGGCGGATGCTCCTCGCCGGGGACGAGACGGCGCTCCCGGCCATCGCCACGGTGCTGGAGGCGCTGCCGGCCGGGACCGGGGCCGTGGTGTACGCCGAGGTCGCCGACGCGGGGGAGGAGGTGGCGCTGCCGTCCGGCGCCGGCGGGGTCGAGGTCCGCTGGGTGCACCGCGACCGGGGCGGCTCGCTGGTGGCGGCTGTGCGCGCGGCCGGCCGGGACCTCGACGGGGTGGACGCGGCCTGGGTGGCGGGCGAGGCCTCCGCCGTGCGGGCGCTCCGCCGCCACCTGGTCGAGGACCGCGAACTGCCGAAGGCCGCCGTGGAGTTCAGCGGCTACTGGCGGCGCGCTCTCACCCAGGACGACGCCCCGACCGAGGAGGACCTCGCCTGGGCGGCGGAACGGGCCGCCGACTCCGTCTGAGCCGAGCGGCCCGTCGGCCCGGTGCGCGCGCGGCCGGTCCTCAGGCCGCCGGGGCTCCCGCTCCCCGGATCGCCCGGCCCGCCAGCACCGAGGTCCGCCTGCCGTCCTCGATGACGAACCGGCCGTCGATCAGCACATGCGGGATGCCCACCGGCAGCGTGCGCGGCTCCTCGAACGTGGAGCCCGCCGCCACCGTCTGCGGGTCGAAGAGCACCAGGTCCGCGCGGTAGCCCTCGCGCACCAGGCCCCGGTCCGCGAGCCGCAGCCGGGCGGCCGGGCGCGAGGTCAGATGGGCGACGCACTCCTCCAGTGAGAGGATGCCCAACTCCCGGGCGTACCGGCCGAGATACTGCGGGAACGTGCCGTACGCCCTCGGGTGCGGCTTGTCGCCCTGGAGGATGCCGTCGCTGCCGCCGGTGTGCACCGGGTGGCGCATGATCTGCCGGACGTTCTCCTCGTGGCCCACGTGCTGGAGGATCGTCGTGCCGAGCCGGTCCTCGGTGAGCAGCCGCCGGGCCGTCACCCAGGGCTCCTCGCCCCGCAGCGCCGCCGACTCCGCCACCGTACGGCCCACGTACTCGGCCAGGTGCGGGGCGCTCACCCCCGAGATCTCGATGGTGTCCCACTCGATCGGCACCCCGTGGCAGCCGTCCGAGCCCAGCACCTCCAGATGGTGCCGGATCCGCTCGGCGCTCTCCGGGTCCGCGAGCCGGGTCAGGACCGACTCCGGACCGCCCTCGCTCGCCCAGCTCGGCAGCATGGCCACCAGCGTGGTGCAGCCGGGGGTGTACGGGTAGGTGTCGAGCGAGATGTCGGCCCCGGCGGCGAGCGCGGTGTCGAGCAGGGCCAGCAGGTCGGGCGCCCTGCCCTCGTTCACGCCGAAGTTCATGGTGGCGTGGGCGAGATGGAGCGCGCAGCCGGCGTTCCGGGTCAGCTGCACCATCTCCTCGTAGGCCTCCAGCGCGCCCGCCCCGTAACTGCGGTGGTGCGGGCAGTAGTAGCCACCGTGAGAGGCCACCACCCGGCACAGCTCGGTGAGTTCGGCGTCGTCCGCGTACATGCCGGGGGTGTAGGTCAGCCCGGACGACATGCCGACCGCGCCCTCCCGCAGGCCCTGGTCCACCAGCTCCTTCATCCGGGCCAGTTCGGCGTCGGTGGCGGGCCGGTCGTCCCAGCCCACCGCGTACATCCGGACCGTGCCCTGGGGGACGAGGTAGGCGGCGTTGACCGCGATGCCCTGGCCGCCGAAGTTCCGGTCGAGGCGGTCCAGGTAGCCGCCGACGGTGCGCCAGTCGAAGTCGATGTCGGAGCCGTCGCCGTTCCAGCCGGTGATGGAGCGGCGCACCTCGGCCAGGGTGCGGTCGTCGGCCGGGGCGTACGACAGCCCGTCCTGGCCCAGGACTTCGAGGGTGACGCCCTGCGCCGCCTTCGCACTGTGGTCGGGGTCGCGCAGCAGCGCCAGGTCGCTGTGGGCGTGCATGTCGATGAAGCCGGGGGCGAGCGCGAGGCCGTCCGCGTCCACGGTGCGGGTGGCGGTGGGGCGGGGGCCCGAGGAGCCCTCGGGATGGATCTCGGCTATCCGGCCGCCGTCGAGAGCCACATCGGCGCGGTAGGAGGGCGCGCCGGTGCCGTCGACGACGAGCGCGTCACGCAGGACCAGGTCCATGGGTCACCTTTCGGGGCGTTGTCCGAGGAGGGGCGGGCCCGCGGCTCCGCAAGAGCCGCGGGCCCGGCGGCTCTAGAAGAAGGTGCGGATGTAGTCGGTGACCGTGCCGTCCGCCGCGACCAGCGGGATCAGCTGCCACTTGTCGAAGCTGGTGCAGGGGTGCGAGAGGCCCATGCCGACCCAGTCGCCCACCTCCAGCTCGATCCCTTCGTCCGTACGCACCCAGGTGTGCTGGTCGGAGAGACCGGTGACCGTGACCCCGGTGGCGGGCCGGACCGAGCCGTCCCGGCCGGAGCGGACCACCTGGGCCTCGGGCAGATCGAGGTCGTGAGCCGCGTCCCGCTTGCCCGCGTTGAGGAACGCCTGCTCGCCGGAGGGGCGGGAGACGACCTGCGCCCAGAGGCGGAAGGCGGGCTCCAGCGCGCCCTCCTCGGGGACGCGGTTGAACGGGGTGAGGTGCTTGTAGTGCCCGTCGTCGTGCGAGACGTACGCGCCGGAGCGCAGCAACTTGAGGACGGGCAGACCGAGTTCGGGGATCTCCGCGAAGACGTCCGCGACCGCGTCGAACCAGGCGCTGCCGCCCGCGCTGATGACGATCTCCTCGACCCCCGTTCCCGTGAACCGTCCGGCGCTGTCGAAGGAGGCCGCGAGCGCGACGAGCCGCCGCAGCCACTCCCGTACCCGCTCCGGGTCGGCGTCCGGGACCTCGCCCTCGTACCCGGCGACGCCCACCAGGCGCAGCGATCCGGCCGCCGCCACCGCGTCGGCCACCGCCGCGCAGTCGGCCTCCGTGCGGGCCCCGGTGCGCGCGCCCTCGCCCGCGCCCAGCTCCACCACCACGTCGACCGGGCGGGTGGCGCCCGCCGCGCCCAGGGCCTGATCCATCAGCTCGACGCCGCGCACGGAGTCGACGTAACAGACGAAGCGGAACGCGGGGTCGGCGGTCATCTCGCCGGCCAGCCACCGCAGGGCCACCGCGTCGACCAGCTCGTTGGCGAGGAAGATCCGCCCGATGCCGTACGCCCGGTAGACCCGCGCCTGATGCGGCACGGCGGCCGTGATGCCCCACGCCCCGCGCTTCAGCTGGTCCACGAAGAGCTGCGGGGCCATGGACGTCTTGCCGTGCGGGGCGAACGCGAGGCCGTGGCGCTCGGCGTACGTCTCCAGGAGGTCGAGGTTGTGGGCCACCGACTCGGCGGAGAGGGCGAGGACGGGGGTGGTGAACCCGCCGGTGAACAGGTTGCGGCGCTCGGCGGCCAGGGCCCCGACGGTCAGGCCCTCTGCGTCCGGCGGCAGGGCCTTGAAGCGGTGGTCGACGCGTTCGTCGGCGAGGCCGGACGCCAGGGACGCGGGGGAGACGCCGGGGGCGGAAGGCGCGGGGGCGGCGGTGTGACCGGTGGGGCGTTCGGCTGCCAAGGGGAGCTCCTCGTAGTTCGTTGCAACATATGCAACACCCATTGCGTATATCGCTCAACGCTGTCTAACATCCGAGCCGATGCCCGGTCAATGGTGACCACCGGCCCGCACGCCGATCAGCGAGGAGCCCTCAGTGCCCGGACCCGCAGCAGGGACGGCCGTCGCCGCCACGACCACCGATGCCGTCTGTCTCGGTGAGTCCATGGTGACGTTCCTGCCCTCGCAGCCCGGCCGCCTCGCCGACGTGCCCTCCTTCGGGCGCGGGATCGGCGGAGCCGAATCCAACGTGGCCTGCGCGCTCGCCGCCGCCGGGCACCGGGCGGCCTGGGTCGGGAGGGTCGGCGCGGACGGCTTCGGCGACCACCTCGTCGAGACGATCGGGGGGTACGGGGTCGACACCTCTGCGGTCCGCCGGGACCCGGTCCGTCCGACCGGTATCTACTTCCGCACGGCCACGGACCGGGGGACCGACACGCACGAGGTCGCGTACTACCGGGCCGGGTCGGCCGCCTCCGCGATGTCGCCGTCGAACATGCCGTACGAGGAGCTCCTCGCGGGCCGGATCCTGCACCTGTCCGGGATCACGGCGGCGCTCTCGGCCGACTGCCTGGCGCTGCTGCGGGACCTGACGGCTCCGCGCGCCGGGCGGCCGCTGGTCTCCTTCGACGTGAACCACCGCCCCCACCTGTGGCGGGACGCGGACGCGTCCGTGCTGCTGGAGCTGGCCCGCCGCTCGGACCTGGTGTTCGTCGGGGAGGACGAGGCGGAGGAGGCATGGGGGATCGTGGGCGCGGAGGCGATCCGGGCGGCGGTGCCGGAGCCTTCCGTGCTGGTCGTGAAGCGGGGGAGTGCGGGGGCGACGGTCTTCGCCTCGGGGCTCCGCCCCGGACCCCGCTCCTCGAACGCCGGAGGGGCTGGAACGGCCGCCGCCGGGGCTGGAGTCGGTGACACCGTCACCCTCGTCCCCGCCCTCCGTGTCGACGTCGTCGCCGCCGTCGGGGCGGGAGACGCCTTCGCCGCCGGGTTCCTCTCCGCCACCCTCCGCGGGCTGCCCGTGCGCGACCGGGTCCGGCACGGGCACCTCATGGCCGCCGCCGTCCTCACCGTCCCCGGCGACCTCACCGACCCGCCCGCCCGCGACCACGCCGACCGCCTCGCCGCCCTCGACGACGACGCCTGGGGGAGACTTCGTCTCGGCCCCGGCTGGACCGCAGCCGACCGGGCCCCCGAGGAGGTACGCACGCCATGAGTCAGACCGTCGACCGGGCACTGAGCATCCTGCCGCTGCTCGCCCAGGGACCCGCCGACCTCGGCCAGGTCGCCGAGCGGCTCGGCGTCCACAAGTCCACGGCGCTGCGCCTGCTGCGTACGCTCCACGAGCACGGCCTCGTCTACCGCCAGGAGGACCAGCGCTACCGCCTCGGCGCGCGGCTCTTCGCCCTCGCGCAGGAGGCCGTCGAGAACCTCGACGTACGCGAGATCGCCCACTCCCACCTGGTCGCGCTGAACGACCGGTGCGGGCACACCGTGCACCTCGCCGTGTACGAGGAGCAGGAAGTCCTCTACATCGACAAGGTCGAGAGCCGCTACCCGGTCCGGATGTACTCCCGGATCGGGAAGCCCGTGGCGATCACCGTCGCGGCCGTCGCCAAGCTGCTGCTGGCCGACCTCACCGAGCCCGAGCGGCGCGTCATCGCCGAGAAGCTCGACTACCCCATGTACACGTCCCGTTCGACGCCCAACGCGGGAGCCTTCCTCAAGGAGCTCGCCGTCGTCCGCGAACAGGGCTGGGCCACCGACCTCGGTGGCCACGAGGAGTCCATCAACTGCATCGGCGCCCCCATCCGCGGCGCGGACGGGCGGGTCGTCGCGGCCATGTCGGTGTCCGCACCCAATGTGGTCGTCACGGCCGAGGAACTCCTCACCCTGCTCCCGCTGGTCCGGCGCACCGCCGAGACCGTCAGCCGGGAGTACTCCGGCACCACCCAACCCAAGAAAGTCTGATCAGCCATGACCGAGAAGACCGCCCTCACCCCCTCCACCCACACCACGCCGCCCGCGAAGTTCTCGCACGGCGTGAAGAAGGGGAACCTCCTCCAGGTCGCCGGCCAGGTCGGCTTCCTCCCGGCCGTGGAGGGCCAGGCCCCGACCCCGGCCGGCCCCACCCTGCGCGAGCAGACCCTCCAGACCTTCGCCAACGTCAAGGCGATCCTGGAGGAGGGCGGCGCGAGCTGGGACGACGTGATGATGATGCGCGTCTACCTCACGGACGTGGACCACTTCGCGGAGATGAACGAGATCTACAACGCCTACTTCGGCGAGCAGAACCTCAAGGAGGCCCCCTCGGCCCGGACGACGGTCTACGTCGGCCTGCCCAAGGGTCTGCTCATCGAGATCGACGCCCTCGCGGTGCTGAGCTGATCGCTCCGGCCCGCTGATCGCTCCGCGCCGCTGACCGCTCTGCCCCGCCTGATCGTCTTGTCGCACCCGCAGAACCCCTCACGACCGCCGTACGGCACGGCGCCCCGCTTCCCGGGGGCGCCGTGCCGCGCTCCCCCCTGCCCTCCAGCGCCATCGGAGTCCCCATGCTGCTCGCCGCCACCCCCTCGCCGGCCGAGACACCACCGCACACCGGTGGTCTGCTCCTCCTGATCGACGGCACCGCCGGTCTGCTGACCGTCGCCGTCCTCGGCATCGCCCTCCTGCTCTTCCTGATCATCAAGATCAGGCTCCAGCCGTTCGTCGCCCTGCTCGCGGTCTCCATAGCCGTCGGCCTCGGCGCCGGGCTCTCGGTCACCGAACTCTTCGGCACCGTGCAGAAATCCGCCGCCGTCTCGGTCATCGAATCCGGCATGGGCGGCATCCTCGGCCATGTCGCGATCATCATCGGGCTCGGCACCATGCTCGGCGCGATCCTCGAAGTCTCCGGCGGAGCCGAGGTGTTGAGCGCCCGCCTGCTGAACCTCTTCGGCGAGAAGCGGGCCCCGCTCGCCATGGGCCTGACGGGCATCATCTTCGGCATCCCGGTCTTCTTCGACGTCGGCATCTTCGTTCTCGCGCCGATCGTGTACGCCGCCGCCAAGCGCTCCGGCAAATCGATCCTGCTCTACGCGATGCCGCTGCTGGCGGGCCTGTCGATGACCCACGCGTTCCTGCCGCCGCACCCCGGCCCGGTGGCCGCCGCCGGACTCTTCAACGTCTCGCTCGGCTGGGTCATCCTGATGGGCGTCGTCGTCGGCATCCCGTCCGTACTCGCCGCCTGGGTCTACGCCGCCTGGATCGGCAAGCGGATCTTCGTCGACGTCCCGCAGGACATGGTGGAGGCCGCCGAGGAGGCCAAGGCCGCCGTCGCCGCCGAACAGCGCGCCTCGGGCGTCACCCCGCACGAGAAGCCGGTCCCGCTCGCCACGGTCCTCGCGATCATCGGCACCCCGCTGATCCTGATCCTCGCCGCGACCTTCTCCTCCATCGCCCTGGACCCCTCCACGCTCCGCTCGGTCATCGAGTTCTTCGGCAACCCGTTCGTGGCCCTGACCATCGCCCTGTTCCTCGCGTACTACCTGCTGGGCATCCGCCGCGGCTGGTCCCGCAAGTCCCTGGAATCGGTCTCCACGTCCTCGCTCAAGCCCGTCGGCAACATCCTGCTGGTGGTCGGCGCGGGCGGCATCTTCGGCGCGGTCCTCAAAGGCAGCGGCATCGCGGACGCGCTCGCCGAGACCTTCAACGACGTCGGCCTGCCGGTCATCCTGCTCGCCTGGCTGATCTCGGTCGTCCTGCGCGTCGCCCAGGGCTCGGCCACCGTCGCGATCGTCACCACGGCCGGGATCGTGGTCCCGCTGGTCGAGGGCCAGGACCTCTCCCAGGCCCACCTCGCGCTGATCATCATGGCGATCTCGGCGGGCTCGATCTTCGCCTCGCACGTCAACGACGGCGGCTTCTGGATGGTGTCGAAGTACTTCGGCATCAGCGAGCGCGACACCCTGAAGTCCTGGACGGTCCTGGAGACGGTGCTGTCGGTGGCGGGCTTCGTCGTCGCGGCGCTGCTCAGTCTGGTCATCTAGCGCAGGTGCGGGGCGGGCGGTCCCGGGCCCGGCCGCCCCGATTCCGTGCACGCCCCCTTGTGCCGCCCGGCCGATTGCGCTTCCTTGATCGGCATGGCGGAGACAAGCGCAACCACAGGGACAGGGGAGCCGGACTCCCGACCACGTAAGTCCAGCTGGAAGTACATCGGCCCCGGCATCGTCGTCGCGGCGACCGGGGTCGGGGCCGGCGACCTGGTCGCGACGCTGATCGCGGGCAGCAAGTTCGGCTACACCCTGATGTGGGCCGCGGTGATCGGCTGCATCGTCAAGATCTCGCTCGCCGAGGCGGCCGGCCGCTGGCATCTGGCGACCGGCCGCACGCTCTTCGACGGCTGGCGCAGCCTGGGCCCCTGGACCACGGTCTACTTCGCGATCTACGTGGTCGTCTGGGGCTTCATCTACGGCGCGACGGCCATGTCCTCCAGCGCCCTGCCCATCGTGGCGCTGTTCCCCGACGGTCCGGGGCTGAAGGTCTGGGCGATCATCACCGGGCTGATCGGGCTGGTCTTCGTCTGGTTCAACCGGTACGCCGTCTTCGAGAAGGTCATGACGGTCCTGATCGGCATCATGTTCGTGGTGGTCGTCTATGTGGCCGCCCGCGTCGTGCCCGACGTCGGCGCGTCCTTCGCCGGGCTGCTGCCCGTGCTCCCGGACGGCTCGCTCCTCTACACCCTCGGGCTGATCGGCGGCGTCGGCGGCACGATCACCATGGCCGCGTACGGATACTGGGTCAACGCCAAGGGCTGGAGCAACTCCTCCTGGATGAAGGTGATGCGACTCGACAACCGGGTCGCCTACATCACCACCGGGATCTTCGTCGTGGCGATGCTCATCGTCGGCGCCGAGCTGCTGCACTCCTCGCAGATCGCCCTCACCTCCGGCGACCGCGGCCTGATCGACCTGGGCAAGGTGCTGGAGGACCGCTTCGGCGCGGGCACCGCCAAGCTCTTCCTGGTGGGCTTCTTCGCCACGTCGTTCTCGTCGCTGATCGGCGTCTGGCACGGGGTGAGCCTGATGTTCGCCGACTTCGTGGAGCGGTTCCGGGCCCCGGCGGCCGGTGCGGGAGCAGCCGAGGAGCACGAGGGGCCGGCCGTCGCCGAGCGCCGGCAGCGGTCGCTGCCCTTCCGGGCGTACCTCCTGTGGCTGACCTTCCCGCCGATGACCCTGCTCTGGCTGGACGAGCCCTTCGGCCTGGTCATCGCGTACGGGGTGCTCGGCGCGTTCTTCATGCCGTTCCTCGCCCTGACCCTGATCTGGCTGCTCAACTCCTCCCGTACGCCGGGGGAGTGGCGCAACGGGTGGCTCAGCAACGGGATGCTCACCCTGTCCGGGATGCTGTTCGTCGTGCTGTGCGTCCAGCAGGTACGCGAACTGCCCTGGTGACACACGGCGGGTTCGCGGACCGGCCCCGAACGCAGCAGCGCCGCAGGGGGAGCGGCGGCGCTGCTGGTCCGAGGAGCGGTGGTGCGGTGCTGCGGTGGTACGGAGAGGGCTACGGCAGGTTGTGGACGTGCGGGCCGACCGCCTTCGACCAGGCGAATCCGGCCGTCGCGTCCCAGTTCGTCGACCAGGTCATCGCACCGCGCAGCGACGGGTAGGTCTTCGACGGCTTGAACGAGCCGCAGTTGGTGCCCCTGGTCAGGCAGTCCAACGCCGCGTTCACGATCGACGGGGCGACGTAGCCGCTGCCCGCACCGCGGGTGGAGGCGGGGACGCCGATGCCGACCTGGGACGGGTCGAGGCCGCCCTCCAGCTGGATGCAGGCGAGCGCGGTGAGGAAGTCGACCGAGCCCTGCGAGTAGACCTTGCCGTCGCAGCCGAGCATCGAACCGCTGTTGTAGTACTGCATGTTGACGACGGTCAGGATGTCCTTGACGTTGAGGGCCGTCTTGAAGTACTCGCCCGACGTCGACTGCATGTCGATGGTCTGCGGGGCCATCGTGATGACCAGCCCGCTGCCCGCCTTCGCCGACAGCTGGCGCAGCGCCTTGGACATGTAGGTGGAGTTGAGGCCGTTCTCCAGGTCGATGTCGACCCCGTTGAAGCCGTAGTCCTGCATCAGCGCGTACACCGAGTCGGCGAACGCGGTGGCGGAGGCGTCGCTGTCGACCCGGACCGAGCCCAGTTCGCCGCCGACCGAGATGATGACGTTCTTGCCGGCCGCCTGCTTGGCCTTGATGTCCGAGCGGAACTGGGCGTCGGTGTAGCCGTTCAGGCCGGCCGAGTCCAGGTTGAAGGTCACCGCACCCTGCGTCGCGGTGGCGTCCGCGAAGGAGACCGCGATGATGTCGTAGTCGGCCGGGACGTCACTGAGCTTCTGGACGGCCGCGCCGTTGTTGAAGTTCTGCCAGTAGCCGGTCACCGCGTGCTCGGGCACGGCGGGCCCGGGGCCGGGGCCCGTACCCTGCTTGGCCGTACGGGCGCTGATGGCGGCCGACTTGACCGACTCGCCGGCCGCGTTGGTGGCGCTGACCGAGAACTGGTAGGCGGTGTCCGCGGACAGGCCCGTCACGGTCGCCGAGGCGCCGGTGGAGGTGGTGGCCTTCGCGCCGTCCCGGTACACGGTGTACCCGGTGGCGCCGGAGACCGCGTTCCAGGACAGGGCGACGGAGGACGTGGTGGTGGTGCCTGCCGCGAGACCGCCGGGGGCCGCCGGGATGACCGGGCCGGGATCCTCGCCGCCCCCGCCGTCGGGGCCGGTCACCTCGACGTCGTCGGCGAAGTAGGCGGCCTGCCCGTACCAGCCGTGGGTGTAGACGGTCACCGAGGTGGTGTTCGCGCCGGTCCTGAAACTCGTGGACAGCTTGGTCCAGGAGGAGGAGCCCGGCGTCCAGGTGGAGACGTCGGTGGTGCCGGTGCCGCTCACGCCGAGATAGGCGTAACCGCCCTGCACCCAGGAGCTGAGCGCGTACGTCGAGTCGGGCTTCACGGCGACCGTCTGCGAGCACCGGGCGTTGTCCTGGCCGGCCGGGGTGGCCTTCAGCGCGGACGTGCCGCTGCGCACGGGGGAGGAGACGGCGGCGCCGCTGCCCGGCGAACAGGTCCAGTTGGCGAGGCCCGACTCGAAGCCCGCGTTCTTGGCGTTGTTGACGTCTGCTGCCTGGGCGGTGCTGACGAGTCCGGTGACGGTCAGGGCGGCGGCCGCGACGACGGCCATGGCGCCGCCGAGCACGGGCCGGGTGCGGCGCCTTCTGCGACTGCTGCCTGCGGAGCGTTCCACTGGTGCCTCCGGGGGAGTTGGTGGTGCCTGGCGGGGGTCGTGCGGGAGTACGGGACGGCCGACGGGGCCGGGGGTCGCACGGGGTGGGCGGAGCGGGGATCCGTGACGGGGAAGCGGTGGCCACCGCTGTGGCGCATAAACTGGTCCAGACCAATCAAGTTGTCAAGACCTCTGGCGGTGAAAGGCTTTCCGAGGGGCGGGTGCGAGGGAGTGCGGTCGCCCCCGTACAGGGGTGCCGGGTCGGGGATTTCTCGCCCCCGAACGACCTCGCGGCCGTACGTCGCCCCCCGCACGAGTGATCTTGCGGCGGATCTTCGGAAGGTTACGGAAACGCCCTTACGAAAAGGGAGGCGTGCGCCCCGGAAGCCGGGCTGACGTGCGCGAATGGATACGCGATCGAGAACCGGACGCAGACTGCGGTAACGCTCCGCAGTGAAGGCGGAGTTGGGCGGAATCGATTTCATCCCGTTTAGCACCCGGGCCCGGTAGGAACGCTGTTCGCATGCTGACGTACTGGTCTCCGATAACTGTTCTCTGCCTGGTGAGACGTGGCTAAAGTGCTGGGTCAGGAGCACGGAGCAGGAGCGATTGCGGCCGACGCCCGACGTCGACCGGAGCCGAAACGGGGAAGAGCGTGCCGACCGCAATAGCAGTGACGAGCGCAGACCTGGTGCTGCCGCCCACGGATCAGCAGACGCCGACCGCGGCTCTGCTCCAGGCCCCCGAGGCCCAGGTGCTGGAGCTGGCGATCGGCGACATGCACCTGCTGCTCGAACAGCACGGGTATGTGATCGCCCTCTATCCCTCGGGCATCCGCCCCGAGCACGAGCGCCGTCTCCACTCCATCCGCTCGGTGCTGGAGAGCGACCGGATCGCCCTCGTCAAGGTCGACCTCCCGCCCCTCGGCGTCGCCGTACTGGTGCGCCAGCTCCGGCAGTTGTCCATCTGCGACTTCAGCCCCGGGGTGGTCGCCTCCGCCGCCCGGCTGCTCTCGCACTACATCTACGCGGGCGCCCTCCTCAACTCCGTCGCCCGGCTGGACCGGGTCCCGGTCAGCCTCAAGGCCCACGCCAAGTCCTGGGTCCCCGGCTCCCAGTTCGCCGTGCTCGCCGGCCCCGAGCCGCAGCTGATCAAAGTGGGCCCGACCGTCGAACCGCCGGCGGGCCCGGACTTCGGCACGCATCTTCTGGTGGCCAAGGGGAATCTGCAGTCGGACTGGGTACAGGAGACCCTCGCCCCCGCCTGGAAGGTCCAGGCCGTTCACGACACCTCTGTCCCGGCCGACTCACCGCGCTGGTGGGGCACGGGAAAGCTGGTGGAGTTCGCCGCCCACCTCCCGGACCTGTCCGTGCTCTACCAGCTGGTCTCCTCCGTACGCCGGGAGAAGTGTCACTGGTGCGCCATGGAGCTCATCGGCGACCGCTGCGCATTCTGTTCCGCTCCGGTCGCGGCTTCGGAGAACCGCATGCTCTCCGCCGGTGTCCTCCACCACAAGGCCGACGAGTCACCGGGCCCCTAGCGCGACCGCTCCTCCCCGCACCGCCCGCACCGGGCGTCCCCGCGCACGTACACCGTTCAGCGCCACCGTCCCCGCCCCGCGAACCGCCGTTCCCGCAGTGGCTCGCACCCGTCAATGTAAGCGCGTAACCGCTCCACGAACGGCTCCGACCGCACCGCCCACAGCACCACAGCACCACAGCACGACGGCACCACAGCTTCACCGCTCCACCCGCTCCTCCGCTCCTCCGCACGGCTCCCTCCGTCCGCTGTCCGTCCCCACGCATCCGATTCGAACGAGGTTGTCCGGACCATGAACTCCCGCCAGCGCCGCGGCGTGATACTCCTGCTCCTGTCGGTCCTGTGTGCCTTCGCGGCCTTCGCCGGCGTGCTCTCGGTGATCAGCGACGTCAACTCGAAGGTCGGACCCGAGGTGACGGCGTACCAGCTGAAGACCAACGTGGCTCCGTACACAGCCCTGAACAGCGGCCAGTTCGAGAAGATCAAGATGCCCAAACGCTGGCTCTCGGAGAACGCCGTGACCGACCTCCGGGAGGTCGAGTCGAAGATCGCGGTCACCGAACTCCGCGAAGGCTCCCTGCTCCAGTCGGACATGATGGTCCGCAAGCCCGAACTCCGGGCCGGTGAGCAGGAGATCGCCATCATGATCGACGCCTCCACCGGCGTCGCCGGCAAGATCACGCCGGGCGCGACGGTCAACATCTACGCCACCTTCGCCGGGGAGCAGCAGGGCGCCACGGCCCAGTCCAAGGTCATCGTCTCCAACGCCAAGGTGCTGGACGTCGGCGAACTCACCGCCCTGGACCCGAGCGCGGACGACCGGGGGACCCGGGCCACCGAGGCCGTGCCGATCACCTTCGCCCTCAACACCCTGGACACCCAGCGCGTCGCCTACGCCGAGTCCTTCGCGGAGCACGTGCGCCTCGCGCTCGTCGCCCCGGGCAGCGACGGCACCATCCGTCCGGGGGACCGCACCTACACGCTCGACAAGGACAAGTGAGGATCGGATGACCACCAGAATCCTCCCGGCCGTCGGCGACCTGGACGCGGCCCGCTCGGTCACCACCCTGCTCAGCCAGCTGCCCGACGCCGAACCGGCGACCCCCGTGGGGGACTCCACCCAGCTCATCGACACCCTGGCCCGCCTCGCGGGCGAGGCGCTCGACGAACTGCCCGAGGTGGTGCTGGTCCACGAGCGGATCGGCCCGGTGCCGGCCCTGGAGCTGATCCGGGAGGTGTCGATGCGGTTCCCCTCCGTGGGAGTCGTCATGATCACCGCGGATGCCAGCCCGAACCTCTTCGCCGACGCGATGGACTCCGGCGCGCGCGGTCTGGTCACCCTGCCGCTGAGCTACGAGGAACTGGCCAACCGCGTCCAGGCGGCCGCCCAGTGGTCCGCCGGCGTACGCCGCCACCTCACCTCCGGGAACGACGTCTTCACCGGCCCCGGCGGCACGGTGGTCACCGTCACCGGCGCCAAGGGCGGCGTCGGAGCGACGGTCACCGCCATCCAACTAGCTCTGGCCGCCCAGGCGTCGGGCCACTCGGTGGCGCTGGTGGACATGGACCTCCAGACCGGGGACATCGCCTCGTTCCTTGACGTCCAGTTCCGGCGCTCCCTCGTCGACCTCGCCCTGATCACCGACATATCGCCCCGGGTGCTGTCCGACGCGGTGTTCTCGCACTCCACCGGCCTCGCCCTGCTGCTCGCCCCCGGCGAGGGCGAGCGCGGCGAGGAGGTCAGCGACCGCTCGGCCCGCCAGATCGTCAGCGCGCTGCGCACCCGCTACGAGATCGTCGTCATCGACTGCGGTGGCCAGATGAACGGCGCCAACGCGGCGGCCATCGAGATGGCGGACGTGGCGCTGCTGGTCACGACCCCGGACGTGATCGCGGTGCGCGGCGCGAAACGCATCGTACGGATGTGGGAACGGCTCCAGATCCGCAAGGCCGAGGAGACCGTCACCCTCGTCAACCGCTTCACCCGCAACACCGAGATCCAGCCGCCGCTGATCCAGAAGATCACCGGAACCCGGGTCGCCTCGGCGGCGGTCCCCGCGAACTTCAAGGAACTCCAGGCGTCCATCGACTCCGGACGTCTGCACGAACTGGACGCCAAGAGCACGGTCAAGCAAGCGCTCTGGGGCCTGGCGGGAGAGCTGGGCATCGTCAAGGAGAGCGCGACGGCGAAGAAGAGCGGCAGCGCCCTGGTCAAGCGGAACAGCGGCGCTCTGAAGAACGACCGGGGCTCGATCGGACGCCCGCGCCGCCGGCGCGACGGCTCCGGACGCGGGCCCGGAGACTCCGAGGGGACACGTTGAGCGATGGCCACCACAAGGACGGCACGAAGCGGCATACGGGGGCGGATCACCGCCCTACGTGAGAGCCGGGACCGGGATCGCGGGCAGACCGCGGTCGAGTTCCTGGGCATGACTCCCTTCATCATCCTGATCATGCTCGTGCTCTGGGAGTGCGCCCTGATCGGCTACACCTTCAGCCTCGCGGCCAACGCGGCGGACGTGGGCGCGCGCAAGGGCAGCGGGGCGGAGTACGGGGCGGGAGCGGCGTGCCGGGCGGGGGCGATGAAGGACCTGCCCGACGCCTGGGAGGACAAGGCGTCGGTGCGGTGCGGCGGCGGGAGCGGCCTGTACGAGGCGACGGTGAAGCTCAAGGTCCCGGTGCTGGTGCCGGGCCTGTTCGACCTCGACACCGAGATCACCGGCAAGGCCGGATCCCCGAGGGAGGACCAGCGATGACGACGCATCCGTACAGCGGCGGAGACGGAAACCCCGCCCGGACCCGGGATCGTGACGGCGACCGGGGCCAGGTCGCCATGGAATACCTCGGCTTCCTCCCCCTCCTGCTCCTCGTCGCGATGGGAGCCATCCAGCTCGGCCTCGCCGCGTACGCCGCCAACCAGGCGGGCACCGCATCCCGCGCCGGAGCCCGTACGGCAGCCAGCGTGGACGCCCGGGGCAGCGGTCAGTCCAACGCCCGCGACGCCGTGAGCGACTGGGTGGAGAACGGCGGATTCCGCTACCGCGAGCGCGGCGGACAGGACATCACCGTCACGGTCCGGGTCAAGGTGCCCTCCGTCGTACCGGGGCTGAAGGGCTGGTGGGCCGAGCGGAGCACGACCATGCCCAACGAGAAATCCGGCTTCGGCTTCTGACCCGGCCCTCCTGTGAGAGGGCCGCACCGACCGACCGGACCAGCACCACCCGCCGACACCGAGGAGAGTTACGCCGATGAGCCTGCGGGCACGCATGACCGCTCCGGAGGAGCAGGGCGGGGCACGGGAGGACGGCCACATGGTGGCCACTTACCGGGCCAAGCTGCTGGAGGAGATCGACCTCGCGGAGATGTCCTCGCTGGCCGCCGCCGACCGGCGGGCCCGGCTGGAACGCGTCCTCGGCCACATCATCAGCCGCGAGGGCCCGGTCCTGTCCACCGTGGAGCGCTCGCAGCTGATCCGCCGCGTCGTCGACGAGGCGCTCGGCCTCGGCATCCTGGAACCGCTTCTGGAGGACGCGTCCATCACCGAGATCATGGTCAACGGCCCCGACCAGATCTTCGTCGAGCGCAACGGCAGGGTCGAACAGCTCCCGATGCGCTTCGGCTCCCACGAGCAGCTGATGCAGACCATCGAGCGGATCGTGTCGACCGTCAACCGCCGCGTCGACGAGTCCAACCCGATGGTCGACGCCCGCCTGCCCAGCGGTGAACGTGTCAACGTGATCATCCCGCCGCTGTCGCTGACCGGCGCGACCCTTACCATCCGGCGGTTCCCGCGCTCCTTCACCCTCCAGGAGATGATCGGCTTCGGCTCGCTGGACGAACAGATGCTGGTGCTGCTCGCCGGCCTCGTCCAGGCCAAGCTCAACGTCATCGTCTCGGGGGCCACCGGCACCGGCAAGACGACCCTCCTCAACGCGCTCTCCGGGCTGATCCCGAACGCCGAGCGCATCGTCACCATCGAGGACTCCGCCGAGCTCCAGCTCCAGCAGAGCCATGTGATCCGGCTGGAGTCCCGCCCGGCGAACGTCGAGGGCAAGGGCCAGATCACCATCCGCGACCTGGTCCGCAACTCCCTGCGTATGCGCCCCGACCGCATCGTCGTCGGTGAGGTCCGAGGCGGCGAGTCCCTCGACATGCTCCAGGCGATGTCCACCGGCCACGACGGCTCGCTGGCCACCGTCCACGCCAACAGCGCCGAGGACGCGCTGATGCGTCTGCAGACCCTCGCCTCGATGTCGGAGGTCGAGATCCCCTTCGAGGCCCTGCACGACCAGATCAACAGCGCCGTCGACGTCATCGTCCAGCTCACCCGGCACGCCGACGGGGCCAGGAAGATCACCGAGATCGCCATCCTGGACTCGCACGGCCGCGACCCGTACCGCATCGTCACGGTCGCCCGGTTCAACGCCCAGCCGATGTCCGCCGACGGCCGGATCCACGGCGACTTCCAGTACCTCCCGCTGCCCCGCAGGCTCGCCGAGCGCCTCTACCTGGCCAGCCAGCCCATCCCGCAGGCGTTCGGCGTCGCCCAGTCCGCCGAACAGCTCGCCACCCGAGAGGCCAACTAGGTACCGAGCCATGGACAACGTCAACCTCCCCCTGGTCACCGTCGGCGTCACGCTGCTGTGCTGCGTGCTCGGCGTGATGGGCCTGTACTCCTACTCCGGCGGCAAGTCCGACCGCGACGCCCTCGTCGAGCGGCTCTCCCACGTCGGACAGATCCCCGAGTCCGGCCGCGCCCGCCGCTTCAAGGGCCTGGACCGCCGGCTGCGGGGCACCGCACTGGGCCGGAAGCTGGAGCTGAAGCTCGCCGCGACGGGCCTGGACATCACACCCGGCGAGTTCCTCGTCTACGCGCTCGTCGCGATGGCGGGGCTCTGGATGATCGCCTCCTCCATGCTCGCCGCGTTCTTCGGCCCGGTCGCCGCCCTGATCGGCCTCTGGGGCACCAACGCGTTCCTCAACTGGCAGCGGGTCAAGCGCACCGAGCGCTTCATCAACCAGCTCCCCGAGCTCTCCCGCATCCTCGCCAACGCCACCCAGGCGGGCCTGGCCCTGCGCACCTCGCTGTCCATGGCGGCCGAGGAACTGGAGGACCCGGCCGGTGAGGAACTGGCCCGGGTGGCACGGCGGCTGGCGGTGGGCGAGCCCCTGGAGGACGCGCTGAGCGAACTGACCGACCGCCTGCCCTCCCGCGAACTGGTCGTCCTCGTCACGACCCTGGTCCTCTCCAACCGGGCGGGCGGTACGGTCGTCAGCTCGCTGCGCAACCTCACCGAGACCCTGGAGGAGCGCAAGGAGACCCGCCGCGAGGTCAAGACCCAGCTCTCCCAGGTCACCGTCACCGCCTACGCCGTGCCCATCTTCGGCATCGGGGCGATGCTCCTGATGAACGCGGTCATGCCCGGTGCGCTGGACCGGATGACGGGCGCGTTCATCGGCCAGGCGGCGGTGGTGGTGGCCATCGTCCTCTACGCGATCGGGTTCGTCGTCATCCGTCGCATGTCCCGTATCGACGTCTGACGAGCTGGGAGAAGAAGCGTCATGGACCTACTGCTAGCCCTGGTCGTCGGCCTCGCCGTCTACGGGGCCATTCACGGCATACGGATGTACCGGGCCGACGCCAAACTCCCCGGCGACCTGGCCATCGCCCTGGAGTCCGGCTCCTCCCGCACCAGCGCGGTCGGCTCCGGCATCGACCGCCTCGGCATCCGCTGGGCCCCCATGGTGCTGCGGATGATGGGCCCCAAGGCCGTCAACAAGAAGCGCCGCCAGATCGACCTGGCGGGCAACCCCGGCGGCCTCACCATCGACCGCTACGCGGCGCGCCGCGCGGTCTACGGCGCACTCGGCCTGCTCGGCGCGTTCTCGATGCTCCTGCGCGGCCAGCCGCTCCTGGCCCTCCTGATGATCGCGTTCGGCCTGTTCTGGGTGGAGGCGGGAATCTGGTCGGCGATCCGGGTCCGCCGCGAGCACATCGAACGCACCCTGCCGGACTTCCTGGACGTCCTCGCCGTCGTGGTCTCCGCCGGGCTCGGCTTCCGGCAGGCGCTGGACCGGGTGGCGGAGAAGTACGAAGGCCCCTGGTCCGACGAACTGCGCATCACCCTGCGGCAGATGGACATGGGCGTCAGCCGCCGCGAGGCCTTCGAGGAGCTGCGCAGGCGCAACGACTCCGAGCAGGTGGCCATGTTCGTCACCACGCTCCAGCAGGGTGAGGAGCTGGGCGCGCCGATCGTCGAGACGCTCATCCAGATCGCCAACGACATGCGCCGCACCGACGCCCAGAACGCCCGCCGCAAGGCGGCCAGGGCGGTCCCCAAGGCCACGTTCGCGGTGACGACATTCCTGCTGCCCGGCACCCTCGTTCTCCTGACGGTCGGATTCGTGTACGGAGCCGACGTCGACTTCGCGTTCCTCACGGGCGGATGACATGAACGACGGGCGGGATGGGGACGACGGGAACGAGGGAGGACGCGGGGACTTTCGGGCGCCGACGGGACTGGAGACGGAGGTGACAGGCACATGGCATACCAGCTCAGCGGCGCGCAGCCCGGACTGACCGCGGAACTGACCCGCGCCCACGCCGGCACCCCGGCCCGCCCGGCCTTCGCCATCCAGGTCAACGCCCTCCAGGCGATGTGCCGCCAGGTCTTCGGCTTCCGGCTGGCGATGATCGCGATAGCAACCCCGTACGCCATCAGCCACACCGCCCCCGGCCTGCCCACCTGGTTCATCGGCTCGGCGATCCTGGTGACCTTCATGGGCTCGTACGTCCTGTTCCGGGACTGGGAGCGCTTCGGACCGGTCCTCCTGCGGCACCCCTGGCTCCTGGGCGTCGACGCGTTCTTCGGCGCCCTGCTGCTGATCACCGCCACGCCCGAGTCGACCCTCGCGTACGTCACCGTCTGCACCCCGCTGCTGGCGGGCCTGGTTCACGGCTGGCGCGGCGCGGCGGTCTTCGCGGCGCTTCAGGTGATCATCGTCGTCGGCGTGTACGCCAGCGTCCCGAAACTGGAGGCGGGCGGGGCGACGGCACTCCTCCTGCCCGGCTTCTGCGTGATCGCCGGGGCGGTCGGGGTCACCCTGCGCAATCTGCTCCTGCGCTTCGGGGCGGCCACCCAGGCGCTCACCGAGACCCGGGCGCGGCTGGCGGTGAACGAGGCGGTGGAGGGCGAACGCACCCGCCTCGCACGGGAGATGCACGACTCGGTGGCCAAGACCCTGCACGGCCTGGCGCTGGCCGCCGAAGGCCTGGCGAGCTCTGCGGACCGGATGGACCCGCCCACCGTGAGGCTCCAGGCGGAACTGGTCGCCCGCGCCGCGCGCCGGGCTGCCGCCGAGTCCCGGGAACTGCTCAGCGACCTGCGCCGGGAACAGGGACTGGAGGGCGGTGTCGACCTGGTCGCGGAACTGTCCGCCCAGGTCCAGGACTTCACCGCCCGCCACCCGATCACGGCCACGTTCCGCCGCCTCGCCGAGGGGACCCCGATCCCTCCCGTACCGCAGGCGGTCGCCCGGCAACTCCTCACCGTCGCCTCCGAGGCCCTGGAGAACGCGCACCGCCACGCGAGCCCGACGTACCTGATCGTCCTCGCGGGCGTGAAGGGCGAAGTGCTCCGCGTCAGCGTGTATGACGACGGGCGCGGCCTGCCCGTCGGAACAACGCTCGACACCCTCCGCCGGGCCGGCCACTTCGGCCTGGTCGGCATGGTGGAGCGGGCCGCGTCCATCGGGGCCCGCATCCGGATCGGGAGGGGGCGGGCGGAGAAGGGCACGGAGGTGCGGGTGGAACTGCCGCTGGCGGCGCTGACGGGCCCGGCAGCCGAGGAGAACACCCGCTCGGCTCCCGCGCCGTCACCTCCGCTCTCCCCTGCACCACCGCCGTCGTCCGTACCCGCACCCGCACCCGCACCCGCACCTGCACCTGTACCCGCGCCCGAGAACGTCACGACCCCCCACCCATGACCCCGACCCTGAGAGGAGGTCGCAGCATGCCGGACGATGTCTTCCCCACGCCGAACCACTACGGGGCGACGGTTCACCACCACGCCCCCCAGCACATGGCGTCGCACGTCCCGCTCACCCCGACCCCCGGCCCCGCCGGAAACCCCGGGCCCCAGCACACTGCGATCCAGTCCCCGTCCCCCTTCCCCCCGGGGCCCACCGCCCCGGCCGTCGAACGCCTCCGGGTGGTGGTCGCGGACGACAACCCGGTGGTCCGGGCAGGCCTGGGCGTCCTGCTGTCCGGCCGGGCGGACATCCAGGTGGTCGCGGAGGCGGCGGACGGCCGGGAGGCGTACGAGAAGACGCTCGAACAGCGTCCCGACGTCGTTCTGTTGGACGTCCGCATGCCCGGCGTGGACGGTATTTCCGCCCTGCCGCACCTGGTCGGCATCGCGCCCGTGCTGATGCTCACGTACAGCCGTGAGAGCGAGATCGTCCACGAGGCGCTGCGCCTGGGCGCGGGCGGCTACCTGGTGCACGGCGAGTTCACGGCGAACCAGTTGGTCCAGGCGGTACGCGACACGAAGGACGGCCGTGCCAACTTCACCGTCACAGCCGCGGACGCCCTCCTGGCCCATATGCGCCACGGCACGCCGCCCCAGCGGGGCCCGCTCCCCGAGGGCCTGGGCTCGGCACTGGCGACGGCGCCGGCCCCACCGCCCTCACGCGCCTCCGAACCTTCGGAAAGCCTTTCGCAACTGCAACCAGTTGTGGGACAGTCTTCTGTATCCGGGGGGCCGGTACCCGCCCCCAACAGGCAGCAGTACGGGCTGAGTTCGAGGGAGGTGGAGGTGATGGACTTGATTGCGTCCGGAATGAGCAATCAGCAGATCGCCGCCACCTGCTTCATCAGTGAGAAGACGGTCAAGAACCACATCAACCGCATCTTCACGAAGCTCCACAGCGCCACTCGCAGCGAGGCCATCGCCCACTGGCTCGGCACCGCGCCCCGGTACCCCGGGCGGCAGCCATGACCGAGCGATCTCGCAACGAGAGGGCCCAGAAAGGCTTTTGGGCCCGGGAATGGGCCCACGGGCCCTCTGGGCAAGCGATGATTTCCCCCTATGTTTCTCACGTCGCCAACGGCACCGGCCGGGAGGAAGCCGGTATCGGGGGCGACACCGCAGAAACGTGCGAGTCGGCCGGCACCCGGTCGGCCGAACCAGGAGGGGAACACCATGTCGGACATCACCCTGAAGGCCGCCGTCCGTGTGAACGGATGGGCCAACACCGCCGTCAGCAGCATCCAGAAGCGCTACGCGGCGAAGGACCGGGGTCAGACGGCGTTCGAGTACCTGGGGATCATTCTGGTGGTCGTGGCGATCATCGGTGCGATCGTGGCAACGGGCATCGGCGGTGCGATCTCGAAGCGCATCGAGGGGCTGGTGAACTCGATCACGGCGAAGTGATTCGCTTTCTGCGCAAGGACCGCGGGCAGGCTTTCCCCATCTACGTGATGATGGTGGCGGGCCTGCTCTTCCTTGCGTTGGCGTTCTTCGCGGTCGGTAAAGCCTCGGCCCTGCGCAACGGTTCCCAGGGCGCGGCGGACGCCGCCGCGCTTGCCGCTGCCCAGCAGGCACGCACCAACTTCGGGCCCGGCTTCTACGCCTCGCTGCCCGGCAACCTGCTGGACGCCTTCCTCGTCAAGCCCTTCGTCGCGCCTTGCTCCGAGGCGCAGCGGCTGGCCTCCGCCAACGATGCGGACAAGCAGCTCTGCTATCCGACCCCCGGGTACCTGCGCGACCGGATCACGGTCGAGGTCAAGGGGCGCAAGCCGGTGGACTCGCCGGTGCTCCCCGGTTCGAAGAACAAGAGGGCCAAGGCCAAGGCCACCGCGCTCATCGAATTCCGCTGCCCCAACCCCAAAGCTGTGGACTTCAACAGTGACGGAGTCCAGGACCTCTTCATCTTCACCTGCCGGAACGGCAAGATTCTCGAGATCGCGCCCGGCAGCCCGCCACCGTGGGAGAGCGTGAGCAGAACCCTCTTTGACGTGCGGTTGGTCGATCAGTGACAGCGAAGCGAACGACGAGTAGAGGAATCGGACCATGAGCATGCGGCGGACCACGACGACCAGAAGGGCGATGGCGGCTGTCACAGTGACGGCCGCCCTGGCCCTCACGCTCGCCGGCTGTGGCGACGACGGAGGCGACGAGCCCGGCAACGAGGGCTCCAGCGCGCCGTCCGCCCCAGCCAGCCCCTCCGAGGACAAGGGCGGGTCGCAGCAGGAGGACACGGCTGCGGGCGAGAACGTGGACGCGAACGCCAAGCTCGCGGAGGCTCGTGGTCAGAATGGGCTGACGCTGGTCATCAGCCAGGTCAAGCGCGACTCCGGCGGTTTCGTGACCGTGCAGGGTGAAATCAAGAATGGCGGTAGCAGCACTCAGAACACGTCCAACTGGGTCGGACAGGAGTCCGCGCTGGTAGCGAAGAACCCCAACTCGGTCGCCGGGGCAACGCTGGTGGACAAGAGGGGCAAGAAGAACTACTACGTGCTTCGTGACACCGACGGCAGATGCCTCTGCACGACTGCCATTGTTCCGCTGTCCCCTGGAGAGTCGGCGTCAGTCTTCATGCAGTTCCCGGCGCCTCCCCAGGAGACGATGGAAGTCGACTTCACCTTGCCGACTTTCGGCACTACCTCACTCAAGATCTCCGGGTGAGTGCGGACATGAAGATCACCCGACGGGTCAAGCCCACGCGTAGCGCCGGCCGTGCGGTGGCTGTTGCCGCGCTTGTGGTGAGCAGCGCGGTCCTGGGCGTTTCGGTCTCCTACGCCGATGACGGACCCAGCGTTCCACCGGGTACGGAAGCGACATCCGAAGCGCCTGTTCCCATCGACTCGAGCGATCCTGATCTGAAGATGCCCGAGGGCGGGACCCTCGCCCCCGGCAAGGTCCTGGACATCGTCCAAGTGGTCGAGGACCAGGGCGGCGAGGAACGCCGCGAGGACAGCAACGCCGACATCAAGTTCGCGCTCCAGGCCGAAGTCCTGTTCGGCAAGGACAGCGCGAAGCTCAGCTCGGCGGCCAACGCTCGTATCGCCGCCATCGCCGAGGAGGTCAAGAAGCAGAACGCGACCAAGATCCGCGTGTTCGGCTTCACCGACAACCTCGGTTCCTCGGCCCACGGAGACGTCCTCTCCAAGCAGCGGGCCGACGCCGTGCACGGGGTCCTGTCCAAGGAGCTCGGCCCCACGATCACGTACGAGATCCGGGGCTACGGCGAGCAGTACCCGATCGCCAGCAACAGCAACGAAGAGGGCCGGAAGAAGAACCGCCGCGTGGAGGTCTCCTTCCCGCGCGGAGAGGGATCCTGACTGCTCCTCCCCCTCCCTCCCCCCGCACCCGTCATCGCTCGCCGAGCGGTGGCGGGTGCGGTCGTGCCGGGCGAGGCGCGGTGCGCGGTGGAGGCGGGTGAGTTCGCGGGAGTGTCAGTCTGCTGACGTATCGTTCCCGCCACCACACGCCGACCGTGAGGACCAAGAGAATTGACCGGCCTGTCCGCTTTCCCGCTGCCCTTTCGGGTTTCCCGTTCCCTTTCGTTCGCGACACCCCGAACGCTGCGGGAACTACAGATGATGCAGTGCAGCTCACACATCCGGGCGAAGCCGGGATGGTTCGACAAGATAGGCGAGGCCGACATCGTCGCCCGGTGGACGCGAGAAGCGGTCGCCCAAGGCCTCACCGAGGCGCAGGTGCGGTACGTTCTCGCGGAACTCACGCATTACGCCGCGCTGCGGGACGGACGAACCGGTATCGAGGTGTCCGCCGTCGACGGGGTGTGGCAGTCGGACACCCTGGTCGACGACGAGCTCAGGTCCCGGCTCCGCGAGGCGGTCCAGGTTCTGGAGCAGGTCCCGGAAGCCGATCAGGACTGGCATCCGGGGTCCGACGGCCAGGTGCTGAATCTGGTCCATCCCTCACTCTTCTGTCTGGTGCGGGAGGCGAGCGGCGCACCCGAGAGGGCCTGGCGGAACCCGACGGACCGCTACGCGAGATACGAGTTCTCGGAGAAATTCCAGTGGCTGCCGACGGACGTCGACGTCAGCGCCGAAGGTGACGCCACCTTCCGTTCGTACGTCAACAACGTCCACCCCGAGGCCCATCGCCAACTGGCCTCCGTCCTGCCGGACTTGTTCGCACGCTTCCGCCCCCTCCTGGAGAACGTACTCACCGATCTGCGCCATCCGCGGCCCCTGCGGATCGAGGCCGATCCTTTCGGGTGGTACGACTCCGAGCCGGAATGTCCGGACGAATCCTCCTTCAGTGATGACGAGGCCTACGCGGAAGCTCTCAGCGCGTGGGAGGCGGCCCAGGACGACTGGTGGGACACCCGAAGTCCGGTCATCCCGGACGCCCCGGCCTTCACCCCGCCCGCGCCGCCCGAGGAGTCCGCCCGAGTCGACCTGCGCTGCCGCAGCCTCCAGGTCATCGTCAAGCTCGCCACGATTCACCTCACCCCGGACAAGCCCGAGTACCCCGGTGGTTCCTGGCATGTCGAGGGGATGCTGAACGAGCGGATCGTCTCGACCGGCATCTACTACTGGGAGGGCGAGAACATCACCGAAAGCCGGCTGAGCTTCCGGGCGGCACTCGACGACCCGCGCTACGAGCAGAACGACGACAACGGTCTGCGGGAGGTCTACGGCCTGGAGGACGAGGACGCACTGAACCAGACACTGGGGTCGGCGTCGACCCCGGCGGGCCGCTGCCTGGCGTTCCCGAACATCCTGCAGCATCGCGTCGACTCGTTCCGGCTCACGGATCCCACCCGCCCGGGATGTCGCAAGATTCTGGTGTTCTTCCTGGTCGACCCGTCGGAAAAGATCGTCTCGACATCGGATGTGCCACCGCAACAACCGTGGTCCGGGACCTCGACCATGACGCTTGAACAGGCCAGGCAGTATCGCGAACAGCTCATGCAGGAACGCAAGTTCTTCGTCGACGAGCACAACGAGCAGCTCTACGAACGGGAATTCTCCCTCTGCGAGCACTGAAGTCTCTTCTGGGCGGATCACCCCGGCCGCCCCCGCCATGACAGCAATCCGGCCACATGCTCTCCGAGCCCGTCACCCGAACGGCCGACCGTCGTTTGTGTTGTGGGCCGGAAGCCGGACCGGTCGGCTGCATCAGGTGGGGCGTGGAGGAGGCAGTGATGGGTGTGGAGGCCCACGCGACGAACGAGCGGGTGACGGGGCGCACATGGACCGTGCGGCTGGACCCCGTCGGCCGCGGCCGTGCGGACGTGCGCGTCTCGTGCAGCCGCCCCGCCTGCGCCGCGCAGGTGCTGCCCTCCGCGGCCGCCGGTCGCGCGGCGGCGGTCGCGCATCTCAGGGCCCACCTGCGCGCGGGTCCCGCCCCCCGTCCCTCGGCGTACTGCGCCTGCCGGGCCGAGGAGTGCCACTCCCACATCCGCCCCGCCGGGCCGCGTGAACGTCCCGCGGCACCCTGGCGGTGCGGGGGCGCGGTCGTCCTGGCGGTCGTCACGGACCGGGAGGGGCGCTGGTGGCGTGTCATGGAGTGCTGCTCGCGCTGTGCTGCCGCCCATCCCACCGCGAAGGTCGTCGCCTCCGCCCCGGGTCCCGACAGGCCGGTTCCGGCCGACACCCTCCGGGCCGGTGCCGGGGCCGCCGCCCCCGCGCCGTCCGTGTCGGCCGTCGGGCCGCACTTCTCGCACACCGAATCCGCGACCGGCTCCCCGGACCGGGTGCCGGTTCCCCGGCCCGCAAGGCCGTCGCGGCAGCGTGCCCCGCGAGGGAGGATCGCGCAGCGCTTCGTCCCGCACGATCTGTGGCCCGTCGCGCTGCGGGACGAGCTCACCGAACTCGGTGAGCTCTTCCGCGCCTACCAGCAGCGCGCCGAACCCGACCTCGCGATGCTCGCCGACCTCCACGCCCGCAAGGCGAAGGCCTTTGCCAGTTGGGCCGACGTCACCGGCGACACGGGACTGCGGCTCGACGCCCAGCGAGCCGAACAGGCCGCCGCCACCGCCCGCCTCCAGCATCTGCACCGCAGCGGCCAGGCTCCGGACGGTGACGGGCCGGCCGTGGCACGGCTGCTGACCGCGGCCGCGCAGTGGAACCACGCACGGGCCGTCCTCGCCCACGTCGCCGACCACGCACCCCTGCCGGGCCCGGATGCACGCCTCCTGGTGGTGATGCTGACGCTGCGCACCGCGCAGTCCGGGGTCGGCAACCTCGTCGGGCAGGACCTGAAGGGGCTGCCCCTGCGGGATCCCGAGCACCTGGTGGGGCAGCTGGTGGAGTGCGGCTGGCTGAGTATCGCCGGGACCGTCGACGAACTGATCGCCTCCCGCCCGGAGTGCCCCACCCGGATCAGCGTGCCGTCCCTGACGCCCGACGAGAGCGACCCGGGCCCGTTCACGTTCGGCAGGAAGATGCGCCCCAAGCTCAGCGGATGGGCCCAGAGAGTCGTCGGCGAGAAGAAGCTCCGCAAGGCCAGGACCGCGGCCGAGGCCCGGTTGCTCGCCCTGGCCCTGGCCACCGGCATCGGCCCCGACGGAGGACTGGGGCCCCAGGGCCAAGGCATCGACCTGGAGGCCCTCTCCTCCTGGTGCGCCATCGACCCCGGCGACCTGCCGGAGCTCGTGGACCAGTTCACCGCGGCGGACTGGCTGACGGAGACGGCCGTCACCGACACCCTCCTCACCGGCCGGCTGACCGAACGTGTCCTCCCCCTCAGCTGCCCGCTGACCGATGGCGTCGGCGCGCGACAGACGTCCTGAGAAGGAGAGGCGATTCCGTTGCGGGCGTCGGCATTTCCTGCCCTCCGAACCAGCCGCATACGTTCGCATTCATGACGTGGAATTTCCTTACGGCAGAAGAACTCACGACCGCCCTGCGCACCGGTGAAGTGACCTCGGCAGAACTGACCGACGACGCGATCACCCGCATCGAGCGGGACGACCCGGCCATCAACTCCCTCTGCGTGCCGGACTTCGACCGTGCCCGATCCGCCGCCCGCGCTGCCGACCAGGCGCGTGCCCGGGGCGAGGACCGCCCCTTGCTCGGCGTCCCGGTGACGGTGAAGGAGTCCTACGACGTCGCCGGGCTGCCCACGACCTGGGGCATGCCGCAGCACCGGAACCACCTGCCCGCCGAGGACGCGGTGCAGGTGTCCCGGCTGCGGGCCGCGGGTGCGGTGGTGCTCGGCAAGACCAATGTGCCCCTGGGGCTGCAGGACCTCCAGAGCTTCAACGAGCTGTACGGCACCACCAACAACCCCTGGGATCACGGGCGTACGTCGGGTGGGTCGTCCGGCGGATCGGCGGCGGCCCTGGCGTCCGGGTTCGGCGCGCTCTCCATCGGCTCCGACATCGCCGGTTCGCTGCGCACCCCCGCACACTTCTGCGGCGTCTACGCCCACAAGCCGACCCTCGGGCTTGTGGCGGACCGCGGCATGGTCCCGCCCGGCACGCCTGCGCTGCCCTTCGCCCCCGACCTCGCCGTCGTCGGTCCGATGGCACGCAGCGCCCGTGACCTCACGCTCCTCCTCGATGTCATGGCCGGGCCCGACCCGCTCACCTTGGGGGTGGCGCACACCGTGACACTGCCGCCCGCGCGCCACGAGCGACTCGGCGACTTCCGGGTCCTGGTCCTCGACGACCATCCGCTCATACCGACCGGGTCCGCCGTGCGGGCGGGCGTGGGCCGGGTGGCCGACGCCCTGGTCGAGGGCGGCGCCCATGTCCGGCGGCACAGTCCGCTGCTGCCCGAGCTAGCCGAAGCCGCCACGCTCTACACGCAGTTGCTGTTCTCGAGCTCCGTCGCACGCTTTCCCGTCGAGGCGTACGAGCGACTGCGGGCCCAGGCTGCCGGGCTGAGCGCCGACGACCGGAGCCTCCAGGCGGCGCGGCTGCGCGGCATGGTGTTCAGTCACCTCGACTGGATCGCCGCGAACACCCGCCGCGAGGTCCATCGACACGGCTGGCGGCAGCTCTTCGCCGAGTTCGACGCCGTGGTCTGCCCCATCACGCCCACCCCCGCGTTCCCGCACGACCACGACCCGGATCTGCTGGGACGCCGTGTCGACATCGACGGCGTCGGGCACCCGTACTTCGACCAGCTCGTCTGGGCCGGTCTGGCCACCATGCCCGGTCTGCCCTCCACCGCCGTACCGGCGGGCCGGTCCCCCGAGGGGCTGCCGGTGGGAGTGCAGCTCATCGGTCCGATGTTCGAGGACCGCACCCCGCTGCGGCTGGCCGAACTGCTCGAGCAGCGGCTCGGCGGCTTCCGGGCGGCGCAGCCGGGCGCACCCGGTGAGCGGTGAGCGGTGGGCCTTGAGCGGTGACGAGTGCCGCGCCGCATGCAGCCGTAGCCGGTAGGCGGTAGGCGCAGGAGCAGGCGAAACGTTGCCAGGACCCCATGCGCCCGGAGATCATCCCGGAATGACATCAGAGACGATCACCGCGGCCGCATCGGGCACCTGGACCCTCGGCGACCTCGTCGTCAACCGGATCGGGTTCGGGACGATGCGGCTGCCGCAGCAGGGCGAGGCGTTCGACGTCGACGCCGTGCCGGGTGACCGGGACCGGGCGATCCAGGTGCTGCGCCGCGCCCGCGAGCTCGGCGTGAACCACCTCGACACCGCCGCGTTCTACTTCTCGCGGCTCCGCTCCGCCAACGAGCTGATCAACAGCGCGCTCGCCCCCTACCCCGACGACCTGGTCATCACCACCAAGGTCGGGCCGGGGCGCGACCCGGCCGGCGAGTGGCAGACCCATGCCACGCCGGGGCAGCTGCGCGGGCAGGTCGAGGAGAACCTCCGCCAGCTCGGCCGCGACCACCTCGACGTGGTGAACCTGCGGATCGTGGGCGACGGTTCGATCGCCGAGCGCTTCGGTGCGCTGGCCGAACTGCGCGAGGCCGGGCTGATCCGTCATCTCGGGCTCTCCAACGTCGGGCCCGCGCAGCTCGCCGAAGCCCGTGCCATCGCACCGGTGGTCTGCGTGCAGAACAAGTACGGGCTCGGATCCCCGCCGGACCAGGACGCGTTCCTGCGGGCCTGCGGCGAGCAGGGAATCGCCTTCGTGCCCTTCTACTCCATCGCGGGCGCCGGGCGCGAGGCGGGCGCGTCCCCGGACGCGGACGGCGACGCGCTGCTCGGTGTCGCCCGCGCCCACGGTGTCAGTACGGCACAGGTCCGGCTCGCCTGGACGCTGCACCGCGGACCCCATGTGCTCGCCATCCCCGGCACCGGCAACCCGGACCACCTGACCGCCAATGTGGCCGCCGGAGCCCTGCGGCTGTCCGACGGCGAACTGGCCGCTCTGGAAGCCCTCCACCGGGGCGGCGGCACGGGCTGACCGCGTACGCGGATGAACTCCGCCGGCGCCGCGAACACGGGGAAGGACAGGCACCGGCGGATGAGCTCCGCCGGCGCCCCCGAGCACGGGGAAGACCAGGCGCCGCCGGAATCGCCGGACGGCCTTCTGGGTGCGAGCGCCGCGGTGGTCAGGCCTCGGGGGCGCTCGTGACAGCTGCCTCGAACGGAGCGTTGCCGTTCAGGTAGCGCCCCGGTGACGTGCCGACGGTTCGCCGGAACGCCGCGAGGAAGGCGCTCGGTGTCGCGTAACCCACGGTGTGCGCGACCCGGGAGACGGGTTGGCCCTCGGCGAGCAGGGGAAGCGCGGCACGCAACCGCACTTGGGTGCGCCAGCGGTCGAAGTGCATGCCGGTGTCCTGGACGAACAGCCGGGTCAGGGTACGGCGGCTCACCCCGATGGCCCGTGCGTGCGCCTCGAGGCTCCGTGAGTCTGCCGGATCGGCGAGCAGCGCGTCGGCCACAGCGCGCACGCGATCGTCGGTGGGGTGCGGGACATCGATGGGGGTGGCCGGCAAGGGGCGCAGCAGATCCAGGACGACCGCCTCGGCCCGTAGCCGCGGGCCGTCGTCGAGGCTTTCGCGGCTGAGGTAGCCGATGAGGTGGGCGAGCAGCCCGTCGACGCCGACCGGCGTGGGGTCCGCCCAGTCCAGGTCGCATCGGTCCGGTTCGAAGTAGAGGCTGCACAGCACCGCCTCGCGGGTCGCACCGGTCCGGTGGACCACCCCCGCGGGCAGCCACAGTGCCCGTGTCGGGGGCAGGACCCAGTAGGCGTCGTCGACGGCGACGCCGAGCACACCGCGCCGCGCCCAGGCCAACTGGTGCTGGGGGTGGCTGTGCGGAATGAACCACTGCCCGTACGCCATCGGAAAGCTCCCGACGACGATCGCGCCCACCCCGGGCGGGACGGCCCCCACAAAGGCCTTGGTCATGGCCCCAGCCTATGGCCTCAGCGCGATACGACGTGGCCTGGTAGCGCATCGCGGTCAGCGCGGCCGGTGCATAGCGTCATGGCATGCCGATCGATCACGCACCGCGCCATGGGCGCTACCGCAGTTCACCGGGGCCGTTCACGAGCACAGGGCGTTCGGCGTGACAGCGGCGCCGACCACCGTCACGGCCGGCGTCCCTGGGCGCCGCCGGCCGGCCCTGGTCGTGCTGTGCTTCGTCCAGTTCATGCTCGTCCTGGACGACAACGTGGTGAGCGTGGCGCTCCCCAGCATGCGGGAGGATCTCGGCTTCGGCGCCGCGGGCCTGGCCTGGGTCGTCAACGCCTACTTCCTCGCCTTCGGCGGGCTGTTGCTGCTGTTCGGCCGCATGGCCGACCTGCTCGGCCGCAGGCGGGTCTTCCTGACCGGTGTGGCGCTGTTCGGTGCGGCGAGCCTGGTCTGCGGGCTCGCACAGGAGCCCTGGCAGCTCGTGGCCGGACGGTTCGTCCAGGGCGCGGGCGCGGCGATGGCCAGCCCGGCCGCGCTGGCACTGATCGCGCTGCTCTTCCCCGGTACGGAGGAGCGCGCCAAGGCATTCGGTATCTGGGGCGGTATCGCGGGTCTGGGCGGCACGATGGGCCTGGTGATCTCCGGTGCGCTGACCGGCCTGGCGTCCTGGCGCTGGATCTTCCTGATCAACCTGCCGGTGGCCCTTGCGGCTGTCGTGCTGCTCCCGCGGCTGGTCCCCGAGAGCCGGGCCGGGCGCGCGGTGCGCCTCGACGTACCCGGTGCGGTACTGGGCACCGGTGCCCTGGTGGCCCTGGTCTACGGACTGCTCCGGACCGGGGAGTCGGGCGGCGGCGACACCGCTGCTGTCGGGTCCCTGGTTCTGGCCGTGCTTCTGGCCGTCGTCTTCGTCGCCGTCGAGTCACGGACCGCCGAGCCGCTGGTGCCGTTGTCGTTCCTGTCCTTCCGCGTCCGCGCCGTCGCCAACGGGACGACCCTGCTGTTCTCCGCCGCCATGTACGCGATGGCCTTCCTGCTGATGGTGCACCTGCAGACGGTGCTGGGCTACCGCCCGCTCACCGCCGGCGTCGCCTACCTGCCCTATGGCGCGGGCATCCTCGCGGGCATGTGGCTCTCCTCCCGGGCGGTGGCCAGGTTCGGCGTGCGCCCGGCCCTCGTCCTGTCCTTCCTGATCAGCGCGGCCGGACTGCTGCTGCTGTCCGGTGTGGCGCCGAGCGACGGCTACGCCTTCGGAGTGCTGCCCGGCATGCTCGTCACGAGCCTCGGATGCGGACTGGGTCTGCCCGCCCTGACGGTCGCCGCGCTCACGGGCACCACCGAGGAGAACGCCGGACTCGGCTCGGCCGTCCTGAGCTCCGTTCAGCAGGTCGGCGGCGCCGTGGGGGTGGCGGTGCTGGTCGCTCTGGCCTCGCGCCGCAGCGAGGCACTGACCGGACGGGAGGGCCCCCTGCGGGCCGCGACGGAAGGCTTCTCGCTCGCGCTCACCGTCGCTGCGGCCCTCCTCGTACTCGGCGCTGTCCTCGTCGGCGCCCTGCTCGGGAAGAAGCACCGCACGTCGGATGCGCTCGACGCCGCAGAAGCTCCGGCCGACCGCGCACATCGCACGTAGCCACCACTTCGCCCGCGGCGGTCTCCCTTTTTCCGGCAGGCGTCTGCCCCACCGGGCAGCTGCCGGGCGGCCGCACGACACCGCAAGGCCCTTGTCGCATCTCCTACTTCACGGTGATCGACCCCACGAACGCGTCCAGGTCCTTCGCGTCGACCGCGTCCTTCACCCCGTTCAGGCGCACCACGAACGGAACGCCCTTCGAGTCCACGCCCGCGACCAGGACCCCGGTCATCGGGGTCCCCACGTTCGGGGTGTCCTCCTTGCCGTCCGCCGTGAAGTCGTAGTCGATCCGGCGGGCTTCGCGGGCCTCGCCCGCGCTGTCCGGGCCCGCGAGGCGTACGTCCTCCGTGGCCTTGCGGGTGGATCCCAGGCCGATGCCGGCGCCCGCCGCGGCCGCCGCCCCGGCCGCGTCGCTCACGCCGGTGGCGAAGTCCAGCTGGACCGAGACCATGCCGGTCCTGATGCCGTCCTCCTCCTTGAGCGCGACGGCCGCGTTGGCCTTGGCGCGCTCAGCCGCCGGCTGTTCCGCGTACCCCTCGCTCTTCGGATAGCCGACGCGCAGGCTGCCGGTGTCCAGCGTGCCCCAGCCCTCGGGCACGGACGCCGTGTCCTTCTCGCCGCCGCAGCCGGTCAGCAGGAGGGCCGCTCCCATGACGGCCGCTGCCGTGGCGGCCGCCGTGGTGGCCGTCACGCGTCCCCGGAACCTCCCCGGCTCCGGGGTCTTCCGTGTCCTGGCACCCATCGCTCGTGTCACCGCCTCTTCGCCTCTCCGCCTCGTCAGTTCGCGCAGTAGCTGTACGGAAGATACGTGCGCCGGTCGCCCTGCGGGGCCCCGAGGAACCGCGCGTCCGCCAGCGTCTCCTTCTTCTCCTCCGTGGAGAGGGAGAATCCGAGGCTCATGCCGAGCGAGAGCTCGAAGCCGAACTCCTGGGCGTCGCTCTCGCCGCTGTACCGCAGGCTGCTGGACAGCCCGTCCTCGAACATCAGCTGCTGGAAGGGGTCGTTGCCCTCCGGGCGGGACTCCATGCCCCGGTCGCCGAAGAGGTACTCGAACGGGGCGGTGTTGTTGCCCGAGCCGTCCAGCCACTGTTCGGCGACGGACCGGTTCGCCTCGGTGGCCGCGTCCGTGTCCTTGCCGAAGACGATCGAGTTCGTCACCACGTCGATGCCGGTCTCCCCCGAGGAGTCGGAGGCGCTGCCCTTGCCGCCGCGTTTGTCCTGGCCGCTCTCGCCGTTGTCGCCGCCGACCTCGACCTTGCCGGACGTCGAGCCGCTCTCCACGGTCTGCGTCATGTCGATGCGGACGATCTTCCCGGTCTTCTGGTCGCGGGTGACGGTGATGGCGCCGGTGCGGTTCTGCTTGGCGCCCACTGTGCCCTTGATGGGCCCCACGTTTCCGCCGGCCTTGCCCTCCAGTTCGAGCTTGGCGGTGTACGTGGACGACTCGTTGCCGTTCACGTCGTCCCTGGTGATCGTCACCTCGGGCGAGAACTTCGCCTTGCCGCCCAGTTTGGCGCCGAGTTCGTCCTCGTCGCCGCCCTTGACGGAGAGTCCGCCGTCCGCGTAGGCGTTGAGACCGACGGTCGAGTAGGAGATCTTCTTGTCGCCGATCTTCTTCTCGATGTCCTCCTTCTTCTCCGCCCACTTCATCGCGGAGTACCAGCCGCCGCCGTAGCCGCCGCTGTGCTTGGTGGAGGTCTCCCACATCTTCATTTCCTCGATGTCGTCCCGCATCTTCTGCGCCTCCTCCTCGCTCGCGAAGATCCAGGTGTCACCGTTGGTGATCTTGATGCCGCCGCCGATGTCGACGTCTGCCTTGCCGAGGCTCCCGAGCTTCACGCCCGGGGTGCTCGCGGTGACCCCGGCGGAGGCGGCGTCGGTGAACGTCATGGAGACGACCTTGTCGTCGGCGTCGACCTTGCCGTCGCCGTTCACGTCCGTGCCGGCTCGGGAGACCTTCTGCTGGAAGCCGTACTCCTCGCCCCACTCGAACCAGCCGATCTTGACCTTGCCGCCCGCCGTGTCCGAGATGCTGGAGATCTGGCACATCTTGGGCTCGTAGTCCGCGTCCGTCTTCGGCTTCGCCTCGGGGTCCTGGCCGCCGGTGGAGCAGGAACCGCCGCTGCCGGCGAGCGAGCTGATCGCACACCGCAGGCGCTCCCCGATCCTCCCGCCGACGCCGGCCATCGCCATCGCGCCGATCAGCATGACGACGAGGACGACGACGCCCAGGTACTCCGTCGCCGTCGCACCGCCGTCCCGCCAGTTGTACGCGTACTGCGGCGGGGGCGGGGGCCGGGTGGCGCGCTCCTCCAGCAGCCGGTCGACGGCCACCCCCGACGCCGCGCCGGCCGCCAGCGACACGCCGGGCATGAGAACGCCCTCGATCCCCACGACGTCCCCGGCGACGGCGAAGCCGTACAGCAGTCCGGCAAGCGGTACGGCCAGGGTGGCGAGCAGGTACAGGGTCCGGGAGGACTCGCGGAACTCGTCGGGAAGGATCCGGGCGGCGGCCAGGACGGTCAGGAGCGTCACGAGGAGACCGGGCAGGTGGATCAGGGTGAGCCGCCAGCCGAAGGTCTCCAACCGCGTCTCGGTGCCCAGCAGTTCGACCAGCACCCGGCTCGTGACGAACCCGGCGGCGAGATAGACGAGCGCGCCCGTCACCCAGCTGCGGGTCAACGCGAAGAACCGGCCGCCCTGTTGGCCGCGTCGCGCGGCGCCGGACCCCGCGATGCCGTGGCGCCCCGGCGGTATGCGGCCCGCGCTCCCGTCTCCCCAGCCCCCGTCACCGCTCACGGTGCACCTCTCCTCGACCCCGCGCGTGTTGCCCGATGGCTGGGAGCGTACGGCCGGAAAGCTGCCCCGACCCGGGCCCCCGGCCCCAAAGCCGGGCCCAACTGCCGGAGGCGGAAAACATGTTGTCCCGAGCGCGGCGGCCGTTCCGCTTCCGGCCGTTCCGCTTCGGGCCGGACCGGTTTGGGCCGTCCGTGGGCCCGTGGGCCCACGCAGCTCCGGCCGCCGCTCAGTACGCTCGGAAGTGCCGGAGGTCGCCGACCACGACACCGCGATGAAGAGCGATGGGGGTGGGGCGTCGATGGATGCCGGATTCTTCTACTCGTACCACCTGGGGTGGACCCGGCTGGACGCCCGGACACTGCTGGGCGACCTGGAGGCCGAAGGGCTCCGCCCGGCGCACCCGGTGACCGGCCGCACGGTGCTCGTCAGCCTCGACTCCGGCTCCCTGGGGGCCCGTTCACCCGTCACCCGCGAGCAGTTGCTGTCCATCGCCGGTCTTCAGCGGCTGCGCGAGGTCGGCTTCCGGTTGTGGACGGACGGGGGCCTCGACCTCCTGGTGCGCATCCGGCGGGCCCGGTCCGGCGTCGTCGCCGTCGAGTTCTCCGTCGGGGAGCTGCCCGAGCCGGAGCGGGAGCACGCGGTGAGCGCCATCCGGCGGACCGTCGGACGGGCCTCCGTGCTGTGCATCGGCTTCGTCGTCGACCGGAGCGGCGCGACGGCCGCCACCGACTGGGACGGCGTCGTCATCGAGGGCGCCGCGCCACTCGACGCCTGGCCGGACACCGTCGCCGTACGGGACGAGACGGCGGCCCGGCATCCGCAGCTCGCGGTCATGGACGCGGTGGAGATGTCGCCGTGGAAGATGTTCGGGAACGAGGTGCTCGGCGTCTGAGCCGGGCCGCCCGCCCGCCCCGGCCCGCCGGGGGCGGCCCGGCTCCCCATGGCGGGGAGAGGCCGCCGCCGACGTCATAATCGGCCGTATGTCCGATCACCAGTTCCGCACCCGGACGCCCGCAGGGCCAGCCCCGGGCCCCCGCGTCCCCGGGCCCCGGGCCGTCGTCGCGCTCCGGGCCGCCGCGCCCGCGCTCGCGGTCTACGCCGCCGTGCGGGCCTTGGGGCTCCTGGTCTTCTGGGCAGCCGCGTCCGCCGCCGGGAAGGACCCCCTGGGGCCGCTCAGCGGACGCTGGGACTCCGTCTGGTACCAGCGCATCGCCGAGAACGGCTACCGCCACACCGTCACCCTCCCGGACGGCTCCGTCCACTCCGACCTGGCGTTCTTCCCACTGCTCCCGGCCCTGGAACGCGGCATCCTTGAAGTGACCCCGCTCACCCTCGGCGGGGCCGGCCTGCTGGTCGCCTGGACGGCCGGGCTGCTCGCCGCCTGGGGCGTCTTCGCCGTCGGCTCCCATCTGCGCGGACGGCGTACGGGGGTGGTGCTGGCCGCACTGTGGGGGGCGTACCCGACGGCGTTCGTCCAGTCGATGGCGTACACGGAGACCCTGTTCACCGCACTCGCCGCCTGGGCGCTGTACGCCGTCCTCAAGGGCCGCTGGATCGTCGCGGGCGCGCTGTCCGTCCTGGCGGGGCTCACCCGGCCCTCGGCGGCGGCGCTCATCGCGGCCCTGGCGATCACCGCCGCCGTCACCCTCGTACGCGAGTACCGCGCCGAGCGTCGCGCCGGGCCGGTCCTGCGCCGCAACGCCCGGATGATCGCGGGCGTCGCGCTCGCACCGCTGGGCTGGCTGGCCTACGTGGTGTTCGTGGCCGTGCGCGAAGGCAGCCCGTTCGCCTACTTCGACGTCCAGGCGCAGTGGGGCAACAACATCGACGGCGGACGCGCGCTCGCCGCCTTCATCGCCGGGCTCCCGTGGCCCGCCGCCCTCGGCCTGTGCACGGCGCTCGGGCTGCTCGGATGGCTGGTGGTGCTCTGCGTACGGCAGCGGCAGCCGCTCCCGGTGCTCGTCTACGCCCTCACGATCGTCGTCATCTCGCTGATTGGCGCGGGATACTTCGGCTCCCGGCCGCGCCTGATGATGCCCGCGTTCCCGCTGCTGCTCCCGCCCGCCGTCGCCCTGCTGCGGCTGCGCACCACGGGACGCACGGCCGCCGCCCTCGCCGTGCTGGCCTGCGCGTCCGCCGGATACGGGGCCTGGACCCTGCTGGGCGCGGGCCCTCCGTAGCGGCGTCGCGTCCCGTCGCGGGACAGCCCCTACGCCACCTGCGTCCCTTGCGCCCCCTGCGTTCCGGAGGCGGGGGGCGTCGCCGTCAGCTCCACCCGTACGCCCGGCCGCACCCCCCACCGCTCCATCGCCCCGGCCTCCGCCTCCACCACGTGCCGGGACCGCAGCCGGGGCAGCCCCAGGCGGCCGGGCTTCATCGTGCGGACGGCCAGCACGGTGAACTTCCGGTCCAGGTACGCCACATCGATCGGGAACCGCATCCGGAAGGTGTGCACGCTCCCGCACGGGGTGAGCATCAGCGCCCCCTCGATCCCGTCCCGCCCGAGCAGCCCCTTGGTACGGGCCCGGTAGGAGGCCGCTATCCGCAGCGGCACCTTCGGGGCCCTGGGGTCCGCGCCGACCGTGAGCGTGCCGTCGCCATCGCGCCATGTCCTCATGGGCACCGACCGTAGCCTCCGGCGGACGTGCCCGGGGCCGATCCGGCCGTGCTTGGGCCCCCGGGCCCAAGACCCCTGTTCCCGCCGCCCATTAGGGTCGTCCCGTGGACGCCGCGCTGCTCGCCCTCGCCGCGGTCTGGGGTGCCGTCACCGGACTGCTGATCCCGCGTGCCGCCTACCGGTTCGCCGTAGAGCCGGAGGAGCCCTGGCGCACGGCGTGCCCCGCCGGCCATCCGCTCACCGGCCCGGCCCGCGGCTGGCTGGGCCCGGCCCGCTGCGCGCCCTGCGCCGCCCCGACAACGCTCGCCGCACCCGGGGCGGACACGGCGGCTGGAACCCCTGTGCCGGACCCGTTCGCGGCCGGAGCTCTCGCGCCGGACCCGTCTGCCATCGGCCCGTCCGGAGCTCCCGTGCCGGACCCGTCCGCCGCCGGAGCTTCCGCCCCGGACCCGTCCGCCGCCGGAGCCCCTGCCCCGGACTCGTCCCAGGCCGGAACCCCCGCCCCGGACCCGTCCGCCGCCGGTACTCCCGCCCCCGGAACTCCCGCCTACGCCCCCGGCGTCCTCGCCCCCCTGATCACGGTGGCCGCCTGCGTCGCGCTCGCCGCCGCCACCGGGGGCAGGCCCGAGCTCATCGGGTGGCTGGCCCTGGCCCCCGTCGCCGTGCTCCTCGCCGTCATCGACCGGCGCGTCCACCGGCTGCCCGACCCGCTGACCCTGCCCCTGGCGGCCGCGGCCGTCCTGCTGCTCGGCGGGGCCGCGCTGCTTCCCGGGCACGCCGGATCCTGGACTTCCGGGGTGCTGGGCGGGCTGGTCCTCGGCGGCTTCTACTTCCTGCTCTTCCTGATCAACCCGAACGGCATGGGCTTCGGCGATGTGAAGCTCGCCCTCGCCCTGGGCGTGGCCCTCGGCTGGTACGGCTGGACCGTGCTGTTCGTGGGCGGGTTCGCCGGGTTCCTGTTCGGGGCGGCGTACGGACTCGGCCTGGTGCTCCTGCGCAGGGCGGGGCGCAGGACCGGCATCCCGTTCGGCCCGTTCATGATCGCCGGGGCGCTGACCGGTCTGCTGCTGGGGGCCCTGGCCGTGTGAGGAGGGGCCCGCGTGCGGGTGCGCCCCGGCCGACGCGTGCGCCCGGCCCCCGCGTGCGCCCCGGCCCCGCGTGCGCCCGCCCGCCCGGAATCCGGTCGCGTGCCCCGGGCCCGCCTGACACGATTCCCGTATGCCCGATCCATCCGCTCCCGCCCCCCTCCCCTTCGACTCCGCGGCCTCCCGTGACCGGTTCGAGGCGCTCGTCGCCGAGGCCGACGCCGTCTCCGTGGACGGCTGGGACTTCTCCTGGCTCGACGGCCGGGCCACCGAGGAGCGCCCCTCCTGGGGGTACGCCCGTGCGATGGCCGACCGGCTCGGCCGGGCGCACGCCGCGCTCGACCTGCAGACCGGGGGCGGCGAGGTGCTGGCCGCCGCGCCGAAGCTCCCGCCGGTCACCGTGGCCACGGAGGCCTGGCCGCCGAACATCGCCCGCGCCACCGCCCTGCTGCACCCGCTCGGCGCGGTCGTCGTCGCCGACGAGGACGAACCGCCGCTGCCCTTCGGCGACGCGGCCTTCGACCTCGTGGTCAGCCGTCATCCGGTCACCACGTGGTGGGCGGAGATCGCGCGCGTCCTGACCCCCGGCGGTACGTACTTCTCCCAGCAGGTCGGCCCGGCCAGCGTCTTCGAGCTCGTGGAGTACTTCCTCGGCCCGCAGCCGCCCGAGGTCCGCCGGGGCCGGCATCCCGAGGACGCGCGGGCCGCCGCGACGGCGGCCGGACTCGAGGTGGTGGACCTGCGCTCGGAGACCCTGCGCACCGAGTTCCGCGACATCGGTGCGGTGGTCTACTTCCTGCGCAAGGTGATCTGGATGGTGCCCGGATTCACCGTCGAGCAGTACCGGCCCCAACTGGCCGCGCTGCACCGGCAGATCGAGGCCCAAGGGCCGTTCCCCGCCCGCACCGCCCGCTTCCTGATCGAGGCCCGCAAGCCCCGGTGACGGCGGCCGGGCACCGTCTCGATGGTCAACCCATATGTCCCGTACGCCAGTTCAGCTTCGTCCCGGATGCAACGGGATCGTGCGGGCGGCCGTCCTACTCTTCGGGAGGCACGCACCGTGAAGGAGGGGGAGCGCTCATGACCGTGGAGAGCGAAGACTGCGCGGGGCCCGCCGGGCGCGCGCGGCACGGCAACGCGGAGTGGCTCAGGGGGGCCAGGCTCACCGCCGTCCTCGGGGTCTACTACCTGCCCGAGGGCCGGGCCGCCGAGCCGGAAGCCGTCGAGTTCGTCCTGTCCGAGGGCCAGTCCGTCCTGCTGACCTGTGCCTCCGACCGGACGCTGCGCGTCACCCCGGGCACCTGGCCACGGCTGCCCGACTGGTGCGTCCCGGCGAGCCGGTGGCAGCACTCCCCGCCCGCCCTCCTGCCGCCGGTGCCGTACGGGGGAGCGTGGACGGTCGTGGGCACCCAGGAACTCAGGGACGCGGACGGGGAGGTGCTCCAGGCCGTCATCCGGTGCGAGGAAGGGGACTTCGTGGTGGTCGCCGGAGACACGATGGCGGTCCGCTTCGACCCCCGCCCCGGCCCCTGAACCGCCCTCGGCTCGCCGCGTCCGTACGTACGTCCCTGCCCCTCACCCGTACGCAGACGCTCCGCCCCGTACGTGCCATGCCCCCGCCCCGTACGCGCGAGCCCGACCCCGTACACGCGAGCCCAACCCCGTACGCAGACGCCCCGCCCTACGCGTGCGGGCCCACCGTCACCGGGCCGACCGTCAGTTCCGCCGTGCCCTCCATGATCGCGGCGACCCGCTCCACCTCTTCCTCCAGGGCCCGCAGCCGGGGTGCGGGCAGGGGCTCCAGCGGTTCCACCGTCACCGTGATCCGGCGGCCCGAGCGGCGCTGGTGCCAGACGCCGGCCACCGTGCCGTCCACCAGCAGCACGGGGAAGTTCCCCGCCTGTCCGCCCGCGAGGGCCCGCTCGTACGCCGCCCCGGGGAACAGCCGCTCACGGGGCCCCGAGGCGATGGTGAACGCGTCGAAGTACGGGAGCAGCCGCACGCCCCGCACCGGCGTGTCCGGGAAGTCCGTGTCACCCGCGACCACCCACGCCGGACCGTCGTCCGCGAACGCCACCTCCTCGATCGCCCCCGCCGCGGCCAGCGCGGCGAACTGCTCGGCCGCCCAGCGCTTCGGCGCGGCGAGCCACCGGGCGAAGTGCAGGGGGGTGGCCGGCCCGTACGCGTACAGGTACCGCTCGACCAGGGCCGTCAACGCCCCGGGGCCGGGCCGTGGGGTGCATCCGGGGTTGGTGTACGTGGCCTTCCGGCCCCGGTTCGGGGCGTAGGCGAGGGCGCCCCGGTGGCCCGCCAGGTGCAGGACCTGACGCCAGCGCGGCCACATCGCCTGGAATCCGGGCATCACCAGGTCCCCGGCCCACGGTCCGGTCCGCGCGACGACCTCATCGGAGAGCTCGTCGATCGTGAGCTCCGTCCCGGTCAGCGCCTCTCCGACCGCCGCGACGACCGCCTCCACCTGGTCCGGGGTCATCCGGGCGTCTTTGGGAAAGGGGTTCGGGCCCGTCGGCACGGCGGACAGGGCCCCGGTCCACAGGGGCAGGTCCGCGGCGGGCAGCAGGTGGACCGTGCCGCGCGGCCCGAACGTCTTGACCAGGGTGCGGTCGGTCCACAGCGCCGTACGGACGTCCGTACGGGTCAGTCCGTCACCGCGCAGCCCCACGGAGAGCTCGGCCGCCGACAGCACCTGGGCGTGCGCGCCGAGCATCGCGGCCACCGCATCGCCGGGGGCAGCGAGGGGCGACGCGGCGGCGGCGTCCGGGTGGAGGTGCTGGCGGGCCAGCCTCCGGGCGTTCGCCCCGGGCCAGGTCACGGTCGCGGTCGCACGGGATGGTGTCGTCATGCCCCGAACCTAGAGCCCCCAGCGGTCAGTTCCTGTCCGCTGTCCCGCTACCGCGCCCCGGCGGCGTCAAGGCGACGCCGTGCGGCGACCCCTCGATACCGGGGTCGATACCGGAGCCGATACCGGGGCGACCCCGGGTCGCCATCGGGTGCGGAAGCCCTGCTCGCAGGGCGCTCGGAGGGCGCTCAGGGGGCGTGAGCCGTGCTCGCAGGGGAGTCCGGCATATTCGGAGAGTAGTTATGGAGCGGCAATGCACGCGACATCGCTTACGAAGGGTTATGGTGGAAACCCCCCCTCGGGCCGGTCCGTATCCCCCCCCACGGACCGGCCCGTTTTTTTACGGGCCGGCACAGGCGCTGCCGTGCGGCCCCGGGGCCCCCGCGTTTTTCCGTGTGCGGAAGCCCCGTTGACCCGACGTCAGCTGCGACCGGCCCAGATGTTGGTGCCCGCCGTGTCCACGGCGAACGCGTCGATCTCCTTCAGCTCCTCGGCGGTCAGCGCCGGACCCGCGAGGGCCGCCACGTTCTCCTCCAGCTGCTTCACGCTGGAGGCGCCGATCAGGGCCGAGGTCATCCGGCTGTCGCGCAGGACCCACGCGATGGCCAGCTGGGCGAGCGACTGACCGCGGCTCTGCGCGATGTCGTTGAGCCCGTTGAGCCGGCGGACCACCTCGTCGGAGAGCAGGCCCGGGTCGAGGGACTTGCCCTGGGTGGCGCGCGAGCCCTCCGGGATGCCCTTCAGGTACTTGTTCGTGAGCAGGCCCTGCGCGAGCGGCACGAAGGAGATGCAGCCCATTCCGGCCGTCTCCAGGGTGTCGAGCAGTCCGTCGTCCTCGATCCAGCGGTTGATCATGGAGTAGGACGGCTGGTGGATCAGCGCCGGCACACCCATGTCCTTGAGCAGCGCGGCCGCCTCGGCGGTCTGCTCCGCGGTGTAGGAGGAGACGCCCACGTACAGCGCCTTGCCCTGCCGGACGGCGGACGCCAGGGCGCCCATCGTCTCCTCCAGCGGGGTGTCCGGGTCGAAGCGGTGCGAGTAGAAGACGTCGACGTGGTCGAGGCCCATCCGCTTCAGTGAGGCGTCGAGCGAGGACAGCAGGTACTTCCGGGAGCCCCACTCGCCGTACGGGCCCGGGTGCATCAGATAGCCGGCCTTGGTGGAAATGACCAGTTCGTCCCGGTAGGGGGCGAAGTCCTGGGCGAAGAGCTTGCCGAAGTTCAGCTCGGCCGAGCCGGGCGGCGGTCCGTAGTTGTTGGCCAGGTCAAAATGCGTGACGCCGAGATCGAAGGCGCGGCGCAGGATCGCACGCTGCGAGTCCAGCGCCCGGTCGTCGCCGAAGTTGTGCCACAGGCCCAGCGAGAGGGCGGGCAGCTTGAGGCCGCTGCGCCCGGTCCGGCGGTACTCCATGGAGTCGTAACGCGAACCGGCGGCGCGGTAGTACAGGTCGGGGGAGAGGTAATCAGTCACGTTTCTCTCCTTATCACGGACTTGTGACAGACCGGGTTGGGCCCCGGTGACCCGATCGCAGTAATGTGGCCGCTTCGGGGAATGCCGATGTGCGGCGCGGCGAAGGCCCGCGTGGCCCGTGCCGGTGGTAGAGGCGCGGACCGCCGAGGGATCGTGCGGGCGGTGCAGGCCGTGCAGCGATCCCCTGCGGGGGACGGCCCCCGGACCCCCGGCGACGGGGAGGGCGGGCCCCGGGGCCCGTACGGAACCGAGAGGGTGAACACAGTGAACTTCCGCGACCTGGTGTACAGGCTTTACGCGCGCCGGGTGGGGGGCCGCCTGGACCACGACCAGGTGCCGAAGCACATCGGGGTCATCCTCGACGGCAACCGGCGGTGGGCCAAGGCGTCCGGCGGATCGGCCGTGCAGGGCCACCAGGCCGGTGCGGACAAGATCTCCGAGCTGCTCGGCTGGTGCAGCGAGACCGATGTCGAGGTCGTCACCCTCTGGATGCTGTCCACGGACAACTTCGACCGGCCCGAGCACGAGCTGAGGCCGCTGCTCGGCATCATCGAGAACACCGTGCGCAACCTCGCCGCGGACGGGCGCTGGCGCGTCCACCACGTCGGCACGCTCGACCTGCTCCCGGCGGAGACGCAGACGGTGCTCAAGGAGGCCCAGGAGTCGACGTCCGACAGGGGAGGGATAATCGTCAATGTCGCGGTCGGCTACGGCGGCCGTCAGGAGATCGCGGACGCGGTGCGCTCCCTGCTCCTGGAGCACTCGGAGAAGGGCACGAGCTTCGAGGAGCTGGCCGAGGTCGTCTCGACCGACCTGATCTCCGAGCACCTCTACACCCGGGGCCAGCCCGATCCCGACCTGGTGATCCGGACGAGCGGCGAGCAGCGGCTCTCGGGCTTCATGCTCTGGCAGAGCGCCCATTCGGAGTACTACTTCTGCGAGGTCTTCTGGCCGGCCTTCCGCAAGGTCGACTTCCTCCGGGCGCTGCGCGACTACGCCGCCCGCCACCGCCGCTACGGGGCCTGAACGCCCCGCCCGCCCGCGTGTTGCCGATGGCTCCCCTATATAGGGGAGCCATCGCGTACGCACGGGAGTCATCGCGCGTCCACCGGGACTTCTCCACACCGTGTCATATGCGGCTGCATGGCTTCGTGCGATAAAGGGAATACCCCTGTCAGGTCGACGTCCGGTCATCAACCAGGCGGATGTCGCATCCAAGTGAGCGGCACCCAGCCCGCTCGCCCGGGAGGCCCTTTGCACACGAAGGACCGTACACAGCGTGCGGCCGACGCGGAGGCCGTGGTCCGGCCCGCGCACAGGGCCCGATCCCGGTCCGTCCTCTCCCTTCGGGAAGCTCCGCGACCGTCTGTCGCACTCCCCGACCTCGTCCGAGGGGGTACGTCCTTCCGTGGTGACCAGTACTAAGCGCCGCATGCCCGACAGGCGCACCTACGTTCTCGACACCAGCGTCCTGCTGGCCGACCCAGGCGCCATGGCCCGCTTCGACGAGCACGAAGTCGTGCTGCCGATCGTGGTGGTCACGGAGCTGGAGGCCAAACGGCACCATCCCGAGCTCGGGTACTTCGCCCGGCAGGCCCTGCGCCTGCTGGACGACTTCCGGGTCCGGTACGGCCGACTGGACGCCCCGATCCCCCTCGGGGATCTGGGCGGGACGCTCCGTGTCGAACTCAACCACTCCGATCCCGGCGTCCTGCCCGCCGGCTACCGGTTGGGGGACAACGACTCACGGATCCTCGCGGTCGCACGCAATCTCCAGGCCGAGGGGTACGACGTCACGGTCGTCTCCAAGGATCTGCCGCTCCGTATCAAGGCGTCCTCCGTCGGCCTCCTCGCCGAGGAGTACCGCGCGGAGCTCGCCATCACGGACTCCGGCTGGACCGGCATGAGCGAACTGTCCCTCGCCGCGGAACAGATCGACCTGCTGTTCAGCGAGGAGACGCTGTACGTCCCCGAGGCCGCCGAGCTGCCCGTGCACACCGGTCTGGTCCTCCAGTCCGAGCGCGGCAAGGCGCTCGGCCGGGTGACGGCCGAGGGCAATGTGCGGCTCGTGCGCGGCGACCGGGAGGCCTTCGGCATCCACGGGCGCAGCGCCGAGCAGCGGATCGCCCTCGATCTCCTCCTGGACGCCGACGTCGGCATCCTGTCGCTGGGCGGCCGCGCGGGCACCGGCAAGTCGGCGCTGGCCCTCTGCGCGGGCCTGGAGGCGGTGCTGGAGCGGCAGCAGCACAAAAAGGTGATGGTCTTCCGTCCGCTGTACGCGGTGGGCGGGCAGGAGCTCGGCTATCTCCCCGGCAGCGAGGCCGAGAAGATGAGCCCCTGGGCGCAGGCGGTCTTCGACACGCTCTCGGCGGTCGCGGGGCGCGAGGTCATCGAGGAGGTGCTCGGGCGCGGGATGCTGGAGGTCCTGCCGCTCACCCACATCCGCGGCCGCTCGCTGCACGACGCGTTCGTGATCGTCGACGAGGCGCAGTCGCTCGAACGGAATGTCCTGCTGACCGTGTTGTCCCGAATCGGGGCGAATTCGCGTGTCGTGCTCACCCACGACGTGGCCCAGCGGGACAACCTCCGGGTCGGCCGGTACGACGGAGTCGTCGCCGTCGTCGAGAAACTGAAGGGCCATCCGCTGTTCGCCCACGTCACGCTCACGCGGTCCGAGCGTTCACCGATCGCCGCGCTGGTGACCGAAATGCTGGAGGAAGGCCACATCTGACACGCATGCCCCATTGATGCCGCCCGGCGAGTCAAGGAGCTTAGCCGGGCGGCATCGTGCTGCGCCGTCATTTCCGCAAAACCAGGGGCCCAAACGGGGTGTGACCTTTCCCACGCAACACAGAATTGCCTCCTGGCGTCCCCGTCCGGCAGAGTCTTGCTTCCGTCAGGCCCCGCATACGGCACTTGGGCACCTCCAGAGGCGCCACGCACCACACAACTCAACACGAGACGCCCGTATGCCGCCCGCGAGTACCACGCGGCAGCCTCCTCACCGGGGTTGCCCAACGGGCCCGTGCCTCCCGTGACCCACGCAGTAGGGAGGCCAGCGTCAGGGGCACGAACGCGCCCGCGAGGTCACCTAAGCGGGCGATGCTGGAAGGACACCATGTGAGCCGGATCTCGGTCCGGGGGTTCGCCGTGGCATCTGCCACCGCGGTCACCACCGTTGGCGCCGTCGTAGGCGTTGCTGCGGGCGGCACACCTGCCGCCGACGACAACAACTTCGAGGCTGCCGCAGCCGACACCACGCTGCTCGCAGACATCCCCGCGGGCCAGCAGGCCCAGGTCCAGACCGCTTCGCTGACGCAGCAGGCCGATGCCCAGGCATCCGCCGCCGACGCCGCCGCGAAGAAGTCGGCCGAGGAATCGGCCCGCCTCCAGGCTGCCAAGGACGCCAAGTCCAAGAAGCAGGCCGCCGAGGACCGGGTCGAGGCCGAGCGCAAGGCGGAGGAGAAGAAGAAGGAAGACGCCGAGCGCGCCAGCCGTTCTTCCGTCCGCGACGCGTCCTCGTTCTCCGCGCAGGGCTCCTACAGCGTGGCCGACGTCCAGGCGATGGCCCGTCAGATGGTCCCCGCGGACCAGTTCCAGTGCTTCAGCAACATCGTGAACCACGAGTCGACCTGGAACTACCGCGCGTCCAACCCGTCCTCCGGGGCGTACGGACTCATGCAGGCCCTCCCGGGTCACAAGATGTCCTCCGCCGGCGCCGACTGGCAGACCAACCCGGCCACCCAGATCAAGTGGGGCCTCAGCTACATGGACGGCCGTTACGGCAGCCCGTGCGGCGCCTGGTCCTTCTGGCAGGCCAACAACTGGTATTAGAGGGAGCGGGCGGACGTTCACGGACCGCCCGCTCAACCTCACGAGGCCCCTCACCGTCCAGACGGTGGGGGGTCTCGCGCGTGTACGGTCGCATCCTGCGATCCCGGGGAGCGCGGAGAAGCGCCGAGGGGCCGCTGGGCGGCGAAGATGGGGGAAGGAAAGAGAGCATGTCGAAACTGCCGGGCTGGCTGGGCCGCTTCGGGTCCGAACTGACGGAGCTGGGCGCGCGACTGGACGAGCGGCGGGCGCGCGCCGCCGCCGAGGACGAACCCGTCGTGCTGCGCAAGGTCCCCGCGGACCCCGAGGGCGACGACCCCGGGCAGGTGCCCGCGCCGCCGTCGTACGCCCCCTCGGTCGCCGCCAAGCCCGATCCGGTGGCGGCGATCCCGTGGGGGATGCGGGTCGCCGCCGAGGCCGGCTGGCGCCTCCTCGTCCTCGCCGGGACGCTCTGGGTGCTGATGCGGGTGATCAGCGCGGTCCAGCTGGTGGTGCTGGCCTTCGCCGCAGCCCTGCTCGTCACCGCGATGCTCCAGCCGACCGTGGTCCGCCTCAAGCGGTTCGGGCTGCCGCACGGGCTCGCCACCGCCGTGACCGCCGTGCTCGGGTTCGTCATCATCGGCCTGGTCGGCTGGTTCGTGGTGTGGCAGGTGATGGAGAACCTCGACACGCTCTCCGACCGGGTCCGCGACGGCATCGACGAGTTGAAGCGCTGGCTGCTCGACAGCCCCTTCCACGTCACCGAGCAGCAGATCAACGACATCGCCAAGAACCTCAACGACACCATCGGCACCAACACCGAGGAGATCACCTCCGCCGGGCTCCAGGGCGTCACCGTGATGGTGGAGTTCCTCACCGGGCTGCTGCTGGCGATGTTCTCCACGCTGTTCCTGCTCTACGACGGCAGGCGCATCTGGGAGTGGTCGCTCAAGCTGGTGCCCGTCGCGGCCCGTCCCGGGGTCGCCGGCGCCGGACCGCGCGCCTGGCGCACCCTGACCGCGTATGTGCGCGGCACGGTGCTGGTCGCCCTCATCGACGCGATCTTCATCGGTTTCGGTCTCTACATCCTCAACGTGCCGCTCGCGGTGCCGCTGGCCGTCTTCATCTTCCTGTTCGCCTTCATCCCGCTCGTCGGCGCCGTGGTCTCCGGGGCGCTCGCGGTGGTCGTCGCCCTGGTCACCGAGGGGGTGTGGACCGCGCTGTGGGCGCTGGTGGTGGTCCTGGCGGTCCAGCAGATCGAGGGGCACATCCTGCAGCCGTTCATCCTCGGCCGCGCGGTCCGGGTCCATCCGCTCGCGGTGGTCCTGTCGGTCGCGACGGGCGGTCTGGTCGCGGGCATCGGCGGCGCGGTGGTCGCCGTGCCGCTGGTCGCCGTGATCAACACGGTGGTCGGCTATCTGCGCTCGCACGGCGATCCGGGATCCCCGGGCGAGCGCGGCGGACACCACGGGGCCACCGCCCTGTCGATGACCCCGGCGCACGCCGCGCCGGCGGCCGCGCCCCCGGGCCCGGAGGACTCCCCGGGCGAAGGCGCGCAGGAGAGCCCGCCGCCGAAGGAATAGCGGAACGGACCGGAACGAGAAGAAGGGCCCCGGGGACGGTCGGTCGTCCTCGGGGCCCTTCTCGTATCAGGGGTGGTGCGGTGTCACTACTCGGCGAGTACGGCCTCGGCGTCGAGGGTCACACCGACCGCCTGGATCACCGAAGCGACCTTGACGGCTTCCTGAATGGTCTCACGGTCCACGCCGGCCTTGCGCAGCACCTGCTCGTGGGAGTCCAGGCACTGGCCGCAGCCGTTGATCGCGGAGACGGCCAGCGACCACAGCTCGAAGTCGACCTTCTCCACGCCGGGGTTGCCGATGACGTTCATCCGCAGGCCCGCGCGGAGCGTGCCGTACTCCGGGTCCGACAGCAGGTGCCGGGTCCGGTAGAAGACGTTGTTCATCGCCATGACCGCGGCAGCCGACTTGGCCGCGGTGTACGCCTCGGCGGAGAGGTTGGCCTTCGCCTCGGGCTCCAGCTCGCGCAGCACCTTGGGCGAGCGCGAAGCGATGGCGCAGGCCAGCACGGTGCCCCACAGCTGCTGCTGCGGGAGGTCGCTGTTGCCGATGACCGAACCGAGGTTCAGCTTCAGGTCCTTGGCGAAGTCCGGCAGGGCGGACTTCAGTTCGTCGAGAGCCATGTCCGAATCAGCTCATTCGCCCGAGAGGAGCGCGACCGGGTCGAGGGTGTTCTCGCCCTTGGTCCAGTTGCACGGGCACAGCTCGTCGGTCTGCAGGGCGTCGAGGACCCGCAGGACCTCCTTGGGGTTACGGCCCACGGAACCGGCGGTCACCATCGTGAACTGGATCTCGTTGTTCTGGTCGACGATGAAGACGGCGCGCTGGGCGAAGCCGTCCTCGCCCTCGATGCCGAGGTCGCGCATGAGCTCGTGCTTCGAGTCGGCCAGCATCGGGAACGGCAGGTCGGTCAGGTCCGGGTGGTCCTTGCGCCAGGCGTGGTGCACGAACTCGGAGTCACCGGAGAAGCCGAGGACCTGGGCGTCCCGGTCGGCGAACTCCTCGTTCAGCTTGCCGAAGGCGGCGATCTCGGTGGGGCACACGAAGGTGAAGTCCTTCGGCCAGGCGAAGACGATCTTCCACTTGCCCTCGTAGGTCTTGTGGTCGATCTGCTCGAACTCCTTGCCGCTCTCCAGCGAAACACAAGCAGTCAGGTCGAACTGGGGGAACTTGTCACCGACAGTGAGCACGCGCTCTCCTTGCAACGTCTGGAATTCCCTTTTTGGGGGCGTTCCTGAGGGTTGGACGGGTTCCACCTTGGCACAGAGTGCATTGATCACAGAAATAGCTACACTCGGTCGAGGTGATCGGAGGTGCCTATCAGTGGCCCAGGGGAATCAGGGCATACGCCCCAAGCAGCACACCAAGCAGCCCAGTCTTTCGCAGCTGCGCGCCTTCGCGGCCGTGGCGGAGCATCTGCACTTCAGGGACGCAGCGGCAGCAATCGGGATGAGTCAGCCCGCACTCTCCGGTGCGGTGTCCACCCTGGAGGAGGCACTGGGTGTCCAGCTCATCGAGCGTACGACGCGCAAGGTGCTGCTCTCCCCCGCGGGGGAGCGGCTCGCGGTGCGGGCCGGGGCGGTGCTGGAGGCCGTCGCCGCGCTGATGGAGGAGGCGGAGGCGGTCCGGGCCCCGTTCACCGGAGTCCTCCGGCTCGGCGTGATCCCGACCGTGGCCCCGTATCTGCTGCCCACCGTGCTCGGGCTGGTCCATGAGCGCTACGTGGACCTCGACCTCCAGGTCCACGAGGAGCAGACCTCTTCGCTGCTGGAGGGGCTGGCCGCCGGGCGGCTGGACCTGCTCCTCCTCGCCGTGCCGCTCGGGGTCCCCGGGGTGGCCGAACTCCCGCTGTTCGACGAGGACTTCGTCCTGGTCATGGAGCAGGACCACTGGCTCGGCGGCCGCTGTGACATCCCCCGCGAAGCCCTGCGCGAACTGCCGCTGCTGCTCCTGGACGAGGGCCACTGCCTGCGCGACCAGGCCCTGGACATCTGCCGTGAGGCCGGCCGCACCGAGGGGGCGCCGGTGACCACGACCGCCGCCGGGCTCTCCACCCTGGTCCAGCTGGTCGCCGGCGGGCTCGGGGTGACGCTGCTGCCCCGGACCGCGGTGACCGTGGAGACCGGCCGCAACGAGGCGCTGACCACCGGGTACTTCGCGGATCCGGCGCCCAGCCGGCGGGTGGCGCTGGCGATGCGGACCGGGTCGGCGCGGGGCGGCGAGTTCGAGGAGTTCGCCGCCGCCCTGCGCGAGGCGATGCGGCCGCTGCCGGTGCGGCTGGTGACGGAGAGCGCCTGAACGCGACCGTGCGGCCGGGGCTCCCGACCACGGGAGCCCCGGCCGCACGCGGGCCGGGCGGAGATCACTCGGTGCGCAGTCCCTCCGGGCGCATCATCCGCCACAGCGGCGGCAGCGACAGCAGGGTCACCAGCACGATCAGCGCGCCCCCGGCTCCCACCAGCGGCCAGAACAGCCACCAGTCGGAGACCGGCTTGCCGATCATCCAGGCGAGCGTCCCGCCGAGCCCCAGGCCGCCCGCGACCGCCACCGCGAGGCCGAGCACCACCGGCACGGCGGTCTGCCACAGCACCGACCAGCCGAGCGTGGAGCGCCGGGTGCCGAAGGCGACCAGCACCGACAACAGCCGCCTGCGCTCGCGCAACTGCTCCAGCTGGGAGACCAGCATCGAGGCGGCGATCAGCAGCAGCACCGCGGTCGCCCCGACCCGGAGGCCGGTCTGCACGCTGTCGTACTGCCGGTCGCGCGCCACCGGGTTCAGCTCGACGAAGCGCATCCCGGGATCGATCCCGACGGCCGTGTTGCGTACGTGCTCGGCGACGTCGGGCACGCTGTCGTCGATCCGGATCTGCGCGACGATCGTGGCGCCGGGCAGCTTGCCCGCGTCCAGCGCACCGGTGGTCGCCATGATCCCGTAGTGGACCTCGCCCATCGGGTCCTCGCGTCCGGTCACGGTCGGGGTGCCGGCGGGCAGCGTCCACCGGTACGCCTTCGCGCCCATGCCCTCGCCGATCTCGACGACCTTGCCCTTGCGGGCGGTCTGGTCCACCCAGCCGGCCTGCCCCTTGTCGTCCGGGGGGTGCACGACGAAGGCGTCGCCGTCCGCGCAGGCGTCGATCCGGGCCAGCTCGCGCAGGGTCGCGCAGGTGCCGATGGTCAGCGAGGTGGTGGGCTGGATCTCGTCGTCCGCGTACCTCCCGGGCCTGGTCGCGTACGCCTCGACCGAGCCGATGACCAGCTCGACGCCCTCGGTGGCGCGGAACCGCGCGATGGCGGAGGTGGCCGCCTCGCCCGTGACGTCCTGGGAGTACGCGGCGAACTGGGCCCGCGAGGGGTCCTGGCCCGTCACCCGGTGGAAGTCGGCGTTCATCGCGGCGAACAGCATCTGGAGAGCGACCGCGCCGGCCACCGCGACCGTCACGCCGCTGACCGCGCGGGACGCCGCCCCGCTGCTCAACTGGAGCCTGCGGGTGGCGAGCTGCCAGGGCACCGGGCCGCCGCGCAGCCGGTTCACACAGGCCTCGACCAGCCAGGGCAGCAGCAGCGCGAGACCGACCAGCGTCAGCACGGCGCCGGAGGCTATGGCGAACGGGTTCACCGGCTCGTACCCGTTGGTGCGGCCCGTCGTGGCGAGCACCGCCAGACCGGCCACCGGCATCAGCAGGCGCCACCAGAGCCGGCGGCCGCGCGCACGCCCCTGGCGTACGACGCCGAGCGGCTCGATCACCACGGACCGCATCGCGACCAGCGTGACCAGCACGGCGGTGAGCGGCACCGCCAGGGCGATCAGCAGCGCCAGCGGGGGAGCGGGGACCAGGTCGGCGGGGAACGCGCTGACGTCCCAGATCTCCACCGAGCCGATGAGCTCCCGGCCCCCCAGGAAGAACGCGAGGCCGATCAGCAGACCGAGCACCGCTCCGAACAGGGCCTCCCCGGCGGCGATCCGCCGGGTCATCCGGATGTCCGCGCCGACCAGACGCAGCGCGGCCAGCCGGCGGTCGCGGCGGTCACCGCCGAAGCGCACGGCCGTGGCGATGAAGATCGCGACCGGCGCCAGCAGCACGACGCAGACCATGACGACGAGCACGATCAGCAGCGGCGGCAGCGCGTCACCCTGGCGGGAGTCCCCGTACCCGGCGATCCGGTGGCCGCCCTTGGCGGGCGTCAGGGTGTCGCTGCCCGCGTAGTAGAGGAGTTCACCGGGGGAGCGCAGCCCGGCGTCCCCGATCGTGCCGGTGATCCCGTACGGCAGCCGTTCGCGCAGCAGCTCGTTGCCCGGGGTGCCGAGCAGCTCCCGCAGGGCGGGGGAGACCACCATGCTGTCCGCCTCCGGGAAGCGGTCGACTCCCGGCGGCAGGACGGGGGTCGAACCGTCCGGGCGCATCAGATACCCCGCGACGGTCCGGTCCCGGTACTCGGAGGCGGCGTTGATCCGCACCACCGAGCTGTCCGTCCTCGGGGCGTTCGCGTCGGGCGAGTCGGAGATCCGGGTCTCGCTGCGGGCCTGTTCGCGGGTGTTCTGTTCGTCGATCAGATGCGGCACGGAGGAGGCGAGCAGCAGCAGGGCGACGCCGAGGCCGACGCCGACGGCGGTCAGCAGCGTACGGATCCAGCCCTCGCGGCCCCCGGCGGCGGCGAACCGGATGCCGAGGCCGAGATCGCGGAGGGTCACCGCGCCCCGTGCGGGCGGCGCCGGGCGCGGCGGCGCGGCGGTCCGCTTCTCGTGGAGCAGGGTCATGCGGCGTGCTCCATGTCGCGGGTCCGGCCGTCGCGCACGGTGATGTCGCGGTCGGAGTAGGCGGCGACCCGGGCCTCGTGGGTCACCAGGACGACGGCGACGTTGGCGGAGCGGGCGGCCTCGGTGAGCAGCGCCATCACCCGCTCGCCGTTGAGGGAGTCCAGCGCGCCGGTCGGCTCGTCCGCGAAGATCACCTTCGGTGAGGCCGCCAGCGCTCGGGCCACGGCGACCCGCTGGCCCTGCCCGCCGGAGACCTCGCCGGGGCGCTTGGCCCCGAGGTCGTCGACCTCCAGGCGCTCCATCCACTCCAGGGCGGCGCGCTCGGCGGCCTTGCGCCGGACCCCGTTCAGCCGCAGCGGCAGGGCGACGTTCTCCACACAGGTCAGCTCCGGGACGAGCTGGCCGAACTGGAAGACGAAGCCGAAGTCACTGCGCCGCAGGGCGCTGCGCTCGGCGTCCGACAGCGCGGACAGCTCGCGGCCCGCGTAGGTGATGGTGCCGGAGTCGGGGGTGATGATCCCGGCCAGGCAGTGCAGCAGGGTCGACTTGCCGGAGCCGGACGGGCCCATCACGGCGACGACCTCGCCGGGGTGCACGGAGAAGGAGGCGCCGTCCAGGGCGGGCGTCGCACCGTAGGTCTTGCGCAGATCGTGCGCGGCGAGCAGGGAGCCTTCGGGAATCACGGAGCCACCACCTTGGCGAGCTGGTCGAGACGGGCGGCGGTCAGTTCCAGCCAGCGCAGATCGGCTTCCAGATGGAACAGGGCGTGGTCGCAGATCAGCTGGTCGGCGAGGTCGCCCGTGCGCTTGCGGTCGGTGAGGACGCGCATCATCCGCAGGTGCGCCGAGCGCTGGGAGTCCAGCAGGTCGGCCGCGCTGCGATCGGTCAGGAGCGCGAGGACGACCTTGGTGTAGAGCGTCGACTGGAGGTAGGGCTCCGGCTTCTCGGGCTGCGCCAGCCACTGCGAGACATCGGAGATCCCGGCGTCGGTGATGGCGTACCGCTTGCGCTCGGGGCCTCCTTCGCTCTCGACGCCGTCGACCTCGACGAGTCCGTTCTTCAGGAGCCGGGACATCGTCGAGTAGACCTGGCCGTAGTGCAGCGGGCGGTCCTGGCCGAACTTCTCGTCGAAGGTCCGCTTCAGGTCGTAGCCGTGCCGGGGGCCGGACTCCAGGAGCCCGAGGAGGGTGTGGCCGATAGACATGAGGAGCACTGTACACGGGGTGTATACCTGCTGTGTATACGCGTCCGAAAAGGGCCCCCGACCCAGGTGGGGGGCGGGGGCGCGGTGTCGCACGGCCTTCTAGGAAGCGTCCGGGGTGTCGGGTGCGGGCGGGGGCTCCGGCGCCTCCGGCGGCTGTTTCGGCGGCCGCCCCCGGCGGGCGATCGGCCGCGCCGCCCCCGGCAGCCGGCCCGCCTCCGCGAGCGCCCGCCGCAGCAGGAACTCGATCTGCGCGTTGGCGCTGCGCAGCTCGTCGGAGGCCCAGCGGGCGAGCGCGTCGTGCACCGCGGGGTCCAGCCGCAGCAGCATCTGCTTGCGCTGCTGCGAGCGGGCTCCCGGTGTCCGCCGGGGAGGCGTCCGGTCGGTCACTGGTAGAGGGAGCCCGTGTTGAGGACCGGCTGGGCCGCGCGGTCACCGCACAGCACCACCATCAGATTGCTGACCATGGCCGCCTTCCGCTCGGAGTCCAGCTCCACGATGTCCTGCTCGGCGATCCGGGCCAGGGCCATCTCGACCATGCCCACCGCCCCCTCCACGATCTGCTGACGGGCCGCGACGACCGCGCCGGCCTGCTGGCGCTGGAGCATGGCGGAGGCGATCTCGGGGGCGTACGCGAGGTGGCTGAAGCGCGACTCGATGATCAGGACGCCCGCGGCCTTCACCCGGGCGGTCAGCTCGACGGCCAGCTTCTCGGTGATCTCCTCCGCGTTGCCGCGCAGCGAGAGGCCGTCCTCCTCGTGGGCGTCGTACGGGTACTCGATGGCGATGTGCCGCACGGCCGCCTCGGTCTGGGTGGCGACGAACTCCAGGAAGTCGTCGACCTCGAAGAGCGCCTGGGCGGTGTCCTCCACCTTCCACACGACGATCGAGGCCAGCTCGATCGGGTTGCCGTAGGCGTCGTTGACCTTGAGCACCGCGGTCTCGTGGTTGCGGACGCGGGTGGAGATCTTGCGGCTGGAGGTCAGCGGGTTGATCCAGCGGAGCCCGTCCGCGCGGATGGTGCCGACGTACCGGCCGAAGAGCTGGATCACCCGGGCCTCGCCCGGAGCGACCATCTTCACACCGCTCATGCAGAAGAAGGAGGTGATGGTGAGGAGCACCCCGAGGATGAGGAGCGGGATCCCGACCGCGTTGTTGCCGCCGGTCCCGATCACCCCGCCGGTGATGGCGAGGCCGACCCCCGCGAACACCCCGACCACGGTCAGGAGCAGTCCGAGGCCGCCCGGGATGGAGTGTGCGGTGACCTCCCTGACCTGGGGTGCGGGCATGTCGGGCGCGTCGACCGGCAGGCCGTCCGCGGTGGCGTCCGGACGGTGGTCGTCGTGCTGTCCGGTCATGGGATCCCCCGTTCCGCGCGGTCTCGCACCACGCTATCAATGTGATTACACATTATCGGTTGTCGCAACCTTGTCCACCCCTGGGGAGTCGGTTCCTAGGGAACAGGTGCTGATTGTCACGTCCGTAAAAGACCGGATCGCTTGTCTTTTGTCCCTGCCTACGGTGTTAGCTGGCAGGTCTGAGCGAACTGAGGAAACCGAGCGAGCCGGTCGAGCAGAGAAGCGGGAGCAACACAGCAATGGGTCGAGCGGATGCGCGACGAGCCCAGGCGCGGGAGTCACGCCGGGCCCCGAAGAGTGGCGGCATACGCAGACTCTTCACGTGGAAGAAGCTGCTGGGCACGTTCTTCGGAATCGTCCTGCTGGGCATGGGCGCCTTCGGCGCGCTCTACCTGTACGTCGACGTCCCCGCCGCCAACGCCATGGCCGAGCGGCAGAGCAACGTCTACAAGTACAGCGACGGCACGGTCCTCGCGCGGTCCAACAACGGCGTCAACCGCCAGATCGTCGACCTGGCCGAGGTGCCGAAGAACGTCCAGCACGCCTTCGTCGCCGCGGAGAACAAGACCTTCTACAAGGACCAGGGCGTCGACCTCAAGGGCACCACGCGCGGTCTGTTCAACACCCTCAGCGGCAAGGGCAAGCAGGGTGGCTCGACCATCACCCAGCAGTACGTGAAGAACTTCTATCTGACGCAGGACCCCACCGTGAGCCGCAAGCTCAAGGAACTGGTGATCTCGCTCAAGGTCGACCAGCAGGAGTCCAAGGAGACGATCCTCGCCGGGTACATCAACACCGCCTACTACGGGCGCGGTGCCAGCGGCATCCAGGCGGCCGCCCAGGCGTACTACGGCGTCGACGCCAAGGACCTGAACGTCTCCCAGGGCGCCTACCTCGCCTCCCTCCTCCAGGCCCCCAGCCAGTACGACTGGAACTCCGCCACCGACACCGGCAAGCGCCTGGTCAAGGAGCGCTGGGCCTACACCCTGCGCAACATGGTGGAGATGGACTGGCTGACCGAGTCCGAGAGGACCGGCCTGAAGTTCCCCTACCCGCAGAAGCCCAAGCCCGCCCAGGGCATGGAGGGCCAGACCGGCTACCTCGTCGAGGCGGCCAACAAGGAGCTGGAGAAGCAGGGCGTCTCCGCCGAGGACCGCGAGGCCGGCGGCTGGACGTTCACGCTCACCATCGACAAGAAGCGCCAGAACGCGCTGGAGAAGTCGGTGGACGACCAGCTGGAGTCCAAGCTCGACCGCGAGGGCAACAAGATCGACGCCACGGTCCAGGCCGGCGCCACTTCCGTCGACCCGAAGACCGGCAAGGTCGTGGCCCTCTACGGCGGCGAGGACTACGTCAAGCACTACACGAGCAACGCCACCCGCCAGGACTACCAGCCCGCCTCCACCTTCAAGCCGCTGGTGCTCGCCTCGGCCCTGGAGAACGAGTCGAAGACCCAGGACGGCAGCCTGATCGGGCTCAACACCGTCTATGACGGCACGAGCAAGCGGCCCGTCGTCGGCAGCGACACCCCGTTCAACCCGCAGAACGAGGACGGCCGGGACTACGGGCCGATCTCCGTCCAGAAGGCGATGAACAGCTCGGTCAACTCCGTCTTCGCGCAGATGATCGTCGACGTGACCCCCGCCGCCGTCAAGGAGACCGCGCTCGCCCTCGGCGTGCCCGACAAGAACTTCCCCGAGCGCCCCGCCGTCTCGCTCGGCACCATGAACGCCTCGACCTGGGACATGGCGGGCGCCTACGCCACACTCGACAACCACGGTCAGCGGGTCACCCCGCACATCGTCCAGTCCGCCGAGCACCGCGACCGTTCGGTGAACGCGGAGAAGCCCAAGCGGGAACAGGTCATCAGCCGCGCCTCGGCCGACACCGTGACCAAGGCGCTCACCGGGGTCGTCGACGTCGGCTCCGGCAGCGCGGCGAACACCTCCGCCTACGACGCGGCGGGCAAGACCGGCACCTCCGAGGACAACAAGTCGGCCTGGTTCGCCGGATACACCCCGGAACTGACCACGGTCGTGGCCCTCTTCGGCGAGGGCGACGGCGGCCGCAAGCAGGTCTCCCTGACCGGTACGGCCAACTCCGGCCGCGCCAACGGCGGCGGCTTCCCGGCCAGGATCTGGGCCGACTACACGCTCGGCGCACTGGGCGGCGGCTCCGACCGGACCTTCGATCTGGAGGACGTGGAGCGCGGCGAGGTGCCCGCACCGCCGACGCCTTCCGACACGCCGTCCGAGGAGCCGACCCCGTCCGAGAAGCCGACCCCGTCCGACACGCCCTCCGAGACGCCGAGCGAGACGCCCAGCGACACCCCGTCCTCGACGCCGCCTCCGTCCAGCAGCAGCCCGCCCGTCTCCCAGCCCCCCACGAGCCCGGAGATACCGCCGCAGCCCGGCGAGGACGACGGCCAGCCGGGCGAGCGGCCCGGTGGCAACGGACTGTTCGGGCAGTGAGGGCCTGACCGCACCAGGAGCACAGGGCGCACGAAGGACGTGAGGAGAGGGGCGGGCCCCGCCCGGGCCCCCCCACACCCCAACGCCACAAGTACGCCTAGCGCAAGAGGGGCCCCGCGGCGACAGTGCCCCGGGCGCCCACACGAACCAAACCACCATGGC